>NZ_CP120849.1:3005940-4492660 GCF_029581355.1 Parabacteroides chongii | reverse complement strand
GATGGGAATTTTTCATTCTCAACTGTAATTTCAGCTCGGATACTGGAAGTATCGTATCTGGGATATGACCCGAAAGAGGTGAAAATTGCTTTGGGAAAAACAAATGACTTAAAAATACAATTGGCTCCGAACGGAATTATATTGAATGAAGTGGTTATCAAACCCCAAAAGGAAAGATACAGTAAAAAAGAAAATCCGGCTGTCGAATTTGTGAAGCAGGTGATTGCTTTGCGGGAAAGCAATAATCCTCGCAATCATGACTATTTCCGGTACGACCAGTATGAAAAAATGATCTTTGCAATGAATGATTATACTCCAAAACCTAAAAAGAACGGTAAGACTGGAAAATTTGATTTTCTGATTGATTTTATTGACACGTTGGATATAGGTACGACTATTCTTCCTGTTTCTGAAAAAGAAAAAGTCGGAACGGTTTATTATCGCAAAAATCCGAAGTCAGAGAAATTTATTGTGAAAGGTAACAAATCATCCGGAGTAGATGAAGTTTTTTCCCGCGACGGTATTCAGCAATTTCTGAATGAAGTGTTCCGGGAAGTCGATATTTTCAAAAATGATATACCTTTATTTCTGCAGAGATTTGTAAGTCCGCTTTCTACGATTGGACCGAACTATTATAAATACTATTTACTCGATACACTGGATGTGAGCGGGCAAAAATGCGTGGATCTGGGTTTTGTACCCTTCAATTCAGAAACATTTGGTTTTACCGGTCATCTTTACGTGACACTTGATTCTACCTTTTTTGTTCAGAAAGCAATATTCAATGTGCCTAAAGACATCAACCTGAATTTTGTATCCAGAATGACAATCGAGCAGGCTTTCGAACGTATACCGGATGGTACTCGTATTATCACAAAAGACGATATCAGTGTGAACTTTAAGTTAAATGAGAAAACTAAGGGAATGTATGCACGACGGTTGAATATTTACAGCAATCAATCCTTTGAGGAACCTGATGCTGAACAGGCCCGGATCTTTAAAGAAAGTGCACCTGTTATAACCTTGAAAGAAGCATATCAGCAGCCAGAAGATTTTTGGACAGACAACCGACCTGATGAAGCAGCTAAGAAAAATCCAAACTCGGTGAAAAATTTGATGGCGAAACTTCGTTCTGTTCCAGTTTTTTATGTAACAGAAAAAGTTGTTTCGACACTAGTGTCTGGCTATATCGCAACAAATAAAGACCCAATGAAAAGCAAATTCGAATTTGGTCCAATGAATACAACAATCAGTGGTAATTCTATTGAAGGTGCCCGTTTTCGTGTAGGAGGAACAACGACACCGGCATTCAACAAAAATTTATTTTTCGATGGTTACATGGCATATGGAACAAAAGACAAGAAGCTGAAATACAATGCTCTTGTAGAATATTCATTCAATGATCGTAAGGAGTTCCGCAAAGAATTTCCATTGAACTCAATCCGTTTTGAATATATGTACGATATCAATAAATTAGGACAACAATATATGTATACAAGTAAAGATAACATCCTTTTGTCAATAAGACGTCAAAAGGATACACGGGCTACGTATCTCCGTCAAGCTGAGTTGACTTATTCTTATGAACATTACAATGGCCTGTCATATAATACAATTGTACGCAACCGTCGTGAATATGCCACAGAATATGCTGTTTTCGATCGTATCAACACAGACGGAACCATCAGCTCTCTTAGACATTACGATATGACTGAACTGGAACTGAAGTTTCGTTATGCTAGAAATGAAAAGTTTTATCAGACACGCAACAATCGTATTCCAATTACATACGATGCTCTAATTTTTAATTTCAGCCATGTGATGGCCAAAAAAGACCTGCTAGGCTCAGCTTATGATTATCATCGTACAGATATTGGTGTTCAGAAACGTTTATGGTTCTCGGCTTTCGGTTATCTCGATATTATAACCAAAGCAGGAAAAGTGTGGACCAAAGTTCCATATCCGTTATTGATCCTGCCGAATGCCAATCTATCCTATACTATTCAGCCGGAAGCCTATACGAATATGAATGCGATGGAATTCATCAATGATGAGTATGCATCCTGGGATTTAACATATTATATGAATGGAAATCTCCTGAACCGTCTTCCCCTTATCAAGAAGTTAAAAGCAAGAGAAGTCTTTGCTTTTCGCGGTTTGTGGGGACATCTGACAGATAAGAATAATCCTGCGAAAGGGAGGGAGGGACTGTATCTTTTCCCTTATGGTTCTTATACATTGGGCAAAACTCCTTATATGGAAGCTAGTGTAGGTGTTGAAAATATCTTTCAGTTCCTTCGTATTGATTATGTATGGCGTTTGAATTATCGTGATCATCCAGGTATTCAAACAAAAGGAGTTCGCTGTACAATGAGACTGTCGTTCTGAATCTTTCATAATCATAATAGTTCCGTAAAAGAAAAAGGCATCCGTATTGCAGATGCCTTTTTTCTATACCATAGTGAGAAAAAGTTATTTCAGATTCAAAACACTTCTTTCTTCACCAATTCCAGACTTGTTGGAAGGAGTTGACTTACGTGTACAATAATCGAACTCTGCAGATTTTTCTCCGCTAAATGATTTCCATTTTAATTTCAGTTTAACGGTTTTACCTTGTGTGTCAGGCAGACTGTCCAGTTTGAACGCGACTAATCCATCACCTTCAGCACCGTAAACATCTCCATAAGCATTGTGGCGGAATTCTACCTCATAAGGATTAGCAGGATCCTGGTTTACCAATAAATTTACGAAATGAGCCTTATTACGATCTCCCCATAATGTTCTGAAACAAAGTGTCAGATAACCATCTTCTGCTATTGTCACCCAATCTTTAATCATTTCAACAGGATCAGCTCCATATACAGAGTCATTATCGACTCCCAAATCCGGAGCAGTTTGCTTAGTTAATATACTGTCTATCCAATTGATATGAACAGCTTTGCTATAACCTTCGCTAGGTTCGTTCACTTCACTGAAATTAACTAATGCTCTAACTTCCTTATTCCCAAAAGGAGAGGAGGTTATATTTGCAGGTAGCAAGGTTGTTGTGTCATCCAATTGCAGGAAAAATGAATTATCACTAACCGGCTTCACTGTCACTAGTGCGTTTGGAATCATATATCCATAATGATAGTCATCATTATCATCTAAACATGACTGAAAAGTCAGAGAAGTAAACAAAACGCCTGTGGCCATTAAAAATAATCTCAACGTCTTCATAGCTTATATCACTAAATTATTAATTGTTTATATGAAAGAAGATGGATAAGAGTTTGAAAATGCTGCAAAGAAGATTGATAAAATATATTAATAGCTCAATTAAAAACATTGTAGCTCTTGATTAAAGAAAATCTCTAAATAATTAAGGAAGATGATAGGGGTATTTTCTTTTTTTCTGTCTTATGTATGAAGTTGAATTTAAAAAGGAGAAAAATGGAAACAACAAAAAGAGAAAATCAAGTACCTATGTTGTGGTATTGGAGTGTTCCTGAAAACGGCATGGATATAGAAGATTGTGAGATGATAGCAAAGGAAAACCTTGTTAATTGTCAGATTAACAGGTATAGGGATATGCATATCGCATTTATTTAAAAACGAACAAATACAACGCAAAAAGGCATATGTCGTATCTTACCTGATACGACATATGCCTTTTTAGCTTTTATTAGCATACGGAAGCAAAACATATATAAATGACATTTTGTTATAATAGCGTATAAAATATAGTTCTTTGACGAAAATAGTTCTGTATATATGCTTGAAATAAGCAGGAAAAAATAACAGAAAATTAGTTAGTAGTCAGAACTAAATAAACCTTATCATTGTTATAATGATACACAGAGCTTAGAAGAAAGATTCTGTAATAATTATGTTAGTAGTATTTGTTTTTTCATATAAGTAGAGTTTGTTATTTGTTTGGTCCGTATGTAACTGTGAAGTTATATACGGATTTTTTATATAGTATAATTCGTTGTTTTACACTTTATCAATATAATATACTTTCACTACTACTTTTTATAATCACCATTATGTTTAATAGAAATATTTGAAATCTCTATCTCTTGCCTATTTTCTTGAATTTGAAACGCATGGAAAATACGATAGTCTGGAGATACACGGACAAAAAAATAGCCGTCTCGATTGTGAGACGGCTATTTTTTATATAATAAAATGATTATTATTTGTTCATTTCAGCTTCGATAGCTTCCAGTTCCGGACCCATGTTCAGATTATAATAGATACCTCTTAAAGCAATCATATATTCTGATTCATCAGGTTTTAATTCGTGAGCTTTCTGAAAATAAGGAAGAGCTTTTTTGAAAAGATCTTTAGCTACAGCTAATTCTTCCTGATATTTCTTACTATCATTGATCATATTAGCCTCACCTTGTTTGTTTACACCCTGGTTGTAATATACACGACCTAAGCTAGACAAAGATTCAGCTGATTCCGGATTGATTTCCAATGCTTTCTTGAAGAATTCTTCAGCCTTTGCATAATCTTTCAAACCTGTTTCATAAACGATACCCATCACATGATAAAGCTGTCCGTTCTCCGGATTCTTAGCAATAGCTGTTGTCAGATTTTCGATAGCCTTTTCATTCTGACCTGAACGAACATATGTATCGATCAAACTCATCAGATAAAAGTCTTCATTCGGAAATTTTACCAAACCTTCTTCCAATGTTTTTATGTGATTTACAGAATCACCTGCCTGTTGATATTCATAAGCCAGATACTGATAAACATCATTCTGTCTGAAATCTGTGTCTTTAGCACGGCTCAAAGCTTTGATAGCTGTAGGAGAATCACCCAGCTGAGTTGCAGCTACAGCAGCATAGAACTGAACTGTCATGAAAGTAGAGTCTTTCTCTGCAGTCTGAGTTCCTTCAAACATGGGTAATTCAGAGATTTCCAGATACTGATTAAAGAAATCATAAGCTTTCTTATAATCTTTCTGATCGAAATAGTAAGCACCACCGTTGAAATAATATACATGATCAGCACTCAAGATACTCTTGATGTCTTTTGTATATTTAGGTTTGATTTTACCTTTTTCATTAGGTAATTGATCCAGTTCGTAAGCTTTCTTGAAATAAGGAAGGATAGCGATCAATGCATCATACATAACCGGTTCGTTCGGCTGCTGTCCCAAAATCTGTTTTGTTCTTTCTGCACTAAACTGCTGATCTTCGATAAAACCTGCAACATACCATGTTTGAGCATCATCCTTTGATTCAGGATTTTCCATGGCTCCTTTGATTAAGGCTCTTGCTTCAGTAAAGTCAGCCTTGTCTCCTTTTGCAATACCCTGTGCTTCTTTAACGGCTTTCTTTTGAGCGAAAGAGGCAGAAGATGCTGCAACACATAATGCAACTGTTAACAATAATCGTTTCATTGTGATAGTAATTTGAGATTAATATTTCTATTTGTTTAAATTATTCATTTGTTGTCTCTTCAGTATCATTTGCGATATCTTCAGATCCTCCAAACCCGGTTAATTTTTCATTATTCTCATTCTGAGCATCCAGTTCAGCGTTTTCGTCATCCACCTCCTGCTCATCCGGTTCGGATAATACCTTACATACCGAGGCTATTTCATCGTTACGTTTACCTAAGTTGATCAGGCGTACACCTTGCGTTGCACGTCCGATAACGTTCAAGTCGGTAACTTTCATACGAATAGCAATACCGGACTTGTTGATGATCATGATATCATTTTCTACTGTAACATTTTTAATGGCAACAAGTTTACCTGTCTTATCTGTAATGTTGAGCGTCTTAACACCTTTACCGCCACGGTTCGTCATACGGTAATCTTCCACAACCGAACGTTTTCCGTAACCCTGCTCAGAAACAACTAATACCGTATCGGCTTCCTTGTCTTTGATACATACCATTCCTACAACTTCATCGGCAGGATCGTCATCCAATGTCATACCCCTTACTCCGGATGCTGTACGTCCCATTACACGAACAGCACTTTCATGGAAACGTATAGCACGTCCATTACGGTTTGCAATCAGCACTTCATTATTGCCGTTTGTCAAACAAACTTCGATCAAGCCGTCGTCTTCACGCAATGTGATGGCGTTTACACCATTCTGGCGCGGACGTGAATATGCTTCAAGCAATGTTTTCTTGATAACACCTTTCTTGGTACAGAACAACAGATAATGTGAATTGATAAATTCGGTATCAGTTGTCAGTTTCTTTACACGGATAAAAGCATTTACTTTATCATCCGGTTCGATATTCAATAAATTCTGGATAGCTCTACCCTTCGCATTCTTAGCTCCTTCAGGTATTTCGTATACTTTCAGCCAATAACATTTACCTTTTGCCGTAAATATCAGCAAGGTTGCATGCATGGATGCCGGATAGATATATTCTACGAAGTCTTCGTCACGTGTTACCGATCCCTTTGCTCCTACTCCGCCACGTCCCTGGGCACGGAATTCGCTCAGTGGCGTACGCTTGATGTATCCCATGTGAGAAATGGTGATGATCATTTCATCATCCGCATAGAAATCTTCCGGATTCAGTTCTTCGGAAGCATATACGATATCCGTTTTACGCTCATCGCCAAACTTTTCTTTTACTTCTTCCAGTTCTCCTTTGATAACGTCCATACGAACATCCTCGTTTTCAAGAATTTCTTTTAAACGGGCGATCAACTTCTCTATTTCTTCGTATTCCGCACGCAGTTTATCCTGTTCCAGTCCGGTCAACTGGCGAAGTCTCATTTCAACAATGGCACGTGCCTGAATATCAGACAGCGAGAAACGTTCCATCAAACGTTCGATAGCCTCATTCGGGCTTTTCGATGATTTGATGATAGCGATTACTTCGTCGATATTGTCTGAGGCAATGATCAAACCTTCCAGGATATGCGCTCTTTCTTCCGCTTTCTTCAGTTCGAAACGTGTACGACGGATAACAACTTCATGCCGATGTTCGATAAAAGCCTTGATCATATCTTTCAAGTTCAACTGTCTCGGACGACCGTTGACCAAAGCGATATTGTTTACACTGAAAGAAGATTGCAGTGCAGTCAGCTTATACAATTTATTCAGTACAACACCAGAGTTGGCATCACGTTTCACATCGACGACAATACGCATACCGTTACGGTCGGATTCATCGTTCACGTTGGAAATACCGTCAATACGTTTATCGTTTACCAGATCAGCTATATACTTGATCAATTCAGCCTTATTAACAAGATAAGGAATTTCGGTAATAACAATCTTCTCGTGATTGTTTTCTACTTCAATCTCTGCTTTACCACGGAGGATGATACGTCCTCTACCGGTTTCAAAAGCTTCTTTTACGCCGGCATATCCGTAGATCGTTGCACCGGTCGGAAAGTCAGGAGCTTTGATATATTGCATCAATCCTTCTACGTCAATATCTCCACGAGCGTCGATATAGGCAATACATCCGTCAAGTACTTCGGTCAAATTGTGTGTCGGCATATTTGTAGCCATACCAACAGCAATACCCGAACCTCCATTTACCAGCAGATTAGGAATACGGGTCGGCAACACAGTCGGTTCTTTCAGCGTATCATCAAAGTTCAGCTGAAAATCTACTGTATCCTTCTCGATGTCCCGGAGCATTTCCTCGGCAAGCTTACTTAATCTTGCCTCCGTGTAACGCATAGCGGCAGGACTGTCACCGTCCACAGAACCAAAGTTACCTTGTCCATCGACCAATGTATAACGCATAGACCATGTCTGTGCCATACGAACCATTGCGAAATAGACGGACGAGTCGCCATGTGGATGATATTTACCTAAAACTTCACCAACAATTCTCGCAGATTTTTTATAAGGTTTGTCGGATGTATTTCCCAATTCATTCATTCCAAACAAAATACGACGATGAACCGGTTTAAAACCATCCCTAACATCCGGAAGGGCACGTGAAACGATGACAGACATTGAATAGTCAATGTATGCCGATTTCATTTCCTCCTCGATGTTAATCTTAATAATTCTGTCTTGATCAACCATTTAGTTTTATATTAATTACACTCAATATCTCATCTTTTAAAAAGTGCACTAAGGTAAGGCTTTTCCCTGTATCACGAAAGTTTTTATGCTGAAAAAAATGTTTTTATTCCGCATCCGGGGGAAACAGCTCTTTTTTCAAAAAAGTGTTTCATCCTAATGGAACAAGTGTTTCATCTAGGAGAAACAACTGTTTCACCCTAGTGAAACACTATTCTTCTGCCGTACTTTTACCGGATAGACAAGGAGCTTAATAAGGATATTTAAGCACTTTCTTCATTTTTCTTAGGAATAATGGCATGAATTTTGTTAGATATATAGAGAGAGTTTACTAACTTTGTATTCACATACATTATTTATAAAGAGAAGGATTCATTTTAATATGAAAAATAATTATTCGAAAAGGCTTATTGACGTTATAGAATATAGCCGCGAAGAGGCCGCCAGGCTTCAAAACAGCTATATCGGGCCGGAACACTTAATGCTTGGTATCATCCGCGACGGTGAAGGTAAAGCCATGCAGTTATTGCGTGATTTGCATGCCGACGTATTCGATATAAAGAGAAGAATTGAGCAGGAGATCAAAAATACATTTGAGACAGAAGAGGCCGAACTGCATGATATAGCGATCAGTAAGACAACAGAACGTGTTTTACGTATGAGCATGTTGGAATCCCGTTTGTTCAAGACAGACGAGACCGGCACGGAACATTTGTTGTTGGCCATCCTGAAAGAAGAGTTCAACGTAGCCGCCAAAGCACTGAGCGAAGCCGGTATAAACTATCGTAACGTATACAACAACCTGGTTGGCGGAACCGACATGAACCGCATGGAAGAGCTGGAAGAGATCGACGAGATCAGCGACGGTTACACAGATGATGAAGACGACGAAGATGAAGACTTCTCTTCCCGCAAAGAGTCTCCCCGCTCCTCTTCCGGAACCGGAGCCGCACAACCGAAGTCGCCAAACGATACACCTGTACTGGACAATTTCGGTACAGATATGACACGTGCTGCTGCCGAGAATAGGTTGGACCCGATCGTCGGTCGTGAAAAAGAGATCGAACGTCTGGCACAGATATTAAGCCGTCGTAAAAAGAACAATCCGGTACTGATCGGTGAACCGGGAGTTGGTAAATCTGCTATCGTAGAAGGACTTGCCCTACGTATTATCCAGCGAAAGGTATCACGGGTATTGTTCGACAAGCGCGTGATCAGCCTGGACATGGCTTCTATCGTAGCCGGAACAAAATACCGCGGACAGTTTGAGGAACGCATCAAAGCCATCCTGAACGAACTTTCGAAGAACCCGAACATCATCCTGTTCATCGATGAGATCCATACGATCGTAGGTGCAGGATCGGCTTCCGGCTCTATGGATGCGGCCAACATGCTGAAACCGGCCCTGGCACGTGGTGAAATACAATGTATCGGCGCTACGACTTTGGATGAGTATCGTAAGAACATCGAGAAAGACGGAGCTTTGGAACGTCGTTTCCAAAAGGTGATCGTCGACCCGACAACAGCCGAAGAGACATTGCAGATATTGAAAAATATTAAACCGCGTTACGAAGAACATCACAATGTGATCTATACTGACGAAGCCCTCGATGCTTGTGTAAAGCTGACAGAGCGCTATATCAGCGACCGTAACTTCCCGGATAAAGCGATCGACGCCCTGGATGAGGCAGGTTCTCGCGTACATATATCTAATATCACCGTTCCGAAAAGCATCGAAGAACTGGAAGCAAAGATAGAAGATACAAAAACAGAAAAACTGGCAGCCGTGAAGTCTCAGAATTTCGAACTGGCCGCAAGTTTCCGTGATAAAGAGCGTCAATATCTGCTGCAGTTGGAAGCCGCAAAAGCCAAATGGGAACAGGAATTGCAGGAGCACCGCGAAACAGTGGATGAAGACAAAGTTGCCGAAGTAGTAGCCATGATGTCAGGCGTTCCCGTTCAGCGTATCGCTAAAGCTGAAAACCTGAAACTGCTGGAAATGGCAGAGAACCTGAAAAAGCAGGTAGTCGGCCAGGACGATGCCGTTCAGAAGATCGTAAAAGCGATCCAGCGTAACCGTGTCGGTCTGAAAGATCCGAACAAGCCGATCGGTACCTTTATGTTCTTAGGTCCGACAGGTGTAGGTAAAACTCACCTTGCCAAGAAGTTAGCAGAATACCTGTTTGACTCGGCAGATGCTTTGGTTCGTATCGACATGAGTGAATATCTTGAAAAGTTCGCGGTTTCCCGCCTGATCGGTGCACCTCCGGGATACGTAGGTTATGAAGAAGGTGGTCAGTTAACAGAAAAAGTTCGTCGTAAACCCTACTCTGTCGTATTGCTGGATGAGATCGAAAAAGCGCATCCCGATGTATTCAACCTGTTGTTGCAGGTACTCGACGAAGGTCGCTTGACTGACAGTCTTGGCAGACGGATCGACTTTAAGAACACTATTCTGATCATGACTTCCAATATCGGAACACGTCAGTTGAAAGACTTCGGTCGTGGTGTCGGATTCAGTTCGCAGGCTGCCGGTGAACCGGATAAGGATTTCTCACGCAGCGTAATTCAGAAAGCGTTGAACAAGGCGTTCGCTCCGGAATTCTTGAATCGTGTCGACGACATCATCATGTTCGACCAGCTTGATAAAGATGCAATCCACAAGATCATCGATATTGAGTTACAGGGACTTTACAAACGTGTTTGTGGTCTGGGTTACGAATTGGTTCTTACCGATGAGGCAAAAGACTTCATCGCAACGAAAGGCTACGATGTACAGTTCGGTGCCCGTCCACTGAAACGTGCTATCCAGAAATACCTGGAAGATGAAATGGCAGAACTGATCATCCGTGCTTCTGTAGGTGAAGGCGACAAGATCGTTGTAGACTTCAACAAAGAAGAACAGAAAATAGTAACATCCGTAGAAAAGAAGGAACAGGAATAAGCCGTTTCTTCCGGTAATAAAGTCAAAATGTCAGATAGAACCTATCTGGCATTTTTTTTGTTTATATCGTAACGTCAAACGAATAGTATAACATAAAAATATAAATAAAATGGCTAAACAAGGAAACATAGGTGTTACAAGCGAGAACATCTTCCCTATCATTAAAAAGTTTTTGTATAGTGACCACGAAATCTTTCTTCGTGAATTAGTGTCAAATGCTGTCGATGCTACTCAGAAATTAAAAACACTGGCATCTGTCGGAGAATTCAAAGGCGAGCTGGGAGATTTGGCAGTCCATGTAAGTTTCGACGACAAGATCATCAAGATTTCCGACCGTGGTATCGGTATGACCGCTGAAGAGATCGACAAATATATTAACCAGATTGCTTTCTCTGGTGCTGAAGAGTTCGTAGAGAAATACAAGAATGATGCAGCAGCTATCATCGGACATTTCGGTCTGGGTTTCTATTCTTCTTTCATGGTTTCAAAGAAAGTGGAGATTGTCACCAAATCTTATAAAGAAGGTGCTGTTCCTATGAAATGGAGTTGCGACGGTACACCTGAGTATACATTGGAAGAAACACAAAAAGACGATCGCGGAACAGATATCATCCTGTATATCGATGATGAAAACAAAGACTTCCTGAATAAAGACAAGATCAACGGCTTGCTGACAAAATACTGCCGGTTCCTTCCGGTTCCTATTGCATTCGGTAAAAAACAGGAATGGAAAGACGGTAAATATGTCGATACTGACGAAGACAATATCATTAACGAGATCACACCGGCATGGGTTCGCAAACCGACCGATATGACCGATGAAGATTATAAGAAATTCTACCGTGACCTTTATCCTATGTCAGAAGAACCTCTGTTCTGGATTCATCTGAATGTAGACTATCCGTTCAACCTGACAGGTATCCTGTATTTCCCGCGTATCAAGAGCAATCTCGACCTGCATCGCAATAAGATACAGCTCTACAGTAACCAGGTGTTCGTAACCGACTCCGTAGAAGGTATCGTTCCTGAGTTCCTGACACTGTTGCATGGTGTACTTGATTCTCCGGACATTCCTCTGAACGTTTCCCGTTCTTATCTGCAGAGCGATCAGAATGTGAAGAAGATATCCAACCACATCACCAAGAAGGTGGCCGACCGCCTGGAAGAAATCTTCAAGAACGACCGTCCTCAGTTTGAAGAAAAATGGGATAGTCTGAAGTTATTCATCCAGTATGGTATGTTGAGCGACGAAAAGTTCTATGACCGTGCTGCCAAATTTGCTCTTCTGAAAGACGTGGACGGCAAATACTACACATTCGAAGAATACAAAGCACTGGTTGAAACGAATCAGACGGACAAGGACGGCAACCTGATCTACCTGTACACAACGAATGTAAACGACCAGTACAGTTATATCCAGGCTGCTAAAGATAAAGCATACAGCGTATTGATCATGGACGGTCAGCTGGATGTGCATGCCATCAGCCAGATGGAACAGAAGTTTGAAAAGACTCGTTTCGTCCGTGTAGACAGCGATACGATCGACAATCTGATCCGTAAAGAGAATGTTGGTCAGGTAACATTGGATGAAGATCAGAAGAATGCCTTGCAGGAAATGTTCAAGAGTCAGTTGCCGAAGATAGAAAAGACAGACTTTATCGTTACTTTCGAAGCATTGGGTGAAAATTCAAATCCTGTCATGCTGACACAGAGCGAATATATGCGCCGTATGCGTGAAATGTCTGCTATGCAGCCGGGTATGTCATTCTATGGCGAAATGCCTGACAACTACAACCTGGTACTGAATACGGATCACGAACTGGTTAAGAAAGTACTTTCGGACGAAGAACAGAACTGTGAAGAAAGGCTGAAACCGATCCTGGCAGATCTGAAAGGTTGGAAAGCTCGTCAATCAGATCTTCGTGATGCTCAAAACAACAAGAAAGAAGAAGAGATCACTTCTGAAGAAAAAGAAGACATGACGAATACGAATCATAAGATCGACGAACTGGTTTCACAGCGTAATGCCATCCTGGCCGAATATGCTGCTGGCAACAAGTTGGTCAGCCAGTTGATCGACCTGGCTCTGCTCGCCAACGGCATGCTGAAAGGCGAGGCATTAAGCCAGTTTATCAAACGTAGCGTCCAGTTGATCGGATAAGTTCATCCTTTTTAACTGAAACGTCACAAAAAAGATAAAAGCCTTGCAGTTTGTAATGTATAACCATCCGCGATAGCGTATTGTAGCCTGCCTGTAGAAATATTAACCTTGCCATAAAAATAAAATTATGGATAAAGTTAAACTCTACAGGCAGGTTTTTTCTGCTTTTAAAGAACTATGTGCTTCAGGAAAGCAACCAGGTTCATTTAGTGATTATTGTCGGGAACATGGGGTGTCTCAATGTCAAATGCCAATTGTTCTCAAGGGTGAATTCCAACAGGTACAAACTATTACAGGATATAGAAGACTAACAGGGAAAGGCCTCCTTTACTCTCAAATTTACGATGATTTTAAAGAACTGTGTGCTGAAGGAAAACAACCGGGAACATTCCAAAGTTTTTGTGACAAACATGGAGTAACCCGTAAGCAAATACACAATTATCTTAACTCCCACAAACTAAAGGTTGTCGGTTTGCCCGGATACTCGGAACCGATAGGGCATAAACGAGAACAATACCAGGAAGTACCTTTTGAAGACATTATCTTTGAAGAAGCAGGTTTTCTTCCCTCCACCCTTGACCGTGTTATAACAGTGAAAGTGGATGGACACGTAACTGTCAGTTTTCCCTCTGACACAGATATTGATGTTATAGCAAAGTTTGCCGACAGGACAAGAAAGGAGGCAGGTTATGTGGGGGCTTGAACAGGGTTTGCGATTATGGGTATGCCCATCTCCGGTATCAATGCGTTATGGTATACGCGGACTGACACAAAAGGTGTGGTCATGGAAAGGCCATTCACCTGCCTCAGGTGATGTTTATGTGTTTTTCTCACGTGACCGCAAGACCATGAAGGCTTTAAGATGGGATGGCGATGGATTTTTAATGTACACTAAAAGATTGTCGCAAGGGCATTTCAGAGAAGTCGCCAAAAAGATGATACGAGTGTTCGCCGGCTTCAGTGGGACGATTTTTATATGTTGATGAGAGGTCTGACGCCTGTAAAGGTTACAGTCGAAAGTCGCTTCAGAATGGCCGTTAAATAGTATTTAATGTATTGACAATCAGCAATAATAACACCTATTAAAGTTGCCTGTATCAGATATTTTTCATATCTTTAGAGTATGAAAAAAGATGAACTGATAGAACTGTTACAACGCCAAATCGACTTTCTTCAAGGGAAGTTAGATGTGGCACTGAGTTCTAATCAGTTCGCTTACTTTAGCAAATGAAAAACTGATTGCAACCGTAGAAGAACTGCGCAAACAGATAATCTCGCTGGAGGATGTGGTCAAAGGAAAAGGTGCAGAACTAAGCAAAGAGAAGGCTGCACGTAAAGCGGTGCAGCGTTTACAAGGTTCATCCTCTGAAATGCAGGCAAAACCGATAGAAGCTGTTGCCGGGCAGACAGAGCAGAAGCCTCAAAGAAAACGGACTAATAATGGTGCTAAAAGAAAAACTCATCCGGAGTGTAAGGTTGAAATTATCGAGGTTGAGCCTGACACTCCTGACTTCAGAGCTGAGTTGGCTACATTTATCGGAACATGTGAGGTGGTACGGTATGAAATGATACCAACACGCTTTATCAAGAAAATATACAAGATAAAGAAGTATGTTCAGGATGACAAGGTCTTCAAAGGAATGGCACCTGTAGCGCCTCTTTTCAACTCTCAGTATACGGCATCTTTTATAGCCGGACTCGCGGAACTGCGCTATCTACATGGAATGCCACTTGAGAATGCAGTCGAATACTTCCGTGCACACGGCTTTGATCTTGACAAGGGTACCGCACAGAAACTTGTCAGCAAGACAAAGGTGCAACTGGAAAATCTGTATAAGGCTCTTGCTAAAGCCATACTTGATGACAATTATATCTGTGGTGATGAAACATATCAAAAAGTGCGACTTCAGGTAGCTACTCCATCGGGAAAGAAAATCAAAAAAGGATATATATGGGTATTCGTCGGTATGACCACAGGTCTTGTTTTCTTCTTTTATGATGACGGCTCACGCAGTGCTGAGGTGTTTGAACGCCAGATTAAGGGCTTCAAAGGAGCCTTTCAATGCGATTATTACTCTGGCTATCGCAATATCGGCATCGGTGAGATGACCGGAATAAAACGACTGCCATGTCTTCAGCATATAAAGCGCAAGTTTCTTGATATAAAGGATAATAGTCAAGCTCAGGAAATAGCAAAACTCTTTGGTTTGCTGTATCACTTTGAGCACATGCATCGCATCGGTAAAGATGGATGGACAGAGAACACACACATTCAGTGGAGACAGCGATACTCAAAGGTGATACTTGAGAAAATCTACATGAGGCTAATTGCTGTAAAAGACCGTACTGGCATACCACCCGATGACCCTTTGCTCGCAGCTACTAATCACGCTCTTAAACAATGGCATGAGATACCGTTGATTTTTGCATCACCGACATATCGACTTGACAACAATGAAGTGGAGCGGATCAATCGCTACATATCCCTGACGCGCCGCAGGCTTACAATAGGCTCCCACACAGGAGCCGAAGCTGCCATTGTATCACTCGTTGGCAATAACATGTCACCGATGTGGAGTTTATGTGTTTGATTACTTCTGTGACATCATTGACAAATGTGCTGCATGGGCACCAAACACTCCCATAGAAAAATATCGCGATTTACTGCCTGATCGTTGGATACATACGCAAAAATAGCCGTCCAAATAAACTGGACGGCTATTTTTTATTGCCTTATCTGCTATCGCGGATGGTTATACATCAGAAACTGCAAGGCTTTTCCATTATAAACTAAAGTCTTTATTCCAAATAGGCAAAGGGTATTATTCAGCCGTATATCCTTTTATTTTTGCTACGGCAAGAACGGATTCCGTAATAGCCTTTCCCAGATCATCCCCTTTGTTTTCTCCTTCCTTTTTCAGTTGTTCATCTATATAAATCTGACGTTTAACAGCCAATTCATTGATTTCTTTCTGAATTAAAGTTCTCTCCTCCTCTTTCTGCTTGATGAATGTTTTCAGTTCTTCCGGAGATTTGTTCCGTAATTCCTCTGGTAACTCCTCTTTTTTTATACGTGACAAAGCATCTTTGTCTTCTTTCACCTTATCGACCAGGTCCCAGGAAGTGTTTTTATAAACAGCTTTGGATTTACTGACAGCCCGTTCCGTATAGTTGGCAGAAGAAATAGAACCGGCATTTCTATCCTGAACGGTCTGATTCATTTTACGTTCTTTTCCAACTATACCATAACCGATATACGTGTCATTCAGCTTTTCATTGCATAAAATGATCTGCGGATCGAAAGGTGTTTTGATCGCTCTGACCGTTGCGTTCGCATCTATATTGAAAAACTTGCCATTACCCCTTAATGCTGCATCCTGCCAGAAATCACCTATACCGACATCTTCACTGCCACAATGGATCGTATTAACAAAAATATCTTTTTTAAGTGCATTGGCTATTGCCGTTTTATAGGAAATATTTCCCTGGGTGAACTCTTCATTTCCAGCTATATAGATCAGCTTCATATCAGCCTTACTATTCCCCCACTCCAATTCATTCACAGCACGTTGGATAACCGTACCGCAATATTCCTCACTACCGTTGGTCGTCAAAGCAAACAGCTCTTTCGAGATCAGATCAAGATCCGCTGTCAAAGGAGTGATCCGGCGTATATAATCGCCATCATACCGTTTATAACTGCCATATTCATATAACGCTATTTCAATATCCGGCGCTTCACCATTATATTTCAGCGTGGTGAGTGTATTCACGATATTCCACAAACGGGACTTAGCCTGTTCAATTAATCCCTGCATACTGCCGGAAGTATCCAACAGGATAGCCACTTGTATTTTTGTCTTTTTGGCAGACACTTCATTTACAACCGGAGTACAGGCTGGCTCTGCCGATGCCGTCGTGTTTCTCGCCTCCAACATACAGCCTATGGCCGTTGTCAATGCAGTAAATAAGATGCATAGTAGAATAATTCTTTTCATATTCGGATTTTTTTTAATAGGTTTATGGCTCAAAAATAAGATGTTAGAAATTAAGATTCCGGGAAGAATGGGTGAACCGGCGTTTTGAGTTGGTGAAATATAGGATATAAATGTTTTACATATGCTTACTTTACAATCTCAATAAAACATTCAATGAACAGACTGATCATATATCTGACAATATGGGTACTTGGTAGCCTTTCTGTGACTATAACAGCGCAGGATTCAATACCTTCTGTGTCGAAAAAAAGTACGAAAAGCGCCGTCATGAAACTATCCACTTCGCTTGAAAGTGGTAAATCGGATGAATTGCTAGCAAGTGATTATGAAGAACTGGCAAAGACACTGACCGTACAAGGAGAATATGAAAAAGCGGAAAACTACCTTCTCAATGCCAGAAAACTATATGAAAAGCTGAAAGATAAAGAGAAAATAGCCCGTGCAGACCGGGAGATCGGCCGCATCCAGGAGACATTGGGAAAGATAGATGCCGCCATTCTTAGTTACGCCAGTGCTGCTCATTTATCACGGAATAAAGAGTTCAGGGAGTTGAACAATAATGATGTCAATCGGTTAAAGAATATATCCGATCCGATAGCTCAATCACCTTATATCAAGAGCAATATAAAATTACTGAACGCCTCCAACAAGCCGGAACAGCAGGTGGACCGTGTCGCCGCTTTCCACCAGATGGCAAATGTAAACTTGACCATGAATAATAAGGAAGCCGCCCTAAGCAACTTAAACAGCATATTAGATGAAGTGAAAGACAAACCGGTGGAGACCATCAAAGTCCAACGGGAAATAGCCAAAGTCTATGCCGCCGACAGCCAAAAGGTTAAAGCAATAGCCTCCCTCCAGCAATCCTACGACATGGCATTAAAAGAAGGGCACACCATGGAAGCGAAGAAAAGCCTGGAACAGCTGGTCGATCAATACAGGAAAGACAACCAGCCCCGGAAAGCGCTGGACCTGTATGCCGGCTTTATAGAGAATCTGGAACCGCTGGTCAAGTCGGACAGCACACTGATCGATCAGAAATTCTTTCAGGCACACGAGGCACGGATCGCCCAGTTGGAGAAGGAACGTATTCTTAAAGATGAACTGATCAGAAAGAAAAACACATTCAACTATGTCCTGATCGGTTCGATTGTCTTGATCCTTGTCTTTCTCATATTCACGGTAAAAGCCTGGTATTCCATTCGCCGAAAAAACAAAAAGATCGCCCTTCAGTCGTTACGCCGTGAGATGAATCCCCATTTCATCTTCAACAGCTTGAATAGTGTAAATCAGTTCATAGCCCAAAACAATGAGCTGGAAGCAAACAAATACCTTTCCTCCTATTCCCGCTTGATGCGAAACATACTGGAAAACTCTAACAAAGATTTCACCCCTCTTTCGACGGAACTGGAACAGTTGAAAGAATACCTGGACCTGGAACACATGCGTTTCAGCGATAAGTTTGTCTATGAAATAGACGTGGACGAATCGCTCGACCCCGATCATATTTCCATTCCTAATATGCTGATACAACCGCAATTGGAAAATGCAGTATGGCACGGGCTACGCTATAAGGAATCCGGCGGATTATTACGCCTGTCCGTCAAATCGGAAAGTAACAGTCTTTGTGTCAAAATTGAAGACAACGGCATCGGCTTGAAAAAAAGTAACGAACTTAAAACCCGTCATCAGAAAGAACATCATTCACGCGGGCTGACCAATACCCGCGAACGGATCAACCTGTTGAATAGTTTGTACAATATGCACATAACAATCGAAATAACCGAAAAAGAAAACAGTGAAAACGGCACCGGTGTAATCGTCCTGCTTCGCTTCCCCCTTATTGTCTGATTGCATCTTTTATTTTTATTATTCGATATATTTATTATTTTTTGCTCATGAAAATAATAACCAGTAAGTTTGTTGCTTAAATCATTTATTCGTTAAAACAGACAAACATGAATGACACTATTAGAAAAATGAAGCAAAAGAAAGTGCTCATACTCGCTCTTGCCTTTCCTTTGTTTTCACCATTACCCATGCAGGCCATGCAAAAAGCCGACAATGTATGTATGGAAATGCAGCAGGGTAAAACAATTGTCGGTGTAAAACAGATCAATCCCACGACAGTAGAAGTTCTGTTCTCCGACAATCAGAGAGTAACCTATGATTTTTACGGGGAAAACATCTTCAGAATGTTTCAGGATGTCAACGGCGGAATCCTCCGTGACCCGGAAGCCAAACCGGAAGCACAGATCCTGGTCGACAACCCCAGAAGAAACCTCTCTCCACTGACGCTGAAAGAAGATAACAACACTATTTCTATCAGCACTAATAGGATAAGACTGGAACTGGATAAAAGCACCTCCCTGCTGAAAGTAATCAATCTGGTTACTGACAAAGTAGCATTCGAGGAAGTAAAACCGGTTCTTTATGACAAAGGAAAAACAATCCTTACCTTGAAAGAAAATCCGGGTGAATACTTTTATGGCGGCGGTGTGCAGAACGGACGTTTCTCTCACAAAGGAAAAGCGATAGCCATCGAAAATCAGAACAGCTGGACAGACGGCGGAGTTGCCTCTCCTACTCCTTATTATTGGTCAACCAACGGTTACGGTTTCATGTGGTATACTTTCAAACAAGGTAAATATGATTTTGGTGCAGCTGAAAAAGGCAGCGTAATACTTTCTCATGATACCGATTATCTGGACGCATTCTGTATGGTCAGCGATGGTGCAGTGCCTCTGCTGAACGACTTCTACCAGCTGACAGGTAATCCCGTCTTATTGCCGAAGTTCGGTTTCTACCAGGGACATCTGAATGCCTACAACCGCGACTATTGGGTGGAAGACGAAAAGGGAATCCTGTTCGAAGACGGTAAACGTTATAAAGAAAGTCAAAAAGATAACGGTGGTATCAAAGAATCATTGAACGGAGAAAAGAATAACTACCAGTTCTCCGCCCGTGCCGTGATCGACCGCTATAAAAATCAGGATATGCCGCTTGGCTGGTTGTTACCTAACGACGGTTACGGTGCCGGATACGGACAGACGGAAACCCTGGACGGAAATATTCAAAACCTGAAGAGCCTGGCTGATTATGCCCATAAGAACGGTGTGGAAATCGGACTCTGGACACAATCGGACTTGCATCCGAAACCAGAAGTCAGTGCCCTGCTGCAGCGCGATATCGTAAAAGAGGTTCGTGATGCCGGTGTCCGTGTACTGAAAACAGACGTGGCATGGGTTGGTGCCGGTTATTCATTCGGCCTGAATGGTGTAGCCGATGTAGGCCACATCATGCCTTATTACGGAAATGACGCCCGTCCTTTCATTATCTCTTTGGACGGCTGGGCCGGAACACAACGATATGCCGGCATCTGGTCGGGCGACCAGACAGGCGGCCAGTGGGAATATATCCGCTTCCATATCCCGACATACATCGGTTCCGGATTGTCCGGGCAACCGAATATCACATCTGATATGGACGGTATCTTCGGTGGCAAAAACCTGGCGATGAATACCCGTGATTTCCAGTGGAAGACATGGACACCAATGGAGTTAAACATGGACGGCTGGGGGGCTAACGAGAAATATCCGCATGCCCTCGGCGAACCGGCTACCTCCATCAACCGCTGGTATCTGAAACTGAAGTCCGAACTGATGCCTTACGCCTACAGTATCGCTAAAGAAGCGGTGGACGGTAAGCCGATGATCCGTGCAATGTTCCTTGAATATCCGAATCCTTATACGTATGGTAAGGCAACAGAATACCAGTTCATGTACGGACCGTACTTCCTGGTGGCTCCTATCTACCAGGAAACACAGGCTGACGAGAAAGGAAATGATATCCGCGACGGAATCTATCTGCCCGAAGGTACCTGGGTTGACTATTTCACCGGAGAAAAATATGCAGGCAACTGTGTGATCAATAACTTCGCTTCTCCACTGTGGAAACTGCCGGTATTTGTAAAAAGCGGTGCTATCATCCCGATGACAAACCCGAACAACAACGTGGCGGAAATCAATAAGAATCTGCGTATCTACGAAATCTATCCGGATGGTTACAGTTCATTTACCGAATATGACGATGATGGTATCACACAGGCCTATCTGAAAGGTGAAGGTGTAACGACACTGATCGAATCGGAAGTGGGTAATAAGAATAACGTAACTGTCACGATCCAGCCGGCTACCGGATACTTCAACGGCTTTGTAAAAGATAAAGCGACAGAGCTGCGTTTCAATGTTTCCGAAATGCCGAAAAAAGTCGCAGCAAAAGTAGGCAAAGACAAAGTAAAACTGACAGAAGCCCGTTCTATGGACGAATATCTGAAAGGTGAAAACGTTTATTTCTACGACGCTACTCCTAACTTGAACAAGTTCGCCACGAAAGGAAGCGATTTTGAAAAGGTTACGATTACCAAAAATCCTCAGTTGCTGGTTAAACTAGCCGCCACGGATATTACGGAAAATACGACAACAGTTACTTTCGAAGGTTATAAATTCGATATGGGTGACAGCCACCGTGTTTCAACCGGAACCCTGACCGCTCCTACTGCACAGGTAACGGAAGAAAACAGGGAAGCCTACACATTGAAACCGACCTGGAATAAAGTGACAGGTGCTGACTTCTACGAAATCGAGTTCAACGATATGCTGTATACGACTATCAAGAATACAGAACTATTGTTTGACGGACTGAATGCTGAAACAGATTACACATTCAAGATCCGTTCGGTTAACAAAGACGGTTATTCTGACTGGGCTTCTTTCGGTGTAAAGACAAAATCCAACCCGCTTGAATTTGCCATTAAGGGTATCCGCGGTGAAGTGACGGCAGAAGAGCAGGACGGCTTTGAAATATTCCGTCTGTTCGACTTTGCAGAACTGGGTGATATGTTCCATACGAAATATCGCAAAAATGCTATACCGTTCGATATGATCATCGACCTGCGTACAGTCAACCAACTAGATAAGTTCCATTATCTGTCCCGTCAGGACGGCGGCAACGGTACTATGCTGAGAGGCTTCGTTTCTTATAGTATGGATAAAGAAAACTGGACACCGGTCGACTCCTTCAAGTTTGAACGCAACGGCGATGTGAAGATTTTCGAATTCAAGGATAAACCGAAAGCACGCTACATCAAGCTAAATATAACGGAAGGTGTAGGCAATTACGGTTCAGGACGCGAATTGTATGTATTCAAAGTTCCGGGAACAGAAAGCTATCTGCCGGGTGACATCAACAACGACAAGAAGATCGACAGCAACGACCTGACTTCTTACATGAACTATACCGGTCTGCGCAAAGGCGACAGCGATTTCGATTATGTAAGTGCAGGCGATATCAACCAGAACGGTTTGATCGATGCATATGATATTTCGGTTGTCGCAACCCAGCTGGATGGCGGTATCGAAGAACAGGGAACGGAAAAAGTAGCCGGAACAATCGAACTCAGTACTCCGAAGCAGAACTACAACAAAGACGAAATCGTTGAAGTAAAGGTAAAAGGTACAGACTTGAAAGCTGTCAACGCATTAAGCTTCGCTTTACCTTACGACCAGCAGGATTACGAATTTATCGGCGTAGAACCGCTAAACCTGAAAGCGATGGAAAACCTGACTTACGACCGTTTGCATACCAGCGGCCAAAAAGCCCTGTATCCTACTTTCGTCAATCTGGGCGACAAGGAAACACTGGAAGGCACTTCCGACTTGTTCATTCTGAAGCTGAAAGCAAAACGTAAAGTCAAATTTAACCTGAAAGCCATCGACGGCATACTGGTCGACCAGGACTTAAATATGTGCAAATTCTAAATGATTTTAGATAAAACATCCCAATCCCTTGTCTCAGACATTTGTGCTGAGACAAGGGATTTTTTATGACTGATTATATTATCTTTGCCTGAGTGAAATCAGTTAAATTGTTGAATGATCGATATAGAATGCTGATATGGAAATGCTGCAAAAAATAAGAAGTGTAATCGTTGAAGACGAATCGGCTGCCCGTGAAGCACTGAAGAACTACCTGGCAAAATATTGTCCGGCTGTCGAAGTGATCGGTGAAGCCCACGATTGTAAATCAGCCGTTCCTCTACTCCACGAGCTGGAACCTCAATTGGTTTTTCTTGATGTTGAAATGCCCTACGGCAACGCGTTCGATGTGCTGGAAGGTTGCAGGGATTTGTATTTCGAAACAATCTTTGTCACAGCTTTTTCCGAATATTCACTTCGCGCACTCAACCAAAGTGCCGCCTACTATCTGCTGAAACCTGTCAGCATCGAAGAACTGATACTCGCCGTAAATAAGGTGCAGCAACATATCATAAACAGAGAGATATTCAACCGGAACAAGATCCTGGTCGAAAACCTGCATGAACCTAAACCGGAAAAACGCCAGGTCATACTTCCTACCCTCGAAGGTTTTGAAGTGATCCGGATGGAAGATATTATCCGGTTACAGGGAAACGGAAACTTTACCGATATCTATTTGAAAGACAAAAGTAAGAAGATGGTTTGCCGTTTCCTGAAATACTTCAGTGAAATACTCCCGTTCCCGTTTGTCCGTGTACACAAATCGCATATTATCAATTTTCATTGCATCAAATCTTATCATAAAAGCTCCGGTGGCTATGTCGTGCTGGACGATAATACGGAAATAGAAGTTTCTACCAGTTACAAAGATGATTTCCTCCGGTTACTAAAGTCCCAATGACTAACTATTACGATACTCCTGGGGAGTCATGCCCGTATGCCGCTTGAAATACCGGTTGAAGAAAGACATATTGTTGAATCCTAACGAGAAAGCAATCTCCTTGATGGGAAGTTCGGTCGATTTGAGTTGTGCCTTGATATCCATCAGTACGATCGCCGTTATAATGCCCAAAGCCGTTTTTCCTGTTTCTTTCTTGATAGTCGAACAGAAGTGTGAAACAGTAACCCCGAGTTGCTCCGCATAAAAAGCGACATTGCGCTGTGTTGTATAATGCGACATGACTAGTTTGATAAACTCCCGGCACATCTCTTTGCTTCGTGTGCGCAGCTGGTTCTTCCATTTCCCGTGGTTCTTGTATAACTCGGCTGTCCCCTGTATGAAAATGGTAAATACGGATTTGATAATATCTTTATTTTCCAGCGTACAAGGAAAAGAATAAGCATGGATCAAAGGCTTGAACAAATCCATATATAATTGGCAAATATCTTCCGACAAACAGATAACAGGCTCTTCCGCCAGCATGGGAAGTAACCGGATAGTCGTTAAGATCAGATTATTGTTATCCATAAACTCCTGTGAAAAGCAGGCAAAAAAGAAACGGGCATCCGCCGATACCTCATTGATCTGCACAAAGCAATCAGGGGTTAATGTGACGAAATCGTATTCTTTTATTTTATGTTCGGATAAGTTGATAGTGACTTTTACAGAGCCTTTAACGCATAGAGCAAAGAGCGCAGCTTTCATTTTGCATGAGAAATGCACGTAACGATTCAGCATATCTCCGGAGATATTGTCACCAGCAATAAAATCCGTAGGAATGTCAAATATTTGTATGTTTGCTCCCATATTGTACCGATTAATGATTTTCAAAGATAGTATATTTGATTTTTCTACAATAATAATCGCAAAAACAGAACATATAAACCCAATAATAGGAATTGACCATTCTTTTCAAATCCGTGTACTTTGCAAATGATTAATCAAAGAAAAAATGAACCGAAAGAGTTCTCTTTTGTTTTTATATAGAAAGAGGACATGTATTACATCTAATAAATAATAATTATGGAACTAGAGAAGATCGGAGAAAACGCCGGAAAAATCTGGCATGTGCTGAATGAAGGAAGAGAATTGACAATACCAGAACTGAGCAGACGAATCGACCAAAGCCACGAAAATACGACAATGGCTATCGGCTGGCTGGCACGTGAAAACAAAATCTACATACAGCGTAAAAATGGGCAGATATATGTAAGTAATGGCGTGATACAGGGCCTTTACTTCGGATAAAACAGAAGCTCCGGAAAGTCACTTTGAACTTTCCGGAGCTTTTTTATTCAGCCGATAGGCAGATAATTTCTTTTATTTATATAGGTCAGTGCCGCCCCGATCGCCGTCCGGTATTCTGCATAATCAGGTATGTGGAAACGGCCGCCGTACATATCTTCAAGACGGGGAAATATATCCTTGCACTGAGGCAGTTTGGTCAGATTCCCAATCAATACGAAATCGCGTATATCACTGTTTAAAGCAGCCAGGATCACCGACTGGCCGATACATTGCAGTACCATATAAATAATACCCAAAGCAACATCTTCATGCGAAGTATTTGCATCAGCTTTACCAAAGGTAGAGGCAGTAGCGTCCAGCGGCAAACCTGGTAAAGGTATATTACAAATATCTTTGATCTGCAGGTTTATGGTCGTAATGTCACCTTTTAAAGCAAGGGCGACCACCTGATGGAAATCCTGTGTCTTCAGCAATAACCGGGATAATCCCAATACTGTTCCGCCGCCGATCCCAATACCGCCGATATGCTCTATTTTTGTTCCGTCCACTTTAACGAACGAAGTACCAGTTCCCATACTGACAACGATCAGCTTATCCAGTTGTGTCATATACTGTGCTCCCAGCCCGTTCGCCAGAAATTCATCCGTTTTAGCTGTCGGCAAACCATACAAAGGTTGGTTGATAGATGCACTTCCCACGCCGGTAAGCATCACTTTCTCAATGGCAGAAAGAGGAATATCGTTATCATACAAATATTTTCCGAAAGCACCGAATAAAGATGTCACCGGATCGGTTGCCCTGACGAACATCGGATTTTTGATTTCCTTACCATCTATGCCGACGATCTTCGTCGTGCTCCCTCCTACGTCTATACCAATTACTATACCCATAACTTTTTTGTTAATATCGGATTCAAAGATACGTCTTCTCATTGAAATATAGTATCTTCACGGGAGAAACTAAAAAAAGGAGGACCGTATATGTTTTCAGAATTTAATTTTCAACAAATGATCAGTGCATTTATCGTGCTTTTTGCTGTAATCGACATCATCGGTTCCATTCCTATCATTATAAATCTAAAGGAAAAAGGTAAAGAAGTGAACGCTTTAAAAGCTACGGTCATTTCTTTTATCCTGATGATCGGTTTCTTCTATGCCGGAGACTTTCTACTGAAACTTTTTCATGTGGATATAGAATCCTTTGCCGTGGCAGGCGCTTTTGTCATCTTCCTGTTATCACTGGAAATGATACTGGATATCGAGATATTCAAAAATAACGGACCGATCAAAGAAGCCACGCTGGTACCCCTTGTATTCCCTTTGCTGGCGGGTGCGGGATCATTCACCACACTGCTTTCACTCAGGGCCGAATATGCCAATATCAATATCGTAGTCGCCTTGATACTGAATATGCTGTGGGTCTATTTTGTTGTCCGCATGACCAAACAAGTGGAACATTTGCTGGGGAAAGGCGGTATCTACATCATTCGCAAATTCTTCGGTATTATCCTGCTGGCGATCTCTGTCAGGTTGTTCACAGCCAATATCACCTTGCTGATCGAGGCTCTGCACAATCAATAAAAGCCAATAAACAAATAATTAGAAACTTATATTTTAATCTTATGGAAAACAAAACTCTTCCAAATGCCGGCAACCATATTGTCTGGCTGGATGTAATGCGATTCGTCGCGATGTTTACAGTCGTATGTTGCCATTGTGCCGACCCTTTCAACTTTTTCCCCGGGGAAGCTCCTGCCAATATCGGGGAAATAAAATTTTGGGGAGCCGCCTATGGGGCCTTTCTCCGTCCCTGCGTCCCCTTGTTTGTAATGATTACCGGAGCCTTGCTTTTGCCGGTAAAAGGAGAAGCCTCTGTTTTTTACAAAAAACGTATTCCCCGTGTATTATGGCCGTTCCTGATCTGGTCAGTCCTGTATAATCTTTTCCCCTGGTTCACTGGTCTGTTAGGATTTAGTCCGGATGTGATACTCGACTTTTTCCCATTCTCCGGCGAAGAAGCCACTCGTCAATCTTTGAGTGTATCGTTGAAAAACATTGCTGACATACCTCTTAATTTTTCTCTGCTGGATGTGCATATGTGGTACATCTACCTATTGATCGGTCTGTATCTCTATCTGCCGATCTTCTCCGCCTGGGTGGAGAAAGCCTCCGACAGAGCCAAGCTGTGGTTCCTGGCAGCCTGGGGAATAACAACGCTTCTTCCCTATTATTATGAATACGTATCACCGTACCTGTGGGGAACCTGTTCCTGGAACTCATACGGCATGCTCTATTATTTCGCCGGTTTCAACGGTTATCTGATGCTGGGACATTATCTGCGCAAACTGGAGTGGCCTGTCGGTAAGATACTGGCGATCGGTATCCCGATGTTCGTGATCGGCTACGCCGTTACGTTCTTTGGATTCCGGCATATGACGGGATTGCCGGAGTTCAGCGATGAACAACTGGAGCTTTTCTTTACTTACAACTCGCTGAATGTCGTAATGATGACTGCCCCGATCTTTATGCTGGTTAAGAAGGTGAATATAAAATCGCCGGTTGTACAGAAAGCATTGGCAAACCTCACGCTTTGTGGTTTCGGAGTCTATATGGTGCACTTTTTCTTTACCGGTCCGAGTGTAGTCGTAATGCGTATGATCGGCATTCCGCTATGTCTGCAAATTCCGTGTGCTGCGGTATTGGCATTCGCTGTTTCATGGGCAATTGTTTATCTGATCTACCGGGTTGCCGGTAAAAAAGCTAAATATATTGTAGGGTAAATCGGATACGAATCCTTATTCTTCAGCCCCGGACGAAAATCCGGGGCTTTTTGTTTAAAAAGTTAGTTTCCAATGTAAATCAACTTATCCTGCATTTTTTTTGTTTCTATATATCAAATGTTTTTGTTGATTTTTCTTGCATTTTTACCCTATTAAATAAACAATTAAAATGAATATAGAAGCAAAACAATTTTATTACCCGTCGTTACGCGATTGTGTTGCGCGTTTGATCGAACGGAAAATAGAAGCGGACAGGGAGCGGACAGCTGCCAATTACCGCAGTACATGGAACAAATTTTCGACTTTTCTGGGCCGTAGAGCGAGGATACTGACCATAACAGACCTGTCTGCCGGGCTGGTGCAGGAGTTCGTCATGTGGTTGCTGGAAGACGAAAAATCGGGAAATAATCTGCTTAGTCCGGGAAGCCAGGATTTCTACCTGCGTAACCTGAAAGCGATTTATAATAACATAAAGAAGGACTTGCATTATCATGATCCGGCAGGTAACCCTTTTGAGGGACTTCATATCACCGTTCCGTCTACCCGGAAACGGGCACTTCCCCAACGGGATATCAAAAAGCTGGCGCGTCTCGATCTTACCGGCAAACCTGAACAAATGGATGCGCTTCATCTCTCGCTCTTCCTTTTTTATGCGCGGGGCATGTGTTTTGTCGATGCCTATAAATTGGAGCAGGATAATGTGCACAACGGATATATCCAGTACAACCGTAGCAAGACCCAGGCAATCCTTCAGGTCAAGATCACGCCGGAAATGCACCAGATCATGCAGTTGTACAAGAGAAAAGAGTGCCGCTGGGTATTCCCGTTCCTGCATGAGAAATTAATAGGGAAAGGTACTCTGACAGCCCAATCATCGTTACATCGCATGAATAGTTACCTGAAAGATATCGGGGACGAACTGAGACTTCCTTATCCTCTCACGACTTATGTGATGCGTCATAGTTGGGCTTCTTTAATGCTGGAAGCCGGTTCAGAGATAGGTGTGATCAGCCAGTCACTCGGTCATATGTCGTTGCAGACGACGGAAATCTACCTGGGAAAATTGTCGAAATCGAAAATAGACAAGGCATCCGAGGTTATGCTGGATAACCTGGTCCGTCCGAAATCAGGGAAAAGCAAACAGGAGAAATATAGCGAAGAGAAGCATGAGGAAAAGTCTGTTGAACCAAAAACGGTCTCTCCCTCTATAATAGAAAAAGAGGTCAAACCCTCTTTAGGCAGCAAATGGAGGAATGCATTGTCCTCTTTAACAGCCAAACTGTTACCGTTTATGACGACTTAAAAAGAATAATGTGCTAATATGCTAATTTGCCAATGTGCCAATGGAGATAGCAATAAGTTCAGTATTTATCAAAATTGAATATTACTTTTCTCTTGAAAGAAAAGTAACCAAAAGTTCAAGGCTGCACCTGCCTCGCTACTCCGCATCCTGCGTTCGCTGTCGCCTCCGAAACTCGCTACGCTCAAACAGCGGATGCTCCGGGCGCTCTCTACGGCTGCTGCGCTTTACGCTCGCCAGCTGAGGCCTTTCATAGAACGCAAAGCGTTCTCCTGGGATGGCCGATACAGCTTGTTAAAACTGAAAGCACCTGTTATATTATATTAGGTGTCGGTATCGGCAATCTTTAAAGGAAGCTCTGCTTCCTATGAAAGGCCTAAGCGGGTGAACGTCCGCGGAGGGGAAAGACGAAGCGGTTAAAAAATCCGCTGTCTGAGCGCAGCGAGTTTCGGATTTTTCAGCGTAGTCTTTCACCGGAGCAGTGAAGCCGGTTCAGCCTTGATCTTTTGACTACTTTTGGATCAAGCCAAAAGTAGGTTCAATATTTTCTAAATTGGCATATTGGTAAATTGGTACATTATTTTTTCTCTCGGTTCAAGAAATCCAGCAACTCTTTACCCGGTTTGAATTTGATGCTGTTACGGGCGGAGATAAGGACCTCCGTGCCTGTTTTGGGATTTCGTCCCATCCTTTCCGTTTGCTGCCATAAAGAGAACGTTCCGAATCCCTGGCAAACCATATTGCCCTCGTCCAAAATAACTTCTCCTAACATCTCCTGATAAACATTCATGAACTGTTGGGCTTCCTTAACAGAAACTGATAAGCGGGAAGCCAGCTTTTTCGTAAACTCCGTTTTATTCATACTTTAAAAATTTACTTCAATATTATCTACTACGTGCACTTCATCAAAAACAGCCACATTCCCATCCGTAATCTGTACCCGCACATCGGCACTGTTAGGACCGGCTATATTGAATGTCAGCTCATAAGAATAGTCACGTGCTATGTTATAATCGTTTGTAAAGTTACCGCCCAGGTAGAAAGTATATTTTACTTTTACGCCGTCGGTGTGCGTGGTACTGTACTTATAGGTTCCTTCCAACTCTATATAAGTACATCCGATCAAAGGGTCTGCAGCTTCACTGGCAGGGCCATTCTCTTTCTTATTCTTTCCCTGTTGTGTTGTGGACTTCCCTACACCACGAAGGTTTTCAGCCATATAAAAAGTTTTAGTCGTTATTTGTGTCCCTGTATTCAAATCACTGATATTTAAATCAAAAGGGCCAGGGGCAATATTATATTTCTGAACATCCGTGTTGTTCCCTACTGTCGCTTCGGGATAAGTTACCGAGCTTAAGCCACCGGCCCGATACATCGCCATCTGTTTAGGAAGATTATAAATTTTGGAGTTTAACAAGTTAAACTGACCTTCGCCGGCAAAAGAAATTTCCAGTTTAATTCTTGCAAAGGCCCGGAACATTTGAGTCCTGACTTTTATTATTCCATCTTCTTTCGGCGTATAGATTACCGGACCGGAAGTCAGTAATGATAATGATTCAGTAGTAAATGGTTTTTCAATATCTGTTCCGACCTGTATAGTTTTTGCTTTTAATATAATTTCTGTTAACTGATCTAATTCATCTCCTTCGAGTATATACATATTATTAGCATCCGATGATGTTTCAGTTAATAATTTTATACCTCCGTTTGCTATCACATAAAAGCGGCTCTCCACGTTTGAAAATTTTGTTAAATCAGAATTATCACTTTCTCCCGTCTTTAAATTAACAATCACACCTTTTTCATTCTCATTTTCTGAGGGCGTTATCTTACTCTGAGGAGCATAAAGAGCCTTGACGCACTTAGATGTTTGTGCATTAAATTGAATGATCCAAACATTACTGATCGTTATATCACCCAACTTAGGAACAGAAATATCTCCTTTGGTGTTTACATCAATTGATTCCGGCATACTCAGCAGGATATATGACGATTTTGTACTTTCCTGCAATCCATCTTTTTCACAACTGCAGAAGCATATACCAAACAACAAATATAGAATGGTTTGTATTTTTATCTTATTCATATTTTTTCTTTCATTTATTATTGACCGACATTGTCAGTTGAGAATTTAACCGTCGTATATTCCAAAATAGCTAGTGAAAGATCCGTTGGTTCCAGATCTCCAAAGAATGTCAGGGTAAATTCAAATTCATAAGTCATCCCCGGAAGAAACGATTTGTACACGGAAGGATAATAATGAAAACTTTTTGTTACACTACCAGTCCCTGTTTTCAAAAACCGAATATCCAAATCAAGATCGAACTCTAACGGGGCAATTCCTTTCAAGGGTAAAACAACGATAGGGTCACTTACACGGGAAATCGTCGGTGACACTTCTATGTCTTTACTGTTATTAGTAAACGTCTCAAAAGTCTCAGAACCGGTATACTCCAAAACCTCGTTTACTGTCCACTCCGTCATCCCTAATTGATAGGGTAAATCTCCGGAAAGCTTATTGATTTTAACACTGTTCACCCAAAGCCTTTCCACGGTTACCGGTTGATTGGAGCTTGCTTTTACCTTCAAAATAATGTTTGAGCAAAGCCGTGTAAACGGTTCCGGCAGGTCGACTGACATCATATTTTTACCGCCTGAGGTTGGCTGGACCGTAATGCCTTTGAGGGTAGAGTACATAAAATCGTTCCCGTTGGAGACATGGAGCAGATTATCGTCTGCGGTTTCAGGTACGTAGTTTTTGTCATTGTATGATACCAGGTAAATATCGTAATTTCCGCGGTAGAGCGTAAGTCCTTTATCTACCTCGTTCTCCTTTAATGCGGTGGCTTTACCGCTGGCATCTACTACATAATCGCCGTAACCGACAGGAGAGTTGATTGTCACTGCGTCTTTTGTATAGGCATACGCCCGGATCTTACTGCCTTCGGGTAATAAAGAAGTAGCGTTTGCCGCTTTGGTCAGTTCCCCCCGATAGAGGTTAAACGACAAAGCGATCTTATCGCCGGTCTGCTCCGGGATCACTTCGTTCTGACAAGCTGACAGCAGCAGAAGCATCCCTAACGTTAGTTGTATAAATAATTGCTTTATTTTCATTGTCTGATCCTCCTATATTAAATACCTACTTGCGTATTCTGGTCCGAATCCTTTTGCCAGTCATATACGGAAACACCGTTGATGACACCTCCCATTTTGCTGACTTTGATCTTATAAACGTAATGCTTTCCCGCCAGCCACTTCACACCGGGCCAGTTAGATGCATCATCTTTGACGGTCCCTGTCTCGAAGACGCGCGACACCCCATCGACCATTACTGTCAGACGGAATGAAAGCACCTTTTCCTCTTTACTCATAGGAGCCACCAAAGCGGTAATACTCGGAGAAGTCAGTGTGTTCTGCAAAGCGACCGAACCGGTCAGGCTGATTTGATCTTTGGACTGCAGGCCGACCAGCCCTCCCGTTTTCAGATACATTTCGCCCGTTCCGGTTTGCAGACTGTTGGTCTTCCCGATAATATCTATCTGCGTCAAGGTCAGCGTTTCCGTAGCCGATGCATCTTTCGTAATCTGGAAACTTACTTTCGACAAGGCATGATTCATCGAGAAACTGACCGCCTTGGAAGCCGTAGAAGCCGTGATTTGTTCATATTTTCCCGTATTATCTGTTTGATAATTATACAAATAGTCATCCTGTTTCGGGCTACCGAATGCATCTTCGGCATAGATATAAACCTTAATGGTATGCTCGCCGGTAGAACTGTTCGTCACCGTAACTTCCTCCCCGCCATCTCCTCGCGTAGGAGGATAATAAGCGAAAATATTATACGACGCGCTCGTCAGCTCCGGCGGTGCAGTACAACTCCAGGCATTCCCGTCATTTGTATAGGTTGCCAGTGTATTAGTCGTTATCTCTTTATGAGCATCGGTCGTTGTATACACATTTATTTGCTTGATTCCATCCGTCGTCACCTCCGACCGTGTACCTGCTTCCTGATTCAGACCGACGGAAAGCACCTGCAACGCGTTATCGTTGTCCGGCACCGTTACGACCTCCGACTGGCAGGCTGTCAGCAAAAAGCCGGCAAGCCAGCCGATATTTCTGTTTGATATGTATTTCATATAATTCTGTTATTAACTGTTAGTAATCGGACTATTCCATGTATCAGGTCGCATTTCCGGCATTGTAGTCATCTCCGGCACTGTCAAAATCGACCACCGTGACACCCGTCAGGATCAGATTATCGTTGGAGGAGAAGTTATAGACGTAATTGAATCCGGCCTTGAACTCCTTACCTTTTTGGGTATATATCTCATCCGCGACAGCTGTGCCATTTTCTTCCTGTCCGGATACCGTAAGCGTAAATCCGCGCGAGGTACCCGGATTGAGGATACAAATAAATGTATGATTTACCGATGCTGTTTCGCCTGTAGGCGAGGTTCGCAGCATCTTAATCGTTTCATCAGTTGTTGCCGCAGCTTCACTCGTCCGTATATTCTTACCGACCAACTTCGCACTCACATTCTTTCGTTTGTTTTTATAGGCGACAATGACGGTGATCTTTGAAAAAGCATGGCTGAATTTGAAAGGTACATAATTGCTCGCTGTTGTCACTTTCGATATCAGCTTGTTGCTTTTTTCATAATTGCTCAAAGCTCCACTCGCGGCAGCTGCTTCATTCTGCTTTTCCAGAATACTGGTAAAATCGTGAGGGAATGAAGCCGTATACGTCTGTTCCGTTCCATCAACAGTCAAATCCTCCCCACCAGTTTCCGGGAGCCATTGATTATTCTGAGACAATTTGTATGCCTTACTCTTTCCTGACCGAGTGATCAGAATCTGATCATCTTTCACAAAGGACACTTTATCCGTCCCATTGGTAGCTGCTCCCACGGCTTTACTCTCACCCGAAGGGATGATCTCTGCAGATACGACCAGCTCCTTTCCCTCCGATGTGTTATCGGCAGGAGATTCGTTTGAACAGGCTGTCAGCATCAGGAAACATATCCCGATGATACCTGCTATTTGTATTGAATACTGTTTCATACTGTGTTACTATTAAGTGTTTGGAGCCGTATCAAACCCGCCCGTATATGAATCGCCGCTTTGCCAGTTTTCTATCTTCATGCCGTCAGGTACAAGTATGTCATTCTCAATCTTCAGATCGTACTGATAATGTTTGCCGGCTACCATAGGGCATTTGATCGTCGCTGAATACTTCACATTGTCATAGGTCAGTGCCAGCGAGATATCTGTACCGGTTGTACCGGTTCCTTTTTTGGGATAGACGATACCGTGCCAGGTAGCAACATTGGTCTTCGGACGATAGAAAGACATATGTTCGGGAGATGTACCTCCTGTATATAAGCCGGTGCCGGTTATCGTGAAATCAGAAAAAGTGCCGGTCAATGCAGCACCATCTGCGTCAGCTCCTGCCTTACCGGTAAAGACCAGGGTGATTTTCGTATTCTGATGGAGGAAAGCATTGTTTCCCGTAAAGTTCAATTCACCGGAAGAAGATGTTGCAGCCGGTGATTTCAGCAGGTTGCTTGCCAGATAATTCGCCTGCGTTGATTGATCCTTTTGAATGCTTTTGTAATCATGGGGGAAAGCTGCTTCATAGTTTGCCCCGATACGCAAGGTGAGCGGTGCAGTACCGACGACAGCCCATTTTCCATCTGCTCCCAACAGATAATCCTTGGAGTCACTGGGGTTGGTACGCGTCACACGGATCTTGTCATTCGCTATAAAGCTACTGCGATCGTAGACATTTGCCGGATCATCGGCTACCGTCTCCGTCGTCTCTCCCCCGTCTGCCCGGGTATCGGCATCGGATGTGCAGATCTCCGCCCTTATCATGATAGGGGTATCCTCTGCGGGAGGGTCGATCGTCGTCTCATCCGAACAGGCAGTCCACGCCAGGAGCAGGCAGAAAAGACCTGCCAGCCGGACTGTCCGGATTTGTAAGTTTACTGTTTTCATATTATTTATTTTTTATGTTATTGCTGATTATTGGGTGGTTACTCGACCCGAATGGATTAGAAACCATCGGGTTTGAGCGAACCGTCACCCTTATCGTTACTACTTCCGCTCCAACCATCCGGCCATTCGGTGATCGACGTACTTTTAATGGCGATGTCGCGGTCAGTCAGTGTGAGGTTGTATTTATAGCGGTTCCCTTTCTTCCAGAGTTTCGGGGCGTTACCCGAAGTACCGAATGTGAGGGATAATTCACGCTTCATGTCGGTGGTTTCATCTTTCTTATCCAGCACAACAGTCAGTGTCAGGTCGGAAGGAGCTGCCGTCAAAGGAGCTACCAAGCCGTAGGCGACTAATGCGGGAGAACCTGCTTTGCCGCATAACTGGGCGGTGGTGGTGGTTCCACCGGTAGCCGCAGTCGTTGCCTTGAACTTCAATAACGAGCTTGTTGTCAATGCCAGTGTACCGTCGTTGATGAGCATGGTACATTGATCGTTAGCGCTTCCGGAGATACGGAACTTATGAGTAACATCTGTTGTCGACAGGCGTATTTCCTTTACATAATCGTATGTGTTATCCACATCACGTCCCGATTTGCTCTCCAGGTAAAAGACCAGGAGCGACAAGGCATGTTGCATGGATATTTCGGGGGAAAAGGGTTTCGGACCCGTGGCATCCCCATTGCCATTGTTGGCGGTGATCGGTTTGGCATCTCCTTTGGTGGAAGAAGACGAGCCGTACAGATAGTCGGTTGTACTGCATCCCCAGGCAGTTGTGCCGTCGAAAGTCTGGTCGGCAGGTATGCTGACCTTTATTTTATGCTTTTCATCAGCGGTGGAAGCTATAAAATTGGCATCTACACTGCCTGCTGCTATCGGTGGATAAAAGGCAAAAATACGTGCCATATCACTGGAAAGGCTGACCTTTGGGTCACTCGTCCAGTCGTTACTAGCTCCCAATGTAAAAGTAGCCAGCCCCTTGCTTTCGCTTAAGCCCGGATAGACCGTATGATCGTCTTCGTCGCGGGTTATATACAATTGAACCTGATTGATCAGATTCCCATTTCCATCCGGATTGGCTGCCGTTCCGCTTATAACCGAACGGGTGGTGCTCTCTCCTACCTGTATTTGGGGAGAGAGAAGTACACGGTCGTTGTCAGCCTGCCATTCATCGGACGAACAGGCGGTGAATAAAAATGCTGCGACCAGGCTGTTTCCGATGATAGGGACGATACCGGTGATAGCGGCTCTTTGTAATGCCGTAAAAAGGCTTTTTATATTGTCTTGTTTTCTCATGATCTGATTGTTTTACAGGGTTCCACTTGAACTGTTATTATTACCGTCGTCGTCCCAATCGACTACCGAGACACCCGAAAAAGCGAGGCCGGTACCGTTGATCGTTACTGCGTAGGTGTATATCTTTCCTGCATTCCATTGAGGGTCTCCAGTATATTCGATAGTCATTTCTTTTCCATCGACGGTCAGGTTGATGACCGATTTAGCGGCATCGCAAGGCAGGGCGTAATTGGTGATTGTGAGGTTACTGTTCTTGTCGGAGGTAAGCTCGAATCCTTCACTATTTTGAGTAGCCGATTTCAGATCGTAGGTGTAAGCGGCATCATTTGTAAGGGTTATCCCTAGAAATGTACCGTCAGTCAGTTTCATTTTGGTGTTGTCTGTCAGGGTATTCATTTTGCGGGTATATTTCACTTCGGTAACCCTAGTTGCTGTGCCCGGATATGAATCTCCTTTCTTGATGATAAGTTTGATTTGCGTGAAAGCATGTTTCAGACCGATGGATACGTTCGGACCGGATTGGTTGACGATTCCACCTGAACGGTTACCGTTGGCAACAGGCTGGGTCGATTGAAATTTAGTACTTTCTCCTGCACTGGGATTGCTGTTGTCGTAGGCAACCCCGTACATGTAATCGTATGCGGGAAGGGTAAAGTCGAAGTTTGCATCAGCTGGAAATGCCGGGGACAGGCTGAATACAGTGGTTGATACGGGAATGACCGGAACAGGGGCGTCTAGGGTAGCCGCAGGAGCATTTGTTCCGGTAGAGATAGTTGTTCCGTCCTCGTTCAGTGTGCTGGCATCGACGATGTCAGATGCGTTGGTTGGGGCGGGATAACAGGAGAAGATTATGGCGTTTTTCTCGGATTCCAGCCAGAGGATGTCCTGGGCTGTGGCAGGGACAAAAGTCGTATGACCATTTGATGTATTTCCGGTGAACTTGCCGTATGTACCGACAGGCCATGTTCCGTAGGTGTTGTCGGTACTTTCTTTACTGACGGCGTAAAAGCCGATTGCATCTACTTTCTCGGCTGCATCTATTCCGGCACGCGTCAGTGAGATACCGGCTATATGGGGAGTAAGACTTACCGGACCGCTCTCCTCTTCCTTCACCTCATTTGAGCAGGAGAGACTAATCGCACCCAGCAACAAGAATAATAGCTGGTAGTTATACGGTTTCATATTGTTTGAATGTTTTTATATGTTGTAATTAATATTAATCATGATCACTTTGCCATTACAGGTTCATTTGTTGTCTGATTTGGATGTTTCAATATTTGTCAGATATGAGTCTATTTGTCGAAATAAAAGAACCAGGTACGCGGATGACACGGATTGAGCGGATTTGAACGGATCGGATCATTTAATCCGTTTTGATCCGCCTAATCCGCGTCATCCGCGTACCTGGTTCTTATTAAAATAGTTCAGAACTTTCTAAATATGAATCACTTATCATCTATCATTATTATTTGACATCAAGATCTTTTTTATCTCCATCGCCCCAAGCTGCAACTGTAACTGAGCTAAGAGTGAGTTCCTGACCGCTTAATGTAACGGTGTAGATGTTGTTTTTGCCGGCTTCCCACTGAGTTGTTGTTGCATCTGCTGCCAAATTAACTGAGTAAGCTTCTCCGTCAATTGTGAAAGTTACTTTAATGGTGTTTTTAGCAACGGCTGAAGCGTCGGGTAAAACGAGGATACTGAAAGTGGCGGCAGCGTTTTTGGCGGCATCAGTTCCGGTATAACTTCCTGTACCTTGCTTAGGTAAAACATAATAAGCATCAGCAGCACCACTAGTTGCTGTTTTTATTATACGCGTATAAGTTACAGTAGCCAAATTACTAGCGTCTGTCTCAATGGTACCATCTGCAATTTTCATGGTAGGCTTACCGCTATTATGAGCCAAACCTCCATCATTCAAAGCCTTGCTTCCAGTAGACGGATCATCATTATTAGCCAATTCTATTTTTGTCAGTTTCCCGTCTTTATTATAATGCCCATTATTATAGATACGGAAACTAACCATTGAAAGGGCATGTTTCATGTTTAAAGCAACTGAGGATGTTATTGATTTATTGCTTGCTTTACCATTGCAGGCTTGAGCATTAGCTCCATTCCCATCTTTCTTTTCAGCCCACATATAATCCACTTCGCCCGGAGCCGAAAGTATCTTCTTGTCTGATGCTTTATAATTTTGAGGAACAGTTATCGTATTATCGTCTGTTGCACTAGTATTACCTGCAAAAATGGATACCGGAATTGTTGCAGTATTAGCAACAGCAGCACCCTTCAAGTCAAGTTTCAAAGCCGTACCTGACGTTGCCATTGCATGAGTTGTTCCATCCGGTTGATACGCCGGATGATAAGCATAGATGGTAGCAACTGCACTTGACAGGTAGATTTTATCTGTTTGACTGGTATTCGTCCAACCGTCAGCAGACGGAGTGTACAAACCGTAATTATCAGTTGTATATTCTGTACCCGCAGCATACACCGCAATTGCTTTCATTTCCGAGTCTGTTCCCGTCTGCGCTCCCTCGTTTATCGCACTCTTCGTCAGTGCCACCCCTGCCGTAATACCCAGTTCTACCTTTTCGGTGTTGTCTATGGGGGATTGGAGGTTTTCTTCTTCACCACAGCTGGAGAGCATCAGGCTTGCCATAATAAGTAGGCTTAGATTCTTTACTTGTTTCATTTTGTTTGAATTTAATACTAGTTGTTTTTTTATGTTTACATTGATTATCAGTTGAGGTCGAGATCGCCTTTATCTTCCGTACTCCAGGGAGCGACGGTAACAGACAGGATCTCTAATTCCTTGTCACTGATATTGAGAGTGACTTCGTACGAATGTCCCTTCGCAAAATGATCGCCGGATGCACTGCCGGAACCACTCGAACCGTTTGAACCGCTTGAACTACTCGAATTGCTCGAACTATTTGAACTGCTCGAACTGCTAAAGTCGATCGTTAAATCTTCAAATTTACCAACGGAAGTATCGACGGTAACCTGGTAGGCTTTGTCTGACGTTGACGGGGGTAATAACAAAACACCCAGATTGATGGAGGTAGTAGATTTAATCTCCGTACCGTTTCCATCAGCCAAAGTCAGCACCAGGTCTGTTGATCCGGAGAAAGTGGCATTGCCATCTTTCAAGGTAAGTGTCATGGTGGAGGTCACGCCTTTTACGGTGATACTCTTTACTTTCACTGCCAGCCCTTTCTCGGCGGCTTTCTTTGCCTTGAACTTCAGTTGGGTAAGCTGGTGGGTGTATACGAGAGGTGTTACAGTTTTATCTGTGTTATTACTGAAACGACTTCCGTCCCATCGGTTGCCCTGTATCTGTTTGGCATACAGAATGTCGGTCTGACCATCGAGGGTATAGCCTACTGTTCCGGCATCGGCATCAGCATCGGTATACGACGTAGGCTGAGGGGCAACGGCAACCAGATAGAGCCAGTCTCCGTATTGGGGATAAACAGGGTTACCCGACAACGCGATCGAACCGTTCGTTGTTACCTTCGTGTCTGCATACCACTCATCGTCAACTACCGTTGTTGTCAGCTTGGTGTAATCGCCGTCGCGTTTAGAGGCAAAAATGCGGGTGGCAAATTCCTTATCGATCCCGTTCTCGTCGGCTTTCGTTTCCACTTCTCCCGCTTCGGATGCACGCAATTCGATAGGGACTGATTCAAGCCCGGATTCCTCCGGACTTGAACAGCCTGATACCGACAATAGCGCCGTGGCTAACAGCAGATATATGTTTTGTCGTTTCACTTGCATCTGATTTTGTTTGATTATTTTACTTCTACAGAACCTGCATCACCTACGGCCCAGTCTACAACCTTAGCCTTAACCGTAACAGCTGTTGCACCATCAGGTGTCGTCGGTGCAGTAATGGTGAAAGTCACTTTGTGTGATTTACCTTCTACGGTTGTAAGCTTGTCTGACGAACCATCTTTTAGTACAGGCAGATTATTATATGTTTTTTCAGTTCCGCCTACCGACAAAGTTAGATTGACCAGGATATTCGTAGTCGGCATTACCATAACAGGAGAGGATATATCAGCCGCAGAAGTAGAAAGAGTCGTGGAAATACCTTTAACGACGAAACTAGCTGCATCAGCATAATTTACAGTACCTGCACCAAATGAGAGTGATTGAGGCAATTGGGCATTCTGAATTGTAATGTTTTTTACGGTGACAGCCTTATCATTCCATTCTGTACCGGTCAGTTCTTCAGCCAATTTAGCAGCGAAAGTCAGCTGGGTTGTTTTATGCTTAAATTCCAAATCCGGGGTGGCGGTTTGTGAACCAGCACTACCTAAAGTCGCAGTAGCTGCTGCGGCATACATCACATCCTGTAAACCATCTATATCAGTAAATTCTATAGCCGTAGCAGTCACATTACCTTGTGGAGCTACTCCTGCGATATAGACTGTTTTATCTCCCCCTCCTCCTTGTGTAGGAAAATACAAAGTAGTTGTCAAATTTTCAATCTTACTGGCAGTTGCTTGTGCTTGAAAAGTTGCTGTTGAATAATTGGCACGGTCTGCATCTTGGGCAAACTTGCTTTGATTATTCAATTTATTTTCCTTGTTAGGCGTGAAACCGCTGAAATCCTGTGCATCTGCCATCAAAATAACAGCATTCACATCGTTACCAATTCCCACTGCCGCTTTCGTCTCTACCCCAGCCACTTTTTGGCTGATCTGTACAGGTACAGCGTTTGTCACTTCTCCCGGATTGATTTCCGGAGTTTCTTCGTCATTCGAGCAGCTTGCCATTATCAATGCCAATGCTGCCATACTTAAAATCTTTTTCATTTTTTACTTGTATAAATTGTTAATAATAAGTGATATATAATTCTTTGTTGTTTCTTTACTTCAAATGATCACTCCACCGTTATCACCCGTATTCCAGTCAGTCACTTTGGCGGTTACCTCTACCTTGATGCCATTTTCCGGCTCGGGTTCAGGTTCGGGATCGGGGTCCGGCTTTGGGGAAGGACCAGGATCGGGACTTGGATCAGGGTCGGGATCAGGCGTAGGGTCAGGCGTTGGTTCCGGGTCGGGTGTTGGCTCCGGATCATCCGGCACCTCAAAGGATATTTCCACCTCATAGGCACTTCCCCCTTCCGTACCTCCTTCGGTGAAATTGACAGGGAGATTCTTGAATACCTTGTCATTTGCCGGATTGCCATCCACATTCAATACCAAATCGAGCGTCAACTCCGCTTCCGGCTGTACCAGGACATAGCCGGGCAACATCACCGAGCCGTCCGTGATAGGAAAACCACCCGTTCCCGGATCGGTATAGATCACAACCGGGGCACTCTGCCCGATCGGTTCCACTGTGCCCGAAGCTAGACTGACACGTGCCCGTTCTGCCATGCCGTTGAGCTTGACAGAACGTATACGATACTGGTCGGTCACGCCTTTCAAGGTTAGCTTGAAGTTGAGCTGTGCCAGTAAATGCTGGTAGATGAGCGGCGTGCTGACGGCTGTGAACCGGTTGTCCAGCGAACCGTTTTGCTCTACGGAAAGCATCAGATCTTCCTTACCCGTCAGTGTATAATGTACTTCGCCATTCTCCAGCGGAGCGACCGGATAATAACCGCGCAGGTAGACCGGCGAACCGTCGGCAGGATAATAGCGTTCGGGGTTGAGCACGATCTCATTGGCGGAAGCGATGCCTTCCCAGCTTTCAGCATATTTGCCGGATGCTGTCCCGGCGGCGATATTTACCGGGGTATCCTTGAACTCATCGACAAGGCTACGCGTCCGAATAGCGGTATATAAATGTATAGGGACATCATCGGCACGGGCGGCAATAGTCACGGCTACATCTATCGTATCGGCATCGGCTTCGAGAGCCTTATATAATTGACTGGAAACGTCTTCGCTATAGCTCTGTTCCTTGCCGTCGGCAGCCTTCCAGGTAAGTGCCAGCAGATGGGAATCGTCGTCGACACCGGGGATTACATTTTCCGTCCGGACAACGCCGAGTATCCCTGCTGTCGTACGGCTGGTATTCTGCGCATCGGGTGCCGGAAGGGTCAGGCGGAGTGTGGCGGAAGCAGCGACCTCCCCGCTTACCAGGCTGACTGCCGAAGCAATCCCTCGCAGAGTGGCGGCTATCGGTCCGGACACCATCCCGTCAGGAACCGTCACCGTAAAATGCACGATCTTACGGATATCCTTGGGGTTCAGCGTCAGTTCATTCGTCTTCCCTTCGGTAAGGACAATACCGGAACTGGCGGCTGTGTAAACCGGTTCGTTCAATGCCGGTATCGTTTCCGACCCTTCGGGAACGGGTACGGAGGCGGTTGCAGTAGCAAAACTACCGGTACCGTCTATCACGACTTCTCCGGGTGCATCTGCCGTCACCAATGCGTCATACTCTCCTTCTGCCAGCCACGCACCGAATGTTCCCTCCTTCTCGGTCGCTTCCAGGCGGCTTTCGAAGGGTTCCTTCAGTCCTTCCCCGAAAACACGGAGTGTCAAAGGCTGCCCCGCGGGATTCTTGACCGTAACAACCAGTTGCCCTTCCCCTTTATGTTCCGGCCCGGACTTATCATCGTCGTGACAGGCTCCCAACAAAAGAAGGATACCCAGCAGGAACGGTTTTGCTACAATGTAATTCAGTCTCATACTTTTTGTTTATAAATTTATTTATGGATACACAGATAGCCGCACAACATCCCGTCAGGATGCTGCGTAACGATCGGTGCATCTGTTTTTATCGTTTTACAGATGCGATTGATAAAAGGGATAATGTGTCAAATGGGATAATTTGGCAATTTGTCAATGGAGATAGCAATGGCGATAAGTTCAGTATTTATCAGATATGAGTCTATTTGTCGAAATAAAAGAACCAGGTACGCGGATGACACGGATTGAGCGGATTTGAACGGATCGGATCATTTAATCCGTTTTGATCCGCCTAATCCGTGTCATCCGCGTACCTGGTTCTTATTAAAATAGTTCATATCTTTCTATGTTCGATCGCGAAGCCCAACTGTCAATTGTCAATTCTCAACTGTCAATTGCTTCCATTCCCCGATATTGCGTTTCTTCTTGTCGAAAGAGGCGCCTACTTTGACCAGTTGGCGGCCATCTGCAGTGTAAGGAATCAGGTAGCCTCGGTCGTCGATCTGGTGGAGAGCTTCATCGACACTGCCATTCAGCTTGAACTCGAAGACATAAATATAATCGGCCGTTTTTACTACGGCATCGGCACGGCCACGGGCACTGCGCACTTCGGCTTCTACATATTGCCCCAATAGTTTGAAGACAATATAGAAAATGATCTGATAGTGACGCTCCGTCTCATCGTTCAACTCGTAAGGTACGCCGGCAAAGAAGGCACGCAAACGCTCCATAAAAGCATCCACATCACCAGCCCGCAGCTCCTGACTGAACTTACCGATATAAAACGGTGCATTTGCCTCCGATAGCGGAGTATAATAAGGAGTTATGAAGTTCAACCATCCATATTTCACTTCTGCATTCGGATAACCGAGACGGTAGAAATGAAGCTCTTCATCATATCCCTTGATCGTCAGATACCCGCTTTGGTAGATGATCGGCACCGGGTTGTGGAAATCGGCCCGGTAATCGGTCAGTGCCGCCTGTGGTACTTCGATTCCATCCAACTGTCGCAGGTCGTAATCGGTCTTCTTCAACATGTCGACCTGCATGGTCGGTGTACCGGAAGAGAACCAATAGTTCTGAAACAATAAACTGCTGAATACATTCAAGATACTGAATGGGTTATAAATGCCTTCCTGTCCCAACGGCGAAAAACGATAACCGTCATATAGCCAGGTCAATTTGTCCATCGTCTGCTGGTAGGTCAGCTTATGAAGCTCGCCCAAGGCCGCCAGTTCGGGTTGAAATTCGCGTTCAATCTCTTTTCGGGTCAGACCGCAGACAGTTGCATAAGCCGGATTCATACTGATATCCATCAACTGGTTCAGATTACTGAATACTCCTAATTGCGCAAACTTCGTTACTCCGGTGATGAACACAAAACGCAGATAGCGGTCAGCATCTTTCAGAACGGTGTAAAAACCGGTCAACATCTCACGGTAAGTATGATGAAGTTTGTCATCAAAAAGTGAGCGAAGCAGCGGTTTGTCGTATTCATCGATCAGAACAACGACTTTTTCACCCGTCTTTTCGTATGCCTGGCGGATGATCTGCATAAAACGATCTTCGTACCCCAGATCACGATCTGTTGCGCCATACTTTTTTTCCCATTCAATGAAATGAGCTTCCAAAATTTGCTCCAGGCTCTCTTTCGTTTCATAGTATTTAGCATTGAGACTCAGATAAAGCACCGGATAAACTTTCCAGTCCTTCTCCAACTTTTCGATTGCCAATCCTTTGAACACTTCTTTTCGTCCGAGGAAGTAAGCTTCAAGGGTAGAAAGTAGCAGGCTTTTGCCGAAACGACGTGGACGGCTCAGAAAATAAGGCTTCCCGGTCGTTGCCATCTTATAAACCAAAGCTGTTTTGTCTACATATATAAATCCATCCTCTATTAAAGAGGTGAAGTCCTGTATCCCAACCGGGAGTTTTCTGATCGGCATTGTTTCCATGTTTCCGCTTTTTAAGTACGAACACAAAGATAAACAATTTATCAATCTCATCATGTCAAAGAACGCTTTTTCCGATTTTTCCCGACCGGTAAACGGGGCTGAAAAACACTAACGTTAGTGGACCATCGCCACCCGTGTTAGTGGGACATCACCACTAACGTTAGTGCCGCCCCTCCACCAACGTTAGTGGAGGGGGCACACTAATTACTCGATCACCGGACGGTCGTCTTCACCATCTCCGGCATCACCTACTATCAGTTTTTTCTTATATTCCAGCGTACGTACATTTTTCAGTAAAGTGCTGCCGCTGTTGTAAAAAGTCACGATACGCAGTGTATAGCTGCCGTCGGCCAGGGCCGGGACACGGGCTATGATCTTGCTGGGATCGTTCTGAGTGAGACGACGGGATATTTTCTTTGTCGTACCGTCTTCGGCAACGAAGAAGATACCGGCTACGGATTCGTCGCCAGCTATTTTAATAAGGTTGCCTGTAATCATGATATCTTCGTTCGGAGTAATCGTGCCATCGGTCAAACCGGTCAGCGTGTCCGTCACCAAAGAAATACGTGCCACGTCTCCTTTCACTCCATTGTTAATGACTTTGACTTTTTTCAATGCTTCGCGAACCATTTTGGTAGGCACGATATCGAGTGTCAGATGGTGGATAGTGGGATCGAAAGGTGCATCCGGATTATCAAAAGCACCTATGATACGCGGAGTGATCTGAAAGAGATCGGTTATCACGCTGTTCCCGTCCAGCAAGGCTTCGAGAATGATCTCGCTGTCCTGCGAAACGACCGACAGGATTGTTTGTAACTTCAGCTCGGAGCCGGTACGTTTAATTTCCTTCGCCATATCATCTTTGCGGAGGGTTCTGGGACCGCTTTTCACCTCGGCAACACAATCTTCCGTATTGTCTTTTGTCAATGGGTTGTCACGTAAGGTAAATTCCCAGTAATGGTCTTTTTCGTAATCTGCCATAATGTTGGTAAATTTTAAATGTTAATACTAGTTGTTTATTGAGTCCGGCTTGCGCCGGGTGTTTGTTTATTTTTGTTCCTGGATGCAACGGGTAGTGTGGGCATCTGCAGATCTCCAACCCAGACTTACTTCATAGGCCGATACATTTTTGGCATTGGAATTAAAACCAAAATTAAACGTATATTTAACATCACGCGTCCAGGTATTACCGGCTTGACCGACAATAACAAACGAGTTGGAATTATTACCAAAACCGGTCATCCGGAAATATGTCGTATGTGAATCATTATCATATATAAGTAAATAGCCTCCATATTTTTTTCCATCGTCCCATACAAAATCAGAAGCCAGACGGGGATCCCTTTTTGTAATAGAAGATGTACTACCTAAATAATTTCCATTAAACAAAGCCCGGTAATTCTCTTTTGCTGCGACCCTCCATCCGGCAGGGCAAGGATCGTGTACCGTTTTCGTATTGCCCTCCCAAGCTGATCCCTGAGAGATAGAGAACTGACCATCCGTATACATTTTTACCGGAGTTTTATAAGCATCCCGTATGGAAGAAATACTACCTCTTTCACGTGGTTTATAAGTAATCCCGTCCGGGCCATATAAGTTCAACATATCTTCAGGGGGAATTGAACTGTAAATATTATCTATTTGACTTTTAGCCACAGCCGAATAACTACTGGGAAACGGATCTTTCCGTCCTTGTTGGTAATGAAAACCGTTTGCTTTAGATTGTACCAAAGGATCTTCCGAACAAGCTATATAACCAGCCATTGCTCCCAGATTCCTGTCCATCATAGGATATTGATCGGGAGCACTATTTCCTATATACTTTTGTTTCCGTTTATTTTCCGGAGTATAGACCGATTCGTTACCTCGCGCCTCCGGGCTATAGTCTGTCACCCAGATATGCCAGCTCCAAAGGATATTGCCTGTTCCATTTGCCCCGTCATAAGCTACTATCAAACCGCTTCCTCCGGTGGTATTCGGAGCGACACGGCAATAAATACGGGCTTTGCCGAAATCGTCTCCATCTGTTAGGTCCACGATATTCGTATGGTCAGTTGAAGAGTTGACTACTCCCAGTACCGGATCGCCTACGTCACCGTTCTCTTTCGTTTGCCACAAAACTTTTACGGATTGGATTTTGGAGGTATTGCACCATCCCTGCAATAATGTATTCTCAGAGATACTTCCATTGACATAATATTTGTAAGGATTGAAACAGAAGGCACCACCAGGAGCCACCATAAAGCAGTTAGCTGTCGGAACAAAATTTTCATTGTTTTCGGATGCCGGTATCGGGTCGATGATCGTCACGCGTTTGTCGTCGACTGGCAGACCGGTATGGTTGAAACTGATCTTATAGCTATAGTCTGTATTTTCATTCAGATTGTAATCGGAATAATCTTTTCCTCCCAGATAGATGCGATAGTTTAGTTTCTTTTTTCCATTCGAGGTATTAGCTGCAATAAAACTGACATAAGAACTACCTGTAGGGGCATTCTCCTTGATACGATATTGCGGACCGTTGGAGACGGTGTTGATGCCACGCACGTTGGCGGGAACCCAGCAGGAATAGCTTTTACCGGCTGCACTTACTTGATCGTCTGTCAATTGGATATCCATGTATTGATCCATCAGAGATGGGTATGTATTCAAGCTCTTTTCATCGGGAGCTGGCACTACCTTATAATTACGGGGGATACTTTGCAGGATGATTTGCTTTAAGTCATAACCAGTCACAGCATAATCCCAGGAAATATTCAATCGGGTAGCCAATCGTTTGAGAAGGATACGGACATCGACGCCATCAGGGTTGGTGATCTTGCCGTCACTTGTTACATTGACATGTTTCAGATGGAGGATGTAAAGCATTTTATTCATATTAGTCGTGGAAATTGCATTGATTGTAGTTGCATCGATTGATATTTCCTGTGCATCGGAAAGAGCTTTTGTTCCTAACGACAGCGAACTGCCTTCTCCCCAGGCAACAAAGACCAGTTGGCAATCGGCATCTTCCGTTAATGATACGGAAAAACGTTGGCCGATAATCTGATCAGTAGGATCTTGACCACTACTGGTATAACAGTCGCCATTTTGCTTATATTGACGAATCTCCAGCTTGTAGAGTTGATCTGGTTTCATTGACGCATCCGCACGGGTTGCCGCTGTCGGAACCAACTCCACATCGAATGCGCCTTTCCCTTTTGCGTTTGCATTTGCCTTGGTAGAAGCGGACAGATTGCAGGCATCGGCTTCGTCGGCAAAGCCGATAGCCATGCTGACTTCCACCAACTTTTCATCCGACGGATTCACCGCCGGATTGTCGATACGTTCGTCGCAACCTGTGTTCATTAATACTAGTGTTAAGAGTGCCATAATAACTCTTCGTTTTTGTAAATTACTGCCTATACGTCTCATTCCATTTACCTTTTTTTACTACATCATTTGCGAGTTTTCCAACTTTTTCAACTCTCTCTTTCTTACGGAGAAAGAGAGCCATTTTTAGCTACTCTCGCTAACTGCTGTTTTACAGCTAGTTAGATGCAATAAAAGTACGTTTCCGCAATAGGCTTATGGAGTAAGCATATTTTAACTTTAATAAATTGTATCAAATAAATACCTTAAAACGCTGCTACTCTCGTTAAAAGTTGCTACTTTAGCGCCCATTAAGCTAAGTTTTTCAAGCATTTTGATACCGCTCTCTTTCTCCGTAAGAAAGAGATTTTCATTCCTCTTCTATCCTTTTGAATTTCATTTGATTGCTCAAAATCGTTCTTTTTTATTTTTGCTTCATTTTTCATACTATCTCTTTCCTTTTTTTACGCACATTAACAATTCGAAATTTACACACCCCCTGCCCTCTCTCAAAGAGGGGAAAAGGTACTCTTAGACACACAAAAAGCTGCGCAACACCCGACAGGATGCTGCGTAACTATTAGGTGCATCTGTTATAGTTTACAGATGCGATTGATAAATTTTAGGGGGGATGTTTTAGAGTTGCTCAATCTCCTCAATAGTGAGACCGGTTGCTTTTGTTATATCTGTAAGAGACATGCCTAATGACTTCAAGTTAGTTGCGATTTCTTTACGTTCTTTTTGGATGCCTTCCTTAATACCTTCTTCTCGTCCTTTCTTAATACCTTTCACTTCACCATCTTCGAAACTGGCATCAAGGGCACCAAGCATATCACGTTCGGCAGCCATGCTCAGTTCGTATTCCAAACGTTCGTTGACCGACATACGTTCAATCTCCACGATGCTTTTAAGCTTCTTGAAGATTTGATTGTTCAGTTCTTCCGGTAGACGTTCCATTATATCTATATTATTTAAGACATACAGCCATTTCAAATAAATGCTCTTACACTCCGACAAAGGTAATACAAATTTCGGCATCTCAAGATACACTTCGTTCAACGTTTCGCTGAAAGGTATCTTCAGTTCACGCTCCATACGCACCACGTCCCAGCGGTATTTCTCCGGATGACTTTTATCCATTACATAATTAAGGATACAGACAATGTATACCTTATTTATATTATACTCCCATTGTTTCTTGTCACCTTTCTTCTTACTCTTCTTCGTCTTTTCACGGGCAATCATTGTTTGTTGCTGGATAGCGAACGAAGCATAATAGAGGATACGGTCGGAAAAGAACTTCTGACGGGCTTTTTGCATCTCAACAACAAAGATTTCACCTTTCTCATTTTCACAGAAGATGTCGAATACGACCTTACCCTGTTCTTGTTTCATACCGAGCAATTCGACATTACGAAAGGTGATGTTTACGATTACTTCTTCGTGGAGGACTCCATTCAGGAAACTGATGATTAAGTCTTTGCTGACTTCACTTCCAAAGATTTTCTTGAACCCGAAATCTGAAAAGGGATTGATAAATTTGCTCATAGCTAAATAGTTTTGTTATCCAATATTGGATGTGCGACAAATATATACTTTTATTTTCATACGATGTAGAATATTCGTCACTATTTTATAAGCAAATTTATCAATCGCTATCCGGATAGGTATTACTCCCCTCCTTTTATCAATCTCATCATGTCAAAGAACTCGTTTGCCCCGGTTACCGATAGGTACCGGAATTTTTTTCAACGGGATCATTTCCGATCTTGTTGACAACGAATGGGATGAGCGTCGCTAATTTCCCATGCAGAAATATTGCTTCTGTTTCCTCCATCATTGATATCAAAAGCACAGCCTCCTCCGCTATACTCCCTACACCACAGATTGGTCATGTTTCCGATATAATTAAACTTATTTGTCTGTTCCTGATATCCGTTCAAACGAATATATGTTCTACGTCCATTCTCTCCCGGGCTACCCTCAAAATAAACCAACGCACCTCCGTCGTTTATCAAATTATCCTTATTAGATATATTGATGGACTCACTCTGATAAATACCAGAACTCCCGGTATACGACTGATTTGGGAAAAAAGACAAATAACTATTTTTACCAACTACACGCCAACCCGCCGGACAGGGATCATGTACCGTCTTCACTCCAGTTCCTCCCCACCAATTGTTATCTGTCCCCTCCGAACACCATGTTTGAGATTTTTTATAAAAGGTGGTAGGATTTTGGCTTGCTCCTCTACGACTCGCTTTACTTTCTTGGTAACTTCTAGGGAAAAAGCTGATACCATCCGGTTTATATAAATTCAACATCATAGGAGTAGGTCTATCCGAGTTGACAGTTACCGATGAAGTTTGCTTATTCGTATAAGAACTGGGGAACGGATCCTTTCGTCCCCATTGATAATGAAAACCATTTGCTTTTGACCGCCCGATCTCATCTTTAGGCACATCTACATATCCAGCCATAGCTCCCAGATTACGATCCATCACCGGATATCGTTCGCCCCGATCTCCACACGTATATTTTTGTATCCGCCTGTCTGGATCATCTACCGAAGCGTCCTCTGTAGCAGACGGAGTGTAATCCGTAACCCAAATATGCCAACTCCAAAGAGGAGAACCGGTTCCATCGGCAGTGGCATAAGCAGCAATCACTCCACTTCCTCCGGTTGTATTTGGTGCAACACGACAGTAGATACGAGCATTATTGAAGTCATTTCCATCCGTAAAGTCAACTATATTTGTATGATCGTCAGCTGAATTGACTGTTCCTAATACCGGATCGCCGATATCACCGTTTTCTTTCGTTTGCCACAAAACTTTTACCGATTGGATTTTTTCAGTTTTACACCATTCTTGCAGTATACTATTTTCTGATATAGATCCATTGATATAATATTTATAGGGATTAAAGCAGAACGCACCACCGGGAGCCACCATGAAGCAATTAGCTGTCGGAACAAAATTTTCATTGTTTTCGGATGCCGGTATCGGGTCGATGATCGTCACACGTTTGTCGTCAACTGGCAGACCGGTATGGTTGAAACTGATCTTATAGCTATAATCCGTATTTTCATTCAGATTGTAATCGGAATAATCTTTTCCTCCCAAATAGATGCGATAGTTAAATTTCTTTTTTCCATCCGAAGTATTAGCTGCAATAAAACTGACATAAGAACTGCCTAATGGAGCATTCTCCTTGATACGATATTGCGGACCGTTAGAAACGGTGTTAATACCACGCACGTTGGCGGGAACCCAGCAGGAGTAGCTTTTATCGGCTGCATTTATCTGTTCAGTGGTCAATTGGATATCCATATATTGATCCATAACTGAAGGGTATGTATTCATGCTCTTTTCATTGGGAGCAGGCACTACCTTATAATTACAAGGGATACTTTGCAGGATGATCTGCTTCAAGTCATAATTGGGCACCTTATAATCCCAGGAAATTTTTAATCGGGTAGCCAGGCGTTTGAGAAGGATGCGGACATCGACACCGTCAGAGTTGGTGATCTTGCCGTCACTTGTCACTTTGACATGTTTCAGATGGAGGACGTAAGGCATTTGAGACATATCAGTCGGGGAAATCGCATTGATTGTAGCTGCATCAACTGATATTTCCTGTGCTTCGGAAAGAGTTCCTGTTCCTAATGACTTTGAATTGTTTTCTCCCCAGGCAACAAAGACCAGCTGGCAATCGGTATCTTTTGTCAATGAGACAGTAAGACGTTTACCGATTACCTGATCAGTTGGAGTTTGCCCACTACTAGCATAACAGACACCGTCCTGATTGTATTGACGAATCTCCAGCTTATAGAGTTTAGCCGGTTTAGCCGCATCCGCACGGGTTGCCACAGTTGGAACCAACTCCACATCAAATGCACCTTTCCCTTTTGCGTTTGCATTTGCCTTGGTAGAAGCGGACAGATTGCAGGCATCGGCTTCGTCGGCAAAGCCGATAGCCATGCTGACTTTGACCGTCTTTTCTTCCGACGGATTCACCGCCGGATTGTCGAATCGTTCGTCGCAACCTGTGTTCATTAATACTAGTGTCAAGAGTGCCATAATAACTCTTCGTTTTTGTAAATTACTGCCTATACGTCCCATTCCATTTACCTTTTTTTACTACATCATTTGCGAGTTTTCCGGTTTTTCCAACTCTCTCTTTCTTACGGAGAAAGAGAGCAATTTTTAGCCACTCTCACTAACTGCTGTTTTACAGCCAGTTAGATGCAATAAAAGTACGTTTCCGCACTAGGCTTATGGAGTAAGCATATTTTAACTTTAATAAATTGTATCAAATATGTACCCTGAAACATTGCCCCTGTCGTTAAAAGTTGCTACTTTAGCACCCGATAACGCTGGTTTTTCAAGCATTTTGATACCCGCTCTCTTTCTCCGTAAGAAAGAGATTTTCATTCCTCTTCTATCCGTTTGAATTTCATTTGATTGCTCAAAATCATTCTTTTTTATTTTGGCTTCATTTTTCATATTCTCTCTTTCCTTTTTTTACGCACATTAACAATTCAATATTTACACACCCCCTGCCCCCTCTCAAAGAGGGGAAAAGGTACTCTTAGACACACAAAAAAGCTGCGCAACACCCGGCAGGATGCTGCGTAACTATTCGGTGCATCTGATATAGTTTACAGATGCGATTGATAAATTTCAGGGGGATGTTTTAGAGTTGTTCGATCTCGTCAGAAGTCAGACCGGTTACTTTTGCTATATCTGTAAGAGACATACCTAATGACTTCAGGTTAGTTGCGATTTCTTTACGCTCATCTTCACGTCCATCTTCATATTTAGCATCAAGGGCGCCAAGCATATCACGTTCGGCGGCCATGCTCAGTTCGTATTCCAAACGTTCGTTGGCCGACATACGTTCAATCTCCACGATGCTTTTAAGCTTCTTGAAGATTTGATTGTTCAGTTCTTCCGGTAGACGTTCCATTATATCGATATTATTTAAGACATACAGCCATTTCAAATAAATGCTCTTACACTCCGACAAAGGTAATACAAATTTCGGCATCTCAAGATACACTTCGTTCAACGTTTCGCTAAAAGGTATCTTCAGTTCACGCTCCATGCGCACCACGTCCCAGCGATATTTCTCAGGATAACTTTTATCCATTACATAATTAAGGATACAGACTATGTATACCTTATTTATATTATACTCCCATTGTTTCTTGTCACCTTTCTTCTTACTCTTCTTCGTCTTTTCACGGGCAATCATTGTTTGTTGCTGGATAGCGAACGAAGCGTAGTAAAGGATACGGTCGGAAAAGAACTTCTGACGGGCTTTTTGCATCTCAACAACAAAGATTTCACCTTTCTCATTTTCACAGAAGATGTCGAATACGACCTTACCCTGCTCTTGTTTCATACCGAGCAATTCGACATTACGAAAGGTGATGTTTACGATTACTTCTTCGTGGAGGACTCCATTCAGGAAACTGATGATTAAGTCTTTGCTGACTTCACTTCCAAAGATTTTCTTAAACCCGAAATCTGAAAAGGGATTGATAAACTTACTCATAGTAAAATAGTTTTGTCCGTCCGTTATTGAACGTGCGACAAATGTATACTTTTATTTTCATACGATGTAAAATATTTGTCACTATTTTATAAGCAAATATATCAATCACTATCCGGATAGGTATTACTCCCCCTCCTTTTATCAATCTCATCATGTCAAAGAACTCGTTTGCCCCGGTTGCTGGCAGGTCCGGGGAGGACCTTTATTTATTCCCCCCTGCCCCTCTCAAAGAGTCGAAAAGGTTACTCCCGGACACTATTTTTGTTCCTGGATACAGCGGATTAAAAGAGCTTCACGCTCATATCCTGCACTAGATATTGAATTCACAGATCCTGAAACTATTTGAAAATACAAATACCAGCCATCTGCTCCTGTGGACGGATTTCTCCTGTTTAACTCTCTTCCCCATGCATAATACTTAGTATTTATTCCTGTAAATTCATTACTATGCTCCCAATATCCTGTAAATCTGAAGTAAGATTTTAATGTCTTGTTTTGATCATAAAAAATAAGAGCACCACCATCTTCTGATAAATCTGATTCTTGCACAACATTAATTGATGTGTTTTTTTTATCTTCTGGTTGACTTTGAAACAAAGAATAAAAATTCTTATAACTACAAACTCTCCATCCGGCAGGGCAAGGATCATGGATTCCCTTATCACCATTTTCTCCCCATGAATTAAGATATTCCTCTGAGTTCTGTTGATCTATCCATCCAACATATTTGTCCCCTTTTTTATAAAGATATTGAGGTGTTTTATACGCAGTTCGATAACTTGGAGTTTCAGCTATTGTTTTCATTGGATAAAAAGTAACACCGTCTTCTTTGTACAGACTCAATAAACCTTCAATTGGTTCATTTATCGTAGGTGCAGTAATACGGGGTATCTTTTTATTCGAATAACTGCTCCGAAACGGATCTTTACGTCCCCACTGATAATGGAAACCATTTGCTTTTGAACGTTCCAACTCAGTGGCTGGTACATAGTTGTAACCAGCTATTGCACCCAAATTACGATCCATCATGGGTAACTGTTCAATATTCCCAAAAGTGTATTTTTGTTTCCTTTTGTTTTCCGGTATCTGTACATCTATATTTCCTTTTGAATCCGGATTGTAATCGGTTACCCAGACATGCCAGCTCCAAAGTATATTTCCGCTAGTATTGCATGCTGCTATAGCTCCGCTACCTCCGGTTGTATTTGGAGCGACACGGCAATAGATGCGACCTAGACCGGCATCAGTCAAAGAATTACCTGAAGTGACTTTACTCCCATCATTTTTCAGAATATCTACAATGTTAGTATGGTCGGTACTGGAATTTGCGACACCCATTACCGGATCACCGATATCTCCGTTCTCTTTCGTCTGCCAAAGCAGTTTGACGTAAGCAATACCGCCTTCGGAATCTGACCAGCCTTTCAATGTACTGTTAGTTATCATCTTTCCATTCTGTTGGAAAGCAAACGGATCAAAGCAAAATGCACCACCGGGAGCCACCATGAAACAATTAGCTGTCGGGACAAAATTCTCATTGTTTTCGGATGCCGGTATCGGGTCGATGACCGTCACACGTTTATCATCCACCGGCAGGCCGATATGGTTGAAATTAATATTATAATTATAGTCCGTATTTTCATTCAGATTGTAATCGGAATAATCTTTGCCTCCCAGGTAAATGCGATAGTTGAGTTTCTTCTTTCCATCCGAGGTATTAGCCGCAATAAAACTGACGTAAGAACTACCCACGGGAGCATTCTCCTTAATACGATATTGCGGACCGTTGGAGACGGTGTTGATACCACGCACGTTGGCGGGAACCCAGCAGGAGTAGCTTTTATCGGTTACACTTACTTGATCATCTGTCAATTGGATATCCATGTATTGATCCATAACTGAAGGGTATGTATTCATGCTCTTTTCATCGGGAGCTGGTACTACCTTATAATTACGGGGGATACTTTGTAGGATAATCTGTATCAATTCATAATTAGGCACCTTATAATCCCAGGAAATTTTTAATCGGGTAGCCAGTCGTTTGAGAAGGATACGGACATCTTCACCGTCAGGACTGGTAATCTTGCCTTCACTTGTCACATTGACATGTTTCAGATGGAGGGCGTAAGGCATTTGAGACATATCAGTCGGTGTAATCACATTGATTGTATCTGCACCAATTGATATTCCCTGCGCTTCGGAAAGAGCTATTTTCCCTAACGACTTCGGACTGTCTTTTCCCCAGGCAACAAAGACTAGCTGACAATCGGTATCTTTTGTCAATGACACAGTAAGACGTTTTCCGATTTCCTGATCGGTAGGATCTTGACCACTACTGGTATAACATTCGCCATTCCGCTTATATTGACGAATCTCTAGTTTATAGAGTTGATTCGGTTTCACTGATGCATCCGCACGGGTTGCCGCTGTCGGAACCAACTCCACATCGAATGCGCCTTTCCCTTTTACGTTTGTATTTGCCTTGGTAGAAGCGGACAGATTGCAGGCATCGGCTTCGTCGGCAAAGCCGATAGTCATGCTGACTTCGACCAGCTTTTCTTTCGACGGATTCACCGCCGGAGTGTCGATACGTTCGTCGCAAGCTGTGTTCATTAATACTAGTGTCAAGAGTGCCATAATAACTCTTCGTTTTTGTAAATTACTGCCTATACGTCCCATTCCATTTACCTTTTTTTACTACATCATTTGTGAGTTTTCCGACTTTTTCAACTCTCTCTTTCTTACGGAGAAAGAGAGCAATTTTTGGGCCCTCTCACTAACTACTGTTTTACAGCTAGTTAGATGCAATAAAAGTACGTTTCCGCACTAGGCTTATGGAGTAAGCATATTTTAACTTTAATAAATTGTATCAAATATGTACCCTGAAACATTGCCCCTGTCGTTAAAAGTTGCTACTTTAGCACCCGATAACGCTGATTTTTCAAGCATTTTGATACCCGCTCTCTTTCTCCGTAAGAAAGAGATTTTCATTCTTCTTCTATCCTTTTGAATTTCATTTGATTGCTCAAAATCATTCTTTTCTATTTTTGCTTCATTTTTCATATTCTCTCTTTCCTTTTTTTACGCACATTAACAATTCGAAATTTACACACCCCCTGCCCCCTCTCAAAGAGGGGAAAAGGTACTCTTAGACACACAAAAAAGCTGCGCAACACCCGGCAGGATGCTGCGTAACTATTAGGTGCATCTGTTATAGTTTACAGATGCGATTGATAAATTTCAGGGGGATGTTTTAGAGTTGTTCGATCTCGTCAGAAGTCAGACCGGTTGCTTTTGCTATATCTGTAAGAGACATACCTAATGACTTCAGGTTAGTTGCGATTTCTTTACGCTCTTCTTCTCGTCCTTTCTTAATACCTTTCACTTCACCTTCTTCCAAACCATCTTCATACTTGGCATCAAGGGCGCCAAGCATATCACGTTCGGCAGCCATGCTCAGTTCGTATTCCAAACGTTCGTTGGCTGACATACGTTCAATCTCCACGATGCTTTTAAGCTTCTTGAAGATTTGATTGTTCAGTTCTTCCGGTAGACGTTCCATTATATCGATATTATTTAAGACATACAGCCATTTCAAATAAATGCTCTTACACTCCGACAAAGGTAATACAAATTTCGGCATCTCAAGATACACTTCGTTCAACGTTTCGCTGAAAGGTATCTTCAGTTCACGCTCCATACGCACCACGTCCCAGCGGTATTTCGCAGGATGACTTTTATCCATTACATAATTAAGGATACAGACTATGTATACCTTATTTATATTATACTCCCATTGTTTCTTGTCACCTTTCTTCTTACCCTTCTTCGTCTTTTCACGGGCAATCATCGTTTGTTGCTGGATAGCGAACGAAGCGTAGTAAAGGATACGGTCGGAAAAGAACTTCTGACGGGCTTTTTGCATTTCGACCACGAAGATTTCGCCTTTCTCATTCTCGCAAAAGATGTCGAATACGACCTTACCCTGTTCTTGTTTCATGCCGAGTAATTCGACATTACGAAAGGTGATGTTTACAATTACTTCTTCGTGGAGGACTCCATTCAGGAAACTGATAATTAAGTCTTTGCTGACTTCACTTCCAAAGATTTTCTTGAACCCGAAATCTGAAAAGGGATTGATAAACTTACTCATAGCTAAATAGTTTTGTACATCCGATATTGGACGTGCGACAAATATATACTTTTATTTTCATACGATGTAGAATATTTGTCACTATTTTATAAGCAAATTTATCAATCGCTATCCGGATAGGTATTACTCCCCTCCTTTTATCAATCTCATCATGTCAAAGAACTCGTTTGCCCCGGTTGCTGGCAGGTCCGGGGAGGATCTTATATCTTGTTTTGAGTCCAACTTACGCCGGGTGTTATTTATCTTGTTACTCCCGCTCCTGGATGCAACGGACTAAAAGAGCCTCCTGTTCAACGCCTCCCACTTTCATGTTCCAGTTTGTATCCGCCGTTTTTAAACGCAGAGGGTATCCACTATTCCCATTATATCCTCCAGAGCCCTTGCCATTATCACGAGTCCAATAATAACCGAATGTTCCTATATACCCAAAGACATTCCCCATCCAGTAACCTGGTAATCTAAAATAAGACCCTTGCGTTCTATCATCTTCATTATAAGATATTAAATATCCCCCATCGTTATTTACATTACTTCCAGCTACTATATTTAATCTTCCGTTGGTGTTTGCCTGAGTATATAATGGATAGAAATCCTCTTTCTTACAAACTCTCCAGCCTACCGGACATGGATCGTGTAAACCTTTATCTCCTTCCATTCCCCATGAGTTATAGTAATCATTATTACGCTGTGATGTCCATGAAAAATTACCTGACGGTTTATATAGTATCTCCGGATTTTTATAAGCTACTTCATAAGTTACGCTATTCTTGAAATCGAAAGTCAAGGATGCAAAAGTGATACCATCACCCCGATAACAACTTAATACACCATCTAATGGGGATTCTATCACTTCTGGAACATCTATTGAGGGTATGAACTTTATTGTATAACTGCTCCGGAACATATCTTTTCTGCCCCATTGATACATGAAACCATTTGCTTTGGAACGGTCCTGTTCCAATTGGGGGACAGTCAAATAACCGGCTACAGCTCCTAGATTACGATCCATCATTGGTAATTGGCTAGTTCCATTCAATTTGTAAACCTGTTTCCGCCTATTCTCCGGAGTTAATACATTATTCGAACCTCTTGGGTCTGGATTGTAATCCGTCACCCAAACATGCCAGCTCCAAAGGATATTGCCTGTTCCATTATCACCATCATAAGCAGCTATCAAACCACTTCCTCCGGTGGTATTCGGGGCGACACGACAATAGATACGCGCTTTGTCGAAATCGTCTCCATCTTTTAGGTCGACGATATTCGTATGGTCGTCCAAAGAGTTGACTACTCCCAGTACCGGGTCGCCTACGTCGCCGTTCTCTTTCGTTTGCCACAAAACTTTTACTGATTTGATTTTACTGGAAGCGCACCATCCTTTCAATAATTCATTCTCGGAGATACTTCCATTGACATAATATTTGTAAGGATTGAAACAGAACGCACCACCGGGAGCCACCATGAAACAGTTGGCGGTCGGGACGAAATTCTCATTGTTGTCTGAAGCCGGTATAGGGTCGATAATCGTCACGCGTTTGTCGTCGACTGGCAAACCGGTATGGTTGAAACTGATCTTATAGCTATAGTCCGTATTTTCATTCAGATTGTAATCGGAATAATCTTTTCCTCCCAAGTAGACGCGATAGTTGAGTTTCTTTTTTCCATCCGAGGTATTAGCTGCAATAAAACTAACGTAAGAACTACCCACCGGCGCATTCTCCTTGATACGATATTGCGGACCGTTGGAGACGGTGTTGATACCACGCACGTTAGCAGGAACCCAGCAGGAACAACTTTTATCGGCTGCACTTATCTGAGCGTCTGTCAACTGAATATCCATATATTGATCCATAACTGAAGGGTATGTTGTATTCATGCTCTTTTCATCAGGAGCTGGTACTACCTTATAATTACGAGGGATACTTTGCAGGATGATCTGCTTCAAGTCATAATTAGGCACATTATAATTCCAGAAAATATTTAATCGGGTAGCCAGTCGTTTGAGAAGGATGCGGACATCTTCACCATCGGGACTGGTAATCTTACCTCCACTTGTCACATTGACATGTTTCAGATGGAGAACGTAAGGCATTTGAGACATATCAGCCGTGGAAATAGCATTGATTGTAGCTGCATCGATTGATATTTCCTGTGCTTCGGAAAGAGCTATTTTTCCTAACAACTTTGGACTATCTTTTCCCCAGGCAACAAAAACTAGCTGACAGTCGGCATCTTTCGTCAATGACACAGTAAGACGTTTACCGATTTCCCGATCGGTAGGATCTTGACCACTGCCGGTATAACATTCGCCATTTTGTTTGTATTGACGAATCTCCAGCCTATAGAGTTTATCCGGTTTAGCCGCATCCGCACGGGTTGTCGCTGTCGGAACCAACTCCACATCGAATGCGCCTTTCCCTTTTGCATTTGCCTTGGTAGAGGCAGACAGATTACAGGCATCAGCTTCGTCGGCAAAGCCGATAGCCATGCTGACTTCTACCTTCTTTTCATCCGTCGGATTCACAGCTGAATTGTCGATGTGTCCATCGCAACTTGCGTTTATTAATACCAATGTAAAGAGTACTATAAGAACTCCTTGTTTTTGTAATTTACTGCCTATATGTCCCATTCCGTTTACCTTTTTTCACTACATCATTTATGAGTTTTCCGACTTTTTCAACTCTCTCTTTCTTACCGAGAAAGAGAGCCAATTTTGATCCCTCTCATTAACTGCTGTTTTACAGCCAGTTAGATGCAATAAAAATACGTTTTCGCATTAGGCTTATGGAGTAGACATATTTTAACTTTAATAAATTGTATCAAATAAGTACCCTAAAACGTTGCTCCTGTCGTTAAAAGTTGCTACTTTAGCGCCCAATAATGCTAGTTTTTCAAGCATTTTGATACCCGCTCTCTTTCTCGGTAAGAAAGAGATTTTCATTCTTCTCCTATCGTTTTGAATTTCATTTGATTGCTCAAAATCATTCTTTTTTATTTTTGCTTCATTTTTCATACTCTCTCTTTCCTTTTTTTACGCACATTAACAATTCAAAACTTACACACCCCCTGCCCCCTCTCGAAGAGGGAAAAGGTACTCTTAGACACACAAAAAGCTGCGCAACACCCGGCGGGATGCTACGTAACTATTTGGTGTATCTATACAAAAAACGCAACCTATTTTCAGATTGCGTTTTTTGTATGATCATTATTTATAAAAAGGGAAGAGTTTTCAGTCGGTACTTTCCATGCCTGAGGCGACTTCCTGTATACTTAAAGAATCGGTCAGTTCTTTATTGTATTCTTTAAGCAAGTCGATATCGTGCATATCGTTGATATCAAGTATTTCACGGATCAATTCTACTTTACCATTTTCCAATTCAGTGTTAGGTATCATACTTTCTATTCTTTTAGATTGATTAATATTGTTTTATCTTTCATCTAACAATCTTAAATTCACATTGTTCATATGCATAATGTCTTTTTTCGAAACAGATATTCGGAGTGATTGATATTCATAAAACGAAAAAGGTGATTACCATAAACAGATAACCACCTTTCCTATAACTGAAATAAAATTCTATTTAGATGCTTCGATAGATGCTTTTCTAAATTCTTTCAGCAACTTCTCTAGTTCCAAAGAAGCCTTGCGAGCACGTGTACCTGCTGCCTTGTTACCATTTTCAACCTGTGCTTTAGCATTTGTGCTAAACTCTTCAATTGCTACATTGATTTTGTCTACTAACTCTTTCATTTTACTTTTGATTTTCTTTATTATTAAATCGAAGCACAAAAATATAAATAATTAGTTCATGAGCAACAAAAAATCAACTATTGTACAAAAAAATCTTTCATAGATATAAACCTATGTCCTTTTTTAAGCATGCATCACCAGCAATGGCGTATCTGTATGGAACAACATCTTACGTGCTATAGACGGATTGAACATACGCGCCAGGATATTCCGGCGATATGTGCTTAATGCTATTACATCGATCTGCTCGTCACGCACGAACTTTTCAATAGCCAGTAATAAATCACCGTCAGCCAATACTGAATAAGTGATATTCGCATCCGGATATTGTTTTTGGAAATATTCACGGACACCCGTTAAACGTATTTCATTCCATTCATTTTTACTGGTCGATATATTGAACAGGTGAATCTGAATATCATATCCTTTCACTAATTCCATAAACTCGTCGAAAGCTACCAGGTCACGCTGATTGAAAGAAGTTGCAAATGCGATATTCTTGGCTTCGCTTAAATCATTGAACCGTACGTTTTCAGGAATAGCCAGAACCGGAACCTTATTAACCTCGATTACTTCACCTGTGACACTGCCGATCAGATCCATTTCTTTCTGGCTCTTTCCACGCGTACCCATGACAATAAGCGTTGGATGATATTCTTTGCAATAAGCCAAAATTTCTTCTTCAGGCAAGCCTTCCCGAAGTATATAATTATATTTTACTTTCGGTAATTCGCCAGACTGTATTTTACGGTTGATCAAAGTACAGATATTTTCCATATCGATCTGTACACGTTTCAACACATTCTGTACAGACTCTTCTTCATTCACCTGGTAAGCCAGTGTATCTCCCATAGGAATTGCCGAAGGGAAATAGGGACTGAAATAGGCATGCATGATCATGACTTCTGCACCTGCATGATAAGCATAATTGATACCCAGCTCACAAGCCTTAATGGAATAATCAGAAAAATCAACCGGGATCAGGATCTTCTTTACCTGCTGGGCTGCAACTTCTTCCGGAGCATCCTCACTAAGCCATTTGCTGTCCTCAATAATGCGCAAGGCATGGGGCAGATCACTCTCCTTAATTCTCACACGAACACCTGCTGAAACAACCGGTTGAATCTGATTTACATTATGTATATAAACTTCAATTCCTTCCGTCTCAAGTATTGTTTTCAGGATTTGTGCTTTCTCGAACGTGTGAATAGCCAATGTTACTAATTTATCTTCCATACTGGTGTGTTTTTATAGATTAAACAATCGGAAAATGTATATTAATAAAAAAATCCCACAGCGTTTTTGTTCAGTCAGCTATGGGATTTTTTATGTACTGTAAATTTCTTTACGCCTGTTGTGCTTCCGATACGCCTTCTGTTTCTGCCAGTATCTGTAAAGCACGTTCAAATATTGTTGTGTCATCTAATACTACCAAACCGCCATCAGGACCCGGTTCGATGTGTATCCCACAGCTTTTACCATCTTTATAATTATATCCACCAAAATAATTACGGACAGTTTCAACTGCTAAACCTAACTCATCTGCGATACGATGAGTACTACCGTCAGGCAAACGGTCTTTAATTCTGCGCAATTCATTAAAAGTGATTGTCTTTGTCATGGTTCCTTTATTTTGAAGGTTAATACTTCGGTTAATTATTTATGGCACTAACTTAAACAATATATATCAGAGCCACAAATTATTTAGTTAAAATCAGCTCATAAACAAACATGCTTTACGACATGTACAAAACTCTGCTACAAATTAACTTTATCTTAACCAGCCTGCTAAAGGTACATTAAAGATGGCGATTAGCAAGGTTGTGATAAATATAGCATACACAATAATACGTTTCCGGCTGTCTGAATAGATGGCGCTGACTTTCCCGTCCGAACCGGTAACGACCGGATGCACTTTTACATACAGCCAATATACCAACCAACCGAAAAAGACTCCGGCGATGGCTCCCGGTACGATATCTGATATAAAATGAACTCCCAGATAAACGCGTGTATAAGCAGTAAGAGCTGCCCAAAGGAAAATAGTCCATGTAAATAAGCGGTAGCGGAAAAGCAACGACATATAGGTTGCAAAACCAAATGCATTTGCCGCATGGCTGGAAATAAAACCATATCTACCTCCCCGGTAATCAAAAACAGTTTTCACCTGATCCATAAAGTCCGGATGATGAGTCGGACGGAAACGGGTAAAAATGGGTTTACACACATGAGAAGCAAACTGGTCACAAAGAGTGACAACAAGCACTATACCCAACAGGATCAGAATGGACTCTTTCCATTTCTTTTTATACAGCAATACGATCAATATAAAAGCTGCTAACGGCAGCCAAACTGCCTTTCCTGAAAACAACCACATAAAGCGGTCAAGAAAAGGAGAATCGCTGCCGTTAAGCATGAAGAACAAATCTCGTTCGTAAGCTAATATTTTTTCTACCATCAGATTGTTTCAATATCTTTAGTCGGCATCCAGCCAACATTTCCGTCTTCCAATGCAATTTCGCTCCATTCGCCCAATGTACTTTTTACAGAGACTTTTGTTCCTTCGTGCAAAATGAACAAATCAGTGCCACTTGCATCAGGAGAACTTTTCACAGTCACCGTTGGAGCAAAAACGATAGCATGTGTACGGTTTACAAGCTCATTCTTCTGGTTTCTTGCAAAAATGTTTGAAATGATCACACACAACAGAAGCAATACTCCCAAATAGAAACCGACCTTCTTCAAGCGAATCTGCTTTGAAAAGAAAAATAAGATCAAACACCCGATAAACAGAATGAAGCAAACAATTCCTGTTTTAGCCCATGAGTCGGCTGCCCCCATATTCTGGATAGAATCAAACCATCTGGACAGGAAAAATCCGTCAACAGGTTCAATTTTGTCAACTGTCTTCTGACGCGCCATCTGCAGGTTAAAGCGGACATCGCTGTCACCCGGATCCAAGGCAAGTGCCCGTTCGTAATTCAAGATAGCAGAGGCTATCTTACCTGCTTTATAATAGGCGTTTCCCAAATTATAGAATATCTCAGGAGAATCGCCATTACTTTTCAGTATCCCTTCATATAATTCGATTGCCTTTCCATAATCCTCTTTCGTATATGCAGCTTCAGCTTCTTTGATCGCTGCATCCTGCGCATAAGCTGTTAATGCCAGACACTGAATCAATAGAAAAAACAATATTTTTTTCATCTTTATACTCGTCTTCATTTTATTGCTTTTTAATTGTATTCTCCATCTTACCAATGGCATCTACGGTTAACTCATATAATTTATCCATAGCATCCGAAGCCTGTGCCGGTGCATAACGGGCAAACTCGCAGGTATTCAGAATATCCATAAATTCGTTTATCAAGGCTTCATCCACGCCATATCTGGTCAACTCGGTCTCGACATTGTCCTTGGTAAGGCTTGCCTGAGATATATTGAGTTTATCACTCAGATATCCCCACAAAGCACGTAGAACTTCATCGTAGAACTCTTCTTTCTTGTTTTCCTTCATCAGCTTACCGGCGTTCTTCAATCTCTTTACAGCGATCTTATTGGCCTTTTTGGTACGGACTAATGCGATATTGGAATTCTCTTTCACCTGCTTGCGGTAAATGAAGAAAAAGACTATGAACAAAATTGCCGGAACGAGATAGCACATGTAATACATGAACGATCCGAAGAAGATGTCGTTATTGGCAACGAAATTGAAGTCTTTTACTTTCAAGAAACGAATATCTTTGCCCAGATACTTCACACTTTCCTTGTTACTGAAGTTTGAAACGACCGGAGAGCTGCTGCTTCCTCCTTCGCCCTGCTCTACATGCAATTTATAAGGTTCCGATTTCAATGTTTTATAAGTGGCAGATTTAGGGTCGAAATAAGAGAAAGAGATAGCCGGTATTTCAAAATCGCCGGCATAACGAGGAATAGCCATGTATTCGATCGTTTTGCTACCACTGACTCCGGCTGCTGTCGTTTTCACGTCTGTTTCTACTTTCGGATCGAAAATATCGAAATCGTTCGGGAAGACAACTTCCGGATTCTTTATCAGTTTGATATTACCGTTACCTGTAATTTTCAGTTTGATCGTTACCGCATCATTTGTTTTTACATTATTGGAATTAATGTCCGATGTCATGGTGAAATTACCCACTGCGCCAGAGAATGAAGCCGGTTTTCCCGATGGCAACGCTTTCACATCGATCGTAACAGGACTTGAAACCAATATTTTCTTTACATTATCATACGTATCGGCAAAGTCATCAAAGATACTACGTATTTTCCGCTGGGTCGGAACACGAATAACAGCATCGAATTTCCCGCTTTCTATAGTAAGTTTTCCGGAACGCTGCGGATAAAGAACCGTTTGTTTCAAAACAACGGTAAAATAATTACGACCATTATAATGTGCTTGTATCCATTGTGGATCCGGTTGCTCGATCTCTTGTGCCAGGAAACCTTCAAATTCCGGGAATTTAGCATTATCCAATCCGCACATACGCGCTGCATACAATTTGAACGTCACCAAAAAACCTTCCTGCTCATACACACTACGGTCGGAAACTTCCATCCTTACAAAATAATCGTCTTTTCCTATGGAAGCGGACTGTCCGGAACCAGTACCACCGGCTGCTTCTGCTGCCTTATCAGGAGGAAGCACATTAATGCTTAGCGCATTGGATGTATAATTCGCTCCTTTTACTTTTATGGATGCTGCCCCGATATTGAATGTACCTTCCTTTTTAGGCATCAGGATATAAGTAAATGTGAATGCCGTCTCAGATGATACATTTCCGTTGATAATCTGAGTACTCATACTACTGGAAGTAGAAGGTCCCATCAGGACATCAAAATCCGCAAGTTCAGGTATACGAAGATCGCTGGCCTTCGCTTCTGCATTTACGGTGTATGCTAATCTGAATTGTTGCCCCATCACAACAGCACTCGGAGCGACAGCTTTAAAGGTCACGTCAGCGGCCTTTGCCATCATCCCGGCTGTTAGAAAGAGAACGAATAAGAAAGCTAATTTTCTCATTATATTGTTGTTTTTTCTGTTTTCTGTATCTATTACCACTCTTTATCTGTTTTACGACGCTGCTGTTGTTGGGCCTGTGCCTTCTTCACTTTTTCCTGCGTATTCTTTTCGTCTTGCAGGAATGCATCCAACATCTGCTGAGCGTTGTCCTGACTCATTTGTTCATTCTGCTGCTGTTCTTGCTGAGTCTTATTTTCTTTTTGGTCATCCTGCTGCTGTTGCTGCTGGTCTTGTTGCTGTTGATCATCTTTATTTTCCTGATCTTCTTTTTTATCCTCGTTCTGCTGATCCTGGTTTTGATCCTGATCCTGATTTTGCTGATCTTCGAGCAACTTCTGTGCCAATGCCAGATTGTAGCGGGTCTCATCATCCTGCGGATTCAGACGCAGGGATTGTTTGAATGCTTCCACGCTCTTGGCATATTCTTTACTCTGCATACTGATATCACCCAAATTATGGAAGACACCGGCAAGACGGGCTTTCCCCTCTTCTGTTTCGACCATCTTCTCTGCCTGTCCGGTCAGCAACTGATATTGCTCGGCTGCTTCCGGAAACTTTTTCTGTTTATATAAAGCATTTCCCAGGTTGTAAGTACCTTCAACAGAACGGGGATTTACCTCCAAGCTTTTACGGTAAGCGATTTCCGATTCGGTAAACTTCTCGTTGCTGTACAACTTGTTTCCTTCCCGTACATTCTTACGTTCAGCCTTCTGGGCATACATCGCTCCCGAGCAAAACAGGAAAATTAAAGAGAACAATTTTACTTTTCTGAAAATACGATTCTTCCTGTCTAATGTAAGGAAGTCTGCTATCAACAGGATCAGTACGATCCATGCCAGTGTCTGAAATTGTTCGTTATATTCGGAATAGACTTTGCTGTCGAGTTCCGATTTATTCATCTTCTCTATCTCTTTCTGCAATGCCTTCAATGCTGAGTTGGTATTATCCGCACGTACATACATGCCATTACCTGCAGCAGCAATTTCCTGGCACATCTGTTCGTTCAACTTCGTGATAACGACATTGCCGTCTTTATCCTTCATATAATTGTTGGCTCCTGCTACAGGGATCGGCGAACCTTTCGGGTCACCCATACCGACAATATTTACATGGATATTCTTTTCTGCAGCTGCTGTAGCCGCTTTCACCGCATCGTCTTCATGGTTCTCACCGTCAGTGATCAGGATTATCGTTTTATCGGATGTCTCACTCGGAGTAAACGAGCGCATCGCCAGGTTGATAGCCGATCCGATTGCCGTGCCCTGTGTCGAAACCATCGACGGATTGATAGACGAAAGGAACATCTTGGCTGAAATATAATCGGAAGTGATCGGAAGCTGTGTGAAAGCATCACCGGCAAAAACGATCAGTCCCATCTTGTCATCTTTAAATCCATCCGTCAGTTTCGACAGCATCTGTTTAGCTTTATCCAATCGGTTGGGCGAAACATCTTCTGCCAGCATGGAGTTGGACACGTCCAGACAGACCATGATCTCCACACCCTGCCGTTTTACAGTTTCCAACTTGGAGCCGAACTGCGGCCCGGCAATAACAAAGATAACCATTGTGATGGCTCCGAACAATAGCCAAAACTTCAGATGCTGACGCTTGGGAGAAACCTCCGGCATCAACTCTGCCAATAATTCGGGATTACCATATTTCTTTATTGCTTTTTTCTTCAGAATCATTGCATAGACATAAAATGCAATGAGTACCGGAAGGATGAAAAGCAAGTACAAAAAGTCCGGATGTGCAAAACGAAACATAAGCCTTTCTATTTACGGTATATTTCTTAACAATGTATTTCTCAATAAAATCTCAACCAAAAGCAAAGCGAATAACAGCAAAGCCCAGTTCTTATATTCTTCCTGTTTCTTGCTGTATTGCTGTACACTGATCTTGGTCTTTTCCATCTTGTCGATCTCAGAATAGATTTCCTTCAGACTTGTATTATCCGTTGCACGGAAATACTGTCCGCCGGTCGTTGCTGCGATCTGCTTCAAAGTCGGTTCGTCGATCTCGACAGGAATATTCTGATATTGTACGCCGAATGCGGTCTGGAAAGGATAAGGAGCAGAACCTTGTGTCCCCACCCCGATCGCATAAATACGTATACCGAATGTCTTGGCAATTTCAGCTGCCGTAACAGGGGCGATCTCGCCGGCATTGTTCACACCGTCGGTAAGCAAGATGATCACTTTCGATTTAGCCTGGCTGTCTTTGATACGACTTACCGAATTTGCCAGTCCCAAACCGATCGCTGTTCCATCCTGGATAATACCCGGTTGGATATCCTTGAACAGATTCAACAGCACGGTATGGTCGGTTGTAAGCGGACATTGCGTAAAACTTTCAGCCGCAAAAACCACCAGTCCGATGTTATCGTTCGGACGACCGTTGATGAAGGAAGCTGCCACATCTTTGGATGCTTCCAGACGGTTCGGCTTAAAGTCCTGTGCTAACATACTACTGGAAATATCCATCGCCATGACAATGTCGATACCTTCCGTAGAAGTGTTCTGCCAGCTATTCGTCGACTGCGGACGTGCCAATATAATAATAAGTACAGCTATTGCTGCCATTCTCAGGACAAAAGGGACATGCCGCAGATACACTTTCCACGAAGTTGCCCCCGGTGCATCGAATGCTTCCGAAGAAGATACCTGCAAACTAGCCTGACTTTTGCAGAGCTTCCAGATATACCATCCTATCATCGGGATAAGCAGCAATAACAAATACAGATATGTAGGATTTGCAAATACCATTTTATTCTTTTGTTATATTAGAATCGTTTGTTTCTGTTGCCTTTTCTTCGGCCTCTGCAGCCTCAGGAGTGACAACTTCTTCAATCTTCGTCTGATTAATAAACAAGTATGCATTTACCATACTCAGGTCATTCTCATCAGGGAGCGGATTCATTTTAGCGAATTTCACGAAATCAGACAGGTTCAATATCTGTTTCAGATTTTCGTATACGGAATCAGCTTCATGCTGCTTGCGGATGATATCCAAAATTTCACCGGAAGTCATTTCCATCGCATTGATGTCGAAACGATCGACAATATAGCGACGTAATGTTTCAGTAATCAGTGTATAGTATTCCTTGCTGCGTCCCTGCTGCCATAGTTTCTGCTGTTTGATCTCATCCAGTTCCTTGATAGCCTGTTCATGAGGCGGAAGTTTCGGTTCCGGCTTCTTGAATGGGATAAGAGATTGCTTGTTGCGTATACGTTTGATGATATAAGCAATCACGCAAATCAGGAAAAGAGCCAGTAAAATCCCATAGATAATCGGATAATAATCAGCCAGTACGAAAGGTGGCTTCCAGATATCCTTTATATCATAGAACTCTTCCGGTTTGTCCACATTCACAGGAATGGTCGAAACTTTCAGGGCTACCTGATTGGAATAAACCGTATCCACCCCGTCGATCACTTTGAACGGCGGCAATAAATACAAAGACGAATCGAACGAAGTAACCAAAATATCCTGCTTGATGAGCAAGCGGTCATTCTCTATCACCGACGAGTCCGCTTTGGAAAGGCTCAGAACCTCTACCCCACGCATCAGCGTATCATTGGGGATCACAATCTGAACCGATTTATCCTTATCTGTTGTAACCGTCAAATGTAAAACCGTCTGTTCCCCGATCAGAATGGCAGCCGAGTCGAGCTTCACATCGATCAGTGTCCGCTGCGCAAACATCTTCCCTCCCACCAGCAGAATCAGAAGCAGAAACAGAAAGCCTTTATTCATAATTTTCTTTTGCATGCTTAACTACGTTTATCAAAAAGAGCAATCAATGCTTTCACATAATCATCTTCCGTACGAATAGACACTGAATCGACACGGCATTTCTTGAACGAATCGCTCATCGCTGCCTGCCGACGGTCCCACCATTCCTTATAGGCTTCACGGACACGGGCAGAAGAACTGTCGATCCAGCGTTCTGCTCCTGTTTCAGCATCTTTTATTTTCATCAGTCCGACAGACGGCAATTCAGTTTCCCGACGGTCATATACCTGGATAGCCACCACGTCATGTTTGCGGTTGGCAATCGTCAGGGCGTCCTTGAAACCTTCCTTATCGATAAAATCGGATATCAGAAATGTCGTACAACGTTTCTTAATGGCGTTGGTCAGGAATTTCAGAACCTGACCGATATCGGTCTTCGTATCCTGAGGTTTGAAATCAATTAGTTCGCGAATGATATAAAGAATATGCTTTTTCCCTTTCTGCGGAGGGATAAATTTCTCTATTTTGTCAGAGAAGAACACCACACCGATCTTATCGTTGTTCTGTATGGCAGAAAACGCCAGTGTAGCAGCAATCTCGGTAATCACCTCTTTCTTCATTACGTTCACGGAACCAAAGTCTCTACTACCCGACACGTCGATCAGCAACATCACGGTCAGCTCTCGCTCTTCTTCAAACACCTTTACGTAAGGGCGAACATAACGAGCCGTCACATTCCAGTCGATATCGCGGATATCATCGCCGTACTGGTATTCGCGAACTTCACTGAACGCCATACCACGACCTTTAAACGCCGAATGGTATTGTCCTGCAAAAATATTGCGCGACAAGCCACGGGTCTTTATCTCGATTCGCCGGACTTTCTTTAATAGTTCACTTGTTTCCATCGTAATCCTTTTAATTATTTAATCACTGTATCTCTTATTTCTTCCGAACGGAAAAAAGATTCCTTTCGGGAGAAAATCAATTTTCATCCGGGAGAAATTTATTTTTCACCCGGATGGGATTAAAATTAAGGTACTTCTACCTTATTAAGGATTTCGCTGATAACCTCCTCTGATGTCAAATTATTGGCTTCCGCTTCATAACTCAAACCGATACGGTGACGCATCACGTCATGACACACGGCACGGATATCTTCAGGAATCACATAACCTCGGCGTTTGATGAATGCGTAAGCGCGTGCAGCGAGTGCCAGATTGATAGAAGCACGGGGAGATGCACCGAAAGAAATCATGTTAGACAGATTTGCCAAACCATGTTCCTGCGGGAAACGGGTAGCAAATACGATATCGACGATATATCGTTCGATCTTTTCGTCCAAATATACTTCGCGGACCACTTTACGGGCTTCCAAAATTTCATTCTTTGTCAGGATCGGTTTGATGTCCGGTTTCACGCCGGAGATATTCTGACGAATGATCAACTTTTCTTCCTCTTTCTTCGGATAGTTAATGATCACTTTCATCATGAAACGGTCGACCTGCGCTTCCGGCAGCGGATAAGTACCTTCCTGCTCGATCGGGTTCTGCGTAGCCATTACCAGGAACGGTTCCGGCAGTTTATACGTATTTTCGCTGATTGTCACCTGGCGTTCCTGCATGGCTTCCAAAAGTGCACTCTGAACTTTAGCCGGTGCACGGTTAATTTCATCCGCCAACACAAAATTAGCGAAGACCGGGCCTTGTTTTACCTGAAATTCTTCGCTTTTCTGACTATAAATCATAGTACCGATCACGTCGGCCGGCAGCAAGTCCGGTGTAAACTGTATTCGACTGTATTTTGCATCGATCAGTGAAGACAATGTTTTAATGGCCAAGGTCTTAGCCAAACCGGGTACACCTTCAAGAAGGATATGCCCATCTGAAAGCAGACCGATCAATAAAGATTCCACCAAATGCTTCTGTCCTACAATTACCTGGTCCATGCCCATCGTAATCATGTTTACGAACGAACTTTTACTCTCAATCCGTTCATTCAACTCACGAATGTCTACTGTCTGACTCATAGATTTTCCTATTTATATTGTTTATTGTTTCTGCTTGTTTTTATGGTTGCACAAAATTAGAAATGTTAAATTCGTATCCTTCACTTTTGCAGTTAAATAATACTAACCCAACGATAACTATTTTGTTTTATTTTACTTAAAAAGGTGGATTTTTAGTTACAAATTTCCGCTCAGTATTTCTGTCTGACGTGCCGCTGCTTTATCTACGGAAGCACGACTATATCTGTCTATACCGTATACTTCCGGAGCAGGGACTTGTATTTCAGTGCCTACCGGAACGTTGTTAGGATCTTTGATCACCGATTTATTGAACTCATACAAGTAAACCCAAAAGATCTTACTTCCATAATATTCAAGGGAAATCAAAGTCAACCGGCTTCCAGGCTCTATTTTCACTTTAGCCAAAACCTTAGGCGTTTGCGTAGCAGGTTCAGTTGTTTGTTCCGGAGATACGGTAGAAACTGTATCCGGCTTCTCTTCTTCCACAGCAATGACTTCGTCTGTATTTTCTATTTGAACAGTATCGGGGGAAGCAACTGCCGAACCCGGCAAGGAATTACCAACCAATGAAGAGGTTTTCGGTATTTCCGGTCCCAGGAAGAAGCTACGATTCTGATACAAAAAGAAACTTGCCACGGCAACCAGGGCTACGACACCAACCGAAACCCAGACTCTCACCCAATGGGACGGAGCCGATTCTTCGTCTTCAAACTGGTAATCCGTTTCACTAAAATCAGTTGCTATAGATGGTTGCTGTGTTTCTTCTTCTGACTGTTCAGTCGGTTCTTCTGCAGCCTTTTCAGTTTCGGGCTCCGACTGTTCCGTCTCAGCAGGCTCCTCTACACTCTCCTGGGGTTCTTCAGGAACAGGTTCTTCCGCTTCTTTTATTTCGGCCGGTTCCTGTTCAATGGATTCATCAGCTATTTCTTCCGTCTTATTTTCTACAATCTCTGCAGTTTGTAAATCAGACTCGACTACTTCTTCTGTTTCATCCGGAACAGAAGAAGGAAGTATCTCTTCAACCGACTCGTCTTCAATTTCTTTATCTTCAACCTCCTTCGATATATCCAGATCCGTAAAATCAACACCCTCATTCAGTTCTTCCGTCTCGAAGAAGGAAAATGGCTTATTTACCAATTCACGCAACTCCTTATCAGGCAGAAAAGAGAACTTATAATGTGCCGGAATTGTAAAACGCTCTCCTGTATTCACATGAATACTTTCCCGTTTTTCTACCAAAACAATTTTAAAGGTTCCCAATCCCTTCACTTTGGCTATTTTATCTGTGAAAACACCCTGTGATACGATTGTAATAAACTCCCGGAGGAATTGCTCAGAGCTACTCCTTTCCTTTCCGGTACGCTCGGCGAGTAAACCAGCCAGGTCTTGTATCGTTAGCCGACTATTCATTGTCGCTCAATTCTTTTAGTTTAGATTTAATGGTTGCCCCGGGCTTGAAAACAGGCACTAGCTTCGGAGGCACCAGATAACGCTTTCCTGTTGCCGGATTTACAGATATACGCTCTGCCTTCTTTTTGATTTCAAACAGACCAAATCCCTGTAAATAGACAGCATCATTATCCATCAACTTCGAACCGACCACAGCTCCAAAAGCAGACAACATTTCTGTCACCTCCTGTGAAGTCCATCCTAATTTTGCAGACAACTCTGTTATCAGTTCTTTGTTTTTCATACTTGCTTCATCAATAGATTCAGCAGCGATATTAGTTATTTTTTTGTAAACAGACAAACTTATTAATGGTTTTTATATCAAAGCAACACTTTTCCGTAAAGGTCAAAAGCCTGTGATTCTTCGATATTTACGTTATAAAAATCTCCCGGATTCAGCGATTGTTCTTTAAAAACAAGGATTTCCGGGTCAACCTCGGGTGAGTCGAATTCGGTACGTCCGACATAATAATCTTCATCCTCCCGATCAAGTATTATTTTAAAAGTCCGGCCTACTTTTTCTTCATTTATCTCGGCTGAGATACGTTCTTGTATCCGCATCAAATAATCCAGACGTTCCTGTTTCACTTCAGACGGAACATCATCCGTATAATTTTTGAAAGAATAAGTGCCTTCTTCGTGGCTGTAAGCGAAAGCTCCCATACGTTCAAAACGTGCTTTCTTCACAAATTCGACCAGCTCTTCAAAGTCCTGTTCCGTTTCTCCCGGATGACCGACCATCAAGGTTGTACGAAGATGAATGCCCGGCACCTCTTTACGGATACGTTCCAGCAAGGCATATGTTTCTTCTTTCGTTATATTACGACGCATCATTTTCAACATAGGATCGCTGATATGCTGCAAGGCTATATCCAGATATTTGCAGACATTATCACGCTCACGCATCACCCGCAACAGGTCATAAGGAAAATGGGAAGGATAACCGTAATGCAGACGGATCCATTCTACACCAGGAATATCGGAAATACGCTCGACCAACTCCGGCAGCGCATACCTTTTATATAAGTCCAGTCCATAATAGGTCAGATCCTGTGCTATCACCTGAAACTCTTTTACACCCTGGGCTACAAGCAAACGAACTTCCTCTTCGATCTGTTCCATCGGAAGAGATTGATAATGTCCGGTACTGATAGGGATCGCGCAATATGAACAAGTACGGTTACATCCTTCCGCAATCTTCAGAAAGGCATAATGCTTCGGAGTTGTCAACACACGGTCGGAAGCCAGTTCACGATGGTAGGATTTGCCAATATCGGACAGAAGCTGTTTCCAGTTAAATTTGCCGTAAAAACGATCCACTTCAGGCAGCTCCTGCTTCATTTCCTCCAGGAATCGTTCCGTAAGGCATCCCATGACATATAGTTGGCCGATCTTTCCTTTTTTCTTGGCTTCACCCAATTCCAAAATCATATTGATCGACTCTTCCTGGGCATCGCCAATAAAACCGCAGGTATTTACAACCACGATCTCTCCGTTTATTTTATGAGGATCATGTTCGACCGTATAACCATTCACTACAAACTGACGCATCAGCTGTTCCGAATCGACCAGATTCTTCGAACAACCAAGCGTTATTATATCTACTTTATTCTTTTTCAAAAGTTATTCTCCAAATAATGAATTGACAAATTCCTTTTTATTAAAGACCTGCAGATCTTCCATACCTTCACCCAAACCAATATATTTCACCGGGATACGGAAGTGATCGGAAATGCCTATTACCACACCTCCTTTAGCTGTTCCGTCCAATTTTGTGACTGCCAGTGCATTTACTTCCGTAGCAGCAGTAAATTGTTTGGCTTGTTCAAAAGCATTCTGCCCTGTAGAACCATCCAGCACCAACAGAACTTCATGCGGAGCATCAGGAATGACCTTCTTCATCACATTTTTGATCTTAGTCAGCTCATTCATCAGATTTATCTTATTATGCAAACGGCCTGCCGTATCTATAATAACAACATCGGCACCATTCGCTTTAGCTGAGCTAAGTGTATCGAATGCCACTGATGCAGGGTCAGAACCCATTTTTTGTTTTACGATAGGAACACCCACACGTTCACTCCATATAACCAGCTGTTCCACTGCTGCTGCACGAAATGTATCGGCAGCTCCCAAATAAACGTTCTTTCCTGCTTTCTTGAACTGATAAGCGAGTTTTCCGATTGTCGTGGTCTTACCTACTCCGTTTACTCCGACAACCATGATTACATAGGGCTTTTTATCTTCCGGCACAGTAAAGCTTTCGGCATCTTCCGTATTATTCTCGGTCAGCAGAGTTGCGATTTCATCCCGCAATAACGTTGTCAGTTCCTGGGTAGTCACATACTTATCCCGGGCCACACGTTTCTCGATACGCTCGATGATCTTCAACGTTGTATCTACACCGACATCAGAAGTGATAAGTACCTCTTCCAAATTATCCAACACTTCATCATCGACTTTGCTCTTACCGGCAATAGCCCTGGTGATTTTAGAAAAAACATTTTCTTTGGTCTTAGATAACCCTTTGTCTAAAGTTTCCTTTTTTTCTTTACTGAAAAAGCTAAAAATACCCATATATTAATCCGCTTAATTTATTTCTGCTTAGAATGAGACCGCTAAGTTACAACTTTTTTAGTAGACAGTTGACAGTTGACAGTGGAAAGTTATCCAAAATCTGTCAACTGTCAACTATCACCTGTCAACTGTTTCTCCCTTTATAATCCTCATAACCAAATGTCCTGTATATTATTAATTCGTCGTCTTTGCTCCAAAGAGCCAATGACGGATGCGGGATACCATTGAACATGGATGTCTTTACGATCGTATAATGGATCATATCTTCAAAAATGATCTTATCACCTATTTTCAACGGTTCCTCAAACGACCAGTCGCCCATATAATCACCACTCAGACAACTGTTTCCGCCGATACGATAAGTCGGTTTCCCTTCGACCGCGTCAGTGGCATTACGGATAGCCGGTTTATACGGCATTTCCAGACAGTCCGGCATATGGCAGGTAAATGAAGCATCGATAATAGCAGTTTTTATACCATGATTCTCTACGATATCCACCACAGTAGTCAACAGGAATCCCGTTTGCCAGGCAAAAGCACTTCCTGGCTCCATAATAATCTCTAAATTAGGATACTTAGCCTTGAAAGACTGAAGTAAAGCTATCAGATGTTCCGTATCGTATCCTTTACGTGTCATCAAATGTCCGCCTCCCATATTCAACCATTTGATATGTGGTAAAAAACGAGCGAAACGTTTTTCCACTTCCCCTAATGTTTTTTCCAGATCATATGAAGAAGATTCACAAAGTGTATGGAAATGCAACCCTTCCACTCCTTCCGGCAACTTATCTCCTAAAAGATCGGAAATAACGCCCATTCTCGAACCCGGTGCACAAGGATTATACAACTCTGTTTCCACATCCGAATATTCCGGATTGATACGCAAGCCGCATGAGACACGATTCCCATCCGCTTTTACCATCGGATAAAAACGTTCGAACTGAGACAACGAGTTGAAAGTTATATGACTGCTATATTTCAATATGGCAGGAAAATCAGCTTCTGTATAAGCCGGTGAATATGTATGAGCCGGACTTCCCATTTCTTCAAAAGCCAACTGTGCTTCAAACTTCGAACTGGCTGTTGAATACGGTATATATTCACGAACGATCGGAAAAGATTTCCATAAAGCGAATGCTTTGAATGCAAGAATTATATTCACTCCTGCCCGCTCCTTCACACTCTTAATAAGTGACAGATTATTACGGAGCAGTTTCTCTTCCATCACATAACAAGGAGATGGTATTACATTGAAATCGATCATTTACTCTTTTCTATTAAATAAGCAGCAAAGATAATGTTATATTTCATAATATACTATCCATCCACTTGTAAACACTCATTCTTTGTCAATTAACAATATTTACAAGCTCTCCCCTTGCATTACTACTAAATATTAGTAGATTTGCTAAAAAATAGTAGACTATTAATCAGAAAATTACGAATAAATGAAACGATTGACAGCACAAGAAGAAGAGATTATGTTGTATATATGGAAGTTAGGGCCTTGTTTCATTCGGGACATACTGAATGAAATACCGGAACCTCGTCCTCCTTATACCAGTGTCGCCTCCGTTATACGCAATTTGGAGCGCAAAAAATATGTTTCTCCGAAAAAGTACGGAACGATTACCGAATTTTCCCCGTTGGTCAAGGAAACGGAATACAAGCGGACCTTTATGTCGAATGTGGTCAGAGATTATTTCACCGGTTCGTATAAGGAAATGGTATCTTTCTTTGTGAAAGACCGGAAGCTGTCCAAAAGCGACTTGCAGGATCTGATGGATTTGATTGAAAACGAAGAATATTAAAAAGCAAACTGTTATGACGCCGCTATTTATCTATTTTATCAAGGCAAACCTGGCGTTGGCTTTACTTTATATAAGCTACCGTCTGTTGTTCCGTAATGATACATTTTTCGGACTGAGACGAATAACGTTATTAGGTATGTTACTGGTTGCTTTTCTATATCAATTGCCAGATATCAGCAATTGGTTGTCGACACGCCCGACTATATCGGAAATGGTATCCTATTATTCAACGATTTTACCTAAAGATATTATCGTCGAAGCAACAACCCACATAAACAAGACAGCCGAGGAAGTAAATACAGATTGGGGAAAAGCCGTAATGAACTGTTTTATCATAGTTTACTTAGCCGGAGTCTTGGTCTTAACCATCCGGTGTTTTGCTGAAATGATAAACTTGTTCGTCACTTATCGTCGGAGTAAAAAGGGCTTGATAAACGGAATTAAAGTATGTCTGATTCCGGAAACAGAAGAACCTTACTCTTTCTTCAAATGGATCTTTATTCCAACCAAACCTCAAAACAAACTTGTACTGGGAGAAATACTTCAGCATGAAACGGCACATACCCGGCAAATGCATTCTTTCGATGTTTTACTTGGGGAACTTGTTTCAATTATTTGTTGGATAAATCCGTTTGCCTGGTACTTTAAGAAGGAGATCAATATAAATCTGGAATATCTGGCAGATCAAGAGGTTATGTATGCCGGATATAATAAAAAAGAATATCAGTATCACCTTATAGGAATGGAGCATTCAAATATGGCTATAGCAAATCTATATAATAATTTTAGTGTCTTACCATTAAAAAAGAGAATTTCTATGTTAAACAAAAAAAGAACGAAGAATGTCGGAAAAGTAAAGTATCTGGCATTAATTCCGGTGGCCGCTGCCATGTTGCTATTCAACAACATCGATGTAATGGCCCGGATTGTAAATAACCGGACAACGGAAGCCTCTAAAGCACCTGTTACTGTCACGACTCCCGAGTTTGTCCCGGAAAAAACAGAGGAGGTATCGCTACCTCAGGATGATAAAGTGTACACTGTTTGTGAAGTAATGCCTGAATTTCCTGGTGGACAGGGAAAACTATTGCAGTTTTTAGCCACAAGTATAAAATATCCGGCTGAAGCTTTTGAAAAGAAAGAAGAAGGAAGAGTGACCCTGACGTTTATCGTAGAAAAAGACGGTAGTATATCAGATATCAAAGTAGCACGCAGCGTCTCTCCATCTTTAGATGCAGAAGCTGTGCGGGTTGCAAAGTCAATGCCCAAATGGACTCCGGGTAAAAATAAGGATGGCGAAATTATAAGAATTGCTTATACAGTTCCTGTTATTTTCAGATTACAATAGTCAATCCGGTTTAACACATATTCCCTTTTTTGAGTAGACACAAAGAAGGCATGAAATCTTCAAAATGCTGCCAGGCGATAATAAAGATAACATGCCCCGCCCTCTCGAAAAAGGGAATACTTTTATTTATTAGTAGTTAGTACTACAAAAGTATAGATTTTTATTAGATTCGTACTCCTTACTCGATATAAAATCGTACTTTTGTTTACAAAGTACCTGTAATCCCGAATACCATGAAACGACTGTTATTTCCTCTGATTCCTTTTTTATGCCTGTCTTGTAATTCATCCGACAAAGAATATAAGGATTACTCGAAGAAAGTTATTATTACCGGAAAAGTCTTGAACAGTGATTTTTACCCGCAGGAAAAAGACTTAACACTCATCGTTCCGTTTTTCCGTGACCAGGAGACAAAGTATATTGTCCCTATTGCTGAAGACGGAAGTTTTTCGTTTCGTTTTTCTCCATATGCACAACTGCGCAATGTGCAAATCCATAAATATGCCGATCACCTACTCGTCAGTCCGGGCGACAGCCTGCATGTGGAAATAAATTTTAAAGACTTATTAAATCCAAAAGTATTCGGAAATGAAGAGAAAAGGAATCAACTGATAAATATGTTTGCACAAAGCGGACGTTATTACATAGAAGTCTATTCTATCCGACGGGATCAAGAGCCGGAAGCATTCAATAAAGAACTTCAGCAAGAATATCAGCAACGTTTAAAACGCAGACAGGAATTTATCGAAACCTTCCAGCCAGACAATGTAATCCAGGAATATACCGACAAATTATTAAAGATTGATTATTATAGATGTTTGATCGACTACCTAAACGAACAACTTTGGAGAAAAAAAGATATATCCGGATACAACGAACAGGAGCTATTAGCTAAAACGGACTCCCTTTTCGAAGGCGAAATTATTCCATCCAACATATTCAAATTGGCAGAAGTCGTCAACTCTTTTATCTTCAGCAAGACCTTCTACAAAGAAAATAAGAGAGCTACGTTCGATGACTTTATAAACTATCCAACTGGAAAGAATACCAAACAGTATATTTTTGCAGCATCCGTCTCCCAATCATTGGAGGCTAACGACACTTTACTCTTCTCCCAACGACGGGGCCAACTGGACTCAATCGTACATATCCCGGTTTTAAAGCAGACACTTCATGCGGCTTTCCAAAATAAAAAAGACTTTCTAAAAAATCCGCGTACCGTATCCGACTACATGCTTTACGGCAATTATTCCGACAAACAGGTTTTAGAAACTCATATGGATTACATGAAACCGATCTATGATATATTAGACAAACATAAAGGGAAAGTTATCTATATAGACTTTTGGACAACCTTTTGCCCACCTTGTTTAGCAGAAATGGAGCCATTAAAAAAACTTCGTAAAGAATATTCTCTGGAAGATGTTGCCATGATAAGCATCTGTGCCAGTGGTTCTAAAGAAGACAAAAAAACATATGAAGATATTATCAAACGACAAGAACTCAAACAGTCCGGAATAGAATGCTTGCATTATACCGACATGACTGATAATAACTCGTTTTTGAAAATACAAAATCGACTGGCACTAAAAGGGTATCCTCACTACCTGTTGATCAACCGCGAAGGAGTTATTGTGGATTACGGAACAGTGGTACGCCCCAGCAACCCACATACCAAACAAAAAATAAACAACCTGTTATAACTTATTCAACAATTGTCAACCGGGCAAACTTTAGTAGCAATTGCTTTTGTCCAAAATGGATGAATGCCACCGTTGCTTTAGCATTGCCACCATCTCCCTCAATAGCAATAACCTCTCCTTCACCGAAACGATCATGACGTACTTTGGCTCCGACACGTAAGCCGGAAAGATCGGATACGGGGGCAGAAGACGTCACAGGCTTGGAAGTTGCTGTTTCTACTCTTGTCAGACGCTGACGTTGCTGTGCCTGCGCCACCGGAGAAATGAAAGAAGATTCTTCTTTCTCCACAGCCCGCGGCTGCTGGAACGGAGAAGAAAAAGCCGGACGCTCGAACCGTTCGCGAGCAGCAGCAAACGTATCTGCCGACGTATCAGCCGGAAGTTCCAAAAATTGCACATCGATATCTTTCAGGAAACGACTGGGAGAACACATGGCACTCTGTCCGTTCCGAAAGCGGCTTTTCGCATAAGTCAGCACACAGTTTTCCTCGGCACGAGTGATTGCCACATAAAATAAACGGCGTTCTTCCTCCACCGCACGCGGATTATCTTTCGACATAGAGGACGGGAACAACTCTTCTTCCAAACCGACAACAAACACATTTCTGAATTCCAAACCTTTGGCTGCATGAACCGTCATCATAGTTACTTTATTCGCCTGTTCGTCTTTGTCATTATCCTGATCGGTCAACAAAGATACTTCGGAAAGGAAGTCCGCCAAAGAAACCTGTTCGACACCTTCCTCACGTCTCAGTTCACAGAACTCAGCGATACCTTTCAATAATTCCTGCAGATTCTCCTGCTTACTGATTCCTTCTACCGAACGATCCTGAAAAAGTGAACTGACTATTCCGCTTTCCTTCACAACCATTGCCGCCATTTCTTCTGCGGAAAGACGTTCATTCTCTTGTATAAAACGTTCGATCATTTCACGGAAATCAGATAATTTCTTCGCTGTACCGCTATTGATCGGCAACGCATAGTCTATTGGAGCATTCAAAACCGTCCAAAGACTTACGTTATTTTCGGTCGCAGCACTAATTATTTTATTAACCGTCGTGTCCCCGATCCCTCTCGATGGATAATTAATAACACGTTTGAATGCTTCCTCATCATGAGGATTGATAATCAGACGTAAATATGAAATCACATCTTTCACCTCTTTACGCTGATAGAAAGACAAACCGCCGTATATCTTATAAGGTATTCCTCTTTTGCGAAGCGCCTCTTCCAAAATACGAGACTGGGCATTTGTCCGGTACAGGATGGCAAATTCGGAATAATCATAATCCTTGCGCATCCGCATTTCATTGATCATAGCGGCCACAGCGTATCCTTCTTCATAATCGGAATAGGAAGAAGAGACACGGACTTTACTGCCTTGCTCCTTTTCTGAATATACGTTCTTGAATATCTGTTCTTTATTTTTATGGATCAAGCTGTTTGCTGCATTCACAATATTCTGTGTAGAACGATAATTACGTTCCAGTTTAAAGATACGGCAACCCGGATATTGATTTTTGAATTGCAGGATATTATCGATATTGGCTCCGCGGAAAGAATAGATACTCTGAGCATCATCTCCCACCACACAAATACGGCGGTGTTGCTCACAAAGCTTCTGGACGATCAAATGCTGGGCAAAGTTGGTATCCTGATACTCGTCGACCAATACAAACTGAAAAAAGCTACGGTATTTATCCAATACCTGCGGATGATCGCGGAACAGGATATTCGTTTGAAGCAACAAATCGTCGAAATCCATCGCTCCTGCCTGCTGGCAACGATTCTGATAACGTTTATATATTTCACGCAACAAAGGGACTTTCGAATCTATATCGTGTTGTATCAACTCCTTGGACTGCTCGTAAGCCTTCCAGGTAACCAGCGCATTCTTAGCATTCGAAATGCGGCTTTGTATCATTCCGATACGATACACTTTGTCGTCCAGCTGCATCTCTTTGATAATAGCCTTCAATAAACTTTTCGAATCGGCAGCATCGTAAATCGTGAAATTGGAAGGATAACCGATATGTTCTGCTTCATAACGAAGAATGCGTGAAAAGATCGAGTGGAACGTTCCCATCCACAACCGGCGTGCCGTCTGGTCACCGGTTATCTTAGCAATACGTTCTTTCATTTCACGTGCTGCTTTGTTGGTAAAAGTAAGTGCCAGAATGCTTTGAGGAGGTAACTCCAAATGTATCAAATAAGCAATCTTATAAGTAAGTACTCTTGTCTTACCGGAACCGGCGCCGGCAATCACCAGCGACGGCCCCTCGTTATATATAACAGCTTCGCGCTGACTCTCATTTAGTTGATCCAGATATTCTTCCACGTACCTTCTCTTTTTAGGAATACAAAGGTACTAATTTTTATTTATCCGAATCTTACAATAAATTCTTATCTTCGGGCGTTAATAAAAGAAAAACGATGAACACACGGTTAGCAGCAAATCTATCGGTTATTTTTACAGCCTGCATGCTTGTACTATCATTCAGTTTCGGCTTTCACAATTATTCGGAAACACAGAAAGCAATCGTTTCGGATCTGAACCAGGCATTGCAGCAGACCATTATGCAAAACTCCGAACAATGGATGAACCAGGATACACTCAAGACTTATTCGCGCTTGTCTGCCGTTTTCGGAAATCCGGTTTCTATCGAGAGTTATAATAAAGATTTTGCCGAAGCATTGAAGTTTGAACAGCTGAAAGAGAAAAGCGGTATTATCGTTCACGTAAAAAATAAGAAAGCGACGGATAAATCTATTGCATACGTAACACCTGAAAAAGATCAGACACAGAATTACCTGGCAAGCGATACCGTTATCTGGCTGAGCGCTAATTTAAATCTCCCCGAAGCATCACAAGAAGAATTGGGTATCTCTTTTCAAGGATATATCAATTATTCGACTAAGGATATTCTGGCACTTACAGACAAACGGACTCCTTTAGTACTGCTGATAGCAGCTATCCTGTCCGGTGCCCTTTCTATCTTTTTATTCCGTCGCAGAAGCACAAGTCTGCCACAAGAAGAGAAAACACTGGTTTTCGGTAATCTTACATTCTCTTGTCGCCATGCCTGCTTCTATAAAGAAGACCGGGAGAAATTGAAACTTACCCCGCAACAATATAAGGTTATGGAAATGTTTTTCCTTTCCTCCTCTCATATCCTGCCCAGAGCAGATATCTGTGATACGCTATGGCCGGGTAAAGACAATGCCGACGAAACACTGAACACTTTGATCCGCCGCCTGCGTCCGTTGGTGGAGGATAACAGCAATCTGAAAATAACGACCGACAGAGGAAGAGCTTATCAGTTGGAAATAAAAGAAAGCCTTGCGGTATAAAAGCTATTTATTTTATATTCATGAAACACATACGTATTATTCTTCTCGCTCTTTGCAGCCTCTGTTACATAACTGGTTTACAAGCACAATCTGAGCAATTAAAAGCCAATATTCAGGAAATTATCAAAGATAAAAAAGCCCGGATAGGTGTAGGTATCATATTAAATGGTAAAGATACTGTTACCATTAATAATGAAGACCGGTATCCGATGATGAGTGTATTCAAGTTTCATCAGGCATTGGCGGTGCTCAATTACCTGCAGCAAAATAATCTGCCTCTCGATACCCCAATACGGATTGAGAAAGAGGATATAATTGAAAACACTTACAGTCCGTTACGCGATAAATATCCCCAGGGTAATATTTCCCTTCCGATCAGCGAACTGTTGAAATACATTATTCAGCTAAGTGACAATATTGCCTGCGACGTCTTATTCAAATATATAGGTGGTCCTTCAGTTGCGGACAAATATATCCGTTCATTAGGTATACAGCAATTTTCCATTGTAATCACCGAAGATGATATGCATCAGGATTTATCTGCTTGCTACCTGAACTGGAGTACACCGTTGGAAGCTGCCCGTTTATTAGAAATTCTACTTACCCGGTCATTATTCAAAGATGAATATCAGGAATTCCTCAAAAACATCATGATCGAATGTGAAACCGGAAAAGACCGTCTCCCCCAGCCATTATTAAAAACTGACGCAGTGATAGGACACAAAACCGGTACCAGCGATCAGAATGCAAAGGGACAATTCATTGGAACAAACGATATCGGTTTTGTTCTGCTCCCGAATGGAAGCAGATACACTGTTGCTGTATTCATCAAAGATTCGAATGAGAGCATGGAAACAAATGCAAAGATCATAGCCTCTATATCCGAGGTGATTTATAAATATTTCACTGAGTCTTATAACTAATTCAGTACACGCTTAAGCCTGCCCAAACCATCGATCAGAAGTGCTCTCGGACAAGCGATATTGATGCGGATAAAGTCTTTACCTGCTTCGCCATACATATTCCCGTCGTTTACCAACAGCTTTTCCTTGTCCAGCAAAGCTTTTACAATTTCTTCTGAAGATTGTTTCAGAGCAGAACAATCTACCCAAACCAGATAAGTGCCTTCCAATGGTAAGACTTTCAAATGGGGAAGATATTTTTCAAAATATCTTTTCAGATAATTATAGTTATCCAGCAGGTATTGTTTAAGTTCTTCCAGCCATTCTGCACCCTCATTGTAAGCGGCGATCAAAGCTTCAACACCAAAAGGATTCACATCGCAGACCTCGTTGGCATTGATGGCCTTGTCTATTTTCATACGTACATATTCATTAGCAGAAATAATGTTTGCTATCTGTAATCCCGCCAGGTTGAATGCCTTACTCGGTGAAATGCAGGTAACGGAATTCATCAGGAAGTCTTTCGAAATGGAGGCGAAAGGCGTATAAGTATGTCCCGGGAAAACCAATTCGCAATGAATCTCATCGGCGATAACCAATACATCATTCCGAAAACAAATCTCGCCGATACGCGTCAGTTCCTCCTGGGTCCAAACCCTGCCTGCCGGATTATGTGGGTTACATAAAAGTAATAATTTGACTTTTGGGTCGGAGGCTTCTCTTTCCAAACCTTCGAAATCAATCCGATAAGTTCCATCGGTATAAAGAAGAGGATTGACGGCCACTTCGCAACCGTTATTTCGAATAGAGGAGAAAAAGCAATTATAGACCGGTGTCTGTACCAATACACGATCGCCCGGCAGGGTGAGTGCTTTGATTACAGCAGACAAGGCCGGAACTACCCCTGAAGTATAAATAATCCAGTCTTCCTCTATCAGCCAACCATGCCGTCTCGTGAACCAGTTCGTTACAGCTTCATAATAAGCGGCCGGCACTTTGGTATAACCGAAAATGCCATGTTCCACCCGCCTGCGCAATGCATCAACCACACAGGGAGCCGTACGGAAATCCATATCGGCTACCCACATGGGCAGGACATCCTCTTCTTTCGCCGTATCCCATTTATAGGAGTTACTTCTGCGACGGGGAATCAGTTCGTCAAAATTGTATTTCATTGATTGAAGCAAGTTACGTTATCCCACAGTCTCAGTTCACAGTTTGCCGGCTTCAGGATGTTTTCATCGATAATGATTTCATTGTAATATTCAGCCGTGATACGTCCGGTACGCGGATTCTTCACGCTATGTACTGGGCTATTAATAGTTGCCTGCACACTGCTATATTCAAAACAGAGATCAGCATCATCCGCCATTGTACAGTTCTCCATTACCAGGTCATGCGCATAGCAAAGAGCCTGTGTCCCGGATATCTTGCAATTTACCAAGCGCAAGTTATGTGAGTGCCATCCCAGGTATTCACCAGTCAGTTCAGAATCATACACAGTCACATTTTCAGTGTTCCAGAAAGCATCTTTCGAATTAATAACGGCATTACGGATTTCTACATTCTTACAATACTGGAATGAATAGTTTCCATTCTGACTGTAATTCTCAATACGGATATTCTCTCCGTGCATAAACAGGTAATCTGCTTTGTCGATCTGTACATTCTTCAGTTCAACGTTACGGCAATGCCAAAGCGTTTCCAACGCATTGGATAATCGCACATTCTCTAACTTGATCCCATCCATATCACGGAACATCTTCGGAGCTTCTACAATAGTGTCACTCATTTGCAGGTTCCGTGAATACCACAGGGCAGCGCGTGCTCCATCGGTAAAAAGACAATTCTTCACGATAAAACCATCGTTATGCCAAAAAGGATATTTACCCTCGAAGCGGCAGTTTACCGCAATGATATTACTGCATTCTTTTAAAGCTGATTCGCCAGTATGAATCGTTACATTTTCCAGTTGTAAATCGTGTGTAGCAAATAAAGGACGTTCGCCTTCATACTCTTTGTTCTTAATAATTTCCATAATTCAATTAATTATTTTTCATGTTACAAAAGTAGCTGGTCACAAAGAGATTATTTGTAGACGAATTACGGGTAATATAACCCAAATTACAGATTGTGTTTTCTCAAGTTCTCCGGAAAAGGTTACAATACATATAGAATTATTCGTATTTTTACAAGCGTACCAGGAAAACAGATACAGTATGAATGAAAATCAACAACCAAAGTGGCTCGAATGGGCAAAAGAATTACAGTTCATCGCACAGGCGGGATTAACTTATTCAAAAGATGCTTTTGATATTGAACGTTTTGAACGTATCAGAGAGATATCTGCCGAGATACTGAGTCTACAAAGCGGCTTGTCTTTAGAGAAAATAAAAAGCTTGTTCTGTAATGAAGAAGGTTTTCAAACGCCTAAGCTCGACAGCAGGGCGGCTATCTTTAAAGACAACAAAATATTGCTGGTAAAAGAAAAGAACGGTACTTGGTCTTTGCCCGGTGGCTGGGTCGACGTAAACCAAACCATAAAAACAAATACAGTGAAGGAAGTAAAAGAAGAGGCCGGATTGGATGTCGAAGCCATCCGGATAATAGCTGTACAGGATCGAAACCTCCACAACCTGCCTCCGTACGCCTATAATGTCTGTAAAGTTTTTCTCCTCTGTGAAGTAAAAGGCGGAGCTTTTCAGCCGAACATAGAAACGGTAGAAAGCGGATATTTCAATCTCGATGAAATTCCCCCGTTAGCAGAAGAAAAGAATAATAAAGAACAGGTAGAGATGTGTTTTGCTGCCTATCATGATAAAGATTGGGTGGTACAATTCGACTAAATCTTACCTAAAAACAACTCATATTATATGGAAACCAACTATCAAAGATTCTTATCGGGTGAATACTGTAACCGGCTTGATAAAGAAGTTTTGGATATGATTATCCGAAACAAAAGATTGCTTTCAAAATTCAATGCGACAGACATTTCCGATGTAGCAACTAGAACGGAACTCTTGCATGATATGTTCGGAAAAGTAGGTAAGCACGTTAGTGTAGATATTAATTTCCATTGCGAATGCGGAAAGCATATCTTTATTGGCGATAAAGTCGTTATCAATATGAACTGTACTTTTTTAGACGACAATATTATTACGATCGGAAATAATGTATTGATTGCTCCCAACGTTCAATTATATACAGCAACACATCCGGTAGCCGCCAACGAAAGGTTTGTAGAAGACTGGGATGAAAGTTCTGGAGAACTCTTTTTCAGAACCAAAGCCCTTCCGATCACCATCGGCGATTATGTCTGGATCGGTGGCGGCACAATCGTCCTGCCGGGTGTTACGATTGGAGACAATTGCGTTATCGGAGCCGGAAGCGTAGTCACCAAATCGATTCCGGCCAATAGTATTGCAGTAGGAAACCCATGTAAAGTTATTAAAGAATTGTTGTAGCCATAATCGATCATCTGTTTATTCTTCCAGCAATCCTTCCAGATAACGTTCCGGCGATAAACCGATGCGTTGCATAAAACCGGCAAGGGCACTAAAGTTCAATTCTTCTTTTCCACTGTCGAGCAAAGTGACTTTACGGATAACATTCAGCGGCAAAGAAATGGGAACGAAAGGTCTCAGTTGCCCGTTCTCATACCGGTAACCGGCATCGACCGGACTACGAAGGACTGCCAAACGCCATTCTTTTTCCGGTGCACACGACGGTTCCTTTACTTCCAGACAAGCATTACATAAAAGCGAGAAGAAACGGGAATCGGATGTAAAGCCACTGTGTTCATCATCGAAAAAGAACTTATCGTATTCACGCTCCATTTGCGTAATAAAGTTATCGAGTACCTGTCTTTCATCGTATTTACAACGAACCAGGAACATGTTTTCGAAAAGGCAATGTTCCGCCAGTTGCTCATAATCGAAAGACAAACGCAGGTAGGGTTGTTTAGCGGATTTTACCTTTTCCGGGAGTTCGGTTTCATTTTCATAAAAAGACAATTTATAAATATCCATTTCCGGCCCGATCAGCATACAACGCTTCTCACGAAAAAAAGGAATAGCCTGTTTACTCTCTTCTGCCGGAATTCCTTTTTGTATTTCATACTCTCCTATCGCCTTCCGGAGCAGCGACAATCCATATTGATATTCTTCCTGAGGAACGGTATATAATAAATTATCAGCCTGTAAAGTAAGTGCCGGTTCCCCGGTAGTTACCACGCATCCTTCGATAAAGGAATGCAGTGATATATAAGCATATAATTCCATTAAATTAATATTTTTTACGGGCAAAGATACACTATAATTCAGAGAATTACTACCTTTGTTACATCTATAAACAATTCTAATAACCAATTACAACAAAATGAAACGTCGTGATTTCTTAAAGACCAGTGTAGTAGCTGGTGCCGCATTATCCATAGACTTTAAAGGGCTGCAAGCAGCATTGTCGACCAACACCATGGCAGTAGAGCAGGCTCCCGAAATGGTAGCTGTGATGGGTGGCGAACCTGAGGCTATGCTCGATAAAGCATTGGAAACCCTGGGGGGAATCGGTAATTACATCAAGAAAGGGCAAAAAGTGGTTATCAAACCGAATATCGGATGGGACCGTACACCGGAACTGGCAGGAAATACCAACCCGCAGCTTATCAAAGCATTGGTGAAAAAATGCCTGGCAGCCGGAGCAGAGAAAGTAACTGTTTTCGACCATACCTGCGATAATTGGCAGAAATGTTATGAGAGCAGTGGTATAGCTGCTGCCGTAAAAGAAGCCGGAGGTATCATCATGCCTGGCAACGATGAGAAATATTTCAAAGAAGTATCCATCCCCAACGGAGTAAAAGTAAAGTCTGCCAAGATACACGAAGCACTGATCGAAGCGGACGCCTGGATCAATGTGCCTATCCTGAAGAATCATGGCGGGGCAAAACTTTCCTGTGCCATGAAGAATTACATGGGTATCGTATGGGACCGTCGTTTCTTCCATCAGAACGACTTGCAGCAATGTATCGCCGACATCTGTACCTGGCAAAAGAAACCGGTTCTGAATATCGTGGATGCTTACCGTATGATGCACCAGAACGGACCACAGGGCAAAAGTGCAGCCGATGTAGCGACATTGAAATCAATGATTGTATCTCCTAACATCGTTGCAATCGACACGGCAGCCCTCGCTTTATTCAACCAAGTAAAGAAACTGGACATGGAAGCAGTAAGCCATATCGGTAAAGGCGAAGAGCTTAAACTGGGATCAACGGATTTGAAGAAGATCAATATCAAACGTATTAAAATATAAATGAAGCGACCTAATTACTTAAAAGGACTGCGGGTACTCCTCGCAGCCCTGTTTTTTATACCTATACTTCTTTTCTTTCTGGACTTCACGAATAAGATGCCGGTCGGCGTACACAGATTACTGCATGCACAGTTATTGCCGGCTATCCTTGCGGGTATGTTCGGAATTGTAGCCGCATTGCTTCTCCTGACATTGGTATTCGGACGTATTTACTGTTCGGTATTATGTCCTGCGGGAGTTTTCCAGGATATCATCAACCGCCTGTTCTGCATAGGGAAAAAGAAGAAAAAAGGGGTACGGCGATTTAAATATCATAAGCCATTGAACTGGGTACGATATGTGTTGCTGGCGGCCACTGCGATAACTGCCCTACTGGGATTCTCCGGTTTATGCCTGTTGCTCGATCCGTATAGTAACTTCGGACGCATTGCGGCAAACCTGTTCCGCCCTTCTGTTATGTGGGGGAACAATGTATTGGCCGACTGGCTGATGAAAATGGATAACTATTCATTGTTCCACGTAACGATCAGCACGGTAAGTATTGCCGGCCTGGTATCCGGTATTGTGGCTCTGGTTGTTTTTGCCGTTTTGGTTATTTTCCGCGGACGTTTGTTTTGTAACTCATTATGCCCGGTAGGTGCATTGCTTAGTCTGGTGTCACGTTATTCATTCTTCCGTATATCATTCGATAAAGGGGCTTGTACCCATTGCGGAAACTGTGAACATACCTGCAAAGCAGAAGCGATCGACGCCAAGAATCTGACTGTCGATACTTCTCGTTGCGTGGATTGTTTCAACTGCGTTTCTTCTTGTTCCAAAGGTGGTCTGCAATATCGTTTCAACCCTCCTTTCCGGAAAGAAGAGAAAGCGATTACTGAAGTTGCTATGAAAATGGAACAGCAACCGGCAGTAAACAGCCGTCGTACTTTCCTGGCAACCGGAGCAACTGTTGCAGCCACGCTGCCAATCGTATCGGCTATCGCGGAAGGTGTCGAACAATGCGAAGGACACGGAAATGGAAATGGTCATGGAAAGAGAAAAGGACGTAAAAAATGGCCGCCCATCACCCCTCCCGGATCATTGAGCCTGGAACGTTTCAAAGACAAATGTACGGGATGCCATATCTGCGTCGTGAAATGTCCGAGCCAAGTATTACGTCCTGCCGGACTGGAATATGGTTTCGATTATCTGTTGAAGCCACGTATGGCTTACATCAGCAGTTATTGTAATTATGAGTGTACGATATGCTCGGAAGTTTGTCCGGCTGGGGCTATTCAGCCTATCACGGTGGAAGAAAAGAAATCGTTGCAGGTGGGTATTGCAACTTTCTTTATCAACCGGTGTATTGTGAAGACGGAAGGAACCGACTGCGGAGCCTGCTCCGAACACTGTCCGACCCAGGCCGTACACATGGTGCCTTATGAAGGGACACTGACCATTCCGCAGGTAAACCCGGACTTATGTGTAGGTTGTGGCGGATGCGAATCGATCTGTCCGGTGCGTCCGATGCGGGCTATTATCGTGAAGTCGAATGTAGTGCATCAGACCATTGTTTTACCGGAAGAGGAAGAAGTCAAAAACGTAGAAGTCGATGACTTCGGATTCTGATAGAAAAATACTATCTTTGCGCCCAAAGCGAAGATAAGTAATGAAATTCGAATTACAACACAACGATACTAAAACAAATGCAAGGGCGGGCTTGATTACTACCGATCACGGGGTAATCGAGACGCCCATTTTTATGCCTGTCGGAACACAAGGCACAGTGAAAGGCGTCCACATGACCGAGTTGAAAGAGGATATCAATGCCCAGATCATCCTCGGTAACACCTATCATCTTTACCTGCGTCCGGGTCTTGAAATCCTGGAAAAAGCTGGCGGATTGCACAAATTCAATACATGGGACCGTCCTATCCTGACCGATAGCGGAGGTTTCCAGGTGTTCTCGCTTTCCGACAACCGCAAATTGCATGAGGAAGGAGCCGAATTCCGTTCGCATATCGACGGTTCGAAACACCTCTTCACCCCGGAAAAAGTAATGGATATCCAACGCATCATCGGTGCCGATATCATTATGGCTTTCGATGAATGCTGCCCGGGAGACGCGGATTACGATTATGCAAAAAAATCTTTGGGACTGACCGAACGTTGGCTGGACCGTTGTTTCGAACGCTTCAACTCTACCGAACCGAAATATGGCTACGGGCAATGCCTCTTCCCCATCGTACAAGGTTGCGTGTATCCTGACCTGCGCCGTCAAGCGGCAGAAAATGTGGCAAAGAAAGGCGCTGACGGAAACGCCATCGGTGGCCTGGCTGTCGGCGAACCGACGGAGAAGATGTACGAAATGATCGAGGTAGTCAATGAAATACTGCCCAAAGACAAACCCCGTTACCTGATGGGAGTCGGTACGCCGATCAACCTGCTGGAGGGAATCGAACGTGGTATAGATATGTTCGACTGTATCATGCCGACCCGTAACGGACGCAACGGACAGATCTTCACGCAATATGGCACGATCAACCTGCGCAACAAGAAATGGGAAGACGACTTCTCCCCTGTCGATCCGGACGGTCATTCGCTAGTCGACACGCTCTACAGCAAAGCATATCTGCATCACCTGATCAAGGCAAACGAAATGCTGGGTCTGCAGATCGCTTCTATCCATAACCTGGCTTTTTACCTGTGGCTGGTAAAAGAGGCACGCCGCCACATCATTGCCGGCGACTTCGGTACCTGGAAAAGCGGCATGGTACAGCAACTAAACAATAGATTATAATGAATTTTAAATTAAAACGGATAGACTGGTACATCATCAAGCAATTTCTCGGAACGTATGTTTTCGCGATTATTCTGATTATCTCTATCTCCGTCGTATTCGATATAAACGAAAAGATCGACAAGTTCCTGAAGCCGGATGTACCTTTGCAGGCAATCATCCTGGATTATTACATGAACTTCATTCCGTATTTTGCCAACCTGTTCAGTCCGCTGTTCACGTTCATCGCAGTTATCTTCTTTACTTCGAAGCTGGCGGACAATTCCGAGATCATCGCTATGCTGGCAAGTGGAATGAGTTTCCGGCGATTGATGTTGCCCTACGCCATTTCGGCAGCAATTATCGCGACAGCCAGTTTCATACTGAGTGCTTTCATCATTCCTCCCGCCAACAGTACACGTATCGACTTCCAGAACAAGTATATCAGGAACAAAAAAGTGGAATATGCCCGGAACATACAGATTGAAGTGGAACCGGGTGTGATTGCTTATTTCGACCGTTACGATGCACGTCCGAATATGGGTTACCGTTTCTCTTTGGAACATTTCGAAGGGAAGAAGTTGATCTCAAAACTGACAGCCAACTCGATCAAATATGATTCGCTATACCAATGGACCGTCATCGATTATATGATCCGCGACTTTGACGGGATGCGCGAACATATCACGCATGGTTCACGTAAAGACACGACTCTGACAATCATACCGTCCGATTTCCTGATCTCGGTAAACGATTGCGAAACAATGACTTCGCCTCAATTAGCAGAATATATCGACCGACAGAAAACACGTGGCATCGGCAATATACAGACTTTCCAAATCGAATATCACAAACGTTTCGCCTCTATTATGGCTGCGTTTATTCTGACCTCTATCGGAGCCTCACTTTCTTCCCGCAAAATCAAAGGGGGCATGGGATTGAATATCGGTATCGGACTGGCTTTAAGTTTCTCTTATATTCTGTTTACCACGGTTACATCTACTTTCGCAATCAACGGATACGTAAGTGCGATGGTGGCCTCCTGGATTCCGAATATTCTTTATACATTCATTGCTATTTATCTGTATCGGAAAGCACCGAGATAATCAAAAAGGCTTTCATAGCAAAACGGGAAAGTATGTCAAAAACGGGATTTACCGGACGCAGATAACGCAGACGAGCACAGAGTTACGCAGATATTTAATTATAAAATAAATCTGCGATAATCTGTGCTCTTCTATGTAGTCTGCGTCCGGTTTATTTGTTTTGACGCAACATCATTTCGTGAATAGTATCTTATTCAAAAACAACCTCTAATTCATCTATATACAATGTACTTCCGGGAGCCCCCTGGAAAGCATCACCTTTGCTGCTGGAAGAAAAGATCAGTGCCAGCTTATACAATTTAGTCGAATCATAGGTCTTGCCTGTCAGGAATTTAAATTCGAGACTGAAAGGAGTATATTCCGCTTTTGCTGTTCCGTCAGCCAGTGATGCTACAGCTACAATCTTTTCGGAATTGCCGATGTTCAGACCAGTCAACGTTTCGCTTTCGTCAGCTACTTCATACAAAACACCCTTTATACTGCATTCGTCCGTTAATTCCGGATGTTCTACAATATTCTTTTTATCAGAACCATCGAGGAACAATTCGCCCGGAGTATATTTATAGTATCCGTTAAAAAGTAACGGTTTCTTATCACACATAATACCGAATTTCGTGCTGTTTAACTGATTAAAAGGATCGATTGCAAAACGTCCGGTATACAGAGAACCGGAAGTAATAGCAGGTGCTAAAGAAATATCCGATGTATTCTTTGTCGTCAGTTTCGCTGCCATACCTTTAACAGCGTCTTCTGTTGGAACAACCGGAAATTCGTCTGTATAGCCAAATAATGCCAAATAGCTGGCACCAGCACTGCTTGTCGCCAATTTATCATCCGGATACGGAGTCTGATAAGCCGCTTTACCGGTACCCTTATTCACCCATTCGTCTAACGAATATTTCTGCATTTTACCTGCTACAGAAACGGTATAAGTTGTCGTCGTGATTCCATCTTCCGAAATAACCGTATAAGTGACAGGTTTAGAGAAATCCTGCGCCACACCGCTTGCCGGAGTGATCGTTGCTTTATCGGAAATCTTGATGGTAGGAACCAATGCGGCTAATTCTTCCGCCTTGATGGTATCTGAAACCATAAAGGTTATGTTTGTTCCGTCAATTGCCGGCAGCGAAACAACTTCTTTACTATCGAAAGTAAGCTCTGTGATCTTCGCTTCCGAACTCTGGTCTGCTGCCAGTTTCGTTCCTTTGAAATCAACCTTCACTGTGATAGCTGCACCCGACTGGGTTGCTTTCACGTTGATAACCATGTCCAGTTTTTCACCGGCAATAGTACCGGTCATCACCACATTACATTCGCCAACAATAGGTAAATCCAGCGTATCTTCGCCGTCGAATTTACAGGCATTATCGCCTTGTTTTTCTACATTACATTTGTCTACGGAAATGTTTCCAAGTGCCATCGCCCCAAAACTGAAGTTCTTCAGTTCCATCTTGATTTGGTTGTCGCCAACTTTGGTTACATACATTTTTTGTGGAAGATTTTCTCCTACTTTCGTTCCGTCGAGGTCTACGTCGAGTGTTCCTTTGTAAACACCATCAAATTCAGTTCCGATAGGTTCCACCTTATCGTCATCACTACAAGCCGAAAACAGGCCGAACATGCAAAGCATGCTAAAAAAATAAAGTAATTTTGTTTTCATAAATTTGTAAGTAAACTAATACCTTTTAATTAGTAATAAATCATTCATTAGATGCACGAAGATAGGAAGTTTTTCGGGATATCTTCCCGAATACGACAAGCAAGAATTTCTCCAGTTATCTATCAACTCTCGCCATCGTATCAAAAACAACAGAATCCGGATTCTGTTAAAATAGATTCATATAAACAAAAAGAGGAGGATTGTGGGTTTACACATCCTCCTCTTTACTATAAAATCGAAATACCTGGTTTATTTTTGCAAAGTCAAACCGAATGTTAATTCTGTAGTTCCTTCCAAAACAGCTGGTAGTTCCCCTAGAATAGCCTGTATCATCGGGGCCATTGCAGCCATATCCGGATTACTTGCAATCAGTTCGCCAATCATATCTGTTACATATTTACTGCTTAAAAGAACTTTCAAGATCGGCAGGATGAATTCTTGGTCGAGAGATATAGTGGCAACACCGTTTTCAACTGTATAGTTCAACGGGAAACCTTCGCTCAGTGCGCCCATCAAAGGAGTTTGAAGCAATGCTGTTACCAGTTCCATCAAATCGGCATTGTTAGCTTTCGTAGCTGTCATAATAATCATGTCGATGTTCAGTGTAACATACAGTTTACTACTTTTGATATAATAGTTTGCCAGATTGATAGGCGATTTCAAGCCATCTTTCCCATATGTAGCAACGACATTTCCATCTGGTAAAAAAGTAACATCAGCCAGCACCTTCATCAATTCCGGAGAGATAAACATTTGATTCAATAGTGCAGCTGCATTTTCTGTTTCCCATCCACCATCTCCGATCGGCAACTTTTCACTAGATTTCCAAGCAAAGACAGAACCTGTCATTTTCCACAATTTACCTTCCGTTAACGGATTTGTCGGCATGGTTACATTCACAGCCATGGTCAGCATGTCTTTCTTTACTTCACCCGTGTATTTTACTGTACGTCCATTAGACTCATCAGTACCTTCAAATGTATAAGTTTCACCAGACAGAGTCAAGGCTACGTTATTCAAAGTAGTAACCGTTTCACCAGGAATAACACCCGGAGCAAGACTTGGAATAAAATTCGCTTTCGAACCTCCACCGATCAGATCAGTGATCGAACTCATATCGAAAGTCCCTTTCATTGTGATAGTTGCCGTCTTTCCATCTTTTGTATCAAATGAAATTTCTTTACCTAATAACATTTCGTCACTATACTTCAGGCTTAATTTATCGCCGGAATAAGAAGCATTAACATCCAACACATTCGGATCCTTTGGATCATCGTCATCGCTACAAGCGGTGAAGAAGCTTAACGTACATAGCACGGTAAACAAATACAAAAAACTTTTCTTCATAAACTCTCTTTTTTTTAATAAACAAACGTCTTTAACTAAGAATAAAATATTTTTAGTTAGTCGCCGCGAATATAGGCATTATTTTATTATGCAAGCCAAAATATTAAAGGCTTAACATTACATGAACCTAATCTTTTTACAATTATGACAAATAAAAATCCGTACCCCTCTTTCTGAGAAATACGGATTTTATAATAGCACTTATTCGACCACCAACATTTTGTCGTTGACAGCGACTTTGTCGCCACCGGTAATATAAACCTCCTTCACGACCCCGTCTATCGGGCTGCGTATCTCGTTTTCCATCTTCATGGCAACCAATACACAAAGCGGAGTTCCGGCAGTCACTTCATCGCCGGGTTTCACATTCACTTTCAGGATCACGCCCGGCATCTGTGCAGTGATCACCTGACGGCCGACAGCCACCGACTGGATACGCGACAGGCGCATCTTCTTCAGTTCGTCGATTACCTGAACCTGGAAATAATCGCCTTTATTCTTAACTTCGTACACATCGTCGGATATATTGGATATCTGGACACCGTGCGATTTATGATTGAGGATGATGGAATAGATGCTATCCCCTCCCACATTATAATCCACATTATATATCTTGCCGTTTACGGAGACTTTCTTTACCGGGCCGTCTTCCAGTATTTCCACCTTGAATTCGGTGTCGGGCATATCATTTACTGTTGCAAAATAGGTTGCTAATGCTTTTGACATAATCAGATCCTCCTTTTAATAGTTATTGGCAGTCATCTGCAGTTTACCGTAATATTTCCATAAAGACTCGCCTACCAACGGGACTGTTGTCATACGGGCAGAGGCCTCCTTCTCCTGTTCGAAATGCTTGATGGCCGCAGCAATCACGGCAACCAGCGGATCGTTGTTCTGACGACGTTTCAGATCTTCCTTATCGAATTTGGTATCGATAAAAGTCGTATCGTAATTCCCTTTCAGGAACGTCTCGTTACGCAAGACACGCTGATGGAACGGGATCGTCGTTTTAATCCCCAGAATCTTATATTCCCGCAAGGCACGTGCCATATTGGAGATAGCAGATTCACGGTTACGTCCCCAGGTACACAACTTGGCTATCATCGGGTCGTAATGCAAAGAGACTTCAAATCCGGCATACGCGGCACTGTCCAAACGCACATTACGTCCTTCGGGCGCTTCACGAACCTTGATGACACCCGGCGAAGGCATAAAGTTATTCTCCGGGTCTTCCGCATAGATACGGCATTCGATAGCCGCCCCTCTGAACTCCACATCTTCCTGTTTGTATGGCAACGGATTACCGGCAGCTACCAGGATCATATCGCGTACCAGATCGACACCCGTAACCTCTTCCGTCACCGGATGTTCCACCTGCAGACGGGTATTCATTTCCAGAAAATAGAAATTCTGGTCTTTATCCATCATAAATTCCAATGTCCCGGCACTATAATAACCGATCTTCTTACAGGCTTCCACCGCCACAGCCAACATCTTCTTACGTGTCTCTTCCTTCACAAATGGTGACGGAGATTCCTCGATCACTTTCTGGTTACGGCGCTGGATAGAGCATTCACGCTCATAGAGATGGATCACATTCCCATATTTATCTCCCAAAACCTGTACTTCGATATGATGCGGATTCTCAATATATTTTTCAATGTAAATAGCATCATTCCCGAATGAATTTCCGGCTTCGGAACGCGACAGGCGGAAAGCTTCTTCCAGCCCTTCTTCATCACGAACCAGACGCATACCTTTACCACCTCCGCCAGCCAATGCTTTCAACATGATCGGATAACCGACCTCTTTAGCGACTTTGCGGACTTCGGCTATATTGTTAACCGGCTCTTCTGTTCCGGGAACGACAGGTACACCGGCTGCTTTCATGATCTTGCGGGCCTCGGTCTTAATCCCCATTTTGGCAATAACATCGGCACTCGGTCCGATAAATATGACGCCTTCTTCTTCACATCTGCGGGCAAAATCTGCATTTTCCGAAAGAAAACCATATCCCGGATGGATAGCTGCACCCGTTTTCTTGGCGATTGCCAGGATCAGGTCGGGTTTCAGATAAGAAGTGTCTGTTTCATCTTCCGAGATACAGTAGGCTTCTTCGGCATATCGTACATGCAAGGCACCCCGGTCCACATGTGTATAGATCGCAACGGTCGGTATATTCATTACGCGGCAGGTACGAAAGATTCGCATCGCAATTTCGCCGCGATTGGCTACTAATACTTTCTTTATCATAATCGTTCGCGTATTAAAGTGGTAAATTGGAATGTTTCTTCGGTGGATTGGATTGCCGCTTATTAGCCAGCAGTTCGAAGCTGCGGATCAGGCGTGCACGTGTTCCCGACGGTTCGATGATCTCGTCCACATAGCCCAGTTCGGCTGCCCGGTAGGGATTAGCGAATTTCTCACGGTAATCATCCTGCAATTCCTTGCGTTTCTTCTCTACGTCTTCTGCTTTTTTCAACTCTTTACGGAAAAGGATATTCACGGCACCGTCCGGTCCCATGACAGCGATCTCGGCAGTCGGATAAGCGAAATTGATATCACCGCGGATATGCTTGGAGCTCATCACATCATAAGCTCCGCCGTATGCCTTACGGGTAATGACCGTTACCTTCGGAACCGTCGCTTCACAATAGGCATAAAGCAATTTTGCCCCGTGGCGAATAATACCTTCATATTCCTGGTGAACACCCGGAAGGAATCCCGGCACATCCACCAATGTCAACAACGGGATATTGAAAGCGTCGCAGAAGCGCACAAAACGGGCCGCCTTCACGGAAGCATTTATATCCAACGTTCCTGCCAGGGCAGCGGGCTGATTGGCTACAACACCGATCGTTTTTCCATTCAACCGGATATATCCGATAACGATATTCTTGGCATATTCTTCCTGTACTTCAAAGAAATTATGATCGTCGGCAACCGATTCGATCAATTCTTTCATATCATAAGGCTGATTCGGATTGGTCGGAATCAGGTTATTCAACTGTTCATCGATCCGGTTCGCGCTGTCGGTCGTCGGGATGAACGGAGGTTCCTCCATATTATTACTTGGAAGGAATGACATGAGTTCGCGTATCTTCAGGATACAATCCATATCGTTGTCTCCTGTGAAATGTGCTACTCCGGAACGGCTGCTGTGCACTTCCGAGCCTCCCAATTCCTGCATCGTCACTTCTTCCTGTGTCACACTCTTTACCACTTCCGGCCCCGTAATAAACATATAACTGGAATCTTTCACCATAAAGATGAAATCGGTCAGAGCCGGCGAATAGACTGCACCTCCGGCACACGGTCCCATGATCGCACTGATCTGTGGAATAACTCCCGATGCCATCGAATTGCGCAAAAAGATTTCTGCGTAACCTGCCAGCGAGCGTACACCCTCCTGGATACGTGCTCCGCCCGAATCGTTCAGACCGATCACCGGTGCACCCAGTTGCATCGCCATATCCATGATCTTACAGATCTTCCGTGCGTATGTCTCGGAAAGAGCACCGCCGAATACCGTAAAATCCTGGGCAAAGACAAATACCGTACGTTTACCTATCAAGCCGTAACCCGTCACTACCCCATCGCCCAGCGGACGCTGTTTCTCCAATCCGAACTCTGTACAACGATGGGTTACAAATTTGTCGACTTCGACAAAGCTTCCTTTTTCAAGAAGTAATTCGATTCTTTCACGGGCAGTCAGTTTACCCGCTGCATGTTGTTTTGCGATACGGTCTTCGCCGCCTCCCAGCTCTGCCTGATGGTTCAGAGCTGCCAATTGTTCAATTTTTTCTTTCATGGCGATTGTCGGTTTATTGTTTGATGAACTTAAATTTTAACAACGGTGACATATACAAAAGTAAGAGCTACATTCCTCTTAAACTGTATCATATATTACACAGCATATATTCCATGATCTTAACGCCTTTACAAGATAAACATTTGAACGCACGAAAGAGTTACAGAAACCGATCGAATTTATCGATGTATTTATTGACAAAATTTATATAGTAGAACTTATAAGGTACAAAAAACCTCTCAATCCCAATAAATTGAGGTTGAGAGGTCAAAGTAATGAACAAAAACAATCTTTTAGCAAGACTTGCCTGTCATAATATCTAATACCAATTTATCTGTTTCTTCCATTCCACGGGAGCCTATTGCTGTCAGGTTCGAGATAGATTTATCCACATCTTCGTCGATAATACCTTCAACAGGGGTTACAACCTTATTTTCCATTGCCATCAACGCAGAGATCATAGCCGTAGAAACACCACTCGATACTTTCAATGCACAACTGGGCTTAGCCCCGTCACAAATCATCCCCGTAATATTTCCGATCATATTCTTGATAGCATACGAGATCTGTGTCTTACTACCGCCCATCAGGTAAGTAATACCACAACTGGAACCGGTAGCCGCAACCACACAACCGCAAAGGGCAGACAACCGTCCAAGACTCTGCTTAATATAAATAACCATCAGATGGCTAAGTGTCAGGGCACGTATCAACTGCTCTTCCGAACAATTGATATCTTCAGCAAAAGATAAAACCGGTAATGTAGCCGCAATACCCTGGTTTCCACTACCGGAGTTACTCATAACCGGAATCATCGCTCCGTCCATACGAGCATCGCAGGCAGCAGCCGTCATTGTCAACATATGTGTATAGGCTGAATCACCCATATATTTCCGTCCGTATTCTCCGGATACAGTTTTACTGACGGTATGACCGTAATGACCTTTTATAGAAGCCTGTGCTGCTTTCTTATTCAGGTCGGCTGTTTCAAGGATAAAACGTATTTCGTCGAGCGGCATTTCCATTGCAAACTCGTAAACGGTAGAGAAGGATAATTTCAGTTCTTCTTCATGGCATACAGCGTCGCAGGATATATCTTTTCGCAGATCCGTCAGCACCACTCCGTTTTTCTCTACATATATTATATGTGTATGCTCGTGGCAAATGATGACCTTGGATGCTTCCTCCCCGGCAGTACAAATTACTTCTATATATAATTTATCTACATTTTCTTTTAGAGCGATATGGATAATCTTATTGTCAATCATAGCTTTCCCGGCTTCCAACGCCTCCGGGGTTATATCCCGCAGGACTTCCAGCTCATAAGCCGACTTTCCGATCAGCGTACCCAAAGCGACAGCAATAGGCAATCCAACCATTCCGGTTCCGGGAATTCCCACTCCCATAGCATTTTTCAGAATGTTTGCACTCAGTAACACTTCGATCTTTTCGGGACAGTGTCCTAAAACTTCGGTAGCTTTAGCAGCAGCCAACGCTACAGCAACAGGCTCCGTACAACCGATAGCAGGAATTACCTCCTGATGTATAAGGGATATTATCTGTGATTTTGTCGTATTATCCATGATAATTATGTTTATGCGTTAGATTGCGGCAAAGGTAATGATTTTATTAATTCACGGACTTTTATATAGTCAAAATTATCACTTAATAATTAATCTACACCAACCGTTTCGACCGTAAAGGTTTCTTCTTCCGTCCCATTGCCTCGCCCCTCTTCCAGCCGTACACTGAAAACAGCTTCACCCGTTTGTAACTCTTGCGAAGCATGTACTGTCACTTCATATGTTACAGGCTTATCTTTTGAAACCCTGGCTATCCGGACTGGATCGGATATTTCCAAATGTTGCCCCTCTCTGATTTTCACTATAGGAAGTACATTTACTGCTTCCTGAAAACTATTATTTATGATCACGAAAGAGATACGGCAAGTTTCCCCGGCATCGATCTTTTGATTATAGGTAAGACTATCCTCTTCCAGCAAAATATCTTCAATCCGGAGGTCGGGAAGAAGCATATGGGAAGAAGGTGTATATTTTGCCGGTCTACTCCGCTCTACATATGTTTCACCCGTATTGGCAGCAATAGATGCTCCGGCAATCCCCCCGACTGCCGTACCGATGAACGAACCGATTTCACCTCCCCGATCATCATCGATTGCCTCTCCGATCAACCCGCCAAACATCCAGCCGATAAAAGAACCGACCTGTGCACCGAAACCAGCCCTGTCTTCCGAACTCATATTCCTCATAGACCCGCAACCAGGCAGTACCAACAAAAAAATCATCCCGATGAGAAATCCTTTTTTCATATATATCAACTATTTCGTTACAGTTTACCGGAGAATAAGCTCTCCCGACTTATTTTTATGACAGTCTAAATAAGAAAAACCCCCACCCGTTTCACTTTTTTATAATTGTTTATTCTTTTCATCAAGAAAGCAAAAACCTACTTACCAAGTAAGCCCCAATCTACTTATCGAGTAATCTTCCGTCTACTTAGTAAGTAACCCTATACCCTACTTATCAAGTAAGTTGAAGGCTACTTACTAAGTAAGTTTTAACCGAAAAGTTACAGGATGTTATTCGGATAAGTAATATCTTTGCCGCCTGAATGAAAGTGATATGACGACAACCCCTATAATCTCTCCGATCGCGGATCTGCAACGCCAATTGGATCTTCTCCAAATGGAATACGAATATGAAAAGGAAACTTACCGGCAACAATCTGAACGGATCGGTATACACCGAAAAATACAACAGGGACTTTGCTGGTATCCTGTCATTTCCGGTAAAAGCTATTACAATTCGCTGAATCAGTTGGTTATAGAGGTAGAACGCAGGGATGATAAAGAGATAGAACATAATTTCGAGTATGGTCGTCCGGTATGCTTTTTCACGACGAACGGGACAGGGAATCCACGTTATTTCAATTTCTCAGGTATTATCAGCTATGTACAGGAAGACCGGATGGTCGTTATCTTGCCGACACCTTCTGCATTATTCGATTTGCAGGCGGCAGACAGTTCATTAGGTGTCCAGCTTTATTTTGATGAGACAAGCTATAAAACGATGTTCCAGGCATTATCCAATGTAATGAAAGCCAAAAACAACCGCCTGGCTGATTTACGGGATATACTGATCGGCAAGGCACCAGCCGGACGCCGCAGCCTGTTTCCAATCCGCTTTCCCTGGCTGAACACCACCCAGGAAGAAGCAGTCAACCACGTATTGGCAGCCAAAGACGTTTCGATCGTACACGGTCCTCCCGGAACAGGAAAAACGACCACACTCGTGGAGGCTATTTATGAAACATTGCATCGTGAGAACCAGGTATTGGTTTGTGCACAAAGCAATACGGCAGTCGACTGGATCTCGGAAAAGCTGGTCGACCGAGGTATCAATGTGCTCCGAATAGGTAATCCTACCCGGGTAAACGACAAGATGCTCTCGTTTACCTACGAACGCCGTTTCGAATCACATCCCGACTATACCGAACTGTGGGGCATACGCAAAGCCATCCGCGAAATACAATCGTCACTACGTAAAAAGAATCATAGCGAAAAGGAAACAGCCCGCAACCGGCTTTCCCGACTTCGCTTCAGAGCGACAGAGCTGGAGGTTAAAATCGACTCGGAACTGTTCGGCGAAGCCCGTGTCGTAGCCTGTACGCTGGTCGGTTCCGCCAACCGGGTACTGACCAACCGCAATTTCACCTCACTGTTCATCGACGAAGCTGCACAGGCACTCGAAGCTGCTTGCTGGATCGCTATCGGTAAAGCCGACCGGGTCATCCTTGCCGGCGACCATCATCAGTTACCTCCTACAATTAAATGTATAGAGGCTTCACGCGGAGGACTGGATCGTACCCTGATGCAGAAAGTAGCCGGCAACAAACCGGATACGGTCTCTCTGCTGAAAATACAATACCGCATGCACGACGATATCATGCGTTTCCCTTCCCACTGGTTTTATCAGGATGAATTACAGGCTGCTCCGGAAGTAAAGAATCGGGGAATACTGGCCTACGACACACCGGTTGTATGGTACGACACGGCTGACTGCGATTTTGAAGAAGACCAGTTATCCGAAAGCCTGAGCCGCATCAATAAACAGGAAGCGGTATTACTGGTAGAACAGCTGCAAAACTATATCGAAAAGATCAGCAAAGAACGCGTACTGGATGAAAGTATCGACTTCGGACTGATCTCCCCTTATAAATCACAGGTACAGTATATCCGCGGCCTGATCAAACGGAATGCTTTTTTCAAACCGTTCCGCAAACTGATTACAGTCCATACGGTAGACGGTTTTCAGGGACAGGAACGGGATGTGATCATGATCAGCCTGGTACGTGCCAACGAGCAGGGAAACATCGGTTTCCTGAACGACCTCCGGCGTATGAACGTCGCGATTACAAGAGCTCGCATGAAACTGATTATCCTGGGAGATGCCTCTACCCTGACAAAGCATGCCTTTTATAGAGAATTATACAAATATATCATAGCAAACGGTCTTGTGATAAAACAAAATATAAAATGAAATACAAGTTATTAGTCCTCGATCTGGACGGAACATTGACAAACAGTAAAAAGGAAATAACTCCCTATACCCGGGATACACTGATAAAAGCGCAGGAACAAGGTCTCCACCTCGTTTTGGCTTCGGGACGTCCGACCTACGGAATCGTTCCGCTGACCCAGACACTGGAGATGGAACGGTTCGGCGGCTTCATTCTTTCTTTCAACGGAGGCAAAGTGATCGAAGTAAAAACCGGCAAGGTTTTCTACGAACAGGCATTGCCGCCGGACATGATGCCGTTGCTGTACCAACGTTCGCACGAAGCCGGATTGACCATCCTTTCCTACAACGGAAAATATATCCTGACGGAAAACAAGGAAGACAAATATGTCAAATACGAATCTTTCCTTACTAAAATGAAAGTAAAAGAGACGGATAATTTCCTACGCGACCTGCAGTTGCCTGCCGATAAATGTCTGATCGTTGGCGAGCCCGAAGACCTGGTTCCGCTGGAAGAAGGATTACGCCAGGAAGTCGGGGCACGTATCAATGTGTACCGCTCGGAAGCCTTTTATCTGGAAGTCGTACCCAAAGGAATAGACAAAGCAGCCTCCCTGGCTCGCCTTTTGGAACGTGTCCGTATAAAAAAGGAAGAAGTCATCGCCATCGGAGACGGATATAATGACCTTACAATGATCCAATTTGCAGGTCTCGGAGTCGCAATGGCAAACGCCCAGCCACCCGTAAAAGCAAACGCTGACCAGGTTACTCGATATACGAATGATGAAGACGGGGTTGCACATTTCATTGACGATTTAATGAAAGCGTAATCGGTATTTTCGTATATTTGTTTATGTGAAGTTACGAAAATAGTGTATTTTATTGGAAATGAGCATATGTTAATCGCTCATGATAGTAATAGGTTACGATTTAGTTAGTTATCTGCTGCATTATTCTTCTGCGCGTTGCGTAACCTTCAAAGAACTCTTCGTATGCAAAAGTAACAATAAAACGGGAGATTTTGATATGAATCTCCCTGATTTTTTTCTATCTCATACAAGTTTTTCCGTAAAAGCGGCTTTATTCGTCGGCACACCATCGCCCAAAAGGATTTTGAACGAACGTGTGCCGACTACTGCATAAGCGGAGAAAAGAGCTTTGCCTCACGCCTAAACGACAGTTTAGACTGATGAGGCAAGGCCCATTTCTTTTGTGCTTATGCCGAAGAGGTGCTTTTACGGTTTTTCAGATGATTTTTCTTTTTCGCTGTTCTTTTGAGCCGGAAGCGGAAAGCCGTGTATGACCGTTTGCCCATAAATGGAACAAGCCGTCACCCACAGCTGGCAAACCGGGAAGAATGATTTTATCTGCCCGCCCCGACACGTCCGGCCAGACAGATAAAACCATACTTCCTTGCAGGTGGTTTGCCCGGTTTCACGCTACCGACTATGTCCTTTTTTGGGGGGACTTCCTTTTTTCACGGATTTCTCTTTTGAAGTTTTCTGTCTAATCTGCCTCTACTTCCGTTTACCTCCATTTTCGCGCCTTTCAGTGAGTCGCATCAGGCAGTCATTTCCGTTCTGGGCGCAAAGGTAACTCCGGGATTTGACGGGAAAGCAAGGTCAAGCCTCCTGTTTTCGGGAAAAATCTCCAGCCCTTCGGGTAGTATTTTTCCGAAAAAAACTTGCATTCCCTAATCCCTACCTTTTTAAGCACCCGAAACGAAAACGACCGATGCGACAGAAAGACGCATAAAAAAAATGTCGGATAAACGAGAGGCAGATAAGATAGTTTGAAACTCAACTCCCTCAGCTCTTGAATCCGCATTAAAAACAAAAAATCAAAAACAGAACGGATATGGGAACAACAATGGCAACAAAATTCGTGGCTTGGGAAGTGCCAACATTGGAAGCACTAAAAGGCAGTAAGGTTTACATTCTTCGTGAGAAACTGAACAACGGAGGACAGATGAACCGAGAGGAAAAGGATTGGCTTACACGCAACGTGAACAGCAACACCTATTTCAAGAGCGCAATACTCCTGCAAGGCTGGAGGTTTGACTTCTCCGATGTACTCCGCACGTTTATCGTGTGCCAATACGGACATTGGACGGAATACAAGGCAACAGACAAGACCGGACTTCGCAGATACCTATACGGCAGGATAGACAACATTGTAGAACTTGAAAAATAGCGAGGATATGACAGCAACGGCAGACTTCAAACAAGTGGCGCAATACATAGGGCTTGCGATATGCACCCTAATCATGCGCATCGTCCTTTGGGTATCCGGCATCCTTTGGGGCATCGTCAGAGAGATAGTAAACGGAGTGTTCCGAGTGGCGATAGGCATAATCGTGGCTATCCTCTCCACAATCGCCTTATTCGGCTTCATCCTTTGGTTATTCACCCTTTAATCTTACCGACAGCGATATGAAAACGACAGACCATTTCAAGAGAACGATACAGATGTATTTGGAGCAACGTGCAGCGGAAGATGCGCTCTTTGCGAAGAACTACCGCAACCCTGCCAAGAACATAGATGACTGCGTGACCTACATTCTGAACTATGTGCAGAAAAGCGGTTGCAACGGCTTCACGGACGGGGAGATATACGGACAAGCCGTACACTACTATGACGAGAACGAGATAGAGGTGGGCAAGCCTATCCAGTGTCAGATAGCCGTGAACCACGTGGTGGAACTCACCACAGAGGAAAAGGCGGAGGCACGTCAGAAGGCTCTCCGACAATATCAAGAGGAGGAAGTCCGCAAGTTGCAGAACCGCAACAAGCCGAGAACCGCCACCAAAGCGACCACCCAAGAAGTACAACAACCCTCATTATTTGATTTAGGCTTATGAAACCGAGAACACAGATACAGCAGGAAGTCGCACGGCTGAGCAAGCGACTACCGAGATTGACCGCCACGCAAAAGGCATACGCTTTCCGCCATTGCTTCAAGCATTACGCAATCAAGAGAGCGGACGGCACGAACATCTGCACTGAGTGCGGACATTCGTGGAAGAGCGACCACGACCTTGCGGACACCCTTTGCGGATGTACCTGCCCCCATTGCGGTATGTCATTGGAAGCGTTGCGCACCCGAAAGAGCGTTTTCAGCGAAAACGAATACTTCTCCATCGTCACCACCAGCAAGCAATACCAAGTGATACGCTTCTTCTTCGTCAAGTCCCGATACAAGGCAGGGCAGGCAGCCGAGTATTCCATTTATGAAGTGGTGCAGAGGTGGATTTCGCCCGATGGAAAGACAACGACCGTTGCCCGACTGCGTGGAATGTCAATGTTGTATTATGACCAATGGTCTGAATACAGCGACATGGAGGTACGCAAGAACAACAGGCTTCACGCATACGATATAGCACCTATGTGTACCTATCCCCGACAGCGTTTCATCCCCGAACTGAAACGCAACGGCTTCAATGGGGACTATCACAACACACTGCCGTATGACCTTTTCACGGCTATCCTTTCCGACAGCCGAGCCGAAACACTCTTGAAAGCAGGGCAATATGCCATGTTGCGGCATTATATCCGTAGTTCCTTTGATATGGGACGGTATTGGGCATCCGTCAAGATTTGCATCCGCAACGGTTACACCATTTCGGACGGCTCCGTATGGTGCGACACCATTGACCTCCTGCGTCATTTTGGCAAGGACACGAACAGCCCGAAATACGTCTGCCCTGCCGACCTCAAAGCGGAACACGATAAGTTGGTGAGAAAACGCAACCTGCAAAGGGAGCGTGAGCGGACGGAACAGCAACGGCAAAAGGCGATTGAAGACGAGAAGAACTATCTGAAAGCCAAAGGCATCTTCTTCGGACTTGTGTTCTCTGACAGCCTTATCTGCATCAAGGTCATAGAGAGCGTTGAGGAAATGGTAGAGGAAGGACGGATGATGCACCATTGTGTGGGCGGTTATCATAACAAGGCAAACTCCCTTATCCTATCCGCCACCATTGACGGCAAACGGATTGAAACGATAGAAGTGTCACTGAAAACGCTGAAAGTGGTACAGAGCAGAGGGGTATGCAATTCCAATACCGAGTACCATGACCGCATCATCCGGCTTGTGGAGGACAATACCGAACTTATCCGTCAGCGGATGAACGCAGCATAACATTAACCTATAATACAGAACAATATGGAAGTAAGATTTGAAAGTATGGTTTGCTTGTGGGACGATAAAATTCCCACGATGTTCCTTGAGTTTATGAACCTCCTCACTTTTTGTCAAAGTGAGGAGCAGTTAAGGGCAAGTGTCAAGGACTTTGCCGAGAAGCACGAACTTGACAAGTTCTTCCTTTACGGCTTCGGCTCACACCATTTCTACATGCACCAACGCTACACAAGCAATCCCGAAATGGTGATGCAGAACAGAGTTTTGTCAGTACATTTCTAACCATCTAAAAAAACAACGATTATGAGTACACGGATGACCATCAACGGAGTAAGCACCTGCACGAAAGCAGGGACAGAGAAATACGAGAAGTTCCAAACAGGCATCGGCAGACGCAAGCGGACACTTGTGCAATACGACTACCGCCACACGGACGGGGAATTGTTCTCTTGTGTGAAACCCACGTTGGACGAGTGCCGAGCCACACGGGACAAGTGGCTGACGGCAAAAAGAGGAAAGGAGGACAAGCAATGAACGAAGCAGGCTACCAAACGCTGATAGTCAAGTTCGGCAAGCCTATCACGGAATTGGACGGCATCTTTGACGATGCCGAAGCGTGGGGAGTGGAAACCCTTAAAGGGTGGATAGAGGACTATGAGAGCAGTCGGTTTACCGCCATTGACAGCCACACGGCAGTCATAACGAGCGAGTACAATATGGAGTGTGTGAAAACATGGTTGGAACGGAACACACCAATAGCCGAGAAAACAGAATTTTGAGCGTTTAGGCGGTGTCCGCACCGCCCGAACATAACACCCAAAGAAGAATGAATATGATAGCAAAGACGATTTTGGAGCAGATAGGTGGCAGACGCTTTGCCGCCATGACGGGAAGCAAAGACTTCATAGACATGGGCAACGGCTTACGCATGAGCCTTGCGAGGAACAAGACGAGTGCCAACCGCCTTGACATCATCTATGATGCAGGGGCAGACCTCTACAATATGCGCTTCTACCGCAGGACGTTCAGTAAAAAGACATTCGAGTGTAAGACGAAGGACATTGAAACGCACGAGGGGATATATTGCGATATGCTGGAGGAAATGTTCACGATGGTGACGGGGCTTTACACCCGTTTTTGAGAGGTGGGCGGCGAAAGCCGCCCTACTTTCTTTCAGTGAGCATGATGGCGGACAAAGAAAGTAGCAAAGAAACCTCTGTGCCAATCTTCGATAAAACCAGTCTTATAAAGATATGATTTGTTCCCAATTGTAATTAGGATTAGAGAAATGTCCGTATATAGAAGTTGGTTGATATATAGGATTCTTTAATTTTAACAACTCAATTATTGCATTAGGTCTAAAATCGAATTTTGATAGAATAAATTGTTTCAATTTTGTAGAATTGGATTCTTTGTCTGTGGAAACATTTAGCATGGTAGGCTGTTCTTCTCCAAACAAATAAGCCACTGCTATTTTGCATTCTTTTTCTAATCCGTTTGCGACTATGTTTTTTGCAACAAATCGAGCCATGTAAGCAGCACTTCTATCTATTTTGCTCGGATCCTTTCCAGAAAAAGCACCTCCGCCATGTGTTACCAAACCGCCATAAGTGTCTATCATTATTTTACGACCAGTTAATCCTGTATCGTTAACAAACCCACCTTTATAAAATTTTGATTTCCTATTTATCTGAATATCTACATTTATACAATCAATCAGTTGAGTTAAAACCTTCTGTTTTATTTCATTTTCAATGAAATCTGGATGAATATTCTCCTTATGCTGTACATTGATTATCAATTGTTCAAGATTATTTTCGCTAATTGTGACTTGTACTTTCCCATCAGGGAGGAGATAATCTACGCTCTTTCTATACGTATCAATCTCTTTGGCTATTAAATTAGATAAATATACACCATACGGAAGATAATTATATTGATTGTTTATAGCATAACCATACACAATACCTTGGTCGCCAGCTCCACCGTTCATAACAGCATCATTTAGTTGTCTTGATTGTGAAGTCAAAAAGTTCAGTATGTTTAATTTTTCACAATAGCCTATGGATTGATATACATCATTGACAATTTTCTCAATATCAACCCTTTTATTTTGAGTACTAATTTCTCCAGCAACAATTAAATTATTACCACTTCCCAAGCATTCTATTGCTGTATGGGCATTACAATCTTGCATCAAGAAAGCATCCAAAAGAGCATCACTTATTTGGTCGCATATTTTATCGGGATGTCCTTGTAATACACTTTCTGTTGTATATTTGTCTAAATTATCGAATATCATAATTCTGTTTTATACAGCTCCATTCTTCTGTTAATTTATTGTTTAGTTTTTTGTACACAGAATTACTATTCGGAGATTTATTATATGCCAATGTCGTTTCATATTCAAGTACCATATATATAGCATCCTGAATAGTTTTATTTTTAGTTGATTTAGGTGTGCTAAAAATTTGTTTGAATTTATCACACAAATTCTTTAATCTAAAAAAGAATGCTATGTGGTATATCAGTTCTATTAAGAACAATGACGATAAAAATAGTTGCAAGAATGGTATGGCAACGACGTTATCTTTTATTCCGTAGTATGCAAATATCAAAAGCAAACCAAATAGTATTGTGTTCTTTATTGCCATTTTAGGCAACATCACTTTAATGATATTATATGTAAAAAAACAATTCTCATAACAATTAACCAACATTTTATATGGTCCTTTCTCAATAGAATCATTATCGTAATAATTCAAAACTGGCTTTTCCAGCAATTTCGTGCCTAATGAATTGTCGATAAATCCTTTCCGTCTTTCATTAGCAGCCATAGGTTGCATTATAATTTCTACGATTATATATAATATACCATACCCTATAATAGAAATATAATTCAAAACATTAAACAAATTAGCAATCCATTTTATAGAATCTAATGAATGGCTTATACAATTTATTTGGAACGTTTGGAGTAATATTGAACATATGAATGTACTCCAGAGGAATCCATTTTCGATATTGCGCCAAAAAGCAATCGTCTTGTAGCTTATCTCATACGGTAATTGTCTATCCATATCCTTTATTTTTTGCAAAGTTACATGAAAAAAGCGAAACTACTTGAATGAGTCACTTGTAAAATCAAGTACTGACCATCAATTAAAATATTGATATAACATAAACTCCGATAAAGCATCCCCAACTTCATCGGAGTTTATGTTGTCGGACACTTACTTTTTATGGTACATACAGTAGCGCAAACTCCGCCTTTCTCCGTTTGAGCAGCATGGCATGACGTTTACCCTTGTAGTTGCAGAAAGCGATATACTCCCGATAGATGTTCCTATCGCCTGCCTCCAACTTTCGGATCAGCGTGCTTTTGGGTATCTTTCCGCTTCCCAACAGACGGTACGGACCGACATTGTAGGCGAGCGTGGCAAGCAAGAGCGAATCCTTCCCGAACTGCCGGAACATCGCGCAGAACTTCCGCAGGTCTTTCCGCAGAAGCGCGTCCGCCTGCCGCTTCGTCATGGTGCGTGCCGAATACCTTTCGCCCGGCTGCAACCGATGTCCATATCCTACATACGGGTGATGTTTTTCCGAATGCCAGCCCTCAAAATACTTCGTGCATCGTACTGCCCTCTCGAATGGTGGCAGCCGGTAGATAGCCGCCTGCCCGTCCGTTCCCTCATGGCGGCTGTCCCGTGCGGACACGGAACAGACCGTCAGAAGCGAACAGAGGATAGCCATGAATACACGCATCATCGTGTAAGGGGCTTGAAGTTCCCGATGGGGACAACAGTGATAACCCCGTCATCCTTCACGTTTCGGTTGTTGAAGTCAAATTCCAACTCATAGGAGTTGCCGAAATTGTCCTCCACTACCACGATGAAGTTGTGCGCCTCCTCACCATCCGCCGTGTAGTACAGCCGGAACTTCTCGTTTTCGAGCAGGTAGCGGTCATTGGGCAGGAACGTGATACCGTTGTCCATTTTCAGCGTTCCTTCTCCCTCGAACTGGAAATACCGGATAGTATAGAGGGTATTGGCGAAGTCGCCCGTCTTTTTCAGCTCACAGCGTATTTCAACCGTCTGTCCCTTCGTCACTTTGTTCGGCACAGGCATAGTTTCCACCGTGAAAGGATAGGATTGCTGGATGTCCATATCGTCGTCACACGAAATAAGCGTGAGCGACACGGCGGCGAACAGGCAGAGTGCCAACGCCTTGAAGATTGATATTCTCTTGTTCTTGTTGTTCAGTATGTTCATTGTCTTTTGATTTATAAGTTATTGTTCATTTCTTTTTTCGTTGTCAGTTGCAGATACTCGTTCAAGTCCTTGCAACCGTCATAGAGGGCGGAACGGTCACAGACACGTTCCCCATAGTGTCCTTTCAGCATTTCCAACGTCCGCCGTCCGGCTTCGTCACGGTCGAGGTAACAGTCTATGCGCCCGTAACCGTCCAGATACCTCATAGCCTTTTCCACATTGGCGACGGAGTTCAGCACAAGGCAGTCGCCCGTTTCCAATCCGAGCGTGACGGCGGAAAGAAAGTCCATGAAGCCCTCGAACACGCTGCACACATCAGCCTGAGAACTTTCCATTTTGACCAGCGACACATCCTTCGGAGGCACGCTGCCTTTGAAAAAACGGCTGCGGATTTCAAAGCCGCCCGCTACGTTCGGAAAACCGACGGCGAAATACCGCTTGCCACGCACTCTATAATTCAGTCGGCAACAATACCGGGATGCAATGCCGTAAGGGATGCCACGTTCCGCCAGATAGTCCGTCAGTGGAGAATGAAGCAGTGGGGCGGTTTCCATACCCTCAAAGGCAGGTTCTGACCGTTTAGGCAGGAAAGTCGGTTTACTCACTTCGGGAACAGGCATAGGCATATTGGCGGTTTCCGCTATGAACTTCACTTGTTCCATGAAGTCGTTGCTTCCGATAAACTCCCCGGCAAGCGTGAAGATGTCACCGCCCTTGCCCGTTCCGAAGTCGTACCAAAGCTGTTTTGCCACGTTCACACGGAAAGAGGGCGTGCGCTCATTGCGGTATGGCGCACGATACCACAACTCGTTGCCGCTTCTTCGGACAGGCTCATGTCCTAACCGTGCGAGGAAGTCCGCAAGGGGTATCTGCCTCATGGCGTCGATTTCCGTCCGTTCCATGCAGTGCGTTAGTTAATGATAAACTTGATGCCCACGCCCCACTGCGTATGAAACTTCCTCGTGTCGCCACCCCACAGGCAACGCTCCCGGAGATTGGCAAGCAGAGCAATACGGTCAGCCACGTAAAGCTCCATATCGAGCGTCAGCGCACCACCGTAGATGAAGGCGTCCCGGTCATGGAGCGTGGAGCCGTCATGCAGCACCTTCTCGCCCCAGTTCACTGATTCATATCCGGCAAGAGCCGAAGCCCCTGCATAGACGAACACGATTTTTCGGGCATCGGAAAGTATTTTGAAGTAGTATCCGCCCTCCGCCGTGAACTGCGCCACGGGTATTTTCCCGTCCTTGTAAGGGTTGTTCTTCAACAGGTATTCGCCACCGAACACCCATTTGTTCCCCTTTTTCGTGTAGGTGGAAAGAGCCGCCCCGAAACTGTATCCGCCGTCGTTGCCGCCGGGATTGAAGCCGTCCGCCATATTCGCCCTGACCTCGATGCCCTGCATCTTCGGCAGGCATCGCTGGGCGTGCGCTTGCCCCGTACACAGGGCAAGCGACGCGATGATTATTGCGATGTACTTTCTCATGGTCAGCGCACTTGAAGTTCGTTGATGGTATTGGCACGTACCAAGTCCTCGTTTTCAATCACGAAAGACTGGTGGCGACCTCCGTTCTTCTCGTTGAGTTCCACCACGATGCATTTGTCATCGGGGATGGTGAACTTCGCCATCGTGAATACCGTGCGCTCGCTCTTCTTGCCCGGCACGAGCGTGGCGTAATTCTGCGCACGGAGCGGCAAGATGATCTGCTCCTGCACGGCGGTACGCTTCGCCACCTTCTTGTCCACGATTTTCCATGTGACGTAGTCCACATCGAAAGGCACGTTGCTCTGGTTCTTTATCTCCGTATGGAAATAGAGCAAACCGTTATGCGTGTAGATACCTTTAAGCAGGTACTGGATGCCGAATCGCTTGCAGCCGATGTGCTTCACCTCGCGCTTGTTCTGCTTGTGGATGGACTTCATGATAAGGCGCACCAGCATCGGGCTTTCGCTACCCAGTTCCTTCAGATAGATTTCCTGCGCGTTGTTCGGGCGGTTTACCTTCTCGCCGTCATGGATGAAGTCGCACATCTCCACGTTGAGCAGCAGCGGTTCGGCTGCATATTTCACGTTGAAGGTATAGAAACTACCGTCCTCCGTTATAACGGACATATTGGTTTCGTTCGGGAAGTTCCTCACGGTAGCTTTCACGCGGATGACGTTCTCCGCTCCGTCGGCTTTGCCCGCAATCAGGTCGGGCGAGCCTAAATCGACATAACGCACTTCCGAGGGGAAAATGACGTGGACGGTCTTGTCGTAGGTCACTTCCAAACCGTGCGGGGGAACCATGCGGTCGAAGGTCAGCTTCTTTGTCAGCCCGTGATACAGGTCGCCGTCCGCCTCCTTCTGCGGATAGACCTCCTTTGTCAAGGTCGGTTGTTGGCTTTGCCTTCCTCCTCCTTGCAAGGCATAGTCAAGCGAGCTTGCCTCTGCTCTCGCTTCGTTCGTCGGTTCACTTCCATTGTCCGTTCCAACGGTTACGTTCTCCTGCGCGTTGGCAGTTACGATGCCCATAGCGAGGGCAAACATGATGATTACTTTTCTCATTACTTTGGATTTTAGTGGTAAATAAAAATTGGATTGTTGTTGCTTTTTCTGTTTTCAATTTCTGTCCTGATAGAGCATGACCTTGTACCCGGCTTTCAGATGCACTTTGACGGTACGCATCTTCTTGGCGATATACTGGCTCGTGCCTTGTATCAGCCCCTTGCCCAAGTCGGAGGCGAGCTGTGCCCCTGCGTTGGTGGATATATTGATGCTGCTGCCCAGCGATCCGCCCATGTTGGCGGCAACCTCCCTAACGGCATTCATTTCCATAGAGTTCGGAATGAAGATACCGGGCTGCCCGTCCGTGTCATACACCTCCAGCTCTACCGGGATAATCGTACCAGCATATTCCAGCGACGTGATTTCAATATCAAGCCGTTCGCCCTGAATCTTTGCCGTGCCTACCACCACCGCATTACGGGGGATGATTTTGTCCGCTACCGCCATCGGCTCCAACAGACGGAGCTTGACAGCCTGCCCGTCCGTCACACTCTGCGCCCCATAAACGCACGCCGATATGGTGTTTTTGTCCGATACGGTCGTGACGCCCACCGCCGTATTGAAACTGCGGTTACGCTCTTGCGAGAAGGAGGCGACAAACTCGGCGTTGCTCATCGGCTGTGAGAGCGAGGATACAACCTGATGCGCCACCAGCCTGACAGGTGCAGCCGTGTTCTTTCCGGTTTTCTGCACGGGGCAAGGCTCTGCCGCCTGTCCGACAGGTGGCTGTGTGCCGTTCTGTCCGCCCATGTACTTTGCCGCCAGTTCATAGGACTTCTCCATGAGTGCCACTTGGTCATCCATAGCGGACACCTTGCCTTTCTCGCTTTCCAATTCCGATTCCAGCGAGGCGATACGCTCCAACAGTTCATCCATTTCCGCATTGTCGTTCTTCGGTTGCTCATAGAAGTTGCCGAGCGTGGCATTGAGGTCGCGGTAGGCGGCTGCGGAGGATTGGATGGTCTTCGGTGCGGACTTCACGTTCTCTTCCGTTCCTCCGGGATTGGCAAGGTCGAAGTCCCTGCCGCTGTCCGTTTCCGCCACCTCGCGGTCGAACATATCGCCCAGTTCCTGCATGGCGCGGCTGCGGTTCTCCTGCCGTTCCTCCATCGCCCCCTGTTCGTATGCTTTCGCCTTGTCGCCGATAATCTGACGGTTCGCCTTGTCTGCGTCGGGCATTTCGATGTTGTAACCTCCCGTCCCCGGTTGCTGCTCCTTGTCGGAAGATGGGGCGAATATCAGCCACATCGCCCCGATGAATACCAGCACCATAGCGGGCAGCACTATCATTTTCTGACGTTTCAGCCTTTGGGCTTCGGTCAGCGGCTTGCGCTCCTTGGCTTTGCCTTCCTCCTTCGCGCCTTGGCCATTCAAGCAGGCTTGATGGCTCTCGGCTTGGCGTCGGTTCTTCGGTTTCCCGTTGTCGGGAGCCGCCTTGTTCTCGTTTTTAGGTTCATTCTTCGTCTGTTCCATATAAATAAAGTATTACATTATGATTGTTGTCCGGCTTTACGGACAGTTCCACCTGTCCGGCATGGTCTGTTGCTATCCGGCTGCCGTCATTCCTGCCGATGTCATAGACGGCTTTGCCGAAGGTGTAGAGGGCAAGCACCGCGAAAGCGGCGAGCATCGCCAGCACGATGCGTTTGCGTGTCTTCGGGGGCAAACCGTCCAGATAGCCTTTGAGCCTTGCCACCAGCATTTTCTTTTTGTCGTGGATCCTCCAGTACGTACGCCAAAATGATTTTCTGATTTTCTTCATATCCGTTTACCTTTTGATGGTTTGTAAATCCTTGTTCTCGATGATGGTGAATCCCTCGATGGTGAAACCGTTGGGATTGTCGTCCGAACGGGACGAGTTCAAGAGGCGGCACGTGGTCACGAGGCTGCGCTCGGTGACGTTGCTTTGCCGGATGATCTTCTGTGTGGCGTAGGTCACGGCACGGTAGGGATAGCCGTTGAAGTCGCATACCACGCTGTCCACCTTCAGCACCTGATTGATGTTTCCGGCGATGATGCGGTTGTAGTATCCCTTCTCGGCGAAGTCCGAATAGTAGTTGTACACGCTTTTGTCTGCCAGCAGCAGGGCGCGTTTCACGTTATGCTCTATCGCGCTCTTTTCGGGTGAGAGTGTGAAGAAAAGCTCGTGGAAGCGGCGCACGTGTTCCCTTGCCTCCGCCGGACGATTCTGCGACAAGTCCTGCGAGAGAGCCAGCATCAGCGACTTGCCGTTGTCCAGCACGTAAATCTTTTCCCGTTGCCGTTCCGCAAAGCGGTAGGAACTCCACACGCTCCATACCGTTATCACGGCGCACAGCGAGAGGAAGACGATACCGAACAGGCGTATCTGCCTGAACGATGATTCGATGTTTTTAAGTGACTTAAATTCCATTGTTATTTATTCGTTTTTAATTGTCAGTTGATTATTTCAGCAGTTTCCCGGCACGTCCGACCACGTTTCCTGCGGTTGCACCCGCCACGCTGCCCGCCATGCTTCCGGCTCGTCCTGCCGTCTGGTTCACGTTGCGACCGTAGCTTCCCATGCCTCCGGCTTGGATAATCCAGCCTGCTACCGTGGGGATGGTGAAATAGCCGATGATTCCTATGATCATGAAGACGATATACACACCGTCGCTCGAATCCAGCGAGAAGTTCGGGTCAGCCTGCATGCGCTCGATGTCGCTTTGCAGCATCAGCACCTGAATCTTCGCCAGTATGGTGCTGAACATATCCGACACGGGCAGCCACAGATAAACCTGTATGTAGCGGCATATCCACTGTGTGAGTGTACTTTGAAAGCCGTCCCATACCGATATGGCGAAGGCTATCGGACCGAGTATCGCCAGCACCACGAGAAAAAAGGTGCGGATGGTGTCTATCACGAGGGCGGCGGCTTGGAACATCAGTTCCAGTATCTCGCGGAAGAAATCGCGGATGCCTTTCTTCATGTTGTACATCCCACGTTCGATATACATTCCCGCCATCGTTACCATGTCGCCGGGCGACCAGCCCAGTTCCTCCAGCTGTTTGTCAAACTCCTCGTTTGACACAAGGTAGGCGGTTTCGGGGTTGCGCATCATCGCCTCGTATTCCAGTTTGTCTTTCTGCTCACGGTACTGGTTCATGTCCAGCGTTTCCGCCTCCAGCATCTTTGCCGTGCCCTGCACAACGGGCGACATGATACTGTTTATCGTGCCTAATACCACCGTCGGGAAGAACATGATGCACAAGCCTATCGCAAAGGGGCGGAGCATGGGGAACACGTCTATCGGTTCGGCTCTCGCCAGCGACTGCCACACCCGGTAGGCGACGTAGAACAGCGCACCCAGCCCGGCGATGCCTTTCGCCACGCCCGCCATGTCCCCGCATAGCGGCATCATCTGCTCGTAGAGCGAGCGCAGAATCTGGTGAAGGTTGTCGAAATTCATAGGCTACCAGTATCTTTCGTTCATGTTCCCGTACAGCCCCATGATGCGGTCGAGGTCGTTCTTCTTCTTCGCCCGCAGGTAGCTCACGCTGATGTTCTTGTTGGTGTAGTAGCTCACGAGGTTGCGGTAATGCTTCATCTTGGAGTAGCAGCGTTCCACCACATCCATGCGCTCCTTGTCCGTCATGGAGAGCGTGGTGATGTTCACCACGTTCCTCAGCTCCGTCAGCACGTCGTTGGATTCCTCCAACAGCTTGGTGTAGCCAAAGGCGATGGCTCCCAGTTCCTCCACCGTGAAGTTGTCGTCACGCATCATCCTCTGGAAGCTGGTCACATAGGTGTCGGTGATGTCACCCACCATCAGGATGGTCTGCTGCACCTTCCGGGCGTCCTTTACCAGATTGTTCACGGATTTGAGTGCGTCGTAATACTTCTTGCCCTGCTCGTAAATCTTCACCGTCTCTTGAAAATTTTTTATCATATTCTGGGCGGTCGTGGAAGTGTGTACCACGTTCTTGGAAGTGTTCACGATGCTCTGCGCGATGTTGGACGGGTCTATCACCGCCCACTGTGCGCTTGCCCTGCCGACTGCAAACAGGCACAGGCAGATAATAAATGTTATTCTTGTTCTCATGTTACTTTGGATTTTAGTGGTTATCGTTATTGCTCGCTTATCGGATGGTCCGGTTTCGGATTCACACGCACGTAGTCCCCGTTCGGCGAGAAGGTCAGGATGTCCGTCGCTTCGTTGTAGGACACGTCGATACGGAAGCCGGTGTTCATGAACAGGTTGCCGTTCTCCTCCTGCAAGAGATAGGTTTCCGGCTTTAGTTTGCGGCGGATGCCGCTCCGCTTGAATACCGTCACCTTATAGGCTTCGCCCTCCTTGTAGATAAGCACGTCGGGCTTGCCTTCCACACTTTCCCAGTTCCCGCAAAGCAGATCACGGCGATTGTCCGCTACATCGCAGGATTGCAGCATCATGACCGCCAGCCCGATTAAACACTTGCTGACTTGCAGCATTTTCGTTCTTGATATACTCATACGCATTTTCTTTTTTAGTTGATGAATCTGTTTTTACTTATTCCTTCGTCTTTCGGCAAGCTGCCGGATGGCGGCTTCGATGTCGCCGCCCAGCTGCTCCGCCAGACGGTAAACCTCCACCTTCTCCGTTTCTTCAGTGGTGTACGCCAGATACTCTTCAGCACTAACTTCGGTGGCATAGACCGCCGACTGCGTGCCGCCCAGTCCGATCCAGACTTCCTTGTAGAGCCTTGACGGGTTGTTCGCCATGTTGATGGAGAGTATCTGCGACTTCTCCTTCTCCGTCAGCCCCAACAGGGACTGTATGGCATCAAACTTGTTCATGTACTTCCGCTGGTCGAGGAGTATCTTGCAGTCGGAATTATTGATGATGCTCTCCTTGACGACGGGCGAGGAAATGATGTCGTCCACCTCCTGCGTCACCACGATTGCCTCCCCGTAATACTTGCGCACGGTCTTGTACATATAGCGCAGGTACTCAGCCATGTTCGCCGAAGAGAGAGCCTTCCAAGCCTCTTCCACTATCAGCTGTTTGCGCACGCCTTTCAGACGGCGCATCTTGTTGATGAAGGCTTCCATGATGATGATTGTTACCACAGGGAAAAGTTCGCGATTTTCCTTAATACTGTCAATTTCGAAGACAATGAACCGCTTGCCGAGCAGGTCGATGTTCTCCGTGGAGTTGAGCAGGAAGTCGTAGCGTCCTCCCCGGTAATACTGCCGCATGGTGGTGAGCATATTGTCGATGTTGAAATCGGACTTCTCCACCTTTATCTCACGTTCTGCCAGTTCGCGGCGGTAGTCGTCACGCATATACTCGTAGAAGGTGTTGAACGAGGGGATGATGCTCCTGTCAGCCCTGATACACTCGATATAGGCGTTCACCGCACTGCCCAGTTCGCCGCTCTCCGTCTTCGTCACTTTGTCGTCCTCCGACTTCCAGAGCGTCAGCAGCAATGTCTTGATACTGTCCTTCTTCTCCACGTCGAACACGTAATCATCGGTGTAGAACGGGTTGAACGAAATCGGTTTCTCCTCCGTGTAGGTGAAGTACACGCCGTCCGCCCCGTTTGTTTTGCGCCGGATCATCTCGCACAAGCCCTGATAGGAGTTTCCCGTGTCCACCAGCACTACGTGCGTACCCTGCTCGTAGTATTGCCTCACGAGGTGGTTCATAAAGAAGGATTTGCCGCTGCCCGAAGGACCTAATACGAACTTGTTGCGGTTGGTGGTGATGCCCCGCTTCATCGGCAGGTCAGAGATGTCGAGGTGCAGCGGCTTTCCCGTTAGCCTGTCCACCATCTTGATACCGAAGGGCGATAGCGAACTGCGGTAGTTAGTTTCCTCCGTAAAGAGGCACACAGCCTGCTCGATGAAGGTGTGGAAACTCTCTTCCGCCGGGAAGTCCGCCGCGTTGCCGGGCATCGCCGCCCAGTAGAGCGTCGGGCAGTCGATGGTGTTGTGGCGCGGCACGCACTCCATGCTCGCCAGCTGGCTGCCCACGTCGTTCTTGATATGTTTCAGTTCCTCCGTGTCATCGCTCCACGCCATGACGTTGAAGTGCGCCCGTACCGATGTCAGCCCGTAGGAATGGGCTTCGTTCAGGTACTGGTCTATCCACTCGCGGTTGATGCTGTTGCTCCGGCTGTATCGGGATAGCGACTGCATATTCCTCGCGGACTTCTCGAACTTCTGTAAATTTTCCTCGCTGTTGTCGATAATCACATACTGGTTGTAGATGTGGTTGCAGGAGAGCAGCAGCCCCACGGGTGAGGCGAAGGAGAGACGGCAGTCCGAGCGGTCGGTGGAGAGTTTCTCGTAGCGGATGTCGGTAGCCACCTTTCCGGGCATATCCTCCGCGTCGGAGAGGGTGTGCAGGCACAGGCGGTTGTCGCCGATGCGCATTTCCTTTGCCGAGAGGTCGATGTCCTGCAAGGTCGTGTCGCCTTCAGGCATGAGCGAGAAGTAACGCTCTATCAGCCCGGCGGACTTCTCCGTCCCGACAATCTCATCGATGGAGAGGCGGCGGAGTCTCACGAAGCCGCTGTCGTTCATGATGCGCTCGAACTGTTCAGCGGCCTCCATGAACTTCCCGGCGGTTTCCTTGTCCAGCTCCTTCGGGATGATATGCCCACGGCACAGCGTGCTGAAATTGCTCTGCATCCGGTTACGCTCCTTTGTCGTCTTGGTCAGGTAGAGGTAGCAGGAGTGTTTCAGGTACGGACGCTCGTTGAAGTGTCGTTCAAATGAACGGCTCAAGAAACTCATGTCGTCTTTCTGTAACTCCGGCTTGTAGCGTTCCTTGATGAACCAGTCCTGCTTATGCACGACGCAGAAGTCCGGCAGTACCTTGATAGCCTTGCACCAGCAGCCGTGTATCGCCTCGTACTCCGCGCCCGTCACGGTATAAAGCTCCGGCAGTTCCACCTCAAAAGCCACCGTGATGTCGGCGTCTTTGGAAATGATGCAGCCATGTTCCACAGCCAGCAGGGGGAACTTGTTTTCCAGTGTTGTCATTTTGGATGTATTTCTCATGTCGTTTCTTCCTTTCGTTGCCGTTTGAATAATCGGGTGATCCGCCGCCGGTTGATAAGGTATCGGGGATGGCTCCTTATAGCTCCTAATTTCATAAGCCCGTGTTCGCCGTACCGGGCGTTCAGCGCGAAGGTCTGCCATACGAGGACGGAAGACGATGCCGCGCCGAAGCCGATACATATCCACTGGTCGATGCCGACCATATAGAGGATGACGAACAGGATGAAGAGTGCCAGCAGGCCTCCGCAGAAGATGAAGAGGTACTGAGCCTTTAGACCCTTGAACTCGACCGGACGACCGATACCCTTGTTTATCGGGTATTCAGCCATACATTGTTTATTAAAGGAAGAATGAGCGCAGGATAGTCGCAGCTACAATTAAAAAAATACATGCGCCGAACCACGAGGCTGCGGTTTTCGAGGTATCCGGGTCGCCGGATGAAAACTTGCCATAGACTTTTACGCCTCCGATAAGACCGACCACCGCGCCGATGGCATAGATAAGTTTCGTGCCGGGGTCAAAATACGAACTCACCATAGAGGTGGCTTCGTTGATGCCTGCGATGCCGTTTCCCTGCGCAAATGCGGAGGCGGTTGCGGCAATCATAAGTGCCGCAGAGATGATGAACTTTTGTCTGATGTTCTTATTCATAAACTGTTCTTTTTGTGCCGTCCAAAGGGTGGATAGTCCTTTTTCGGGCGGTTGATACTTGATTACTTTACTTTGGTTTAGTGGTTGCCCGTTTGTTTCCACGGACTTGGGTGTGTCCGTTGCGGGTTGGCTGTACCTTGTACTGCCGTGCGCATGGTGTGATGCCGTCTTACGTTTTCATTTCCACTCTTTTTTAGCCGTTATACATAGTCCCGGATATTGAACTCGTCAATGTTGTCGGGTACGGTAAATTCCTTTTTCGGCTTCTTCAGCCGGACTTCGATAAGCCCCTTGATACGGATGCTCAGTTCCGTCGAGCCGGACATCAGTTTCTCGTACAGTTCCGTTCCTTCCATATCGGAGAAGACCTTTGCCGCACGTTCCCGTTCTGCCGTTGTCGCTTCCGGGTTCTTGGCTGCCCTGACCGCATCGTCTATCTCGTCAAAACTGCTTCCCGTAGCTCTCGGTGTGTCGGGCGTTCCGTCCTCCGGTTCATCCTCCCCGAACTCCAGTTCCGAAGGCGGGATGCTCGTGAAGGTTTCATCGAGTTTTTCCTCCGGGACTTGTGCCGGGTGGGACACGGTTTCCGTGTTTCCATCGTCAAAAGTAGCCTCTTCCTCCGACAGCTCAATGCCTTTTTTCGAAGTGGCGGCTTCTTGCGTCAGTATGGCAGCGGTTGTCCGGGTTGATGCCATCTTGAAATGGCTCCTGCCGATGATGTCCGATGTTTCTCCGGGAGGTGTTTCCCGTGCCGTTTCCTGCTTCACCTCCGTGCCGCCCAATGACCGCCAAAACCCGGCAATGCCTTTAAGGAAGCGGACGAATCTCGTTTCCATGATGCGGTCGTAGAGCAGCAGGAACAGGAACCACAGGTTGCAGCCGACCGATACGGTCAGGAGAATGTCAGTCATGTTCATAATTCTACTCTGGGGACTGCGTTTAACATACGGTTCAGTTCGTCACGGTGTGTACGGAGAAACTCGCTTACCACGTTCTCAGTGAAGTCGGCCATTGTGACTTCACCATCACCCAGCCAGCGGACAATCATGGCAACCTTGTCATGGGTCTCTTTGCTGATGGACACTTGTTTCCCTTCCCTTGCCTTGAAACCTGATTTTTTCAGGAAGGCACGATAATCATTCTTTTTTCTTCTCATTTCTTTTTCTTTTTGATGATTAAAATACTGCGTCGTAATTCCGGGCGTAAAGGCTCTTTATCGCCTCTTCGCACTGGTTGAAGTGGTGTGTAAGCACATGGTCGATGTAGGCGGACAGCGAAAGCCTGTCATGCCCGATTACACGGGTTATGCGCATGATGCGGTCGTGATACTCCGGGCGCACGTATGCCATCTTCCCCTCGCGTGCCTTTACTTCGGGTTCACGGATGAAAAGCCGTTCATAGTCCTTTTCTCTGCATTTGCCGCCTACCGGCACGGGCGACAGGATTTCCACACTCGCCTGCACTTGGGCAAGCAAACCTCCGCCGTCATGGTGCGGACTTCTGTTTTTCTGATTCTTTTCCTGATTCATATCCATTGTATATTATTTACTCTTTATACTTTTGCATAAACATTCAACATCAAAGTGTGGAATAAGACCGAGTATCCATTAGTCAAAAAGACCGTAGAATATGTTCTGCCCCCACACTTTTACATCAGAAACCGGATAGTTCAATGGGCTTTTGACCCCGCATTCGCAATGGTGGTTCAAGATGTATAGATGTTGTCTCAATAAGTTGTTAAGACTATGACCTACGTTGGAATTGATGTCAGTAAGGCTACTTTCGTCGTGGCTTATTCTTCTGCCAAGAACAGTAAGACCAAGACTTTCAAGAACACGACCAAAGGTGTTCATATTCAAATTAAGTCTTCACGTTGTTTCTTGTACAGTTCGTTTATTTTCTCCTTGTGCTGTTCCAGATGTTGGCGCAGCACGGTGTCCACGTAGCCGCCTACCGAGATTTCCCGTCCGGCGATGTCATTCACGATTTTAAGAATCTTGCTGTGTACGTCCCGGCTGATATAGACGCACTGGCGTGTCTTTATCTCGTTGCGGCGGAGGAACAGACCGGAATAGTCGTCCTCTTGCCGTTTGCGGCGGGCGATGTCTTTCTGCACCTTCTCCCTTGACGGGGATGCCGTGGGCGGTGGTTCCGTTTCCGGGACGCTCTCTTCTTCGGGGGCAGGCACGGGCGGCTCCTGTGCGCGGTACAGAGTCCCGTCCTGCTTGCGCCTGCCGATGGAGGCTATCAACAGTTCCTCGTCAATGCCTTCGGTGTTCACTTTCCTGCTGCCCATGCTCATTGAGGTTTGATGATACGGCTGATTTCTTCCGAGAACTCACGGATACCGCTCCCTTTCAGAAGGGACACATCCATCGGGAAGATGGTAGAGCGGAATACGCTCTTGCGCTCTTCCGAGAGGTCACGCCGGAACTTCTTGCTGTCGGGCAGGCGGGTGGACAACACCGACAACCCCATTTCGGCAATCACATCTTCATACAGGTCGTACAGCCCGTTCTTCTCCCTGCCGTCCACCATCGTCCAGAACAGGTACAGCCCTTTTGTTTTCGCCTGCCCCGTCGTCATGAGGTTGTCACGGAACATCACGGCGAATTGCAGGGTGCTTTCCACGACAAAGCGGTCGGCACTCATGGGCGCGAAGATGTAATCCATCTGTGAGAGGGTCTTTACCACACCGTTGCTTTTCAGCGTTCCCGGCATATCGAAGAACACGATGTCCGGTTTCGCATCTTCTTCGGCAAGCATCCTTTCGGCATCGTCAAGGGCGTTGAGGGCGTCGCTTGCAATGACCGGATAGGCGTTCTTTTTTATTTTGCGGAAGTGGTCACACGCGAGTGCCTTGAAATAGAGGCTCTCGTCGATAAGTTTCGTTTCACGTTCACGCAGTCCGTGGATGCTGTGTTGCGGGGCGTCGCAATCTATGACGGCGACATTGTGACCTTGCACGTTGTGGAGGTAGCTGGCGGCAAGAGCCGTGACGGTCGATTTTCCAATACCTCCCTTTTGTGTTGCGAATGCAACGAAGATTTCATTACTCATGGTTCTATTGCTTTTAATGGTTGATAAATTGTTTTCCTGTTCCTGTACGGAAGCGGTGACATACATATCCGCGTCCGTGAATCATTATCCGGGCGGTCCGTCACGTATCCGCTTCAATGGCGAAGCCGGGATTCGGATAACCGGTGAATGACGGCATTGCGTCATGAAGTCATTGAATCCGTGAATCACCACGTCACTGGAAAACCGGGTATCCGACGGTTCGGATATTCGGTTTGGCAAATATCCGCCGAAGCGGTTTGCCGGGTATCTGAAAGTTCCTTTTTCCATATCTTCAAATCGTTCGTTTCTTGAATCATGCTGCAAATAAACAAGGATATTTTTGAATCTGTATCACTTCTCCGGCAAGTGGCAGCACGTTGCGCCGGTTGGCACTGATTGTCCGGGTCAAGCCTCTGTCCGATACCGCGTTAAGGGCGTAACTTTGCACCCGAACGGCAGGGTTCGCCGCAGGTGGCGCAGCCCGGGGTTTGAAAGGCATTCCCCCAATCCGTCCCCGACGGATTTTTATGTTCACCTGAACATAGCAAGGTATGTTTTCAGCCGCTCAAAATATTTTGAGCAGCCACGAAAACGCCTTGCCCTTGCAGGGGGGCGGGCTTACCCTCCGAAGTCGGGAAGCCTCTCAAACCTGCGGTGCTGTGCCTCGAAGCGGCGGCTTATGCCGTCAAACCGCTAAATCCAAAGTAATATGAGTGAAAAAAGAAGAAACAAAGGCGGGAGAAATCCCAAACTCGATCCGGCGGTGTTCCGCTACACCGTCCGTTTCAGCGAGGAGGAACACAACCGTTTCCTCTCCATGTTCGAGAAGTCGGGCGTTTACGCCAAGTCGGTCTTCCTGAAAGCGCACTTCTTCGGGCAGCCGTTCAAAGTGCTGAAAGTGGACAAGACGCTGGTGGATTACTACACCAAACTGTCCGATTTTCATGCGCAGTTCCGCGCGATAGGCACGAACTACAACCAAGTCGTGAAGGAACTGAGGCTGCATTTTTCCGAGAAAAAGGCGATGGCGTTGCTCTACAAGCTGGAGCAACAGACCGTCGAACTCGTGAAACTGAGCCGCCGGATTGTGGAACTTTCAAGAGAGATGCAGGAAAAATGGTCGCAAAAATCAGTGTAGGAAACTCGTTGTACGGCGCACTTGCCTACAACGGGGAAAAGATCAACGAGGCGAAAGGGCGGCTTCTGACAACCAACCGCATCTACAATGACGGTTCGGGGACGGTGGATATCCACCGGGCTATGGAGGACTTTCTCGCTCTGATGCCCGTGCGGTCGAAGGTGAAGAAACCGGTGGTGCATATCTCGCTCAATCCGCATCCCGACGATATTTTGACGGACACAGAACTTCAGGACATCGCACGGGAGTATCTGGAGAAGATGGGGTTCGGCAACCAGCCGTATCTCGTTTTCAAGCATGAGGACATCGACCGCCACCATCTGCATATTGTGACGGTCAGGGTGGACGAGGAAGGCAGGAGCATAGACACCCGGAATAACTTTTACCGGAGCAAGCAGATAACACGCGAACTGGAACGGAAATACGGGCTGCACGACGCGGAACGCAAGAACCGCCGTCTTGATACGCCGCTGCGCAAAGTGGACGCTTCTGCGGGCGACGTGAAGAAGCAGGCGGGGAATCTGATTAGAGAACTGAACCGCAGATACAAGTTTCAGACGATGGGCGAATACCGCGCCCTTCTTTCCTTATATAATATGACGGTGGAGGAAGCGCATGGCAATGTGCGCGGACGTGAGTATCACGGGCTGGTCTATTCCGTCACGGACGATAAGGGTAACAAGGTCGGTAATCCTTTCAAGTCCTCACTGTTCGGGAAGTCCGTCGGCTATGAAGCCGTACAGAAGAAGTTTGCCCGTTCCAAGCAGGAGATTAAGGACAGGAAACTTGCTGACATGACGAAACGCACCGTCTTTTCCGTGCTGGAAGGCACGTATGACAAGGAGAAGTTTGTTGCCACGCTCAAAAGGAAGGGCATCGACACCGTGCTACGCTACACGGAGGAAGGGCGCATCTATGGAGCCACGTTCATCGACCACCGCACGGGCTGCGTGTTAAACGGCTCACGCATGGGCAAGGAACTTTCTGCCAACGCCTTGCAGGAACACTTCACGCTGCCTTATGCCGGACAGCCGCCGATTCCGCTCTCCGTTCCGGTGGAGGAACTGGAGAACAGGCAAGGATATTCCGGAGGGGAATACGAAAGCCATTCCAGCGGCATGAACCTGTTTGCCCCCGAAGGTCCGGCAGTGGACGCTGAAGAGGAAGCCTTCATCCGGGCGATGAAGCGCAAAAAGAAGAAAAAACGCAAGGGCTTGGGTATGTAATCAGAGTATCAACAATTAAAAAATCAATGTATGTCACAACAAGAAGACGATTTGAGGGCATTGGCGAAAATCATGGATTTTCTGCGTGCCGTGAGTATCATTTTAGTGGTCATGAACGTGTACTGGTTCTGCTACGAAGCCATCCGGCTGTGGGGCGTGAACATCGGCGTGGTGGACAAAATCCTTCTGAACTTCGACCGCACGGCGGGGCTGTTCCATTCCATTCTCTACACGAAGCTGTTTTCCGTCCTTTTGCTTGCCTTGTCCTGTCTGGGTACGAAGGGTGTCAAGGGTGAGAAAATCACTTGGGGGAGAATCTGGACAGCATTTGCCGTCGGGTTCGTGCTGTTTTTCCTGAACTGGTGGTTGCTGCCCCTGCCGCTGCCGCTTGAAGCGGTGACGGGACTGTATGTCCTTACCATTGGAACGGGCTATGTCTGCCTGTTGATGGGTGGTCTGTGGATGAGCCGCCTGTTGAAGCACAACCTCATGGACGATGTATTCAACAACGAGAACGAGAGTTTCATGCAGGAAACACGGCTCATAGAAAGTGAGTATTCGGTCAATCTGCCGACACGTTTCTATTACAGGAAACGCTGGAACAACGGTTGGATCAATGTAGTTAATCCCTTCCGTGCGTCCATCGTGTTGGGTACGCCGGGCAGCGGCAAGTCCTATGCCGTGGTAAACAATTTTATCAAGCAACAGATTGAAAAGGGCTTTAGTCAATACATCTACGATTTCAAGTATCCCGACCTATCTACTATTGCCTACAACCATTTGCTGAACCACCCGGACGGCTACAAGGTAAAGCCGAAGTTCTATGTGATCAACTTCGACGACCCGCGACGCTCTCATCGGTGCAATCCCATTCACCCGGATTTCATGGAGGATATTACAGACGCTTACGAGAGTGCGTACACGATTATGCTCAATCTCAATAAAACGTGGGTGCAGAAGCAGGGTGACTTCTTCGTGGAATCACCTATTATCTTGTTTGCCAGTATTATATGGTATCTCAAAATCTATAAGGGTGGTAAGTATTGCACGTTTCCCCATGCCATTGAGTTCCTGAACCGCCGTTACGAGGATATTTTCCCGATTCTTTCTTCATATCCCGAACTTGAAAACTACCTCTCACCATTCATGGATGCTTGGCTCGGTGGGGCGGCTGAGCAGCTTCAAGGGCAGATAGCATCGGCGAAAATTCCGCTCTCGCGCATGATTTCCCCGCAACTCTATTGGGTAATGTCGGACAGCGAGTTTACGCTGGATATCAACAATCCCGAAGAGCCGAAAATCCTGTGCGTGGGTAACAATCCCGACCGTCAGAATATTTATGGTGCGGCTCTCGGTCTGTATAACTCCCGTATCGTAAAGCTCATCAACAAGAAGGGGATGCTGAAGTCGTCGGTCATTATAGATGAACTACCGACGATATATTTCAAGGGGCTGGACAACCTTATTGCCACCGCACGAAGCAACAAGGTTGCCGTGTGTCTGGGCTTTCAGGATTTCAGCCAGTTGGTGCGCGACTATGGCGATAAGGAAGCTAAAGTCGTGATGAACACCGTCGGTAATATCTTCTCCGGGCAGGTGGTGGGTGAAACCGCCAAGACGCTATCCGAACGCTTCGGAAAGGTCTTGCAGAAACGGCAGTCCATTTCCATCAACCGGCAGGACGTTTCCACCTCTATCAATACGCAGATGGACGCGCTTATCCCGCCCAGCAAGATTTCCGGCTTGACGCAGGGAATGTTTGTCGGTTCTGTGTCCGATAACTTCAACGAGCGCATTGAACAGAAGATTTTTCACTGCGAGATTGTCGTGGATGCAGAGAAGGTGAAACGCGAGGAAAAAGCCTACAAGAAGATACCCGTCATTACCGACTTCACGGACGAGGATGGCAACGACCACATGAAGGAAACGGTGCAGGCGAATTACAGGCGCATCAAGGAGGAAGTCAAGCAGATTGTTCAGGAGGAACTGGAGCGGATTGCCAACGACGACAATCTGAAACACCTGTTACAGCAGAAATAACCGGGCTGACGTGAGGCAATGAAAGCGGGCGGAACAAAGTATCAAACTTGCTCCGCCCGTTATTCTTTAGGGATTCTTAGTCTATCTTCTCATACGCTCCATCTCTTCGTCACGGAGCATCTTCTCGTTCAGTTTTTCCTGCATTTTGTCAAGGAAGTAGGTGCGGCTTTCGTTCTTCCGGCGTTTGATATCAGTGTAGAAGCGGTAGCAGTCTTTAGAATCAACCCCGAATATCTTATAGAGAAGTGGGGCGAGCTGTTTGAGCGGCATATTGCCGTTGTTGATGCAGCCCATCACGTCTATGCCGTAGATAAGTTCCACGAGGTCGATGGCATTGCCCGTCCATTGAAGAAGGCTGGCGGTGGTTTCTGTTGCGTTGTTGGCGGATATTAGTGGTGGCACTTGGGGCGTGGCAAGGAATTTCTGCATCTTTCTTACGAAAGACAGAGCCTTGCTGACGTAGGCGGCAATCTCTCTTTTTTCTTCTGACAGATTACGTACGGGATGGTGCTGCAACTCGATTTCGATGTAGGCAAGCGCGATGACGGTAAGGTTCATGTCCATGCCGCCGTTGCACAGTTCGATCACTTGGGTGGCGAAAGCCGTGTATGCCGTTTCCATATTGCAGTCGCCGGCTTCGTTTATCAGGCGGAAAAAGTCGGTTTCCGCCAGCAAGAAATAATTCATGGTTCTGTCAATTTTGAAAATTACACTTTGTTTTCTGCGTGCGCACATGAATATAATTGGCAAAAAACGCGGCAGAAAATAAAAAATCCAACACTCAATTTTACAAAGTGCTGGATTTCAGAGGTATAAAATTCAGTATTTTTTCACAAGGACAAATTATCTCCGACTTAAATTGTTTGTAATCGGAACATTTATTCTATTCCTGAAAATAGAAATGTATGCTTGCCGCACATTTTGGCTATCTTGCTTTTTTATCAAGGATATAGATAATGCGACATACACCGTTGGGATAGCTTTTCAAAGAGGAAAGCGTCCAGTGTTGCTCGCAGAGCCGACTTAAAAAATGTCGTCCGCTTCCGGATATGAAAGGAACGGTGTATAGTATGATTTCATCCACAGCGTGCATCCGCAGCAGTCCGTTTATATAGTCTGCCGTGTCCGGTGTGGCTTCCGCGAGGTAACGGATGTTTGTGCAGTCTTTTCTCCATTCGTGCAGCATTGAAATGGAATAGTCCGGTGTCACACGGTAAAAGGCTTTCTTCCTGATTTCATCAAGACCGCAACGGTCAAGGCACAAATCCTGATGTGCTTTATCATATAACTCTGAAGAAAGACATCCGTCCATCGTCAGTACGGCGAGAATCTGAACTTTACCCATAATCGTTTCCTTTCGTTAGGCAAGGGTAAAAAAGTAGCGTGCAATTCACACTACCTTCAAGCGATGGCTCTGGTAAAGCCTTTACGGAGAGTACGTGAATGCACGCTATGCGTAAGCATAGCATAAGCATCACGCAATCGTCTCCGTAGTTCCAATTTACCAGATTTTCGCTTGAAACGCCTTGCGGTCTTATCCTATATGTTGGCGGCGAAAAGCTCCTGCCAATCGCCGTTTTTCTCAAATGTTATGCAAAGATAGCCAAATTCAGTGAATTACGGGCTATGATTGCTTGAATTTATATTTAATCTCCTATGCGCACTTTATCTCCTATCGAAACATTAATCTTGTCCAGGACTCCCGATATCTGCGATTTTATTTCGATCTCCTTCATCGGAAAAACATTGCCGGATATGTTTATTTCCTCTTTGATCTCGCGATATTGTGGTTGTGTAGTTTCGTAAATTGCCTTTGTACCTCTTAGCGAAGAACGAAAAGCAACAAATGCCAGTGTGGCGGAAAAGATGCAAATTAATATAATCTTAAATGTCTTCATTATCCTATATTTTCGTTTCTAATGGCGTCAATGGGTTGTATAACAGATGCTTTCATAGCCGGAAATGCTCCGGCAATGACACCGGACAAAATCAAGATAACCAAAGCGAGAACAGCTACATTTATATCTATTTCTGCATGCTTTATCATTGTCGCGTGACGGGCGCTTTCGAGCAACCAATTTATAATCTCAAGAATAGCTGCACCTGATATCAATCCGATGATACCGGAGATTACAGTTATGATGACAGATTCCGTCAGCATTAACACAAGAATGGATTTAGGAGTTGCTCCTACAGCCTTACGGATGCCTATTTCGCTACTCCTTTCTTTGATCACGACAAACATGATGTTGCTTACTCCAACAATACCACTTATCAGAAAACAAATTCCTACGATCCAGATAAACATTTTCAATCCATCAAAGAGTCCCTCAAAAGCAGATGTTTGTGTCTCAAAATTGATTATCTGTAAGGCTTGCTTATCAGAATAAGCAAATTGGTATTTATTAGCGATGAAGGCTCTCAGCTCATTCTCAAATCGCTTGGAATCAACTTCTTTGTTCAGATATAAACAGAAAGCGCGCAATGGAGTCTTATTGTCAATACAGTTTATGTAACTTGAGAAGGGCACATATACCGAATTGATTTCCGAAGCGCTGAAAATATCATCATTCTTTAGTACGCCTATCACCTTAAAATCAATACCGGCAATGTTGATCGACTTACCCAACGCTTTTTGATTATTAAATAAGGTCGTACTGACATTTTCGCCGATAATGGTAACATTACGGGTATTCTCGTCATCTCCTTTATTAAAATATCGTCCATCTTCGTTGATTTTAAGTATCTTAATTCCCATATAGTTTTCATTGATTCCTATAATCTTAAAAAGTCCGCTTTTAGCTTTATTCATCACTTGCGAATAAGGTCCTGTTATTTCAGGCGAAATAGCTTTTATCCCCGGGAACTGTTTCTTTATGCGGTTAAGAAAATGCAAATCGAAATGCAATTGTTCCCCTTCTCTGATATTCTTATACTTCACCCAGAATCCTCATCATTCCATACCATGACGGATTCACCATAAGTTACTAACGTGGTCACATAGCGGTGTGTGGTATTGATATTGTGCTGGGTTTGAAAAATAGCGATTGATTCATTCTCTATTTTCTGTACACGACTACGCTCGTGCAGAACAATAGCGACCATGCTGCCAATGATCGCCATTAAAAGAAAGTATCCTATAAATATTTTATGCTGCAAAAGTATTTTCATTGGCTTGATATTTTACAATCCAAATATTGCTTTCGTACAATATCTACATGCGGCAGAATCACGAAAAATATCCGAGATGAATAACACTAATAATAATTTCAAATTTTTCTATTTATTGCAGTTACATTCCTCCTCCCAACACATGATAAAGTTTGATTACACTTTGTATGCGTTCAAAACGAGTTTGTAGCTGTTGCACTTCCGCTTCGAGAAGAGACTGTTGGGCGGTCAACACTTCCAGATAGGTGGCATTGGAATGACGCATAAGCGATTCTGTCTTTCGCACAGCATCGCATAATGTTTCAACCTGTCGAGCATTGATTTCAATTTGCGATTTTGCCGTCTGCCATGCAGTCAGAGCATCGTTCACTTCTTTTCCAGCGTTCAGCAATGATTGCCGGAACAACAGTTTGGCTTCTTCCTGACGGCTTTTGGCTATCTTCAAGTTGGCGATGTTTGTGCCCCGGTTGAATAAGGGCTGTGTCAGGGAACCGATGGCATTGAGCAACCATTGTCCGGGATTTACGATTACGCCACCGCCGTTATTAGTCCATCCAAGAGTCCCCGAGAGGGTAATATTGGGATAGAAGGCGGCACGAGCCGCATTGGTGGCGTAGAACGCCTGCGCCAGTTCCATTTCAGCCTGACGCACGTCGGGACGGTTGGAAAGCAGTTGCAAAGGGACTCCAATCGAGACAGTATCGGGGAAAGCAGCCTCGGCCAGATTACTTCGTCCAATCGAGTGTGACGGCATGGCAAGTATCGCAGACAGGGCATTTTCTGTTTCGGAAATACTCTTGCGTATGGATAACAGGGATGCTTCGAGTCGCATCACGTTCGCCTTTGCCTGCAATACGCCGGCTTCGTTTGATTTCCCCACTTTTTTCAACGCTTCAAGAGTACGTACGGTAGTCCGCCAGTTCTCCAAAGTCCGGTTACTTATTGCCATTTGTGCGTCAAGCATGGCAAGGGTGTAGTAACTGTCTGCAATAGTGGCGACAAGCTGTGTCTGTACGGCCTGCCGGTAGGCACGGCTTCCTTGTAACGCGGCGGCTGCACCACGCTTTGCCGCCGTAAGTTTGCCGAAGATGTCCAGTTCCCAGCTTGCCGACGCTCCCACATTATATGTCTTTGCCGTTGCTCCGTCATGTTTATTGGCATTACCTTCGGCAGTCAGTCCCAGTGATGGAAGATATGATAGTCTGGCAGTCATCAGGACGGCTTCTGTCGCTTCCACGCGTAACCGTGCCACATTGAGGTCTGTGTTCCGTTCAAGTCCGGTTTCAATCAAGGACTGGAGTTTCGGGTCGGTAAACATTTCCCGCCACGACAGGGACGCGATGGTCGTTGTATCAATGTCCGCCGGTACGTCCCGATACAGATTCTCCGTTGAGAGGTCAGGACGATGATACCGGCTGTATGTGCCACAACCGGCAAACATCCATCCTGACAATATGATATATATTACTGTCTTCTTCATTTAATTATGCTTAACACGTTCTTGAATATATTGGAATACAATAAACAATGACGGCACAAGGAACAACAGAGCCAAAGTACCGACAATCATTCCACCGATTACACCTGTGGCAAGCGAACGGCTGCCGTTGGCACCCACTCCGTGCGCCATCATCAGCGGGACAAGACCGAACACCATGGACAGCACAGTCATCAATATAGGGCGCAGGCGGACTTTTGCCGCACTGTATGCTGCCTGTGCCAGCGTCATGCCTTCCGACCGCCGCTTGCCGGCGTATTCGGTAAGCAGGATGGCGGTCTTGGCAAGCAGGCCGATAATCATGATTAATCCGGTCTGCATGTAGATGTTGTTCTCCAGACCGAAGAGCCACGCAAACAGGAAACTGCCCATTAGTCCGCAAGGCACCGACAACAGAACCGCGAAGGGTATGAACACGCTCTCATACAAGGCGCACAGAATCAGATAGACCAGAACCATGCAGAGCAGGAATATAAGCGTGGCATTGTTGGTCGTCTTGCTTTCCTCACGCGAAATGCCGCCAAACTCGTATGTGTAATTTGACGGAAGCACTTCACGTGCCGTCTCGCCGATGGCTTCGAGCACCTGCCCTGAACTGTAACCCTGCGCCGGCGACCCGCTAATCGAGATGGCGTTGAACAGGTTGAAACGGGTGAGGTCTGACGGGCCGTTGGTCTTGGTCAGGCGCACGAACCGGCTCAAAGGCGACATGCCGCCATCGGAGGCGCGCACATACATGTGGTGCAGGGATTCCGCATTCACACGATATTCCGCCGGAGCCTGCATGGTCACATGGTAGAGCTTGGAGAACCGGTTAAAGTCGGAAACATATTGTCCGGTATAATAGCCCGACAATGTGGAAAGCACATCTGCGGGCGACACACCCGACTGCTCACATTTGGCGGCATCGATATCCACCCAGTATTGCGGATAGTCCGTGGCAAAGGAGGAATAGACTTCGCCGATTTCGGGTCGTTGCGACAAGGCTTCGACAAACTTGTCCGCCTCTTCCTTGAAAGCGGCGATGTTTCCGCCCGCCTTGTCCTGCAAATAAAGCTCGAAACCGTTTCCCATGCCGTACCCGGCAATCATCGGAGGCGACATGGCGAACACCGTGGCATCGGGAATATCTGAAGTGGCGGCATAAATCTTTCCGATGACATCATTCACCGACTGCCCCTCTCCCTTACGATCCTCCCAGTCTTTGAGTGTCACGAAATACATCGCCTGCGAGGGACCGGAACCGCTGAAAGAGAAACCGGCTACCGCACCGCTGTATTCAATCTCGCCGATGCTGTCGAGACGGCTGTTGATACGCTCCATCACCTTACTTGTCTGAGCCATGGATGTGCCGGGCTTCGTGTTCATGCTCACCATGACCGTCCCGGTGTCCTCTTCGGGAATAAGTCCCGTCTTTGTGACATTGACCAGCAGCACCAGCAACCCGAAAGAAATGCCTATGATGCTCCACAACAGCCATCGGCGATGGATAATGAACATCACTCCACGTACATAGCGTCGGCTCAGACTGTCGAAGACGGCATTGAACGCTTTACGGAAACGGGCTGCAAAATTGTTCTTAGTGTTGCCCTGCTCATCGATATAGGGTTTCAGCAGCAGCGCGCAAAGTGCCGGTGAGAGTGTGAAGGCATTGACTGCCGAGATTCCCACGGCAACAGCCATCGTGATACCGAACTGCGTGTAGAACGCTCCCGAAGTCCCGCCCATCATGGCTACGGGGAAAAACACTGCCATAAAGATTATGGTAGAGGTCAGGATAGCCGACGAAACGCCTTTCATGGCATCATCAGCCGCGAGAACTGCTGATTGATAGCCCTCATCGAACTTCGCCTGCACCGCTTCCACCACCACAATGGCATCATCGACCACGGTTCCGATGGCAAGCACAAGCGCGAACAGGGTGAGCAGGTTGATGGAGAATCCAATCATGGACATCACGGCAAATGTGCCGATGATGGAAACGAAGATGGATATGGTAGGGATAAGCGTTGACTTGATGTCCTGCAAGAACACATACACCACCACGATGACCAGAAGTATCGCTTCCAATAAGGTGCGGAGGACAGAGTGGATGGAGGCATACAGGAACTTGTTGGTATCGGTAAGCACCACGAATTCCGTCCCTTCGGGCAAGTCCCGGCTAAGGTCGTCAAGCACTTCGTGAATCTCCTTGATGGTGCTTGATGCATTGGACCCGGCTTTCTGGTTGATGAGCATCATAGCTGCCGGATGCCCGTTCACCTCGGAGGAATAGTTGTAGTATTCATCGCCCAGTTCCACATCGGCAACCTCTTTCAACCGAAGCACATTGCCGCCCGGCAGTGACTTGACGACCAGCTCACCGAACTCTTCCGCTCCGGACAAGCGTCCGCGGTATTTCATCGTGTATTCATTGGCGGTAGGATGATTGGCACCGAAGGAGCCGGTGGCGGCCTCGATGTTCTGTCGTGCAAGTACGGCAGAGATGTCATCGGGGATAAGCCCGTATTGCGCCATCTTGTCGGGACGCAGCCAAAGTCGCATGCTGTAGTTGGAACCGAACAACTGTGCCTTTCCCACGCCGCTGATACGTTTCAGCCTCGGCTCGACATTGATTTTCACGTAATTGCTCAGGAAGGTCTGGTCGAAGCGGTCATCGGGCGAATAGAGCGCGAAAGTCATCAGTTCGGCATTCTGCTGCTTTTCAGTGGTGACACCGGTCTTGGTGGCTTCCGCCGGAAGTTGGCTCAGTGCGCCGTTCACGCGGTTCTGCACGTTTACCGCCGCCATGTCCGCGTTGGTTCCCTGTTTGAAATAGATGTTGATGGAAGCATCTCCCGTATTCGATGCCGTGGAAGTCATATAGGTCATGTCTTCCACTCCGTTGATGGCTTCTTCCAGAGGGGTTATCACTGCCTTCTGCACGGTTTCAGCGTTTGCTCCCGGATAAGTTGCGAATACGTTGATGGTCGGAGGTGCGATGTCGGGGTATTGTTCCACCGGCAAGGAAAACATGGAAATCATGCCCAACAGTACAATCACCACCGAGATAACGCCCGAAAACACCGGGCGGTCTATAAAAAATCGCAGGTTCATTTCGTTTCGTTTTTAGGGGTTATGCTCATGCCTTCTCTCACCAGTCCCACGCCTTCGGCGACAATGGTGTCACCGACCGAAAGACCTTCTTTTACGATAAACCGGTTGCCGTCGTTCAGGCGGTCCACCGTGAGATAGGCGGCTTCCGCCTGTCCGTTTTTCAGACGGTAAGCGATAATCTTGTCCTGCAGTTCCACGGTGGCGGTCATGGGAATGGTTACGGCCTCCGTTTTCGGGTTTTGAAGGATGACATTGCCGATGCTGCCACTCAACAGTTCGCGGTCGGGATTGGGAAACAGGGCTTTGATTTGTACCGTTCCGGTAACAGGATCCACCACGCCGCTTACGGTTTCAATACGTCCTTTCGCCTTGTACAGGCTGCCGTCGTTGAGTTGCAGGCCCACTTCCGGCGTCCCGGCTATCATGCTGTCAATCGAGCCATAGCGAGCCGAATATCGCCGTAGCATATTCTCCGAAATGGAGAAATAGGCATACATCTCCGCATTGTCGGACACGACCGTGAAAGGCTGTGCCATATTGGGACCGACAAGCGCACCGATGCGATAGGGCAATGTGCCTACTACTCCGTTGCTCGGGCTTTTGATTTCCGTATAGGAGAGATTGTTGCGTGCATCCGATTCTTGTGCCTTTGCCTGTTCGAGTTCAGCACACGCCACTGCCAGTTGGTTCCGGGCGAGAGAAAGCTCGTAGTCGGATATGACCTTCTCGTCAAACAATGCCTGCTTGCCCCGCAGCTCGATTCTTGCCGTTTCCACTTTTGCCTGTGCCGCGCTGACATTGGCCTGCGCCGTGCGTAATGCCGCCCGATAGGGCACTTGGTCAATTACAGCCAATACTTGACCGGTCTTCACCCGTTCACCCTCTTTCACTTTCAGACGGATAATGCGCCCGGATATTTGCGGCAGGATGTCCACATCCTGCCGTCCGCGTATGGCGGCGGAATAGGACTCGGAGATTTCCACCGGACTTGCCGCGACCTTTATGACCCGATAACTCTGCACCGCATCCTGCTTGCCGTCCGCCTGCCTGCATCCGGTCGGCAGGAACAGCATGAGAGCAAATGCGGCGAAATTCGTGATAATGAATTGCTTGTTCATATTTTCTTCTTGTTTTGTATTAATTCATAAATTGATTTTTGGAACATGAATAAAAGTTTATCTTTTTCGTTCATGCGGATATTATCAGAATAACCGTCTTTTGTTATTTGATACCCACATGGCTTAACCATAAAAATGCCTAAGCCCTTAGTGTACGAACTTACTTCTGAGGCATAGTCTTTACTTGTATTTAATGGAACTTTCCCTTTAATATGACACCACTCATTATTACAACTGATGTCTTCAATCTCAGACATCAGTTTTTGCAAATCTGTAATAGCTTTGGAACTCGCTACTTGGGGTATCTGCAACTCAAAACAGAGCATCGGTTCGAGAATGTCCACACCTGACTGTTGCAAAGCCAGCCTGAAGACATAAGGGGTCAGCTGTCTGAAATCAGCAGGTGTACTTACCGGGCTATAATACTCGGCTTGAGTAAAAGTTACTTTCAGATCTGTCACTTCCCATCCATGTAAACCCAGTTGGCAAGACATACGAATCCCTTCAAAACGGCATTTTGAAAAGAATGGTTCAGATAACCATAGGAGATGTCACTTTCGATTTGCAACCCTGCCCCTAACGTAAGGGTTCAAGAGTCAGCCCTATTGTGGCCCAGTAAGGGTTGGGTGGTACTTCGATCTGAATAATCTTATTGACCTTTTTTATAGGTCGTTCTTTGTAGATAGTCTTGATCTCATCAAAATGGACCTTTACGGAAAATCGTTCTTCCAGCAATGTCTGTATGATTTCCTTTTGGGTCAAACCATATAACGAGATTTCCAATTCATCACTATATGAGTTTATGGAAAAGGACAAAGACGGGTCTTCAATCCACAATGTATTCAGAGCGGATATCACCTTGCTTCTCTCTTCGGGCTTATTTGGCCGGACGGAGGATTTGAGAGCGGGATGCTGATGAGATAATCCTTGAATCAAACAAGGTTTAGCACCTAAATAATCTCCGATTCGAAAATCTTCTATATCTTCTACAATCGCGATATCATTGGCACCCACTTCATCAACATTTATCTCTCTGCCCTGATAAATAGTCTTTAGATTTTTAATCTTGATGAATTTTTCCGAATCGTTGATTCTTACAATGTCTCGAAGTCTCAGACTTCCGTCAATTATTTTTAGAAAACTTCTTTTATGTCCTTTGGGGTCATGCTCTATCTTATAGAGATAAGCTGAAAGTCTGTTTGAGACTGATTCTGGAGGAAGTATAAAAGAAGAGATGGCGTCCAACAACTCATTGATACCGATATTGAACATTGCTGATCCATGTAGTACCGGATAGACTTTGGCTTTTGCCACAAGATCGATTATCGTATTCCAATAATCAGCCGGTGAAATTTCGCTATCCGCCAAATATCGTTCTAATATATTGTCGTCATGGTTGCATACAAATTCTTTGTATTCTTCCTTTATATATGTTTGGGAGCAAATCGGATAAACCAATCCATCGACAACAGTTTGCATAAACAGGACATCTTGAGACAGATTTGTTTTTATATCCAGATACAAACGCTCTAAATTCACACCGTCACGGTCAATTTTATTGATAAATATAATTGTCGGGATTTGCAGTTTTTGTAAAGTATTGAACAGCAACTTTGTTTGCGCTTGTATGCCTTCCTTTGCGGATAAGATGAGGACTGCTCCATCAAGCATTTTGAATGTCCGCTCCACTTCCGCAATAAAATCCATGTGTCCCGGAGTGTCAATGATATTGCATTTCACTCCATTCCAGATAATAGATGTCGTAGAAGCCCGAACAGTAATTCCTCTACGTTTCTCTATATCCATAGAGTCTGTTATGGTGTCACCATTATCCACACGGCCGCACTTTTCCGTTGCTCCACTGGCAAACAGCAGATTCTCGGTTACGGAAGTTTTTCCTGCATCAATGTGAGCAAGAATTCCTAAATTTATAATATTCATTTGGATTAAGCAATAATATACTACAATAGATGCATTGTCGAAACGCACCTTTTAATACCTCCTCGTAGCATGTGAGAACTACAGGATTACTAACTCGTATTAATATGTATATTATTACTGCCGCATAACGATTGCAAAATTACACAAAAAAAATATATCTAACAAAAGTGGGAGGATTTTTTAACTTTTTTTACCATAGACATTTTATTAGGGAAGCGTAGGTTCAACTGGTAAGTACAAATAAGTAGAAATGTTTGAACAACAACGTTTTAGGAAGTTGAAAAAAATCAAGTTTCTCTCTCGGTATAACGTTTATTTTGGCCAATATCTTCTTTAGTTTGGCATTTGAGTATTTCCCATTCGTGTTCTATTTAGCTCCTTATTATGAGTATGTAGCAAGTTGCTTATCAAATTCAGCCTCTTTGAGGGTCAAATATGGTTTTGCAAATGGTGACTGACAAGACATAAACAAGGTCAGCAGGATTTTTTACATAAATGGACATGAATGTATATAACCTAAAATAAGAATAAATTTTAATAAGGGCTGCCCAAAAAGAAAAAAAATGCAGTTGCCATCCTACAGATACTTGCAGAAAGGATAAAATTTACTTTTAGACCTTTTGGGATAGCCCTTATTAATACTTCAGATAAAATTCCTTAGGTTATATTTTCAATCCTTTGGACCGGGTTTCCTCCTTGGCATACAGTCCCGGACGCCCGATTATGACATGGTTGGCAACGATACTATCCGCCGGACTGCGTATCTGCGGCGGTGCATTTTCGGGATATTGCGCCTGCCTGTTCCTCACATCTTCCGCTTCCGGCTTGAGCTGTTGCCCTTCATTCTCCTTTTCTGCGACTTCGGGCGTGGGTGGCGCAAGCTCCAGCTGAATTTTTCGGTCAAGGGCGGCAAGTTCGGACTTCAACTGCTTCAGCTCGTCCTCCTTCTTCCACACCTTACCCGCTATCTCCTGTAACTGCGGTATCTCCATCTCCAGCACCTCGTTCTTCGCCTTGTACTGGTCGATGATGGAGGGTATCCTCTCCATCGCGTTGAGGAAGTTGCGGGCGGCGGCCAACGGGTCAGCCATCGCCAGATGCCCGTTGTTGTAGGTGTACTTGTAGTTCCCCTCGACCACGAAGCGGTTGTCGGTGAACTCCAATCCCTCTTTGAGTATCCTTTCGCTCACCACCTTTATCGGAAAACCGTAAAGTTCACCGACCTGCGTGTACAACCCTCCGGTCGTGGCATTCTTGGCTATCTCCTGCAAACGCTTTCCGATGACCTTCTCATCGGCGGAATCCACTCCGTCCACCTTTATTATATTAAGGCGGTTGCCCTCCTTGTCGGTCTGCACCACCGACAGGAAGCGGTTCCAGTCCTCCGTCATGGCATCTATGAAAGCCGTGTTGTTGCGCAACTCGCCGGTCTTTGACTCCAGCTTGAACTCCGAATCACGCTTGCCCTTGTTGAACGACTTGCGTTCCCCTTCGAGCGATGCGATCCGCTTTTCCAGTTTCGCCTTGTCCAACAGGTCGGTATTGCCGGAGAGCAACGCCATGTATTCCGAGAAATTCATGCCCGATTTTTCGTCCATTGCCCCCTCGTCGATGGTACGCGCACCCATCGCACCGCTTTTGAGCTGGCTTATGAAAGTCTGCTTGCAGTGCAGGAGGTTGAACTTGTAGCTGTCCAGTGACTTCTCCACCGCGTAGATGATTACATCCACGTTGTTCCCGGCGAAATGTTTGGCAATCTCATTACCTGCCCTAACTCCGCGTCCGTCACGCTGTTGCAAGTCGGACGGTCGCCACGGCGTATCGAGATGATGAATTGCCACACACCGTTTCTGTGCGTTCACACCCGTTCCGAGCATGGAGGTGGAGCCGAACAGCACACGCACCGTCCCGGCGTTCATGGCATCTATCACCGCCTTCCGAGCCTTGTCGGTCTTGCACTCCTGAATGAAGCGCACCTCGCTTGGCGGTATGCCGTAGTCCTCCGTCAGTTTGCGCTTGATTTCCGAATAGACGTTCCACCCATCGCCCGGCTGGTAAGTCCCCAAGTCAGAGAAAACGAACTGCGTGCCTTTCTGCGCGTCGTATTTTTGATAATACTCCGCGATTATTTTGGCACAGTGGCTCGCCTTGTTGTCGGGGTGGTCTTCGTAATGCGGGTCTATCATGCGCATGTCGAGTGCCATCTTCCGGGCATAGTCCGTGGCGATAAGCATCTTCGCCTTTTCCTCCGTTTCCGAAAGCGGCAGTCTGCCCAACAGGGTGGCGTCGCCCGTCTTGGCGAATTGCATCAGCTTCTGTATGAAGTCCTCCTGCTCCGGCGTGGGCGGTATGTGGTGCAGTATCTCGTTTTTGTTGGGACGGTCCACGCCCACATCCTCCGCCGTGCGGTAGTCCGTGATTTCATTATAGAAGGCGGCAAGCTCCGGCACTTTGATGAAGTAGCGGAAACGCTCCTTCTGCACCACGTTGTTCGTCACGTTGAACTCAAAATCCGTTGTCTTCTTGGCAAATATCGCCGACCACGCATCAAAACATCGAATGTCCTGCCGTTCCAGCTCCTTCGGGCGCAGGTACTTGAACAGCAGGTACAGCTCAGTCAGCGAGTTGCTGATAGTCGTGCCGGAGAGGAAGGTCGCCCCCAAGTCCTTGCCCGTGCGCTCCTGTATGGTGCGGATAGCAAAGAGCATGTTCAGTGCCTTCTGGCTTCCCTCGCTGTTCCCCAATCCCGCCACACGGTCGTGGCGCGTGTTGAAAGTCAGATTCTTGAACTGGTGCGATTCATCAATGAAAATGTGGTCGATGCCCATCTGCTTGAAGTCCACCACGTCGTCCGTGCGTGACTTTATGGCGTGTTCCACCTTCTCCAATTTCGCTTCAAGGTTATGCTTGCGCTTCTCCAGACCTTTCAGCATCGCCCGCGATACGTTCTTTCCCTGCTGGCGCAGCACTTCGAGGTTTTCCTCCACCGTGTCAAGCTCCGCTTGCAGGATGCGCTGCTGCAACTCCGGCGACTGCGGTATCTTGCCGAACTGGTCGTGCGACATAATGACACAATCGTAGTCGTTGTTCTTGATGTTGTTGAAGAAACGCACGCGGTTGGCGGTCGAAAAGTCTTTCTCCGAAGCGTACAGAATCCTCGCGTTGGGATATGCCGCTTGATAGGTGGCGGCAATCTCCGCAACATTGGCTTTCAGCCCGATAATCATCGGCTTGTGCGCCAAGTTCAGACGCTTCATTTCATGCGCGGCGATGCACATTATCAGCGTCTTGCCGGTTCCAACCTCGTGGTCACAAATTCCGCCGCCGTTCTGTTTCAGCATCCAGACGCAATCCATCTGCGAGGGATAGACGCTCCTGATGCCCCGGCTTGCCAGCCCTTTCAGATTGAGGTCGGGAAAAGTCTGATGCGAGCCGTCATACTTCGGGCGCACGAAACAGTTGAACTTGCGGTTATACATCGTCGTCAGCCGCTCCTTGAACTGTGGCGACTGCTCTTCGAGCCATTCGGAGAAGCCGTTTCGTATCTCGTCAATCTTGGCGTTGGCGAGTTGTATTCCCTCGCTGTCGCGCATCTTGATGTCGTTGCCATGCTCGTCCTTGCCGATGGACTTCATCATGTCAGGGCAGGTGTTGTGCAGGGCGTGTTTTAGGAGGTGCATACCGTCATAGTTCCGGTAATACCCCTTCACCAGAAACTCGTCCGTGATTTTCATGGTGCGGTAGCCGCACACCACCGAAAACTCGTCCATGCTTGCGGAATAGGCGATTTTCACCTCCGTGTCGAACAGCCGGCTCATGTAGGCGGCATAGACACCCGTCGGAATCCAGCGTTCCCCGAAATTGAAGTCCAGATCCTCGAAGGCGATGCGCTGCGGCTCGGCATCTTTCAGAGCCTCCAACGCCTGCTTCACCTCCGGCATACGCTCATTTTCGGGATTGTCACCCATCCATGCCTCTATGCGTTCCGCTTTCTCTATGACATTTCCGGCGATGAAACGGTCTTTGATTTCGTAACCGGTCACGAGCGGATTGTAGTAGATGCGCCCTTGCAGGGCAGTGAGCAAATCCTCCGCCGTGCTGTCGGTTATCTCCCGCATATAGTCGAGATTGACCGTACCATATTTGTTGAGCGACGCAGACAGGGCTTCTTCGGGAGAGCCTACGTTGGCATGGCTCTCCACCGCGAAGGAAACAGGATGCTCGAAGATGTCCGCCTTGACGAACTTTCCGTTTTCCATCCGTTCCAGCGAAAGGATGTCGCGCCCGCCCGCATCCATCATCACTAACTTCACGTTCTGCTTGGCGTTGAGGTTGCCGTAGCGCATGACAAACTCATCGTAACAGGTATTCAGATGCTCTCGCCACGGAACATTTGCCTCGCGCCGGAGCGATTCATAACGGTACAGACGCTCGTAGGCGTCACGCAGCGACACATACAACAACGCCTTTTCCTTCGGTATCCTTTCAGGTCGAGCGGCTGGAATGTCGCCCCGTATGGCGTGATGTCTTTCAGGTAGCCGATGTTATGACGCCCCCGGTCAGCCACCAGCGACCCTTCGCGCAGGTGCATCTCCGGCGTGCGGTGGTAGGCACGCGGAGAAAGGTCCACGACTTCCTCCTTCGGCTTTTCCGCTTCGATGTCGGGGAAAAGGAAAGTCCCCACCGCTTCCGATGGGGTATCTGTAACGGCAGGTGCGGCGACTGCCTCCGGCTGTGTTTCCTCCTGTCGTGGCTGCTCACGGGAAGTTTCCGGCACGGCTTTCACTTCCGTCTTTTCCGCCACTTGTTTCTCGTTATGCTGCCTTGCCAGTTCCCGAAGTTCTTTCCTACGCTCCGGCGTCAAACCCATCATCATTTCATAGAAACCGTTGATGGGAGGATTGGTATCCCAGTCCAGTGTGGCATAGATGTCGTCCGGGTCGGCAGGCTTGGCGGTGTTCTCCGCTTTCACCTCCTTATTCTCCATTGCGGGTTTTGCAGTTGGAGCTGTCGGTGTAACCGTGACTTTCGGTTTGGGCGGAGTGGACTTTGCCGTAACTGCCTTTTCACCGTCTTTTTTCTTTTGGAGGTTTTCGGTTGGCTGACCTCTTCCGTCATCCCCGAGAGGTCAAGCAGGGTGAGCTGCACGCCTGCGGAATATTGCGGGCGCGGTTCTATCTCCGGCTTTTCATCTGCGGGTTGCGGCTTTTCTGTCGGAGTTTCCACCGTCTGCGCCGAGGATACTGTTTCCAATTTTATGGCAGGACGCTCTACTTTATTTTGAACGGCAACTTTTTCTTCCGTTCCTGCCTGCCGGATTGAACCCGAATACAAGCGCATGGCAAGCCTGTAATGGAAATCCTCGTCGAGCATACGGCGCAAATCCCCGGCGATGCCTGCTGCCTTGCCCTCGTGCAGATAAACCATAGCGGGCTTCCCGTAGGGGTCTGTGTCAAGTTTCGCCATCGTATGCACGATGCGTTCCGGGTGGTGGATGAAATAGGCGTTGTCGGTCAGGGCGGTTTTCGTGTCCGTCTGTATCACGGTCATCAGCCGCTCGTCCTGCGACATTTCCTTCTTGCTGAGGTTCTTTTGCAGGACAATCAGGTCACTGCCCACCTCCGTGCCCGCGTTGTCCGTGAACAGGTTGTTGGGCAGGCGTATCGCGGATACCAGATTGGCCTGACTGAACAGCTCGTTACGCACGGAGGTCTTGGTGCTATTCAATACCCCTTGCGAGGTGATGAACGCCACGATACCGCCGTCACGCACGGCATCCAGTCCTTTGAGAAAGAAATAGTTGTGGATGGTTTTCTGGGCGGAGCGTCTGCCGAAAGAGTCGCTCCGCTGAAACTCCGCGCCGAACACGGCAATGTCACCGAACGGAATGTTGGACACCGCCAAGTCGAAATAATTGTTGAACGGTCTTTCGATTTTCTCAAAACCGCAGGTGCGCATTTTCCGTCGGGATAGAGATGCCTCAAGATTGTACCCGTGAGCAGATCCTTCTCGAAAGCCATCACATCCGCATTGGGGCTGTGCCGCAGCATGGAATCCACGAACACGCCGACACCTGCCGACGGTTCGAGCATACGGGCGGGGCGGACGCTGTAATCTGCCAGCACGTCCGCGATGGTGTCGGTTATCTCTTTGGGGGTGTAGAAAGCGGTCAGCACGGACGCTTTCAGCGAATCCACAAACCGCTTGTACTCTGTTTCGTCCTTGCTGTTCTCACGGATAAGCCTGTGCAGCTCCACCGTCGGGGCGAACAGTTCGAGGTCGGATTTCGCCCACCGGACGGCATCCGTCAGTTCCTTTGCAGGGTTGAGGATACATTTCAGACCGCCGAAACCGCAGTACCTTTGAAGTATGGCACGCTCTTCGGTTGTCGCTGTCCTATTTTCCCTGTCAAGGATGAATGCCGTCCGTATCGCCTCGATGTTGTCCCGCAGTTTCTGTTTGCGGTTAAACGCCATATTCGTCTAAGTAAAGGACGGTTGCTCCCGTCAGCTCCGTGTAGAGCAGGTCGTAATCGGAAGACAGGGCGAAGTTGTCGTCCGAAAGGTCATAGACGGAGAACACGTTGCCGACAAGCGGCAGGAGTTTATGGATAAAGGCTTCTTGTTTCTCTTCCGGCACTTCGTTGGCAAACTCGTTCTCCACGACTTCGTGGAGCATGGCGTACCGGGAATAGTGCAACCCGCGCAGCAGTGTTTCCATCGCCAGTTCCTGCGCACCGTCGGTGGGATAGCCTTCAATCCGCGCCTTTTCATACGTTTCGGCGGCACGATCGGCGCGTTCCCGTATGAAAGCGGTGTCGGTAGCCTGTTCAAACTTGTTCGTGCGGAGGTAGTCCATCAGGTACAGACCGTAATAGGAAAAGTCGGACTGCCCTTCGTTGTTCTTCTTGTTGTTCATTACTTTGGAGTTTAGTGGATTGATATTTAACGGGATAATCGGTTGGAAAAAAGGAAGAAAAAGGCACTCGGTATCCCTCCGAGTGCCGCCACTAAATCCAAAGTATGAGTGTAATCCGGTATCGAAGAACAATTCATTACTCTGAACAAGTGGCAAAGTTAATACTATTTCTTCCGTCCTGAAAATTTCTTGCCCTTTTTAGCCTCCGGGAACACGAACGTCGTGTTATATTCCCCGTCAAAGGCGACGACGGCATCGAAGCTCTTGCCCTGTTTGCTCTTGAAGCCTTTGAGCAGCTGGGTATGCCCTTCGGTGAGCAGGTCTTTGATTTCATCGTCGGACAGGGTGCGTCCCGCTTTCAGCCGGAACACGGGAAGCCCGCACTCCGTGTTGTCGCAGCGTACCACCTTGCCGTAGAACCGCATCCTGCCCGTGCCGCACTTGGGACACGCGCAACCGGAATCGCGGCTGCCGAAGAGTTTGTCGCATGAGAGCAGTTCGGAGGTAATCTCCCGCGTGTACGCCTCTATCTTTTTGCGGAAGGTATCGGCGGACAGCTCCCCACGCTCGATGCGTGCCAGTTCCTTCTCCCATTCGCCTGTCATGGCGACATCGGCGATGCGCATCGTCTTCACCACGGAATTGAGTGCAAGCCCCTTTTCGGTGGGGACAAGCAATTTCTTGCAGCGTTCCATGTAACCGCGCTTGAAGAGCGTTTCGATGATGGAGGCGCGTGTGGCGGGAGTACCGATGCCGCAGTCCTTCATCGCCTGCCGCAGTGCGTCATCCTCGATTTCCTTGCCCGCCGTTTCCATTGCGGACAGCAGGGTGGCTTCGGTATGTAGCGGCTTGGGCTTAGTCTTCCCTTCTGTGATGGAAGAGGCTTTCAGTGTCAGCGTGTCGCCTTCCTGCCAGCCGGGAATGGTGGTTTCCTCCTTGTTTTCCTCGCCATAGACAGCACGCCATCCGGCTTGCCTGATGACGCTGCCTTTCACGGTAAACTCCACTCCGGCACATTCCGCCATGACAGCGGTCACGTCCTTGACGCATTTTTCAGAGAATGCCTCGACCATGCGCCCGGCAATCATCTGATAGATGGTATTGTCCTCTTTGGAGAGGAAGAGCGGTTTCTCACCCGTGACGAGTAGGGCATGGTGGTCTGTCACCTTGCCGCCGTCTACGCTGCGGCGTGTCGGGATGGCTTTTGCCCGCACCTTGTCTTTCCATTCGTGCTGTGTGCCGATGAAAGCGAGCAGTTTGGGAATTTCGGCAAACACGTCTTCGGGGATGTAGCGGCTACCCGTTCTCGGATAGGTTATCAGCTTCTTCTCGTAGAGCTTCTGCGCGATTTCAAGCGTCTGCTCCGCCGTGAAGCCGTGCTTGGCGTTGGCTTCTTTCTGAAGCGTGGTCAGGTCGTACAGCAACGGGGTATCCTCCGTTTTCTCCTTGCGCTCGGCTTTCGTTACCGTTGCGAAGCCTGCCGCCTTTACCTTATTATATAGCTCCGTTGCCGGTTCTTTCGACTTCCATTTTTCAGAGGATGAGAATTTCACGACCTTGCCGTCGCAACCGTCCGTTGCGATATGGAGTTGCCAGAAGGCTTCGGGCGTGAAGCGGCGGTTCTCCCAGTAGCGTTCACATACCATAGCCAACGTTGGTGTCTGCACCCGCCCCACGGAGTATGTGCCGTGTCCGGCGGCGATGGAGAGAGCCTGCGTGCCGTTGATGCCCACGAGCCAGTCGGATTCGCTTCGCGCTTTGGCGGCGAGGTATAGGTTGTCATACTTGCCGCCGTCTTCGAGGTTGCGCAATCCCTCGCGGATAGCCTTGTCGGTGAGCGAGCTTATCCACAGGCGCACGAAAGGAGTGGTACTGCCCGTGTAGTGGTAGAGGTAGCGGAAGATAAGTTCACCCTCGCGTCCGGCATCGGTTGCCACGATGATTTGGTCGCTGGTGCCGAACAGCCTTTTGATTGTTTTTATCTGCGACACCACGCCGCTATCGGGCTTGTAGCCTTTCTCCGTCCTGACCTGACGGGGGACGAGCGTGAAGGTGTCGGGGATAATCGGGAGGTTGTCACGGACGAAACCGCGCACGCCGTAGCCATCGGGCATGGCGAGCTGGACAAGGTGTCCGAATGCCCATGTCACGGCATAGCCGCCTCCCTCGAAATATCCTTCCTCTCTCTTTGTCGCGCCCACGATGCGGGCGATTTCACGTGCCACGGAGGGCTTTTCTGCAATGATTGTCTTCATGTCTTCTTCTTTTTTGTTGATACTTTGGATTTTATTTTGGATTCAGTGGCGGACATCGGTCTATACTTTCATGCCCTTGCCCGTTTTCTTCTGCGGCTTGTCCTGCTGCTGTTGCTGGCGGGCGTCCTTCGGAGTGGTCTGACCTTTCTGCAAAGGCTCTTTCAGGTTCTTTGTCGCCTCGTTGGTCTTGCCCTCGTTGTTCACCGCCACCTGCGTGCGGCTCTCGTTGGACGGGGCGACCTGCTGCCCGATGTCGGGATTTGTTTCGTAGCGGTACGGGCGACCCTTCTCCGGGTTGAACTTGATATACATCGTGGCATGGAAGCCCTGCTTGTCGGTCACGTTCTCCAGTTTCACGGCTTTGCCCGCCACATAGTCGGCTTTCTGCTTGTCGGTGAAGTTCACGTCGCTCCATTTGCTGATGGGGCGGATGCTGCCGTCCTCGTTCGTCCACGTGTTGCGGCGTTGCTCCTTCTTGGTCTGTGTGGCATTTTCCCCGCCTTGCGCCTGACTTTTCGACGTGTCGCCTTTGGTTTCCTGCGTCTGTACGGTACGGGGCGACCTTCCGGTTCCCGGCACGAACTCCACGCCGCGCTGCTCCACGTTCACTTGCAGAGTGGTGACGAACTTCCTGCCGTCGTTGCGCTCGATGAGCTTGTCGCGCACGGGCAGTCCGGCGCGGAGCATATCCTGCTCCTGCTTGGTGATTTCCGTCTTGCCGATGCGCTCCGGGATGCGTACCTTGCTCGCCGGAATGTCCGTGATCTCATTCGTCTTGCGGTCGATGCTGATGTAGGAGGGGATAATCTCGCCCGTTTCCTTCTCCACGATGTCCACGACCCTGCCGAGGTTGCCCGTCTCGCGCAGGTTCTTCCGGTCGTCGTCGGAGAATTTGTGTTCCTTGTATTCATCCAGTTTCTGCTCCTTGCGGATGAAGTGCGGCACGAGGCTGATGTTTCCCTCGCCGTCCTTCTTGAAGGAAAGGCGGGCGTCCAGCTCGAATGCTTCGCCGCCGAAGGTGGGCTTGACCTTCACCAAGTCGGACTTGCCGTAGTGGAGCATCTTCGTAAGGTCGCCGGACTTTTCAAGGTCGTCACGCTTCACGCCCCATCTGTCCTCCAGCTCCTGCCAGTTGATTTTGCTCTCGTCGATGGGCTGGTAGCCCCGTTTGCCCTGCGTCTGTTCGGGATCTTCCTGTTGTTCTTTTTGTTGCTCCATGTTTTCCTGTTTTTGAGGTTCTTGTTTTTCGGTTGCCAGTTCTTCCTGCACCTTTTTCTCGTAGTCGGAGGTGTCCACCTTGTGAGGGGCAAGCAGCTCCTTGTTCGCTTCGGGGTCTTTCAGCAGTTGCTTCATCACCTCCAAGAGATTTTCGGCTTGGTCTGCCGCGATGCGGTAAAAACCGAAGCGGCTGGGTTCCTTGCACTGCCGGAAGAAGTTCTTGAAGAAGTTGTCCAGCACGTCGCCGTGTCGGTCGAATTGCAGGAAACTCTGCGCGTTTTCCGCTTTCGCGGGGGTGCGCTTGGGTGTGCCGTCCGCGTTCAGCCCGGCAACCACGCTGATCTCGCCCGTCTTCTCGTCACGGACCACCAGCACGTCCTTTTCGTCTTTTTTCTTTGCCATCTGAAAAATGTTTTAATGGGTTATTTATGAAAGAAATTATGGATACGAGCCTTGTAGAAGGCTATATCTTCCTTTTTGAAGTCCTTGATATGGTTGGAAAGGAATGTCAGCACGTCCTCCTCGCTGTAATAGGTTTTCTTGCCCAGTGTCTTGTAGGGCAATGCGCCGACACTGCGGTAGCGTTGCAGGGTGCGCTTGCTTATCTGAAGCAGCATGCACAAGTCCTGATTGTCGAAAAGGCGGATGCTTTCCGTGATAGTAGGCTGTTTCCCCTCAGCCTTCATCGCCAGCAGCAGTTCGTCCTGACGGTCGAGCCGTTCCATCAACTTCTGCATCCAGCCTTCGAAGTTGTTTCGTGTGAGCAGTTCCATGACCTATGTCCTCCTTCCTTTGGGGTTGCCGCCCGTGCGCAACGTGTGGTTGCGTTTCAGTTCCTGCGGTGTCGCCGCGTCCTCGTTGACGGTACTCTCATCAAGCAGGCGGTCGATTTCCGACTGCCGGTAGCGGCATTTGCCGCGAAGCACGACATAGCCGATGCGTTGCTCGCTGCGCATACGCTGGAGGGTGCGGGTACTCACGTTAAGCAGGTGCGCCGCCTCGCGTGTGGTGAGCAACCTGTCGGGCGATGCCGCTCTCTTGTCACCGGAGACGGCACGGACGTGTGCCGCAATCTCCGCTATCTGTTCCGTCAATGACCGGAAGACGGAACTTTCCATTGTTATCACTTTCATATTCAGTCCTTTCTTTTTGTATCTGCGGCAAAATTCGGCAATAAACAAAAGGGGCTTTAACAACTCACTACGTGACTCACGTAAGATTTTTACGGAAGATGGCTCCGTAACCCGGTCAAACGGCGCAACAGGCAGCCTTTCAGTGGAAAACGGCACGTGTCCGGGAGTGTATCGTTACCTTTGCGGGCAAACCGATAATTGCATGAATATGGAAATAGTATCAATTGAGAAAAAGACTTTCGAGATGATGGTGGCGACATTCGGCGCACTCTCGGAGAAGGTCGCCGCACTGAGGCGCAAAAGCGACACGGGGCGCATGGAAAGATGGCTCACGGGCGAGGAGGTCTGCGGGCAGTTGAGAATAAGCCCGCGCACGTTGCAGACGTTGCGCGACAAGCGGCTTATCGGCTACTCGCAGATAAACCGCAGGTTCTATTACAAGCCGGAAGAAGTTAGGAGGCTGATTCCGCTTATCGGTACGCTCTATCCCGGCGGCAGGTAATCTTATTATTCACCCACTGAATCCAAAGTTATGATGAACGAGAACAACGATGTTTTTACACTGGAGGACGAGCCGCTTGCCACCGTGGTGCAGAATATGCGCAAAGGCTCTAAATGGCTCTCTGCATTTTTGGAAAACTACCGTCCACCGCTGGACGGGGAACGTTACCTGACGGACAGGGAGGTGGCGGAGTTGCTCCGTGTGAGCCGCCGTACCTTGCAGGAATACCGTAACAACAGAGTGTTGCCCTTTATCCTTTTAGGCGGGAAGGTGCTTTACCCCGAATCGGGATTGCGTGAACTGCTGGAGGCGAATTACCGCAAACCGATGGAGTAATGTCCTGACATTCCGGAATAAAATGCGTACCTTTGTGGTTAAAACGAATACCATTATGCTTCGGAGTGAATTTGCAAAATTGTTAGAATCCACAATAATTCCTGAAGGAATTGAGCAAGAGGACATAAAATCCCGAATCTATCCTATAAGTGCAGCATTGATGTCAATGTTGCCACAAAAACTGTATAGATATAGGAGTTGTTCAACATTAAACCTTGATGCTTTTGACAAGGATCTGGTTTATGCTGTTACTGCTGATAAGTTTAATGACCCCTATGACACTCTTGTTTATTATAGTTTGGATAATATTCAAGAGCAAATGAGAGCTTGTTGTACAGAAGAATTTCTTGAACAATTCAAACAGATACTTGAAACTAAAGATTTCGAATTTCCTCCAAGTGTAATCCAATTTTTCGGAAGAAACAATTTGACAGGTTTAAAAAAACAGGTAATATCGTGTAACGGCATAAATCCATTGACATTAGCTCTTTTTAGTGTTGTAATGGAAAACATATTGAAAGAAATCCTATTAAAAATGGGGGATACATTAAAGGTCGTATCTACAATAGCATGTTTAAGTGAAAGCATAGATTCTGTTATAATGTGGAGTCACTATGCCCAAAATCATGAAGGGTTTGCATTGGAATATGATTTAAGGTTCTTATTAGAACAAGGAGAAATGAATTGTTGTATCTTGCCTGTTATATATGATAATAACCGCTTTGATGCAAATAGTTTTATTCAATGGTATATAGCAAAGAGCTTGGGGCTGGATGTTAAAAATATAGATTCACTATCGCATTTGAAAATGGCTATTCACAAATCCACACAGTGGGAATATGAAAATGAATGGCGTATTATTCATTCAGAGAAACAACCTGCCGCACATTCTCGTGCAACAAGCCTGAAAATTGTTCCTAAAGCAATCTATTATGGAGAGAGAATTTCAAACATCCACAAGAAAACTTTGCATTATATAGCACAAGAAAAAGGAATTGCGGAATATGATATGTACATTGATTGTGGCTCGTTAAAGTATGAGATGTTATATAAGCCATCTCAATTTTGATACCTCATATTCTTTAGCACATAATTTGTATATTCAAAATTGACTATTTTAAAGTTAAAACGGACAGCTTGATGGTTGTCCGTTTTTAATTGATTTTCATCGTCTTTTCAGCAGTAACCGCCTTTTCCGCTATGTACGAATAACATGTAGGCGGTATGCTTGTCTTTTGCAAGTGCCTTGTCCATCAGCCAGCGGCGGAAAAGATGGGCATGGTATGTGCTCAGCCGAAAGGTGACGGGGATGATTATCTCAAGCGAGTAAACATCCGCATACAGACCGTTTTCAAGTTGGATGTAGCGGCATGCCTCGTAGTCGTTCAGCACGTCCGTTTTGAGGATGGCTTTGATGGCGGCGTTCACTGCCGGGACACCCGTGTGGAACAGTCTGGCGATTTCTCCGGCGGTCATCCATACATCGTTACCGGTTACGCTGACCGCCTTGTCCTCAATGATGATTATGTCACGTTTCATGGCTTCTCTGTTTTAGATGGTACGACCTGCAAATTCTTCGATTTGGTTCAATCTCGCGGCAAGGTTCTCCATGTCTTGATTGAGCTTCTCTTTGGTTATTTTCGCGTATATCTGCGTTGTCTTTATGCTTTTGTGTCCCAGCATGGAACTGACCGTTTCGATGGGTACGCCGTTGGAGAGGAACACCGTCGTGGCGGCCGTGTGGCGGCTTTGATGCCATGTAATATGCTTGGTGATACCGCAACGCTTGGCGACGGCACGGATTCCGGCAAGGCACGTGTTATAGTGGGGTACGGGGAATATCCTGCCGTCCCCACACAGCCCACGGTATTTGTCGATGATGCGCTTCGCTATGTCGAGCATACGGATGTTGGACACCACACCCGTCTTCTGGCGGTTGATGTTTATCCACTCGTGTTCGTCAAAGTAGGTGCGGATATTCTCTTCCGTCAGGTTGCGCATATCGGCGAACGACAAGCCCGTGAAGGCGCAGAACAGGTATAAATCACGATACAGTTCTTGCTTCGCATTCTTCAGCTTACCTTCCATCAGCAGGCGGATTTCATCTTTCGTCAGAAAGCTGCGGGTCGTTTCCTCCTTCTTGATTTCATACTCGCGGAACGGGTCGCGCGTGAGCCACTCATTGTTGATGGCGATGAACACCATCGTCCGAAGCGGGCAGACATACAGCCACACGGTGTTGGTGCAGCAGTGTTTGTCCGTGCGCAGGAACATTTCAAAATCGGAAATGAAAGCGGGGGTAAGCTCTTTCAGGGCGATGTCCTTCACGTGGTAGCGGATGGTGAGGAACTCTTGCAGGTGCTTGTAAACGATCTTGTATTTGTCAAACGTGCCTTTGGCTTTCATGCCTGCCTCCACCTGCTTGGCATAGTCCTCGTTGTGTTGCCGGAACACCTGCAATAGCGTGTGGTAGCGGTGTTCCAGTCCAAGAAAGGCGTTTTTCACCTTTTCCGCAGTGACGAAGTTGTCACGCTCCATGATTTCCTGATAGTGCTTGTTGATGCGTACGCGCATCTTGTCGAGCATACGGTTCGTTTCGAGTGCAGCCGTGCTTCTGCCCGTGACACGTCCTCCTTTGGTGTCCCACAGCTTAGGATCGACGGTCAGTTTGCAGCTGAACTGTGTTTGGCTGCCGTCCACCGTGATACGTCCCATGACGGGTACTGTCCCGTCCTTTTTCACTACCTGACGTTTGAGGTAGTAGATAACTGAAAATGTACTCTTCATCGTCCTTAATTTTTTTAGGTTCAAAATTAGTCGGTGAAGAATCCTTCGTCGGTACGCAAAACACGGAGGAACGACGCAATCTTTTTCCGTAACTGGATTTGTCGCGTGAGTTGTTAGTAACTCACTATATCACAACGCCTTGTTTTGCCATTCGTGCCAATTTCGTCACCTATATGGTGTGGTTACGAACAAGTAACGTTGCGACGTCTTGACTTGGCTTCGGCAAGGATTGTGGTGGCGTTGGAGATAATCGGCTGCTTAAATGAAACCTCTGTAAATCAATTCTATTACTTCATTCTTCTGTATTCCACTTTTTTGTAGTATCTTTGTCATCTAAACAAAAAAAACAGCAAGCCATGAAGTACAAATTATTAGTTTTAGACGTAGACGGGACATTGCTCAATAGTAATAAAGAGATAACTGCCCGTACCCAGGCTGCTTTACTGAAAGTACAGCAGATGGGAATACATATTGTATTGGCATCCGGCAGACCGACCAACGGAGTCATGCCGCTGGCTAAGGCTCTGGAACTGGATCACTACGGTGGTTTCATTCTTTCATATAACGGTGGACAGATCATCAATGTACAAACAGGTGAATTGCTTTTTGAAAAACGTATCAATCCGGAAATGCTGCCCTATCTGGACAAGAAAGCAAAGAAAAACGATTTTGCCATTTTCACTTACCATAAAGATTATATCCTGACCGACAAACCCGACAACAAGCATGTGAAGGAAGAAGCAGCCCTGAACAATATGCGTGTGATCGGTGTCGATAATTTCCCGGAGGCTGTCGACTTCAGTCCCTGCAAATGTGTCCTCGCCAGTGACAACGAAGAGGAATTGGTTGGTTTGGAAAATCATTGGAAGAAACGGTTGGATGGCGTACTGGACGTATTCCGGTCGGAAGATTATTACCTGGAAGTGGTTCCCCAGTTCATCAACAAAGGAAACACCTTGGGCGTATTGATGGAAAAGCTGAAAATAACGACCGAACAGGTTGTTGCCATCGGCGACGGTATTGCCGACGTTCCGATGTTGCAGCTTGCAGGCACCAGTGTTGCGATGGGTAACGCCCGCGATTCAGTGAAGAGCTGTACGGATTTTACCACCTTGGCTAACGACATGGACGGTGTGGCAGTAGCTGTGGAGACTGCGATCCTGGCAGCCATCAAACCGACAGAGGTTCCTTTGGACCAGCTGAATATGCGTGCCAAACATGCATTGATGGGTAACCTGGGTATTCAATATACCTATGCCTCCGAGGATCGTGTGGAAGCAACGATGCCAGTCGACGAACGTACACGCCAGCCTTTCGGTATCTTGCATGGTGGTGCCACGTTGGCTCTGGCTGAAACCGTTGCCGGATTGGGTTCCATGATCCTGGCAAAACCGGACGAGATCGTTGTCGGCATGCAGGTCAGCGGCAACCACATGTCGTCGGCCCATGAAGGAGATACCGTTCGTGCCGTAGGGACTATTATCCACAAAGGCCGTTCTTCACATGTATGGAACGTGGATGTGTTTACCTCTACCGACAAACTGGTATCTTCCATACGTGTAGTGAATAGTATATTAAAAAAGAAATGATTTCAGAGGAAACAAATAAGTACCAAATTATTGATACACTGATCAGGCAGGGGCGGAGTTTTGCAATTTATCGGATTCCGGGAGAAGATTCTCCCAAGTTCGTCATGCAAGCTTCCGGTTCTGCCTGCCTTTTATATGATATCGAAGACCTGAACGAACAGCAGGGTTTCGTCATAGCTCCCTTTCGGGTAAGCCGGGACTGTCCGATCGTACTGATCCGGCGCGATTATTCCGAGTTACCGGAGAGCTGTCCGAATGACTCCATTCGAATGGATTTAGAGTTTCATCCGAATGAAACTGAAATTTCATCCGAAAGAAAGACAAAAGACAACTATACCGATTGTTTCGGTTCCTTTATCAAACCTTTGCAGGAAAAAACGCTCGATAAACTAGTCCTTTCACGCAGTCTGACACTCGACAGGAAAGCCGGCTTCTCTCCTGCCAAAGCGTTTTACAAAGCTTGCGAACAGTACATCCGCTCGTATGTCTATCTCTGTCATACTCCTCAAACAGGAACATGGTTGGGAGGAACACCCGAAATTATTCTCTCCGGAGAGCAAGGCGAATGGCATACAGTTGCCCTTGCCGGAACACAGCCTTTGCAAAACGGAGAGATGCCGACCTATTGGGATGAAAAAAACATACGTGAACAACAGTTGGTGTCTACTTACATTCACGACCAGCTGACTTCGCTGGGTATCGACTCAACCATGGAAGGTCCTTATTCGGCACGTGCCGGCGCATTATGCCATCTGAAAAGTGATTTCAGATTCAAGCTCGACAGTAATAGCAAATTAGGCAGTCTGCTCAGTCTGTTACACCCTACTCCTGCAGTTTGCGGACTTCCTAAAGAAGATGCTTACCGCTTTATCCTGGAGCACGAAGGATACGACCGGCGTTACTATTCCGGTTTCATCGGCTGGCTGAATCCGGAAGGCAGAACCAATTTATATGTCAACCTTCGTTGCATGAATATCAAAGAAGATACATTCACGCTTTATGCCGGAGGGGGATTATTGTCTTCTTCCATGCTTAACGATGAATGGCAGGAGACCGAAGACAAATTGCAAACCATGCGGGCATTGTTGTAGAATTATGTACTTTTGTGAGTAAACAGAATAGATTAATAAGATATGTATACCGATAAGAAAAATATTCTTCAGTTGGTGGCTCTGCTCAAAGAGCATAATATAAATAAAATCGTATTATGTCCGGGTAGCCGTAACTCTCCGATAGTACACACATTGGCAAACCATCCGTTCTTCACCTGCTATCCTGTAACAGACGAACGAAGTGCGGGATTCTTTGCGATGGGGCTCGCATTGCATGGCGGAAAACCTGCTGCCGTCTGTTGCACTTCCGGTACAGCCCTGTTGAATATCCATCCGGCAGTAGCGGAAGCTTACTATCAGCATGTTCCCCTTGTCGTGATATCGGCAGACCGTCCGGGTGCATGGATCGGACAAATGGATGGGCAGACATTACCGCAACCGGGTGTGTTCGGCTCACTGGTCAAGAAGTCCGTCAACCTGCCGGAAATACATACTGACGAAGATGAATGGTATTGCAACCGGCTTGTCAACGAGGCATTACTGGAACTGAATCATCATGGTAAAGGCCCGGTACATATTAATATACCCATCTCAGAACCACTGTTCCGGTTTACGACTGCCGAACTGCCGGAAGTACGTGTCATTACCCGTTATCAGGGATTGAACGTATACGACCGGGAATACAATACGCTGATCGAACGCCTGAACAAATACAACAAACGAATGATCATTGTCGGTCAGATGAGTCTGATCTATCTTTTTGAAAAGAAGATATCCAAACTGCTCTACAAACATTTTACCTGGCTGACTGAACATACCAGCAATAAAACAATTCCCGGCATTCCGGTTAAGAATTTCGATGCAGCACTCTATGCTTTGCCTGAAGAGACACTGGATAAGATGGTTCCCGAGCTGGTTATTACCTATGGAGGTCATATCGTTTCCAAGCGTTTGAAGAAATTCCTTCGGGAAAATCCTCCAAAAGAACACTGGCATGTATCTGCGGATGGCGAAGTAGCCGACTTGTATGGTTCCATGACAACCGTGATAGAGATGGACCCGTTCGAATTTTTGGAAAAAATCGCTTATCTCCTGGAAAATAAACCGACTGAGTTTCCCCGGGTTTGGGAAAACAATACGAAAGAGCTTCCGCAACCGGAATTTGCTTACTCAGAAATGGCAGCGATCGGTGAGTTGATCAAATCATTGCCTACCCCGTCCGCTTTACATTTGGGTAACAGTTCGACGGTGCGTTACGCACAGTTATACAATTTGCCCGAAGAGGTGGAAGTCTGCTGTAACCGGGGAACAAGCGGCATAGAAGGTTCCTTGTCTACCGCTATCGGTTATGCGGTTGCATCCGACAAGCTGAACTTTGTCGTAATCGGCGACCTGAGTTTCTTTTATGACATGAATGCGCTTTGGAACAGTAACTTCGGTTGCAATCTGCGTATCCTGCTGCTGAACAATGGCGGAGGTGAGATATTCCAGGCTCTTCCCGGACTGTCTATGTCTGACAAGACCCACCGTTTTGTCACAGCAACGCATAAGACATCGGCACAAGGCTGGGCAACCGAACGGGGATTCCTTTACCAGGGCGTACGGAATATGGAAGAGCTGGAAGAAGCGATGAAAGTCTTTACCGACCCTAATCCGGTGAATCAGCCGATCCTGATGGAGGTTTTCACCGATAAAGACGAAGATGTTCGCCTGCTGAAAGAGTATTATCATCAACTAAAGCAAAAATAATATGTCAACAAAAAGAGAATGGACAACTATAAAAGAATACGAAGATATTCTTTTCGACTTCTATAAAGGCATTGCCCGCATCACCATCAACCGCGAACGCTATCGTAATGCCTTCACTCCCACTACAACAACCGAAATGAGCGACGCGCTTTATATCTGCCGCGAACGCCAAGATATAAATGTAATCGTCCTGACAGGAGCCGGCGATACCGCATTCTGTGCCGGAGGGGATATGAATGTAAAAGGTCATGGCGGTTATATCGGTAAAGACGGTGTGGCACGTCTGAATGTTCTCGATGTACAAAAACAAATCCGTTCAATGCCGAAGCCGGTTATTGCTGCGGTGAATGGTTTTGCCATCGGTGGCGGTCATGTATTGCATGTGGTGTGCGACTTGACAATTGCATCCGAGAATGCTATCTTCGGACAGACGGGTCCCCGTGTAGGCAGTTTCGATGCAGGCTTCGGCTCTTCTTACCTGGCACGCATTGTCGGACAGAAGAAAGCCCGCGAAATCTGGTTCCTCTGCCGTAAGTATAACGCCCAGGAAGCACTCGATATGGGCCTCGTCAATAAAGTTGTTCCTTTGGATAAACTGGAAGACGAATACGTCGAATGGTCTGAAACCATGATGATGCACAGCCCGCTCGCCCTCCGTATGATCAAAGCAGGCCTGAACGCCGAACTGGACGGACAAGCCGGTATCCAGGAACTGGCGGGCGATGCCACCATGCTCTACTACATGACCGAAGAAGCCCAGGAAGGCGGCAAGGCATTCCTGGAAAAGCGCCGTCCCCGGTTTGAGGATTATCCAAAGTTCCCGTAATCAGTTGACAGTTGGCAAGTGACAGTTGACAGTTAAATAACCGGAAACTGCACCTGTCAACTGTCAACTATCAACTGTCAACTACTATGTCTTATCATATACAAATTATACCGAAAGTACTACATTTCAAACAACCAGCCGGAACATCGAGAGGAACTTACACCACGCGCAAAAGCTGGTATCTGTACCTTACCTCTGATGAGGCTCCCGGGCGAGTCGGTATAGGGGAATGTGCTCCACTGCCAAAATTAAGTTGCGACGACCTGCCGGACTATGAACTAATATTGACAGACATCTGCCGACAAACGGAACAGACCGGAATGCCCGATACGGAGGCGCTCCGTCCCTATCCATCTATCCTTTTCGGACTGGAGACAGCTTTCCGTCATTTCCGGACAGGCAACTTTTCTCTTTGGGATACTCCTTTTTCACGTGGCGAAACAGGTATCCCCATCAACGGCCTGATTTGGATGGGCGACTATAAAAAGATGCTGGAGCAGATAGAGATGAAGATGCAGACCGGCTTCCGTTGCATCAAACTGAAAATCGGAGCTATCAACTTTGAGGAAGAATTAGCTTTACTGAAACACATCCGTGCCCATTTCTCTGCCAAAGAGATAGAATTACGGGTAGATGCGAACGGTGCATTCTCACCGACCGATGCACTGGAGAAATTGCAGCGACTGTCTGAACTCGACCTGCATTCCATCGAACAACCCATCCGTGCCGGACAATGGGAAGAGATGGCACGCCTTGCTGCACAGACACCGCTTCCTATCGCATTGGATGAGGAACTGATCGGCTGCAACACCGTACAGGGGAAAAAAGAACTTTTATCAGCTATCCGACCGCAATATATTATACTGAAACCCTCTCTGCACGGCGGTATAAGCGGAGGTCAGGAATGGATTGAAGAAGCAGAAAAACAACATATCGGTTGGTGGATCACTTCAGCGCTGGAATCCAATATCGGACTGAATGCAATAGCACAATGGTGTGCCACATTCGACAATCCACTGCCGCAAGGACTAGGAACAGGGGCTTTGTTTACAGATAATGTAGAGATGCCTTTATCCATTCGGAAAGATTGTTTATGGTACAACGATAAGTTCCTAACAGACCGTAGTAAACAGAAGTTACATTTGGAAAACGAAATTATTTGCCATGCGGATAATATACAGCAATTACGGTCCGGGCTTCCGGACAACGCACCACAAATACAGCGCGACCTCTATGACTTCCTATCAGACTGGTTTAGCGAATCTCCATACATAACCGTACATACATCCGGCTCCACCGGTACACCTAAAGAGTTTACCGTCCGCAAAGAGCAAATGATGCAAAGTGCCATCCTCACCTGCTCTTTTCTCCAGCTAAAGAAAGGCGATACCGCCTTGTTGTGTATGCCTTTACAATATATAGCCGGAAAGATGGTCGTCGTACGTGCACTTGTTGCCGGATTGAATCTCATTCTGCGCACACCGTCCGGCCATCCGCTGGCAGATGTCGATGTTCCGCTCCGCTTCACAGCCATGATCCCGTTGCAGGTATTCAACACGCTCCAAGTTCCGGAAGAAAGAGAACGCCTTTGCCGGACAGAAATAGTAATCGTCGGAGGCGGAGCTATCAATAAAGAGCTGGAAGACGAAATACGCCAACTACCGAATAAGATCTATTCCACCTACGGAATGACAGAAACCTTGTCGCACATCGCCCTCCGCAAACTAAACGGTCTGGATGCTTCATCGGCATATACACCTTTTTCATCTGTAAAACTATGTTTATCGCCCGAAAAAACACTGGTTATCCAAGCACCGCTGGTTTGTGATGACACCTTGGCAACAAACGACCTGGCAGAGATACATCCGGACGGAACTTTTACCATCCTGGGAAGAAAAGACAACACCATCAACACCGGAGGAATAAAAGTACAAATAGAATCGATAGAAGAAACTCTTCGTTCAATAATTTCCGTTACCTTTGCAATAACGGCTATTCCACATCCGGGATTAGGAGAAGCAATTGTGCTATTGGTAGAAAAAACAACAGACGCGGACAGCCTTCCTGACAGGATCGTCCCCCTTCTGCCCAAATACCAACAGCCTAAATACATCAGGCAGGTAGATGCCATCCCACTTACCGGAAGTGGTAAAACAGACCGGAAAGCCTGTCGGATACTGGCAATGAAATCTATTGACAATAGATAGAGTTTCGATGAAATAAAATAATAACTTTGTAATCTGAACACATAAAATTACACGTATCATGGATTATTTCCTGACAAACATCAAAGTCAATAAAGTCTTTCATTTAGAAAACTTCAATATCCCTATTGATGAGAAAGAAAAAAAACATCTTATTATTACCGGGAAAAATGGTAGTGGAAAAACGATTCTATTAAATGCTATATTAGATTATTTAGAAGCTCTGAATTCTAACGATATTTTACATATTGACGCGTGGAAAAAAGAAAAAATAAGCCTTGAGCATCAAATATCAGATACAATCAATAAACCAGAAAATCGAAATACTTCGATGCTCAAATCTGCTTTAAACACAACTAACAGAGTTCTTGATAAGTATACAAAAGCAGAACTGACATTCAATAACATTTATAATATAAAATCAGCTTATGATAATCACGAGTTAGTTATAACATTCTACGAAGCTGAACGTATAAGTGAAATGATAGAGCCACTAAGTCCAGTTAAACCAGATTTACGCCCAATAAATAACATTAAAGAAAAAAAGGTAAGTGAATTCCTCAAATTTCTTGTTGATTACAAAATCCAGGAAGCTTTAGCCCGCAACGAACAACAAATAGAAGATGCAGATAAGATAAATCAATGGTTTATTGAGTTCGAGAAACTATTACAAAGTATATTTGAAGATAAATCATTAAAGCTTATATTCAATTATAAAGATTACAGTTTTAAAATTCAAACAGTAGGGAAAGAGTTTAAATTCACGGAACTATCTGCCGGTTATTCTGCTGTTATCGATATAGTAACTGATTTAATCCTAAAAATGCAAACGCCTGACATATTAACACGTACATATGAAAAGCAGGGCATTGTATTAATTGATGAGATAGAAACACACCTTCATTTAGGGTTACAACGGATTATATTGCCATTACTGACACATATATTCCCTAATATTCAATTTATCGTAACCACTCATTCTCCATTTATTCTAAACTCTTTACCTAATGCCGTTGCATTCGATCTGGAGCGAAAGGAATCAATCGGTGATCTGACAGATTATTCATATGAAGCATTGGCAGAAGGATATTTTGGTGTCCGCTCAGACTCCAGTTACCTGCAAATCAAACTGGATACTCTGAAATCATTAGTGCAAAAGACAGAACTTACTATTTCTGATAAAATAGAACTGGAAGAACTGGTAAACGAATTTGAACAAATCTCAGATGTAGTTGCACCCGCCATCAAAAGCGAGTACTATGATATAAAACGTAATTTATCTAAATAGCAATTTCAGATGATAAGAATCAGGAAAAGCAATATTGTCCCCAATTCCTTACAGAAAGATGGTTGTATGCGATATAACCAAGAAGATGTAAAAAAACAACTTTTAGAAGATCAGCATGATAAGTGTTATATATGTGAACGCAGATTAGTTACTGATTTTCAAATAGAACACTTTAAATCACAAGGAAACTATCCACATCTAAAAGCCGAATGGACAAATTTGTTATTAAGCTGCAACTACTGCAATAATAAAAAATCTAATAAATATGATGATCTACTCAATCCTTTGGAGAACCCAATAGAGGAGTTTATTATACATACCAACGATTTCCCTCATAAAAAAGTCCTATTCCTGTCTAACCGTAATGATATAGAAACTAATAAGACAATAAAACTATTATCACTCATATTCAATGGGGCAGGCATTAGCCGCAAAAGAATGGAAGAGAATTTCTACGAATACTATTTATCACGGCTCAATTCATTTAAAAAGCTGATAGATAAATTCCTTTCAAATCCTTCAGATGATTATCGGACAGCCATCATCGAACGTCTCCAAATAAACAGAGAATTCCTGGGATTTAAATATAGAATTATAAAAACAAACCCTATATTAAACCGTGAATTTGGGGAGTATATTAAATGGAATAATACTAATAAACAAAATAACAATCTATGAAACATTTGAATGTTATATTATTATCACTTCTCACTTTTACCTCTGCCTACGGACAGAGTGGAGAAAGTTGCCGGTTCGCACCGGACCCGATGCTTCAGAAGCCGGAAGTTTATGCCGGATTTGATTGCGTCAATTTGCTGGACAGTACATCCGTAACCGTACAACCGACCGGTTCAGGCTCTTTTTCTGTCTGCAAAACCATCAAGATCCAGACTCCCCGCGGAGCAGTCGCCAATCGCATCATCAAATATGATTACGATCCGCTGACGGCTTTTGCACAGTTCAAGAGAGCAACCGTTTACCGTGCCAACGGCGACGTGATCAACCTGGATGTTACGCAAGCCTGCGACTATGCAGCACCGGCACGCGCCATCTATTGGGGAGCCCGTCAGATCATGCTTGAAGTAGGCCAGTTGAATCCGGGCGACATCCTGGACTATGAAATCGACAAGAAAGGTTTCACCTACGCATTATTGGCAGACGGCGGCGATGACGAATCCCGTTTCATCCCTCCTATGCGCGGACAATTCTATGACATCGTTCCTTTCTGGGTAACGGAACCGACTGTGCGCAAAGTATACAAAGTATCCATCCCGATGGAGAAAGAAATGCAGTTCCAGTTCTATCAGGGTGACTGTGCTTCTTCCATGCGTTACGAAGACGGACGCAAGGCATACACATTCTCTACAAACGACATCATGCCGACCAAGCAGGAACCCAATATGGTAAACCTGTTCGATGCCGCTCCGAAATTGATGATGTCATCCACTCCGAAATGGCAGGATAAATCACTATGGTTCAATAAGGTTAACGAAGATTACGGAAGCTTTGCTCCACTACCTGAAGCCCAGAAAAAAGTAGACGAGTTGATCAAAGGCAAGAAAACCGAAATGGAAAAGATAGCTGTCCTCACCCACTGGGTCGCCGATAATATCCGTTATTCCGGTATCTCTATGGGGAAAGGCGAAGGCTATACGCTCCATAATACCAAAATGAATTATACCGACCGTTGCGGTGTTTGTAAAGACATTGCCGGAACACTGATCTCCTTCCTGCGTATGGCAGGCTTCGAAGCTTACCCGGCCATGACAATGGCAGGCAGCCGCGTGGAAAGTATCCCGGCAGACCATTTCAACCATTGCGTCGCTGTCGTTAAGTTATCCAACGGTACCTATATGCCGCTCGATCCGACCTGGGTTCCTTTCTGTCGCGAATTGTGGAGCAGCGCCGAACAACAGCAAAACTATCTGCCGGGTGTTCCCGAAGGTTCAGACCTTTGCCTGACTCCGGTTTCCGCTCCGGAAAACCATTACGTACGCATTCATGCAAACAACAAACTGGATGCAAAAGGCACATTGACCGGGCAGTTCACCATCACAGCCGAAGGCCAGTCGGACAGTAATATCCGCGGAATGTTTACCCGTGGCTGGCAGTCACAATGGAAAAACATGCTGGAAAGCCAGCTGCTGAATGTTTCTCCTAAAGCCCGCCTGATCAGCGTCGATTATGGTAAAGATCCGAAAGACTATCAGGCTGCCCCTATCAAAATCACGTTCCGCTACGAAATTCCGGAATATGCGATTGCAGGAAAAGAAGAGCTGGCATTCAAACCGCTGGTCATGAACAACCTCTATAACCAGGTAAAAAGCTACCTGCGTATCAACACCGACCTCGCCGAACGTCAGTATGGCTTTAAAGACGCTTGTTCACGCCTGGTTGAACTGGACGAAACGATCCAGCTTCCGAAAGGATATACACTGCTGAATGAAGTTAAAAACGAAAACAAGCAAAGCGACGCTGCCGACTTCGAAGGCTCATTAAGCCAGCAAGGCGACAAAGTGACACTTCATCAAAAACTCGCTTTAAAGAAACGTGTATACGAAGCAAGCGACTGGGATGGTTTCCGTTCAGCCGTCAATGCACATAAAGGGTTCGGAGATTATTTAATTATTAAAAAGTAAAAGACGATGACTAAGATAGTAAATAAATTTGCACTGCTTCTCTGTCTGCTTGCCCTTACAGCGTCTCTGTTTGCTGCACCGGAAGCCGAATACAGAAAGTTATCGAAAGCATATATTTTGAATGCGGACGGAAGCCAGGAGTTCCGTTACAACATGGAACTTACCCTTTTCACTCACACCGCCATGAACGGTACATACGGAGAAAGTTTCATTGTATACAATCCCCAATATCAGGAATTGAAGATCAATGCATCCTACACCAAACAGAAAGACGGCAACATCGTGAAAACACCGGATAATGCCTTTGTTGAAGTATTACCCCGCACGGCAGCCGACGCTCCGGCCTACAATCATCTGAAAGAAATGGTTGTCGTCCATACCGGCCTGGAGCTGGGTGCAACGATCTATCTGGATTATACCCTGACTTCCAAACCGGGCTATCTGCCGGAACTGGATATCTACGACGAACTTTTACAGACTTCGCCGGTAAAAGAATATACGGTCAGCCTGTCTGTACCGGAAAACAAACCGCTGGCTTACACATTACAGAATATCAATTCCAAACCGACTGTAGCAACAGAAGGCGGAATGAAAACGGTAACCTGGAAACTGAATAACCTGCCGGCTTCTTCCCGTGATATGTTTGTATCCGCTGCCAATGGAGATATCCCTTTCCTGACAGCCTCTACTTACGCATCCAACAAAGAAGCCCTGAACGGACTATTCGCCCAGTTCACCCCAGCTACCAACGTACAGCTGAATGCCATCGCCGAAAATCTGACAGCCGGTAAAAAGAACGATACGGAAAAGTTACAGGCAATCCTTCAGCACGTAGTTGAAAACGTAGGTTACAGCCAGGTTCCTCTGCGCGATGCCGGATTCAAGATCCGTTCGATCAACGACCTGTTCTATTCCGCTTACGGAACGGAAGCAGAGAAAACAAACCTGCTGAACGGCTTGCTGAATGCTGTCGGCATCCAGGCAGAAACAGCGGCTTCTTACCGTGTGAACGCCGATCCCGCCAGTCTCGGACTAAATGCAATAAAAGAATTGGTCGTTATAGCCCATGCAGACGGCAAACAATACATCATGTCTCCGACATCCGGCAAAATGGCAGCAGCCGGCTGGAACAACCAAACACCGGTTATCAGTCTGACCAACGCAGGAACTCCGGTTACGATCCCTACGCCGGATGCCCGTATAAATTATGAAGTATCCGTTTCCGTTTCACCGGAAAAAGCTGAATCGCAGGTGAAAGCCACGATCGGTGATGCCTATCTGCCTTATTATGGCGACAACATCGCCGCTTATGCAGGAAAGGAAACATCTTCACAAACATTGAAAGCGAACAACGGCTATGTAATGGTCACATTACCGGATGCTCCGGTCAGCCTGGCACACAGCAGTTATTGCCATATGAACACGGCACGCAAGGAAAACCTGCTATTGCCCTGTAAAGCGAACGAACATTACGCCTATACGGTGACAATACCGGCAGGAATGAAACTAGCCACTCCGGAATCTGTCAAAACAATCGAGAACGGAGCCGGAAAAGTAGTTATCTCCATCCGGCAAAACGGTGATAAGACAGAAGTTGAACGCAGCCTGCAACTGAACAAGCAATTATATTCGCCTGCAGAATTTAGCAACTTGCGCAACCTGCTGACAGAATGGGGAAATCAGTCGAATAAAATACTATTACTGTCAGTCGACTAAATAAATACAAACGATATTTATTCAAGGATGGAACAACGGAAATAGGTCGTTCCATCCTTGTTTTTTTATTGAATAATGATAACTTTACAGTCAAATATTAATCACTTAAACCGTTGATCTATGCAAATACTATCAAATCTACTCCTGACACTTCTTGTATGTTGTATTCCGGGAATAAATTATGCCCAAAGTCTCTCTTTGGAGTTATATCCCCAACCGCAACATATTGTCATTTCCAACCAGCAATATATACCATCCCACGGATATACATTGCAAGGTATCAGCAATCCGGATGCCGATGCGGTGAAGATATTGAAGAAAGCATTGCCTTTCGCCCAATCCGGTAAATCACAGCCGCTGGAAATCAAAAAGCTAAAAGCAAAGACTCCCGAAATGGAGCGTTCCGGTGCTTACATTCTGGAGATCTCCAAGAAAAAGATCACAATCGAGATCGTAGACGACCGTTCCCTGTTCTATGCCGCCCAAACATTGAAGCAGCTGGTCAGCTATAATGAAGCAGGGAAACGCATGCTTCCCCTGTGTACCATTACAGACTATCCCGATGTGCTTCACCGGGGAAGCGTCGAAGGCTTTTACGGAACCCCCTGGAGCCATGCCGACCGTATCAGCCAGCTTCGTTTCTACGGAGAGTTCAAGATGAACACCTATATTTACGGTCCGAAAGACGATCCTTTCCACAGTGCCAGCTGGCGCGAACCCTATCCTGCCGAACAGGCTAATCAGATCAGGGAACTGACAGCCGAGGCAGCCCGTAATAAAGTCGATTTCGTATGGGCGATCCATCCGGGACAGGATATCCGGTGGAATGCAACCGACAGCAGCAATGTCATTGCCAAATTCGAACAGATGTACAATTTAGGCGTACGTGCCTTTGCCGTTTTCTTCGATGACATTTCCGGTGAAGGAACCAATGCAGCCAAACAAGCCGGCCTGATGAATTACATTCAAAAGGAATTTGTAGAAAAGAAAAACGATGTCCAGCCGCTGATCATGTGCCCGACCGAATATAACCGTTCGTGGGCGCGTACCGATTACCTGGATATCCTCGGCGAACAACTTCTTCCGACAATTCAGGTCATGTGGACCGGAAACCGTGTGGTAGACGATATCACACTCGAAGGTCTCGAATGGGTAAACAAACGTATCCGGCGTCCTGCCTATATCTGGTGGAACTTCCCGGTAAGCGACTACTGCCGCGACCATTTATTGATGGGTCCGGCTTACGGACTGGATACACAGGCTTCGAACGTCCTGTCCGGCTTCGTTGCCAACCCGATGGAACATGCGGAAGCATCTAAAGTAGCTTTGTTCGGTGTCGCCATGTATAGCTGGAATATCCATAACTACGACCCGCAACTGGCGTGGGAAAAAGCTTGCGAATATTTGATGCCGAAAGCCGCCATCGCGTTCAAAACGTTCTGCGAAAACAACAGCGATCCGGGTCCTAACGGTCATTTATACCGCAGGGAAGAATCGACCCGCTATCAGGCATTGTCCGACCGTTTCCTCGCCGGTTATCGTAACGGACACTTCGGCGAAAGGGATGCCAACCAGCTCGGAGCCTTGTTTGCCCAGATACAGGCAGCCCCGGAACTGATCTATAACCAGGGAGACAACAAAGAACTGATCAAAGAGATCAATCCCTGGCTGATGCAATTCGAACTGCTCGGCAGATGTGGTACCAATGCATTGCGTATGGCGCACGCCTGGTATGAGAAAGATCGTCAGAACACCTGGCAACGCTTCCTTGCCGTTTCGGCCGTTATGGACAGTATGAAATTAATCAACCGTTCATTCAACCAAAATCCATATCAGAAGGGCGTTAAAGTCAGTACCCGGGTACTTATGCCGCTTATCGAAAACATATACCGGCAGACCAGCCGTAACCTGCTCTCAACAGCAGAAACCCCTTCCGACGAGATCAGGGTAAGTACGGCTTCTACCATTACGAATGTCGGCCAACTGAAAAACCAACCGTGGTCGGAAGATGACAATCTGATCGCATACGTTCCTATGCTCGAAGTTGTCAAAGTAGAACCTGACCAGTATATCGGCCTGGGTTGGGAAATTCAGAAAGAAGCTGAATCTTTCACTTTCAACCTGCCGCAGAGTAATGTGGAAGGACGTATATTCGAATGGTCGGCAGACGGTAAAACCTGGAATCCCCTTTCCGATATTCCGGCAGACCGGACCAAATTCACTGCCGGCAACGTCGATCCGAAAGCCCATTTTATCCGGATGCGCAACAATTCCGGCAAACAGATGGAATTGAAAGTAGCTTCTTTCTCGGTAAAGACAAAGGAAATACCCGAGATCAACGAAGAACTGATGATGTACGATCTCAACCTGAATTCATACAAAACATTGAAACCGGGCGAGCAAGTAAACGTGAAATGTGAGGGCGTAGACCAATATATCGAGTTCTATCTGTCAGGCGACAACGATAGTATGGTTTCCATTTCCGGTGAAGACAAGGAAGGCGAAAACAATATGCTGTACTGTGGATATGCAGGCTACGTAAGGCTGAACAAGATATCATTTGACGATATACAGACACTCACGATCACTCCGGCTGGTAAAAGTCCGATCCTAATCCACCAGATCGTAAGAGAATGACCCATTGAACAGAAAACAAAAAGAGCCGTAAATTCGATGATTTACGGCTCTTTTTTATTTCATCAGGACAACTACCGGATTATCTTCCTCTCCTATCCGCTTCAACGCTTTTACTTGCTGCGGAATATCTTTATCTCCGTTCTCTTCAAACCAGGCAGCCACGTCACCCGCCGGAATCAAACCGGCATATTCTCCGGACTGTGAAACCGACATAGGTTGCAGGGGCAGGTAATTCGTCAGATCGTCATTCAGACCATCGGCATACAAACCGACCTTAACCTCCCCGGTAGACTTCGTTACTACGGCTGTATACAGCACCGGTTCATGGAACAATCCCTTAATGAAACGGATCACCATCCGGTCCTCACTGTCGAGTATCTGCGTGATCAGAACGGCATTGTCTTTATTTTTCATAAAACGTTCGGAGAAATTCCAGTGATATTTCCCCAAGTCAAGAACACTTGCCGGCACCAACGCCCTGTCCTTCACCTGATAGATCGTATCGTTATACGCTTCCACAAAATAAAGTTCTTTATCCTGCCGCCATAAACGGGTATTGGCATTGATAATAATGTTACCGGTTTCCGGTTCCTTATAATCAAGAACAAGCACTCCTTCATAGGTCGTAGGTCCATAGAATTGGGCACCAGTCTCACCCTTTAAAACAGCTATAGACGCTATATTAGACGGATCAAGCGACTGGCTTTCGACTGCCATTCTTGTAGCACATGAATCTATCGCCATATTATCCTTAAAGAAAAGCAGACTGTTCTCCCCTTTCCCAAACAAAACGGATTTATACAGAACAAACGTTCCGTCATTCTGACAACCAAAAGAAGCTGATGAAGCTCCCTGCACTTCAAAAGGAATCTTGATCTTCTCCTTGAATGTCCCATTCTGATCGTAACAAACCAGGTCTTTATTCCAACCGTTGAAATAAATCATTCCGGTTTCATTATCTCCCCAGCAGAAAACACTTCTATAGCCTTCCGGATCGTTTCCTATATGCCCGACCTGTTTGATAAATTTACCGGTTTCCTTGTCAAACATCAGGCATTGGTCCTGACTGGTTGAAACCAATATCCTGTCTTTAATAACCTGCACATAAGGTCCCTTCCCGATCAGGCTGCTGTCGGTTGTTTCCAAGGGAACATACCGTACCTGCTTGAAACAATCGGACGCATTCAACTCCGTCCGGGCATCGATCGCTGTCCCCAGCGGAATCACACGCAACCCTCCGTCCGTCGTCTTACTCTCATTGCATGCTGCCAGAAAAAGGCAGGAAACCACGGTCAACTGATATAAATATGTCTTTACCATCTTACTTCCCTTTTAATGCATTCTTTGTTGTTATATAAATAACTCCGTTTCGGGCTTTTTCCCCATGCATTTTTTTGGCGGACTCATCTTTCATTACAGAGATCGATTCAATAATATTAGGATTTATTTTTTGAATTGCATCTTCATCTGTCTGTTCCACACCATCGACGAAAACAAGCGGATTTCCTGATCCTTGGCTATTTCTGATACGAAGATTTACATTTCCAGGCAAATTTCCTTCCATGGCCCCATGACCCACTACCTTTACTTCATTCTCTTTCACTTTTCCGGAATCGAGACCTTTCTTTGTTACCACCGAAATAACGCCCTGCTTATCCGTAGCATTATATTTCGCTAAAAGTTCTTTGCTCCGATCCTTCGGACTCACCGAAAAACTGAAGATATCATCCGGAGAGACAGCATCCAACTGCTCGTAGGTCGCAACTTCATAATCTATCAGAATCAGGTTGCGGGACATTTCAACTTTTGTCTTAATCTTCTTCATACGGTCTTCAGCCCCTTTAGAAAAGTCGTCCAGCTGTTTCTGCATGGATTCCAGCGGATCCTCAGTCTCTTTCTTTTCCACCGGAGAGACTTCGATCTTGATACTCTTCGTATCCTGAGGAACCGAAGTATCCACCTTCGATGTCACTTTTACAACCGGTTTGACTACCGGCTTTTCTTCCGGTACCGGAGCAGCCTCCACAACGGATTCTGCTTTTTTAGGCTCAATAACTTCCTTTACCGGAACAATTTCGCTAATTTTGGCACTTGAAATCTTTTCCAGTTCGCGAGAGATTTCAGGACGGGCAAAAGCAACTACTGCAACCGCAGTCAGCGGAAGTACATACAGATACTTCAGCCGTGCCCAGGGATTCGATTTTCGTTTTAACATCATAGTAATTCGTTTTTTTAGTTTACTGTGATTAAAGCTGTTGGCCATAGAAATGAAGCGCTGTGAACCAACAGCTTTTTTTATTAATAATAATTGATATCTCTTTGCATCGACACCGTGATTGATCACGCTCTCATCGGCTTCGTATTCATGAATATTCTGTAACTCCTGTTTGAGCAGCCAAACAGCCGGATTGAACCACTGAAGTATCACGCGATTCCAAATAAGCATAAATTTTAGATTTTCTGTTAGGTGTTATATATTTGGAATCTCCATTCTCTTCTTTATGACCCGAAACACACATTTCATATCCTTCAAAACATTCAAGCAAACAAGCATGTTCCTCATTAACTATATGTTCCAATAGTAACTCAAAATCACCATCATCCTTATTGTTAGGGAATAGGAATAAGTCGGCTGATAATGATAATTCCTCCAGTTTATCAAGCAAATATTTCATTCTTACAGCATAGCCACCTCCATTCTCATCACTATCAGCATCGAAAACAACCAGGTTTTTACCACCACGTTCACTGTTTTCCTTAAATTGCTGATCCAGTAAATGTAATTTAGTGTATCCTCCCGCAGAAATAATCTCCCAGGCTCCCTCATCTTTTTCTGATAAAAACCGGAGGTATTTTTCCAAAAATTGCTTATCCCTTCCTTCTACAAAAATTCGAATCATCTTATTTCGATTTCCTGGTTGATAACATATTGAAATTTCTCATAAGGATATTTATATGCTTTGAGTTCATCAGTCAGCATATGTCGTAGAGAATAGCACATTATATCATTTTGTGAATCAGCATATCCGTCTTCAGATAAAACTTTATTCAAAGATTGCAACGATTCAATGTTATGCGTAGTAGCAAAAACCTGTACATTCAACAAGTCTGCAGTTTTAATTATAGCCTTCCATAAAGAGGATAAAGAAGAAAAATGCAATCCATTATCAATCTCATCAATAAAAACCGCACCATCCTTACAGGCATAAAGAGCTGTAACTATTGCCAACAATTTCCTAATACCATCACCTAACATATTTATAGGAATCAATCTGTCCAACCCTATATCTACATTTATCTGAGATTTCAAAACAGTTATAGATTTTATCCTGGGTTCTATATGCTGTAATATTTCCACGATCACTTTTTCCTGTTTCTCCTCTATAATACGCGTCAATTGTTCAACAGCAATATTAAACGCATATTTGGAACTGATATACGCTGTTGACAGGGTTTCTTTATATTCCTTAGGAAACTTGATTTCTAATTTTTCTTCGTTCTTCTTATTTAATCTTATCGTTGCACTATCGCTTTTCTTTTCACCATGCGAATCTATGTATCCAAAATTCATAGTCAACCCTGTACTGATATCCGCTTCCTTATTAGAAAGGGTAAGACTGGATATATCATTTTTAGAAAGTACAATTTTAGATTGTGAAACAACCGGACTTATTTTTAGTTCTCTGATAATCTTATCATTAATATTGCCACATATGTAAATATGATTGCTTGTTTGCATATTATAAAAATTCAAAGCAATATCATCTTCAGTAAAACTGTTATAATCTCTGAATTGATTTATTCTCATATTGAGAATAGGATTGGAAAAGCCTGATAATAAAAATATGGCATCAAGCACAGTAGACTTGCCACAATTATTTTTTCCGACAAGCAAATTGACCTGCTTCAAGTCAGGGAGAAGCAAATGTTTTATGCCTCTAAAATTATTTATCTCAACTTCGTTAAAAACCATATTGGACTATTATTGGACTACATAGGATACAAAAGTAACGATTTACCACAATATACAGCTTGCTTATTAAAGATTATTTTATCAATGTATCCGGCTTCCTCCACAGAATCCCTGGAATGGAAGAGAGTTCCTTGAACATCTTTTTTTATCTTACCAACAAATAGACAGAGATGAAATGGCAGACACTGCCGCCTAATACAAATAAATGCCAGAGAGGGTGCATGTACTTATATTTATCGAAGAAGTAAAAAATACATCCCACTGTATAGAATAGTCCTCCGCCGATCAGCCAGTACAGGACATCCATCGAAGAGGTCTGCCGGCAAACATCCAGTAAAGGTTTGAAAGCGATAATGACTACCCAGCCCATTGCCAGGTAACAGGCCGTTTTCAGATGATCCGTTTTCTTCATCTTCCGGAAACTCAGGAAGATCCCTATTGCAGCAGCAATCCAGACGATCGCAAACAACGACCATCCCCAGTAACCGACCTGACGGAGGGCTACCAATGTGAAAGGAGTATACGTCCCGGCAATATGCAGATAAATAGCGCTATGATCGAAGCGACGAAGCAGCCTTTTACGCCGTGCGTTCGCAGAAGCATGATAAAAAGTCGAAGTGACGTAAGAAGATGTCATGCTAAGGGCATACACAATCGAACTGCCCACAGCCCAGGGATTTCCGCTGCGGATGGAAGCCACTACTAACAGAATAAGGGCTACCATTCCGAAAATCATCCCTGCGCCATGGGTCAGTACATTGGCTACTTCTTCGCCATACGTTTGTCTTTGTTTGGTTCTGACCATTACCTACCGGTTACAGTTGTTCGGCTTTAAAACCGGCTTCCGTAACAGCAGCAACGATCGTATCTGCCGGAACATCGGCTGTCACTTCCAACACCTTATCCGGTGATTTCAGATCGATAGACCATTCATTGTCTTTCAGTACGTTATTCAGTTTTGCACCAATGGCAGTCACACAGCCGCCACATTTTGCATTTGTTTTAAATTTCATTGTCGACATAATTCTTTCTGTTTATAATGTTACTTCATAAATTTCAGTCTCAAACTGTTAAGCACCACAGACACGGAGCTGAATGCCATCGCCGCACTCGCCAGCATCGGGTTCAGCAGCAATCCGTTTACCGGGAACAAAACACCCGCTGCCAAAGGTATGCCTATCAGGTTATAGATAAACGCCCAAAACAAGTTCTGATGGATCAGCCGCACGGTACGTTTCGACAATTTGATCGCTTCGGGCAATAACAACAAGTCGGAGGTTATCAGCGTGACCATCGCCACATCCATGGCAATATCCGTCCCTTTCCCCATTGCAATGCTGACATCCGCACGGGCGAGTGCCTGCGAGTCGTTAATACCGTCGCCCACCATGGCAACTGTCTTTCCGAGCTTCTGGAGAGCGATAATATATTCCTCTTTATCGTTCGGCATCACTTCCGCTTTAAAATGACCGATACCTAACGTATTTGCCACCCTTTCAGCCGTCTTCACTCCGTCGCCCGTCAGCAAATGAACCTCTATTCCCATCTCCGTCAATTTGCTGACAGCCTCTGCCGATGTCGGTTTGATACGGTCTGAAATAGCCAAAACAGCCAGCAGGCGATCGCCTTCGCCATAATAAACGATGCTTATACCTTCATCCTGCCATTTGCCGATCTGCTCCATGGTTTCGTCGGGGATGCGGGCACCGAACATTTCCAGCAGCCCCTGACTTCCGACCCAATACACGGTACCTCCCGCTTCCATACGGATTCCGCGCCCGGTAAGACTTTCGAAATTCTCTGCTTCAGTGCTCGATGCACCCGAATCTTCCAGCCAACGGATAATGGCGGATGCCAGCGGATGTTCCGACTTCAGTTCTGCCGTATAGAGAATATCCAGATAGCAGACATTCGATTCGGTCAGCCAACAGGAATCGACCACTACCGGAACTCCTTCCGTCAACGTTCCTGTCTTATCCAATACGATCGTGTCGACTTTGCAAAGGGTTTCCAATGCGTAGGCATCTTTTATCAGGATATGCCGTTCGGCCCCCTTCCCCATTCCGACCATCAGAGCGGTAGGAGTTGCCAGCCCCAAGGCACACGGACAGGCAATGACCAATACCGAAACAGCCGAAAGGAGTGCATAAGAGAAATAGCTGCCGCCGCCAATCACCATCCAGCAGATGAATGTGATCACGGAAAGCAACACGACCACCGGTACAAATATACCGCTTATTTTATCAACTATACGCTGCACAGGTGCTTTACTTCCTTGGGCTGCCTGTACCATCTGAACGATTTGTGCCAGGATCGTATCATTTCCCACTCCGGTAGCTTCCATAGTAAAAGCTCCTTTCTGGTTGATTGTTCCTGCCAGTACCCGATCGCCCGCCGTTTTCTCTACCGGGATCGGCTCGCCGCTCAGCATGCTTTCATCGACCGATGAGGAGCCTTGCAGCAAAACACCGTCCACCGGGATCTTCTCGCCGGGGCGGACACTCACCACATTCCCTGTCTTCAAAGAAGAGATGGGGACTTCTTCCTCTTTGCCGTCCGTCACCAGGCGTGCCGTCTTCGGCTGTAATCCCATCAGGCTTTTGATCGCGGAAGAGGTGCTGTTCTTTGCCCGTTCCTCCATCAGTTTACCCAACAAGACGAAAGCAATAATTACTCCCGATGCCTCATAATACACATGCGGCTCCAATCCCCTTTCGATCCAGAACTGCGGATATACAGTATTAAAGAAACTGAAAATAAAAGCAATGGATGTACTCAGGGCAACCAGCGTATCCATATTCGCCTTTCCCTGGATCGCATGGCGTGCACCGCTCACATAGAATGTCCTGCCGAAGAGCAGCATAATCGCCAGGGCAAGCACCATCATGATCCAGTTGGCATACGACATATGCATGAACACCATACCCAGCAACGCCAGCGGTACGGACAGCACCCATGCCCCGATCGTATTCCGTTTCAGTTTCTTATAATGCTTACGTGCCATCTCCTCCTGCTCGGCAAGCGGGTCTTCCGACTCTATGATCAGATCATACCCTGCCGCCTGTACGGCTTCCTGTATTTTTTGCAAACTGATAACGGACGGACGGAATCTGACGGATAAAGTATTAGCCGCGAAATTGACAGTCGCATCTTCTACTCCGGGAAGTACACTGACAGTGCTTTCCACGTTATTGGCACAAACCGCACAACTCATCTCCAGGACGGGCAGTACCTTACTTTCTATATCTTTCATTATTGTGTATCTATTTATACCGATTCTATATTGTAGAACAAAGATACGAATAAATCAGTTGCAACAAAGTTGCGGATTTTCATTATTTCTCATTAAGATATGTACAAATTTAATAGTTTTATTTGGTATCTTTGTTCTATTATTTAACAATCGGATACCCGATCTTTGTCAGACTAATTAACGGATAAATTTATAAATAAATACAGTTATGATACTTGACTCCTTGAATAACACAGAAAAGGTAGAGCGCTTACACCCTCTTTTCAAAAAAGCATTTGATTACATAAAAGAAACTGATTTTTCTAAAGTGGAAGACGGCAAATATGAACTGGACGGTTCCCGTCTGTTCATCAATGTGGCCAGCCTGACCGGTAAGGATAAAAAGGATGCCGCTATCGAAACACACAAGAAATATATCGATATCCAGCTGCCTCTGCTGGGTGTGGAAAAGATCGGCTGGAAGCCCGGTTGCGAACTGCAGGAAGAATCGATTCCTTACGACGAAGCGAAGGATATCGCTTTCTATGTAGACCGCCCCACCGCTTACACGAAAATCTATCCGGGACAATTCGCCGTTTATTTTCCGGAAGACGGCCACGCCCCCGGTATCGGTGAAGGGAATATCCGCAAAGTGATCGTAAAAGTACAGGTAGAAGAATAAAACATTGCCAGATACGACAGAGCCGGTATCTTCCTTAAAGATTGAATCATCTTTACCGGGAAAATACCGGTTTGCTTTTACCCTCCGGTTACCACTTCTATTCCATACCGGTTAAACAGCTCCGTGCACCGCTGCACGGTTTCTTCAGAAGGTGTCGCCATCGGATATCGGTCCGGGTTGTACACCGTACCTAATTTCTCATGCTTATTCTTTCCTATATCATGATATAGCAGAATATTCACTGTGCGGTGCTTCCAGGGTAAAGAAGAAAGAAAGGCGGCAGATCGTACTATATTCTCTTCATCGGCATTGATGCCTTCGATCAGCGGAATACGGATACGGAACTCATGTCCGACTTCTGCTATCATACGTAAGTTTGACAGAATCAATTCGTTAGGTACCCCACAGTAAAGTTTATGTTTAATCGTATCCATCTGTTTGAGATCTACCAGAAACAGTTCGGAATGTTCCATGACCTCCCGCACGATTTCCGGTCGGGCAAACAAGGTCGTATCGACGGCACGGTGAATCCCGAGTTCCCCGCAACGCCTGAGCAATTCCAGCAACATCTCCGGATGCTGCAACGGTTCACCGCCGCAGAAAGTAACGCCTCCCTCCGACCGGTCCATAAAAACCGTTTCTTTTTCAATCTCTTTCATCAGGTAATCGATAGAGCATTCCGTTCCGGATATCTCCATCGCCCTTACCGGACAGACCTCTGCACATATACCGCACAGATCACAGAGGGACGGATCGGTCACAATCCCGCCGGCTGTCCATGTCAACGCCTTTTGCGGACAGGCTTCCACGCAGGTCCGGCATCCTATACATTTCTTTCGGGTATACAGTTTCTGTTTCCGGTTGGATAATCCCTCCGGATTATGGCACCACACACAGGAGAGCGGGCATCCTTTCATGAAAAGAGTCGTCCGGATGCCCGGCCCGTCATTTATCGCATAGCGCTTTATATCGAATATCAGAGCCATTTTAGAAACCATCCTGCTCCGTACGGGCAATCACATCTGCCTGCAGGTCTGCATTCATATCATTAAAGTAATCGCTGTAACCGGCTACACGTACCAGCAGGTCCCGATAATCTTCCGGACATTTTTGGGCAGCGTACAACGTCTCCGTATCCACGATATTAAACTGGATATGATGTCCGCCCAAAGCGAAATAGCTACGGATCAGGGAGGCCAGCTTCGAAATATCTTCTTCCCGCTTCAGGAGGCTCGGCAGGAAACGTTGGTTCAACAAGGTTCCACCGCTTTTTACCTGATCCAGCTTACCCAGGGATTTGACAACGGCAGAGGGACCGTGTGTATCGGCTCCATGCGATGGAGATGTTCCGTCAGAGATCGCTTTCTCCGCCAAACGTCCGTTCGGGGTCGCTCCCATCACTTTGCCGAAATAGACATGACAGGTGGTCGACAGCATATTCAAGTGAAAACATTCTCCCTTCGTATTCGGCTTGCCTTCAATAGTGTCGTACAGGTCGTCGAAAACTTTAACAGCGATAGAGTCGGCATACTCGTCATCGTTACCGAAGAAAGGTGTACGGTTCAGGATCGTCTGACGCATCACTTCCGCACCGGCAAAATTGTTCGCCATCGCTTTCAGCAGCTCGTCCATAGAAAAACGTTTGTCCTCAAATACATGTTTCTTTAAGGAAGAAAGACTGTCGGTGATCGTACCCAAACCGGTACACTGTATGTAAGTCGTATTATAACGCGGGCCGCTGTTGTAATAGTCGCGTCCTTTGACTATGCAATCGTCAATAAACAGGGACAGGAAGGTGGCCGGAGCGTATTTGGCAAACATCCGGTCGATATAATTGCTGACACGCATCTTCATATCCACAAAATACCGGAGCTGTTTCAAAAAGGCGGCATACAGCTCATCATAACTTGCAAAGTCACGCGGATCGCCGGTTTCCAGTCCGACTTTACGACCCGAAACCGGATCGAGACCATTATTCAACGTCACTTCCAGTATCTTCGGTACATTCAGATATCCCGTCAGCACATAAGCCTCTTTACCGAAAGCGCCGACCTCGATGCAACCACTGCAACCGCCCTCCCGGGCATCGTGCAACGATTTACCCTGGCGCATCAGTTCCTGGATATACACATCCGGATTGAATACGGAAGGATATCCATGTCCCTGCCGGATCACCTTGCAGCCGGCACGCAGAAAACGTTCCGGCGTACGGGAACTGATATGAATGGCACTGCCCGGTTGCAGGATGTGCAGTTCTTCAATCGTCTCCAGCATGATATAAGAGACTTCGCTCACTCCGTCGCTACCGTCGGCTTTCACGCCTCCGATATTCAGGTTGGTAAAATCGTTGTATGTTCCGCTTTCCTTCGCGGTTATGCCGACTTTCGGGGGAGCCGTATGGTTATTTACTTTGATAAAGAAGCAGGACATCAGCTCTTTCGCTTCCGCACGGGTAAGCGTTCCGGCAGCTATTTCCTTTTCATAGAAAGGAGCCAGATGCTGGTCGAAATGTCCCGGATTCATGGCATCCCAGCCGTTCAGTTCGGTAATGGTTCCAAGGTGGACAAACCAATACATCTGTATAGCTTCCCAGTAAGTACGCGGGGCATGCGCCGGAACCCAGCGGCAGACCTCTGCGATTTTACGCAATTCAGCCGCCCGTGCCGGGTCTTCCTCCGTTATCGACATCTCGTCGGCAAGGTCGGCATGACGCTCGGCAAACAGGATAGCGGCATCGCAGGAGATAGACATGGCGGTCAGTTCTTCCTGTTTGTCCGTTGCTTCCGGATCGTTCATGAAATCCAGAGCGGCCAGTTCACGGGCAATCCGCTCCTTCAGGTCCAGCAAACCATATCGATAAACTTTGCCGTCGAGTGCTGTATGCCCCGGAGCCCGTTGCTCCATAAACTCAGTGAACATGCCTGCCTCATAAGCATCTTTCCACTCTTTTGGAACATGGCTGAAGATACGTTCACGCTGTGTACGGTCTTTCCAATAAGGGATGACCTCACGTTCATACGTATCGATATCTTCCTGGCTGATGGTATAACGTTGCAATTCACGGGTATTCAATACATGCAAGTCTTCTACACTATGGCAGGTGAGTTCAGGAAAAGTGGGTACTGCTTTCGGTGCCGGACCGCGCTCACCCACGATCAATTCGTCCTTACCTATATAGATGGTCTTATGCTTGCATATTTCCAGAAAGTTCAATGCTCTCAGGACCGGAATAGGATACTTGCCGTAGTTTTCTTTATAGAAACGGGTTTCGATCAGTGCCCGTTCGATAGACAAAGAGGGTTCGGCTTCAAACGAAAGCCGGCGTAACCGTTTGATACGGTCGTTCATTCCATAGGCATTAGCTTCCACTGCAGGAGCAAAGTTTGATGCACTCTTCGGTGCACGCTGAGCTGTTATCATACTCATTTCGGATGGTTTATTTATTTAACACAAAAAGAATGGACCGCACCACAGGCGGCAATACCCGGGAGAGAAAGAACTGTTTAAAGATAGAACATCAAACAATTGAAAAGTTTTCTGTAACCTTTTATAACCATATTATTTACATCGTGTTACATCTGTCTCGCAAACATAAATACTTTTAAAGAATAAACAAAATTATTGCATGTGTATTTTTACTATATTTGCAACAATCAATTTGTTTTCATGGTTATTCAATAAACATATTTTCATGGAAAATCGTTTCTTAGGACTTATCGAGAACAGCATCAAGGAACATTGGGACCTTCCCGCTTTCTCTGATTATAATGGACACACGTACCATTATAAAGATGTGGCCCGCCGTATAGAAAAATTTCATATAATACTCGAACATGCAGGGATCAAGAAGGGAGACAAAGTGGCTTTGGTGGGGCGTAACTCGTCCAACTGGGCGATCTGCTTCTTCGGCATCCTGGCGTATGGAGCCGTAGCCGTCCCGATCCTGCACGAATTCAAACCGGACAACATCCATCATATCGTCAATCACTCGGGAGCCAAAGCCGTCCTGGCAGGAGCAAATAACTGGGAGAATATGAACGAACAGATGATGCCCGATGTGAAACTGTTCATGATGCTGGATAATTTCTCCATCATCAAAAGTAAGAACAAGGATGTACGCGTGGTACGCGACAGGATCAATGAATATTTCGGAAAGAAATATCCCCGTTCGTTTACTTCTGCTGATGTGAAATATCATACAGAACAACCGGAAGAACTGGCTGTATTGAATTATACCTCCGGGACCACCAGCTTCTCCAAAGGGGTTATGATCCCTTTCCGTAGTTTGTGGAGCAATACACAGTTTGCGTATGACAACCTGCCGTTTATCCATCCGGGAGACAGTGTGGTCTGCATGCTGCCGATGGCGCATATGTACGGCCTGGCTTTCGAGATACTGAACTGCGTAAACAAAGGTTGCCATGTGCACTTCCTGACACGTACGCCCAGCCCGAAGATCATTGCCGAGGCTTTCGCCCGTGTGAAACCGGCATTGATACTTGCCGTACCGCTTATCATTGAGAAAATCGTCAAGAACAAGATATTCCCGGAACTGGAAAAGCCTCTAATCAAGTTATTGCTGAAAGTTCCATATCTCGACCAGAAAGTACTCGACACGATTGCCAAGAAGCTGAACGATTCCTTCGGGGGTAAATTCGGTGAAGTGGTTATCGGCGGAGCTGCATTGAATAAAGAGGTGGAAGAGTTCCTGCGTTCGATCAAATTCCGTTATACCGTAGGGTATGGAATGACGGAATGCGGTCCGTTGGTTGCTTACGAGCAATGGGATACTTTCAAGAAAGGTTCCGTCGGACGGATCGTCGACCGGATGGAAGTACGTATCGATTCTGCCGACCCTGCTAAAGAAGTCGGCGAGATCCTTGTCCGAGGCATGAATGTCATGTTGGGATATTATAAGAATCCGGAAGCGACCAAAGCGGTTATGATGCGCGACGGATGGATGCGGACAGGCGATCTCGGAACGATTGACTCCGATGGCTTCCTATATATTCGCGGACGTAGCAAGACGATGATACTCGGTCCGAACGGACAGAACATTTACCCGGAAGAGATTGAAGACCGCTTGAATAATATGTTGTATGTTGCCGAGTCACTGATCATCTCCCAGGGAGGTAAACTGGTAGCCCTGATCTATCCGGACTGGGAGCAGGTCGACAAGGCAGGTATCCAGCATTCTGAAATAGAAAAACTGATGCAGCAAAACGTCGACCTGCTGAATGCAGAAATGCCTTCCTACAGCAAGGTCTCCTGCTTTAAACTGTATCAGGAAGAATTTGAAAAGACACCCAAACGCAGTATCAAACGATATTTGTATCAGCCTGCAGAAGAAAATTAATATTACCTCCAGATGGTATAACGAAAAGCGGTGACACCGGATTCAGTATCGATGTCACCGCTTTTCGTTATTTAAATGATCAGCATTTGATGCTCAACTGGCGCAACACATCACGGATCTTCTCGAAAGTCGTGATACGTGTCGGCACCAATGGCAAACGCAATTTGTTTTCAATGAATCCCATGGCATTCAACATACTCTTCGCTCCTGCCGGATTACCATCCACAAACAACAGCTCGAACAATTCGGTGAAACCATGATGAATTTTACGGGCATTGTCGTAATCGCCAGCCAAAGCCAGACGTACCATACGGCTGAATTCACGTGGGAAAGCATTACCGATAACAGAAATAACACCGATAGCCCCCAATGTGATCAACGGGAAGGTGATGCCATCGTCACCTGAAATAACATTAAAGTTTGCAGGCTTATTCTTGATGATATCGTCCATCTGCGTGATATTTCCGGAAGCTTCTTTCACCGCAACTACATTCTTGAATTCACGTGCAATACGAAGTGTTGTTGCAGCACTCATATTGACGCCCGTTCTTCCCGGTACGTTATATAATACGATCGGAAGTTTGGTTGCTTCGGCAATCGCCTTATAATGCTGGTAGATACCTTCCTGTGAAGGTTTATTATAATAAGGCACGACAGACAAAATCGCGTCGATACCATCGAAGTTATCGTTCTTTAATTTATCAACGATCGTACGGGTACAGTTTCCGCCCACGCCTAAAACAATGGGGATACGTCCATTTACCTTCGTCACAATAAGATCGACAATTTTCTTTTTTTCTTCTTCAGTGAGGGTTGGAGTTTCTGCGGTAGTTCCTAATACTACCAAATAATCTGTTCCGTTCTGCAACTGGTAATCAACCAGTTTGCCTAACGCATCATAATCCACACTTTCGTCTTCTTTAAAGGGAGTGATCAAAGCCACACCCATTCCTTTCAAATTTATGTCTGCCATAATTTTTAATTGACAATTGATAATTGACAATTGATAATTGGAAAGAAAGGACATATCTTCATTGTCAATTGTCCATTGTTCATTGTCAATTATCAATTGGCACTGCAAAAATAACGAAATTATATCATTTGGAGCGGATTGTTTGCAAATAAAATAAGATATGTCCGAATATATGCTTTATATCAGCGTTTTCTGTCACAGAAATAGTGAGATCGTACAAATCGAGCTCACTACTCCTTGCCCCGACTTTAAAAGTACCGGGATGCTTCAGCAATAAGTATTGCATGACATAATTACCTCCACGTGTAAGGTCGATAAGTATATCGGCGTCACAGGCACAGAACTTTTTCAGTATAGCATCCTGGGGTATATACCACATATCCAAATCCGTCTTAGCGTGTACAACCATGTAGGACGGATTCACTTCAGGAACCGTATCGCCGGATACATACGTACAAACATTGATATTCTTATGCATCATACGCAATGTTTCAAGACAAGGCTCGACGACGCTGCTATCCCCGGCATCGAACAAAACCAGAATATGGCGGGCATCCTTCAAAGTGCAGAAATGACTCTGACGCTTCCCGGCCTGTCCAGCCAGTTCCTTTACTTTTTTACGGATAAAATGGTTCGTCAATCTCATTCTGCCAACATATTTAAGAATTCATCCTCGTTGATAATCTTTACTCCCAGCTTAGCTGCCTTTTCCAGTTTCGCCGGCCCCATATTATCCCCGGCAAGGATATAATCCGTTTTACCGGAAACAGAACCACTGTTCTTTCCGCCATGCTGTTCGATCATAGCTTTATATTCGTCGCGCGAATGCTGAGAGAAGGTTCCACTGATCACGATCGTCAGTCCCTTCAATTTGTCAGAACGGTTCGCCAAGACTTCTTCCGCCACAGCCATCTGTAATCCGGCCACTTGCAGGCGGGCAACCAATATACGATTGTCTTCATCGGCAAAATAATCGACCACACTGCGTGCGATACGTTCACCGATCTCGTCCACCTCCGTCAGTGCCTCCAACGAAGCATCCTTCAATTGCTCCATCGAATGAAAAGCCGAAGCCAGACGTTTAGCCACCGTCTCACCGACATAACGAATGCCCAATCCGAACAATACACGTTCAAAAGGAACCTGTTTGGATTCTTCCAGGCTTGCCATCAAATTACGGGCACTCTTCTCCGCCCAACGTTCCAGGCTCAACAGGTCTTCCGTCTTCAGTGTATACAAGTCTGCAACATTCCTGACCAGACCTGCTTCAAACAAGTCCTCTACTGTCTCGGGGCCCATATTTATATTCATCGCCCGACGAGTAACGAAATGTTCGATACGCCCTTTTATCTGTGGAGGACAGCCGGATTCGTTCGGACAGTAGTGCGCCGCTTCCCCTTCGGGGCGATACAAAAGCGTACCGCATTCCGGACAAGTCTTGATGAAAGTGACCTTCGCACCCAGTAACATCGAACGGGAATCGACATCGACCCCCACGATCTTCGGGATGATCTCCCCTCCTTTTTCCACATATACATTATCGCCCAGATGCAAATCCAGTCCTTCTATGATATCCGCATTATGCAAAGAAGCTCGTTTCACGGTCGTTCCGGCAAGCAATACAGGCTCCAGATTGGCAACCGGCGTAACCGCCCCTGTTCGTCCTACCTGGAAAGAGACAAAATTCAGACGGGTTACCGCCCGCTCCGCCTGGAATTTATAAGCGATCGCCCAGCGCGGACTCTTAGCTGTGAAGCCCAGGTTCTTCTGCTGGCGAAGTGAGTTTACTTTCAGTACGATACCGTCCGTTGCTACCGGCAGGTTCTTCCGTTCCACATCCCAATAAGCGATATAGTCGAAGATATCCTGCAAGCTGTTACATTTACGGATCACATCCGGTATTTTGAATCCCCAGGTACGGGCAATCTGCAAGTTCTCATAATGCCCGTCGGCAGGGAGGTTCTCACCCAGCAAATAATAGAAATAGGCATCCAGCTTACGTGAAGCCACGATAGCCGGATTCTGCTGTTTCAATGTACCGGAAGCGGCATTACGCGGGTTGGCGAAGAGTGGTTCTTCCTGTTCTTCACGCTCCTTATTCAGGCGGTCGAACTCCGCCCACGGAAGTAATATCTCTCCGCGGAGTTCAAAGTTAGCCGGATAATTTTCCCCGCGTAACTTCAAAGGGACCGAACGGATCGTCTTTACATTTGCCGTCACATCATCCCCCCGGGTTCCGTCGCCACGGGTAACGGCACGAACCAGGCGTCCGTCTTCATAGATCAGAGAGATGGAAGTACCGTCATATTTCAGTTCGGCAACAATCTCAAAAGGCTCGTTCAAAGCACGTTCTGTCCGCTCATAGAAATCACGTATCTCTTCTTCAGAATAGGTGTTCCCCAAAGAAAGCATCGGATATTGGTGTACGACCTGCTCGAATTCTTTCGACAAGTCGCTTCCTACCCGTTGCGTAGGTGAATGCGGATCGGCAAATTCAGGATGGGCTTCCTCCAATGCCTGTAATTCTTTCATCTTCTCATCAAACTCACGGTCTGATATAGTCGGTGCGGAAAGTACATAATAATTGTAATTATGTTGCTCCAGCTCATCACGAAGTGCTTTAATCTTTGCCTCAATCATTTCAATTGACAATTGATAATTGACAATTGACAATGGAAGTACTGACAAATAATTGTCAATTGTCCATTATCAATTGTCAATTTGTTAATATATTAGTTTTACATTATCAATCCAAAACGTATTACCCGGAGAACCGATATAGGCACCACCGTGGCTGGAAGTGAACTGCAGAACCATATGAGTAGGTTCTTCATCTTCTTCCGCCCAGCCGATCTCCTGAATCGGGACACTTTTCCCCTGGCTGTTCATCGTATAACGTTCTTCAACCTGTATGCGCATGTACGGTTCGAAATCAGGATGGGAAGAGATATTTCCATACATGATCGGATAAGTGGCATCGTTCACCCAGCCGTCTGTCGATGAGATATAACGCTGCACCATGGTTCCGACACGTTTGGCATATACATTTCCTTCCTTATCTTCCCAGCGTTTCTGCAAAAACAGAATGGCTGCAATAGAATCCTGCCCTGCCACTTTCGACTTACGGCTGAATCCCGTACTACGGATACGATCCTTTTCCGGTGCCGACTTGACCTTGTAGTCAAAACGGATCGCTTTCGGCTTTTTCGTAAAAGGAACGCCGCTGTTCAACATGCTCTGCGGATTCTTTGTCCCTTTGATCGGCTCATGCACCGTACCAAGAAAAACAGAACCGGCTGCAACGACTTCGATATCGACCAGGCCGAACACTTTCACACTTTCCATACGTGTCTCCAAACGAGCACACCAGCCGTCGTCCCTCTTTTCAGGGAAAACAGAAGTGTTCGTCTTTACAACTCCGGCTACTTTCGCCATCACATTGGAGTTTGCCCAAGGTGAGCCTCCCTTGTTATGATAAGCGATATTACCGACGATCGTATCTGTCGGTCCCAGTTCGTAAAGGTGTTTTTTGTTACCTCCGATGATCCCGGATTCCTGGATCTCACGGACAACCCATTGATCCATATCGCCAAACGCAAAAGGGACTACCTTTTCTTGTCCGGCCATCGTGGATAGCTGACTGCCCGCAAACAAAAATAATAATATATTCTTTATAGGACTCATACCGTTACCTTCTTTTTAATTGTCAATTGTTAATTATCAATTGACAATTATAATGAATACCCCCACTCTTTCAGAGCCATTCCCCAGTTCTCTTCCACGATCTTCACCGTACGGTCGTCGTATTTGTACTGGTTCTTCTTATATCCCTTCTTCTTACCCAGATATTTTCCGATTTCGTCCTTAGACGCTTCAAAACCCGGCAGGTTTAATTTACGGTAAATATCTTCGGTCATGGCATAAGCATCCTGTTCGAAATCCTCGAATTTGACTTCTACCAGGTTACCTTCAGGGATCAGCCCTTTCTGTTCTTCAAATTTGTAGAACAAGCGGCGGTATACTTCGATAAGATTGCTTTCAATCTGTTCATTAGTGATATCCTGCAAACGAAGCGGCTGTATCGTATTTGTAAAGAAACTGCGTGTACTTTCAAATACGGTATAAGGATTGCGCTTCAAATAAATAAATTTGGCATTCGGAAACATCTCCAGCAACGTCTTTACACGTCCGGTATGCGGCGGGTTCTTACTCAGGAACTGTGAACCGTGCGTATTCCAAAGCGAGATCTTGACAAGTTTCAGGAATGTTTCCTTGAATATTTTCAATTCTTCTTCCGTAGCATTGTCAAACAAGAGGTAGCGGTCGCAATACTCCAGCATATGCTTTGGGAAAAACCAAAAATTATAATACGTATACGGCATCATATTCGCCAGAGCAAACTCCTCTTCCTGCGGAAGGTCGACCTTCAACTCCATATTGTCGGTCGGGCGTTTGTCGGGCATCAAGAATGACATATTCTTCTTGAAGAAAGGTTGCCCCCAAAGCATCAGATTTGGAAATACCGTCTGATAGGTGGTATTGTAGCCGAAATGCTTGTCACACGAAAATACGTTGTGTACAAATGTCGTACCGCTACGCCAATGGCCCAGGATGAATACCGGGTCCATTTCCAGCGGCTTGTCCGCGATCTTACGATAACGGGCATCTTCAAAAGGTTGCAGTAAACTAAGCAGACGGCATACCGATTTTGTCAGATAATACTTGTTGCGAAAACCTTTGTCGATCGTTTTATCGGCTGTCACAGCCTTGAACGTTTTCCAGTCCGCACCAACCAGCGTATTGATTGGCAATTTATCAAATTCCAGCAACCCCATACATTATTTCTTTTCAGTTATACATTTCACAGGAACACCCTGGCGCTCCAATTCTTTACATATCGTACGAATCGCACCGTAATGCTCTTCACCTATTCCGAGTTCAGGCAGGTTCAGCACTGCCAGTGCATCTTCCGTTACCATATCTTTCGCATCCACCCGGTCGATGATCATTCCGACAGCCGACGTGTTATTGGTGATCGGGTCGATCAGGATGAATGCACCTGTCTGTTTATTCTTTTGGTAAGGGTCGAAGAACAAGGGTTTTCCGGTAGTGAATACAACGCGGGCAATCTCATTCAGTTTCATCGGCAAATTGTCAATTGTCAATTGTCCATTATCAATTGATAACTGCTCCATCGTATTGACATTTACCTTATAACGGATACTGTCTACACGCGCACGCGTCAGGTTTGTCGTATGTTTGATATAAAACTGTTTGGACATATCCATCGCTTCTTCATCCATCCATACGAGCATGGCTTCGAAGTTACGGTCTTCCATCGGCAGATTGTCCGGATGTACCAGCATCTCGCCGCGGGACACGTCTATCTCGTCTTCCAGGGTAATGGTCACGCACTGGGGCGGGAATGCATAATCCAGTTCTCCGTCATATGTCACAATGCTTTTTACTTTGGAGGTCTTGCGTGAAGGCAAAGCCATTACCGTATCACCTTTACGGATGATGCCGCTGGATACTTTACCACAGAAGCCACGGAAGTCCAAGTTCGGGCGCAATACGTACTGCACCGGATAACGGAAATCCTCAAAGTTGCGATCCTGGTCGATAGGCACTGTTTCCAGGAAATCCAGCAAGGAAGGACCATCGTACCACGGGGTACGGTCGCTCTTGTCCACGACATTATCACCGTCCAAAGCGGAAAGCGGGATATAAGTGATATCTGGAATATTCAGTGAAGAGACAAATTCTTTATAATCGGATACGATCTTATCGAATATCTGTTTGTCGAAATCAACCAGGTCCATTTTGTTTACTGCCAGCACGACATGCTTGATACCCAACAGCGACACCAGGTATGTATGGCGACGTGTCTGTGTGATCACACCGGTACGGGCATCCACCAGGATAATAGCCAGGTTGGCAGTCGAACCGCCGGTGATCATGTTGCGGGTATATTGTTCATGTCCCGGAGTATCGGCAATGATAAACTTACGGTTGTTTGTACTGAAATAACGGTAAGCCACATCGATCGTGATACCCTGTTCGCGTTCCGCTTTCAGACCATCCAGCAATAAAGCATAATCGATATGATCGCCGGCATTTCCCATACGTTTGCTGTCACGTTCAAGTGCATCCAGCTGATCTTCGTACAACTTTTTACTGTCAAACAGCAGACGTCCGATCAAAGTCGATTTACCGTCGTCTACCGAACCTGCCGTCAGGAAACGAAGCAAATCCTTCTGCTCGTCCCTGTCCAGGAATTCTTTTATATTTAATGTTGCCATAATTTCAAATTAAAAATATCCTTCTCTTTTCTTTTGTTCCATGCTGGCATCCTGGTCGAAGTCGATCACACGGGTCGTGCGTTCGCTCTTAGTGGTTGTCATCATCTCTTCCACGATCTTCTCAATCGTATCGGCTTCGCTATCCACAGCACCTGTCAGCGGCCAGCAGCCCAATGTACGGAAACGTACCATACGCATCTTGATCTGATCGCGATACTGTTCCGGCAGACGGTCGTCGTCAGCCATAATCAGATTGCCGTCAAGCTCGACGATAGGACGTTCTTTTGCATAATACAACGGAACGATCGGAATATTTTCGAGACGGATATATTGCCAGATATCCAGTTCGGTCCAGTTGGAAAGCGGGAATACGCGGATACTTTCCCCTTTATGTACGCGGGCGTTGTAGATATCCCACAACTCCGGACGCTGATTCTTAGGGTCCCACTGGTGGAACTTGTCACGGAAAGAGTAGATACGTTCTTTCGCACGGCTCTTTTCTTCGTCACGACGGGCACCACCGAAAGCGGCATCGAACTTGTATTTGTCGAGGGCATGTAATAAAGCCTGTGTCTTCATCAAGTCGGTATGCACTTTACTTCCATGCGTAAAAGGCCCGACACCAGCGTGAAAGGCCTCCATATTGGACTCGACGATCAGGTTCCAGCCGAACTTTTTCGCGTATTCATCACGGAACTGTACCATCTCCTTGAACTTCCATTTGGAGTCGATATGCATCAAAGGAAACGGCACTTTCCCCGGAGCAAAGGCTTTCTCTGCCAACCGGACCATCACCGACGAATCTTTACCGATAGAATAAAGCATCACAGGATTCTCAAATTCAGCAGCAACCTCCCGTATGATATGGATGGATTCTGCTTCCAACTCCTGTAGATGGCTTAATTTGTAATCTGACATAATTATATTTGTTATTATTTATATTTTTACTTTGGGTAATATCAACCCCAACAACCTATTGACGGACTCTTCCAGGCTCAACACCGATGTATCCAACGATAATGCCGGATGCTCCGGAGCTTCGAACGGGGCTGAAACGCCTGTAAAGTCTTTGATCTCTCCCTTACGGGCTTTTGCATACAATCCTTTCACATCGCGTCGTTCACATTCTTCGATCGGTGTGTTTACATAGATTTCCAGGAAATTTTCTTTTCCGATAATAGACGAAGCCATCTCCCTCAACTCGTTGTTCGGACTGATAAAAGCCGCTATGGTTATAACACCGGTATCGATAAATAGTTTGCTTACCTCTGCAATGCGGCGGATATTCTCGACACGGTCTGCCGGTGAGAATCCTAAATTATTATTGATACCGCTGCGGATATTATCTCCGTCCAAAATACGGCATAACAAGCCACGCTGATGCAACTCACGCTCCAACGCTATGGCAATCGTACTTTTACCCGAACCGCTAAGCCCGGTAAACCATACCATCACACTCCGTTGTTTCAATAAAGTTTCCTTATCTTCCCGTCCCATCATCCGATCGAAAATCGGATAAATGTTATTTTGTTTTTCTTCCATGTTAATTGTCCATCTTAATTGTCAATTGTCAATTATCCATTGTCAATTCATTAGAATTTCCAGATCATTGGTATTACGAACACAGATATCAGGAATGTGATCAGGTTCAACGGCAATCCGATGCGGACAAAGTCGGTGAACTTATAACTACCGATACCCTGCACGATCAGATTGGTCTGATAACCGATCGGCGAACTGAAACTGGCCGATGCAGCCATACAGATCACTACAAAGAAAGGGGTCGGATTGACTCCCAGCTGGGTAGCGACCGACAGTGCGATCGGAAAACTCAAAGCAGCTGCCGCATTGTTCGTGATCAGTTCTGTGAATATATTCGTAATGATAAAGATAATGGCAAGTAAAGCATAAGGTCCGAAGTTATCCGCCATACTGATAATATAGCTGGCAACCAACGATGCAAAGCCGGAATTCTCCATCGCTTTACTGATGGCAAAAGCGCAGGCAATGGTGATCAGTATATCCCACGAGATGTATTTCGTATACTTTTTAGGTGGGAATATCTTTGTCCAGGCCATAACGATCGTGGTGATACAAACAAAGAAGAACATATCCAACCTCATATTCGGAATAGCTTCCTTCACTGCAGGCAACTCACCGATTGTCGCGCCGACGATCATAAAGATCAGCAAGCCTAAAGCCAGCCAGCGTTTCTTTTTCGATACCGGCTCCGTATTCTCGCTACCGTTTGCCAGCATCAGGAAGACACTCGATTCTCCCCAGGTAGGTATAAACGTATCGTCTGCCCATAAAACCAATGTATCTCCTTCGTGCAAGGTTACTTTATCGAGATCGTGGGTAAAGCGTTCTCCCCCACTTTTTACCTCTTTCACAATTGCACCGTAATGGCGGGTAAAGTTAAATTCTCCCAATGTTTTATTAATACCCGGAAAGCGGGAACCTAACACAGCTTCCACACGATGCAGGTTACCCGGGCTGCCTTCCTCTTCTTCATCCACATGATTATCCTGGCGGGAATCGGGTAATAACTTATTGGAAAAAGCAAACAGGTATAATATACCGGCTATAGCAATAAAAATTCCGACTTTTCCCAGTTCAAACATGGTAAAGCCCTCATAACCGGCGTCTATCACCATGCCATGAACAACCAGGTTGGTAGATGTTCCGATCAACGTACAAATACCTCCCAATATGGTTACATAAGAAAGAGGAATAAGGAATTTTGTTGCCGGAAGTTTTACAGACTCCGCCCACCGCTTAATGATCGGGGCGAAAATAACGACAACAGGCGTATTATTAAGAAACGCAGACACGAATGCTATAGGAGGAAGCATACGGACCTGCGCTTTCAGAACAGTTGTTTTACTTTCCGGAAGAAGCTTTTTGATCAGCTGCCCCAAGGCCCCGCTCTGGCGAACACCTTCACTCACCAAAAAGAGCATGGCAACCGTTATCATTCCTTTATTACTAAAGCCCTCCAGCATCTCTTTAGGAGTCAATATACCAGCAACAAGGAATAATACTACAACGGAAAGTAGTATCATTCCCGGTCGCATCCTGTCCCATATTAACGCAGCCACCATTCCGGCCAGGGCCAGCAATACAAATAATATTTCGTAGTTCATACGTACCTAATCTGTCTAAATTTCTCAGATAAGGTGCAAATGTAATAAGAAAATTAACGTTATTCGTACCTAAAAGTTCTATTTTTAGTCCTTTTGACCAAAATAATCAGCAAATGGAAGAAAGGGCTTTAACTATAAACCACGGGTTGTGCAAATCTTCCTTATTGTATTTCAAAGGCGTTCGGCCATCTATATGAAATACATCACATCCCGCGCCTCTGGCTATAGCATGACCGGCTGCCGTATCCCATTCCATCGTCGGAGCGAAACGGGGATAAATATCCGCACTTCCTTCCGCTACCAGGCATATTTTCAGACTGCTGCCGCTACTGATCAACGTAACAGGCTGTCCTTGTTTCCGCAGATTTTCGATAAAATCCGTCGTCTCCGAGCTCTGATGTGAACGGGAGGCAACAACGACAACTCCCTGATGTGCCATGGAAACAGGCAGACGATTGGCCTTTTGCATGATCTCATCCATAGAGGGCTGATGATCACAATCCGCAACCAGTTTATATGCGCCCAACGAATCAGCAGAGAAATATAATTCTTTGCGTACCGGAACGTAAATAACACCCAAAACGGGTACCCCCTTCTGGATCAAAGCAATATTCACAGTAAACTCACCGTTTTTCTTTATAAATTCCTTGGTACCATCCAACGGATCGACCAACCAGAATGTCTCCCAAGAAGAACGTTCGGCATAAGGAATATCTTTTCCTTCCTCGCTCAATATCGGATACGGGGTTACGGAAAGAACATTCACGATCAGTTTATGAGCGGCTTTGTCTGCTTTTGTCAACGGAGAATTATCAGCTTTACGTTCAATTTCAAAATCAGATGCAGGGTCTGTATAAATATCCATGATAGCTTTCCCGGCATCTATCGCTGCCCGGATAGCAATGTAAAGATAGTTCGAATAGTTCATCATCACTCATATCTATTAAGTTTGTAATAATACAAATATAATGTTTTTTTCGAACAAAGCATTTAAGAAAGCTATTTTATTTCAAACGCTACAAACTATTCACGTATTCTCAGGCATCCAGCAGGACCAAATTGTATTTCTGGCTACCGACACCTATTGCCTCTGCATGCTCAAGGGTATGGATACCGTGTCGCGACTCCATCCGTTCGATCAAGTGCTTGCGTCCTTCGTCCGGCGAGTTATATACCATATCCACACAGGCTTTATCCAATGCGACCGGGTATCTGTATTCCTACTTTTAACTTGTACCTATATTACATATATTTTTACCCAAATCACTGTTTTACTCTAATTCTTCGAATAACACAATAAACATCTATAAACCAGCGTTTAATACATCAAGAAAGTAATTATTAACTTTAAACATATAAGGAATCCTAACGCAAGATAATAGATATACTCTTGATTATTTTTGCCGGCAAATAGTTAAAGAGTAAACCTCTTTCAAAAATAAACAACAAAAGGGACAACCCTTTTTATTACTAACTATAAACCGAGTCAACCCTTTTTATTGATTAGACAGAAAGTAGTCAACTAAAATCGTTAAACTACACCTTGAAAGTGTTTCATTATAATGAAACAATAAATTCACCCCATCTCTACCACCCGATAAACTTAAATAAAGACACAATAGCAACACTACAAAATACCTTTATTTTATTATTTTTGTACAAGAGAATCATCATCCGGCTATCAAACGGATATAAACAACAAAATAATGGAAAAAGCAAACATCACGTTATACACAGTAATCGGCAATCCAGACCGTATCGTAACCTCTATCCGGGATCGGTTCAAAGAGATGACAAAAGAGCTTACATCAGAAAACGGAGCTATCATCCTGACACTTGCAGACGACTCTAACATCACTTTCAACATCAGCCATCAACAGGATAAACCGGACTTTATCGCATCGCATACAGCCGGCATGGCCAACTATTTCGCTTCCGCCCAGACACCATTGGTCGAACTGAAAGAAAATGTGCTGCGTCAAATCCGCGTATTCAACTGTATAACAGGTATTATATTCGAAGTCGATGATAACGAAGACCGGACGAACTATATCATCAATTGCCTTTTCGCCGTCGCCAACGATGTGAACGGCTTCCTGCTCTATCCTAGCATGCAGATATATACGAAAGAGGGGAAACTACTGTTCTCTATCCAGGGCGAAAGCCAACTGACGGAGTTTATCCCGATCGGCAACGCAGACCTGTTGGATGCAAACCGCCCGGAAGAGGCTCCGGCTGATGTGGAAAGACGTTTACGTTCTATAGCACTCCTTGAAGCAAGAAATATTCCTTATATGGAACATTTACACAGCGAGGCGCTGGAAAGCGAAGTTAAACTGAGAAGCCGCGAAGAAATGGTGAAGCGGGCGGCGGCATTATTCGCCGTTGCGGTTTATTCGGAAGTGATGTTATCGGAAGACTCCGACCGGGAAGCAGCACGCTCCTATTTTAATAAAATGGATGAATTATACGGAGTAAAATCATATATTACACCCCATGAAGCAGCATATATCAATAACCCGGAACCGGAAGAGCAAGAATGTATACAGTTTGGATGGCGATATGAATGTTGTGGCGTACTGCTTTGGGCGGCTGGTGTGGTAGACGATCTGTCTTATCCTTCCACTATCATCGACGTCCCCGTCCTTGCTGCCATCTTCTGGCAACATAAAGGGATCGGCAATTTATTGTCCAAAGGATTCGCACGTCCTAAATCAGAGATCCTGGATGCCGCCGATATTACATTACGTTACGACTGGGCTTGCGTCGAAGCACGTATTCACGGGAAAGAAGCTCCTGCCTCACTCAACGGAGGAGTCGTTATGGAGCGCCATTATGCTTTCAACTGGATCATTGGCGCTAATAACGGAGCCGACTGGGATCATATCCAGCCAAACACATAAAAAGGAAGATTCTAACAATACATATAAGAAATTCTATGGATAAAATAAAAACGGGATTGGCTGCCTACGGAATGTCAGGACAGGTATTTCATGCACCGTTTATCAGCACGAATCCCCATTTCGAATTAACCGCTATCACAGAACGCAGTAAAAATCTGGCTAGGGAACGTTATCCTGATGCACGTACTGTCCGGAGTTTTGACGAACTGGTCGATATGACTGATCTAGAGCTGATCGTAGTCAACACACCCGACAGTTCTCATTATGAATATGCCCGTCGCGCACTCGAAGCCGGCAAACATGTGATCGTAGAAAAGCCGTTTACACAAACTGTAGAAGAGGCTAACGAGCTGGTTGCCCTTGCAGACCGGAAGGGACTGACATTAAGCGTCTACCAGAACAGACGCTGGGACAGCGATTTCCTAACAGTCAAAGAGGTATTAGAGAAAAAGTTATTGGGACGCTTGGTCGAGTTCGAATCGACTTTCCCCCGTTTCCGCAACTTCATCAAACAGGGGACCTGGAAAGAAACAGGCGAAGCGGGAGGCGGAATAACTTACAATCTGGGGGCACACGTAATAGATCAAGCTGTACAGTTGTTCGGCATGCCGGAAGCTGTTTTTGCCGATATTGCTATTTTACGCGACAATGGCCTGGTGGACGATTATTTTATAATTCACCTGCTCAAACCATCGAAAGTACCGGAAGTGAAGATCACATTGAAAGCCAGCTATCTGATGTGTGAACGTGAACCGCGGTTCATGCTGCACGGGACAGAGGGTTCATTTGTCAAATATGGTCTCGACAGACAGGAAGCCGACCTAACAAACGGACTGATGCCTGACGCACCTTATTGGGGAGAAGAAGATCCTGAAATCTGGGGACTGCTTCACACTGAGAAGAATGGTGTGGATGTACGGGAGAAATATCCGAGTATTCCGGGTAATTATGATGCTTTCTACGAAAACATTTTCCAGCACATCCGCAATGGAGAAACTTTGCTGAGTGATGCCCGTGGAGTAATAAACGTAATACGCCTGATCGAAGCAGCGTGGGAAAGCAGCCGGTCAGGAAAAGTTATAAATCTGAATCCGTAACAAAAGCTCGTTTTACCATTACACTTCGTCGACCCGTACAACCCGTCACGTACTCGTAAAACAGCCCTTGTTTCCTTTGAATATAACTTGCTCATTATTTCCATCTTATAATTATATTTTGATAACAAAATAGCTATATATACAGATATTTATCGTAAATTTGCAACGATTCTCTCTAAAATAGCAAGTAGAGAGCTCATTGCAATAACCAATTTTACATGTAATGAAACAAGACAAGATCATTTTCGACATCATTGAGAAAGAACATCAGCGCCAATTGAAAGGAATCGAGCTGATTGCTTCTGAAAACTTTGTGAGCGACCAGGTGATGCAAGCCATGGGTAGCTGTCTGACCAACAAATACGCCGAAGGCTATCCCGGCAAGCGCTATTATGGTGGTTGTGAGGTAGTAGACCAAAGCGAGACCATTGCTATCGAACGGTTGAAACAAATCTTCAATGCTGAATGGGCTAACGTTCAACCTCACTCAGGTGCACAGGCTAACGCTGCTGTATTCCTGGCAGTCCTTAACCCCGGGGACACATTCCTCGGCTTAAATCTGGCTCACGGCGGCCACCTTTCCCATGGTTCTCCAGTAAATAGTTCAGGTATCTTATATAGAGCAACAGAATATAACGTAAAAGAAGAAACAGGACGTGTCGACTACGACCAGATGGAAGAAGTGGCACTTCGCGAAAAACCGAAACTGATCGTCGGTGGCGGTTCTGCTTATTCCCGCGAATGGGACTACAAGCGCATGCGTGAGATTGCAGACAAAGTAGGCGCTTTGCTGATGATCGACATGGCTCACCCGGCCGGTTTAATCGCTGCCGGCTTGCTGAACAACCCGTTGGAATATGCTCACATCGTAACCTCTACGACACATAAGACATTGCGTGGTCCGCGTGGCGGTATCATTCTTCTGGGTAAAGATTTCGAAAACCCATGGGGAAAGAAAACTCCCAAAGGCGAGATCAAGAAAATGTCTCAACTATTGGATTCCGCGGTATTCCCGGGTATCCAGGGAGGTCCGCTGGAACATGTGATTGCTGCTAAAGCCGTTGCTTTCGGTGAAGCACTGGAGCCGGAATACAAAACTTATCAGGCTCAGGTAAAAGCCAACGCTGCTGCAATGGCAAAGGCATTCATCGACAAAGGATATAAGATTATTTCAGATGGTACCGACAACCACAGCATGCTGATCGACCTGCGTAAAAAGTTCCCTGAACTGACAGGAAAAGTAGCAGAAAAAGCATTGGTTGCTGCAGATATCACTGTAAACAAGAACATGGTTCCGTTTGACAGCCGTTCTGCTTTCCAGACTTCAGGTATCCGCGTTGGTACTCCAGCTATCACGACTCGTGGTGCCAAGGAGCCGTTAATGGCTGAAATTGTAGAATTGATCGACACAGTTCTTTCTGCACCGGAGTGTGATAAAACAATCACTGCTGTTCGCGAAAAAGTAAACAGCATCATGAAAGAATATCCTATCTTCGCATGGTAAAACACAATGTATAGGAGTTGCGTTCACTCGCACTCCTATACATTATATTATATATAAACTTATTCTTGAACATGAAGAAGCTCATTTCAATGTGTGCCGGCGCAGCACTTTGTATACTTGCGTCATGCAGTGAAGGGCCAACCAAACAGATGCCTTACAACCAGGGTATCAACGTTATTCCGACACCTGTAAGTCTGACCCAGAATGAAGGGGTCTTTAAAGTCGGTAAAAATATGGCATTCCAGGCTTCCACTCCGGAGGCTAAAGTTATTGCCGAGTATTTTTCATCGAAGATCAACCAGGCAACAGGCTACAAGACGACTGTTGGCGACCAGGCTGTTTCCAACGGAATCTCGCTCGTTCTCGACGATGCGTTAGACGTGAATAACGAAGGCTATACACTGGATGTCACCACTGACGGCGTAACTGTAAAAGCCAAAACTCCACAGGGGTTATTCTACGGTATGCAGACTTTCATGCAGTTATTACCTGCAGAGATCGAAAGTCCGGCTGTCGTAAACGGTATCGCATGGACCACTCCGTGTGTTACGGTAAAAGATGAACCGCGTTTTGCTTATCGCGGCTTCATGCTGGATCCTTGCCGTCATTTCATACCGGTTGAAAACGTAAAGAAACAGATCGACGTGTTGTCTTTGTTCAAAGTCAATACTATGCACTGGCATCTGACTGACGACCAGGGTTGGCGTGTCGAAATCAAAAAATATCCGAAGCTGACTGAGATCGGTGCAAAACGTATCGAAGGCGAAGGTACTGAGTATAGCGGCTTCTATACACAGGAAGAGATCAAGGATGTTGTGAAATACGCAGCTGACCGTTTCATCACCGTTATTCCGGAACTGGAACTCCCGGGACATGAAATGGCCGCTATCGCAGCTTATCCCGAATTGTCCTGCAAAGGCGAACAAGGTACTCCGCGTATCATCTGGGGTGTTGAAGACATCGTGATGTGTGCCGGAAAAGAAGAACCATTCAAGTTCCTGGAAGACGTGATCGACGAACTGGCTCCGATGTTCCCCAGCGAATACTTCCATATCGGAGGCGACGAATGTCCGAAAATCAGTTGGAAATCCTGCCCGACTTGTCAAAAACGTATCCAGGCGGAAGGTCTGAAAGCAACGAAAGAGCATAGTGCAGAAGAACGTCTGCAGAGCTACTTCGTACAACGGATGGAAAAATACCTGTCAGAAAAACATGGTAAAAAAATCATCGGCTGGGATGAAATCCTGGAAGGCGGCCTTGCCCCTTCGGCAACTGTCATGTCATGGCGTGGTGAAGCCGGAGGTATTGCTGCAGCTAACATGGGACATGATGTGATCATGACTCCGGGAAGTGCAGGTATGTATCTCGACCAATACCAAGGCGATGCCAAGATCGAACCGGTAACCATCGGCGGATATGCTACAATCGAAAAAGTATATAATTATAATCCGGTTCCCGATACATTGGTAAAAACAGGCAAAGCTCAGCATATCAAAGGTGTTCAATGCAACAACTGGTCTGAGTACATGTATAATACGGATTTGATGGAATACCGCATGTATCCTCGTATGCTTGCTTTATCTGAAATCGGATGGAGCCCGCTCAACCGCAAAGACTATAAAGATTTCGAACGCAGACTGGACAATGCACTGGTTCGCCTGGACGAACACAACATCAACTATCACATCCCGCAGCCGGAACAGCCAAAAGGTTCTGTCAACTTCGTGGCATTTACCGATAAGGCTTCTCTCGAATTTACAACCAGCCGCCCTGTCAAGGTGGTTTACACCATCGACGGAACAGAACCGACTCCGGAATCAACAGTCTACTCTGCCCCTATCGAATTTACCGAATCAGGCGTATTGAAAATCCGCTCCGTATTGCCATCCAACAAAATGAGCAAGACACGTACCATCACTGTAGAAAAACAGGCTTTGGCTCCGGCTAAGGAAGTCGCCAAGACTACTCCGGGTCTGGAAATGCAGGTAACCGACGGTATGTATCTCGAATCATCCAAACTGGCAGAAGTAAAGAATTGGAAGAAATCAACCATCAAAGACTTGCGCGAAATCAGAAGCGTTGTGGAAAGCAGCGAATCGATGAGAGGTGTTAAGCACTATGCAGCTGTTGCTACCGGTTATGTAAACATTCCGGAAAACGGCGTATATTATCTCTCTTCCGACAACGAAGAAGTATGGATCGACGGTAAACTGTTGGTCAACAATGGCGGTGAAGTAAAACGTTTCTCACGTCACGACACCTCTGTAGCCCTGGCAGCCGGCTTGCACGAAATCAAGGTAGTATTCCTCAGCCACATCATCGGCGGATGGCCTTCTATCTGGAACGACGGCAGCGTAAAATTACGCAAAGCCGATGCTGAGAAATTCACTCGCATCACTCCGGAAATGCTGGTTCATTAAACTATTTATGACACGATAAAAAAGCCCCGGTCCATTGCGGTCCGGGGCTTTTTATTAGGTGGCTTATCAATCTATTTTCAACTTCATTATCGTGATTGAATTAGGTGGAAAGGAATAGACCACCGGTCCTCCCAATGAGAAAGAGACATTTTTAGAGACCGGGATAATTCGGTTCGGAGCTTCAAATGTATTACGATCCGAAGGATCGCCGCTTAACTGAAGAATCTCTGCATCATTCTTTACACTACCACCTTTTATATTCAATTCTGTCTTCTCTTCATGCTGCGTCGTATTGACAACCTTCAGTATGATCGTTTCTGCTTCTTTATCCAATGTCGCTACGGATACAAGCGAAGGCAACGGAGGCAAAACGACTTCGTGCAACAGAACATCATCCACAAAACAACTCACTGTCTCATCCTTGCAAACGATCTTCACATCATACCAGCGGTTGCTCTCAAAGGAATAGGCTTTTGGAGAACGCAGCGTGTCTTTAACTGCGCCTGAAGAACGATAGAACTCACAGGCTCCCGGAGTTATGGAAACGGCAATATGGTCATTCGCTTCACCCTCTTTTCCATTATCACGAACACGCAGCTGAACCGGCCCGCTTCCTTTGCTTCTCCTTAGTTTCACAGAAAACGTATAATCATGTGCAGCAGAATCTCCCATCAGAACATTATTCCAACGATTGGCATCAGGTGTCAAAGTTCCGTTGTTGACTTTCCAACCTCCGGTCCTGACCATCGCTTCCGTCACCGGCCGGCCGTCGATTCGTACATCATCGAAGTCATAACTATTATCAAACAAATCGATGCCGGCATATCCGAACGTCACCTGAGGTTTGCTGTACGTCTCAATTTCTGTTTTCAACAAGTCATCCCCCCGGTTATCTGCCAGCAACTTCAACATATAATAAGACGGCGATCCTATGGCACTGTTATTATTAAAGGAAATGGCGGGATATCGCTGGAAATCGTAATTCACATTTCCCAGCACAGGTGCATAAGCCAGATGCTTAACGACTTCCGGACTGTTTTCCACTCCCAGGAGAAAACAAGCCTCTCCTATAGCCGCCCGCAATGTTCCCTGCAAAGAAGCATCTCCCATACTGAACTCACCGATAAAAACTGCCGGAAATCTTCTTAGATATTGCCCGGTCTCATACCTGTCATGGTTGGCGATCAGAAAATCTTCACCGGAGTAGAAATGATAATCGGTCCATTCAGTCCGGTTCTTCCCTGCAATAAAAGAGCTTTTGATCACCGTGATTTCCGGATAAGTTTCATTGATCGCTTTTTTAAACAGGTCAAAACGTTTGGAATATTCCTGCCCGTAGTTTTCACTGCCGATCTCTATATATTTCAGATTGAATGGTTCCGGATGCCCGTTCTTTGTACGCATGGCACCGAATATCGAATCGGCAGGCTGGTTTGCATAGGCTATGGCTTCCAATGCATCCTGTACCAATTTATTCATCGCAGTAATATCCTCATAACGCGGTCTCCTGCTTTGACTGGTTACCCCACTGTTTATCACATAGAGCGGTTCGGCTTTCAGATCCTCACACATCTGCAGGTATTCATGATATCCCATACCATTCGTTGAACCGTATCCCCAAACATTCCAAAAATTCTTGCGTGTGGAGTTATCGCCTATAGTCTCATGCCAAATCGGATAAGTCCCTGCTGTATATCCTTCAACAAAACTGCCTCCCGGAAAGCGAACGAACTGAGGATTCAGTGCAGAAATCATCTCCATCAGATCCGAACGTAAACCATTGGGTCTTTCCTTCCATGTTTTTAGAGGAAATAAAGAAACCATATCCGTCCAAAAGACAATAGATGTATCGGCAGTAATTGCCAAAACGGCATTATCCGTACTCTCCGAAGCAGTGAAGGTGTGTTTATATTTTCTCCATTCATAGATCGGAGATACTTTAAAAATATCACTCAACGGTTCTCCTGCCACAGAATCTCCGATAAATATACTTATTGTTTTAGGAATCATCGAACCACCTTTCAGAAATAAAGACAGTTCATATTTTTCTCCTTTGCGTATGGAGAGTCCGTTATAACCGGTAGCAGCAACACCTCCTCTTCCTGTCTCTGAAGAGGCCGAGACAGAAACCAGTAAGGAACGCTTGTTTTTATCATTGATCAACTCCTGCCCGTCAGGCCAGATACTTGTGTTTGATGAGATTTTTCGCCATCCGGGCACTGAATCGGGACGAATAAAGGGGATCGTCCATCCGTTTGGAGTACTTAAAACATTCCGTTTTGCGTCGTACGGACAGTTTAAAGGAGGCACTCCTTCCTCAAAACTGCGGTTTTGTATCATTTCCGCATAGAGTCCGCCATCGATAGCATGATTTATCTCTTCTATTGTCACTCCGTACAACTTTTGATTAACCGGGACAGAAAAGCCTTCCAAATCAATGGTAATTGAAGATGTAACAGGCATTTCCGGTTGGCATCCGGAGAACAACAAAACAAGTATAGCACTTATATTCAATATCTTAAATGGTATATTCATTTCTTTGTTTATCAATTCAATATAACGACTAAATTTCGCTTTGCAAACTTAAAGAATAATTTCCATATATATCATTCTTTGAGAAAAAGACTATTCTCCATTAAAAACCTTTGATTTTTATACTCTTTATTAAATAATTATTTTAATTTTGTGCATTAAAGCATACAAAACAGCACTAGTATAATAAAAAACATGAAACAGTCAATTCTATTGGTTGATGATAAGCCGGAGATAGCGAAAATCATAATGCTATATTTGTCTTCGTTGTATGAAGTCACATATAAAGAAAATCCGATAAAAGCTATTGCATGGCTTAATGAAGGCAATATCCCTGACGGAGTTATCTCCGACCTGAATATGCCGGAGATGAGCGGAGAAGAATTTTTGTGTTATTTGAAGGCCAACGAGCTTTTCAATCACATTCCGGTACTGATCCTGTCAAGCGTTGAAAGCAGTGCAAACAGAATCCGTCTTTTTGAAGAGGGAGCAGAAGACTTCATTCTGAAACCTTTTAATCCTGAAGAACTGAGAGTAAGGGTTAAAAGACTTTTGAGATAAGTAATTAAACGCTAGGGTAAATAACAACAATTTGTATGGAATATATCTTTTGGGGGAATAATATTCCTTTAGCAGCTCATCTACGAGAGACTTTGCAATGTAAAGTCTCCGAATGTATCACCTTTCAGCAGATAATATCCAAACTATCTCACATTAAGGATATTGATTTTTGCATATTCTTAGAAAGGAACAATATAGAAACCGATATACCTACAATAGCCCAGCTTCACAAACAGTACCCTGGCCTATACATTATATTAATAAGCGAGAGATTAAGCAAAGAAGAAAAAATACCTTACCTAAGGTCCGGTGTTGACTGCATGATTTCTCAAAAGACATCAAAAGAGGATTTGCAAAAATTACTGACTGTTGTCATTGATTACAAAGAGAAGGAAAAATTAGAAAAAGAGAATCCAATAGCATCTTTGGCTGAATTCAAATTACCTTTATGGAAACGGACATTTGACATTCTGGCTTCAGGAACAGCGATCCTTTGCTTATCTCCTTTATTGCTCATAACAGCTTTAGCCATCCGGGCTGAGAGTAATGGAAAAATTGTATATAAATCGAAACGTGTAGGCAGCAATTACAGGATTTTCGATTTTTATAAGTTTCGTTCCATGTATTCGGATGCTGATAAGCGACTGTCAGAATATAAGAAGCTAAACCAATATACGAAAGAAACAACGGAAGAAGAGTCTGTAAACTCTTCTTCCGTTTCTGAGGTTCCTCAGAAAACGATTATCGAAACTAACGGTACTCAGGATATTCTTCTGTTTTCTGATAACCTGAGTACATCTGAAAATGACTATCTGAAAACAAAACGCACAGAACGTTCCAATGCATTTTTCAAACTGGAGAACGATCCCCGCATTACACGTGTCGGCCACTTCATACGGAAATATAGTATTGATGAACTACCGCAACTTTTCAACATTCTGAAAGGTGACATGTCAGTTGTAGGGAATCGTCCTCTCCCACTCTATGAAGCAGAATTACTTACAAGTGATGAATATGTCCAACGTTTCATGGCCCCTGCCGGATTAACCGGATTATGGCAAGTCGAAAAGCGCGGCGATGCTGGAAAGATGTCTGCCGAGGAACGGAAACAACTAGATATCAGATATGCGAAAGAATTTTCTTTTCGGATGGATATGATGATTATTTTCAAAACGTTTACAGCGTTTATTCAGAAAGAGGATGTATAAATTAAATTTCATGACAAAGATCATTATCACCATATTATTCATTAGTTGCAGTACATATTACTGCTTTTGTCAAAAGAGAAACAACAATTATTTTGACAAAGCAACCATAGTGGAAGTGAAAGCAAATCTCAACACAGATTCAATACAAGCCATGTTGGATGATTATGAAAGAGTCCAACTGCCGCCTCTTTCTGTTTTTCTACAATCGATCTATGACCATCCATCGATCAAAATTTACGAAGCAAAAAAAGAAGAAGCCAATGCTGAAATGAAGATTTCCAGAATGGAATGGCTAAACTATTTCAGGGTATACGGGCAATATCAATATGGAAGAATCGTACAGTTTTCGACAACAGAAACAATCGATGACCCTTTGTCGCTGACCAGTTTAGGCAGGAATCAGAGTACATATAGTGCAGGTGTTTCGATATCAATACCTTTCGACGACTTATTTTCACGTGGGCACAAGATCAGAGCTAAAAAAGCTCATTATCGCCAATTGGATTATGAGTATGAAATGTCTGTTGAGGAACGAAAATTAAAAATACTGGAAGCATATAATAATGTATTACAGGCATTGGCTACATTGAAAGCCAAATCGGATGCTGCAGCATTGTATAATGCCCAAATGAAAATATCCGAACAAGATTTCATCAACGGCAAAATAGATATCATAGCGCTCTCATTAGAAAGAAGCAGACGTTCAGGTTCCGTGGTTAATTATCAGGAAGGACGCGTAATGCTTCATAATGCAATTACTTTACTGGAAATGTTGACGAATGTAAAAGTCATTAATAGATAAAATATGGATCCTGCACTTTATATATCACGTTTTCTATATAGGATCCGGTATCAGATAATATTTGGAAGTTTGATCGCAGCTGCATTGGTTGCGTACTTTACACAATTCTTGCCTAAAACTTATACGGTAAACACCAGCATATATACAGGTATTGCATCCAAAACAGGATTAGAGGGCGATGATAAACTGAACATTATAGAGTTAAATAATACTTTTGACAACGTAATCAATTTAACAAAAGCGAAAGGAACTCTTGAAAAAGTATCTATCAAATTATTCGCACTAAATATGATCCACGGAAATCCCGACAAGGATAATTTATTTATTACTGCAAAAAATTTTCGTGTATTAGAAAAAATAGTCCCCAAAGAGGTTAGTAAGCTTATCATCAAAGATTCACTTGATAAAACGATTGATAACCTTTACAAATTCAAAGAGGAGATTCCCGGTAATTTTTTATTTGAACTTTTCAATAGCGGTAAAACACATTATAGCTATAAAGTTTTACAAAACGTACTTGTAAAACGTCTGAGTAACAGTGACCTGATCGAAATTTCATACAAATCGACTGACCCTGGGATTGCATTAAGTACTGTAAAATTAATCAATGAGGAACTAGTCCATTCTTATGATGGATTGCGCTTTAAAGCAACAAATGATGTCGTCAGTTATTATGAAGGTCAGCTAAAGAAATTGAAAACTTTATTAGATAAAAAGGAAAACGATCTAACCAATTACAATATCGAAAACGGAGTCATAAATTATTCAGAACAAACAAAAGCAATAGCCATAGCCCGTTCAAATTATGAAGACCGCTATGAAGATGCACAGAAAGAATACGAAGCTTCTTCCAAACTTGTTGCACAATTAGAAAAGCAAATGGATACGCGAGCTAAACTATTCAAAGCTAACAATGATTTTATAAATACATTGAATGACATATCGACCATAAATGGAAAAATAACAGAAATAGAAATGTTTAGTACCGAGGATGCGCAAAAAACAAATCCTTTGTTAAGTGAATATAAAGAAGACTTAAAAAAATCGGAAAAGACAATCAGCCAATTATCGAATGACATGAATGAGTATAAATATTCCAAAGAGGGAGTAGCTATCGATGATATGGTCAGTCGCTGGTTAGAAGAACTTCTCAAAAATATCAAAGCGAAAGCATATTTAAAAATTTTGGAAGAACGAAAAAGTGACTTTGAAACAAAATATAAGATATTATCACCGGTTGGAACTCAAATAAACAGAAAAGAACGGGATATCCGCGTCACAGAAGAATCATATCTGGAAGTCTTACATGCTCTCAACCTTGCCAAACTGAAACAAAAAAATATTCAACTCACATCTGCTACATTGAGTACCATTACCCCGCCCTCTTTTCCTATAGTAAGTGATGGGCAGAAACGAATGTTATTTACAGTCGCCGCATTTATCGGTAGTATTATTTTTATTATCGGATGTAATCTGATCATTGAACTATTAGACCGGACACTACGTGATGCCGAACGCACCAGAAGGCTGACAAATACACCTGTTCTCGGAGCATTTACCGGGAATACCCAATTAAAGCATCGCGGCTATGTAAAAGCATGTAACAGAATTTCTGCAGCTTACGCATGTAATCGTTTAAACCAATACTTACACCAGCATGAAACCACTTATATCAACCTTCTCAGCATTGAGGATCGGGAAGGGAAAAGTTTTGTAGCAAAATATTTAGTTGAACAATGGAAAGAGTCCGGATTAAAAGTCGAATATCGGGTTGCAGGCAAAGACTTTTCTATCGACTCATCATTTATATTAGCAAAAGATTTTCATTATTTCAACTTAAATAATGAAGTGCCGGATATACTCCTGATAGAACATACATTTATACAAAATAGCAGCATTCCGATCGCCTTGTTGAAAAAGGCAGACGTTAACCTGTTAGTAGTAAATGCAGTACGTGTCTGGAAAAACAGCGATGAAGAATATCTAAATCATTTAAAAGAAGTAACAGGGACAACACCTCTTTATATTTATCTGAATAATGCCCGCCGCGAAGCAGTAGAAGACTTTACAGGACAGTTACCTCCTAAAACCTCCATTCACAGTCTGGCTAATAGAATGATGTATTTAGGTTTAACAGCTAACGATTCGGCAGTTAAATGAAAGAATAAATATGGATAACAGGATAAACACAGCGCAAATAAAACTATCATCCCTCATTCTTTTCGGAGGATTAGGAAGCATTGTGTTTTCGATGTTAACAAATAATCTGGCACTATTTGTTGCCATTGTTTGTATACCTTTATTATTCATATTATTTATTCAGTCAATTCGCTATCCTGTTATACTTCTGTTTGTGACATTAATCATCAATTATTATTTTTTAGGTTTAGGCCGCTATGTAAAAACGGATGGATTAAGTTTCTTAGTTGATAGTCTTTTACTTTCATTAGTAATACTAATTATCGTTCATAGTATATTATTTAAAGATATTTCTTTTAAAACATCTATAAACGTATTGACAATCGGAACTTTCATCTGGAGTTTATATTGCATTGCAGAAATAGCAAACCCCACCGGAATGCTGCAAGCCTGGGTTTTATCCAGAACGTTCATTACAAATTCTTTTGTCATATCACTTATAGTAAGCACTTTATGTGTAAAGTATAAAGATGTCAAAATATTCACAATACTATTATCCATTTTCACATTAACAGCCGTTATCAAGGTCATAATGCAGAAATTTGTAGGTTTTGATTATGCAGAAACAAATTGGCTTTATAACGGCGGAGGAGCATTAACTCATTTGATAGGTTCCGGAACACGTTATTTTTCATTTTTTACAGATGCTGGTAATTTCGGATCAAATATGGGATTTGCCGGTATATTTTTTGCTATCACGGCATTATATGAAAAGAAAATAGTTTACAAAATATATTATAGTCTTATAGCTATCGGAGGTTTTTATGCCATGTTTTTATCCGGTACACGGGGAGCAATAATTGTTCCGTTAGCAGCTATTTGCCTATATACCGTAATATCTAAAAACATTAAAGCCTGTATTTCTGCCGGATCATTGTTGATCATTATTTATATTTTCTTTGCTTTCACTCATATTGGTCAAGGTAATGCCGCTATCCGAAGAATGCGAACTGCTTTTCAACCGACAAAAGATGCTTCTTTTATCGTCCGAAAAGAAAATCAGAAAAAATTGGCAACTTATTTAAAAAACAAGCCTTTCGGAGAGGGTTTGGGATTGTCTGGCGGAGAAAATAAAAAAATGTCGATTAGATTCACCACTTCCATTCCTGTCGACTCCTGGTATGTTAAATTATGGGTGGAAACCGGAATAATCGGTGCCGTCCTATATTTAGGTGTACTATTCATCACCATCGGAAGAGGTTCCTGGATCGTTATGTTTAAAATTCATGATCCTGAACTTAAAGGCCGGCTTACTGCATTTTTATGTGGTATATTCGGTATGCTTGCCAGTGCATATGGAAACGCATTTTGGGGACAATATCCGACAGCCATTATCGCTTTTACCTGTTTATCACTGGTGTTGAACGGAGAATATTACGATAAAGAAATTAAGAATATCGAAAAACAATAACATAAAATCAAAGAACGATATGGAACAATTATTGTATTTTGGAACTAGTTGGGCAAATAATCATGAAAAGATATATCTGTTAGGAGATGCTGTCTTGTTCTTACTATTTCTTATTGCAGTTCTTTATCTTTTCATTTTTGCTCTCTTTTCTCTTAAAAAACGTAAAGATCAATATCCAACCGCCAAAAAGAAGTACAAATTTGCAGTATTATTCCCCGCTTACAAGGAAGATACGGTCATTCTAGAATCGGTTCACTCGTTCTTCAAACAGGATTATCCCAAAGAGCAATATGATCTTATCGTTATTTCAGACCAAATGTCAGACACGACAAATCAAAAATTACAAGATTTATCTGCAATCGTTCTGGAAATAAAAGACCCTCAGAGCACTAAAACAAATGCACTCCAGTTGGTTACCAAACATATCGACAACAATAATCTCTCATATGATATAATTGTAATTATGGATGCAGACAATCTCGTGGATTATGATTTTCTCAATAAAATCAACGATGCTTTTTATTCAGGTTGTTCTGCCGTCCAAACTCATCGTGTAGCCAAAAACAGAGATACAAATACCGCAGTACTCGATGCTGTAAGCGAAGAAATAAATAATTCTATATTTCGGAAAGGTCACACACAGTTAGGATTCTCGTCGGCATTGATTGGTTCGGGTATGGCCTTCGAATATGAACTATTCAGAGACAACATTATGAAAGCCGGTCACATAGGCGTAGACAAGCAATTGGAACGGTCATTACTTATTCAAAATATTTATATCGAATATCTTGAGGATGTCTATACATACGACGAAAAGATAAAAGAAAGTACAGGTTTTTATAATCAACGTCGTCGTTGGTTATCCAATCAGTTTACTAATTTATTTTGCGGTATTTCAGAATTGCCTTTAGCTCTATTAAAAGGCAATTGGGACTATTGTGATAAGCTATTTCAATGGATGATGCCACCGCGGGTTATCCTATTTGGATTTATATTTTTATTTGCGTGTTTCTTTACATGGTTCAATTGGGCTATGGCTATAAAGTGGTGGGGATTATTGCTACTATTATGTATTACATTCAGTATGGCCGTACCTGATTATCTGGTAGACAATAAATTCAAGAAAGCGATAAGAAATCTCCCCATACTATTCCTATTGATGTTTTTCAATTTTTTTCGTCTAAAAGGTGCCAATAAAGAATTTATACATACAGAACACGGTTCAACAAATTAATAATCTGATATATGAAAATCGCAATAGAAGCACAACGCATATTCCGCACCAATAAACACGGGATGGATTTTGTAGCATTGGAAAGTATTCGTGAGCTACAAAAAATCGACAAAAATAATGAATACTTCATTTTTGTAAGTCCGGGAGAAGACAGATGTCTGGAAGCTTCTGAAAATATGCACATAATAGAAGTCAGTTGTCCTACATATCCTTTATGGGAACAAATAGCTTTACCTCTTGCTGTATCCAAGATAAAACCGGATATATTACACTGTACAAGTAATACAGCTCCTGTTTTTTGTCATGTACCTTTAATATTAACGCTTCATGATATTATATTTTTAGAACCGCGTCAGAGTGGAAATAAGTCTCTTTATCAAAATATGGGCTGGTATTATCGGCGTTTAGTCGTTCCACGTATTCTTTCTCATTGCAATAAAATTATTACAGTATCACATTTTGAATGTAATCGTATTAAAAAAGCCCTGCAACTTCCGGAAAATAAAATTGTAGCAGTATATAACGGATTTGGAAATCATTTCTCTCCCCGTAAAGAGACGCTGCATGTTACTAAAAAATACATCGATGCACAAAAGTATATTTTCTTTTTAGGTAATACAGATCCCAAAAAGAATGTTCCCCGTACATTGAAAGCTTATAGTTTATATCTGAAGCAGTCGACAGAGAAACTTCCTTTACTTATAGCAGATATAACAGAGAAAATGCTCGACTCTATACTTAATGAGTTGGGAATAGAAAATATAAAGCCTTATATAGCTTGCCCAGGATATATCCGGAATGCAGACTTGCCCTATTTATATAGTGGTGCTTTTGCTTTTTTATATACATCTTTAAGGGAAAGTTTCGGCATACCGCTTTTAGAAGCTATGGCATGCGGGACCCCTGTCATCACTTCCAATACGTCTTCAATGCCTGAAGTCGGAGGTCCGGATGCTAATTTGGTTGATCCTTTGGATGAAAATAGTATGGCTGAGAAAATCTTACTTCTGGAAAATGATCCTGAATTTTACACCCGGCAAGTTTCATATGGATTAAACCGGGTTAAATTATTCTCCTGGGAAAAAACAGCCCGTGAAACATTATCTATCTATCAGAATATTTATACTAAGTCGTGCGAATATGGAAAATCATGATTTTATCATTACCAGTCTTCAATCCTGGGATATAGAGATAGGGAGTACCATTAAAAACACAACTTTGGAAATATCCAAAGCGAATCGTGTATTATATGTTAATCCTCCATTGGATCATATGACATGGTTCAGAGGGGAAGAAACAAAATCTTATAAACGCCGGATGGAAGTAATTGAAAAGAGAGTTCCACCTTTAAGACGTATCAATTCCAATTTATGGGTCGTTGATTGTCCTTTTATGGTTTACTCCATCAATCGTCTTCCTTTCAACTGGTTATTCGATCTATTCAACTATATAAATAATAAAAAGATAGCCGACCAAATATTAAAATCAGCACAAGAACTGGGATTCAATAATTATATACATCTCATCGACACGGATATTTATCGAAGTCAGTATTTAAAAGAGTTGATCAAACCCTCTCTTTCAATCTATTACTGCAGAGATTTTGTTATTGGCCGGGATTATTGGAAAAAAAACGGAACAAGATTAGAGCCGTTACTTGCTGCAAAATCAGATATGGTACTAGTCAATTCTACTTACTTTGCTAAACGTTTCAAAGAATATAACCCCAACACATACCCTATCGAGACCGGAGTTAATCTCTCGTTATATGATATTACACAACAATGGGCCATACCTGAAGACATACAGCAAATACCCCATCCTATTATAGGTTACACCGGATCCATAAACAGTGTGAGACTGGATAGCGATCTACTATTTAAACTAGCTCAGCAACGCCCGGATTATAGTTTTGTCTTTGTTGGACCGGAAGATAATGTATTCAGTCAACATCCCTTACATCAATTGAAAAATGTTTATTTTCTAGGGAAGAAAAAAATTGATTTATTACCTGCCTATATTATGGCCTTTGATGTTTGTATCAATCCGCAACTGCTAAATGAGATAACCGACGGGAATTATCCTTTGAAAATAGACGAATATCTCGCCATGGGAAAACCTACAGTTGCAACGCAAACACATACAATGAATGATATTTTCAGAGAATACACATTTCTACCTCATAATGAAACTGAATATTTAAAAGCATTGGATAGCGCAGTTTCAGAAATAAAAGATGAACAAAAAAAAGAAGCACGAATAGCTTTTGCTCATACACATAGTTGGGAGAATAGTGTAAAAAAAATATATCAACTCATTAATAAATTCGTATAAAATGAATTTAGTCATTCTTAAACAGAAAATAAATAACAATAAGAAACTGAAGAAACTGGTTCATTACTTAATGATGAATACAACCGGAGCATGCCCCAGAAAATGGGTCAAATGGTTTATTAACCCTTTTGTATTTCATTATGGAAAAGGATCTAAGATCAGGAGTTCCGTTATTCTCAATATTAGTCCGATCAATATGTTTTCGCTTGGAGAGAAAAGTGTCATTGAATATTTCACCATCATCGACAATGGCGTCGGATATGTAAATATAGGAAACAGTTCAAGAATAGGATTAAGAAATACATTAATTGGGCCGATACAGATAGGAAATCAGGTGATCTTGGCTCAGAATGTTGTTTTATCAGGATTAAATCACAACTACGAAGACATTGAACTACCAATACGAGCTCAAGGAGTAAAAACACTCCCTATCATTATAGAAGACGAATGCTGGATAGGTGCCAATAGTATTATAACAGCGGGTGTCCATATCGGCAAACATTCGATAGTAGCAGGAGGAAGCGTCGTTACGAAATCAGTCCCCCCTTATTCAATTGTAGGAGGTAATCCCGCACGTCTTATAAAGCAATATGATTTTGAGAAAAAAGAATGGAGAAAAATTTAAATGAATATGGTTTCAATCATTTCTATAAACTATAACGGTTATAAAGATACCTGTGAATTGATCGACAGTCTGCATCAGTTCGAAGATTATCCATACGAAATAATTGTAGTTGATAATGCTTCAATCAATAATGATGCAGAACTATTAAGGAAAAAATATACAGACATAACCGTCATTGCCAGTGATAAAAATTCCGGATTCGCCGGAGGAAATAACCTGGGACTTTCTCAGGCAAAAGGCGAATATATTTTGTTTATTAATAATGATATAACAATTGATCAGCCAATTTTAAAAAAAATGATCCATCGAATGGAATCATCCTCTCAGATAGGTGCTTTGTCTCCTAAAATCAAATATGAATATAAACAGGATACGATTCAATACGCTGGCTATATGCCTATGCACCCTATTCGCATCAGCAATCATATCATTGGTTACAATCAAAAGGATGAAGGGCAATATAATGATGCACATGCGACTGCATTTCTCCATGGCGCTTGTATGTTAACGTCAAGAAAAATACTAAAGCAAGCCGGTTTGATGACTGAAATTTATTTCTTATTCTATGAGGAACTCGACTGGAGCATTCAATTACAAAAAGCCGGATATGAAACCTGGTATGAGCCATCTGTTTACGTACTTCATAAAGAAAGTATGACTATAAAACGCGGAAGCCCCATGAGGTTATATTATTTAACCCGTAGCCGTATTTTATTCACACGACGTAATTACAAATCGGTAAAAAAGATAGCAGCGTTAGCTTATCAGCTCGTTATCGTAATACCTAAAAATATTCTTCAATATACAATTCTCCGGGAACATTTAATGCTCACTTCTTTTATAAAAGGCAGTTACCACGGATTAACAGATACAATATGAAAACACAAAATAAAGATCTTAGTATAGAGACATTCAGAGGGATAGCAATCCTTCTTGTAGTAATGGGACATGTAATAGGTTCCAAGTCTACCGGAGGTATGCAAGTCGATGAAGATTCCATATACCGATACTTATATTGTTTATTTGATAATATAAAAATGCCTTTATTTATAGCAATTGCAGGTTGGGTATATTCATTACACCCTGTTGAGAAAGGTAAATTATCTGAATTCATTTTGAAAAAAGCAAAGCGTTTAATACTTCCAATGATATTTGTCGGTACAACTTATTTCATCCTTCAATACTTAACTCCCGGAACAAATAACAAAGGTGATATAACAAGTATATGGAAAATATATATATATCCGTATACATTATACTGGTTTTTACCTGCTTTATTCCTCACTTTTATAGTCACTTCTTTTCTTGATCTGTCGAATTTAATGAATACTGTAAAAAAGTGGGCAATAATCACTTTTATATCCTGGGGAGTATGTTTTTCTCAGGTATCTCATATTATTCCAGACTCCATACCAAACTTATTTGCTTTTAAAAATGCTTTATACTTAATGCCATTTTTCTTTGTTGGGGTCGGATTGAACAGATTCAAAGACAATTTGGCAACACAAAGCATGAAAAACATATATCTTATTGGATTGATAATCGGTGTAATACTTCAACAAATAGATTTTTTCACGCCCATGGAATACTATAATAAACTACATCTTAACATCCTTATCGGCATGATATCATCTGCCTATCTTATATCAATCAAAATTAATATTCCTTTTTTTACCTGGTTGGCACAATACGCTTATTCGATATATCTTTTTCATGGTTTCGGTACATCTGCAGGAAGAATCATATTCCGCAAATTACACATGAGCGATTTATCCGTATTTATAGGTGCAACTATTATGGCAGTCGTTTTATCTATAATAATTGAAAAAGCATTGATCAAATGGAGGCCAACAAAAATACTTTTCCTTGGTAAAAAATAAACTCCATTTTTATAGACCTAACCCGTTGGTAGAATTAATATGCATCAAGATTAGAAATAATTGAACCTTTTATAAAGCAGAGCCTGCAACACAAGGTCTTGTTTTACCTATGGATTAGGATATACTGATACAACAAAAGTTTTCATAAATAATTCCTTCATTCCTTCAGGACTGGTTTTATACAATTGATTATGTGTTATTTACGAATGAAGGAAATTATTAGACATGCAGGAAAGTTCTTTAATTATTATTTTTTCATTCATCTGTAATGATATCCGATGCTATAAAAAGAGGGAGTTTCCACTGAAAGGTTATCTGTAAGCTTCTTTTATTCTAACACGTGAATAATGACCTTTTAACTCGGTTGTCCTGTCTTTTTTTCTGTCTGTCAGCTATCGAACGCTTGTTTGTCAGTTGTCAGACGCTTGTTTTACATCTATCGAACAAGCGTTTGACAGATGTAAAACAACAAAAAGATTATAACTTTCAGATTTACAATAAATTGATTAATACTTACTGGCCTATTATTTAAGCATTACTTTGTACAGGAAGAGTAAGCTGGAACTTCTGTCAGTTTTAAAAAAAGATATGAAGGAATTTGCCTAAAATAAGACGGTTTCCTTCAGTCGATAAAAAAATCATTCATACATAAAATGCATAAAATCAATTGTATAAAACCAGTCCTGAAGGAATGAAGGAATTATTTATGAAAACTTTTGTTGAGATGGATTGAGAACGCATCGGACAGGAACGATACTGATTTGAGTTTTTCCTGCTGACGAATAATATCCACTTGCCTGTAATCAATAGGTTTATTAATTATATCGCGACTAAAGTCATCCGATGAATAGATCAAACGATCTTCAAGTCTGAATAATTTAAGCAAGGATGTAAACCGGCTTATCCCTCTTGTTTTATTTCCAATACAAATAAACGATTTCTCAAACAAAATAGAGAACACCATACCATGAAAAGAATCGGTGACTACAAATCCGGCATTCATAAATCCTGCAATCCACTCCGAAATAGGAGGTACAATACATTTTTCTATTCCTTTACTACCAACATTCCAATACTTGTCTTTTGCTCCCACTTCATTTACAGGTAAACCTATTAAACTGGAAATTTCTTTTACAACATTCGTTTTGAAAGAATTTTTATCTAATATGTAAACCATAATCGTTTGATTATCCTCATTCGGTTTCAAATCGTATAGTTTCATATAATCTCGCTTGTCAAGCAACAAGGTAGGATCTAAAACTAACTTTGCATCTATATTCCAATGCGTCTTACATAAAGTCGCAGCTGAATCTTCCCGAACTGATACTGCCTTAAAGGCTTTTAGCAAATTACCGAACTTTATGCTATCTTCTTCGGTGAAAGGCCATACATCTATACCAAAAGAAGCTGCATAAGATATCTTCAGATATTCCGTATCCGGTAAAAAATCTAAAAAGAAGCTTGATACAGTAGCAGAATAAGCAGGCCGCCAAACCTGATCACTACCTACAACATACCCTTTCAGCTTCTCTTTAACAGTTACATCTAAAAGATATTTTTTATCGGGGCATTCGATTACATGTAAATGCTGCTGAACGAAAGGTATAATATGCTTAGCCATAATCTCTGCTTCTTTTGCAGTAGGCCATGCATTTAACGGGATGTTTTTAAATAATAGAAATTTCTTAACCAACCGTTTAAAAAACTCGGTCATTCTGATCCTCTTGTTCGCACGGACTACCGGCAAATTTATCAGTACAGCGTCATGCCCCAGACTATTTAATACAGACTGAAGCGCATAAGCTTGTAGAATACCTCCATAATTTGTATGAAGCGGTAAAGTCAAAATACCTATTTTCATAATATCTTATTTATTCAATTTATTAATTCGCATACGAAAATTTAATATAAACAACTTTATCCGCTCTTTAAAACTCAGTCTGATCAATCTATCAATCAGCGAATAAAAACATTCATGTTCAAACGAGGCATAAAAAAGGGTTCTTTTTTCCGGCTCTGAATGTGATTGCTCTAACGATTGATTTCCTGCCAAAACATCTTTGTAAGAAGAGTCTCTTTTCTCTGCATCCAAAATATTGAAATAATCGACGCCAGGCTGAGTATTTAATAAAACGGCACTAACACCCTTGTCATCAAAAAAATCAAGCAAATCACCAGCTCCTCCCCAATAATCACCCAGGGTAATATCACTTCCGCTTTTTAATGATCTTACCGGACACTGATAACAGGAAGGTCTAAGAAAGATATCCGATAAAAATCCTCTCATATAATAATTGAGATACTTGGGTTCAATCAAATGTATAACATGTTTGTCTTTTACATAATTCAATGAAAAACCGAAGTTTCTCCACCCATATTGTTTATCTCGAAAATTTATATTCTCGATTTTATACTGCGACATACCTTTGGATACCTGTGTGAGATATGCATTCCAGACTTTAGGGCTTGGGACACCATGGCAAATAATATCAACAGTCAACAGATTCGGATAAAACTTCTTTAAAAACAAATGAAGTCCCCGGATTTGACAGGGTGTTCCGGAGAACAAGACAACCTGGTCTGATTTTAAAAAGTCTTCAACAATTTTATAAGCACTACCAATCTCGCTTTGTACATATTTGGAACCTCTAAAAGCTTCTAAACCTTCTTTAGTCCGGGTATAGCGATGTACTACTTTATTATTTTCATCAAAACAGGCACCAAAAACAATACCTCCCTTCTGTATCACTTGTTCTGCCAATAGACTAAAAACCCCACCCGAAGAGCTATTCTTACGTATTTTCTGTGACTTTGCTTTCACTGCATAAACGTAAAGAGGTTTACGAGGTTGTAAATTATTAAGAACCGGACAAACTTTCTCACATAATCCACAACTTATACACCTTTCCTCATTTACAACCGGATAAGCAAAGCCTTCCGCGTCTTCCTGCATTTCAATACATGCAAGAGGACAACTGTTCATGCAGGCATAACAACCGCAGCAATCTTTCTTATTCTGTAATTTTATCATTTTATTTACCTAATACTTTTTTAATCGGTTTTAAAAACAAGTTTCTTTCGTATTGATTCATTCCTTTAAACCAAAAAGTAATCATATAAACAATTGAAAATAGTATGACCGCAACCACAAATAACAGCAATGAATCCAGGTGTATATACTGTAACAATACAAGACTAGTAGAACAAAGCAAAGCCGGAACGACAGACATCCGACCTATCTCTTTCCAGAATTCAATCATATCAAGTCCAACTTTCTTATGATAATAGATATTCATAATAATGATCTGGCCAATCACTAACGCTGATGCAGTACCGACTGCACATCCTATCCCACCATATTGTTTAGCTAAAGGGATAGAAATACCCAAACTGCCAATAGATAGAATTGCGTATAAAATAGAACGGAACTTCATTTTGTTTTTTGCCTGTAAGATCGTAATTCCTATATTCTGTATTAAAGGTATAAATAAGGGAACAAAAAGGACCAAAGCAATGTAATAAGCCTCAACATAATCCGGACCCGCCCAAAAGATGATGAAATATTTTCCAAATACAACAAATCCGGATAATATAAACGCCATAATGATATACTGGAGCCTTCCAGTCTTTATGAACAAATCGGAAATTCTGCCATCCCCCTCATTATTCGTGACCATTGCCGTTATCCGGGGAAGAAATAAACCCGCAATCGCAGTAGAAAACCCTTTATAAATATTGACTAACTGTAAGGCTACAGCATAAACAGCGATGATACTTACACCGGTATAAACACCTAAAATGAACTGTCCGGAATCCCAATAGATACGATCCATAATCGCATTTAGAAAGATCCAGAACGAATAAACGGATACTTCCTTTAAAAAACCCCAATCAAAACCACTTCTCCTGACTTTAACCCGGATCTTCAATTTATAGAAGCAATACCATGCATTAATTAATAAAGTTAATACATTGAATATAGTAACTATCACTACCATACCTATTGCCCTGTATCCCATTAAAAGCATAAGAATCATTACGACAGGATTCAGTATGATACGAAGCAGATTAACTACTTTCTGAAAAATAAAATTCTCGTAGGCTGTAATGATAGATCCGAAAATACTCATTGGAAACGTAAAAGCCAGATTACAGATCATCAGCAGTAACATTATACGAACTTTACTCATCTCTTCAAGAGACATCGTCACTTTAAAAAGAACATCTACATTAGTATATATAACTAATCCGATCAAAAAAGTGAGAAGTCCGATAACTGAATATAAGATAAGAAAAACACCAAACATCTCATATTGCTTTTCCTTATCTCCTTCCGCCCTTAGCTTTGCAGTATATCTTACAATTGCATTTCCAAACCCGAAGTCTAAAACAGTAAGATAGGCAACAACAGAAGCAACCAAAGAATACAGTCCATATTCGGTTTGGCCCATCATTCTCAACATGAACGGAGTGTATAATAACCCTATTACATTATTTAATGCTATTATTACATAACTGAGAAATGCACCGACCTTTATCTGATTTACCTCCATTTTCTATTCCGTCCCATGTTTAGTATGAATAAATTTCTTATTAGCTCCTTTCAAACGGAATAAATTAAGACACATCAACAGAAAAGAATAAGGCAACTCGAACAACGCAACCAACAATTTTTTGTTAAATAACTCTTTAGGAATGGAGATTAATAATGAAAATACTAATACCCAAAAGATTACCCACCATTTTATCGAAATGTTCCATTGAATTATGGACAATCCAAAAGCGATAATAAAAGTAATTCCAACCAATAATATCCTGGGAATGCTCATCTGCTGGAAAACCTTATCACAAAAATCCCAGTTACCTTTCAATAAAGCGGCAGGTACATCTCCTATAAATTTGCCTAAATAATGAATCTGAGCAGAAAGCCATCTGCGCCGTTGGTTTGAAAAATTGGCATGGCTCTGAACTTTTTCATCCAGCACATCTACCTCAGGCAAATAATAGATCCGTTTTCCTTCTTTTATCAGTGAGAGTTCCAAAGCCCGGTCAAAACCTCCGACCGCATCTATTGTCAACATTATTTCTTTAAATAAAGAATAACCGAAAGCCATTCCCGAACCGATCAATGCAGCAGACAAACCGACCCTCGCATGTCCTAACCGGAATATGCTATTATTAATCTCTTCGCTCACAGCATCCAGCACGGATAAATTAGTATTTAGATTTTTCGCTTTGCGGTGCGCTTGTACAATCTGAACATGCGGATTGGAAAAAATTTCATCCATTTTATTCAGAAAATCAGGATATATCACATTGTCCGCATCCAAAACAACGGCAATATCATAGGAATCACCGATTTGCTCCATCGCAAAATTCAATGCTTTCGCCTTTGTGCTATTCTTAAAAAAAACTTTTACAAGCTTTATCGGCAAAGCTGATAGGGAAATGTTGGTTTCTTCCTCCATCCGGTCAGAAATAACAACAATATCATATTTATCTTTGGGATAGACCTGTTGCATACACGAATGCACACACTCTACAATGACCTGATCTTCCTTATAAGCAGGTATTAAGATCGCTATTCGCTTATGATCCTTAAAAGAAAAATTATGCAATTGCTTACCCTTATTTAATGATGCTATGGAAAAAAATAGCAAATAAACGATATTAATAAGGAAACAAACAAATAAAACAATTTCAACCCAATATAAAAATGTCATATTTTACAAATTTACACAAACTTATACATGCACAAAAGTAACAAAAACATTCACTATATTTTCAAAAGAACGCTTATTTTTCATTAGAAACTCAAAGAAATCATAGGTTTTCCATATTTGTTATAAAAACTTTATTACATTTGCATCTACTAAACATTTTTTTATTATAATCTAAGATGGACCATTTATATATTATCATTGAATACTTATTCTGGATAGGACTATTCCTCATTTTTTATACATATCTTGGATATGGAATACTATTATATATAATGGTACGAATAAAAGAATTATTTTCTAAACCTGCCCATCCTCTATTACCGGATCCGCTCCCTGATGTAACCCTCTTCATCGCAGCATATAATGAAGAAGATATTGTTGCGTCCAAGATGGATAATTGTCATGCCCTCGCGTATCCCAAAGACAAACTGAAAATTGTTTGGGTTACAGACGGTTCGAATGACCGGACTAATGAACTTTTGGAGCAATATCCGGATGTTACCGTACTTTTCCAGCCGGAACGCAAAGGAAAAACGGCAGCTCTGAACCGGGGCATACAATATATAACGACACCCTATGTTATTTTCACTGATGCGAATACGATGCTTAATAAGGAAGCTATACATGAAATTGTCCGCCAATTCTCCAACCCGAAAGTAGGATGTGTGGCCGGTGAAAAAAGAGTAGAAACAAAAACAGCACAAGGAGCAACTGCCGGGGAAGGCATTTACTGGAAATACGAATCTGCTTTAAAAGCATTGGATTTCCGATTATATTCAGCTGTAGGAGCAGCTGGTGAATTATTTGCCGTACGGACTGAACTATTTGAACAAATGCCTTCCGATACCCTCCTCGACGATTTCATCTTATCGCTCCGTATCGCACAGAAAGGATATAAGATAGCCTACTGCAAAGAAGCTTACGCAACCGAAACAGCCTCCCTTAATATGAAAGAAGAAGAAAAACGCAAGATACGCATTGCCGCCGGAGGTTTACAGTCCGTTTGGCGCCTGCGTAGTCTGTTTAATATATTCCGCTACGGAATACTTAGCTTTCAGTTCGTGAGCCACCGTGTTCTGCGATGGACGATTACACCTATAATATTATTCTTATTAATACCATTAAATATATTTTTAGCGTGTAAGGGAGAATTTACATATATATTATTGCTACTTTTACAAGTCGCCTTTTATATGATGGCCTACGCCGGTTATATAATGGAACAGAAAAATGTACGAAACAAGTTGTTTTTTATCCCCTATTACTTTTCCTTCATGAACATTAATGTGATCAGAGGATTTTTCTATTTAGCTGGAAATAAAGGGAATGGGGCCTGGGCAAAAGCAAAAAGAAGCCAGTAGAAAAAATAATTAGAAAATGTAACAATGAAAACCCCGATATATTCAAACTTTATTAATATTTTTGTATACGCATAGTGATTGAATATCAAGAAAAGTTTATATTTGATATGGATAATTTAGCAGCAGGATATACAGTATTGATCGTTGACGATGTTCCAACCAACGTCATGTTAGTACAAGCTATATTAAAAAAAGAAGGTTACAGGTTACTCACTTGTGACAGCGGTACCAAGGCTCTCCGCCTGGCACATGACAAGCACCCTAATCTCATACTATTAGATATAATGATGCCGGAGATGGATGGATACGAAGTTTTACAACATCTGAAAAGTAATCCGGACACGAACGATATACCTGTTATTATCATGTCTGCTCTAAGTGATATGCAGAGTATAGTAAAAGGTTACCAACTGGGAGCTACGGAATATGTCACGAAACCTTTCCAAAGAGAGGAATTGGTCAAACGTGTAGCACACCGTTTCGAATTATTCAGCATTAAACAAATCAAGCAGGAACTGGAAAACACAATCGAATCGAGAGACACCCTGTATTCTGTTATTGCCCATGACTTACGCTCGCCTCTTGGCTCTTTAAAAATGATGAACAACGCCATTCTTATGATGGTGGATAAAGACCAGGTTAGCCCCGAAGTTTTTGAAATGCTTCAGATGATGAATAAAACATCAGAAGAGATATTCCTGTTGCTGGATAACTTACTTAAATGGGCAAAAAACCGTTTAAAGAAGCAGAACGTATACAAACAGGAAACCGATATCAACAGTTTGGTTTCAAGCACCGCTGAAATATATATCCCTATGGCAACCCAAAAGGGGTTGACTATCCAGTTACAAAATATGGATAAAGAATTATCCGGTTTTGTCGATATAGACATGATTAAAACAGTCATCAGAAATCTTATTTCAAATGCCATCAAGTTTAGTTTTGAAGGTGGAACGATCTCGATCGCTTCCAAGATAGAAGGTGATTTTGTCGTTATCAGCGTGAAAGATTCAGGTAAGGGTATAAAGAAAGAAGACCAGGATAAGCTGTTAAAGCAAAATACCCACTTCACCTCCTACGGAACAAATAATGAAAAAGGTTCCGGACTGGGATTGATGCTTTGTAAAGACTTTGTCGAACAGCATGACGGAGACCTTTGGTTCGAATCGGAAGAAGGTAAGGGGTCCACATTCTTCGTTTCGCTGAAAGCCCTGAGTTAAGAATAAATATCTAATAAATAAAAACGGCTATCGGAATCAAAAAAATCCGATAGCCGTTTTTATTTACATAGCAGTTACATTATTGCATGCGGCGAATGCCAATAGCTTTATTGTATTGTGCCAGGGAAGCTTTTTGTTGATACCAAGTCTGTATCAGACTGCTATAAGATTGTATCCAGGAAAGCTGGGCGGAAAGCACGTCGACAATCGGAAGCTTACCTTCGTTATAACTGAAAGTATTCAAATCGAGATTCTCTTCAGCGATCTTACAAGCCTCTTCGGCTACGTTGATCTGTTTGGTATTTTCCGTCAGGCTCGTCCAGGCGTTGGCAACCTCCTGTGTAATCTGGTCGCGCGTATTATCCATTGCATACTCTTTGCTCCGAAGAATAGCCTTCTGTGAATTTACTTCCTTAAAACGTGCTCCCCAACGGAACAATGGAATTTTCAAAGAAGCAAAGACAGCCGGTGTCCACAAATTATCGGAACCTTTCACATTCAGCATGGAAGTTCCCCATGATCCCTGAAAACCGACCGACAAAGTCGGATTATATTTAGCCTTTGAAAGATTGATCTGCCTTTTCTGATATTCGATATTCAGTTTAGAGATCAGATAATCAGGACGATTTTCCAAAGCTGCAGATTCACCAACCTGTATGGGCAACGGCAGAACCATTGTAATAGAATCGGCAATCGTGATCGGCTCCATAGGGGGAACACCCATCAGGACATTCAGGTTCTGCAGTGCGATCTGGTAATCCTCATAAGCCGAACTTTTATTCAGTTCGGCTTCTTTCAAACGTGCCTGGACCTGTAACAGGTCCGTTTTACTGATTTGTCCATCCTGAAAACGGAGAGTCAACACATTTGCCAGCTCCTGTACAATATCAACATATTGTGTCATGACATCATACATACCTTTGCGGGCTGCCACAGACCAATAGTTCATATCGGCAGCATAGACAATATTGTCAGTCGTCAGTTCTTCCGCCTCATCAGCAATCTGTCCCTGTATCTCTGCAGCTTTATAGTTGTTATAGATCTGTCCGCCGGCATAGATAGGCTGGCTCACCGTAGCTCCCAGGCTATAGGTATTATGATCCATTTCGATACCAGGGATACCTTCCCCCATCCCCAATTCATACTTGTTTATACGATATTGGTAACTACCGGAAAAATCCACAGCCGGAAAGAATGCCGTTTTAGCTGCCTTTATAGCATGCTGCATAGCTATCCGTTCTTCCGAACTCTGCTTGATCTGGCGACTGTATTCCAGTACTTTTTCTTTATATTCGGTTGCCGAGATGGGCTGCACCTGTGCTTTTGCAGCCAGGGCACCCAATAACATACAACCTATTATCAGTTTACTTTTCATATCTTATTCAGATTTAATCTTAAAGAATATACAATAGGTGACCGGAAGCACGAAGATGGTCAGGATTGTTGAAACGAACAGCCCCCCCATAATCGTTGCAGCCATGCCGGCAAACATCGCATCTCCCAACAAAGGAAGCATACCCAAAATGGTCGTACCCGAAGCCATTGTTACAGGGACAATACGTGTTTTAGTTGCTTCTACCACAGCTTTGACCGGCTCCAGACCACTATTCATCTGTAACCCGATCTCATCGACAAGCACAATTGCATTCTTGATATTCATACCGATCAGTCCCAGCAATCCCAGCATAGCAAAGAAGTCGAGCGATTTTCCGAACACCAGCAATCCCAGTACAACACCGATAAAAATAAGCGGCAACATAGCCATAATCAAAACCGGTTTCCGGTAATATTTCGGGAACAGGAACAACAATGTCACGTAAATCAAACCAAACATCAAAGGAATATTGGCAGCAATCGCCTTATTACCTTTATCCTGTTCATTCTGTTCACCAAAATACTGAAGCTTGTAACCTTCCGGTACCTTGACCTGCTGCTGTACTTCCTCCCACAGATGGCTGAAAGCAGCCATGGTATTAGCACCACGCTTCGGCTCGCACTGCATCATCATATAAGGCTGACGATTAAAACGCTTCACCACTGCATAATCATAATCCAATGAGAAATCATCGATCACCTGTTCCACCTTTACAGAACGTCCTTTGGCACTATAAACAGGCAAACTCTTCAAATCGTTCAGGCTGATCGAATCTTTATCTGCATCTTTCAACAAGATAGGCATGAAAACATCCCCTTCACGGTATTCACCCAAAGGTACACCATTCGTTGCCGAACGCAATGAATAAGCAACCTGCTGACGGGTAATACCCAAACGTAATCCCTTTTCCTGCGAATATAAAGGTTTCCATACCGGCACCTTGTTACCCCAGCTGTCACGAACTTCCATCACCTGATCATACTTCCTGGCAATCTCCTTCACCTGTTCTGTCAATGCCGCCAGCGTATCCACATTATCCCCGATAAAACCAATCTCTATGGCTGCATCAGGCACAGGAGACAATGCAAACAAGGCTGAACGAGTCAGGATACTCGGATAATTGGCAACCATATAATCGTAGAATTTACCTTCTTCTGCCTGTGCATCTTCTGCATTCTTAGTCTCGATCAGCACATTGGCAAAGTTAGGCTTCGGTCCCACCGACGAACTTGCCAGATAGTAACGAACCGGAGAACCTCCCAGTGTAAACGAATATGATTTGATATTTTCATTCTTGCTCAGATACTCTTCTATCGATTTTACATTCCGTTCCACATCACGGATACTATAGCCTTCCGGGAAGATAAGATCGGCACGGAAATAAGGTTTGTTCATGATCGGAAAGAAACTTTGTGGCATAATTGCCATGATAAACAGAGACAGGAACAACATCGCAACGACAGAAGTAATTGTAATATATCTACGCTTGATCAGTCGTCCGAGAACATTTTCAAATTTATGATACAACTTTGTATCGTACGGATCCTGTGATTCTCCCGGCTTGGCTTCTTTCAGAATAAAGTTACCGAACGTAGTCGTCTGAGTCAAAGCCAGCACCCAGCTTAATCCCAGCGAAACGGCCAGCACAATAAACAATGGTTTAACGATCTCGGCTACTGATGCCGGAGCCAGGTACATAGGCAAGAATGAACAGACCGCAATAAAGGTTGCTCCCAACAATGCCCACTGAGGCTTGGTAGCTCCCTCTATCAATGCCTGGTAACGAGATAAACCGCGCTTGATACCTACCTGTGCATTATCCGTTACCACGATCGCATTATCCACCAACATACCCATTGCAATGATAAATGCCGCCAATGATGTTCGGTTCAGACCGACTCCCCAGATCAACATTAATAATAATGTACCACCAACGGAGAACAGAAGCGAGCTACCTACCAGCATACCGGCACGCGACCCCATCACCAGGAAGATGACTACAATTACAATCAGTAAAGATTCGATCAGATTCAGGATAAAACCATTGTTCGCTTCATCGGCAATCTTATTTTCCGGATAGATCGTTTTCAAATCCATCCCGACAGGAAAGAGTTCCTGCATTTCATCCAGATGACTGGCAACATCATTACCGACAGCCACCACATCGTCTTTCGCACCGGTAGCCACACCGATACCGATCGCACGTTTACCGTCCACACGCATTAGATTCGACGGAGGATCCATATATCCCCGTTCAACAACAGCAATATCACCCAGCCGGACTTCACCTCCGCTTTTTGTGACAATCAGCTGATCACGGATGTCCTGAATATCTTTATAAGTACCTTCAGCCCTGACACGCAGATCATATTCACCGGTATTGATCTCTCCCGTATTCACCAGCAGATTCTGTGTCTGTAACACTTGCTGGATCGAGTTAGGATCGATCCCGAGGTTTGCCAGCTTAGGAACAGAAATCTTTACATTTATCACCTGTGTCTGCTCACCGAACAGATAGACTTTCTGAACCCCCGGAACAGGAGACAGTTCTGTTTTGATCTTCTGTGCCCAGTCTCTCAGTTCATCATATGTATAACCGTCATCGGCTGTCAGTGCATAGTAAATACCGAATACATCACCAAAGTCATCGCTCACAGAAATAGAGGACGCTCCGCTCGGAAGGCGCGGCTGTATGTTATTTACTTTACGGCGAAGTTCATCCCACTTGACAGGCATATAATCCGGATCCAAAGTGGGTTGCAGTTCAATAGAAATCTTAGACATCCCGAAATAGGATTCCGACTTGATCTGAAACACATCAGACATCGACTGGATTTCCCTTTCGATGGGTTCTGTGATCAGCTTTTCCACTTCAAAAGGTGTTGCTCCCGGATATTGCGTAACCAACACAGCCTGTTTGATTACAAAGGGGGCATCTTCCTTTTTCGGTAATTTGAAGAAAGAATATATACCACCTATCAGCATGACAGCCAAGAAGAAGTATATGATCTTACTATTCTCTAAAGAATATTTTGGAATATTCATTGTTTATCTTCTTAATCTGTTAATACTTTTACTTGTTGTCCTTCTACCAGGCGGGTTACTCCGGCAGTAACGATCCGTTCACCGGCTTTCAAACCATCTGTAACAACAACACCGTCTTTTCCCACCAGTTCTTTTTCTGTGATTTTACGGCGCTCTACTTTCTGCGTCTGCGGATTATATACAAATACAAATTTATTATCACTGTTTACTTCGTCGGCTACTACAGCAGATAAAGGAACCAATACCGCTCCTTCATTGAAACTTTGGCTTTCGATATTCAGAATCACACGACAAGAAAAGCCGACAGCGATCTTATACTTTTCCAAATTAAATGCCGGATCATCGATGTAAAGAAATACAGGTACCCCCGAACCATCAGGAGAAGCTTCCACATATTCCTTTACTTTCGCTTTAAAACGGACACCTTTGTAATTGTCAAACTCTACATAAATCGTGTAAGGTGTTGAAAAATAAGTAATATTAGTTTCAGGCATAGTGAACTGGACCTGTAACTTATTCGGATTGATCAGGCATACAATCCCCTGTCCCATCTGGACTTTCTGATAATTCTCTACATACTTCTTCTGGATGAATCCGTCGAAAGGAGCTCTCAGCTTTGTCTGCTCTAAAGTATTCTGTGAATTTTCGAAAGCAGCCTGCGCATTGGAATAGGCAGCCTTTGTCGATTCATATTCCTGTTGAGAGATGGCCTGTTTTGCCAATAGTCTTTCTGCACGCTGTAACTGAGCCTGTGCAGTCTGGAAAGAAGCCTTCTTTGCTTCATAATCCCACTTAAAATCCTGTGGATCTATTTCTGCTACTACTTGTCCGGTACGAACCTTCTGCCCTTCTTCCACGTTCAAAGAAATAAGTGGTCCGGACATCTTAAACGCCAGGTCGCTGAACTGGTCAGGCGAAACAACGCCGCTGAACGACTTTTCCACAACATTCAAAGATGTTACTTCCGCCAACTTCACCGGACGAGGCCCCTGCTCTTTCACCGGAGGTTGACTACAAGACATCAATGCTGCCAACACAAAAACGGGAATTAATTTACCATTCATGATAACTTGCATTTTGTTATTGATTTTTTGTTAATTATATGCTCATACAAAGTCATATAAACTACGCGTTAAGTCATAGCTATACAACATTCATTTTCTACTAATTGTTTCAACTTCTGCGCCCCTTCAGTACCGGGTGGCAACACATCACATTTGCTTCTGCTTGTAAAATTTGCTTGTATCAAAAGGACCAACTGTCCCAATCTATTTTTGCTTCCATTCTTTTTTCCTGTTCATCAGGAACTGCAGGGAAAAAATCTATGCCTGTCACCTTTTCCACGCTATCCACAGGAATAGCCATCGACTTCAAAGATGTCTTTTTGTAGTCTCTGTTTTCCAGGATAAATGCAATTGCTTTATATTCATTTCCCGAAACGTAGCAAATCACTTTGTAAAATGCTCCGGGAACTCCTACTCTGTTTTTCCCCATTTGCTTCATGCCATCCGTGATCACAGGACCGGTAGCAATCAATAAAGACCCGTAGTCTTTTGCCCACAAACGGCTCTGTTCCTCCAGTTCTTTCCAAATCCCCCGGTTCAATCCTGGTTTTTGCGGACAGATGTTACTGAAATAAAACGATTCACGCATCGCCTTTGCCGACCATTTCATATCACCGGCAGGAGCCAGATGTCCCCGGTCATAACCCGTACGCGTATAATCTTCATTCGTAGCCGTCGCTCCTTTAACAGCCGGATCGGGGACGAACTTATTCGAGCGCTCCGCCTTCTTACTTTTAGCCTCTTCGCCAGTAAGCTCATAAGCAACCCAATTGGCTATTTTGTAATCGGAATTATAGGAAACAGTATATCCTTCATGACGAATCACCTGTTCAGAACGTTTCGCCTGTAATTTCGGGATCTCGGCATTTGCCGGTATTTTAAATGTTGCAGCTTTCGGTACGGAAGGTTTTATTTCACCCGGTACGGATGGGGATACGGGAGCAGCCGGTTTCTTCTGCTCCACAACTACGGTTTTCTTTTCGGAAACAGGATATAAATAATTGTATACGTACAAAACTCCAATAAAACAAATCACAAGCAAAGCCGCAAGAACAAAAGTACGCCGGATTACAGAAACCCAGGATGGCTCCTGACTCTTTTTTTTCCGCGATTTTGCTTTACCTTTCCTTTTTGCCATTGATAAATAATCGTTTTATTCTCCGGGGCAAAAGTAGATAATGTAAGGTTAGGAAACAATATATAAAACTTAAATCATTCGTCAGAATTAATACAAAAAGTGCCCCGATTAAAAGGGACACTTTAAATTATAAGAACCGGAGCCTATTTTCTGTATTTTCCCTTTAGGAGAAACAACCTCTGCACTTACCTGTTCAGGCACCTCTATTTCGACCAGTATATTTCGTCCCGACTTACGTAATTTTACCTTTATATCCCCATAATGAGTAGGAACTATAGCCGATGCTTCAGTCAGAGCCCCCATTTGAGGTTTTACACGAAATGTGCGGAAGCCGGGAGAGGTCGGCTCGATACCACAAACCTTCTGACTCAATAACGTTAACGGACCACCGCTCCATGCATGGTTGATCGTTCCGCCTCCAAATCCTTCAGCACCGACACCCCAGCCTTCAAATAAGGTTGTATATTCCTTATAGCTTAACATACCGGCATACCGGTCTCTCATCCTTTGCAGGGCAACATCAGGAGCATTCATCCGGAACAGAGCTTCCAATACATACTTTTCCATATACGGACTGGCATGATATTCTTTTTTCAAAACTTTCAGAAGGGCCGGATATTTCTCTTCCGGAGCCAGTCCGGATAAAACCGCCATAGCCTGCGACCGATCGTCATCCTCACCCCTATACCCCGGAGACCGGTAAGCCGTGCCTGTCCAGAATTTTGTATTAAAACACTGTTCGATACTATACATCATACGGGATATCTCTTCTGCATCCTCTTTCTTTCCCAACTGCAAGGCAAATTCCTTTTCTGCTTTCAGAGCCAGGTAATACCAACAGTTTGTCAGAACCCCCATGTCGATCTGTTCACCCCAATCGCCCCAACTCCATTCTCCGCTGCGTTCGACAGGCAGGCCACTTTTATCGACTGTCCATGTTTCATGCAGATAGCGATGCAAACGATCATAAATGACAGGAACAAACGTACTGTCGCCACTATAATAATATTGCGTATAGAAACCATACCAGCCCACTGATGCCAGCATCTGCAAAGGTAGTTCTTTCGACCAGTTCCCGGCAGGTACCGGAGCAAATAAAGAACCGTCCGGACGCTGCCAGTTCATCAATTCGTAAATACCTTTGACAGCTAACTTATGCGAAGAAGGAGAAAGAGCATAGAAGGCTTCGCCCAACTCATTCACTTCGTCACCCCACCATTGAGCTCGTTCCCGCTCGGGACAATCCATATAGTTATCGCGCATTGTAATATACAAGGTCCTCGCCGAGCGTTTCCAAAGTTCATTCAGGAACGGATCGTTACATTGGAACGCTCCGGCAAACTCTGTATCATAACCTGTCTCACGATATTTAACGTTCAACACTTTCACTCCTTTGGGAAGAATATACCACATCTCATGACCGCTCATCCAGCCGAAACTTTCATATTCCTGTATTCCATTACGGGTAATATATTCGGCACGGACATTCTCAGGTCCTCCCCCCCAATAATTATCCGTCTGCATATGAATCGTAGCACCATCAGCCGCCTCAACCTTCAGATAAGGTGTAAACTGACAGTTATATGGCAAACGACAAAACAAGGTATCTCCATTTGCCGATTGCCGGACATCCGGATACTCCCTCAGACCATAATCCTTGAACAACGGTATCGGACGCTCAACCAACTCCCCTAAAGGGGCTTTACCCACTATCGAAGCGATCTCTGCTCCGGGAAACGAATTTTTATATCCGGGCTGGTTCCATCCTTCCAATGCTCTGCGGGCATCAAAGCGGATATTACTCTCCGACAATCGGTAATTCGGATGAGGAGCCTCAGTGTTCTGATAAGCATCATAAACCCTGCAATTCCAACTTTTATCCGATACGATCTCTATTCCGGGAGCTACAGCTTCAAATAACAAAGCAGCCAACCCGCTATTCACATGGCTGAAACCATTCTTTCCAAAATGCCATACCAGAACAGCAATTGTATTTTCTCCGGTAGTAAGATAAGGAGCTATCTCTACCGAATCATAATAAGTATCGCAAGGAGAAGGTCCTCGTTTCAAACCACCTTCAAATACGACCATCTGTCCGTTGATCCACAGCCAATACTTACTATCGGCAGCAATATGCGCCGTCAGTGTCCGAGGTACATCGGTCAGGTTTACCGTTTTACGATAAGCCAGCCAGGTATTACTTGCACTTTGGCATTGTTCGGTATTAATCCAATGCGCTTTCCAATCCATTTTCGTTTTTGTTTCCGCAGAAACCAAAAATCCGGCAAACACACATAGTAACAGATATTTTCTCATAATATGACTTTTTATACAGAATGGAAATCATTATAAACCGAATGCCGGAACCAGATCATCCAACTGCTGATCGGTCATACCTGTCGGTTCAAACCCAGCCATACGGGCACTCAGATAGATTTTCGATGATTTGCTTAAAGTATCGATCGCATCAAAACATTCGATCAGGTCCTCGCCTACCGCTAATATTCCATGTTTCTCCCAAAATACCACATCATGTTTTTCGAGCTGTCTGATCGTAGCATGAGCCAGTTCGATCGTGCCGGGTGTTTCGTAAGGAACAATCCCTACCCCTTTCGGAACAATGATCCGGCATTCCGGGATCATACTCCACAATGTACGGGTAAGCACTTTGGAATCGAGGAAAGGTTTACAATGTGTCATACCGATCAGTTCGGTCGGATGCGTATGCAAAACGACCCTGTTATCACGACCTGATGAGCGAAGATAGTTATGCATCAACAAGTGAGACGGCAGTTCCGAGGTCGGAGCAACCAGTTGTTCGGCTATGACCTCATAGCTTTTTCCATCCGGGGCAATCCGGATCAACGCACCATTCGCAAACGGATCCTGTGCCACATAACGCATCCGCTTCCCTGTTCCGGTCACATAAAATACGTGTCCTCCCAAAGCCGTCATTGCTTCCTGCAATGGAGTCGCAAGAGCAAGAGCAGGCAAAACCATCTCTTCCGATGTCAATAAACCAGTCAGGTTTACAGATATATTTCCTCCGTTTCGTTCCGCCCATCCATTTGTCCAAAGATAACCTGCCACCTCAGCGATACGGCCAATCTCAGCCATCAAAGGGCCATTGTTTCTAATTGTTGTCATTTTTTTATTATAAGTTTATTATTTGTACTCCAAAGTACGCCCGCCAGTGCACAAAATAAGACATTATTCAATAAAACCGTGCCCAAAACAAAGAAATAATCCTTTCCTGTTTTATTTTTTACGATGATCAATAAGCCTATCAGTATAAGTGGAGCATAATCTCCGGAGTGAACAACAGCATGGAAAGAGGGAAGAAAGTAGGCTTGTATTAATGATTCGTCCCTTCAAACAGATCGTGATCTTCTTTCCGCTGGGAAGTCTTCGCTTTGAAGTTATTGAATGTATAACTCAATGTCAACGTAATAAGCGGATAATTCGGACGGATACGGGTAATGGATTGTAAGTCGGAAGTAGTAATCTTGCTTACGTAACGCGCGGAATTGAAGACGTCACGGAAAGCAAGCGTAGCCGACAGTTTACGATTCATCAATTGTTGACGGACAGCCAGATTCACATACCAGAAAGCATCTGTTCGCCCCTGTGTAGTAACCGACGGTCCGACAAAATTCCCATCCAACTGGATACGGGTCGATTTGCCCAAATCGAAAGCGTTGTTCCAGATAATATCGTAATTGGTACTTTTCTCATTCGTTCCATCCTGTTTGTACTGATTCTTTACCTTATAATGATATAGGCTACCGTTCAGATTCACATTCCACCAACGGGTCAGCTGAACCTGACCGCTCAACTCCAGTCCTGTAGAATAATCATGCCCCACATTTGCCATAGAATCCAATGTCACACCTGCCTGATAAGGAACACGTAACCGTTCTATCTTATCTTTCCGACTACGGTGAAAGACTGTGGCGGAAACCGTATGGTCGCCGATATTCTTCTTATAGTTAAGCTCAAAAGAATTGATATATTCCGAACGGATATCCGGGTTACCGATCTCGGCAGAATAATAGTCACGATACGTAATATAAGGTTCCATAAAGAAAAGCTCCGGACGTGTGATACGACGTGAATAGGATGCCATCAATTTATGATCTTTCGGGAAAGTATATCCCAGATGAACCGAAGGGAAAAACTCGAATTTATTATATTCACGGTTCTTTCCGGGAATCGAACTGCGTAGAACACGATGTGTATGTTCCCCTCTTACACCAGCCTGGAAATCGAACGACTTATAGCTGTCGCCGACAATAGCATAGATCGAATTGATGCCGTGCTGGAAATAAAAAGTATTGTAGATATCATCCCTCCAGTAAAATTCTTGTTTCTCGGGGCTCCAGAACTGCATGCTGTAATCGCCGTCCTCCAGATAGGAAAAATACTGATAGCCAGCCTCGATGTGTCCGGTTTTACTATAAGGATACATATAATCCAGATTTCCACGCACCGTCCAGCGATGTTCGTCCTCCCAGGCACGGTGTCCCTGTTCGCGTTCATTATTCTTGTTGAAAAGGTCGCTTTGAAAATATTCCATTGCATTTCCACCATATTTCAGATAAAAACTTCCTGTAAGCTGATGGCCGTTATCATTGAATTGATGGTCAAAACCCACACTCCCCTGAAAATAAGTTTCATGCAGGTCGTAATCGTCACGACTGTAATAATCTCCTTTTTCAAAAGGCTTCTTATCGACCATACGTTCTTCCGTATAGTCCAAATCCCCGGTACGGGTACGACCGCCGTAACCACCTTCCAGATCGGCATTGAATGTGGTATGGGGCAAAGTATACATCCAACCCGCTTTTAAGGAATAGTTGAAATTATTACTCTCACGGGGTCCCTTCGAATGGGAGGTTGTTGCCGTATCGGCCACGATCGTTGTCTTTTCCTGATCAAAATCACTTTTCCGCAAACGGTCGGTCCAGCCTCCGCCAAAATACCAGCGGGAAGATTTGTTCTGTTGGGTAAGCAGGAAATCGACTCCACGTGACAGGAAAGTACTTCCTGTAAGGTTCACCATTCCGCTGAATCCGTGCTGTGCATGTTTCTTAGTGATGATATTAATAATCCCGACATCGCCCCCCGTATCATGACGTGCCGACGGGGTAGTAATGATTTCTATATTTTCAATATGTCCGGAAGGGATCTGTTCCAAAGCCTGGGTCCCGCTGAAAACACTCGGCTTACCGTCCACATAAACAGCAAAGCCTGTACTCCCACGGAAAGAGACCTCCCCCTCCGCATCCACACGGATAGAAGGTGTATTTTCCAGAATATCGACAGCCGTTCCTCCACTCGCCAGCATATTCGAAGAGGCTTCGATCACTTTCTTGTCGAGCTTATATATCACCTGCTTTTTCTGCGCTACGACCTCTACTTCCGCCAAACCGACTTCCAGCGGTTTCATGGCAATCGTTCCCAGGTCGACTATGGCAGACGATGATGCCAGCACGATCTCCGGACGGGTAAACAGATCATACCCTACCAGCCGGATCATCAGGCTATATTCTCCGTTCTGCACATCTGTAATACCAAAACTTCCGTCCCTGTCAGGCAAAGCATGGAACACAGGATTACTCTCTCCTTTTTTAAACAGGAGCACATCCGCAAAATCTAATGGCTGATTTGTTCCGGCATCCACAATTTTCCCCTTGATACGGGATATCGGAGCAGCGGAAACAGACAGACTAAAACACAATAAGGCCACAATAAGATAAAAACACTTCTTCATTTCTTCACATCAGTCGTTGTTAACAATCCTGCGAAGATAGTATTTTCATCATTGCCATGCAATTATTTATGTATTTTCTCCGTCATTCCATTGTTTCTACTATTTTTGTACTAAAATAAGTATTGGGGTAAACATATAAACGAACTTTCCGGTTTATATTACAGTGGGATTTTATCTTTAGTAAAAACCATCTTAAAAACATTTTATGATAACAACTCTTATTATTCTAGCCTTGTCGGCAGTCTTTTTTGTTAATGGGAAAATACGTTCTGACCTTGTTGCACTATGTGCCCTGGTCCTTTTAATGGTGTTCAACATCCTGACTCCCGAAGAAGCCCTTTCTGGTTTCTCCAATTCCGTCGTTATCATGATGGTTGGGTTGTTTGTGGTAGGCGGTGCGATCTTCAAGACCGGCCTGGCAAAAATGATCGGCAGTAAAATATTGCAGCTGGCAGGTACCAGCGAGATCAAACTTTTCATTCTGATCATGTTGGTGACAGCCTTTATCGGGGCTTTCGTCAGCAACACAGGGACCGTAGCCCTGATGCTCCCTATCGTTGTCAGCATGGCTGTAAATGCCAATATCAGCCCGAGCCGTTTCCTTATGCCGCTGGCATTTGCAAGCAGTATGGGAGGTATGGCGACTCTGATCGGTACTCCTCCCAACCTTGTTGTGCAGGAAGCACTTTCCAATGCAGGTTATAATGACCTGTCCTTCTTTTCATTCACTCCGATCGGTATTGTCTGTATAACTGTCGGTATCATTATCCTGATCCCGCTCAGCAAATGGTTCCTTTCCAAAAAAGAAGATACTAAAAAGAACGATGCGTCTACCGGACGTTCACCGCAGGAACTGGCAAACAAGTATAGCCTTTCCGATAATCTGTACCGTGTACGTGTCCATAAAGATTCACGAATACGGAACAAGAAACTACAGGAACTGAACATCACCAGCCTATACAATCTGACGATTCTGGAGATCAGACGTAAATCTTCCTCACAGAGCCGTTTCATGAAAACAGTCGACCAAAAGCTGGCAGGTCCTAATACCGAAATACAGGAAGAAGATATATTATATGTATTCGGCAGCTTCGATAATATTAATAAGTTCGTAGAAGAAAATCATCTGGACCTGACCGAATCCAAGGTTTCCGAATTTACCGGCGATAATGAAAAACTGAGCATCCGTGAAATCGGCATCGCAGAAGTTTTATTGTTGCCCGATTCCAAGCTGATCAACAGGGCTGTCAAAGATTCCGGTTTCCGCGATAAATATTCCGTCAATATCCTGGGAATAGAACGGGGTAACGAGTATATCCTGTCCGACGTAAAAGATGTAAAGATGCACGCGGGTGATCTTCTGCTTATTCAAGGGAACTGGGATGATATTGCCCGTATGAGCAAGAAACAATCGCAATGGGTAGTATTGGGACAACCAGTCGAAGAGGCATCCAAAGTCACACTCGACTACAAAGCGCCCGTTGCTGCCGGTATCATGATCCTGATGATCGCAGCCATGGTTTTCGACTTTATACCTATCCCACCTGTCGCTGCCGTGCTGATAGCTGCCATATTAATGGTACTGACCGGATGTTTCCGGAACGTGGAAGATGCGTATAAGACGATCAACTGGGAAAGTATCGTCCTGATCGCCGCCATGCTACCGATGTCGCTGGCACTGGAAAAGACAGGAGCCTCGTCGCTGATCTCTGAAAAGCTGGTTGGGGGCCTGGGTAATTACGGACCGCTTGTCCTGATGGCGGGTATCTATTTCACGACTTCACTACTGACGATGTTCATCAGTAATACGGCAACAGCCGTACTGGTAGCACCTATCGCTTTACAGTCAGCCCTTTCTTTAGGCGTAAGTCCTTATCCGTTCCTGCTTGCTGTAACGGTCGGAGCCAGTATGTGTTTTGCCTCGCCATTCTCCACACCGCCCAATGCGCTTGTGATGTCGGCAGGTAAGTATACGTTTATGGATTATGTGAAAGTCGGGTTACCCCTGCAGATTATTATGGGAATTATTATGATCTTTGTACTGCCTTTAATATTTCCGTTTTAAACATTAGCGGACACTTATTAGTTTTATATTTGTACGACAAAAAGAAAAGTATGAAGATTCCTTTTAAACCAATTAAAATAGAGGATAAAGAGCTTATCACATCATTCATTTATCCTCATAACTATCGCAATTGCGATTACTCGTTTGCCAACATTTGCAGCTGGCGTTTTCTGTATGAAACCGAATTTGCCGTTGTCGACGATTTTTTGCTGATCCGTTTTTGGATAGAAGATAAAAGCCGTCTCGTTTACATGACACCTGCCGGAAGGGGTGACCTGAAACATGCATTGGAGTTACTCGAAACGGACTCCCTGGCACATGGGCACCCGCTTTGCATGTTGGGTGTCACACCGGATGCCAAAGATATGCTGGAACAGGCGCTGCCCGGCGGATTCTTCTATATCCCCGAACGCGATTATTTCGACTATATCTACCTGCGTGAAGACCTGTCTTTGCTGAAAGGCAAAAAGTATCAGTCGAAGCGCAACCATATTAATAATTTCAAAAAAAGGTATGAATACGAATATGCGCCTATCACTCCCGATCTGATCACGCAGTGCCTGAAACTGGAATGTACCTGGTACAAGGCAAACAAGACGGAAGACGATGCCGAAGACTTGAACTACGAACGTATTTCCATGACGTACGCACTCAACCACTTCGACGAACTGGGCTTACTCGGAGGTGCACTGCTGGTAGACGGGAAAGTAATCGCCTTCACCTTCGGAGCACCGATCAACCATGACACGTTCGGAGTACATGTAGAAAAAGCGGATGTGAACTATGAAGGGGCTTACACTGTTATCAACCAGGAATTCGCTTCACGCCTGCCGGAAAAATTCATCTACGTGAACCGCGAAGAGGATCTCGGTATCCCGGGGTTGCGGCAAGCAAAACTTTCTTACAACCCGGTCATACTATTAGAGAAGAGTGCCGCGATTAAGAAAACGCAAAACAATAAACAAGATGAACAAGCAGCAAATAATCGATCTATGGCGTCTCTCGTTCAATGATTCGGAAGAGTTTATTCGCCTTTATTTCGACCGGGTGTACAAAGAAGAAAACACACTGGTCATCGAAAAGAACGGACAGGTGGTATCTGCCTTGCAGATGCTGCCTTACACAATGACCTATTACGGTACAGAGATATCCGTGGCTTATATTTCCGGAGCTTGCACCCTCCCATCCATGCGGGGTAAAGGTCTTATGCGGGAACTTTTGCAGAATGCATTTGAAGAAATGAAATACCGGTCGGTTGCCGTAACCGCCCTGATCCCCGCTGATCCCTGGTTGTTCGACTATTACAGGGAACAAGGATATACGGAAGCGTTCGATTGCTCCGAAGAGCTTTACATACGTCCGGAGACACCGGTCTATGCACCGCAGATCACAGTCGTTCCGCCGGAAGTCCCTTCCATCGATAAATTATATGATTACTTCAACCGGAAAATCCGTGAAAGAAAATGCTGTGTCCTGCATACCCAGGACGATTTCATTACGATCCTGCGCGATTTGCAACTGGACGGAGGACAAATGCTTACCGCTTTGAATGAAAAAGACCAGCCGATCGGCATGGCTTTCGTTCTCCCGCCGGACGCTACGCTTCCGAAAGAGAAAAAGCAGGTATATGTAAAAGAGTTCTTCTACGATGACGACCGGGTAGCAAACCTTTTACTGCAAGAAGCAACCTTACAGAACAATGTGAACCGGGCGACTTACAAAACACCTCCGGTCGTACCGGCTACACGTCCCTTCGGCATGGCACGCGTTATCGACACCGAACGGTTAAGACACCACTGGCTGTCTACGCATAAGGAGAGTCCTTTTACGGAACAAAACCTGAAGGATATGGATATTCAAACATTTACCCGGATCGTTATGGGATACCCGAACCGGGAAGCCTATATGAGTCTGATGCTGGATTAACCCGGCATCAGACTTCAATCAATTATAAGCGACTTCAAAGATATCTCCCTTTTGCAAATCTACTCTGACGATGCCATAAGGGAGAAGGATCGGATCGAACATTTTCTTGTTTTTATAATATTTCTCACGTCCGGTCCGTTCGGGTAACTTCAACTTTAAGGTGTTATCGTTTGTAGCTGTAACCTGTGCATGTTTTACGGCTCCGTCATTCCAGGATAGATCTACCTGAAAACCTCCGCGGGCACACAAACCTTTATAACTGCCAGTGTTCCATTCTTCCGGCAAGCATGGGAGAAGTTCCACATATTCTTCATGGCTTTGAAGCAACATCTCCATAATACCGGCAGCACCGGCTTCATTTCCGTCAAAAACAAATATATCCGTCGGAGCACCGGCTATGCCTTTCGGAGAGATCGTCAGCATATTCTCACGGCTCAGGTCGTTGATCAACCCCAGCACACTTTCCCTGGCTTTCCGGCTATCTTTCAAACGGGCAAAGAAATTAATCATATTCGCCCTGCTCCATTCCACATCTTCCCAGTCGGCTGCATTCAAGCGCCGTTCGATAGTCACAGCAGCGGCTTTTGCCAACTCGGGTGTTTCTTCCGGTGTTATCTGTGCATACGGATACAAAGCCAGCAGATGGCTGGTATGGCGGTGGTTAGGAACAGCCTCTTCATAGTCTTCCTGCCATTCCTGAAGCTGGCCGTATTTCCCTATTTTAAAAGGAGGTAACCGGTCGAGAGCATCGATCACACGACCTCTTAATTCTTCATCTACCTGTAATAACTCTGCAGCGCTCTGGCAGGCATTCAATATCTCATAAACAATCACCCTGTCACAAGTCGGCATCATGGAAAGCGGCAACTGTTTGCCGTTCCAAAGGAATGCATTTTCGGGTGAAGTAGACGGTCCGGTAACCAAATAACCGCTATTCGGATCTTCTATCATATAGTCAAGAAAGAACAAAGCAGATTGTTTCAGAACCGGATAGGCTCTCAGCAGGAACACTTCGTCTTTAGTAAAACGATAATAATCCCATAGATGAGATGCCAGCCACGCACCGCCCGTAGGATGAAGTCCCCAGCCTGTTCCCCAGCCCGGAGCTGTAAATCCCCATACGTTCGCCATCGTATGAGCGACCCAGCCGTCACAGCCATAAACAGTCTTTGCCGTTTTTGCTCCGGCTTCGGCCAATGTACCTATATAATTGAACAGAGGAACATTACACTCGCTGAGATTGCCGACATTGGCAGCCCAGTAGTTCTGCTGTGTATTAATATCCAGGTGATAGTCGCAACTCCATTCCATATTGCATGCCAGGTTATCGTTCCATATTCCCTGAAGGTTGGCTGGCAACGGAGAATTTTCGCGTGATGAGGAGATCAACAGATAGCGTCCGTACTGGCAAAACAGGGCTATCAGATCCGGGTCGTTATTCCCTTCTTTCAGCAATTTCAGACGCTCATCCGTAGCAATATCATTCTTCGCTGTACCCAAAGAAAGAGCGACACGGTTGAACAGGCGACTGAAATCCGCTTCATGTTCCTGCTTTAATGTTTCAACTCCTTTCTTTCCGGCATCATCCACTGTAGACAAAACCATCTCCTTCATATCTCCCGGCACAAAATCCGTACGAAGGTCTGCTATAAGGACTACTTCATCGGCATTTTCCACAGACAGGCTTTCCTTATTCTGTCTGATAGTGCCTCCTTCTGCCAGGACTTTCACTTTCCCGTAGAAGTTTACACCGCCGGGACCAAAGGTTGGAAAATCTACCTGTCCGGAAAAAGAGACGGCATCTCCTTCCGTCGTTACAACAGATTTCCTTAACGGATTCAAACCGACTTCCAAATGCTGTTTTCCTTTCTCTGATGCACTAAGACGTACCACCAGAACATTAGCCGGATTGGAGCAAAAATATTCACGAGTATAGGTCACACCACCCTGCTGATAGGTTACGGATGCAACTCCCCTGGCAAGATCAAGCGAACGGATATAACTTTCTACCGCTCCGTTTCCTTGCTTGAAAGTCAGTTCTATATCACCGAAAGGGACATGTGTTCCAAAAGAATTGCGAACGCCGACCAGCTTTTCCGAAGCCAGGGCATTCCCTTCTTCCAACTTACCATCCAGAAACATCTGCTGTATATTTCTCCATGCCTCTTTTCCGAAAGGTTTCTCCTGTTCCGGATCGGGCTGTCCGGACCAGAGCGTGATCTCGTTGAAGGCTATATTATCTTTTTCTATGCCTCCGAACACCATTCCGCTCAACCGTCCGTTGCCGATGGGCAACGATTTCATCCAGTCGTCCGAAGGTTCGTCATACCACATCTTCAGCGTTTTTTCCTGTGCAAACCCACTTTGCACCACCAGTCCTAAACTAAAAATCAAACACAACCATTTCTTTTTCATAATAACACTTTTAACACGATTCGTTCTTTTTCTTTTCCAGTGCCAGTTTATAAAGCTTATCTTGAAGAACAGCAAACTGCCCTATATAACTTTCATCCATCATCCCGCCGGATTCACTTGCTCCGTCTGTTTCAATAAACAGGCTGATCCGCTTGCTCATTTCTACATATTCATCGAAACCTTCACAGGATGAGTTTAATACACTGATAATCGTTTTGTATCTCGGGGTATCCATAATAATCTATTCTATTTTAATTCAACAATACACAAAGATACTATTTTCTCTAAACCAAAGCCAATTCAGTCTTGTTTTTATCGAGCTTATGAAGGTAAACTGGAGGATATTAAAGCTGAAACTGGTAGATGCCAGGCTCTATTTCGTGAGCCTTATCGTAGGGTTGCTAACCGGGTTGGTAGCAGTTCCTTATCACTATTTATTACAGCTTTTCTACAACTACCGGAAAGACTTCTTCGAGTCGTCTCCTCCCTGGTATCTTCACGTTATCGTATTTTTCATCTTCTGGGGCGTACTCATTTTCGTTTCCTGGCTGGTAAAACGCTGGCCTTATATATCGGGTGGAGGTATTTCACAGACACGAGGGGCGATCAATGGCAGGATCGTATACAAGCACTCTCTACGACAATTGCTGGCTAAGTTTGCCGGTGGAGTACTGACATTGAGCAGCGGTCTGTCCATGGGACGTGAGGGACCGTCTGTCCAGATGGGATCGTACATCGGTGACCTCGTCGGCAAATGGGGACATATCCTGAGCGGTGAACGGAAACAATTGCTGGCAGCAGGGGCAGGTGCCGGATTGGCGGCAGCTTTTGCCGCTCCATTAGCCGCTGCCACCCTGGTGATCGAGTCGATCGAACGTTTCGATGCTCCCAAGACAGCCATCACGACCATTCTGGCAGGGGTTGTTGCCGGAGGCATTGCCAATATGATATTTCCAATAAATCCTTACCACGAAATAAATGCTGTCGCTCCGGATCTTTCATTCGAAGTACAACTCAAGCTATTTCTCCTGTTCGCTGTTATCGTCTCCGTTTTCGGCAAGTTCTACTCATTGCTGATGCTTTATGTGAAAAGGCTGTATCCTGCCATAAAACAACCTGAATATATCAAGCTGCTGGGGTTACTGATCATGGCATATGCCATTTCATTGACACTGACGGACCTGACCGGCGGCGGCGAACAGTTCCTGATGCAACAGGCATTAGGCGGAAAAGAAAGTATTTTATGGATTACCGGAATGATGTTGCTGCATATGGTATTCACCGTCTACTCTTTTTCATCGGGACTCCCGGGAGGAAGTTTTATCCCGACATTGGTTACCGGCGGATTATTGGGAAAGATATGTGCCTTGTTACTGGTACAACAGGGCATTATAGCACCGGAGAATATCAGTTATGTCATGCTGATCGGGATGGCTGCTTTTCTAGTTGCCGTAGTGCGTACTCCTATCACTGCCATTATTCTGATCACAGAGATTACCGGTCATTTCGAAGTTTTCTACCCTTCGATCGTTGTCGGAGGATTAACTTACTATTTCACGGAACTTCTGGAAATAAAGCCTTTCAATGTGATGTTTTACGAAGAGATGATCAAAAAGCCGATCTTCCAGGAGGAAAAACGGCTAAAGCTCGATGTTGAAGTGATGGCAGGTTCTTATTTCGACGGGAAACAAGTAAACACACTACACCTGCCAAACAACTGTATCATCATCAACATCCACCGCGACCGCAAGGACTTCCCTCCTGCCGGCCAAACGATCCTGCCTGGCGACCAACTCACACTAGAAATTGATGCACAGGATATCGAGAAATTATACGAACCATTGGTGAGTATGGCGAATATTTATTGAATTTACTTGTTTACGCAAAGAACAATATCAGCAACTGTGCAGTCAACACACGCAGAAACATGGTCAGCGGATAAACTGTTGCATAACCCACAGAAGGAGCATCATTTCCTGCCGTTGCATTGGAATAAGCCAATGCAGGCGGGTCGGTCGTACTACCGGCAATCAGACCCATTAACGTGAAATAATTTACTTTGCAGAAATAACGACCGATACAACCGATGATAAGCAAAGGTACAGTAGTAATAATAAAACCATAACCGATCCAGGCGAAACCTCCATTATTTACGATCGTGTCGACAAAACCGTCTCCTGCACTGATACCGACACAGGCAAGGAATAAAGTAATACCGATCTCACGCAACATCAGGTTGGCACTTTGAGTCGTATAGGTGATTAACTTATACTTATATCCGAAACGACTGATCAGGATAGCTACGATCAGCGGACCGCCTGCCAATCCAAGTTTTACCGGCTGAGGAATACCAGGGAAAGTGATAGGAATACTTCCCAGGATAATACCTAAAGCGATACCGACAAAAATAGTGATCAAATTCGGTTCGTTCAGACGCTTCATAGAGTTACCCAGCACCTTTTCCACATTGGTTACAGCAGTTTCAGTACCCACTACATTCACACGGTCGCCCACCTGAAGCGTCAAAGTCGGAGTTGCCACCAAATCCACACCGGCACGGGTTATACGGGTAATATTGATTCCATACAATTTACGTAATTTTAGTTGCCCCAAACGCTTACCATTCAGCTCCGGTTTTGTGATCAGGATACGGCGATTGATAAACTGGCTTTCCATACGAATCCACTGTTTACGCTCCATATCGATCTCTTCGCCGACAAAGGTTTTAATCGTTTCCGCATCCTGTTCAGTTGTAATAACGAATATCTTATCATTTTCTTGCAAACGGACATTGGCTGAAGCAATCTCTATTTGCTTGTTACTGTCATGCCATATACGAGATATAACAAAATCACGATGTTCCAATAAAGCAGATAACTCTCCGATTGTTTTACCAAACACTGCCGGGTTCTTTACAATCAAAGAAACAGGCTTAGCCTCGTTAGCATGCGAAGTATCTTCGTTATTCAACTGTTCGTTTTCCTTATCGAAATTGACACGAAAGACGTAACGAACAAAAATGATGGAAAGAATAATACCAATCACACCCAATGGATAAGCAACAGCATATCCCAATGCAATCGTATTGTCTGTAACTCCATGCATGTCCGAATAAGCCTGTTGTGCCGCACCCAGACCAGGAGTATTAGTTACTGCACCTGACAAAATCCCCACCATCGTCGACATCGGGATATTCGTAACATAATGGAGAATAATAGCTGTAAGAACTCCTAGAAATACAATTCCGCAAGCCAGCATATTCAATGTAACACCTCCTTTTTTAAATGAAGAGAAGAATCCCGGACCAACCTGCATACCCACCGAGTAGACAAACAGTATCAAACCGAATTCTTTGAAAAAGTGAATCACATTGTGATTGATTGTAAAACCAAAGTGTCCGAGAATAATCCCCACGAACAGAACCAGTGTAATCCCCAGCGATACACCAAACACTTTAATTTTTCCTAACTGAATACCCGCCGCAATAACAAACGACAGCAGCAGGATGGAGTGCCCAATGCCTTCTCCCCATAACAAATCATTGATCCAATTCATAATATTATATTAAAAAATCTTTTCGCCATCAAATAAAGTTCGCAAAGGTAGCCATTAAGTTTGTGTTTAACAACATAAACACTATCTTTACCCGAGAAAAAAATAAATGTTCATGAAAAGATTATACAGCTTGACACTGGCTTTCTTACTGGCAGCTGCAAGTCTTAACGCTCAAAGCTCAGAAAAAGCAGTGACTATCAAAACGAACGTCGGGACCATGAAGGCCCGGCTATACGACGATGTACCGAATCATGTACGTACATTTATTAATCGCGCCCAGCAGGGTGAATTTAACGGTACGCTTTTTACCCGTGTCATCAAAGAGTTCATGATCCAGGGAGGAGCGCCCGATTCAAAAAACGCTCCCGCCGGGGCACGTTGTGGTTTCGGCGATTCGTCAGCGGAGATCATGCCGGAGCTGAAAGATAAATATTTCCACAAGAGAGGTGCTCTCGCTGCCCCGCGCCAGAATGACGATGTCAATCCGGAAAAGAAATCGGATATGTCGCAATTCTTTATCGTACAGGGAAAAGTATATCGCAACGGGGAACTGGATACTCTGGAGCTGATCGCCAACCAGGATATACGGAAAAAGGCGCTGGATAAATTCTACCGTCCTGTTGCCGTAGACCTGAAAATGTTGAAACAAAGCAACAAACGGGAATATAACAAACGAGTAACAGCAGTGAATGCCCAAATCGATTCCATGATTTTGGCGACACCGGGTCACCTGATCTTTACAGAAGAAGAACGGAAAGCATACACGACAGTCGGCGGATGCCATCATCTGGACGGTATTTATACGATCTTCGGTGAACTGACAGAAGGCTTCGATGTGTTGGATGTTATTGCCAACCAGCCGAAAGATCAATATGACCGCCCCAAAAAAGATATACGGATCATTAGTGTTACAATAGAATAAAATTCATCCAATATGCTGAAAAGAGATTTAATCATGGTACAGATAGAAGAACTGGGCAAGATGATTGCCCAGGTAATCTTCAATCGAAATAACAATGCTGCCGGAAAGAATCCGGAGCTGATACAGACCGTTTTCGAGAACCTGAAACTAGATCAGGATTTCCTGATGACAACAGCTCCCGACGATATCCTCCGTTTCCTCGACAGCGAAGAGAAGAACGGTATCCTACGTCTTGAAATAGCGATCAAAACCTTGATCGAAAGTAGCTACCTGCAACCGAAGAACCAACCAAATATACTCCGCCGGGCAAAAGAATTGCTGGAATATCTACAGACACATGATAACACATTCTCTCTGGAAAGGGTTAATCTGCTGAATGAGATCGAAAAACAAATAAATAGTTGATCTTGATTTTAGGAAGGCGGTGTGTCAAAACAAAAACTCGCTTACTATTTGTTTTTTAGGCACACCTCCTAGTCTTTCCGCACAACGTTCCCCATCAATCGCTGTAGAGAACAATGCCTCCTGCATAATCAGCTCCTTCCCCGCAAGAAAAGTTACAAATTCGGGTATCCAAAAATGAAGCGGCGAAGCCAGCAAACCGGGCGTATAGGAAGAGACAGGCAAATCGAACGATTTTTTCTATTCCCCATAGAACACCAATTTTTCAACACTATCCATCATGTGTTTTTCAATTTAAAAAGAGAAAAGGACGCTCACATCCCGTCCTCTTCCTGATTAAACAATTAATTATCAAAACCTTTAAGACTCAGGTTTAGGGTCAGGCTCAGGCTTAGCTGATGCCGGTATCGGCTCGATGCAACTTGCCATAATATCCATCAGCTTCGATAAACCTTCAGTTTGACGTTGCTGGCTGGCTGACACATGCACCTGATACTTTGCAGTCTGATTCGTTGAACGGGTATTTTCACGGGAAGAACCATTTGGCTGAATATTGGTGGATACATCTGCAGAGGAGGTAGACTTTTCTGAATTTGTCTCCGTCACTTCCATCTGGAAATCGATATCGACACGGTCAATCAACAAGGATGGAATAGGTACTAATCCGATAAAGGGGGCCTCCACTGTTTGCTCCATTGGTTTAATTGCTCCGTCTTGTTCAACAGGGCGATTTAGTTTGAACTTTAAGATACGTGTATCTCCCTTTGTTCCTTCTTCACCCTCTCCATAGAATGCATCTAATGCAATAGCAGCAAGCTTCTCCTGTGCCTCAGCAGCGGCAAACAACGGGCCACCGATTAATTCACGCATAGGTAATCCTTTGAATTTATCAGCCGCACTATCACCAACATTCTTTTGGGGATCAGGATTTGGTGCGGGTGTATCATTGCCACCATCTACAGATTGAACCTGAGGTTTTTTTATCAGATTTGTAATCGCTTGCTCCACTACTGGCTTGCCAGCAGAATTACCTTGTTCAGGCTCCTGTTCGGGATTTTCCTGTTTCTTTGTTTCTTCATTCATGATCTTTGATTTTTAAGATTATTAAATCTGTTTATTATATTCATCCATCAAGCGGGCTACGTCTTCGGGTGTATCTTTTACTTTGAAACGGACCGTGATATCCATTGTATCATTAGCATCGGCTTTGATACCGTCCATATTCATCTGCAAGTCTGTTCTATTTTTTCTGTGAAAGGGGAAATTATAGGGAAATTGGGAAAAGGAAGAAGTCTATATCACTATCAGGCCGTGCGTCGCCACGTGCTTCACTGCCATAAAGAATTGCAGTAGCATCGGGAGCCACCTGTTTTAATACTTTCTTTATTGCTTTCACTATTTCCGGACGTTTCATAAACCTGATATTATATCATACAACAATCACAAAGGTAACATAAAGCAAACAAAAATAATGGTATCAAGATATGACTATAAAGTTATACTAAGAAGTTCGTTCGCGAACTTATGTAGTCCGTTGGAGATACGTTCGACCTGTTCACGGCGAGGTTTGCTCTTATGGTTCAAATAATTGGATAATTGTTTTTGATTTATGCCTGTGATCTTTTCAAGACCCGACAGGGAAAGAATACCGGAATAATATTCCAGAAAGCTTTGTACATCCAGTTTAAATTCCAACTTATACTCCCCTTTTATTTGATCCGGCCATTGTGAAACCGGCAGATCGGACTTGATAAGTCGTATCGCTTCCAGTATATTATCTTTCACAGCCTGAATACTGTCGCCAGCTCCATAGATGCCATCACAGTTATCAGAATAGCCACTGAAATAATCGGAAGTCTTCTCAATAACAATCTTAATCGTTTCCATATCTTTCATTTAATTGTTTATCCTTACTGAAGTATGAGGCTTAAATTCCATACTTTTTAATAATCTTGTTCGCTAATCCCTTACCCATTTCTTTTGCTCCATGGTAAGGAATCGGTTCTGACTTAATCCCGTTCTTTTCATAGAAATAGTGAGAACCCTCGGCATAAAGGAATTTCCATCCTGCCGCAATAAAACGTCTGTGAAGTTCTGTTGATTTCATAACTATCACTTATTGTTTTACATTACAAATGTAGTAATATTTCTATTGATACAACAATAATAATAGAAATATTACCACGATTTCATATAATCCAAAGGGGTTACAGCTGAAAGTATTTCAAACTGCCATTCAGTAGTCATCGAAACATATATTCGTGAGATTTAGGGTACGGAGGGCTTTTAATCTGTATTTTCATAGTTATTCATGTTTTAATTAAACAGAAGCAAAGATAAGGAATACGAATAATATAAACACCATACATTTGCCAAATATATTCCCTAACCACTGATTTTTACGCCATCATATTTAATTGTTCTTTAAATATTTATATTATTAGATCGGAATATATAAACGAACGCCACTTTTATATAAGAGCAGAACTATTGCAACATCGTAGATTTGCAGAATCAAAACCATAAATAATATAAAGAGTGTTTATTTCAATCTATTAAAAAAATGAGAACAACGAGTAAATTAATCACAGGAATGCTTGCACTGGCTTTATTGAGTGCCTGCAGCAACGACGAAATGAATGAAGGAGGTAACGGAGAGAAAGCATCTATCACGATCACTTTGAAAGGTGAAAACCTGTCATCGAAAGCGACGGGCAACACTTCGGATACCGAAACCGACGAACGGAAGATCGTAAACTATAAAGTCTACGTTTTCAGTTATAACAGCGGCGTATTGGAAAAAGAGGTAGACGGTGCTGTCAGTAATGGTATAGCAGGATCAACACAGGTTGACGGGCTGAATACTGCCGGTACGAAACGCGTAGTAGTTATCGCCAACCTCCCCGCCGGATTTCCAGCCGTCAGCAACTATACTGACTTTGAAACGGCTACTTTCGACCTCGGATTACAAAACCCGGCGAACCGTGCAACAACAGGTCTTGTCATGAGCGGCGAGTCCTCAGAATTGACATTGACCAGCGGAAGCCCTGTCCCGGTAACCGTAAGCATCAGACGCGTAGTTGCCAAAATCGAACTGGGTTCGGTCACCATTACCCCGGAAACCGGACACACCGAACCGTTTGTCCTGACCCATGTCAGTATCCAGAAAGCAAAGTCGAAAGCGACTATCGGACCGAAGACAGTCCTGTCTGAGATACCGTTTTACGGCGGATTCGGTGGTACGGAAAGTGCTGTCCCCACACCCGACAACTATCTGTTGGACGCCATCACAACCGATCAGCCGAACGGAACTGCCAAATCTTTCGATAATTTCTTCTATGTATTCCCGAACGAGGAAACAGGAGCAGAAACCTTGCTGACCATCAGCGGAACATATAAAGGGACTATCACCCATTTCCCGTTCCGTATCAACAGCATCGTTTCCGGTACCGCCGACGGAACACTCATCAAACGGAACACCCGTTATATACTAAATGTAACGTTGAAGAAATTAGGAAGCGGAACGACCGATCCCGACGGTCCGGGTGATCCGGCAGCAGTCGAGGTAACTGTCACTACCGAAGGTTGGGAAGGTCCGCTGGTACAGGATGTAGAATGGTAAGATCGACAATCAGGACTATCGTTCTGTTGTTGTTGATTTTGGGGCAGACAAGCTGTATTCGCGAAGGTTTACAGGAGTGTAAAGAAGAGTATTTCGTGACTATAAAAGTGGTGGATGCACTCACCGGAGAAAATATCACCGACTCCGGAGAAGTCAGCCACGCCGATCTGTTCGTCTTTGATGCGGACGAGCAATATCGGTACACCGTCAGAGCCGACTCGAACCAGATCCGGCAAAGAATACCGATACCCATCACGCTCGAAAATATCGATCACTACTGGCTGTCCGTCTGGGGAAACCTGGATGGGAACCAGTATATCACTAAGCTGGAACCTTCCAATACCCTCGATAACTCGACAGTCTCCGCATCCGTCAAAGAAGACGAAAACCAGTCTCAGACATTGGACGACCTCTTTTTCGGCTTTGCGCAGATCAGCAAATCCTCTAAATCCCCGATCAGAAATGAAGAAATAATCATTTCCAGGAAAAATGCCCGGATGTATCTGACTGTCCGGGGTCTTCCTATCCTTCATAAGGCGGTAGATTATTACTTCACGATCCATCTGAACAACAACGGATATAATTTTAAAGGGACACCGATCCCGAATGCAATAGTAATCAAGCAAAACGGCATCACGCTCGCAAACAACGATTTTGTCTCTCCCTCCTCCTTCAACCTGATCCATACAGACAGCAGCCGGGAGGATTACGCGACTGTCAATCTTTACAGAAGATCGGATGCAGAATACGGAGAAGACATACTTATAGCTAGTATAAATTCTGATTTAAATGGAAATCCCATTGTTCTTCCGGCCGGCCGGACAACCAATCTGCTGATCGACCTGCGCCAGGAGATCAGTGTTCACATCAAAACAAGCCCCTGGGACAAGACAGAGCAATGGGTCGAATGGTAATTAATTATGAATAAAAGATATCAAGCTTTCAACCGGACAACAATCTGGCTACTGCTTCTATTGACATTCGGTCTGACGACCGTTTCCTGTACCGACGAAACGTTTGTCGGCGAAGGAAGCAGCAAGCACACGGAAGACCGGATGGCAGTCCGGCTGACCATCAGCACACCTGCTGCCCAAAAGCCGGAAACCCGGAGCACGAAACAGGAAGAACAGATCGAAGAAATATGTATACTGGTGCTCTCCCGGCAGTCGGCGGATGCCGAATATCAGTTTCTTTACAGCGTAGAAGGAATAAATATTAATCGCCCCAACAGCAATACGACGACCTTCACCGCTATGCTCAAATCATCAAACGACCCGGTCAAGCTCATACTGATCGCCAACGCCAGCCAAACCATAGCAGAGAAATATCCCGAAGCAGGCGATACGGAAACCCGTCTCAAAGAGAAGCTGGTGTACGAACTGGATAACGGCAACGGCAGTCCGAAACTGATCACCGGCTATCTGCCGATGTACGGCGAATACTCGCTTCCGAAACTGGATGCAGGGCAGGTCAATGCCGATATACAGATCAGGATGTTGCGCTCCGTAGCGAGAGCGGATGTCTATAATAACGATGCGACAGGACATTTCCGTTTGCAGAGCATACAGGTGTTCCGTCCGTACGATAAACTGCAGCTTATCCCTGCCCACACGACTGTCAACAGCGAAGGAGGGCCGAAAGTCGATGCACCTTCCCTACCCGATCAGTCGGTTTTCTATCCAGTCGGATTCCCCATGCCGCAACAGAATATTACAGGTGGCGATACTTCGATCGAACAGATATATCTTCCGGAAGCCCCGGCTCCGACTACCGAAAAGCAGATCAGCGATGCGACCTGCCTTGTAGCCGGAGGTATCTATGATGATGGTGTCCATCCTGCCAAAACAGTATATTACCGGATCGATTTCAAGCCGTCCGGACATCCGTTCGGACAGATCCTGCGAAACCACCGGTATATGTTTGTTATCCAGAAGGTATCGACTGCAGGTTGGGAGACACCGGAAGAAGCTGCGGTAAATGTTCCGTCGGGTATTGTCGCCACCGTCGAACCATGGGATGAGAATACCACTGATATGTATTTCGACGGAGAGCATCATTACGGCGTTTCCTCCCGTCATGTCAAGCTACAATACCGGTTGGGCTCGCAGGAGGTTGTCTACATCGACACCGATCTGACGGGCGACCTTTTGCAATGGGTGGATGCGGAAGGTAATCCGCTTGATGGCGGTAAACTATCCACCTCTTTGTCGAGCAACCGTTTTGAAGTTTCCCTGATCGAAGGGACGGACACTTACAACAAAATACAAAAACAATTGCTGTTCCGTGCCAAACAAGCGAATACCACCTATTCCGATTACTCGGAATATATGATGATTCATGTCAACCGCTGGAAAATATTGATCACGATCACCCAAACGGCCAACAGAAACGGCAACGAGATCGTCCGCGTGTTAAGCTCCGACGAGATAGGCGGTTTACATCATACGACCGCTAAAGCCATGCGTGCCATACTTGACAATCATTTCGGTCCCGGAAAAATGGTACAACTCGGAGGCATAGAATACACCTCCGTCCCTCCCGGAATAACGATCAAGGATGCGCTGACTTACGAAAAGCTGTCGCAACAAGATATCCTGGTCCTGTCCAACAACACCCGCCCCGACTCTGCCACAGCCCGCCGCATACTGGACTGGCTCGGGGCACGCAAGAACAGGGTGCTTGTCCTGGGCTTCGACTGGAAAGATCCAGGTATCACCGACAGTTATAGTAACGGTCATCCCGAGTATGCCACAACAACCAATTACCAGGTCTTGAAACTGCTGCGGGATGATGTAACACCTTACTGGTACAACGGAGGAACGAACACTTCGATCGGCGACACAGGCCCGGTTCGTGAGGATATGATCGCTTCGTTTGATATCAATGCGGACAATAGTTATTTCTTCCGGACAGGTCCTTTCACGGCACCGGAAAATATCGAGATCACCAGTTGCGGATACTGGCTGGAAGATGTCTGGTGGGGACGTATGGAGGTACATAATCCCGATATCGTGCCGCTTATTGTCTTCAAGGACATAGTCAGGGACGATGGTTCAGGCCGCCTTCCTGTCTATACACCCAATCCGGGAGGCGACGGCCGGATGATCATGGGGATAGACAAGAAAAAACGGATCGTATATGTCGGCGATATGCAATTTTTCGGTGTCGGCATCGGCAATGACCTGAAGAAAAGCTCACGGATCGACAACACGAACGGCAACCTGACAAACAACTATTCGCGGATCATGGCAAACCTCTGGGCATGGATGATCGAAGAGGTTGTCCTGGGAAACAGCGAATAAGGCGTTTTTCGAAACAAGAAAACAGGATGATGTTTCTAATTTCGACACAAACAGGATTTTTAGCATCAAAATAGGCTTTTGTCACAAGCTGATTTTGTTCTAATTCCGAATAATACGTTGGGAAGTCTTATTCAAACTTAGTTATAGCACTTAAAGATCAGAGGACGACATCTAATTTTGTGGAATTCTGATAAATACAAAAAGCAATTATCGATTATGGGAATTCTTTATAAACACGAACACGTTGCCTGCAACGATTTTCAGTTCCCTGTGCAACGGACTTTCCAGGTTTTCCGTCCGCAGCCCGGGGTAAAATGTACCGAGCCGGATAATGCCCGCTCCATCCTCCTTTTTCTGCTGGATGGAGAGATAGAGTTCAGTAACGACTCGATCCAGAAGCATATCCTGCAAAAGAATGAGATCGCCTTGATACCGGCGGGGAGTACCTATTCGGCAGAGATAAAAGTGCCATCCCATGTGGTCGCCTGTTGGTTCAGCAACGATATCAGGCTGTGCAACCGCATTCATCTGGAGTCTTTATCGGAACACAAAAAAGACATCACTTACAGTTATAATACACTTCCTTTCCAGGGCGAGGTAAAGACTTTCCTCTACTTGCTCAACGAGTATATGGAAAATGGTATCGGATGCAAGCACCTGCAGGAAATGAAACTGCAGGAGTTGTTTATCCTTTTCAGGGCTTATTATGCGAAGGAACAGTTGGCCGCCTTCTTCTATCCGATCCTGAGCCGGGATACGGATTTCAACCATTTTGTACTCTCCAACTACAAGAAAGTGACGAATGTGGAAGAGTTTGCCCGCCTGGCTCATATCAGCCTGTCGGCATTCAATCGCAAATTCAAGAAGCATTTCAGCGAACCGGCTTACCAATGGATGCTACATCGTAAGACAGAAGGTGTGCTGGACGATATCCGGAGCACGAACAAGTCCTTCCTGACGATCTCGCTCGACTGGAATTTCTCATCACAGGCACACCTGACAAAGTTTACCAAACAACAATGCGGCCTGTCCCCTTCGCAAATCCGGGAACAGGCCGCACATGATCTTATCCTCGACTGATCAGAACGGAACCTCGCTGCTGCTGCCCTGGTTCAGGAAATCTGCACCGGCAGGCGGTATCGGAGGTAACGGGTCGCTACTGTTCATATTCGATGAAAATTCGCGCACAGCTACATCCTCATCTATATTCATAAACTTCGCATAATCACCTTTAAAGCGCAGACGCACATCACCTGTCGCACCGTTACGATGCTTGGCGATAATGATCTCTGCCAGGCCAACCAGCGAGTTACCACGCTCATCTTCCGTGATCTTATAATATTCCGGACGGTGGATAAAACAAACCATATCCGCATCCTGCTCGATCGCTCCCGACTCACGAAGGTCGGCCAACTGCGGACGCTTTCCTTCGGCTCCCTGACGGCTTTCCACACCACGGTTCAACTGCGACAGTGCGATGATCGGTATGTTCAACTCCTTCGCCAACCCTTTCAATGAACGGGAGATTGTACTTACCTCCTGCTCACGGCTACCGAAACTCATACCACTCGCATTCATCAACTGAAGGTAGTCGATGATGATACATCGTACCCCATGCTCACGCACCAGACGGCGAGCCTTGGTACGCAACTCAAACACCGAAAGACTCGGCGTATCATCCACATAGATAGGTGCATCATACAACTCCTTGATCTTGAAGTCCAGCTGTTCCCACTCATAACTTTCCAAACGTCCGCTCTTGATCTTCTCGCCCGGGATCTCACATACGTTTACGATCAGACGGTTTACCAACTGGACGTTACTCATTTCAAGCGAGAACAAAGCAACCGGCACATTATGATTCACCGCCATATTCTTCGCCATGGAAAGAACGAACGCCGTCTTACCCATCGCAGGACGGGCAGCAATAATGATCAAGTCGGAATTCTGCCATCCCGAAGTGATCTTATCCAGCGCATCGAAACCGGTACGCGTACCGCTCAGACCCTCCTTCTGGTTCGCCGCTTTCTGCAACAAATCCATCGCATCCTTGATAACGGGATTGATCTGGGTTACGTCCTTCTTTACATTCCGCTGGGATATCTCAAACAGTTTTCCTTCCGCTTCCTGCATCAGGTCTTCCACGTCGATCGTTTCGTCAAAAGCCTTTCCCTGGATCATCGCAGTGAAAGAGATCAACTCTCTCGCCAGGTATTTCTGGGCGATGATACGGGCATGATATTCGATATGCGCGCTACTGGCAACCTTGCTGGTCAGCTGCGAGATATAAAACGGTCCGCCCACCTGGTCCAGTTCGCCGCGCTTCCTCAACTGCTCCGTCACCGTCAGCATGTCGACCGGCCGCTGGCTGGCTGCCAGATCCACAATAGCCGCATAGATCATCTCGTGCGACTTTTCGTAAAAGCATTCCGGCTTCAAGATCTCACTGATGATCGAATAAGCATCTTTTTCAAGCATCAAGGCACCTAAAACGGCCTCTTCCAACTCACGAGCCTGTGGCTGCAGACGTCCCATATCAGACACTACAACAGGTTTTTGTTTCCCCTTTCCGGAGTTTCCTCTTCCGGTATTTTTAGTTCCTTCTGCCATTCTCTTTAGTAATTTTCGAATGCCAAAAATACGATTTTTATTTGGTATTCATTCCTTTTTTCTACCTTTGCAGCCGTAAAAAGTAATTAACTAATTATGGACGACAGTATTCCGCGAGAAACATTAACAAGTAAAAATTAGCGGACGGAGGTTTCTTATTACCTCTGTTCGTATCAACAACGAAAGGAGGCAATAATGAGATCGTTTCTTTATTGTGAAGCCGGCTTTGTGGAAAAAGACAAGTGGCTTCCCGACTGCTGGGTAAATGTAGAATGCCCTACCCCCGAAGATATCCAATACCTTTTAAACCAGTTTCACGTACCCCAATCATTCCTGAGCGATATCGAAGATACCGACGAACGTCCGCGTATCGAGTATGAAGGGAACTGGTTGCTGACAATCCTGCGTATCCCGGTACAGAGCACCGAAAGCGGTATTCCTTTTACAACTGTCCCGATCGGCATCATCACGAATAACGAGATCATTATCTCCGTCTGTTATCATAAGACGGAGTTATTGCCCGATTTCATTCGTTACAGCCGGCGCAAAGAGCTCGTCGTACGTCATAAATACGACCTGATCCTGCGACTGATCCATTCGTCTGCCGTCTGGTTCCTGAAATATCTGAAACAGATCAACAACGAAGTGGCACGTGCCGAAAAAGCGTTGGAGAAAAGTATCCGTAACGAAGACCTGCTGCGGTTGATGAAGCTGGAGAAAAGTATGGTTTATTTCAATACGTCCATCCGTGGAAATGAAGTGATGCTCTCGAAGCTGCAAAGTATTTTCCAGGAGCCGATGTATATGGATGCCGAACTGGTGGAAGATGTGGAAACCGAGTTGAAGCAGGCGCATCTCACAGTGAACATCTACAGCGATATCCTTACCGGAACGATGGATGCCTTTGCCTCCATCATCTCCAACAATGTGAACACCATCATGAAACGCATGACCTCCATATCGATCATCCTGATGGTTCCGACACTGATAGCCAGCTTCTACGGGATGAATGTGATCAACTATGTAGAAGAACTGCCGCACGGATTTGTCGTGATCGTACTCTTTTCCATCACCTTGTCGGCACTGGCATTCTTTGTCTTCAGGAAGATCAAGTGGTTCTGATCATATTTACTTTTCTTCCCCGTTCAGCTTTCGGACCAGATCATCTGCCGGTCGGAACTTCACCGAATTTCTAGGTGCAAGTACGATCGGCTCCATGGTTTGCGGGTTACGTACAGGGCGCGACTTCTGGTACAGAAGAGAAAAGACCCCAAGTCCTCCGATCCTCACCTTATGATCCGATTTCACCTCTTCAAAGACAGTACTTATAAATGTGTTCAATATGTTACGTACTTCAGTCTGCGTATATCCCGTCTGCTCTGCAATAGAATATATCAACTCTCTTTTGTTCATCATATCTCTTATAAATTAAATTATTTGTTTTGGCAGTGATCCGCTGTGCCAAAGCGAATCGTTATTTTCAAACAGTTCACCGACCTGCCGTATCCGGTTCGCTGACAAATACAGGTTTTTCAAGCCTTTCTCATAATCACCCAGCCGGCGAAAATCCGAACCGACATAATCGTAAAACCCTTTATCCAGTAAATTACGGGCAACCGTCCTGGACAGTTTCCCATACAGTCCGGCCAACGAAAATAAATTCAGCTGAAATTTATACCCCTTGTCTTTCAGGAAAAAATAATCATCCTGCGTCATATACCGGTACAGCTCCGGATGCGCGATAACAGGTTTATATCCCTCCAGGACCAGGTCGAATAAAAATGTCAGGAATCTCTCCGGAGCCGACGAACAGGAAGTCTCCACCAATATCTGCTTTCCGGGGAAAGTCAGTATTTCTCCCCTTTTACGGGCATCAAACCCACTATCCAGCATATATTCGCCAGCCAGGTATAATTCCATATCCGGCGGACAACACTCTTTCAGAATAGAATATTTAGCCTGTAAAAGTTCCGGCGAATTATTCTTGCACTCATCTGCGATATGGGGAGTAAGGAAGATGCGTTTCACCCCCACCTCCTTCATTCTCTTCAAGGCAGCCATCGAGTCCATCAAAGACTCCGATCCTCCGTCCACACCGGGAAGCAGATGTGCATGCACATCTGTCATTCCCTCAAGCAATGTGGTATAAAGAATGTTTCTCTTCGGTACAATCCAGGTCAACATGACGAAAACCTATAATTATTTTTTCTTTTCATTTCCATAGCCGTACCCATAACCATACCCGTAACCATATCCATATCCGTAACCATAGCCATAACCTGAATGGCTATAGCGTACACCATTCAGGATCAAGCACATATTCTTGAATTTCTCCTGTCTGTACAGCTTTTCCAGTTCCGGTAGCTGACGGCGGTCCATCAATCCGGCACGCAAGATATAAATAGTCAAGTCGGCCACCCGATTCACAATGGCAGCATCGGCAACCATACCGGCAGGCACATTATCCAGAATGATATAGTCATACCGTTCCTTCAGCGCCTCCATTAAAGTCTCCAGACGACTGCTCAACAAAAGTTCCGAAGGATTGGGAGGAACCGGTCCTGTATGGATAATATCCAGGTTTTCCGCAAGTTCCCCTTTCTGAATGATAGCATCTATATCATCCACCTTCCCGGATAAATAATTAGTTACCCCCATGTTAGCGGCGCCGCTAACATGGCTTGTAAGGGTACCCTTACGGATATCGAGGTCGATCAGTATCACCTTCTTGCTGGTCAGTGCAAAGCTCATGGCGAGGTTCATCGACACAAAGGTCTTACCCGCATTCGGATTGAAAGAAGTGAACATCACCACTTTCATATCTTTCGCTTTCACACGCATGAAATCCATATTCGTACGCACGATACGGAAAGCCTCCGAGATACTGTCGCGACCGTTTTCACGCACGACTATCTCATCCTTATTCTTCTTGTCGCGCAAAGGGATCTCTCCCAAAAACGGAATCGATACGGCATCCTCCACATCCTTACGCGTACGCACAGTCGTATTCATGACCACTTGCAGCCAGATCACGCCCGCCGGAATAGCCAGCCCCAACACCATAGCCGCCAACAGGATCATCATCGACTTCGGAGCAACCGGAAGCCGGCTTCCCTGTGCCGCATCGATCACACGGGCATTACTTTCCGTAATCGCCTGCGACAAGGCGTTCTCTTCCCGCTTGTTCAACAGGTAAAGATACAGCTCTTCCTTGATCTTCTGCTGGCGTTCGACCGACAGCACATATTTCTGCTGCGTCGGAACTGCCGAGATACGGCGTGACGTCTGCACCTCCCGCTCCTTGATATTTTTGATCTTGATATTCAGACCGACAATCAGGTTGTCCACCGCCCGGATAATGGTCTGTTTCATCGCATTCAACGAATTGTTCAGGTCCATCACCACCGGATTCTTGTTACTGCTGTTGCTGATCAATTTATCCCGTTTCAGCAACAGGTTGTTGTACTCGCTGATCTGTCCCTCGATATTCACATCGGCAATGCCCGTATTGGCAGGTATCAGATCCGAACTTTTATGCGGATCGGTCAGATAATCGCGGATATATTTGGCAAGCGTCCGCTGGTTCTCCAGCCCCAACCCCTCTTTGCTGTACTGGCTGCTTTCCTGCAAGTACATGCCCGTTTCCGAACTGATGTCCGTCAACTGGTTTTCACGCTTGTAAGTCTCGATATCGGCATCCACGCTCCCCAACTCCTTCTCAATAATGATCAGACGGTCATTGATGAAGTTGGACGTGTTCACCGTCACCTGGTTCTTGTCGTTGATCGCATCCTCGTTGTAAACGGCAATCAGCATGTTCAGTACATCTTCCGCACGCGGGATGGAGACATCCTGCAAAGTCAGGTTAATGATCGTCGCCGTCTTACTGGCCAGTGCCACCTGCAGCGCATTGCTATAGCTCAAAGTGACATCCTCCCGGTTCTTCTTGCCGACAGCGACCGGCTTGCCGAAGTATTTATCCGAGTAATACAGCGTCGGAGTCACCACCAGCTTGCCGACAGGTGTAGTTACCGTATCGTTCAGTGCGATCTTCTGCATCTTTCCTTCGTCCGTGGAGAAGTCCGACAGCATCACCTCCTTTTCCGACAAAGGGGTCACCGTCAAAGAAAACGCCTGTACCACCTCCGTTTCCGGAAACTGTACGGCAACGGGCGACTGCGTATACAGCTCCACCGTACGCAATCCCTCCTTCACCGTATAGCTGACATCCAGATTCAGCCGTTCGGCAACAATATTCATCAAACGCTTCGACTTGAATACCAGTACCTCGTTGTCCACATTGCTTTTTACATTGAACATGTTCAACTCTTCAAAAGCAGCCGACTCACTGAGACCGCCCCCCTTTGCATTATCCTTGATCAGAACGGAAGCCGTACGCGTATACACTTTCGGTGCCCATTTCAGATACAGGAATGCCGCCCCGCTACAGAGCAGGACAGACAAGAGAAACCAATACCAGTTAGCCCGGACAATATTGAAAAGATCCCTCAGATTCAGTTCGTTTTCTTCTTCACGCAGATAAGTTGTTTCTTGTTCAGAATTCATTGGATCATCCGGTTATTTAAAGATTAATACTGCGATGGTCGTCAGGAGGGAGATGACGGAAACCCAGACTCCGATTGTGTTATTCTGGTTGATGCCGCTCTGTCCCGACTTCGCTTTATTCGGTTCCACATACACGATATCGTTCTGCTGCAGATAATAACAGGGCGAATTAAATATCTCCGCCGAGCGCAGGTCGTGGAAAAGGATCGTACGCTTTCCGTTGTTTTCACGGATCACGCCTACCCGGTCACGTCGTCCGTAGATGGTCAGGTCGCCCGCCATACTCAACGCTTCCAGTAGCGTAATACGGTCGCCGGAGATAGTAAAACTACCCGGACGTCCCACCTCTCCCATGACGGACACCTTAAAGTTCAGGAACTGTACCGTCACGATCGGATCCTTGATCAGATCCCCTTCTATCAGCTTGTTCTTCACCAGCTCCGTCAACTGCATACGGGTCAGCCCCTCCACATGGATCTTTCCCAGGATCGGGAAATCGATATCCCCGTTCGTATCGACCAGGTATCCCAAGACGCGCTGTTGTCCGGTACTGTTCGATCCCAGCTGATAGGTCACCATCGGCATATTGAAAGGCAGTGCCAGTTCCGGATCGCGGCTGTTCACCATGATAGCCAGCAGGTCATCGCTATGGATAATCACTTCGTATTTCTGCTCGATCTCCTGCTGCTTCAACGGGACGACATCCTGTAAATAGAGTATCTTTTTTGTCGATGTGCAGGCGGTAAAAAATACCGCCACACACACCAACAGATAGGTCACATATTTTCTCATCATATTCATTTACGGGGTTTTAGTTATGTTCGGGTTTCATATTACCCTGTTCCTTTTCGATGCTTTGTGACACGGTTCCGTATTTTTCGGCAGTAATGCTTTCAGTCCCTGCACTTGTCTCTACCTGGAAAGTATACTTCACCAATGCCTGCTTGAAAGCAACCGACATCTTCATATCCCCGCATACTGCCACCTCTTTGGATATTTCCGTTTCAGAGATACCTTCACCGCTGGATAACGTATTGGTCAGGGCTGCCATCAGCTTTGCCTCGATACCGCCTGTCACACCTGCGCTCTTGGATACGATCCTCCAGCCGTCTTTCATCTTGAAAGAGAACGTCTTCGATACGGCAGTCGTCTTTCCCAGGTTATCTATCACTTCGGAGAAAACGGATTCACTACCCGGTTCGGCAGAAAAGTCGGTAGCGACCTTCACTTCATGCACGGAGAAACCATTCAGGCGAATCACATACGATTTATTTTCCGCATCGAAATCGGCTTCCCCTTCTTCCGTACCGTTTACATAATGTTTCGCTTTCGTGAAATAAACGCCGTTCTCAGCCTCTTCCGCCTTCACCTTTATCTCCACAGGCTTGTCGAAGGTCAGACCGTCCGGTTCACAACTCAGGCTGGTCAAAGAGAGGGCAGACGATGTTTCCACCGGTGTAGAAGTAGCGATCGCCTTATCGGCAGCCTCTTTCACCTTCTTATCGGCAGCAGGCACAAACGGAGTAATCGTCACATCTGTTTCCGTCTTCACAGCCCCGGCAGGGATAGCCACATCGACATCCTCCGAAGCAGTCACCTGCGTATCTTTCTCCGGATCGACTTTGACAGCATCCGCTTTCTTTGTCAATACCTGTGAATAAGAGACGATGGTTCCTTTATCGGCATCGTTGTCGATGGTTACTTCATTTCCGATCGTGATATAGCCGTCTTTTGCGAAGCTCAGTTCAAATGTACCTTTCTTGGTCACTTCTATCAGATAAGTACCTGCTGCATCGGTTTTCGCCGATACACTTCCGGCCGATACAGCTACATCAGCCAGGGCATTTACCCCGTCCGTCACCTTACCGGTGATGAAATAGGCATCTTTCTCCAGCGGGTTTTCCACGATTTCCGGAACGGGTTCCACTTCATCGTCTTTACAGGAATTAAAAAATAATCCGCCAAACACCAGCGTTGCAGCCAACAGGCCCAACGAACAATAATTAGTTGTTTTCATACTTGATAAGTTTAATATTAATATTTAGTATATATTTTGAGTTCAGTTGGTTTTATTATCTTGTAATGATCTTTAAAACCTCTTTTCGAACGAAGTCCGGTGCATCATACCCCCGGCTGCCGTTCTCATCGGGACGGACCTCATAGCTGTAGCCCAGCAGCTCATCGCCGTAGGAACCACCATGTCGCGCCCTGTATTCATGGGCGAAGTATTCCGGTAAGCGGAAACGGACCGCCCGGCGTTTCCCCCGCTTCGTCCCCGGAATGGGAATAGCAAAATGGAAACCGCCATTCACTTCCCCGCCGGTCAGCATCCCATACACACCGACCGTCACCTCTCCGAAATGACGACGGCAATCCAGCCGTGCCCCCATATCTCCGTACACCAGCCGCACAGCCGCCAGGTCGATCTGCAAATCATACCGCGGTTCATTATATCGTCCCCATACCGATCCCGTCACTTTCCTCCAGGTTGACACCACCCATTCCCCGCCATAGCAGGTACTCGATCCGGTCAGTCCGACATTCGCCCCGACCATCCACCGTCCCCGGGCAGGCTGATAACGCAAAGCAGCATCCACCCCCATCCGGTTACCCGTAAAGTTACCCGCCGTCAGCCGTCCCAGCACACCGCCCGGCAAACGGAACTCCTGCCGGAGCGTGATCACTCCCGGACGTATGTATTTCCGATAATCCGTCATATTCGTATAAAGCGGCAATATCACCTGCCCTGTCAGTACCGCCCCTTTCCAAAGGTCCATCTCGATGGCAGGCGAGAAATTGACTGCCACCCCATACAACTTGTCGAGCCACGAATTTTGCAGGAACAACTCCGGATACAGGACCACATCGACCCGTCCCGCCATCCGGTTCCGGCTCTCCTTTCCTTTCAACCGGCGCATCGCCTCGTCCGTATCGTAGCTGACCTCCAGGGCCTCCACCTCCCGGGGCAATGTCAGCAGCAACCGCGGTATCCGGTCATCCAACACCACCAGCTCATATCGGACAGCCTGTTCCGCCTCCGGCAGTTTCCGCAAACTCTCCGCCACCGCAGCCAGTCCCCGGTAAGTCCCCCGGTAAATATTATCCTCGTAAGCGACAGTGCAAACCGAATCGGTCCGTGCCACCCTCACTTCCTCCATACCCAGCGACAACAACACCTGCTCTGCCGCTTCCTCCACCGACCTGCCCGTAGGCAGATGATTTTGCGAATGCTGCCCCTGTACAGCCACAGCCATCCCCCACAACAGCAGGAGACTCGTCATCCAACACCTCCGCCTCATGGTCTGCCCCCTTTCTTACCCAGTAACACCAGTTCGTACCGTACCCCGCACGACACCGCTTCCAGGTCATAGCAAAACACATGCACCGTAAAATGATTGAAAAGCCGGACACTCCCGCCCATATTCACCGCGTTTCCGTCATACTCCGCCATCAGGGAAAGCGGACGGCAAAAGGCCGGTGAATAACTCATTCCTCCGAAAACCCCGTCACGAACGGCATGTTTGCGGAACGGGATATTCCATCCGAACGTGAATGCCAGGTCATGACCGCCGGGCAGGAAATGCTTCGTCGCTACTCCGTACACCGACGAGAAATAACGGTTTCCGGTAACTTCACTGAACGTATTCAACTGTCCGGTCGTCAAAGCGTCATTGCTCCCCACGACCACCGACGGCCAGTATTTCCCCTCTTTCAGCGGACGTATCCTGAGCGACACCGAACGATCCTGGTTCCACTTCCCGGTCTTGAGTTTCAGCAGCGTACAGCGATACCCTATTTCCAGGCAAGGCAGAAAAGTCATATTCAGGAAATAATTCCCCGAATTATAATCCCAATACTCGGGAAGCATCTGTTCCGGCAGGTAATTCACCCCCGCCATAAATGTCCCGTCCGCCTGCATATCCGCCGTCGGGATATTCAATAACCCCGTCACTCCCATCGAATGTTGGGCGTGAAGACCGCCTGCCATCAGCAGCCAACAGGCAGACAGAATCAGTTTCTTAAACCGGATCGATATATTCATCATAAACACATTTTTTTAAGGTTCCCCGAGCACCTCCACAATACACCCTACCTGACGTGGTGTCAGAATACGTTGTGTACGGTTCCAGCCCGTCTTTGTCAGGCTACGGATCAGACCGCCATTCGCTATCACCCAGGCTTTCAACCGGCGGGAAGCAGCCGCGGGAGTCAGTGTCGGACTATACAACACGCCTAGTTCCATCCAGGTAAAACTGCGGTTCTTCCACTTCTTTTCCTCTTCTTCTTCCACAGATTTTTTCTTGTCTTTTTCATCTTCCCGTTTCATGCCCACCTCCAATCCATAGTAGCCGGACGTTTCTGCCTCTGCGACAGACCGGTCAGGTGAGCAATCCCGGTATTCAGGCGACGAAGCGCCTGCATCCTTTCCGTCATATCCGTAATGCCAGACAACGTCTGTATCCCTGTCCGGATACGTTCCAATAACAAAGCCTCTTCCGAGGGCGAGTTCTCTGCAAGCTTTTTCCGGAGATAACCGGTAAACCGCTCTTTTCCCCAAAGCCGGAACAACGAGTCGGGATCTTCCCCCTCCGGCAATTCTACCCCGTAAGCCCGTATACCCTGCATCCTTAGAAGCGAAACGGCCTTTTCCGAAGCATTTCTTCCAGCCGTATCCGCATCCAGCATCACCAATACCCGCGATGTATATTTCTTCAGCAGCGCAATATGGCCGTCGCATAAAGCCGTTCCACAAAGCGCCACTGTATTTCCGAATCCCGCTGCATGCATCGCCAGCACGTCTTTGTAGCCTTCCACCAGTATGGCATATCCTTTTCCCCTAATTGCCTTGCGGGCGATATTCAATCCGTAAAGAAGCTCGTTCTTACGATAAAGTTCACTGGTCGGCGAATTGATATATTTAGGAGAGCCCGGTACCTCCGTCAGTCGACGCGCTCCAAATCCTACCAGTATGCCTTCTTCATCCCGTATCGGGAATATCAGCCGGTTACGCATCGCTTTCCATTCCCCGGCAACCATAGCCGGGGAAGTTCCTACCTCAAAATCAAGCCAGGTCGGAGTCAGGTCCGAATCTCCGGAAGCGGCAGGAAGGAGAGACGAAAAAAACTGAAGGTTTTTTTCAATTGAAAATTGAGAATTGAAAATTGAAAATTTTTCTGTTTCACAAACGGGGTTTGTCAATTTGAGTCCGGGTTTGACTTCGGATTTAATTTTCAATGTTCCATTTTCAATTTTTAATTTCTTCACCGCTTCCTTAAACGACAGCCCTTCTATCTTCTGTAAAAAATGGATCACATCCCCTTTCTCCCCGCATGCAAAACAGGTAAAATATTGCTTCTCCTGGTTAACAACCAAAGAAGGATGATGATCTTCATGGAACGGACAAAGCCCCAGCAGGCTTTTGCCTTTCCGTGTCAGCTGCACATATCGTCCGATGACCTCTTCGATCTGCAGAGCCGACTGTTTTATATGATTTATTTCCTGATGCGTCATGATGTTACGGTATTACAATAGTTTGTGATTTTTGTATACGAAGGATTATAACGGAACCGTGCAATGCCGGTCGCCCCGTTCCTATTCTTCACAATATAGAGTTTGCCTACTCCTACCAGGCTTTCACCCGTCCGTTCATCTTTCGTAATGCCATGCTTCTCGGGACGGTAAACAAACACGACACAATCCGCCACCTGCTCGATCGTACCCGAATCTCTCAGGTCGCTCATCACCGGGATATGTGCCCTGTCGGCACGTGTATCACAGGCCCGGTTCATCTGCGAAACAAGCAGTACCGGACAATCGGCCTCCAGGGCCAGCTGTTTCAGGGCTACCACATTACGCCCCACGACCTGATCCTGTGTTTCATTCTTCTGTCGGACAGACGACAGCAGGTGCAAATAATCGATCACCACCAAATCACATTCCCCTTGTTTGCTTTTCAGCATCACCTTGGCACGTATATCGCTGACGGTGTTGCAAGGCGTATAATCCATATAGAGAGGAAGATGTTCCAGTTTGCGGCTTGCCTCTTTCAATTGCTCCAGTTCCTTCCCGGTCAGTCCGCTGATCCGCAAATGGTCCGGATCCACATCCGTCATACCGGCCAGGATACGGTTCAGCATCTGCAAATCCGACATTTCGAGGCTGAACAAACAGACATGCTTCCCTTCCTTCGCTGCATTGACGGCTATATGAAGTGCCACCGCAGTCTTCCCATCACTCGGACGGCCCCCTAGAATGATGATTTCGCCCCTGTGCAAACCTCCCGTTACATAGTCGAGCTCCTCTATCCCGGTCAACAAACGGGTCACATCCTCCGATGCCCCGGCACGCCTGCTATGCCATTGCAAAGCTTCCTCCGCCAATTCTCCTACCGTACGCATCGCTTTTCCACCGGCAGTGTCGCGCCGAAGCTCCTGCAACGACTGTTCCGCTTCCGCAATCAGCTTGTCGGGATCGGCATCGAATTTCCCGGAACTAAAATTTAACGTCACGAACAACTGCATCAGGCAGCGTAACTTATATTGCCGTTTCACCTCTTCGGCATAACGTATTACATTCTCCGCATTGCGCACATTCAGCATCGCCGGAAGCAGGAACGACAGTCCATTCAGTTCCTTCCAGCGGGCTTCATCCTGCCGGCGCATTCCGGTTTCTACCGTCACCATATCCGGCTGCACGCCCTGATCGTACAAATCCATGATTACCCCGAAGACAAATCCCAGCGATTTATCCGAAAACATCTCCTCACGTAACATCGTGGAGACCTGCATCGGAGCATCCAATGAAGTCATCAGGCAACAAACCAGCGTACTTTCCAGTTCGACAATGGTCATACCACCCATTTCCATATTATTCGTCTTATCCGCATCCATCAGGCATTCCCCCTTTCCTCCGGATTCAAATCCTGCATGTTCCGACCTCCCATCGCACGTTCCACGTCGGCCATCCTGCGCCCGGCTTCTCCGGCCGAAGCATCCTGCCAGTCATTCATTTCCGGCTCGTGCCCGGAAAAAAGATCATAATTGCAAATCCCGATACGGGTACCTCCCTTTACGACGTTCAACACGATCAGTTTGTCCATTTCAAGCATCTTCAGATAATAACCTACCGAACCGAGGCTGATAGCCGTGAAACGAGCCAGTTCCGAATGAGTACCCACATATTCTCCCCTGCGGCAAACATGTTTGTTTTTTCCCAGCATCACAGTTCCATCACGAAAGAAACTCAATGTGATCAGCGCCATATACATACAGGCCAACTGACGCTTTTTTTTCTCCGGATGCAAAGACAGGTTTAATAACTTGCGCGGCATTTTGACAAACGCTTTTCCCAGGAAATCTGTTACCCGGCTACTGTTTTGAAGATCTTTGTTCATAACCGTAAATATTAATATCTATTAGTATTTACGTTGTTATACGATTTCTATTTGCAAAAATCATTGAATTATCTTGCTTCTTCCTTACACGCTATTTGCTTTCTATCCGACCGGAAGCGGTTCCTCTTTAATATAGTAAGAAGTATTTCTTTTTATAAGAAATTTATAAATACAAGATTTTTCCATTTTTTCGGAAAACAAGACCGTATATCAACGACTAAAACAAAGGTAGACAGTAGCTTTCGTATATAAAAAACTGTTTTTCGCGTATATTTCACAATCCAACAGGCAATATATCAACCGGTTAATTATTTAAATTCCTTCTCTCCTGGCAGGTTCCCGCTTTATTTCCATCCTGATCCCATCATGGATATGCTGATAATCCTCATGAGCCACTTTCAGCAGGTTGCAAACAGAACTCTGTTCGTAACCCGTATCAAACACCAGATTGATAAATTCAGCCAATTCCTCATACGAACTCTCTTCAAACATGCCGTTTCGAAACATTCCCGACATATACTCGATAAATAATTTCGGCTCCATTACCCGGATACGCTCCAAATTAGCCGGTCCGATATCATATCCGCAATACAGCAATATCATCTCCCTGTAATTCGTAAAAAACGATTTAGCCAAAACGTTCCATGTTTTCTTTTCCCTTATCTCCGGATCACCCAACAATAAAGCCAGCAATAAAATATAATGGCTGTTATTCTTCACTCTTCCAATCGATTCCTCCAGGGAAGGATACGACAAATATTTCCCTGTTATTTCACGGACGGTCTTTTTAAAAAAGCGATTATCCGTTGTTCAATTTGCTTGTTTATTTTGTTAATCATATTCATTCTCCAATTAGGCATCCATATAGCCTGCGAGATTGTGAAATGATATATCCTTTATATGTAAAACATACATGTTTCGCGTTTAAAACATATATGTTTTAACGTTGAAACACCCGTGTTCTGAAGCCTGTTAATTAACTGTCGTTATCTGCTCCTATCCCACTCTTGCTGCACCTATCTGTCTGTGGGTTTTCAGGCCGCCGTACCTTTGTAATGTTATCGATAACCAACAATTTTCAATTATTAATTTTTAATTTCCCGACTATGCCATTAAAGTACAGACTTGTAAAACGCAAGGACATGAGCAAGGGGGCTGCCGAAGGAACCGAGCTCTACTTTGCCCAGACCAGTATTACCAAAAAAGTAGATCTCAACCGTATCTGCGCCCGTATCAGCAAATACAGCACAGCCAGCCGCGGTGATATCCTACTTGTTTTAGACGGTTTTATCACCGTCATGAATGAATCCCTTGCCGATGGCGAATCGATCCATTTGGGCGATTTCGGCAGCTTCCGTATGGTAGCCGGCAGTAAAGGGGCTACTACAGAAGAAGAGTTTAAGACCTCTTTGTTCAACCGTGCTCATATCGTTTTCTATCCGGGAACGATGTTGATGAATCTTGTTCGCGATGCCAGTTTTGAAAAATGGACCCTTCCCGGTTCAGTGACTCCTCCCTCAGGCGGGGAAGACGACCGTCCGGTAATCGAATAACGTTATGACAAAGCAAAATTACATCAAACAGTATCTGCCTCTCGCCCAAAAGGCGGGAGAGCGGTTCGGGATGAATCCGATCATCCTCCTGGCCCAGTCGGCCATTGAAACGGGTTGGGGCGAAAGCTCGCTGGCCGTGGAGTATAACAACTTTTTCGGTATCACTGCCTACGGCCGTCCGAATCCTTTCTGGGATGGTGGTCGCACAGACTTGTCTGCCACAGGAGACCGTCCGGCTCTCTGGTTCCGTCGGTATCTCACTGCCGAAGATAGCTTCCTCGACTTTGCCCGTTTGATCCACTCGGCTTATCCCATAGCCGCAACCCTCACCTTCCATCCCGAAGCCTACGCCAAGGAGATCGCTTACAGCAAATACATCAGCGAAGTAAATGGCGACAACCGCGCTGCTTATCAGCGGATGCTGGTGTCGATCTGCCGGTCGATCGAGCGGTTACCGGCCAATTAATTTTCAATTTATAATTTTCAAATTCCATGAATGTCCTTGAAACAATTCTCAACTTCCTCACCAGCCTTGCCCGGATCATCTTCCCCCGCAAGCGAAAACCGGCAGCCGGTGACTGCCCCTGTCCTCATCCTCTGCCTGCTCCTCCTGAGCCTCCTCTCCCTCCTGATGAGGGAAACGGAAGTGACCCTGACCTGCATCGGGGCGATACTCTCGCTCTCGCCCAGGGAGACTGGGGAAACCGGCAAAAAACTCTGCCGTCCGGAGCCGACTGGCTCGGAATGTCGGGATATAGCCTGATGCTGATGGGCGGGGTTGGGTGTTTGTATAAATGGTTTATTGCGTAAGCTTCAATACATCGTTTTCCCCTAATGGAGTATAAGGACCGTCTTTTACTTCAAACAATACAGAACCGGCTTCCAGTACTTCCAATGTATGCCACTGGTTAGCCGGTATATGTACACCATAGTTTCCAGCCAACGGATCCAATAGGGTTGATTCGATTTCTTCTTTCTCATCAGAATAAAACATAACCCGAATCTTTCCCCGCAACAACAGGTACGTTTCCGCCGTATGCGGATGGCGATGGATAGGCAATATTGTACCCGGTTCCAATGCATTCAAAAGGCGTTGTGCCTTCGCATCCAAAGAATCATGAAAGTTATAATTCATACGCAAGCGCGGAGAGTCCTGGGCTTGCTTGGTTACTTCGTTTAATAAGGTAGAGTTAATAAGTTGCATAACTGTGATTTTAATATTTTCTCCACACCATCTTATTTACGACTCCGGTATAGCTTTGTATTAGTTTAACAACCTTCACCGATACATTCTCATCCACATAGTTAGGAACAGGGATTCCTAAAGCACCGTCTTTATTCATTTCAACAGCTACATCCACAGCTTGTAATACCTGTTCTGTCGTAATGCCTGCTAAGATGAAATTCCCCTTATCCAATGCTTCCGGACGCTCCGTACTCGTACGGATACATACCGCAGGAATAGGATTACCGACAGACAAGAAGAAACTGCTTTCTTCAGGCAGCGTACCCGAATCGGATACCACAGCGAAAGCATTCATCTGAAGATGATTGTAATCATGGAATCCCAACGGTTCATGTTGTATCACACGCGGATCGAACCGGAAACCACGTTGTTCGATATATTTCTTTGAACGAGGGTGACAAGAGTACAGGATCGGCATATCATACTTCTCGGCCATCGCATTTACCGCATTCATCAGATTGAAGAAGTTTGTTTCCGTGTCGATATTCTCTTCCCTATGGGCAGACAGTAAAATATATTCTCCTTTCTTCAATCCCAAACGTTCCAGTACATCGCTAGCCTTGATCTTTTCCAGGTTATTATGCAATACCTCTGCCATAGGTGAACCGACTACATAGGTACGTTCTCTCGGTGTACCGGCAGCATTTAGATACCGGCGTGCATGTTCGGAGTAGCACATATTGACATCGGCTGTCACATCCACAATGCGACGGTTTGTTTCCTCCGGAAGACATTCATCGAAACAACGGTTACCCGCCTCCATATGGAAGATAGGAATATGCAAACGCTTCGCCCCGATAACCGACAGGCAAGAATTTGTATCTCCCAGCACCAGAACGGCATCAGGCTTCACCTCCACCATCAATTTATACGATTTGGCAATGATATTTCCTATTGTTTCCCCCAGGTCCGCACCCACTGCATCCAGATAATAGTTAGGAGCACGAAGTCCCAAATCATCAAAAAAAACCTGGTTCAGTGTATAATCGTAATTCTGTCCGGTATGGACCAAGATTTGATCGAAGTACTGATCACATCGTTTGATAACGGCAGCCAACCGGATGATTTCCGGACGGGTGCCGATTATAGTCATTAATTTTAGTTTGCTCATAGTGTTATCTTTTATACTTCCTCAAAATAAGTATCCGGACGGTTTGGATCGAATGGTTCATTGGCCCACATAAAAGTCACCAACTCTTCCGTATCGGAAAGATTAATGATATTATGCGTATAACCGGGAATCATTTCGACCACTTCTATCTTTTCTCCACTAACTTCGAAATCGATTACTTCATCTGTTCCGATCTTACGAAGCTGGATCAAGCCATGCCCGCTTACGACCACAAATTTTTCATTTTTGGTATGATGCCAATGTTGCCCCTTAGTTACCCCCGGTTTAGAAATGTTCACAGAGAACTGACCACGATCCGGCGTACGGATGATCTCTGTAAAACTACCGCGATCATCTGTTTTCATCTGTACCGGATAACAGAATTTCTCTTTCGGTAAATAAGATAGATAGGTCGAATATAACTTCTTCGTAAAAGGATCACCCAGATCGGGTACACCTAAGTTACCCGGCATCTCTTTGAATGAATAAAGCAGATCGACAATACCTCCCAATGTAATCGTATGAACCACAGGAACGACACAAAAGTCTCCCTCGTGATGTTCATTACCAGATAAAGCAGCAATCAATTCGTCTACTACATCATCCACATAGACCAAATTCATCACCACACTCGGATCATTCACCCGGATAGGCAGATCATTGGCTATATTGTTACAGAAAGTTGCCACCGCACTGTTATAATTGGGTCTGCACCATTTTCCGAACACATTCGGGAAACGATAAACCAATACTTTCGCCCCGGTTTCTTTCGCATACTCGAACAACAGGTTCTCTCCTGCCCTTTTCGATTCGCCATACGGATTATCCAATGCCGCCTGCGTAGATGATGAGATCATCACCGGGCAAGTATTGTTATACTTTTTCAATGTATCCAGTAAAGTAGATGCAAAACCGAAGTTACCCTTCATAAATTCCGCCTGGTCTTTCGGACGGTTCACACCTGCCAGGTTAAAGACAAAATCGGCTTTCTTACAATAGACATCCAGCTCAGCCGGATCGCTGTCTATATCATATTCGAAGACCTTTAGATCAGTTCCCGAAACAGGATAATTCCGGGCTTTCCCCGATTGGATATTATGGAGTTGGGAAACAAGGTTCCGACCGACGAATCCTTTGGCACCAGTAACTAATATGTTCATTACATTAAAATTGATTTATTCGCTTCTGATTTCTCTTGGTTTTGCCCGTTCGATCAGTCCAAGATCTTCCTGAATGAAACGTAAGCGGAGTAATAGTTTTTTCATGCCTTCCACATCCAGACGTGTGGTGTTATGGCTGTGATAGTCTTCAATCTTAGAGAGACATTCGCTTCCTTCGGTAAAGAACTTATCATAATTGAGATCGCGTGTATCGCAGGGAATACGATAATATTCGCCCATATCGATTGCCTTCGCCATCTCTTCCCGGGTAACCAGTGTTTCGTATAGTTTCTCTCCGTGACGTGTACCGATTACCTTCACTTCCGTATCCAGATACTTCGGATCGATCTGTGCGTATGTCTCTTTCAAGGCTTGTGCCAGAACAGATAGAGTAGCTGCCGGAGCTTTCTGAACAAACAGATCACCGTTATGGCCATGTGTAAAGGCATAGATCACCAAATCGACTGCATCATCCAGGGTCATCATAAAGCGGGTCATTTCCGGATCGGTAATAGTGATCGGTTTCCCTTGTTCTATCTGTTCCACCCAAAGAGGGATCACCGACCCACGGCTTGCCATCACATTGCCATAGCGGGTACAGCAGATAGTAGTCTGCGCCCCTTCGCCCAACTCACGTCCTTTAGCAATCGCCACCTTTTCCATCAAAGCCTTGGAGATCCCCATCGCATTGATCGGATAAGCGGCCTTATCGGTCGAAAGAACGACTACATTCTTTACGCCATGTTCAATAGCGGAAAGCAGCACATTTTCCGTACCTTCTACATTTGTACGCGTAGCTTCCATCGGAAAGAATTCACAACTGGGGACTTGCTTTAATGCTGCTGCACTAAACACATAATCCACACCGCGCATAGCGACATCCACAGATGTTTTATTACGCACATTCCCAATATAGAATTTCACTTTAGGATTTTGTAAAGCGTGACGCATATCGTCCTGCTTTTTTTCATCTCGGCTAAAGATTCGGATTTCTTTGATATCGGAGTTGATGAAACGCCGGAGGACGGCGTTACCGAAGGAACCGGTACCGCCGGTGATTAAAAGGGTTTTACCAGCAAAAATGCTCATAATATAGTTTTTATTAATTATTTAATGATCTTAAATAGGATTCATGTAAATGATAGTAACGTTTCATGAAAAAGAGATACCCTCCACATAAAACGACTAATACTGTTACCAAATACAACCAATGATTCATTGATAATAGAACCATTCCAAAAGAGACAAGTAATTGTACAATCATATAAAATGAAGATACTACTACATGCGGAATCTTCAATTCATTCGCCATCAACTGATAAGCATGTTTACGATGTGCTTGTCCCAAATTTTCATGTAACAAAATGCGATGACAAATCGTTAATACCGAATCCACACCATACAACGCCAGGAACACAATATAAGTAAAATCCCCAGTCTGCAAGATTAATTTTCCAAGTGCAAACACGATAATAAAAGCTATGCTCAATGAACCTACATCCCCTGCGAAACACTTCGCCCACTTACGGAAGTTGAAAAAACAAAAGACTAACAAACTCAGTAGTGTTACCCACAGAAAATTCGCATCAATAAACGACATTTTATGGTTAAGAAAAATTAGAGGCAATAATACCGCGATGGAATATCCCCCTGTAATACCATTGATACCATCCATAAAATTGTAGGCATTCGATATTCCCACACAAACGATAAGAGCCAAAAGAATAATCCACCAACTCTGCCAGTTGAGAATACCAAACTGATAAAACATCAGGAACATTGCTACAAACTGCACAATCAAGCGCACACTATCCGGTAGAGAACGAATATCATCTATAAAACTAACCAATGCCACTAAGGTCACTCCTACCAAAAACCATGGATATTGAAACCTGAAAATGACACTCCAAATCCAGACTCCAATCAGAAAGATAATACCACCACCACGTAGGACTATTCGTTTGTGTGAACTGCGTTCGTTAGGTTTGTCAATGATGTTAAATTTATCAGCAATACGAAAATAGAGTAATTCTGCCAGTAAAAGAGTAAAAAAAAGAAGAATATAAATCAACATAAAAACAGATTATTTAGAATAAAATTTATGATAATTCCATTATTCGATCTAAATGTTCAAGACATTTTTCTTTTATAAAATACTTGTTATAATATTCCAGTCCTTTCATACCTTTTTTTTCTAATAATACTCTATCAGACTGCGATAGTTCTATTACCAATCTTGCAAAACCTTCAGCATCACCTGAAGACAAACACCATCCACAACCAGCTTCATTTATAACATCAGCCCCTTCACCATTTAACACAGCTATTATAGGTCGTGCTGCAGCCATATAAGCTGAAATTTTAGCTGGAGCATACAAGCGAAACAAAGGGTCATCATTTAGTGTCACTAACATAACATCAGCCTGCTTAAAAAACAAAGGCATAGTTTCAACAGGATAACGACCAAGAGTAAAAACAGTTTCTTCCAAACCATGTTTCTCCACAAAGTTTCGTACCCAATCCAATCGACGGCCATCTCCTACGATTACCCATTTAATATCTTTATATTCTTTTGTCAACAAAGCAGCTCTCATAGTACATTCAAACCCATGAGCATCCCCTACCGCACCAGCAAACATCAATTTAAAACCATTTGGCAAATCTGGTATTTGGTGATTCTGTTTTTTTACATTAGAATCTATACTTTCAGACCACTGCGGATAATAGATTATTTTATCTTGATAATTTCCATACTTTAGTATATTATCAAAAAAACTACGCGAACTAATCAATATACAATCTGAATACTTATATTCACTTTTTACAAAATAGTCAAAAAAAGACAGTATCCACTTATTATTAATACCTCCTGCCGCTTTTAAACTCTCCGGCCATAAATCTAGAACCCATGTATATAAAGGAATTCCACGTAAACGTTTATACAATACACCTGGAGCAGACATCATTACCGGTGACAATTGTTGTACAAATACCTTGTCATACTTATGCCCTATAGAATGAAATAATATATAAATCCAAGCAATGATAAAGAAACTAAAATAATTAAGCATCAACATAATTTTATTGTTTCCACGAGGAATAATTGGAAGACGAGTTACTTTCACCCCATTTATAATTTCATTTCTTTTTCTGAACCAACTATACCCTTTAAAAAAAGTGCCAACAGGATAATTGGGAATTCCCGTAACTACATGCACATCATGCCCTTTTTCTGCTAAATAAAAAGCAATATCATTACCACGAAACGTCTCTGGATAAAAATATTGACAGATATAAAGGATTTTTTGTCTGTCCATATAACTAACAATAATTAATTAAATTTCCTCTGTGGAACATGTAATACTCTTATTCTATGAAAATTACTTTCTTATTTATCTATGTTTATATTGAATCATTCTAAAAAGTTCTCATTTCTTTCAGTATAGGATTCTTACCTATGTAATACTCTATCTCCTCCATTTTGTATCTATAAGACCCCTACAGCAAATTCAATCAAACTATTCTCGATTAAATATTATTATTTCAATTTTGTATTTAAAAATATATTCTCCAAATCTATACGAGAAAATCGATCTTTCTCTGAGTATAGAACTTTTTCATGTTGGAGAATCTCATCAATCGTCCATTTAAATTTTATTGGTTTGGCAGGAACACCACCTGCGAGACAATAGGGAGGTATATCTTTCGTCACAACAGCTCCTGCTGCTATTGTACAACCTCGTCCCACCGTAACTCCTGATAATATTGTAACGTTTCTTCCAATCCAAACATCAGATTCAATAAGAACATCTTTATCTAACCCTTTAGGCTTTTCATCTTCTTTCACCGAACGATAAAAACGTCCTAAAATCATCGCGTGATTTCCTGTACTCACTTTTAGACCTTCGGCTGCTCCTGAATGAGGCTTCATAATAAATTTTGCATTTGCAGTTAGAATATTAGCATTTGTCAACCCATTATCGCCATATAAAAAAACATTTTTAGGATTGGAAAACCACAAAGGAGGGTTCAACATTACATCTTCTCCACAGAAGCCGAAAGATTTTTTGGAATATCCAAAATAAAATTTATACAAAAAATAAAAACCACGTACAAATCTATTATTCTTTATTTTTCTTATCAAATTCATAAAAATGTTTGATTATTTAAATTTTAGAATTAAATAACGCATCAATTACAGACAAAAAATCAACCTCTACATATATATTGATTCTCCTGTATCTTTTAGTATTTGAACCAATATTGCCATTTGAAACTGGTTCCATAAATACTAATTATTTATCAACAAAAGTGTTCTCATTTGCCACTATTCCATATATTTATTAATTGTTTCCATATAACATGCATAGAATAAAGATTTATAACTCTCTCTGCTGCTTTTTTCCCCATTTTTATTGATTGCAATGGATTATCTAGTAAGTGCTGTAATGCATTCTTTAATGGAATCACCGTTTGAGGCTCTACTAAAACTCCAATATCATTAGCTAACATCTCAGGAATAGCACCTACAGAAGTAGCTACAATTGGACATTCACAAATCATACTTTCTAATATAACATTCGGAAAACCTTCGGTATAACTAGGAAGCGCAAATACTGTTGCAGTACGCATCTCATATACAACCTTATCATAAGGTTGTTCGCCCATAAAAGTAACCCAATTAGTCGACCCTTTTCGCAAAGCTATTTGCTTAAGATCTCTATCTAATCCATCCAAAATTCGACCAATCAAGACTAGATGAATATCCGGGATATCAAGACAAGCCTCTACTAATTCAAAAACCCCCTTTGTCTTTACCACATGCCCTACATATACAATTTTACGAGATTCGCGATTTACTAATCCTTGTTTATTCATTATTTGTAAAATCCGAGGGGAAAGAGGATTTGGTAGATAAACAATATTATTAAAACCTTCTAATTTAAGAGTTTTGTAAGACATATTATCAATCACAACAATTTTATCTGTCATCAACATAACCTTACATAACATTTTCCATTCCCAGTTTCGTCTTTTCGATAATTCTGGAATTCTTCCAAAATGAAAATGAATTATTGTTTTCTCCCCTTTTTTACGTGCATACCATAACATTATCATATCCTTAAACAGACTTAGAGATCCACTTGATGTTAAATGAAATACCTCTGGAGAAAAACGATTCACTTGCTTATAATAATTATATAAAATTTGTCTGTAATCAACCCAAATACTACGAAGCCTAAACCACATTGACACATTAGTATTCACAAACATTGAACGTCCCATTGGAACAATACACAAATCAATTTCACTATTCTCAACTGAATCATAATATTGTTTTATATGTTCAGTCCAACGAGTAATTCCACCGGGAATACCACCATAAGGGGCACATAACAAAACTTTAAGCATTTATTCTAATTTTAAAAATCAATAGATTTATATACAACTTCCTTTTCTTTGAAATTTAAGTCCACTTTTCTAATGTATATCGATTATATCTTAGAAGAAGATGAATGAGAAAATTCTTCTATGTAATGAAAATGAATATTTTTTATAAACTAGTCTGTTTTGTGATATAAAAACAAACAAAAGAATTATCTAATATCACTAAAGAATGATAAAAAAAATACACTTAATTGTCAACCATTTCAGGGTATCTAGCTATTATCTATCCATTAATGAATTTTCTTATTCTTTATGATTCACTTGAGAAAACAGTTGTAGATATTGTTTTGTACACTCCTTAATACTATAAGGATAATAACTTTCTAACGTTTTTCGCTTCATTTTTAAGAAATCTTCATCAGACATATTTAAAAATCGTTTTAATACATTATAAACAGCTTCCTCTGTCAAGTCTTCCGCTAAAAGCCCATTTTCTCCATCTTTTACTACATCAACAATACCTCCAACAGGAGTACAAACAGGAATAGCCCCTGTACCTAAAGCCTCTATTAAAGAAATAGGCATTCCTTCAAAAGAAGAGAATAAACAGTAAGAATCTGACATTTTTAAATATTCTAAAGGATTTTTCTTTTCTCCAAGAATATGTAATATTTCACATTCACATAATTTTACCTGATTCAATATATCTGTCCGAGAAGTTTTTCCAATCATTAAAAATGAAAAATCATATCCTTCTTCATATAATCGTTTAACACATTTCGCAATTAATGGTTGTCGTTTTATCTCTGAAAATCTTGCTAAATTAATGAGTACACGTGTTTTTGACGTACGCCTAAATATTTTAAATTCATTCAAAACAGCTTCTGTAATATCAATTTTCTCAGGAATGACTCGACCATTAAAAACTATTGGTGCTTCTATTCCATAAAATTTTCTAAAACTTTTATTAGATTCTTTAGATATAGTCACCGGAATCACTAAGCCGCTTTTAAAACACAACTTTCTAATAAAACCTCCTCTAAAACCTTCTGCTTCTTTATCTGCATCATTATGTATTGTCAATAAATACAAAACATTATGATTAAAAAATATAGATGGAAGAGCATAGTAAATAGCAGATAAATGAAGATGTACTACATCAGGCTTCATTTTACGAATAACAGATGAAACCGATATAAAGGCCTTAAAAGATAAACCCAATTCCTTCCCTAATGTAATGTGGGTAACAGCAGAAGATAACTCATGAGCATAAAAATTCAAATTATCCTCTTTGTAATAGGTTAATAAGATAACTTCATGGGATTTTGCCAATTCATTAGACAAATCAACTACTAATCTTTCAGCACCCCCAGAAGCTAATTGTGGAATTATTTCAATAATTTTCATATTTTCAAACACAAATCACCAATAATTATTTATAAACAATGAAATTTGCAATATATCGTTGAAAAATATTAAACCAATCGAAAATTTCACCAACTTATTTCTTTTGGTTGTAGACAAATAATAGGCAAACACAATTGTCAACGGAAAACACATCATATGTAGTGTTCTACTTGCAACAAAAGAAGATGTTTGTTGTCCCAAAAATAACATTGCAATATAAAATAAGACAAATGAGTACCTAAATAAATAAATAATATATTTAGGTACTTTCTTTTATTAATTACATACTCCTTTATTAATAAATAGAACAATATGAATCTAGGTATATATTGAAAAAACAAATGTATTATTCCATTTAAGTTTGCTAGACTTTTTTCTTTTTCCAAATATAACATAGAAAAATCTGTAGTTCGAGTTGCAAGAAAACCTGTATTTAGAATATCAAAAACAAAAGGAACAACGAATCCTCGTAATATAGGATATACTAAAAGCATCATCCAAATAATCCGCTTGTTTATAGGAAACAACATGCAGACTGATATAATAACAAAAAGAACTATACTTTTATGTAGATAGAGCGAGAAAACACATCCTAAGATTGCTAATATATTATAAATTATTTTAAGGTCAGAAGGTGGCTTAATAAAAAAAGACGAGCAATATAAAAATAAAGATATTCCAAGACAGCCTCTTGTAAGTGTAAATTGTTGAAGTAAAAGTAAGGCAAAAACAAAACTAACCGAACGAATATTCAACTCATAGCGACGGAAAGTTGCTATTAACAGTATCAAAGCAGTTCCCCATACAGAAAGCCTCCAAATATAATAATTATTAGGCAAAAAATCTATTAACCAATAATAGAAAGGTTCTACGTGTATTGGAATCTTTGCATAAAGCATTTCATTATAAAGATATTCATAATGATAAGTATCAGCCTCAGTATAACCCAATACTGAAAAAGAAAGAACAAAAATTACTAAAGGGAAATATCCTACATTATTACAGCTATATCTATTATATTCATCTCTATATTTACACAAAAACAATATAAATATAAGCAAATTTATTAAAGCTAATTGCCCATTATAATTAAATTCCATAAAGAATAAATATATTTTTAGCTATAGTTTGAAAAAATATAATCCCAAATCTGTTAATATTATTTTCAATTTCATCCTAAAAGAGATTTTTGCAGTCAATGTATCAATTATACTCACATCAGGAAATGCCTCATTCCATATTCTATACCCATCTTGACTATTTGATATTTTACATAATTCTTCCTTAATTAACAGCTTCAATATTACAATTTCCCTACTATATTTACTTACTAAATCGTGTCTTTGTAGAAATGTCAAAATCTTATAATAATTATTACATGACTGCTTATATCGATTATAAATTTTATCAACAGTAAATGCATTAGATATTGAAAATTCATTCATATAATAATAATACATAGACATAGGTAAATACCTAATAGATTTAGCATTATATACTAGCTGTATTGTACAACACAAATCTTCTCGCATATTATCTTCTGGATAAATAAAAGTCTCGTTATATAATATTGAACGTACCATTTTTGTACAGAGAGAGCTATGAACTTTACCACTCAATAAATCACCTAATAAAATAAATTTATCCTCATTAATGTTTGACTTACATTCTTTCAATATACTTATTTCATTTGCCAAACAAAAGTCACACATCGTGATATCATAATCACCACTCTTCGCTTCAACATACATTATTTCATACATGTCTTGTTTTACCCAATCGTCACTATCACAATGTATCACATACTCTCCAGTAGCATTAAGTATACCCCACTTACGAACTGCAGCCTGACCGCTATTTTGCTCCATACGATGTATTACTACTTGATTTTTTCGGAAAGGATATTCTTCAAGTATCTTAAGAAGTATTTTTATAGAATTATCAAGTGAACAATCATCAATAAAAAGATATTCTATATCTTCCAATGTCTGCTCAAATAGAGAACGAGCACAACGCTCTATATATTTTTCAACCCCATAAACAGGAACTATAACGGAAACTTTAGGAGTCTTCATTTTGTTAACCTAATATTGTACAAGTTATAGAATACATCAATTTTTTTTATGCTACAACTTTTCTACATCAAATTTATCGACAAAACTCCCTTCTCTTTATTATTCTCCAAATAATAGAATAAGATATAGTAAAAAGTCGACTCTTATTCAAATACTTCAACAATTTTATAGGGAAAATATAATATAAATAAACATAAAAGGAACAGAGATAAAGATGATCTTTATGTGTAGACTGATATAAATGAAAAATCAAATCTTTTAATCGTGGATACAAAAATGAATTATCATGAATTACATTTACTAAATTACGCACAAATTTTAAACAAAAATGATATCGAAATAATGTTTTTCCACGCAATAGAATATCTTCACAAATAATTATAAGACTATATATTCTTTTATCTTTACTATTTCCTCCAGTTATACCTTCAGGATTCAGATAATAAACATAAATAGGAACGAAACAGATAGCAATACTCTGAGCTGCTTCTGCCAAAAAATAATTAAAATGTTCATCCTCATGATAAATACCTTCTTTGAAAGACAAAGTATTATTTCTTATAAACTCTTTTCTTAAGAGTTTATTCGGAGCTGTCATGCTTACATGACAGCCCAAAAGAATGGTCGAAATTATTTCATTAGAATTGTTTATGTATTCTTTCAAAGCTACATTATTTTGAAGAGAATTATAACGCCTTGCCACATACCAGTCACCATAAACTATATCCACTCCCGGATATTTGTTAGCCAAGGTCACAAGCGTACTTATGGCATGGGGCATTATCTCGTCATCACTATCCAAATAGAATATATAATCACCTTTTGCTGCCTGTGTCCCTGTATTTCGAGCGGCAGAAAGTCCTCGATTACGTTCATGACGAAACTTTCTGAATACGATATTACCGCCATAAGACTCAAGTAATGCTTCTACTATCTGCATACTTTTGTCTGGTGTACAATCATCAACCAGTATACATTCAAGTTCTCCTTGATAGTCCTGTCTTAGGACAGAACGCAAACACCGTTCAATGTGTTTCTCTACGCCATAAACAGGTACTATTATAGATACACTAATCATTTTTCGAATATATATATATATTATCACAGCCTTTCAGCCATGCATCATAGCATCCACTAATTTTACCGTAACTGTTATCCAAGATATAGATTTCCTTGTCTAATAGGAAAGAAAGTATCATGACATGTAACCGAGTAGTATAAATGGTTTTATAGGAACTAATAAATCTAACAGCATCACGAGTAACAACACAACGATGACCATATTTCATCAATAGAGTAATCAAACATCTATAAAACTTGTTCTTCCTTTTACTCAATCTTAAATATAGAGCACATACCACACGCATGCTGAAACTATAATTTCCACTCATGGCCGGCCAATCTTTTCTCTCCACATTTTCTCCAATTATATCTGCTTTATCTTGGACCAATTCCTTATCATTACGTTTTAAATATAATACTTTATCAGTTTGTTTTACTGCACAACGATATAGCAGGTTAACGTCCATATGAAAAGCTAAATCCGGAACAAATAAAGTCTTCGCAAAAGAAAAAAATGTTGTCGCATAATCAAATGATTGCTTATCACGTGTGCAAATAGTCAAATTCTTACATTTAGCCAGACGCTCAGCGTCTTCTTTTGCAACAATCGGATTTTGGTAAAAAATAGATTGAGGCAGAATCATGATAGGGTTATCAGGGTATCGAGTTATGATATCCATTACTCCACTCCAAGCTTTTCTCCATAAGTCACCAAAGAAACCACCTCCTATGATAAGAATTACCGTATCTTTATTTAATGGTTGATAGCGGTACTCATCCCAGCCACACGTTCCGATACATTTATGTGGACATCCTTTAAGCAGAGACAATGCACCATTCCAAATCAATGTGTCACCAGGATTGATGTAATAAGGAAGTCCCCAAAGTACATAATCAGAGGTTATGAGCGGAAGTATTTTCTCATCTATCAATGTTCTTAATTCAAATATACGTTGCTGTCTATTCTTTTTCATTCAATTCAGTTTATTATTTCCTCATCACCTGAACATTCTTTTTAGCTTGTTGACAACTCTTTGTTCAAATATGTGTGTACGGGAAATCAATTTTTGTGAGACAGAATATTCAGTATTACTTTCCTCTAATTTACTATTAAAAAAAGCTTTCAACTCCGGTTGCAACCAACGACCACCATCTGTACGCTCACGATCTCTAATATCGCCATAATGTACATCGTTTGCATGAGGTATCAAACCAAGAGTCAATAAAGAATGACCATTATAACAGTGAGCCAAAGGACAATGCCCAACAGGTTCTTCCGGCAATGGCAGTTCAGGATGAGCAAATACATCCCCCAAAGACCTACCGCAATAACAAGGAGTGGCATTACCTGTTGTAAGGTCAATATAAAGACTCCATGCACCAGCATAACAAAAATCAGTTTGCCGCTTGCCGAATATTTGCGACTTATATTCCCAAAAGTCAGAATGGAACTGTCCCCATACTTTTTCATACTCTTCAAGAGAAAGATTCGTTAATCGATCAGTCCTTTTAGTTCTGTCATCTCTCGCAATTGTAAGTTGTGGAAGTGCACCAAAGTTTTTCATGGAGAAATCCTTGATTTCATCTATATAAGGAATTAACTCATCGGTAGGAACTAATTCAATATTGGCAGAAGCTCCAGCATCCCATATTTTATGGACGTTCTCAACAAAGCGATTTAACCATTCTTTTTTCTTTAATTCCAAATAATGAAAGGAACATTTAAACTCAAGACGCTTCAACTGTTCCTTATCCCAAGAGAGGAACTTTTCAAGCATATTTGTCACTGTTAGGTTAGTAACGACCTCGGCATAATGACCTTGTTCTATCAAAGCCTTTACATACAAATCTATATCTTTTGTCAAAAGCGTTTCACCATCGGCACAAAAGTTCGCGTAGCATACCCCCCCCCAATCTGCTGATATTCAAAGCATTACCAACCTGCCATGGTGTGTATTTCATTTTTGGTTGAATGCCTTGATAATGAACAGGACGTTGTGCTAAATAACAATAGTGACAACGGAAATTGCATATCGACATCGGTATGCGAAATAATAAGATTTTTTTGTTCTTATCCATTATTTTTTCTGATTTTAAGAATTTTAAAAAGGATATCCCTTTCGTTCTTGTTTAGGTAATAATAAATGTCTATCAATAGAGTAAATACTACAGTTAATCCACACATGATGAATAATCCAAGCCAACCTTCCAAATGAAAAACGAATACAAATAATAGCGATATGAAAACATTAATACTACAACACAATAAAGTTTGTAACACATCCTTATAAAACTCAAACCATTTCATATTCAACAAATAAGCTGTATAAGGCAGTGTAACTATCATATTTCTAAATATGGAAAGTGTAGTGCTACATCCGGCAATTACATAAATTCCATACTCTTTAGAGTAAGTAAGCCCCAAAAATACAACTAAAACATTCAAAAGCCCCATGAAAATAAAGCTAATGGAGTTTACACGAAGTTTATTAGTCGCTGTAAACACATTATACAACGTTTGCGTTCCTGAGACAGGAATAAAAGCCATACAACCCAGTATAGATATTACTGTAAGCTCTGTTGCAGGTAACGTAGGTTGCCATAATTTATAAAAATCGTATCCAAAACAACAGAATGTCACAATAGGCACCGATACGATAATGGTAGAAACCTTCATAGCTATCCTTAATTCACGAAGTAAAGCTTCACGATTACCCTTAGCCCATGTTTGAGTTACAGAAGGTGAGAAGTTTCCATTGAGAGTTGTTGAAAGTTGAATTATAGCCGAAGGTATTATCTTAGAAATAGCCAATAATCCCATTGAAAACGGACTAATAAACCAATTAGCCAACAATAAGTCCAAACCGGTGTTAAGAAGATGACCACATTGATTCACTGTATTCCAAATACCTGAGGATAATAATTCTTTCACATAGAGAAAAGAAAAATTCTTATATTGAAAACATACCTCAGGAAGTAATCTGGCTTGCAACCTTCTATATATAGGTAACATCATCATTGTCAGAAATGATGCAACCATTGAAATATAAAATATTTTAGCTGGAAAAACAGAAAACACGACTAATAAGAGTGTAGCATTTAATATGGCTTTAACTGCATTTAGAAGATTACTATGGAATACCTTATTCTTTACATACATGGCCAGAGAAAAAAGCGACATCACTAAACTCATAAAGAAATTCAAAAACACACAAGCAAAAAGAACTTTTACGTCCAAAACATCAGCATTCTCTATTACTACCACATGTTCCAAATTAAAAATTATTAGGGCTGATATTGGCAATAGCAAAATACATATTAATACATCTACAATGAATATAGAGGAATACAACTTATTTGCTCTATCAAATTCATTTTGATGATATGCCACTGATACAAATCGAGCTGCCATAGAGTTGAAAGCGATAGTAAGCAAAGAGGCATACATTACGAAGTTGTTAGCCAATTGAGAAAAGCCATTCGCTTCTGCCCCTAATGTACGCACAATAAATGGTGACAAAAAGAAACTAACCGCAAATTGAACAACTACAGCAAATAATCCTGTAACAACATTTAAAGCCGTTTGTACTTTATACGATTGAAAATTCATAAACAAATGAAGCAATCTATTTAGGGCATATTCTTAATTAATGCACTTTGTAGTTCCTTAAACTGAGTAATATTAAAAGTTAGCATCCAATTTTGACGTATCACATAGGGAAAGCCAACAGACGGCAGTTATCCATTAAATAAGTTCAAAAAAGGAGTTGATATTTAAAGTTTATTATTACCTAGTCCAATAGTCATTGGAAGAAGGCTCTCATAATTCCTACGTCCGTTAACTATTGCTTGAAAAAACATCTTAAAGTATTGCAAGGCAGAAACACCCTGTATCTTGCAAGTGGATATGATCGTATGGTAGACTGCCAATACTCTCGTCATCACTGCCAAAGAACAAGGAGTTCTTACGCTCACCTGACAGGGAACGTATGAATCGTTCGGCAATAGAGCCTCCGATAGCTATCAATTTTATGCAAATACTATCGAGAAGAGTAACACCACTCTCACTTGACAAAAAATCATTAGGTGAATGAATAGCAGAAGAACGCTTTATGATTTGTATCAAAGAGTCATGAAGCAACTGCAAGATATGGAGTACCACTGGTTTATTATACATAAATACCCTCCTTTAAAATTCGGTCACGCAAAAAAGAGTCCATTTGCTTTCGCAAACGTACGATATCTACTTTACAACCTAATAGTTCTTCCAATTCACATTTAATGCCTGACAAAACAAAGAAGCCACGTAACTCTCCCTCCACATATATATCTACATCACTATTTTCAGTCTGTTCATTATGCGCAACAGAACCAAATATACCCATCCGGGTAATACCGTAATAGTCGGCATTCCTTTGCATATATCCTCGCAGTAAAGCGATGTATTCTGTTGTTAATTTCATATGTTATAAATTTCTTATTTAAAAAGATAGAAATTTATTCCTTATCCAACACCTCATACTCCGAATTCTTACTCTTGAACTCCGGTACAATCCCTTTCATATACTTAACTGTACCCATTTTATCCACTTTGATCGCCAAATCGATTAACGGACTCATGACCTTACAAATGTCTTCGTAGTCATATTCTCTCACCTGGGCACGGTATATTTTGGCGTTATTCGTAGGGAGGGTATTTTCTTTCGTTGCCAGAAGTTCTTCATATAGTTTCTCGCCGGGACGAAGACCTGTGTACTGGATTTCTATATCTTCATCGGGGATAAGACCTGCCAGTTCAATCATACGGCGAGCCAGATCGGCGATCTTTACAGGAGAACCCATATCAAAGACAAATATCTCATTTCCCTTACCCATAAAAGCTGCTTCCAGTACCAAGCGACATGCCTCCGGGATCGTCATGAAATAACGGATAATGTCCGGATGGGTGACTGTTAAAGGGCCGCCTTTCGCTAATTGCTCACGGAAACGGGGAATAACGGAGCCGTTACTGCCTAATACATTTCCAAAACGGGTGGTAATAAAATGGGTTTTACCCGGATGCAAACCTTTACTGATAGCGATGCTCAGACTTTGTACATAGATTTCTGCCAAACGTTTGGAAGCTCCCATCACATTCGTCGGATTGACAGCTTTGTCGGTAGAAACCATAATAAACTTATCGACATTATACCTGACTGCCATATCCGCTACATTACGCGTACCGTATACATTCGTATGAACGGCTTCACAGGGATTCTCCTCCATCAGAGGTACATGCTTATAGGCGGCAGCATGAAATACATACTGAGGCTGAAAACGACGGAAAACAGATTCAACACGATCAATCATCCGGATATCTCCCATTACAGGAGTAAATTCTACCTGAGGGAATTTTTCTTCCAGTTCCAGACGTATATTGTGCATGGGGGTTTCGGCACTGTCGAACAGGACCAGCTGCTTCAAGTTAAAGGAACATAACTGACGGCAAAGTTCGCTGCCTATAGAACCGGCTGCTCCGGTGACTAATACGACTTTTCCTTTCAGGGAAGCGACGATCTCTGTCATATTGATACAAATCTCCTCACGACCCAGCAAATCTTCTATATGTACTTCAGGCAGGTTATGAAAGTTGATTTTTCCTTTTTTCAGTTCGTCAACCGAAGGAAGTATCAACATACGAACTTTTTTCTTCTCACAGTAGCGGACAAGACGTTCACTCTCCTCCTTTACCAAACGATAGTCGGTGAACAGAATAGCCTTGATATCTTTCCGGTTTACCAAATTGTTGAAATCAACCTGCTCTTTGATCGAATAGATACTGTATTTACCTGCACGCAAGGAGGTTCGATCACCAAAACGCAGGAATCCCGATACTTTATACAACAGTTTGTCACTCAGGGATGCATCGAATAAAAAAGTTCCGGTTTTGTCTCCCTGATAAATCAATAAATTCCCTTGGTTAGAAGAAACACTATTGACTATGATTGCATAGAAAACAATCATGAATACACGGAGAATTGTTAAAAGAAAGAATGTCAGAAATAAATCGACTACGGCTCCTAACGCCAATTCACGGGGAGATTGAAGCGTTGTAGTCATATAGACTAAAACAACAATGAAGAGTATCTTTATTAAAGAGGATAATGCCAGGCGACCGGCTTCCGTAAATGCGGAATGACGGATCACACCTTTATAGGTCCGGCATAGGTAGAAACTGCACAGACTGGCACAAAAGGATATAAATAATATGTGGAAAATGGATTCGTCTACAAGCTTTGTTCCCAGGATATACCACAAGAACGACAGAGAGGTCGAAGTAGCCAGTATTGACAGAAATAAATCAATAAATAAGACAATCCAACGGTTAAAAAATTTAACTCGCGACAATACTAGTGCAAAATCATTGATAATCATAAGTTGTAAATTAGGGGTATTATGTAAAAAAGTTCGTCAGTCCCAAACGGCCAACCTACATAAACATCTGAATAACTTATACTTAAAGGTTATTGGAATGACTAAAAAAAACGTTCCTTTTTTCTAGTCATTTTTGTTTGGTGAATTTTTGTTAACCCATGATTGATGCGGTATCTTGAAAAAAGTAGATTAAAACATTGAATAACAAATAGATAAAATTACCGAAATGCTTTGTATTTCAACAAATATCGATTACATTTGCAGCACAAAAAAAATGACTAGAAAAAAGGAACGTTTTTTCTAGTCATTTTGAATTTTAGGGCTTTTCAAAACCTTAAAATATTTACATTTTGAAACATTTCAACCCTCTATATTTATATACAACATAGTTTTTTCAATACAAAAAAGCCCTGAGAAGCATTATTACTCCCCAGGGCTTTCTTCTAAAAAATAGCTATCTTTTATTTATGTGTATCTTCCAATGTAAATTTCAACGTTCCGGCATTTACCAGCTCTTCCTGTGAAATGGTGTAACCTTTCAGTTTCTTTCCGTCGGCAGTCACATCTTTGATGTAGATGTCTTCCGGTGTCTGGTGCATAGATTCGATTACCAACTCACCTTTGGGATAGAATTTCTTATTCAAATCGATGGTTACCTTGTTGAAGGTCGGTGAAGTTAGTACATAGTCCATATCTCCCGGACAAGCAGGATAGAATCCCATCATGGAGAATACAGCCCAGGTAGACATTGTTCCGGTATCGTCATTGCCGGGAAGACCATTCGGTGCATTGTGATAATACTTGTTTAACAGTTCGCGGACTGTTTTCTGGGTACGCCATGCTTCGCCTTTGAAGTAGCTGAACAGATAAGGATAAGCGATATCCGGTTCGTTAGCCATATCGTAGTGGCCTTCGTCGAACACCATCTGCAGTTTATCGACAAACTTCTTCTGACCACCCATCAGCTTAACCAGGCCAGGGATATCGTGAGGAACATAGAATGTATAGTTCCAGGCACTTCCTTCATGGAAACCAGGATTCGGTTCGAAGTTCTCTCCCTGTTTCGGGTTGAACGGAGAATAGAATGTACCGTCAGGCAAAAGCGGACGAAGGGTTCCGAACTCTTTGCTGTAATAGTTCTTATATCCCATCGAACGGTCATAGAAAAGTTTGGCATCTTCTTTCTTTCCTAAAGCTTTGGCAAACTGGGAAAGGTTCCAGTCGGCGATATAATATTCCAGGGCATGAGATACCGAATTGTCGTATTGTTCACGCAGAGGAACATAGCCCTTGCTCATATAATCGTTATTGTCCGGACGAAGCAGATTGAACTCACCCGGAGTCGTAGCTCCTTTACGCATCGCTTCGTAAGCAGTTTCAACGTCGAAATCACGAAGACCGCGCATCCAGGCATCCACTATATAAGGTATAGAAGGATCGCCTTCCATCGTGAGGGTCTCACGTCCGTAAAGCTCCCACTTGGGCAGCCATCCGCTTTCCTTATACATATCGACCATCGTACGGATAATGTCGAGCTGGCGTTCGGGGAAAAGAAGAGTCATCAGGGTACTTACGTTACGGTAGGTATCCCACAAGGAGAACACCGTGTAACGGTTGCCTGTCGTATGACCTACTTTCAGACTTTCCATCATCGGATATTCTCCGTTTACGTCCTGGATAATGTTCGGATGGATCAACAGGTGATACAAAGCTGTATAGAAGATCGTTTTATCGTCTTTGGAGCCACCTTCTACCTTTACGCGGGACAGATCGCTGTTCCACATATTGCTGGCTGCCGCTTTGACTTTATCGAAGTTGAAGTCCGGCTGTTCCGTGTTCATGTTCAGGCGGGCATTTTCGATGCTGACGAAAGAAACACCCATCTTCACTTCGATGACTTCGTTTTCTTCCGTATCGTAGGTAAACCATACACCGATATCATCACCGCTCATGTCACGATTATACTTGGTATACAATTTATATTTACCGGAATAAATATCCCATTCGGCTTCCACGCCTTTCATCTCACGCTGTTTCTTCCAGTATCCCATCGACTTGGGGGCTTTGCTGACTTTCATAACGAAATAGATCGGGAATACCGCCTGCGGATTATAGCAGAAAGTGCCCAGCAACTTGCTTCCTTCAATCTCGGTTTCGTTGACGATACGGACAGTCGCACCGGTTTCGTTGGTCAATCCTTCACCCAGGTTCAGGAGGATATTGCCCTGACCTTTCGGGAAAGTGAAACGGCTAAGGCCAGTACGCATAGTGGCTGTCGCTTCTGTCTTGATATTATATTTTGTCAGGACATTGCTGTAATAACCCGGATGGGCTACTTCGTCTTTATACTTACTGCCATACTCACGGTAATCGACCTTCAGATCGCCTGCTGTAGGCATCAGCAGAAGACTGCCCAGTTCAGGACAACCGACACCGCTCAAATTGACATGGGCAAACCCTGTCATGAAATCATTGTCGGAAGAGTATGGAGTGGACCACCACTGGCTGTCTTTATCGAAACGGTTACTCTCCGATCCCATCACATTGAACGGCGTGACACTCATCATACCCTGGGGACAGATAGCTCCGGGATTGGTCGTCCCGTAGTTGCTGGTCCCGATAAACGGGTTTACATAATCTACCGGCTGTTGCGCTGCCGCCATCAGGCTACCACACAGCAGGAGGCTCATTACTTGCTTCTTCATTCTCGATTTATTTAATTAATTAATAATATGCTAATTTGAAAATGTGCCAATATGCCAATGAGAATACAAACTTACCAGACAACGATTTCATCCACAAAGATAAATCCTTTGTTGGCTTCGTCGGCTTTCAGGCGGACGTAACGGGCTTTCCAGTCTCCCAGGAAGGTATATTCCTGGAAAGAGAGGTCGGAATCCTTGTTGGAAATGGTTGTCGGGATAATTCCCCTGGAAGTGAAGTTCGTTCCGTCTTCGGAAGTCAGCAGCTCGACACTTGCCGGTTGGTAAACACCCGGACCGATCAATTGCATGAAGCGGGCGGATACTTTGCGGATATCGGTCACTTCCTCCATATCGATCACACAGTCGAGGTCGTTCAAGTATCCCTGCCAGCGGCCATCCAGATAAGTCAGTCCGCCACGGTATCCGTCGATCAAGGCATTCATACCTCCTGCCATATAACCGGAATATAACTTACTATTATAATGTATAGGCTTATTGATCGCGCGGTGATAGTCGACTTTCTTTTCTGTCGGGGTTCCCTGCAACTCGCCGTTGCGGAAGATAGCAGCCTTGACATCTGCAGAGTCTTTCACCAAAATCATACCGTCATAAAGAGCAGAAGAAGCAGTCGGAACCGTACCGTCTGTCGTATAGCGGATCTCTGCCGGATATTTCTCGGCATCCAGGAATACTTCGATCTGTTTATTGACCGTATCGACAGACATGGTCACTTCCAGTTCGTCAGAAAGGGTAAAGGTGTTGATACCCATCTGTTGCAATTTCGAAATATGAGCATTCATACGCGGTTTGAAGTCATTCCATTCGCGTTTCTCCTGGGGAGTCCAGCCTATCTCGGCAACAGCTAGTGCACGGGGGAACATCATATATTCCAGATGTTTCTCATTGGTGATGTATTCTGTCCAGGTGTTGGCCTGTACACCCATAATGTGCCGGCTTTCCTCTGCAGTCAGCGAATCGACCGGAACAGGATTGTAGCTATATACTTTCTTGATCGGAGTATAGCCGCCTATAGCATAAGGCTGTGTTTTCGGGTCAGCCTGATAAAAGTCCAAATACATATAATTACCCGGTGTCATCACGACATCATGTCCCATACGGGCCGATTTGATTCCACCGCTTTCACCCCGCCAGGACATAACGGTCGCTTCCGGAGCAAGACCACCTTCCAGTATCTCGTCCCAGCCGATCAGCTTACGGCCTTTGGAGATCAGATGTTCTTCTGCCTTATGTATCATATAGCTCTGCAGCTCATCCACACTCTTCATGCCGTTCTTTTTCATCAAAGCCTGGCATTTAGGACAGGTTTTCCAGGCTCCTTTACCTGCTTCATCACCTCCTACATGGATATATTCGGAGGGGAAAAGTTCGATCACTTCATCCAGCACATCTTCCATAAAGATAAATGACTTCGGATTGCCGATACAAAAATCGCCATTCTTATAAGGTTGACCGGAACAGCTTAACTCCGGATAAGCGAACAGCACTTCTTCGGAATGACCGGGAAATTCGATCTCAGGTATTACATTTATATGTTTAGAGGCTGCGTAAGCAACGATCTCGCGTACATCATCCTTGGTATAGTAGCCGCCATAAGCTCCCTCAGTCCCCTCGGGAAGGTATTTACGGTCTTTTCCGTCCCACCATTTCCGCCAGTCGGATTCCGTTCGGAAAGCAGTCTCTGTCGTCAGCCTGGGATATTTATCCATCCGGATACGCCAGCCACCGGCATCCGTAAGATGCATATGCAGGTTATTGAGCTTGTAAAAGGACATCACATCCAGCAACTTGAATACTTCTTCTTTCGGGAAGAAATGGCGGGATACGTCCAAATGTAATCCGCGATACTTGAGACGAGGTTCGTCCTGTATGGAAACATAAGGAATGCCCTGGGGGGTAAATAACTGGCGGAGAGTTTGTTCTCCGTAAAAGAGTCCTGTTTCGGTAGCCGCTTTCAGGTCGATACCTTTGTCAGATACTGTAAGCTGGTATCCTTCCAGATTTCCGCCTATGGATTGGTCCACGGTAAAATGAACATTTGCAGGTTTTTCCGCAGAGAAGACTGCTGCACTGTCAACTTTGAAAAAACCACCTGACGCAGCAAGCTGTGCCGGCAAAGGGATTACATTCAACTGCACTGTTTCCTTCGGAGCGCAAGCCGCAAGGAACAAAGAACATGCAATGGTAAGACCCGCCATCGTCATGCGCGATTGTTTTGGCAATAACATCATACTTTATTTTTTTGTGTATTTATTCTTGGTGCGGTAAATATACAAAAAAAAGGGAAAATCCTGTAAGAGATTTTCCCTTTATATGAGAAGAAAGCCGCACCGTAGATATGAACAAACTCCGTATGACAGGATTTGAGTGCTTTGCCACCTTTGTAATCCGCTGTGCGATGCATGCCCCGAAGGGTGCGGCCCGCCATTGGCGACAAGAGCTATGTCTCGGAATTAAAATAAACTGATGAGTTTCCCAATCGAACAAGTGCGGCTAACTCATTTTTCTTATTACAAAGATATGTAAAGCCTTTGAATCTTCCAAACAAAATGTCAATATTTTCCCCTTAAATAATGAATAAAAAAGTGAAGTGTCAGTGTTTCAGAAGGTATGAATTGTAAAAAGCTAACAAAAAAAGGGTCCCGATATCGGGACCCTTCTCCTATTGACATTTATATATCAATTTACTTTACTTTCGCTACGATTGCTTTGAAAGCTTCCGGATGGTTTACAGCCAGGTCTGCCAACACTTTACGGTTGATCTCGATACCTGCAGCATGCAAAGCGCCCATCAAACGTGAGTAAGACATACCTTCCAGACGAGCGGCAGCATTGATACGCTGGATCCACAATGCGCGGAAGTTACGTTTCTTGTTACGACGGTCACGGAATGCATAAGTCAAACCTTTTTCCCAGGTATTTTTAGCTACGGTCCACACATTCTTACGTGCACCATAATAACCTCTGGTAAGTTTTAAAATCCGTTTTCTTTTTGCTCTTGAAGCAACATGATTTACTGATCTAGGCATAATTCTAATCTGTTTTGAATGTTAGCGTCATCCTTTAGATGATCTTACTTGCTAAATACATTCGGTTAATAAAAATCTTTGTAAAACTCGCTTAATTTAAGAAGATTACTTCATGCCAAGCATTAGCTTAACAGTGTTTACATCTACAGAAGCAACAAGGCCAGTGTGAGTAAGGTTTCTCTTAGCTTTTTTAGTCTTCTTAGTCAAAATATGACTTTTAAAAGCGTGTTTTCTTTTGATCTTTCCTGTTCCGGTAAGGGCGAACCTCTTTTTGGCACCGGAATTAGTCTTCATCTTAGGCATTTTCCAATTTTGTTTTAATTATTAAACTTGACACCCTCTAACGGGCGGTTTTTTTATTCTTTGTTTCCTTCTGCGCCGGATTCATTTCTCGGCTTCAAAGTTATAACTTTCTTAACCACAGGCTTTGCAGGCTCACCGGAAGCTGCTGGTTTCGGAGCGGCAGCAGGAGCTCCGGCCTTTTTCGGTGTCAGCATGATGATCATGCGTTTACCTTCCAATACCGGCAATTGTTCTACTTTACCGTAGTCTTCCAAATCATTGGCAAAACGAAGTAACAATACTTCCCCCTGCTCCTTGAAAAGGATCGAGCGTCCTTTAAAGAACACATAGGCTTTCACCTTAGAACCTTCTTCCAAAAATCCTTTGGCATGCTTCAGTTTAAAGTTATAATCATGATCGTCAGTCTGAGGTCCGAAACGAATCTCCTTCACTACAACCTTAACTGACTTCGCTTTCTGCTCTTTCTGTCTTTTCTTCTGCTGATAGAGGAATTTCTGGTAATCGGTTACTCTACAAACGGGGGGCGCAGCATTGGGTGAAATCTCAACCAGGTCCAGTCCCAAATCTTCAGCTATTTTTAAAGCCTGCGATGTCGGGTATACGCCCTGTTCTACATTGTCACCTACTAGACGAACTTCACGAACACGAATACGTTCGTTGATTCTATACTGTTCTTTCAGATTGTCATTCTTCATTCAAAAAGATTTATTCTCCTCGTTATTAGTTATTTATTTATTACTTTTTTGCCAACGATTCATCATGTCCTCTACTTCATCGTTCAAAAGCGCTGCAAAGGTAGCAATTTTCATCGAACCTTTATCACCTTCGCCCTGTTTTCTTACAGAAACTTCATTATTTTCTGCTTCTTTTTCTCCGACGATGAGCATATAAGGAATGCGTTTCAACTCGTTATCACGAATTTTACGACCAATTTTCTCGTTTCTGTCGTCTACCAGCACACGAATATCCTGTTCTTCCAATTGACGGGCGATATCCCAGGCATACTCATTGAATTTTTCACTGATAGGCATAATACATACCTGATCCGGAGTCAGCCACAGCGGGAACTTACCGCCTGTATGTTCGATCAATACAGCTACGAAACGTTCCATTGAACCGAATGGTGCACGATGGATCATTACAGGACGATGCTTTTTGTTGTCTTCGCCCGTATATTCCAGTTCGAAACGTTCCGGCAGGTTATAGTCTACCTGGATAGTTCCCAGCTGCCAACGGCGACCGATCGCATCTTTCACCATAAAGTCGAGCTTCGGACCATAGAAAGCTGCTTCACCATATTCGATCTTCGCCTTCAGGCCTTTTTCCTGACAAGCTTCAATGATCGCTGTTTCTGCTTTTTCCCAGTTTTCTTCCGAACCGATATATTTATCTCTGTTTACTTTATCACGCAAGGAAATCTGTGCTTCGAAGTTTTCGAAATCCAACGCCTTAAAGATGATAAAGATAATATCCATTACCTTCAGGAATTCGTCTTTCAACTGATCCGGACGACAGAACAGGTGAGCATCATCCTGGGTAAAACCACGAACCCTTGTCAAACCGTGCAACTCACCGCTCTGTTCGTAACGATATACTGTTCCGAACTCAGCAAAACGCAAAGGCAGGTCTTTGTATGAACGCGGGAACGACTTGAAGATCTCACAGTGGTGAGGACAGTTCATCGGTTTCAACAGAAATTCTTCGCCTTCCTGCGGAGTATGGATCGGCTGGAATGAATCCTTACCGTATTTTGCATAGTGACCGGAAGTTACATACAACTGTTTTCCTCCGATGTGCGGAGTCATCACCTGCTGATAACCGTATTTCTTCTGGATACGTTTCAGGAAATCTTCCAATTTCAGACGCAACTGAGTACCGCGAGGCAACCATAAAGGCAGACCTGCTCCTACTGCAGTAGAGAATGTAAACAATTCCAATTCTTTACCGATCTTACGGTGGTCACGTTTTTTAGCTTCTTCCATCAATGCCAGGTATTCATCCAGCATTTTCTTTTTCGGGAAAGTGATACCATACAAACGAACCAGCTGTTTACGTTTTTCATCGCCACGCCAGTAAGCACCGGCTACGCTCAGAATCTTAACAGCTTTCAGATAGGATGTGTTAGGCAAGTGAGGACCACGGCACAGATCGGTAAAAGAGCCCTGTGTATAAGTGGTAATCTTACCATCTTCCAATTCACTGATCAACTCAGTTTTATATTCTTCACCTCTGTCACCGAACATTTTCAGGGCATCAGCCTTGGAAATATCCTGACGTTTGATTTCTTCTTTTCTGGCTACCAGTTCAAGCATTTTTGCTTCAATAGCAGCAAAGTCGCCTTCTTTGATTGTAGCTTCACCCGGATCTACGTCATAGTAGAATCCATTTTCGATAGCCGGACCGATACCGAACTTGATACCTGGATAAAGTTCCTGCAGGGCCTCTGCCATCAGGTGGGCACTTGAGTGCCAGAATGCATGCTTACCTTCTTCGTCATCCCACTTCAGCAGTTTCACTGATGAATCCTGCATAATAGGACGAGACAGGTCCCATGTTTCTCCGTTCACACTTGCGGCCAAAACTTCCTGAGCTAAACGGGAACTGATACTTTCTGCGATCTGCATGGCAGTAGTTCCTTCAGCGTATTCTCTTACGGAATTATCCGGAAATGTAATCTTTATCATAATCTGTTCTCTATAATTCTTTATAATTAGGATGCAAATTTAGCATTCTTTTTCGTAAAATGATATTTTTAACCTAAAAGATATATGCTTTAAACCCAAAACAGGCATGTTTTGTTGGAAAACATACCTGTTTTGATTCTAAAAATCTGATTTATATCAATTGCTTGTCATACGTTTGATGATACTATAGGCATTAATAATGCCCAGCTCACCGGCTTTACTCAAGTCGGCAATACCTTGGTTGGCATCTCCCAAAGACAAGCGGGCCAGTCCGCGGTTGAAATAGGCTTCCGCGAAATCGGGATCACGCTTGATAGCCTCGTCATAATCCTGTATGGCAGCCCGGAAATCACGCTGTACACAACGCAGGTTTCCACGGTTGAAATAGGCGTATACAAAACCCGGATTCAGACGAATAACCATATCGTAATCGCGTGTAATCATTTCATGCTCGTAAGCTCTCTTCTTATCTTTTACCTCGGCAGAGGTCGGATCGGATACAGGAGATTTCGGTGCAGCACTCTGTCCCATCTTGAAGTTCATGCTACCCATCGACATAGCCAGATCATCGGTAGTAGTCGCCTGCGACATATTATAAACCAACTGCTTGTAGCGTACTACCGCACGATTAAAATAAGCCATGGTGTAGGTCGGATCAAGTTCCACTACCTTGTTGAAATCCTTAATAGCTTCGGAAAAGTCCTGTACCAACATATAATCGACCGCACGTCCAAACCATGCATCCGCATTGTTCGGCTGAGCTTCTATCTTGGATGAATAATCATTGATAGATGAGAAATGCACGGATATCTGATCTTCGGTAAGAGCTGCTTCTTCATTCGTGATGCGCAACTTACGGGAGAGAACCATACGGGCGTTATATTCCTCGATCATCTTATCGTAATAGACTAGTTTCTTGACCGGGTCTATCTTCTCATAATAAGTCAGGACAAACTGGGGTTCAAGGTCTACACGTACATTACGATCCTGCACACGTCCACGGACATCGCTTTGATATTTGTTCCTGCGTTCTTCATCCTTGTCGTATACTACCAGACGGTTAAACTTACTGATATTTTTATCTGATTTCTCACGTGTATTTTCATCAGTGTTGTTGGATGCCATAGCGTTACCCGACTGACCGGAAGATCCTTTCTTGGCATTGTTCTCCATTTCGATGGCAGTCCAGTAATCACGGTCGGCACCTACCTGATCGTTCATCTTACGCTTTGCCTCCGAACGGCTATAATACCCCGGAGTAAAGTTTGGATATTGTCCCAAAACGGCATCGAAATCACTTACAGCTCCCCGGTAATCACCTGTTTCAAAACGCAGAAGAGCACGGTTATAATAGGCCATGTAGTTATCCGGTTCCAACTGAAGAACCACATCGAAATCTTCGATGGCACGGTTGTTGTCACCTACCTGGTAACGGAGCAATCCACGGTTGAAACGGGCTATCAGATTGTTTTTATCCATACTGATTACCTGGTCGTAATCGTCCATCGCCCCACGAAGATCGTTCTTCTGGTAGCGTACCAAACCACGGTTTATATAATAACCGCTTTCACGCGTATTCAAACGGATTGCTTCATTCAAATCGGCCAGTGCACCGTCCAGATCATTAGTCTGATAAAGCAAAATAGCACGGTTCCCGTATGACGGAGCATAATAAGGATCCATTTCAATCGCCTTATTGTAATCGGCAAGTGCTTTCACGGTGTCACCCTTCTCGCTGTACATCGCACCACGAGTCAAGTAATTCATAGAATATTTAGGATGTGCTTTCATCAGCACATCGAATGTCTTTTCCGCATCGTCATAGTCTTTCCGCTGGATATTGGCTACGGCTTTATTGACAAGCATCTGCCGGTCTTCTGGCTTAAACTCCAGCCCCTTGTCATAATCTGCAATCGCGTCTGCATATTTCTCCTGACTCTGGCGAGCAATACCGCGGGCATAATATGCCTGTACTAAAAAAGGATTCCGTTCAAGACACAAAGAGCAGTCTTCTTCCGCCCCTTTGTAGTCATCGAGGTTAATTTTAGCTACAGCACGATAAAAATAGGGTTCTGCAATCCAGGGCTTCGCTTTGATCACCTGATTAAAATACTGTATGGACAGCACATAATCTTCAAAATATAATGCATTACGTCCGATAGCCAGCACACGGTCCGTATTGATCTGGGCCGACATCGCCAACGAAAATGTTATAAAGGTCAGAAAAAGAACTATTTTTTTCATCAGATTGCCTTAAGTGTTAAAAAGAGGTGCGTCAAAAGATTTCAACGGACTTTCGACACCCCTCTTTGTTCAGCGAACAAAAATAAGCAATTCGGACGAATGTTAAAAGGTTCGGAGCTAAAAGTATCTTAAAAGGTGATATGTCTATACAGAATCATACAGAAAAGGAGCTGCATCAATTTTTTTTGACGCAGCTCCTTTCACTTATTCAAATATAGCCGTTGCTTACTTCGGCTGTATTTTAACCATCAAATGATCTTTTGTGATCTTATCGCCTTCCTTTACCTCCAACTCGGTGATCACTCCGGATATCGGAGCTACGATCCGGTTGTACATCTTCATCGCCTGATGAATGAGAAGCAACTGGCCGGCTTCAACTTCCTGGCCCTGCTCCACATAAATCTTCACGATGGTTCCCGGAAGATTGGAAATCACATCACCGACGAAGGGCTTATGCCACATCTTACGGTTCTTATATTTCTCTGTCAGCAGCGTTTTGTATTTACGGGCGGTAACTACAAAATCTACATATTCATTTTCTTTATTTTCCATATTTTCAAAAAGTATATGTACGGATTTAATTAGAACGGAGGGATTCCGTGCTTTTTAGCCGGTCTGTATTCCTCTTTCAAAATAGAAAGTTTCAGAGCGTGGAGCAACAACGCGCGTGTTTCTTTCGGCTCGATAACAGAATCAATAAATCCTTTTGAAGCAGCCACATAAGGATTAGCAAACTTCTCAATATACTCTTTTACTTTTTCCTGACGCATTGCATTCTGGTCTTCAGCTTCCATGATTTCCTTACGGAAGATAATGTTTGCTGCACCTTCCGGTCCCATAACAGCGATCTCTGCACTCGGCCATGCGAACATAAAGTCAGCACCCAGGTGACGTGAGTTCATAGCGATATAACCACCACCGTAAGCCTTACGTAAAATCACTGTGATCTTAGGAACAGTAGCTTCAGAATAAGCATACAGTACCTTCGCTCCGTGACGGATCACACCGGCATGTTCCTGGTCTACGCCCGGCAGATAACCCGGCATATCTTCCAATGTAATAATAGGAATATTGAATGAGTCGCAGAAACGGATGAAGCGAGCAGCTTTATCGGCACTGTCGCAATCCAATACACCCGCCAGTACCATCGGTTGGTTAGCTACGAAACCGACCGTCTCGCCTGCCATACGGCCAAAGCCGACTACGATATTGGCAGCCCACAATTCCTGAACTTCGAGGAAGTCAGAATCATCGACAATACATTTGATCACATCGCGTACATCGTACGGCTGCTTAGGATCGGCAGGAACCACTTCTTCGATGTTCAACATAGCTGTCGGCTCTTTCGGTTCAACAGTCTTGGCACGCTGCTGGTTGTTCCAGGGGATAAAGCTTACTAGACGTTTAACCTGTTCGAAACATTCCTGTTCGCTCAAGGCATAGAAATGAGCGTTACCTGTTGTTTCAGCATGAACACGGGCACCACCCAGGTCTTCCATAGAGATGTCTTCGCCCAAAACAGTCTTGATCACATTCGGACCGGTGATGAACATCTTGGAGATGTTTTCTACCACGAACACGAAGTCTGTCAAGGCAGGAGAATAAACGGCACCACCGGCACACGGTCCCAGGATCAACGAGATCTGAGGGATAACACCTGATGCGATTGTATTTCTATAGAATATTTCACCATATCCGGCCAAAGCGCCAACACCTTCCTGAATACGTGCACCACCCGAGTCATTGATACCGATGATCGGACATTTCATCTTCAGTGCATGATCCATGATCTTTGTGATCTTGCGAGCATGTTGCAAACCTAATGAACCACCGGCAACAGTGAAGTCCTGTGCATAGATACATACCGGAGCACCGAAAATAGTACCCGTACCTGTAACTACACCATCACCCGGAAAGTCTTTCTTATCCATTCCGAAGTCGCGGCCATCATGCTTTACAAACAAATCGTACTCATGAAAAGAGTTCTTGTCCAGCAAGGAAAGAATACGATCACGGGCAGTCAATTTACCCATCGCGATCTGCTTTTCGATAGCAGCTTCGCCTCCACCCATCTCAACGACGGCTTTCTTCTCCCTGAGGGCCTGAATGTTTTTACTTAAATCTGTCATATTATTTAATAGATTTTTATTATTTACCGACAGCTTTTGCTCTGTACGAACAACGAGCAGTCCCTTTAATAATACTATTTAGTTTTCCTTTATTCAACTGGCGGCGGATAGCCGACACATTGTCGATGAAGACATGACCTTCCAGGTGCTCGCATTCATGCTGTACAACACGGGCTGCAAAACCATCGACCACTTCGTCATGTTCTTCCAGGTTTTCATCCAGATATTTCACACGGATCTTGCTGGCACGGGATACTTTTTCATGTACGCCCGGCAGACTTAAACAGCCTTCTTCCATGGAAATTTCTTCTTCACTACGTTCTACTATGTCCGGATTGATCATGGCACGCTTGAAACCTTTGCATTCGGGGAAATCATCTCCCATTACATCAGCATCGATCACCAGCAAACGGAGCGACAGACCAACCTGAGGAGCGGCCAAACCTACTCCATCGGCATTATACATCGTGTCGAACATATTTGCTACTAACTGCTTTAAATCCGGATAATCTTTGGGTACATCTTCAGCCTCTTTTCTTAATACGGGCTGTCCATATAAATATACTGGTAAAATCATAAACTATAACTGATATTTTTTATTTTCTAAATATGATTGCAGGATAATAACGGCACTGATTTCATCCACCAACCCTTTATCCTGTCTTTTTTTCTTCTTCAAACCTCCGTCCAGCATGGCTTTATGCGCCAGGACAGATGTAAAACGTTCATCGTAATATTCAACCGGGATATCCGGAATTGTCCGTTTCAGATGTGTAACGAATGCTTCCACATACTTCATATTTTCCGAAGGTTCATTATTCATCTGTTTCGGCTGGCCGACCACAAACAGTTCAACCGGTTCCTTTGACACATAAGCTGACAACCAGGAAACAAGTTCACCACTCGGCACTGTCGTCAACCCGTTTGCAATCATTTGCAAGGTGTCCGTAACTGCTATTCCGGTCCGTTTCCGACCATAATCAATTGCTAGTATCCTTCCCATCGGTTGCAAAGATAGCACAAATATGGATTTATATTACACAAATACACAAAAAGTGTGCAATTTATAAATTTAATAAGCATTCTTTTCTCCTTTCGACATATTCAAAACCGTCACCACAATGATCTTCAGATCCAGGAAAAACGACCAGTTCTCGATGTACCACACATCTCTTTTGACACGGCCTTCCATCTGTTCCAATGTCTTTGTTTCTCCGCGATAACCGGTTACCTGCGCCCATCCTGTAACCCCCGGCTTCACCAAATGACGCACCATATATTTATCGATAAGAGCCGAATACTGTTCGGTATGCTTCAGCATATGAGGACGGGGACCGACTACCGACATTTCCCCTCTCAGTACATTGATAAACTGCGGAAATTCATCCAGGTTTGTACGGCGCAGAAAGTCTCCGACACGCGTTTTACGGGGATCGTCTTTTACCGCCTGCAATTTATCCGCATCGGAATTTACCCGCATAGTACGGAATTTATAGCACTCAAACTCCTGCCCGTACAGACCAGTCCTTTTCTGTTTAAAAAAGATCGGTCCCGGAGAAGTTATTTTTATCAATGCTCCGACAATGATATATAATACCGGATAAACAGTCAACAGAACTCCCAATGAAAAAACAATATCAAAGGATCTTTTTAATGCACGATTATAAGCAGCCTGCAACGGTTCGCGACGAATCGCCAATAACGGAATAGACTCCATTATTTCCATCACAAGACTCTTCTTGATATTCCTATAAAATTCGGGAACGATGTAAAAGCGAATCATATGCTTTTCCGCAAAATTGATAATCCGCAGGATCTTTTCATCCTGTGTTCCCGGCAAAGTACAATAAATCTCGTCTATATCATTAGCAAGTACATAATCCTCCACTTCATGAGTCATACCCAAATAATTGGGCAAAACACTCTGTAAAGATAAATTATCATCGAAAAAACCCATCACATGGAATCCATAAGAAAGATCATCTTTCATGACCCGATACAATTCCATACCGTTCTTTCCGGCACCGACAATAATAATTTTCTTGAAATTATGCCCTTTCCTACGATACATCTTCAACGTAACACGAACCAACACACGCCAAAGTGCAAAAATGACAATCGTTATAAGATAATACACAATCAGGAAAGTAGCCAGAGCATCGCCTATATTTAAAAATATCAGACAGGTAGCAAATAAAAATACCAATATGGAAACCAGCGCAAAGGCCCTTTGGACGATTTTATCGATAAAAACAACAGCCACATGCAATTGCATGGGAACAAAATAAAGAGAAAAGAAATAGCAAAAATTCAACAAAAGCACCACCTCTCTTAAACTATAAGACAGCGCTTTTGTATATAATATATCTAATCCATTATAAACAGCGAAGAACAATAGGTTTAATACTAACAAATCTCCTATTCCTATCAGCCATTGGATAAGGTAACCATGTTTTTTGTCGAATTCCATAACTGTGTTCTAAAATTCCACAAAAGTAATGAATATTCCGTGCAAAAAAAAGGCTGCACAACATAATGTGCAGCCTTTTTAGGATATAATCGAAATTAATTAATTGTTTGCACGCATGATAACAACACGGTTCCAGTTGTTTTCGCTGTACGGCTGTTCGTCTGAGCCTCTGTATTCGATCGAGATCTGTTCAGAAGAAACACCATATTTTTCAATTAACTCTTTAGCTACAGCTTTTGCACGTTTTTCAGAAAGCTGCATATTATATGAGCTTGTTCCTGTCTTCTTGTCTGCATAACCGATCACCTTGATAGGAGCATTGTTTTCTTTTACAAACTCAGCAGTATTGTAAATATTGATCTGCTGGTTCTTATCGATCTTAGCACTGTTCAGACGGAAGTAAACTACATTGTCTACATAGTTATTAACTACATTCGTTACAACTTCTTCGCATTCAGGACAGGATTCCGGACGTTTGCTCAATTCATCATTAGCAGCACGCAGTGAATTGATCTGATTGTTCAGGTCGTTCAACAATGCGTAATCCATCGGTTCCAATACTTCGAAATCAGTTTTACCCAGTTTGAATGTCAAACCAGCACTTAACTGAGCGATACCGTCAGTCAGGTGGAACATATTAACACGGTTGAACTGTTCGTTCAGCAAAGAACCCTGAACTTCCACGTTCAAGTCAACACGTTTGCTTAAACGGAAAGCAGTAAGGATACCTGCATTCAATGTAGGAGATTCTGTTCTTGCACGACCCTGGTTTTCGAAACGCTGTGCATAACCGAAACCTACCCAAGGAATCAAACGGAATACTCTTTTTTCATTATATACACCCCAGAAATTGGTAACATCCCATAACAAGTCTACATGAGCTGCTGCATATTTGTTATGCTGCATAAACTCTGCATTGTTACCTTCAAATCCGTGAAGGATACCTCCGTTCAACTGAGTACGGAAAGCCAGATACGGATTGAACCATTTACCAAATGAGAACTGCGGAGCAAAATTCAGACGGTTTCCAAAATCCGCTTTATTATTTTGGTCACCTAACAAAATACTTGCACCACCGGCAACAGAAATAAACCAATTGTCGCCAGCTTTGTTTTTCTTGAAATTTGTCTTATAACCTTTTTCAGTACTAAAACCAACTTGTGGTTTAAATTCCTGTGCAGACACAGAGAAAACAAAACCTGACAACAAAGCTAAAAGTAATACTTTAGTCTTCATATTCATCAACATTTTAATTAAACAATCAATTACCTTAGATAACGCTCAAATATAGAGCAAAATTAACTCTTTTTTTAACTAAAACAAAATTAATCTACATTTTGTTCTTAATTTATTCAAAATAATTCAGAATTTTATATCCACCTTCTTTCAGGTAAGATTCTTTTTTCATCAGCTTAATATCATTTTGCATCATATCCTGAATCAGAGCATCAAGGGTGTATTTCGGCTCCCATCCCAAGCGGGCACGAGCCTTGGTAGCATCCCCGATAAGCAGGTCTACCTCGGTCGGACGAAAGTATTGAGGGTCAATACCAACAACTTCCTCACCCATCCGTCCTTTAAAATGTTCGAGATAAGCCTCACCTACTTTCTCTATAAACATTTTTTCGTCAATATAGTTTAATACTGCGACCTCATTAACATTTTCCCCTTTGAAAATAATTTCAACGCCTATTTCTTTAAATGCTTTCAGGATAAAATCACGAATAGTCGTCGTAATTCCAGTAGCTATTACATAATCAGAAGGTTCATCCTGCTGAAGAATGGCATGCATCGCGCGTACATAATCTTTAGCATGTCCCCAGTCGCGTTTGGAAGATAAATTACCCATATAAACTTTGTCCTGCATTCCCAAAGCGATACGCGACACAGCCCGGGTTACTTTACGAGTCACAAAAGTTTCTCCGCGAAGAGGTGATTCATGGTTGAATAAAATACCGTTCGAGGCATGCATCTTATAGGCCTCGCGGTAGTTGACCGTAATCCAGTAACCATATAGTTTGGCTACGGCATACGGACTTCTGGGGTAAAAAGGTGTTGTTTCTTTCTGAGGAACTTCCTGAACCAGCCCGTATAACTCTGAAGTGGAAGCCTGGTAAATACGGGTTTTAGGAATCAGATTCAAAAGGCGGACAGCTTCCAGAATACGCAGAACGCCTAACCCATCGGCATTAGCTGTATATTCCGGCGTATCGAAACTTACTTTCACATGGCTCATGGCAGCCAGGTTGTATATTTCATCCGGCTGTACTTCGCCAATAATACGGGTCAGATTCAAACTGTCGGTCAGATCACCGTAATGAAGGATCAGATTCCGGTTCTCGACATGTGGATCCTGATACAAGTGATCGATACGATCCGTATTGAACATGGATGAACGACGCTTGATACCATGTACCGTATATCCTTTTTTCACAAGATATTCTGCCAGATAAGCGCCATCCTGCCCTGTTATACCCGTTATTAAAGCAACTTTACTCATTAAATACGATGTTTATTATTGTTTGTTTAAATACCAATTATATAAAAGCTCTACGCCTTCATTTATTTCGATCTGATGATGCCAGCCCAATGCATGCAACTTGCTTACATCCGTAAGCTTCCGCAACGTCCCGTCGGGTTTGGATGCATCAAAAGCAAGTTCACCTTTGAAGCCGACCGTATCCTGTATCAACATGGCTACTTCCCGGATGGATAATTCCTTTCCCGTACCTATATTAATATGGGTATTACGCACTTCGTTTCCTTCCGGACGTACATCGGAGAAATCGATATGCTCCATGACATAGACAGATGCATCCGCCATTTCTTCACTCCATAAAAATTCGCGAAGAGGTTTTCCCGTACCCCATAGCTGCACTTTTCCGGGGTAAATACCGTATTTTTCCAGAATTGTCAGGATCTCTTTCTCCGGGGCATTCCCCGATATTCCTTCTACCGGACGGGTATTTAAATCCTTACGCAAAGCCTCCCAATCACCCGAATGAAGACATTTGGCGAGATGGATTTTACGAATCATGGCAGGAAGTACATGCGAAGTTTCAAGATTAAAGTTATCATTCGGACCATAGAGGTTGGTCGGCATCACGGCTATATAGTTCGTTCCATATTGCAGGTTATAACTTTCGCACATCTTTATACCGGCAATTTTTGCGATCGCATACGGTTCGTTGGTATATTCCAGCGGAGATGTCAGCAAACAATCTTCCGGCATCGGCTGCGGGGCTTCACGCGGATAGATACAGGTACTTCCCAAAAACAACAACTTCTTTACATTATTCATATAAGAAGCATGGATCACATTATTCTGTATCATCAGATTGATATAAATAAAATCTGCACGATACAGGCTGTTCGCCATGATACCTCCTACATGGGCTGCCGACAGGAAGACATATTCCGGCTTCTCGGTGGCAAAGAAGTCATTCACCGCACGTTGGTCTGTCAGGTCCAGTTCAGCATGGGTGCGCAAAATAAAGTTTGTATACCCTTTCTGTTTCAGGTTCTTCAGGATGGCCGAACCGACCAGCCCCCGATGTCCCGCTACAAATATTTTACTGTCTTTATTCATTCCTTTATCAATTTCAATAAATATTGACCGTACTGGTTTTTAACCATTGGAGTTGCTGCTTCTTTCAGCTTCACATCATCGATCCAACCTCTCCGGTAAGCAATTTCTTCCAGGCAGGCCACCTTCAACCCCTGGCGTTTCTCGATCACTTCCACGAAAGTGGAGGCTTCCGACAGAGAATCGTGCGTGCCGGTATCGAGCCATGCAAAACCGCGTCCCAACAACTGTACTTTCAGTTCGCCGTCTTTCAGAAATTCCTGATTCACTGTCGTGATCTCCAGTTCTCCGCGAGCCGACGGCTGAATCTGTTTCGCCACTCCGACTACTTTATTCGGATAAAAATAGAGTCCGACAACAGCATAATTCGACTTGGGAGACTGAGGTTTTTCTTCAATACTCAGCACATTTCCGTCAGTATCAAATTCGGCGACACCATAGCGTTCCGGATCGTTGACGTAGTAACCGAACACAGTCGCTTTTTGTTCGTTCTCCACATTGTTAACGGCCTCTTTTAACATAGCCGTAAAGCTCTGTCCGTAAAAGATATTGTCGCCCAACACCAGGCAAACAGAGTCATTTCCAATGAATTTATCCCCTATGATAAAAGCTTGTGCCAGTCCGTCAGGCGAAGGTTGTTCGGCATATTCGAAATGCACGCCGTAATCCGAACCATCTCCCAGCAGCCGTCGGAATCCCGGTAAATCCTGCGGGGTGGAAATGATCAGTATCTCCCGTATCCCGGCAAGCATCAGGACAGAGATCGGATAATAGATCATCGGTTTATCATAAATTGGCAATAATTGCTTCGACACACCTTTCGTAATCGGGTACAAACGGGTACCGGAGCCTCCGGCCAGTACTATTCCTTTCATAGGTTCAGACTTTTAAATTATTAAATATAGGGTACAAATGTATATAAAATATTCGATTTGTCCTTATCCGCAAAAGACCTCTTTCCGATGTGTTTAAAGGGAATAAGGCATTCTGCTGTATAACCGTTTATAATGTATATAAAATAAGTTTTTTGAAAGATGATGAAAGATAAAAGAAGTCATATTTGCATGCATCATTGCAACCTTTCATTCTACCCTCTTGTTACAGTAGAAATAATTTTAATAATAACTTGATATGAATACATTTGACGAAAGAATTAGTTCCGCCGTAAAAAACTGGTGGGTTTCACTTTTACTGGGATTATTATATATCCTGATTGCCATATGCCTGATGTTTACACCAATGGCAAGTTATGTCGCTTTAAGCATCCTGTTCAGCGTCGCTATGTTCGTAAGCGGTACGCTTGAAATCCTTTTTGCCGTATCCAACCGGAAGCATATTTCCAGTTGGGGCTGGTATCTGGCGGGCGGTATTATCGACCTGATACTGGGTATTTACCTGATGGCAAGTCCGGGGTTGAGCATGACTGTCCTGCCGTTTATTCTAGCATTCTGGCTGATGTTCAGAGGTTTCTCTTCCACCGGTTACGCCATGGACCTGAAACGGTTCGGAACCGGAAACTGGGGTTGGTATATGGCATTCGGAATCCTGGCTATTATCTGTAGCATCGCCATCATATGGCAACCGGGCTTAGGCGTCTTCACGCTTGTTTACATGATCGCTTATGCACTGCTTATCATCGGTATCTTCCGCGTAATGCTCTCTTTCGAACTGAGAAGCCTGCATAAAAAACAGGAAAAAGAATAAGAAAGAACTGAAAACTTCTGCAGAGAAGCGATCAGTATCATATATTACAAGAAGATAGTATCATAATATATAAGAATCAGTTCTCATATATTATGGTACAAATCTTCCATTATCCTCTGTAGATAGAATTCTATATTATCGAATAATTACCCGGCGGGACTGTTCTCCCTGAGAGGTATAAATATGAATTATGTAAAAACCGGAAGCAAGAGTGTTTAGCGGAATGCTATGCTGACTGTTACGAACTGTTGCCCGACGGACAATAGCACCGGATGCATTTATAACACTTACCTTTCCTTCCTCAATATCTCCTAAATCAAATTCCAGGGTGCGGGAAGAAGAATTCACTGCGATCTTATAATCACGATCAACTCGTATAGTTTCATTATGCGTAATCGTATTGTCGGAATAGAAGTTTTGGAACCGAATATAGAAAGTAAAGCCATCGTTTTCCTTATCCGTTTCACGTATCATATTCCGATGCTCATCATATTGATACGTATATTCAAAACCAAAGATCCACTCACCATCTTCCATAAATTCAGTATATTGACTGATTACATTGCCCTGATCGTCATAGGTTAGTTGTGCCTTTTGTGAAGGGATCCAATCCTTCAATTCTTCACTCCAATCATAATTAGTTCCGCCTAAAACAAGACCGCCATCACTATAAACCGCATCCATTTTGTAAATTTCAAGACTTCCATCCGCATGAAAAGTAGTATCCATCACAACCAGAGGATTTCCTTTATCGTCAGACTCAACAGTCGCCCAAATCCAGTCTTTTACCCATTCACCATTTTCATTCCGGTAGCTTCTCATTGCCGTTTGGGTAGCAGAAGCATTATAAGTATTGAAAGTTTTATAAACCGGCATCCACTCCCCGTCTTTATAGGAATAGACTCTTTCTTCCGTTTCATAAGAAGTATTTCCAATGTTTTCAGGATAAATATATTCTGTTTTCGAGGAAAGGCTCAGGTCACCATCAGAACTATAAGCAGACTTCGTTTCCATTTTTATTTTTCTACCGGATTCATCATAAGTATAATAGGCGATATCCGTCAACTTATTATCACTCCCCTGATAAGTATATGTCGAATCCAAGGCTGTATTCGACATCCTTAACGATGAAACGGTTTGTGTTGTCCGGTTAAATACTTTCAAAAAATGCCCCGATGTTTGCTGGGCAAAACTAATAACTGGTAATAAACAAATACAAAGTACTAATTTTTTCATTCTCTTTTATTTTATGATTATATCGATAAGACACGAATAAATTCAAAACCCCTATCGCAACGAAAGAAATTTATCAGAAGTAAATTTCTTTTGTGCATTAAAAGAAATAACCTAGCTTTGTAATCTTGTAAGTAACGGATTAAATCTAACTAAAAATAATACTCACAGTGAAAAAGGAAGATGAAGAAAAGGTAAGCGGGCTACCGGAAAATGCCTATAGAGAACTCAAAGAAGGAGAAGTATATAACCCTATCATGTCACCCAATAAACAGTACAAAGAAGTGACACCCTGGTCTGTATTCTGGGGACTTGTGATGGCTGTGATATTCAGTGCGGCAGCTGCTTATCTGGGGTTGAAAGTCGGACAGGTATTCGAAGCCGCCATACCGATCGCCATCATTGCCGTCGGACTGTCGAGCGGTTTCAAAAGAAAGAATGCATTAGGGGAAAATGTAATTATCCAGTCTATCGGAGCTTGTAGCGGCGTGATCGTAGCCGGAGCTATTTTTACTCTTCCCGCCTTATACATCCTACAGGATAAATATCCGGAAATCACCATCAACTTTTTTGAAGTATTCATGAGCTCGTTGTTGGGCGGTATCCTCGGTATCCTGTTGCTGATTCCTTTCCGGAAATATTTCGTTTCGGACATGCACGGTAAATATCCGTTCCCGGAAGCGACAGCAACCACACAGGTACTCGTTTCCGGTGAAAAAGGCGGAAACCAGGCAAAGCCGCTTATCATGGCAGGACTGATCGGAGGTTTATATGATTTTATCATCGCCACATTCGGATGGTGGAGCGAAACGATAAGCACACGGATCGTCAGCGCCGGTGAAATGCTGGCAGACAAGGCTAAGGTCGTATTGAAAGTAAACACAGGAGCTGCCGTATTGGGCCTCGGCTATATTATCGGACTGAAATATTCCATGATCATCTGTGCCGGTTCATTCCTGGTCTGGCTGGTGATCATCCCGTTGATGTCTGTCTTTTTCGGTGCAGACGTACTGACATTAGGTAACGATGCGATCACGGCTACAGTCGGAAGCATGAGTGCCGAACAAATCTTTACGACTTATGCCCGTCATATCGGTATCGGGGGTATCGCCACAGCCGGTGTGATCGGTATTATCAATTCCTGGGGAATTATCCGGGGAGCCGTAGGACTTGCCGCCAAAGAACTGAAAGGAAAAAATACGGAAGCCGATACGGAAACCATACGCACCCAGAAAGATTTATCCATGAAGATCATTTCGATCGGTATCTTCGCGACGCTGATCGTGACCTATTTATTCTTCCATTTCGGTGTACTGGATAACTGGTATTATGCGCTGATCGGTCTGCTGATCGTTGGGATTATCGCTTTCCTGTTTACGACCGTTGCCGCCAATGCGATCGCTATTGTCGGAACCAATCCGGTTTCGGGAATGACATTGATGACATTGATCCTGTCGTCGATCATCCTGGTTGCCGCCGGACTAAAAGGTACAGCCGGTATGGTGTCGGCACTGATCATCGGAGGTGTGGTATGTACGGCACTTTCCATGGCGGGAGGTTTCATTACCGACCTGAAAATCGGTTACTGGCTGGGAAGTACACCGGCTAAACAGCAAACCTGGAAATTCCTCGGTACGCTGGTTTCTGCAGCTACCGTAGGCGGCGTTATCCTGATCCTGAACCAAACTTACGGGTTTACCACCGGACAGCTGGCAGCTCCTCAGGCAAATGCGATGGCAGCCGTTATCGAACCGTTGATGAGTGGCTCGGGAGCTCCCTGGGTATTGTATGGCATCGGGGCTGTATTGGCTATCATTCTGAATTTCTGCAAGATCCCGGCACTCGCCTTCGCATTGGGTATGTTCATTCCGATGGAACTGAATACACCGTTGCTGATCGGCGGAGCTATCAGCTGGTATGTAGGAAGCCGGAGTAAGGACAAAGCATTGAACACCGCTCGTCTTGAAAAAGGGACATTGCTTGCTTCCGGATTCATTGCCGGCGGAGCCTTGATGGGTGTTATCAGCGCAGCACTGCGTTTCGGGGGCATCAACCTGGTGAATGAAAAATGGCTGGAAGGGAACTTTGCCGAACCTCTGGCTGTTCTTATGTATATTGCATTGATGGCTTACCTGGCGATAAGCTCTATGAAAGCGAAAAAAGAATAATATAAATAATGGATGCACCGCTAGTTAATGTTGGGATTATGACGGAGAAGGCGCTCTCGTTCGTATTCAACGGAGAATATATCCATACGGAGAGCAGCTCTTTTCTAACGGGAGAACAACGGGCGTTGTTCGTCAACGGAAATATTGTATACAACGGCAAGCTGTACAAGGAACTGTTCTTTGAACCGGCTTCGCCCGAATCGTCGTTCGATCTGAAGGCCGTCACGATCGGAGTTGATTTTCACTGGCAAAGACAGGAAGATCAGCGCTTCAAAGGGGCGCTTAACCTGGTTGCGGGAAATGAGGGGATCGTTGTGATCAACAGTATCGACGTGGAAGAATATCTTACCAGCGTGATCTCGTCGGAAATGAGTGCCACAGCTTCGAAAGAGTTGTTGAAAGCTCATGCCGTAATCTCCCGCAGCTGGCTGCTGGCGCAGATAGAAAAAACGTTCCGCCTGGGAAATGCTCCGGATAAATACAAGAGTTGTGAACGCGACCACGAACAACTGGTTCGTTGGTACGATCGTGAAGACCATCATATGTTCGATGTCTGTGCCGACGATCACTGCCAGCGTTACCAGGGTATCACCCGTGCTTCCACTCCGATAGTGAAAGAGGTGATCCACGAAACCCGCGGCGAAATACTGACCGACGGCGAGTCGATTTGCGATACCCGCTTCTCTAAATGTTGCGGAGGTGTGACCGAGCAGTTCGAACATTGCTGGGAACCTGTTCCTCACTCCTATCTGACAGCCGTGCGCGACAGCCGCGAGACTTCCTTTCCCGATCTGACCGATCCGGTCGAAGCTGAAATGTGGATACGCAACACGCCCGATGCATTTTGCAACACAACGGATAAAAAGATATTGAGCCAGGTACTGAACAATTACGACCAGGAAACAACCAACTTCTATCGTTGGAAAGTGACCTATACACAGGAAGAACTTGCCGAACTGATCCACCGAAAGAGCGGCATCGACTTCGGCGAGATACTGGACTTGATTCCTTTGGAAAGAGGGACTTCCGGACGCATCGAAAAGTTACGGATCGTAGGTACACGCCGTATATATACCATCGGCAAGGAACTGGAAATACGGCGGACTTTGTCGGAGACTCACCTGTACAGTTCGGCTTTTGTGGTAGACAAAGAGGATATGCATGCTAGCATTCCACAGCGTTTCGTACTAACAGGGGCAGGCTGGGGACATGGTGTGGGACTTTGCCAGATCGGTGCGGCAGTCATGGGTGAACAAGGATATTCTTATACGGAAATACTGGCTCATTATTTCCGGGGAGCGACGATAGAAAAAAGATATTAGCTCCTTTCCGGATTTCGAATGAACCTGTTAAAAGCTAAAAAGGTCGCTAATCTCACGATAGCGGCCTTTTTCTGTGTTTACCTATCTTTCCCGGCACCTAAAGGTCGCCGGGTTGTCTTTACTCTCACGAGCTCTAACTGGATACAAAGGAATAAATAACTCTGCAACTAAACAAGGGAAATAGATTAATAAGGGTATTTTCCCCACAAAACGGGGGAAAATGCCGATAAAATGTTATTATCTTTGTATCCGAACGTTCGACCAGGGATCAGACGCCCCTGCTCTACTTAATTAAATACCGGTTAATGAACAGCTATATCATCCTTTCTATAATTGCCGTTTATTTTGGCATACTGTTGCTGATTGCCTGGATTACGGGTAGAAAAAGTACAAGTAATGATGCCTTCTTTCTGGGTAACCGCAAATCGCCGTGGTATATCGTTTCCATCGGAATGATCGGGACATCGCTTTCCGGCGTGACTTTCGTCTCCGTCCCGGGAATGGTCCGTAGCATAGACATGACGTATATGCAGACGGTTTTCGGCTTTTTCTTCGGATACATACTCATAGCCCAAGTTCTGTTGCCTCTTTATTATAAACTTCAACTGACATCGATCTATTCGTATCTCGGAGACCGTATCGGGCGGAGAAGTTATAAGACTGGAGCGTCTTTCTTCCTGCTTTCGAAGATTGTCGGGGCGGCGGCACGGCTTTACCTGGTTGTTCTGATCCTGCAGCATTACGTATTCAGTACCTGGAATATCCCTTTTTGGGTAACTGTCATTATCAGCATTTTCCTGGTATGGCTATATACGTATCGCAGCGGCATAAAGACGATTATCTGGACCGATACGCTACAGGCGCTTTGCCTGGTTGCCATGCTGGTCGTTATTATATGGAAAGTGAAAGACGCCATGGAGCTCGATATGGGTGGCATGGTACGGACACTGACCGAGAGTCCGCATTTCCGTATTTTTGAGTTCGACGACTGGCATAGTACGCAACATTTCGTAAAACAGTTTTTCAGCGGTATCTTTATCACTATTGTCATGACCGGACTCGATCAGGATATGATGCAAAAGAACCTTTCCTGCAAAAGTCTGAAAGATGCACAAAAGAATATGTATACCTATGGCTTTGCCTTTACACCGGTCAACTTCCTGTTTCTGGCTCTCGGCGTATTGTTGCTGAGCCTTGCCTCACAACAGCATATTGAACTGCCGGTATTAAACGACGATATCCTGCCGATGTTCTGTACTTCCAGTATATTGGGACATTCCATCCTGATCTTCTTTACGATCGGTATCATAGCGGCGGCATTCAGCAGTGCAGATTCGGCATTAACAGCGCTGACCACTTCATTCTGCGTCGATATCCTGGGTGTGGAAAAAGAAGAAGCGACACGGGCAAAGCGTACCCGCCTGATGAGCCATTTGCTTATTTCTGTCTTATTTGCCCTGATTATCCTTATCTTTAAGGCGGTAAACAGTCGTAGCGTAATCGACGCCATCTATATGATCGCTTCCTATACGTACGGTCCTTTACTGGGATTATTTGTCTTTGGCCTGTTCACTAAAAAACATCCGCGCGACAAATATGTTCCTTATATATGTATCTTCTCACCGCTGATTTGTTTTGCGACGGATCAGCTGGTGAAACAACATACAGGCTACGCCTTCGGTTATGAAATGCTGATGCTGAACGGAGCAATCACATTCTTCGGACTATGGGCGGCTTCGGTCAAACACAAAACAATAAAAACGTAAGAATATGGAAATCAAAAGTGCAGAATTTGTTATCAGTAACACAGACGTAAAGAAATGTCCCGCAGGTAACTTTCCGGAGTATGCCTTTATCGGGCGAAGCAATGTTGGCAAATCCTCCCTTATCAATATGCTGACAGGTAAGAAAGGTTTGGCGATGACTTCACAGAAGCCGGGAAAGACTTTGCTTATCAATCATTTTATGATCAACAACAACTGGTTTCTGGTCGACCTTCCCGGTTACGGTTTTGCCCAGCGCGGCAAAGAAGGACGGGAGAATATCCAGCGGATTATTGAAGATTATATACTGGAACGCGAACAACTAACCAATCTCTTTGTGTTACTCGACTGCCGTCACGAAGCACAAAAGATCGACCTGGAGTTTATGGAATGGCTGGGAGAAAATGGCGTACCTTTCTCAATCATCTTCACCAAGATCGACAAAATAAGCAAAGGACGTCTGAAGGAGAACCTAAAGGCCTATCAGGATAAATTACTGGAAAGCTGGGAAGAACTACCTCCTATCCTCCTATCCTCTTCCGAGAAAAAAGAGGGTCGAGAAGAAATTCTCAATTATATTGATGAAATAAATAAAAGTTTGAAAGGTTAGATTATCCGGGAGCGACATGGTTCAGGTCGCATGGATATCGCCACTATTATACCGGAGCGGATCAAGATCCGCTCCGTAAGGTTTCGCTTCACCAAGTATAATTGCCATGTGACCACTGCCCCCTGAAAGAAAAGAGTTATTTCATTGTTCTTATCAAAAAAATAAATACATTTGTACTTCATCAAAACCGAAAGGAGCAAACATATGAAAGTAATGGAATTACAGGGTGAACACCTGGAACTGTTCAACGAAATTATCAACCTTGACACAGAAAGTATCGAGAGAGTAAAGAAGTATATCAAACGGATTGCATCTAACAAATATAAAATATCCCGTAGAGTAACTGTTGACGAGATAGACTTCGTTACCGATGAAGAGATAGAAAGTGCCATGCACCCGTTGTCCCATGAAGAAAAGATGGAAAGTCTTAGGTTGGCAGAGGAAGATTCTGTCTATTACACACAAGATGAAATGCGAAAAGCTGTCGCTTCATGGAGGAATCTTTAGTTATTGCATGGAAACGCACAGCAAGAAAACAAGCTCGAACAATTTATGCCTGGTACAAAAAAGAAATGGGACTTAGAGCTGCGGATAAATTCATTAATGGCATTTTAGAAACCGTAGACTTGCTGGCATTAAATCCCAATATGGGATCTTATGAACCGGAAACCGAAACATGTAAAAGAAATTATGGTTCCTTTGTCGAACATAGAAACCATAAAATCCTTTACTATGTAGAAAAAAAGACAATCTACATTGTTTGCATTTGGCCTAACAGCCAGAATCCAAAAAGCTTTATCGAACAACTAAAATAAACAACAAAGGAAAGCCCGGCAGCTTTCCTTTTGTTTTTATTTTTATACCAACGCATCCTTTAACTTCGCAATCATTCCTTCATATTCCTGATCCGACAAATAAACCTTTTGAGGGTTCATTATGAACGTTCCTCCGAAGTCGGGACCATCCTCATATTTAGGAGCCAGGTGGAAATGAAGATGAGAAAGTTTATCGGAATAAGCACCGTAATTTATTTTTTGTGGATTGAAAACCTTCTGCATGGCACGTGTTACCTTTACCACATCCGCCATAAACGCATTCCTGTCCTCATCACTTAACATATTCAGATCATGTACATGGTCCTTGTAAGAAACCAGGCAACGTCCATAGTAAGTTTGTTCCTTGAAAAGAAACAGTCTGGATACGGATAAAGGAGCTATTTCGATCATTAGATCGTGTAATGTCTGATTGTTCGTGCAATACAGACAATCCTTGGGATCACTTAAATTCATGTTATATCAGATTTATTAAATTGCCGCTAAAGTAAACATAAAGCCCGGTAAAAGCAAGGAACTTCTACCGGGCTTTCCCGAATATTTTATATCAGCCTGTCAATAACTGATCTTACATCCGATAAAATAACTGCGCGGAATACCGGGACCATAGATATATCCGGCATCACGCTGGGGACCCTTGTCAAAGTCATCCTGATAAGAGTTAAAGATATTCTGAACACCCGCATTCACCTGCAAAGTGACAGACTTGTAAAGAGGAAAATCATAGGCTACCTTCACATTCAGATCAAAGAAATCCTTCGTCGTCTCCTCCCTGTCTTCCGGTATATAGCCTGCCAGGTGCTGCACCAGCATACTTCCAGTATACGTTCCGGTCAACGAAGCTGTAAAGCGTTTTACCGGAGTAAATGAAGAGGTAAAATAACCATACACATCCGGCGAACGGAACATCTTCTTCTGAGGTACCAGGTTTTTATTCTCGCTCCAGCTTTCCGGCTCTTTGTAACGGCTGCGCTGGATCGTTGCACCCGCCTGTATCTGCATCCATGAATATACCGCCTTTGCTTCCAGGTTGATACCCATTACACGGGCACCTTTCCCGTTACGCCGTTCCATCAGCAGGTTGTTATCATCATCACGGCCAATCTCTTCCAAAATGAATACATTTCGTAAATCCGTATAGAAACCTTCTATCAGAAAATTAGTCTGAACCGGACCGAAACGGCGATAGAAATCAGCAGAAAGACTTACACTCTGCGAATTTTCCTCTTTCAGGTCCGGAGATATCTGTATGATAGCCACATCACCACCTACAGCCGTGATATGCAAATCCTCATCGAATGCCTGCGGCGCACGGAAACCGCTTGAATACGACATACGCAGATTCACATCGCTGATCGGATTGAAACGCACATTGGCACGCGGGCTGAATATGGCATGATCGATCAGGTTATGTTTATCCATACGGGCTCCGACAAGAAAGCTCCATTTCTCATTCTTCCATTCGTTTTGCAGGAACACACTTCCGATATGTACAGTCTGCTCGATCGTACGATGATAACCCAGCATCTTATCCTGCAAATCATCATAGTTATATTCAGCACCGCCGGTAAATTCAGCCGGCATGAACAAGCATTTGTCCCATTCGTATGAATACTGCGCACCACCCACAAAGGTCATATCGGTCGTACTTCCGTATGCATTCGGATTCTTTTCGGCACCGTAATAACTGCTTCTCTGTGTATGCTGGGCTGAAGTGTACACGTTCAAACGATGTTTATAATCTTTCGAAAAGAGGTCGAATTTCAAACCGCCGCCATTGATATTATGCTCTGTCTGTTCGGCGATATCCGCTTCATGGGGAGGCAGGTCCAATAAGTTACCGCCACGACGGTATTCATTGATATTATGATATTCGAAAGTCAGCTTCGAATACATGCTCGTCTTCAGATAAGATCGGAAGCCCAGCGTACGGGCGTTCAGTTTGCCTAATTCGGTAAAGCCGTCGCCATCATGATCGTAAGCACCGCGGTAACGGTTCTGCCCGAACATATAGATACCTGCCTTATGGTCGTCAGTCACCAGCGAAGCATTAATGGTCGTGTTATTGTCCGGACGGTCGCCGCCGACCATTGTTAGTGAATGGGATATCTGTGCGGAATTTCTCAAAGGTTCCTTTGTAATGATATTGATTGTACCGGCAATAGCGGAAGAACCGAACAAGGCAGAACCTCCCCCACGCATGATCTCCACCCGCTCGATCATATTCGCCGGAATCTGCTCCAGCCCGTATACACCGGTCAGCGCACTGAATATCGGACGGCTATCCACCAGTATCTGCGTGTAAGGACCTTCTAGTCCGTTGATACGAACTTGCTGGAATCCGCAATTCTGACAGTTGTTTTCCACACGTACACCCGGCTGGAAGTTCAGTCCGTCCGCCAGGGAAGTGGCATGCGTTGTTTCAAAGGTTTTCGAATCGAGCACATTCACAAGCGAAGGAGCCAGACGGCGCGTTGTCTCATTACGGTTTGCCGATACGACCACCCCGTCTAATGCCACCAGGTCTTCTTCCGCATCGAAATTTATTTCCAGTGTTTTTCCTTTCTTTAAAGTAACAGGTTTCTCAACAGTTTTAAAACCCAATGTTTTCATCACCAGTGTATACTTGCCTTCGGGCAGGTTTTTCAGATAATAATGACCGGTTGCATCGGTCGACGTACCGATCGTTGTTCCTTTCAGGAATACATTAATAAAAGAAAGATGCTCCCCTGTTTTCTTGTCCAATATATGTCCTACGATATTGGCATCCGACGGGTTCAGCGACGGAGCATCATCAGCCCATGCAGTCGTAAAGACACAGCACAGGCATAGTATAAGAGTAAAAATCTTATTCATTGCGATTTGTTCTGATAAATAGGTAATGTTATAATGTAAGGCACAATACTTTTTAAGCCAAAGTACCTGACATTTTATATATTCGACCCAGGTCGAATACATTTTTGACCTTGGTCAAACATGTTTTTGGCCTGGGTCAAATACATTTTCGACCAAGGTCAAAAAGTTAGAAAGAGAGTATGTTTTCATTAGAAACACCTATCCTTATCAATTAAAGTATTACTATCTGTTATCAGAAAACGGGAGGAGCACGAAGAGAAAGCAGCCCTTTGTCGGGGAGCATATAGTCCGGATAAACCGGCTGTTCAACTATTTCAGCTATTTGTTGTGCACTAAAATTCAGATAGAGGGCATGTACGGCTCCGTCTTCCACACTGAGAGTCGTCAGTATGTGGAATAGTTGTATTTCAGATAAGGAAGCATGATGATGGCAGACACCGCCCTTCAGCTTTCCAAAGGGATGCGAATGGACAATCGTCGTGCCATGTTCGATATGGACATGAATAAACAACGTGATACTGCTGTAGTAGGCGATAAAAATCACCGGTAACAACCATTTCAGATATTTATTCATTGTTTCTCTCACACCCATATTGTTTAGAAGGTGCAAAATTACAAAATATTTTTTATACATTTGCTTTTATATTAAATCAAAAGCAAACTTTAAAAGATATCATGACAAAAGAACAAATGCTCGAACAATGGTCCAGGATCTATGAGCAAGGATATTACAAATGCGCCTTTACCCCTAAAGTATATGAATATCTGGAAGAGAAGATCGATCAGGTACCCGAAGTGATTATTTCGGGCCCCAAAATATATGTCAGTTACGACGGCTGGCTCCTACACGAGTTGAACGGAGAAAATGCAGAACTGGCACGCCGCATGTTAGTTATCATCTCAAAGATACGCCGTGACGGACCTATCCACAAATGGGGCTTGAAAGACGAGTTGGAACTCTGCCTGCGTATCGGCTACGGCCATGACTTCAAAAACTTAATCAAAGAGTCGGTAAGCCGTCACAAAGCACAAGGCCCGGAATTATACGAAATAGCAGAGATATTGCTTAAATATTGCCCAGCGGAATCGGAGGCTTTTGCCGACCAACTTCTTTCCAACAAGCTGAAAGAACTGGAGGAACAACGAAACAGCAACCACGAACTGTATCTGGCATTATATCTGATGATACTGTTATTGGAGCAGGATGCCGGTAAATATGCCCGTTACCTGCCGGTGTTGACGGCTTTAACCGGCAAATATTCCGGTCCGAGCTTTACATATATCCTGTATTTCAGCTATAAGTTCAGCCCCGAGTTAAAGGAGCGTTTACTCCACTCCCTCAAAGACAAGATCTCGGCACGCGCCTTGTTCTATCATCTCAACCCGCATAAAATGCCCGCATTCCTGCAATCGATCGGAGCACCGCTGGATATATATTACTATCTGGTCCTGACCGAAAATAACGATATAGATAAACCGTCCCTGTTTCACACATTGTATAAAGAGAACAAGGAACTGTTCATGACTGTCTACCGGATGTTAGCAGAAACGACCGCCGTCCAGCAAGCGGTAAACAGCCTTTATCTATTGGCAATCCTTTTAGAAAATGGCGAGGGAACGGAAGAACTGGCTGCAAGCAAGGAGCTGCAGGCCCGTTGCATGCTGAATATTCTAGGAGAATCTTTAGGCAATGCCGACAACCTGATCTCGGCAGCCATGAATGAATCCACTCCGCTGGTCGCCTGGGAAAACCGATTAAAGCTTTGCAGTAACTTCGGATATAACTACGGAGGAAATGCTCCGGGCCTGTTGATCGGAGCTTTGGCCCTTTTATACGAACAGTCGGAACTGGCCAAGCGATTTATCAATATATTAATGATCCAGGTTCGTACAAGTGTCACAGCAAACAATTCAATCCTTACGGCTTATATTTTCCTTGAGACACGGAAAAAGTGGCTGAACCGCCCATCCCGTAAAAGCTTACAGCTTCTATTGAACACGGCTAGCAATTTCACGTACGCCCAAGTCTTCAAAGCCTATGCCTATAACCCGTACCGGATGCAGGATACTCTGGAAAAAGAAGATATCATCGACAACCAGTCGACCGCACTGGATCTATTAAACAGCGGCGAGCTGTCGATCGAAGAGACACAAAACTGGCTCGACATGATCTACGGCACCTGCAAATTGACCGATATCAAACCGCTCATCGGATTATTATCCAATAAATCGAAGATACTCCGCAAAACAGCCGAAGAATTGATAAACGGCCACGAAGAAGCAACCCGCCCGTTGCTGGAATCAAGCCTGCCCAAACTGAAAGGAGACGCTTTGGCTGCCGGAAAGCGCATCATCAAACGTTGGGATAACGAACGGAAGTTCGGTGCCGACTTCACCTTCACAAAAGAAAGCGTCGTCGAATACTGCAACGACAACTTCGACAAAGACAATGAAAAGTTCATCACCTGGATACCCGAAGACATGTTCACCGATGTCCGCTTTGCCGATATGACGGAGAAAGCACCGGCCATCGTCACCCGTTATATCCTTTCCGAATACCTGAGCCTGGAAGAAGCCTATAAGGTCAAAGCCTGCGACAAAGTGGTAGAACAACTGCACGCTCCCGACTTCCAGCAGATGATGGAAAATATTTACCTGTTCTGGAAAGAGAACGGTGCGGAAGCCAAAAAGAAGATGGTTATGGTTCCGTATTGCATCTACGGCTCCGACACACAGATCCTTCGCCTGAAAACGCAGTTGAAAGACTGGGCCGAAGCTTCACGCGGTGCCATTGCTGCCTTTGTTGTCAATGCCATTGCCATGAACGGAGGAAGCGTAGCTCTGGTTATGATCGACGGTATCTCTGTCAAGTTCCCGAACAACCAGGTAAAGAATGCAGCAAAAGCCGCCTTTACGTTTGCCGCCAAAGCACTGGAAATACCGGAAGACGAACTCTCCGACAAGATAGTCCCCACGTTGGGTTTCAACAAAGAAGGAGAAAAGATACTCGATTACGGTCCGCGAAACTTCACGGTTACGCTGATGCCTGACTTCTCGCTGTCCATCTTCGACAATGAGAAACAAAAGACGATCAAGTCCATGCCAGCTCCCGGAGCAAACGACGATGCAGTAAAAGCAACGGCTGCCAAAAAAGAATTTTCCGAATTAAAGAAACAGATCAAAGCCACCGTACAGTCACAAACCAACCGCCTGGAGAAAGTACTAATGAACGGACGCCGCTGGACGGTCGATTCCTGGAACACGCTCTTTGTGGAAAACCCGATCATGCACCGCTTCGCTACCGGTCTGATATGGGGTGTGTACGACGGGGACAAACTGACCGGTACGTTCCGTTATATGGAGGACGGCACATTCAATACGGTGGATGAAGAAGAATATACATTACCCGAAAAGGCTGCTATCACACTCGTTCACCCCATTGAACTGGAAGAAGATGTTCTTGCCGGCTGGAAGGAACAACTGGATGATTATGAAATAGTACAGCCCATCCCGCAACTAACCGCTCCTATAATTGTTTTAGGAGAAAAAGAGACGAATGGCAACAAGATTACACGTTATAACGGTCTGATTGTCAAGTCAGGAAAGATAAGCGGTATTGCCAGGAAGCACAACATGGTGCGCGGAGAAGTCTGGGATGCAGGAAGCTACACCTGTTATCACCTCGTGGACAAGTTTCTGAATATTGCAGCCCTGCTGAATTTCGAATACATGTACATGGGACAGGAGTATGACGATGACGTAACGCTCGGAGACGTTATTTTGTATCGTATGGGAGAAGACCAAACGACCGACGACGAGCCGAAGAACAACGTAATCCTCTCTCCCGAAAGCGTTCCCGCCCGTTTCCTTTGCAGCGTACTGGGTATTTTTGATGTATTGAAAGAAGAATAAAAAGGATATGAAGAAAAAGCAACAACCGGATTTAGCAGCATTATTCGACACCTATTGCGAAGCATATAGTACTTCCGACTGGGAACTTCTGAACACAGCGAGGGAGATCCCCATCGACGAGTTGATTCGTAAAAACAAACAGGTAGCATACGACTATTTATATAGCGATATTCCACTTAAAAAGAAACTGATCTGGTTGGATAAGCTGTTTTCCGATTGCGGCTTGCAGAACTACGGACAGTTGCTGGAGCTACTGAAAGAAAACTCAAAGCTGATCCGCAGGAAAATCGAAAAGATCATCCTCAACAAGGAAAAGAAAACCCGCCCTCTGCTGGAACAATTATATCCGGAACTGGATGAAGAGTTGCGGAACTGGAGCAGACAGCTATTCAAATACTGGGATAACTCACATGCCTCCGCCGCTAAAATCAGGTTCAGGAACAAGAAAGCCGTTCTCGACTATTGCAGCGAACATATCGAACTGTATTGTACGCAGCAAATAGCCTGGTTACCGCAAAAGCCTTATACCAGGATTCATTGGGCGAACGAAACCGATGTGGACGAGTTCGTCCCCCGTCATGTGATCCGGTACATCTTAAGCGAATACGCATCGCTTGTCCAGGTAACCCGCCTGCATGCCTGTGATGCGATCGTTCCTTTCCTCGATGAAAAAGAATGGCAGGCAGCTTTGGAAGAACTGTATCAGTATTGGTTGTCGGACGGAGCGGAAGCCGGCAGAAGAATGCTCCTGCTCCCCTATTGTTTTTACGGGGGAGAAGAACAGATCGCCCGGTTAGCTCCGCGGATCAAAGCATGGTCGAAGGCTGCCCGCAAACAACTTGTCAGATTCACGATGAAGCTGCTGGGATTAAAAGCCAGTCCGAATGCTCTTATTCTCCTGAATGAATGGATGGAGACTGCTCCGAGCGGCACGTACAAACGTTCTGCCTGGGAAGCATTCCGGCAGGCGGCGGTCCGGAAAAGACTGCCCGTCGAAGTCCTGGCCGACCAGATCATCCCGACTTTCGGATTCGACCGGCTGGGAGAAAAAGTGGTAGACTATGGTACACGCACTTTCCATGTAACATTGCTGCCGGACTTCACTGTCTCGGTATTGGATATTGAAAAGCAGAAAGTAAGCAAATCCCTTCCTGCCCCCACTAAAAGAGATGACCGGGAAAAAGCAGAAAAAGCCAGGGCTGAACTTGCCGGGCTAAAGAAACAGGTCAAAACACAGACCAATATCCAAAGAAAGCGTCTGGAACAAGCCCTGAAGAACGGACGGAGCTGGTCCAAAAATTCCTGGTTGGCTACTTTCATCGAAAACCCAGTCATGCGTTATCTGGCAAAAGGACTTATCTGGGGTGTCTACAAAGAGAGGAAGCTTCAAAACTCCTTCCGATACATGGAAGACGGTACATTTACCACTGCTTACGAGGAAGAGTTTATCCTCCCCGACGATGCAGTCATTTCCCTGGTGCATCCGATCGACCTGACGGAAGAAATACTGGCACGCTGGAAAGAACAGCTGGACGACTACGAGATCGTCCCTCTCATTCCTCAGTTAAATACTCCGGTCCATCCTTTGAAAGAAGAGGAAAAACAGGGAGACACTCTCTTCCGTTATTTCGGAAAGAAAGTATATATCAGTAACATCTATGATTTCGAAACGGCAGATGTCACCACCCGGATGGAGAATAATATCCTTTATATACTGGATAGATCGTTCAATGTCATGGCGCAACTTTCTTATATAATAGAAGGGGGCAATTGCCATCTGAACGAATTATATTTCTCAGCGTTAGAGGAAGGAGAAGATATCAACACGATCCGGTTACCCAAAGAGGAAAGGCTGCCGATATCGTCCATACCGGAACGGTTTGTCAGCAGTATACTGGATATCCTGGTCAAAGCCTTCTCCCTGGAAGACTAACCCGTCAGTTATAAAACAAAAAGAAACAGATTAATCTATGGATAACAAAATACAAAAACCCTTGATGGAGATGCGGTATGCCGACGAGCTTGCCGCTCTCCGCAAACAAGATACGGGAGCCAGACCCACCAACTGGCAGCTCTCCCCACGTGCAGTCCGTGCCTTTATCCTCGGACAGAAGGAACCGATCGAACTGGACGGACGACAGATCACCATCACTCCGAAGTTCTTCGGCGACGATGCACTGGTGGAACGCTCCATTATTACCCTTGCTGGCAACCGGGGTCTTATGCTCGTCGGCGAACCGGGCACGGCAAAGACCATGTTAAGTGAACTACTCTCTGCCGCCATCTGCGGTATCAGTACCAATACGGTACAAGGCACGGCGGGAACCAGCGAGGACAATATCAAATACTCCTGGAACTATGCGCTCCTCCTGGCAAAAGGTCCTGTCAAAGAAGCACTTGTCCCCTCTCCCGTCTACATCGGTATGAAACGGGGCATTATCACTCGCTTCGAAGAGATCACCCGTTGTCCGTTGGAAATACAGGACAGCCTGATCAGTATCATGAGCGACCGGGTATTGAACATCCCCGAACTGGGAGAAGAAGGACTGCTCTTCGCCTCTTCCGGCTTTAACGTGATAGCGACCGCCAACACCCGCGACAAAGGAATCAATGAAATGAGTAGCGCCCTGAAACGCCGTTTCAACTTCGAGACCGTAGAGCCGATCCGGAGCGTGGCACTCGAAAGCCGTATCATCACCGACCAGTGCGAAGGCATGCTCGCCGCCAACGGCCTTGAAATGCCAATGCAGGAAGAAGTGGTCGATATCCTCGCTTCCACGTTCAATGAGTTGCGCAACGGCACCTCCTTCGAGAAAGCCAAGATACAAAAGATGTCAGGCGTGATGAGCACGGCGGAAGCTGTATCCGTTTATTACCAGTCCGCCCTGGACGGCTATTATTACGGGGATGGGACAGTCAGTATGCGTTCGCTCGTGCAGAACCTGCTGGGTGCCGTAATGAAAGAGAACAAAGACGATCTGCCCAAACTGAAAGATTACTTTAACGGTGTGGTCCGGTTGAAAGCCGAAAGACAAGGAGGAAAATGGAAGGAATACTACGACAACCGGACCTGGTTGAAATAGACCGCCTCTTCACCGGTAGTTTCGATATAGAAGGACAGGTGGTGTACTTTCCGGTACGTCACCACTCTCCGGCCTGTGCGTTGCATCTGCAACGTACGATCGAGCGTTTCCGTCCGGAACTGATCCTAATAGAAGGTCCGTCGGACTCAGCAGAACTGCTTCCTTACATTGCCGACGAGCAGTCGGTCCCTCCCTTCTGTATCTACTACAGCTATGACGACAAGGATGGAAAAGTAAACGAGGAAAAAGAAAAGTATCGTGCCTATTACCCTTTCCTGGCCTATTCGCCGGAACTGGTAGCCATTCGTGAAGGGGCACGAAGACATACGCCGGTACGTTTCATCGACCTGCCTTATGCGCTCCGTCTGATAAACAAGATCGAGGAAGAGCCGCAGACACAGTTCTATTACAACGAAAATAAAGAATACGAAGTAAATACCTATACGGCTATGATTGCCCGTAAGGCAGGATGCCGGAGTTTTGCAGAGTTCTGGGAAAGCCGCTTCGAACTGGACGCTGCCAACCTGGAAACGCAGGCTTTCGTCCGCAACCTCTTCCACCTCGGTTACTTTATGCGTCTGGCAACGCCCGAAAACGAGATATCCCTGAAAGAAGACCGGCTACGGGAAACTTATATGGCAGAAGAGATACGGAAAGCACTACCCGACAATAAAAGGATATTGGTAGTAGCCGGTGCCTTCCATATCTCCGGACTTATGGAAACGCTGCAATCGGACAAAAAACCATCGCTCAGAACCTGCAACCGGGAACATGTCGCTTCCTACCTGATGCCTTATACTTTCAAGGAAGCAGACAGCAAAAGCGGTTATGCTGCCGGCATGCCTTTTCCGGCTTTCTACCAGGAAGTCTGGGAAAAGATAGAAAAGCAGAAGAAAGACCCGTTCGCCTCCACCGTCCTCGAATATATCATCAAGACAGCCCGGTATGCCCGTAAGACACAGATGATCTCGCTACCCGACGAGATCAATGCCCTCAACATGGCACGCTCACTGGCCGTATTAAGAGGCAAGCAAAGTACAGGTGTTTACGAATTGCTGGACGGTGTACGAAGCTGTTTCGTGAAAGGTGACTTGAATGCCACCTCGACCTTCGAAGTGGACTTCCTGTATCGTCTTCTTTCCGGCATGGGGACAGGAAAGATCGCAGATAATGACTGCATCCCTCCCGTCGTACACGAGTTCCGTGTCTTGTGTTCGCTCCACCGGTTAAAGACATCTACCATCGAGCGACAGGAAGTAACGCTCGACATTATTAAGAACCCGGCTCATTACAGGAAAAGCCGCTTCCTCCATCAGATGGAGTTTCTGGAAACAGGCTTCGCCACACTCCAGTCGGGTCCCGATTATGTGAATCAGAAGAATAAAAACCTTGTACGGGAACAATGGATATGCCGCTATGCCACGGGCGTTGAAACCCGTCTGATCGACTTGTCTGTCTACGGGGCTACCTTATCACAAGTCTGCAATTCGCTGATAGAAAAGAATTTCAAAGATAATATGACGGCTGAGGAATTGGGGAAACTGCTCCTCTCCGTCCAGGTTATGGGTATAGAAGGTTTCTATCTTCAATACGAAGATGCTATCCGGCTGGTGGTGGAAAGCGAAGGGAATTTTATCAACCTTTGCAAACTGATCAACAGCCTGTTATACCTTGCCAACATGCAACAGCTGATGGACGGGAATATCCAGCCCGTCATTGCCGAACTGGCACGGACCGCATTCAAAGGAGCCGTCGTTCTGATCCCTTCTCTGAAAAGCACGACGGAAGAAGAGGAACAGGAGATCTGCGAACAGATGCGTAACCTTTACAGTTTCACAATGGATGCGAAAGGCTGGTTCGACACCGCCGCCTTCATCGCTGCCGTAGAGAAAGTATTGAACGACAGTTTCAGCAACAGCCGTCTTTTCGGTTTATGCCTCGCTATACATTATAAAGAAGGGCGAACCGGACAAGCCACTTTTTGCCAACAGATAGCCGCCTACCTCGAAAGCAGCATTACCCACCCGGAACAGGCCGCTTCATTTATCTGCGGATTGTTCCTGATCGCCCGCGACGTATTGTTTGTCGACCCGCATATCCTGGAAGCTATAAACCGGGTCATAGCCAATGCCGACCAGGAGACTTTCCTCACTATCCTGCCGAACCTGCGTTATGCCTTTACCGGTTTCCTTCCGGCAGAGATCAGCCGACTGGGACAACAGGTAGCGGAATATCACCAGGTATCGGAAGCCCGCTTAACAGGAAGCATCACCGTCTCGCAGGAAGAAATAACAGAAGCCATGCGCCTGGACAGCCTTGCCGCAGAAGCGCTTAAAACATGGAGGATCGCATGATGGACAACCCGAATAACAAACAGGAAATAGTCAACCGCTGGCGACTCATACTGGGTGACTTTGCAGAAAATAGCCTGCCCCTCGATCCGGAAAATGCAGAACTGGACGGCGCACTTTATTTCCTTTACAACCGCGAATATACCGATGAACAGGGAATACGCAACGACTTCCCGAACCGGGGAGGCCGCGGAGGTTCCGTACTGACTGTTCCGGGATGGCTGAGAAGAGTAAAGAAGTTATTCCCCAAAAAGACCGTCGAGATCATGCAGAAGCAGGCGTTGGATAAATACAACCTGACCCAACTGCTGACCGACGAATCCGTCCTGAGCCAACTCGAACCGAACCTCGGTTTGCTGAAAAACATTCTGACATTCCGCAATATGATGCCGGAGCCTGTCCGTAAACTGGCTTACTCGATCGTGGAACAGGTCATCCGGGATATCCAAAAGAAACTGGAAATAAACGTCCGGAAAGCTTTCTACGGGAAGAAACTGCCGCACACCAATTCAAGTTACAAGATATTCCGGAACTTTGACTTCAAGCAGACCATCGAGAAAAATCTGAAGAATTACAGTCCCGAACACGGTACAATCATCCCCGATCGCCTCTATTTCAATCAGAACGTACGCCGTTACAATCCCTGGCATATCGTGATCCTGGTCGATGAGAGTGGCAGTATGCTCGATTCGGTGATCTATACCGCCGTCATGGCTTCCATCTTTGCCAAAATGCCGTTCCTCTCGGTCAAGCTGGTGATATTCGACACTTCGGTAGTCGATTTGAGCGACTATCTCGATGATCCGGTCGGTATCCTGATGAAAGTACAGCTAGGTGGTGGAACCGACATACACAAGGCGTTGGAATACGGAAAGAAACAGATTACCGCACCACAGAAAACAATCGTGGTACTGGTTAGCGACCTGTATGACGGAACGAATTACAGCTATATGTTCCGTTCCTGCCACGACATTATCGAAGCCGGAAGCAAGTTGTTTGTATTGCCTGCACTCGACTATTCCGGTACCCCTTGTTACGATGCCCGAGCCGCCCGTACCATTGCGGGCATGGGTGCCGATGTAGCTGCAATAACCCCTGAAGAGTTAGCCGAATGGATAGGAAAGATTATATCATAAAAGGAGACGGATGCCATTCATCCGCCGGACAGTTCGTCCCCTACGCCAACGAAGCCTTCCTGGTTACGCTGGCAAACAAAGGTTTGTATAAACGTGCCCTGAAAGACCTGGAAACAACAGGACAGGTCAAACTGGTCGTAGCAGGCGACCACCTGCAAGTTCAGTTGGACGAGATAACAGTCTCCCTGAATCCCAATATATCCCAAAGTACCTGTAGCTGTCCCTCTAAAACAGTCTGCAAACATATCCTGATGGGAATACTTGTTGCGGCTGATTATGCGGCGAAGGAAGTAGAAGAAAAGACAGAAGAAGCCGCCACCGAAGAGAACAAGCAGGAAGCCGTTTCGGAAACTGTATCCCGACAGTCATCAGCCAACGATTGGGAAGAGTTGAAGAAGGTAGACTTGGCACAGCTCCGCAAGCAGGCAGGTAAAAAGCTATTTGAAGATACGCTCCGTCTTATCCAGGATGGTTGGACGGCGGACTTCATCGAAAGCGACATGCTCGAAGCGACCATCAACACAGAAAATATAACGGTCTATTTCCCAAAAGATGACAGCCTTAATCGTTCTGTATGCAAATGCGGAGAAAACGGATTGTGCAAACACAAATTGATTGCTATCCTGTCATACCTAAGTAGCCAGGGAATATTATCTTCCGAATCTAACGGTAACCAACCCGAACTGTCCCTGCTGACGGAAGAGACGATAGACGTCTTACGGGGAGCTTCCCGCTTCATTACCGGCATATTCGAAAAAGGGTTGATCGGTTGCGGGGAAAATGAGGCGGAGACAGCCATACAATATTCCATCCGCCTGGAGACATGCGGGATAGGCAATCTGGCACGTTTGTTCCGTTCACTATCCTCCGACATCGAAAATATGCTCGCCAAGCATGTCGGCTTCCAGCCTTTGACTACCTTTGCCACATTGTCGCGGTTACATAACACACTTAGGCTGATCTTACGGAACACACAGAACAACGAAATGCTCAGTAAACTGATCGAAGGGACACGGTCGGATTATTATACAACCCCCATCGGACATTTTACAGGTCTGGGAGCTTATCCGTGGCAGACCCGTTCAGGATATTTCGGTATTACGGCTTATTTCTTCTACCATGAGAAACAGAGTATCTGTACCCTGACTTCGAGTATGGCTGATTATTATGAGCATACCCAAACACTTGTCACGCCGGAGAATATGCGACGCCAACTGGAAATACAAAGTTTTTGGGGCAGCAACACCTCATTAGCCCGGCTATCGACATCTACACTGACTTTGCGTAATTTCAAAATGAACAGGCAGAACCGTCTCTCATCCTCCTCGCAGACGCAATGTGAAATAGACGACAAGGTTACGATCAGCAGTCTGGATACCTTACTTGCCATCCCTGAGTTATCCGACCTGACAATACGCCCCGAACAGCGGTACGATTATTTCCGCAAGAAGCAGCCGGAACAACTGGCCTTGGTCCCGTTCGCACATCTTTCAGAAGTGAGCTTCAATACTGCCGAACAGAAACTGTACTTCACGATGGCGGATGAACAACACGAAACAGAAGGTTCATTGGCATATAACGAGCTGAACCGGAATGCCATCCGCCGATTGGAACAGATGGGACAGTGGTACGCAGAAGCAAAACAGCGGTATATGGTTTGCCTGAAACGTCCGGATACATTGATCCCGGTCAGTATCGTCACAGCTTCAGAGACCGACAATTTCTATTTCTAACTCTTAAAATCGAATGAAATGATACTTAAAAACCTCCTTGCCGAATTGGAACTCCTGCTTTCCGACATCGCCTTCTCCGGCTTACGCAACATACAGCCTGTCACCCTCCAAAAACTAGAGGATCTCAAACACTGGATGAATGAACTGAACATGACGGAAGCTATCCGCCTGACGGATAGCTTCATCGATTCTGTTTATGCCTGGCAAGGCGGACAGGTAGCAATAGAGGTCATAGCGGATAATCTATGTGCATTGGAGTTTTATGAAAAGAATGTAATCAACAATTAAGCTAGTGGTTATCCCTCTTATCCGGTCCTTTATTTCCTGTCAAAGAACTTCTTGAAAAACAATATCTGGTAATCGATAGAATTATTCCAGTATTCACCGTTATGCGCACCCGGTCGCACAATGAAATCATGGTCGATCTTATATTTCAACAGTTTTTTATGGAAATCATTATTCACCTCAAAGAAGAAATCGCTGTAACCGCAATCGAAGATCAACGCCAGATCACCATTTTTCAGGCGGTCTACCTGATTGATCACCGTATGATTATCCCATACTTCCTGGTTCTCACTCTCCTTTCCCAAACGCTCACTCATATTCCAGTTATTCGGAAAAGGACGGATATCGACACCGCCGCTTGTACTTCCTGCCGCACCAAAAATATCCTTATGACGGAAAGATAGCCACATGGCACCATGTCCTCCCATACTCAAACCAGTGATAGCACGCCCTTTACGGTCTTTTACAGTCGGATAATGGGTATCTATGTAACTGACCAGTTCTTTGGAAACAAATGTTTCATATCGATAGGAAGGATCGACCGGGCTATCCCAGTACCAACTGTTCTTACCATCCGGACAGACAAACATGATCCCATACTGGTCGGCGATCTCCGGCAGATTCGGCTTGACATTGATCCAGGTCTTGGCATTCCCACCATGACCGTGTAGTAAATAGATAACCGGAACCGTAGTCTTCCCGCTCCCCGGTAAAACAATGACAGTCTGAACATCCTTGTTCATCGCATCACTGCGAACGTTTATGGTATCGACAACTGCTGCCTGTGCCGACAGGACAAAAAACGCGACAAGCGACAATAAAAATATCTTTGCTTTCATGATCTATATAGAATTTATTTATTGAAAGCAAAGATATTCATTTTTTTCTTTTATGTTTTGCTTTATAAAAGAACTATGGCAGAATGCAAAATGTTTTGAAAACAGAAGAAAGATTATAACCTAGTCCGCCCGATATCCATCTGTTAGCGTCGACAGGAAAGCAATAATAGCAGCTTCTTCTTCGGGTGTCAGACCGAGGTTGCCTAGTTCGTCTCTGTTGACAGTTGCGGCAAATTCAGGCTGTGGATATTCTTCCACATCACGGACATTATAAAAATGTATTATTTCTTCCAACGTATTGAAATAACCATTGTGTCCGTAAGGGGCTGTCAAAGTTATGTTTCGCAGGGTCGGGACACGGAACTTTCCCGCTTCGGCAATATCCTTGAGAGTACTACCCAGCCCCATATCGACCGTATCGCGCCCACAAGGATTATAAGGAGCCGGTGTAGTGAAAAAAGGATTATCCGGGTTAGACGGGATACCCAAATTGTCATAGGTATGGTCTGTGAACAAGACCTTTCCTGCCCGTTCATCGGGTTCCAAAATATGACATTCGGCACAAAGCCCTTTCTCCTTGAACAGTTCCAATCCGAGTTGCTCCTGTGCTGTCAGTTCACATTTACCCGCTTCCCAAGCATCGTATTTGGAAGTGAACGGATTCATTTCAGCCGAACGTTCATAAGCGGCAATGGCATTTGTTATGTATGAAAAGAGAGAATCGTTGGAGACTGGCTCTCCATAGATCTTAACCAAATCCTGATAATAACCGGCACGACGGACTTTCTCTGAAACCATTTCATTGTCGTTGTTCCCCATCTCCAACGGATTCGTAAACGGTTGGGCTGCCTGTTCTTCCAGCGTGTTGACACGACCGTCCCAGAAAAGTCCTCCGACATAGGTTTCGTCCTCATCACTGTAATGCAGCGGCGGGACATAACAAGCATAAGCAGAGGTCATCGAGTTACGATTGCTAAAGCGTCCCTTGACTGCTCCTTCAGAAGTGACACGGGAATATATATCTGCAAAACCTTTCTCTGTCGTGTGACAGGTTGCACAGGATTGCCCTGTAGGTTCCGAAAGATTCTCGTCAAAGAAAAGTTGCTTGCCCAGTAGCTCTTTTTCGTTTAATCCGGTCTGTTTATCAGGCTGACAAGCAAACAATAAGGTAACACAGACAATCATTCCGGTCAACTGTTTCGCGTTTGTAAAACTATGCATATAAGATGAATTGCTTTGTTCGTACAAATATATGATTTATTGGGTTACTCAGCAATAGATTTTATAAGTGTATCTTAATCCTTTTTACTATAAAATAGTTACCTTTGCGGCGATTGTTTAGGGAAATTGTTATGGGAACTTCAAAAGAAATGACATCGGGGGCGGCATTGCCCTTGATCTTCAGTTTTGCTATGCCGGTACTGTTGGCAAATCTGCTTCAACAAACTTATTCTTTGATAGACGCGGCTATTGTCGGTAAATTTCTGGGAATCGATGCTTTTTCTGCTGTCGGAGCAAGTACGTCTGTCATATTTCTTATTATAGGATTTTGTAACGGATGCTGTGCAGGTTTCGGTATTCCGGTGGCACAGAAGTTCGGTGCCAGGGATTACAGCACGATGAGGAAATATGTTTCCATCAGTTTACAACTGGCGACTGTTATGTCGGTTATCATTGCGGTCGTTACAAGTATATATTGCAAAGATATTCTGAGGGTTATGCAAACGCCGGATAATATTTTTAAAGATGCCTATTTCTATTTACTGGTTACTTTCATCGGCGTACCTTGTACTTTCTTTTATAATCTGCTGTCAAGCATTATCCGGGCACTGGGCGATAGCAAGACACCTTTTTGGTTCCTACTTTTTTCCACCATTCTGAATGTGATCCTCGACCTGGTTTGCATCCTGGTATTTAAATGGGGCGTTGCCGGAGCGGCCATAGCCACACTACTTTCCCAGGGAATATCGGCAGTCCTCTGTTTCGTTTATATGCACCGTCGTTTCGATATATTGAGAAGTACGCGGGAAGAAAGGAAGTTCCAGTCTAAGCTGGCAGGAAACCTGATGTGGATCGGTGTCCCGATGGGACTTCAATTTTCCATCACAGCCATTGGCAGTATCATGTTGCAAAGTGCCAATAATGCGTTAGGATCAGCGTGCATTGCAGCCTATGCGTCCGCCGTACGTATCAAATCCTTCTTTATTTGTCCTTTCGAAAGTCTCGGAATTGCTATGGCTACCTATACCGGGCAGAATTACGGGGCTGGCAAACCGGAACGTATCTGGCTGGGCATCAAAGCCAGCGGATTGATGATGCTTGTCTATGCTGCCTTCTCATTCCTTATATTGATGCTGGCTTCACGTGAACTGATCCTGATATTTGTCGATCCGGCAGAAACGGAAATTATTAAAGATGCGATCCAGTTCCTGCATATCTCCTGCTCCTTCTTCCCTATCCTGGGTATTCTCTGTATTCTTCGTTACACAATCCAGGGAGCCGGATTCACCAACCTGGCAATGCTTTCCGGCGTATCCGAAATGATCGCCCGGACATTGGTCAGTATCTATGCAGTACCGGCATTCGGTTTTCTGGCTGTCTGCTTCGGTGACGCAACGGCATGGATGGCTGCAGACTTGTTTTTGATTCCTGCATTTATATATGTGTATCGGAAAATAAAAAAACCTACAAGCATCTAGCCTGTAGGCATCCCTTAGATATCTAACCTTCCACTATTGTTTTCCGCGGAGAGAGCGGGATTCGAACCCGCGAAACCCTTTAGGGGTTTACACGCTTTCCAGGCGTGCCTCTTCAACCACTCGAGCATCTCTCCTTCTAAACCGGCGCGAAAGTACAACATCTTTTTTAACTATGCAAGTTTTTTTCTTGTTACACCCTATTATTTCAAGTTCCAACCCCAATAATATGGAACAAATCAGCGGACAACGAACGGTAATCTGTAGGAATGGACCTCCCTTTTGTTGGTCACCAAGTCAATTAGCAAGTCATATAAACCGGGGGTAGACGGAGCCTGGATAGTTTTATCGGAAAATTTCTTCCCTTGCACAAGCCCACGGGGATAATAATAGAAGCCTTTACTGGTGATTTCGGCAGAACGTCCTTCTTTTTTGGTTGTAACCAGTACAGCTCCGTTGACTGCTCCAAACGTTACAGCATTTGTTTGCCAGGGTTTAAGCAACTCAACGGATGAGACATCCCGGACTGAAAGCAAATTGACTACTTCTTCCAAAGGGATCCTTTGTCCGTCTAACAATATGACCAGGTCACCTCCTTTCAATGTACTGAATCCCCTCGAACTAATTAACCGGGGCATTCTTTTATCCATACCCTGTTCATCCTTCACGGTAGACCAAAAGAAAGAGACACCGGGCATATCCATAAAGACATTTTCCATATCCACGTAGTTACGTCTATCCAGTTCTTCTTCATCCAGATATGTGACATTATAGAACTTCTCGGTGGATACGGCTTTGTCTTGTCTGCTCCTCGCTTTTACAGTTATTTCAGGCATGATATAATCCCTGTTACCGAACTCGTCTACCCGGTAAGTAAAACCGGAACTATCCTGATAGCTTGCACTTACTTCAGCATATTTATGATCCAGACGATAATAATGCAAACGATTGACAACAGACGGGAATGTATCGTTGTCGGGAATATATTCGTAAAAACCGGCAGTACCTTTCGCCGGATGTGCCTGCAGAAAGAAGTAATCACCCTCTTTAAAGTCCGTTATAGAAATAAGGTAACGCCCCTTCGAATCTATTTCACCGGCATCGACTTGATTCGTCACCGAATTGTACGCCACAATACTTCCACCCTTTAACGGCTTACCGCTTTTATATGTAACCCGCCCCGTAAACATATTCATTATTTCAGGTTGAAAACGATAACTGAATCTCTTATCGACAATCTCCGTCGGATTGAAACGAATAAAACGGGCGGTACGCAGCCATGCTTCTATATCCGGCTTAGTCATACCGGATTCATCCGACAGGTAATGTTTGGGAAAAATGACAGGCGAAAAGAGTTCGTTTTCCAACTCCGCCTGTAGAATGGCAGGCTTGGCGATCTGCCTTCTTTTTACAATACGGTGGAATAAACGAATACTATCGGTTGAAAAATCAGCCGGCAGACAGATCGTTTCGCCGACTAAGTATTCTTTTTTATCCAGTCCCAAAGAAGGGCGTTCGTCATTTCTCCAATGAACAGTTTGAGCTATAACATTGGCAGATTTATCTGTCAGGAAGAGAACGAATAACCCTGTCTCTTCCGGTGGCAGGCTCAAGATTCCAGTATTTAGCTGTTCGGTCAGCTTTATCTCTTCCAGACCGTTTGCCGGTCGAAAAACAAAAAGACGCTCGCTGGTGATCCCGGCTCCGTCAGAAATCACTCTATAGCTTATTTTGTTTCGGTTCATAGCGCTTTGCAATGTGTGTCCCTGTATCCTTTCCGGCAAAGTGAACAGGAATTTCTCCCCCTCATACGTTGCATACAAAACAAACTGATCACCTTCCTTCGGAAGAAGACGGATCGTTTGTAAACCGGAAGATAAGGATGTCGTACTGATAATCGTATCGGTGTTATTCAGTATATAAAAAGGAACCTGCAAAGGAGTACCATGACTATCAGCCAGGTAGACTGTCATATTCTGAACCTCTCCATTCACCCACTGACCGCCTTCCGGAAAGAAAAGACATTTTACACCCGGGACATTCGCTTCCGGAATAAACAACTCCATTCCAATGGGTAATTCTATCTGCGGAAAGCTTGCCGAATGAAAGTTTTGCATCATCCGGGTGTAGGCTCGTAAATAATAAACAGAGCCGGGCCAATCATACTCCGTCTGAAAGGGAAAGGTAAAAGCGCCGTCAACATCACATTTCGTCTTTTGCCGGATAAGAACAGAATCTTTCTCATCGAACAGTTCTGCATAAATATAATTGCTGTACCGGTCATACTGCCTGCCGGATGCTAACAACTGACCATGAATTTGTATGGTATCACCCTGCTTATATACCGGTTTATCCGATAACAGGAATATACGCTCATCCGGTAATTCAATGCGTTGTGCGCTTAGCTGAAAAAAGGAAAACAACACCGATAAAAAAGTCAAATAGTATTTCATCTTACTCATCAATAGTGGTTTATACTTATGGCAAATGCATACAAATATATAATATTTTTCGATATAACATCCATCAAAAGACCCTTTTGTAACATAAATGTAACAGTTATTTCACTTTGCCGAAATACCAAATGCCTTCCTTTGCAGGAAAATAATTAATTTTGTAAACAATGAAATGAGCTTTTCATTTCAATTAAATAAAAAAGACTATGGATATGCCCCGAATTCTTGTTGTAGACGACGAAGAGGACTTGTGCGAAATCCTCAAATTTAATCTGGAAATTGAAGGTTACGAGGTGGATACGGCTTTCAATGCGGAAGAAGCATTGAAAAAGGACCTGTCTGTTTATCAGCTGCTTTTACTGGATGTCATGATGGGAGAAATCTCCGGATTCAAGATGGCGAGTATTTTAAGGAAAGAAGAAAGCACCTCCGACATCCCGATCATCTTCCTGACAGCCAAAGATACGGAAAACGATATGCTGACAGGTTTTAACCTGGGGGCAGACGATTATATTTCAAAACCATTTTCGATCCGCCAGGTAGTCGCACGCGTTAAGGCCGTGTTACGAAGAACAACCGAAAAGGAAAAGATCGATACAAACGAGCGTCTCGACTATGAAACATTAGTGTTGGACACCAAACGTATCAAAGCATCGGTCAACGGGCAGGAAGTTCCGCTGACCAAAAAGGAATTTGAAATACTCAAATTACTGCTGGAAAATAAAGGGAATGTTTTCTCACGCGAAGAGATACTGTCACGTATCTGGAAAGACGAAGTGTATGTATTGGATCGCACTATTGATGTAAATATTACCCGGTTACGGAAAAAGATAGGCCCTTACGGAAAAAACATTGTCACCCGCCTCGGCTTCGGTTATTGTTTTGAATGCTAATCCTGTTATTTGAATTATGGTAAGAGTAGAAAAGATGAAAAACCGGATACCGTTCAGCCAACGGTTATTCTGGTCTATTTTTGTGATGTTCCTTGGATTCACGGTTTGTTTCCTGTTGTTTCAGTATCAACGGGAACGGGAATTTTCGCAGGAAAAGTTGAATAATGTATTGAGTAACTATAATTACCAACTGTTTAGCCGTACCCAGCAAGAGGGAGATATCGACAAAACCGTACAACAATTTATCGAAGAGATTCCTCAGAAAGAGTTACGTGTAACCATTATAGATCCCGAAGGTAAAGTCTTGTTCGATAATAGCGGGACAGAAGAATTCAATAATCATAACGATCGTAGCGAAGTACGTAAGGCTCGTTTGTATAATGAAGGGTTTGCCATCCGAACTTCCGGATCGACAGGCAGACGGTATTTCTATTCGGCCAGCAACATCGGTAGTTATATCTACCGTTCGGCACTTCCTTATGATCCGTATGTACAAAGTGCCTTATCGACGGACAAGGATTTCATATACTTTATGATCCTGATGACGTTGATCTTTTTCTTCGTCCTCTCCCGCTTCACTTTCAGTATCGGGCGGACCATCTCCAAGTTGCGTGATTTTGCCCTGAATATTGAAAAAGACCGGATACCGGAGACTGATTATACCTTTCCAAATGATGAGCTGGGCGATATTTCAAAGAATATCGTCACCTTATACCATCAGCAGCAAAAGGCAAAAGACGAACTCTCCATGGAGCGCGAAAAGCTGATAAAGCACTTCCAATATGCCAAAGAAGGATTTGCCATGTTTACACCTGAAGGAAAAGAAATATTATCGAATATCCTGCTCATTCAGTTCTCAAACGTCATCTCCGACAATCAGATACGACAAGCCGAAGAAGTAATAGATATCCAGGAGCTGGAACCTATCAAGGCGTTTCTGAATAAAAACATCCCCAATACCAATCGTAAACGGAAGGTTTTGCGCGACTCCGTTACGATCGATAAGAACGGAAAGATATTCCTGATCGAATGTATCCTGTTCCTGGACAACAGCTATGAAATCTCCATCAACGATATTTCACGTCAGGAAGAAGAAAGCCGGATGAAACGCCAGCTTACCCAAAACGTGGCACACGAGTTGAAAACACCTGTCAGCAGTATCCAGGGATATCTGGAAACAATCATCAGCAATCCGGAGCTTACTCCCGACAAACGTCAGTTCTTCCTGGAACGTTGTTACTCGCAAAGTACCCGCCTGACAGGATTATTACGGGATATTTCCGTTCTGAACCGGCTGGACGAAGCATCCGACATGTTCGACCTGTCCGACATAAATATTCCGAAACTGATCGCGGAGATTCAAAAGGAATGTTCGAAAGAGATGGAAGAAAAGCAAATCTCTTCCGACATCATTCTACCCGGTAATCCTACGATACACGGCAATTACTCATTATTATATTCTATTTTCCGGAATCTGTATGACAATGCGATAGCCTACGCCGGAGAAGGAAGCCTAATCATTGTGAACTGCTATAAGGAAGACCCTAAATTCTATTATTTCAGTTTTGCCGATAATGGTGTCGGTATCTCGGAAGAACATATCAACCGTATCTTTGAAAGATTCTATCGGGTAGATAAAGGACGAAGTCGCAAGGTGGGCGGAACCGGACTGGGATTGTCTATCGTTAAAAACGGGGTCAATTTCCATAAAGGACAAATCTCCGCAAAAAGCAGTCCGGGGAAAGGAGTTACTTTCTTCTTTACCCTGAAGAAAAAATTGTAACTTTCAGTTGACAGTTGACAAGTGAAAGTTGACAGTTGACAGTTAAGCTTTGCGCCAAGTTTGAATGAATCGGCTGAAAGCCGAAACAACTGCCATCTGTCAACTTTCATCTCTGTCAACTTTCAACGTTCGGATATCGGAACATAAGTTGTTTCATCCAATACATTCTTATAGGCCGGACGGATAATACGTTTACCGTCGAAATGAAGCTCTTCGATACGGTGAGCTGTCCAACCGACGATACGCGCCATGGCGAACAGCGGTGTATAGATTTCCTGCGGCAGGCCGATCATTTCATAAACGAAGCCGGAATAGAAGTCCACGTTTGAAGAGACACGTTTCTTCGTTCCTTTATGTTTGGCGAAACATTCGATAGCACGTTCTTCCAGCAGTTCAAGGAAGTCAAACTCTTCTTCACGCCCTTTTTCCTTTGCCAGATCGCGGGCGAGCTCTTTCAGAACGACGGCACGTGGATCGGAAATGGTATAGACCGCATGACCGATACCATAAATCAAGCCGGTCTTGTTATAGGCTTCCTTATTCAGCATACGCATGAAATACGTATCGATTTCATCCACATTCTTCCAGTCTGCAATGTTCTCTTTCAGATGATGGAACATATCGACCACCTGGATATTGGCACCTCCGTGCAACGGGCCTTTCAGCGAACCGATACCTGCCGCAATGGATGAATAGGTATCCGTTCCGGTCGAACTGGTTACACGAACAGTAAAGGTCGAGTTGTTACCGCCACCGTGCTCGGCTTGCAAGACAAGCAATAAATCGAGTGTACGTGCATCGAGTTCGGTAAAGTCTTTTTTCAGCATGTGCAGGAAGTTTTCTGCAAGCGACAGGTTTTCATGCGGATGGCGGATATGCAAAGAACGTCCGTGTGTACTATGACGGAAGATATTATATGCATAAGCGATGATAGTCGGGAAACGAGAGATCAGTTCGATGGACTGGCGCATCAGATTGTCGCGCGAAGTATCGTCCGGATTCGGATCGAAAGTGTACATTTCCAAAACGCTACGGGCAAGGATATTCATGATATTCTGTCCTTCCAGGTCGAGGATATTCATTTTGGTCTTCTGCTCCAACGGCATGTTATCACAGATCAGGCCTTTGAAAGAGGCTAGTTCTTCCTTATCGGGCAGCTTACCGGAAAGCAGCAGATAAGCCACTTCCTCAAAACCGAAACGTTTCTCTTTAATCAGGGCATGTGCCAAATCTTCCACATCGTAGCCTCTGTAAAACAGTTTACCGGGGATAGCCTTCAGACCACCGTTATCCGGCAGACGTTCGTAACCTACTACGTTACCGATCTTGGTTAATCCGACCAAAACACCACTGCCGTCTTCGTTACGCAGACCACGTTTCACATTATACATCGGAAAAAGTTCATTGTCGATCTTACAAGCATCCTTTGATGCATCCGACAGCTTATAGATAAGATATTCTTTCTTCATGACTAATTATTTTATGAGGTTACAATAAAGATATGATACAATCACCAAATTCCCTGGTGCCAAGAGATTTTCCTGCCGGCATGAAACGAGCCAGGTCATTCGTTGCTTCACCTTTCGAAAAAGCATTTTCCATAGCAGCCGTAATCAGGTTGGCTGCTTCATTCCATCCCATATATTCAAGCATCATCACGGATGAAAGCAAGAGGGACGACGGGTTTACAATATCTTTTCCGGCAATGTTAGGAGCCGTGCCGTGTGTTGCTTCGAAAATAGCATAACCGCTGTCGTAATTGATATTGGCACCGGGAGCAATTCCGATACCGCCCACCATAGCAGCCAGCTGATCGGAGATATAATCGCCGTTCAGATTGAGTGTTGCGATGACGGAATATTCTTCCGGGATCAATAAAGTGTTTTGTAGAAAGGCATCGGCAATAACATCTTTGATGATGACTTTTCCGGCTGCAGAGGCATCGAACATGGCTTTAACGGCCTCGGCTTCGCCTTTCTCCTTTTTGATCTTTTCATATTGTGGCCAGGTGAATGTCTTGTCGGCAAACTCACGTTCTGCCAGGGCATAACCCCAAAGTTTGAAACCACCTTCAGTGAACTTCATAATATTGCCTTTATGTACAAGCGTTACACTCGGTAATTTATTGGTCAGGGCAAATTCGATAGCAGCACGCACCAGGCGTTCGGTTCCTTCTACGGATACGGGTTTTACGCCGAATGAAGAGGTTTCGGGGAAACGAACTTTGGTCACTCCCATTTCTTCCGTCAGGAACTTCAGAAACTTACGTGCTTCGGGTGTTCCTTGTTGCCATTCGATACCGGCATAGATATCTTCGGTATTCTCACGGAAAATATACATATCGACCTTCTGCGGTTCGCGTACCGGAGAAACAACCCCTTTGAACCAACGGACGGGGCGCAGACAGACATAAAGATCCAAAGTCTGGCGCAAAGCGACATTCAGCGAGCGGATACCACCGCCGATCGGAGTGGTCAACGGACCTTTGATACCGACCATATATTCGCGGAAAGCATCCATCGTTTCATCAGGAAGCCAGCTTCCGGTCTTGTTGAAAGCTTTCTCACCCGCCAATACTTCTTTCCATTCGATGGACCGTTTACCGTCATAGGCTTTTTCGATAGCTGCATTTACTATCTTTTGGCAGACCGGCGTGATCTCTGCTCCTACGCCATCTCCTTCGATAAAAGGAATAATGACCTTATCAGGGACGATCAAATGGCCTTTTTGTTTTGTTATTTTATTCATTATGATAGTTTATTTATTAATTCAGATGTTGTCAAATATGAACTACTTTATAGTGTCTGTTTATGGCGACTGATGGTAACTGATTCCCCTCTCGAGAGGGGATAAGGGGTGTGTTAAAGCCAGTTATATGCCGAAACTATAACACACCCCCTGCCCCCTCTCAAGAGGGGAAAAGTTACTCCCGTCACTGTAAATGGATAGCTCACCTTTTTCTATTAATGTGCTACATTCAATGCCGCCCCAGCCTTGAACCATTTGATCTGCAAATCGTTGTATGTATGATTTACCGGGAATGATTCCTGCGAACCGTCTGCATGTGTAAGAACGGCTGTCAATGGCTTGTCGGATGCAAAGTCTTTCAGACCGACGATGGAGATATGATCGTTTTCACGGATCTTATTATAATCATCTTTATTTGCAAACGTCAGGGCAAGCATTCCCTGTTTCTTCAGGTTCGTCTCGTGGATACGGGCAAAGCTCTTGGCAAGGATCACCTTTACATTCAGGAAGCGGGGCTCCATAGCAGCATGTTCGCGAGAAGAACCTTCGCCGTAGTTCTCTTCGGCAACAACGATGGACGAGATTCCTTTTGCTTTATATTGCTTGGCAACGGCAGAAACAGCTTCATATTCATCAGTAAGCTGGTTCAATACGGCATTTGTCTTTCCATTGAAAGCGTTGATAGCTCCCATCAACATATTGTCGGATATATTTTCCAGATGACCACGGAAACGGAGCCAAGGACCTGCCATCGAAATATGGTCTGTCGTACATTTTCCTTCCGCCTTGATAAGTAATGGCATGTCCAACAGGTCGTTGCCATCCCACGGAGCAAAAGGCTGCAAAGCCTGCAAGCGGTTTGACTCAGGATTGATCTTTACATCCGTATTCTTTCCGGTCGGAGCTAGATAACCATTATCTTTTACATCAAATCCTTTAGGTGGGAAATCGGTTCCCTGCGGTTCACGGAGCTTTACTTCACGACCATCTTCCGTCTTCAACGTATCGGTCAACGGATTGAAACAAAGGTCACCGGCAATAGTCAGTGCCAGCGTCAGTTCCGGAGAAGCGACAAAGGCATGTGTGTTCGGATTGCCATCCGCACGTTTGGCGAAATTACGGTTAAAGGAGGTTACAATAGAATTTTTACGGGTATTATCGTCGGTATGACGTTTCCACTGGCCGATGCATGGTCCACAGGCGTTTGCCATGATGGTTGCTCCCACCTTCTCGAAGTCGCCGATAATACCATCGCGTTCGGCAGTATAGCGGATCTGCTCCGATCCCGGATTGATGATCAGCGGAGCGGCAACAGGAATCTTATCTTCAAAAGCCTGACGGGCGATAGAAACGGCACGGCTCAAATCCTGATAGGACGAGTTCGTACACGAACCGATCAGGCCCACTTCCATCTTACGGGGATAACCGTTCGCTTTTACTTTAGCAGCAAATTCAGAGATAGGCGTTGCTGCATCCGGAGTAAACGGACCGTTGATATGCGGTTCCAGTTCAGACAGGTTGATCACGATCACCCGGTCGTAATATTCGTCCGGCTGCGCCCTCACTTCCATATCGGCTTCCAAATAATCCTGGATAGCATCGGCCCAGGCAGCAACCGTATCACGTCCGGTTGCACGCAGATAAGTAGCCATATTCAGGTCGTATGGGAATAACGAAGTTGTTGCTCCTACTTCAGCACCCATATTACAAATAGTAGCTTTCCCGGTTGCGGAGATAGAAGATGCGCCTTCACCGAAATATTCGATAATGGCATTCGTTCCTCCTTTTACGGTCAGGATACCCGCCAACTTCAAAATGACATCTTTGGGAGAAGCCCAGCCGTTCAAACGTCCGGTCAGTTTGACACCGATCAATTTAGGCATCTTCAGTTCCCACTCCATACCGGTCATGACATCGACCGCATCAGCGCCACCGACTCCGATAGCAACCATTCCCAAACCACCGGCATTCGGTGTATGAGAATCCGTACCGACCATCATTCCGCCGGGGAATGCATAGTTTTCCAGCACAACCTGGTGGATAATTCCGGCTCCCGGTTTCCAAAAACCGATACCGAACTTATCGGATACGGATTTGAGGAAGTCATACACTTCACTGTTTCCTTTGGTAGCCGTTTCAATATCCGCTTTCGCTCCGATATTCGCCTGGATCAGGTGATCGCAGTGGACGGTTGCCGGAACAGCGGATTTGTCTTTCCCTGCATTCATAAATTGCAGTAAAGCCATCTGAGCTGTTGCATCCTGCATCGCCACACGGTCGGGACGGAAGTTTACATAATCATCCCCACGCCTGAACAAGCGGAGTGCTTCTTCATCATATAAATGAGCATATAAGATTTTCTCGGCCAATGTCATCGGACGACCGATCTTTTCACGCGCCGCATCTACCCGTTTCGGGAAATTGGAATAAAAGCTTCTCAGCATTTCAATGTCGTACACCATATTATAATCTTATTAGTTGTTTGTTTATCAGAATTAAGACACGCTAATGTATATATAAATAAAACACCTTTCATTCAATAATGTCTATGAGACCATAGAGGTTGTCTATACCAAATAAAAAAGTTCGCCTTACGTTCATTTATAAAACGCGCGGCGAACTTATTTTGTTCAATAGATATTAACGAAATCTATGTTTATTATTTTTTAGATTCTTTCCACTTATCGGCATAACTATGAAGAATGGAGGCAATTCCCTCTCCGATCCGTACATAATCACCTTGGTTCAGATTTGCCAGCGAAGCGCGGATAGACCATTCCGGAGCATCGAAACCACCTCCGTTCAGAAGGACAAGCGCCGTTTCCTGCGCCAGGCGGAATACGACATCAACCGGTTCGTAATTGGCTTTCAGATACTCTACAAACTCATCACCGTAGAACTTCTTTGCCCAAACTTCCATATCGATCTCACTGTAATAACCGGCACGCAGCGGATCATCCAGCAAGGTAAATCCTGTACTTTTCCAAAGTGTATGCAGACGTTCGTGGATAATATCCACCATCCGCGACTGATACAGGTTTTCGGTATCCAGGATAGAGAAGGAAGCGAACAGAGCCATCTGGGTCTGTTGCGGCAGGGAAAGACCGGCTGTATGATTAAGTGCCACCTGACGGCTGTCGGCAACCATACGGTCGATGAACTTCATTTTCGACGGATCGAGCATGATGCTGCTGTAGCGTTTTGTCAAAGCAGCTTTCTTGTCATCCGGCAGCTCGGCGATCATCCGGTCGTAGATATTCTTTTCGTGCAAAGAGACAACAGCCAGACGCCAGCCTGTCGCCCCGAAGTACTTGGAGAAGGAATAGACACATAAAGTATTGTCTGGCAATTCAGCCATCAAGGAACGGAAACCAGGAACATAAGTTGCATATACATCGTCCGTAATGATCATCAGATCGGGATTGTAATTAGTTACGATATCGACCAGGCGTTCCGTCAATCCGTGTGTCAGTGCATAAGAAGGCGGATTGCTCGGGTTGACGATAAAGGCAGCCTTGATCGATTTATCTTTCAACAGATCCAGGTCCTTTTCCTGATACTGCCAGGTATGATAACCGTCACCTGTCATTTTCAGAGCATGTATTTCGGTTACGTCAAACAGATAACGAGCCTGCTCGGGTATTTCGATATACGGTGTAAAAACCGGGGCGAAAAGGACAATCTTATCCCCTTTATTCAACAGAAAGTTCTGCTGCAGGGAATCAAAGATGTAACACATAGCTGCCGTTCCGCCTTCGGTAGCGAAAAGGTCAAATTTACCTTCCGGAGGAAGACCGTTACAAAGAGCCTGGTCCAGATAATCACGGACAAGGACTTCCGTATATTTTAAAATACGATCAGGTATAGGATATTGATCGCCTATTACGCCTTCCGCCCATTCATGGACCAGGTCGTTTTCATCGACACCTTTTTCGCGTACCATATAATTATAGGTATCACGCAAAAGCTTCGAGCCGGGCGTTCCTTCGTGCTTATCCAGAAATTCCCGGAAACGATAAGCGATACTCGGTTTCTGAGGAACACCGGCAAGGCCGACCATACCGTCTTCCAATTTCGTTCCCCGGCGACATTCTTCCAAACCGAACTGACCGAGCAGGAAAAAGGCTTCACGGGGTGTAGTGGCAATCCAGTTCGGATTACCGCGTCCGGCATTCAACATGATGTGTGTGCTTTTACGTGCACTTTCATCTGCGAGGTCGATCAGGATATTCTTCAATTCGAACGGACTGATCTCCGACATCTTCTTTTCGTATTCACGGGTAACTACGATTTTCTTTTTCTCTTCCATATTATATAATGTATAGTTTATGATTTACATCAACAGCACGATAACCACTCCCCAAATAATCAAAAGAGTATTACCTACTGCATAAGTGACTGTATAACCTAATGCAGGTGTCTGGCTCTCTACCGCATCTTCCACAGCTCCGAGAGCGGCAGTCGTAGTACGCGCACCGGAAGTACAGCCGAGAGTGATGGCGGGATGAAATTTAAAGAGATAACGCCCCATCAGGACACCGGCTATCAGCGGAATAGTCGTAGCCAGGGCACCGATAACAAACAGGCTCACTCCTACTTCTTTGAATCCGGTCACGAAACTCGGACCAGCCGTAATCCCGACGACGGCAATGAACATATTCAGCCCGACATTATTCAATACCCAAAGTGAAGGTTCCGGAATACGTCCGAATGTAGGATGTTTGGAACGAAGCCATCCGAACACCAAGCCGGCAATCAATGCCCCTCCACTCGTACTCAGACTGACAGGAATATCCCCGAAGTGGATAGCCAGCGAACCGATTATCCCACCGATAAAGATACCCAATCCGACAAAGATCATATCCGTCTGATTCGTCGGACGGTCGGCATAACCTAATGTGGCAGCCGCCTCGTTCACCTCCAGCTTGGTTCCGACCAATTCGAGCATATCGCCCGGATCGATCCGGGTCGCAGCCAATACCGGAATACTGATTCCGGCACGTTTGATATTCTTTATACTGACACCATGCATCACCTTTTCCTTACGGAGCTGTGCCACCGTCATACCGGCAAATTTCTTACGGGAGATCAATACCGGCAATGTCTCAGCAGGGAAGTCCAGCAAATCGATATCGTTCACTTCGTCACCTATCCAATCTTCCTCACCGATCACGAACTCCCGCCGTCCGCTCAGGACTACCTCGTTTCCTTTCTGAAGCATCAAGTCCGGTTTCACGTCATAAATGACATTATTGATACGGACACGCTCCACAAATAAGCGACGGCCCTGCTCTTCCAGGTAATCTTCCAGTTCCTGCACGGTCTTACCTGCACCAAACCAGTCGTTGCTTATCTTATAAGCCCGGAAAGTGATAGGACGTGCTGCAGGCATAAATCCCGGTTGTTCGCTCTCGTCGTCATTCCCCATTTTAGCTTCCAGCTCTTTACATGCTTTCTTCACGGATGCCAGTCCGCCCAGCAGGCGGGGTGCCACATCACTCATGATCCACGCCGAACCTGCCGTACCGAAAATATACGAAACGGCATAAGCGACAGGCATCACGTTAATCATAGCCGTTTTATCGGCAGCACTCAGACTGCCCTGATTGATTGTATCTTCCGCAACTCCCAATACGGCTGAAATTGTCTGCGAGCCGGCCAGCAATCCGGCAGCTTCACCCGCATTATATCCCATCAGCTTGGCCAGAAGGAAAGGGATGAACAAGCAGAACAGACACATCAAGGCAGCAAAAAGCATCTGCGGAAGTCCTTCCTTCTTCAGTCCGCGAAAGAACTGTGGCCCTACGCTGTAACCTACAGCGAACAGGAATAAAAGAAAGAACACCGATTTAATAGGTGCACCGATATCAATGTGCAATTGCCCGATTAATACTCCGACCAGCAGAACACTGGTTACTGTTCCCAAAGAAAATTTCCCTATTTTAAATTTACCGATCCAGAAGCCCAATGCCAGCGTCAAAAAGATGGCGAGTTCCGGATAATGTTTGAGTAAATCTGCAAACCACTCCATATATTAATTGTTTGGCGTTAATATTACAGGCATAATTATATGCCCGGTTTTCACTGTGGTAGATGGAACAGTATCTGTAAGGAAGTTGTTCCAAAAGATTCAATTAAGAGAACATAAAATCCACCTTATTTTAAATAAATTTCTATCTTTGTCTCCGCTTTGGTGATACGGTAACATTCCGTTATTCGTATAAAAGGGAATCCGGTTAGAATCCGGAACAGTGCCCGCTACTGTGAAGCCCTCAACAAAGGAAAGCATTCTTACACCACTGTCCGACAAAAGGATGGGAAGGTCGCTTTCCGGGCAAGTCAGGAAACCTGCCAAAGTTATTATATCATATTCTCCCGGGGTCAGGAGGCTGATAAGAAAAGGGTTACCGACAGCCGGTATGTGATTTGTCGCATTCGTACGTTATCTCTTAATTTATTATATATGAAACATTTACTATTATTTATTGCTTGTATGCTGACACCTATGTGCTGGGCACACGACGGCGAGAACTTCGAGGCATCAGACATGCTCGCTTCTATGCAACCGGGCGACAAAGCTGCCCTATTAATGGTGCATTTCGGTACCACGTACGACAACACCCGCGCTCTCACTATCGACGCGATCAACCAAAAAGCAAAAGCCGCCTTCCAGGATATGGAAGTACGCGAAGCCTATACTTCCCGTATCGTTGCACGCCGCCTGAAAGCACGCGGCATCGAAAAGCTGAATCCGGTCGAAGCCTTGGAAAAACTGAAAGCAGACGGATATACACACATCCTTGTCCAGTCCACCAACATTATCGAAGGAGTGGAAATGGAATCACTTCGTAAAGACATTGCTCCGCTGGAAAAGAACTTCAAAGACATACGCATCGGCAACCCGTTGCTTTATACTCCCCACGACTTTGAAAATGTAATAGCAGCCGTTACAAAGAACGGAACCAAAGAAGGCGCAACAATTCTTGTCGGACATGGTACTTATACACCTGCCACAGCACAGTATGCCATGATGGATTACATGCTGCAGTCCAAAGGATATACTAATTACCATGTAACAACCGTAGAAGGTTATCCCTCTTTCGGCGATATGGTTGCCAAACTGGATGCAAGCAGCGTAAAGAAAGTATTACTGATGCCTTTCATGTTCGTTGCCGGCGACCACGCCAACAACGACATTGCCGGTGATATGAAAGAGGAACTGGAAGGCAAAGGTTATCAGGTATCTGTCTTTATGCAGGGGCTGGGACAAAATCCGGAAATCCAGGATATATTTATCGATCATGCCAGGTTCGCAGCCAAACATAAGATGATCGATATAACCAGTAAGAAGAAAAAGTACGCAGCAGAAAAAGATTAATACTTAGACTTAGAACATCTGACAATCCAATTATTCCAATAAAATACATTATCTTTGTTGGTACTGATGAAATCAGAATCAATAACTCAAAGCTAAAAGATGAGCACAGGAAAAATAATCGTAGCCGGGATCGGTCCCGGCAGCGAATCAGATATTACACCGGCAGTTCTATCCGCCATCCGCCAGTCGGATGTTATCGTTGGGTATAAATATTACTTCCAGTTTATTGAATCAGCGATCCGTCCTGATGCGATCTGCATCGATTCGGGAATGAAACGGGAAAAAGTACGTGCCGAAGAAGCATATAATTATGCAACCGAAGGCAAAGTAGTAACAGTTATCAGTTCCGGTGATGCAGGTATTTACGGAATGGCTCCGCTTATTTATGAAATGCAGCGCGAAAAAGGAAGCAACATCCCTATCGAAGTTCTTCCCGGTATCAGTGCATTCCAGAAAGCAGCCTCCCTGCTGGGCGCTCCGGTAGGTCATGATTTCTGTGTGATCTCCCTCTCCGACCTGATGACTCCCTGGGAGCTGATAGAGAAGCGTATCAAAGCGGCAGCGATGGCCGACTTTATCACAGCGATCTACAATCCCAAAAGCGAAGGTCGCTACTGGCAGCTGTATCGTCTGATCGAACTTTTCCTGCAGGAACGCGATCCGCAGACACCTGTCGGTTTTGTCCGCCAGGCAGGACGTGAAGAGCAGAAAGTGACGATCACCACCCTGGCAGAGTTCGATCCGGAACAAGTAGATATGTTCACTGTTGTTCTGATCGGCAACTCACAAACTTACCGGTTCGACAACAAGATGATTACACCACGCGGCTATTACGGTGAAATCAAGATGGGTAAAGCAGAAACTGGTATCGGACAAGATATTATGATCCGCAGTTTTCGCACCATCGAGAAAGAACTGAAAAACAAAGATATTCCGTTAGATAAAAAATGGGCATTGCTGCATGCGATCCATACGACAGCCGATTTCGATATGGAGAATATATTGCGAATCGATGATAATGCCGTATCCTCTTTATATGAGAAACTGAGCACCGGCACTGTCCGTACCATCATCACCGACGTTACCATGGCAGCATCCGGTATCCGTAAAGGAGCTTTGCAGCGTATGGGCATCGAGGTGAAATGCTATCTGCAGGATGAGCAGACTGTTGCTCTTGCTTCTGAAAAAGGCATCACCCGCACACAAGCCGGCATCCGGATCGCCGTCAGCGAACATCCGGACGCTTTATTTGTCTTCGGCAATGCACCGACGGCACTGATGGAATTATGCGACCTGATCCGCAAGGGGAAAGCAACTCCTGCCGGAATTATCGCAGCCCCCGTCGGTTTCGTGCACGTGCAGGAATCCAAACATATGGTGAAACCGTTTACCTCCATTCCCAAACTGATCGTGGAAGGACGTAAAGGCGGAAGTAATCTGGCCGCAACACTAGTAAATTCTATACTTTGTTATAACGATGCTATTCATTTAAAACCAGGAAGAGACGTATGAGAACTCAATTTATCGTCATCGGCATCCCCGATGACCCCAATTACATCAGCAAGAGTAATAAAATCGTAGATATAATCAATGGCAACACCTATTTTTCAGGCGGAAAAAGACATCATGAGATACTGAAGCCTTTTCTGCCGGAAGATGCTGTATGGATCGATATAAAAGCACCGCTCGACGATGTTTTCAACGAGTACGAATATCATCAGAAGATTGTCGTATTTGCTTCGGGCGACCCTTTGTTCTACGGATTCGCCTCAACGATCCTCAAACGGATGCCGGATGCTGAAATAACGCTCCTGCCCTCGTTCAACTCGTTGCAAATGCTTTCACATGAACTGAAAATATCCTACAACGACATGAGCATGGTTTCCCTTACCGGTCGCCCGTGGCATGAACTGGACCGTGCGTTGATAGAGAACAGGGCCAAAATCGGTATTCTGACCGATCACGTACATACACCGGCAGCCATTGCTATGCGTTTGCTGAAATATGGTTTCACACAATATAAAATGTATATCGGTGAACACCTGGGAAATCCGGAAAAGCAACGCGTCTCACGTTCGCTTGCTCTGTCGGAAGTGGAAGAACATCCGATCGACAGCCCGAACTGCGTAATCCTGCAACGGATGTATAACGACATCACATATCGTCCTTTGGGCATTCCCGACAAGATGTTCGAACTGCTCGACGGACGGGAACGGATGATCACCAAAGCTCCTGTCCGCGTACTCGATATGAGTGCCTTGATGCTCCCTATGTGTGATCATTTCTGGGACATCGGTTTCTGCACCGGCTCTGTATCCATCGAAGCGAAACGCCAGTATCCGCATCTGCATATCCACGCGTTTGAAATACGCAAGGAGTGCTGGACGCTGATGGAGAAAAACAGTTCCAAACTGGGAGCACCCGGTATCGATGTGCATATATGCGACTTCATGGAGGAAGATGTTTCCGACCTGCATGCTCCCGATGCTGTATTTATCGGAGGACATGGCGGAAAACTGAAAGAGATCGTACAGAAAGTAGCCCGATACCTGGCTCCCGACGGTCTGCTGGTATTCAACTCCGTATCGGAAGAAAGTGAAAAGCTGTTTGTCGAAGCCGTCCGCGAAGCCGGATTAAAACTGGACGATCCGCTGGATGTAAGTATCGGCGATTATAATCCGATCACCATACTGAAGGCTTTCAAAGAAGCAAAATAAGTAAACTATGAATAAGAAATCTATAGCAATTGTCGTGGTATCGGTCAGCAGCCTGCCCCTGGCACGACAAATCAAGAAACAATATCCCGACGCGGTTATCTACAGTAAAGAATCGCAAGAGGAAACGGTCGTGATGGAGTCTATCGATTCCATTGTAGGAGACCTGTTCCTCCAGTCGGATGCCATTATTTTTATCGGGGCAATGGGAATATGTGTACGCTGCATTGCACCTTATGTAATGGATAAGCATACCGATCCTGCCGTGGTTTGCATCGACAGTACCGGCAAATATATCATTCCGGTTTTATCCGGACATATCGGAGGCGCAAACGAACTAAGCATAGAACTAGCACAGATACTGGGAGGGAACGCGATCGTCACCACCCAAAGCGACAACACCGGCCTATGGGCACTCGATACACTGGCGGAGAAATTCGGCTGGTCGGTCGTAGCCGACGATCTGACTGACAATGAAAATGCAATGAATGCCTGTATCGCTGCTTTCGTCAATAAAAAGCCGACAGCTCTGTTACTGAATGTCCGCGATAAAGGAACGGAATATCTCGAACAAAGCTGTCCTGAACACGTTCAGATATTCAATAAATTCTCCGACATTCCGCTCGACCAGTTCGAGCTGGTGATTACTGTCGGACCGTTCATTTATGAGGCAGAGATTAAGATGGTATCTTATTTCCCGAAAGTATTGCATCTGGGTATAGGTTGCCGGAAAGGGCTGAAAGGCGATCCGATAGAAATGCACCAGCATATCATCGCCACGCTGATCGATAACAACCTCTGTCCCGAATCCTTGGTGGACCTCTCTTCCATCGATCTGAAAAAGGACGAAGCCATACTCGCTCTGCTGGCATACGGCATCATGGATTGTCCTTTCAAGACATACCCGGCGGATGTCTTGAACAAACTGTCCGTTCCGAATCCTTCCGCTAAAGTAAAAGAGGTGACCCAGTCGTCAAGCGTTGCTGAAGCTGCTGCCATACAAAGTGCAGGAGGAGGTTTGCTGCTGCTGGAGAAACAAAAAGGGCAGTTAGGCGAACAGAATGATTATACATTCGCAGTGGCAATGGATAAATCCGTTCAGCGGCAAGGCCATATCGAGATAGTCGGTGCCGGTCCCGGCGATCCGGAACTGATCTCTATCCGTGGCCGTAGGATGCTGGAAAAGGCGGATCTGATCTTATATGCCGGAAGCCTGGTTCCGAAAGAGCTTACTTTCTGTGCCAAACCGGGAGCTACTGTACGCAGTTCGGCAGACATGAACCTGGAAGAGCAGTTCATGCTGATGAAAGAGTTTTACGACAAAGGCAAATTCATTGTCCGACTACATACCGGTGATCCTTGTATCTATGGAGCGATACAGGAACAGATGGCTTTCTTCGATCAATATAATATGAGTTATCATATCACACCGGGGATTTCCTCTTTTCAGGCTGCTGCCGCCGCCTTACAGTCGCAGTTTACCATTCCGGAAAAGGTACAGACCATTATTCTAACCCGAGGTGAAGGCCGTACACCGATGCCGGAAAAAGAGCAACTGCACAAACTAGCAGCCAGCCAAAGCACGATGTGTATTTATCTCAGTGCCGGGATTGTGGATAAAGTGCAGGAAGAACTTCTTCAACATTATGCGCCTACCACACCCGTTGCCGCCTGCTACAAACTGACCTGGAAAGACGAACGTATCTATCGGGGCGAATTGAAAGACCTGGCAAAGATAGTCAAGGACAATCATCTGACATTAACGACCTTATTGGTAGTCGGAGATGCGATCGACAACCGGGAAGGCTTATCGCGTCTGTACGCCGACGAGTTCAAACATCTGTTCCGCAAATAACATTATCAGAAAGAACGATGATACTGATATTAGGAGGGACAACGGAAGGACGTGCCAGTGTACGCATCGCTGATGAAGGAAGCGGACCTTATTATTATTCAACCAAAGGATCGCTTCAGGAGATAGAATGCGCACACGGTATCCGGCTGACCGGAGGCATGGACACGGCTAGTATGGAAATCTTCTGCCGTGAAAAAGGTATCCGCCTGCTGATCGATGCCGCCCATCCTTTTGCCACAGCCCTGCATCGGACAGTGGCAGAAGTTTCTACCTCCCTCCAACTGCCGGTTATCCGCTACGAACGGCGTTATCCGCCGCGCGACCCGGAATTGATATGGTGTAACGACTATGCCGATGCAATCCGTAAATTGGACGAACAGGGTACACACAATTTACTTGCACTAACCGGAGTCAACACAATTGCCCCTCTTCGTCCCTGGTGGGAAAAATATCCCACATGGTTCCGTATACTCGAACGGGAAGAATCGCTCGCCATTGCCATGAAGCAAGGATTTCCGTCAGAGCATTTGCTTTTCTATCAGGAAGAAGATGATGCCGGCGAATGGATGGATCGGCTACAGCCGGATGCCATTATCACCAAAGAAAGCGGACAAACCGGTTATTTCACGGAAAAAGTAACTGCCGCCCGTAAGCGTTCGATCCCGGTATTTGTCGTTAAACGTCCGGCACTTCCCGAAACATTCTACTTTGTTTACGGAGAAGACGGATTGCGCAAGCAAATAGAACGGCTATTGCCGGAATTCTTCCCTTTGCATCATGGCTACACGACCGGAGCTTGTGCCACAGCAGCTGCCAAAGCGGCACTAATTGCACTGCTCAATAAGGAGAAACAAACCCAATCCTCCATCACTTTGCCATCAGGCGAATTGATCACTTTACCTGTCGCAGAAACCGAATGGGAAAGCGACAGTGCCATCTGCTCAGTCATCAAAGATGCAGGGGACGACCCGGACGTGACCAACGGCTCTAAAATCGTAACGAAGGTAACTCTCTCGAAAGAACCCGCCTCTGCTCCCATCCGTTTTATTGCAGGCACGGGAGTCGGCACGGTAACATTACCTGGCTTGGGACTGGAAGTCGGTGGTCCTGCTATCAACACAACACCCCGCAAGATGATGACGGAAGAGTTGACTGCCGTTTTAGAAGAATACCGGCAATCTATTCCCCATAATGCAAAAACGACAGAAGTCTGCGGACTGACAGTCACTATCTCCGTTCCCGGAGGTGAAGAGTTGGCAGCAAGAACATTCAACCCGAAACTAGGTATCGTCGGCGGCATCTCCATTATCGGGACATCGGGCATCGTACGCCCTTTCTCGACCGATGCTTTTATCGCCTCTATCCGTAAAGAAGCGGAGGTTGCCAAAGCTATCGGTTGCACGACACTCATAATAAACTCCGGTGCTAAAAGCGAACGGTATCTGAAAGCCCGTTACCCCGAACTACCTCCACAGGCATTCGTTCATTACGGAAACTTTATCGGCGAAACCCTAAAGATAGCCTCATCGCTCGACTTCCCCCAGGTAGTTATGGGTATCATGATCGGTAAAGCAGTCAAACTGGCCGAAGGCTTCCTCGATACGCACAGTAAAAAGGTAGTGATGAATAAAGACTTCCTGAAAGATTTGGCGCATCAGGCAGGCTGTGCCGAAGACACAATCCAAAAGATCGACACCATCACGTTAGCCCGCGAACTATGGCAATTGCTTCCTGCAGAAGAACAAGAAGCATTCTTCAATCTCTTATTGAAAAGATGCCATGAACATTGCACCCCACTCCTGCCTAAAGGAGAATTATCTATCTTATTGATAACGGAAAAAGGAGTTATTTGGAAATAACCAACCACTTTTCGATGATACGAGTCTTTGCATTGAAATTCACTCCGATGCGGAACAACGTACGCGGGTCGGATGCGAACGGAAGGGCATAGCCTTTGTCGTCAATTTGTTGCAATGCCTCTTCTGCTGTGCCGTCGAGTTTGAATTCCATGACATAAATGAAACGGTCGGTCTGCAAGATCAAATCTACACGGCCCTCGGAGGTATGGTATTCCGCTTTTACATAGAAGCCCAACAACTTAAAAACAATAAAGAGCACATTTTGGTAATGTAGCTCCAGATCACGAACCAATTCATAAGGTGTATCGGCAAAGAAACTTTGCAGTCGCCGGAAAAAGGCATCGTAATTGCCTTCGTAAACTTCCTGGGCAAACTTCTTAATTTGGAAAGTAGTATCGACTTTGCTCACCGGAGTATAATAAGGAAGAAGATATTTGACAAACCCTTCTTCTACCTCTTTATTGGGAAAGCCCAGACGATAAAGGCCAAAGGTCTTGTCGTATCCCTTGATCGTCAGGTAACCGCTTTGATAGATTACCGGTATGGGATTTCTCGAAATGGCATCGATGCTGTTCAGTACATCGGCATCGGTCTCGGTATGTGCCATCCGGTAAAGGTCGTAGTTTGATTTTTGCAACAACTTCACCAAATAGGTTGGAGTTCCGGTTTCGAACCAGTAGCTACCGAATTTCTTCTTTGACAATGTATTCAGTAAGCTGAATGGATTGTAAATACCCACAGAATTTTCAACGAAGTGATAGCCGTCATAAGAAGCCTCCAGTTCCGTACAAGTTTCTTCATACGTTATATCGAGCGCGGAAGCCAGTGCCTGGATATCTTCTTCAAAATCACGATGCAACTCCTCTTCGTTTATACCACAGATGGAAACATAAGGCTTCCACATTGATATATCATCCAAATTATTCAGATCGCTGAACACACTTACTTTGCCGAACTTGGTTACACCTGTGAGGAAAGCAAACTGGATATACCTGTCCATACTCTTCATCACACCGTAAAAGGCTTTCAGGGTATTGCGGTATTCGTTTTGCAACTCCTCATTGTCAATGGCCTGCAACATAGGTTTGTCATATTCGTCAACCAGGATGACTACACGGCGTCCTGCCTGCATGCTGGCTCGTTCAATGACACCGGCAAAGCGTAAAGCCAGGCTTTTTTCTGCCGGATCGGAACCATATAATTCCTCCCAGGCAGATAACCTACGGTTCAGCATGTCGTCCAAATCGTTTACCTGATCGTATTTTGCAGCATTCAAATCGAGATGAAACACCGGATAGGTCAGCCAATCTTTTTCCAATTGTTCAACAGCCAGTCCTTCAAAAAGTTCTTTTTTACCTTTAAAATAAGCTTCTAATGTGGAGATCAGGAGACTTTTGCCAAAACGGCGGGGGCGGCTCAGGAAATAGTAGCTACCGGTTTTTACCAATCGATACATCAATTCGGTCTTATCTATATACAGATAACCTTCTTTTCTGATTTTCTCGAAATCCTGTATCCCTATCGGGTATTTTCTGGTATACATTGTTTCCATATATCCGCGCATTTTAAAAGTACAGATACAAAGATAGAAATAATAAAGGCGTTACCTTTATATTTATTATAAAAGAACTTGTTATGAATAAAATTTCAGTAAAGATCAAACGAAAGAAGTCTGCGAAACCGGCTCACCCTATGCCCGTTTACCTGCAAATCATCTATTGCCGCAAAGTGGCGCGCATACCTTTGGGGATCAAACTGTCCGACAACGAATGGGACGAACAAGAAGGATGTATCCGCATACCTCCCGGCACTCTGCCGGAACAAGTGTTGCACCTGTATTCATTAGATACCCAAATAAAAGAACGGCAGCAGTACCTCTTCAATCTCATTCGTTTTCTGGAGAGGAACAACACCCTGTCGGTTGCCAACCTGCTGTCGGCCTGCAAGGAAAACGAAGATAAGAGGTCCCTGTATTCCTTTATGGAACAACTCAGCGAGCAATTCGCCCGGGAGGGAAAGAAAGCCACTTCGCATCATTACCGCAGTACGCTCAATACGCTTACTCTCTTTTCGGAAGGGAAAGACATACGGCTGGACGATATCGACGAAACGAAAGTGAAACAGCTGGAAACCTGGCTTATCGAAAAAGGACTCGCCCCCAATACCGTCTCCTTCTATCTCCGTATCACACAATCCTGCTGGAACAAGGCGGTCAAAACCGGACTTATCCCCAACGCCTCCTCCCCTTTCACAAAGGTCAATACCCGGGTGGAGAAGACCGCCAAACGTGCCGTAGAAGAAAAGGTGATCATACGGCTGGCCAAACTTACCGACAAGGAATTACAGTCGCCCGCCCTGAAATTCGCCCGCGATATGTTTCTCTTTTCCTACTATGCACGGGGCATGTCGTATATCGACCTCGCCCACCTCAAAAAGGAAAACATAAAAGGGGATACATTGACCTATAAGCGGCAGAAAACCGGACAGGAATTAAAGATACGTCTGCTTCCGGAAATGATCGCAATCATAAAACGTTATGCCTCCAACAGTCGCCGGAGACTATTCCCCATACTCAGCGATGATGCCACTTATATCAATTATGAAAGTGCCCTCCGGCTACAAAACAAACAGCTTAAAAAACTGGGGGAACTGGTAGGCGTGGAAAATCTCACGACCTATGTAGCCCGTCACACCTGGGCCAGCATTGCCAATCAAAAGGGAGTTCCGATAGAACTTATTTCTAAAGGGCTGGGGCATTCTTCCACGAAAGTGACGCTTATCTATATCGGTCTACTCGATAACCCGCGAATGGATCACGCGAATGATGTGGTAATATACGGTAAAATGAAGTATAAACACAAAAGTAATATGAATGCCTTTAGATATTCAGATGGGTATTCTGTCTCTTGGTAAGAGACGGAACGGATAGATATAGTATCTGTTAAAACGTCACAAATGTAATAACCTTTTTTGATATACTCTAGTTTTTTATCCATTTTTTGCACAAAGGAGCCTTAATATTCATACGGATGCCAATATGAATACATATTTTAAGGGAAGGAACCATTCAGTAAAATCTTTCCTTACATTCTCCAATATCCTGATTTCAACTAGTCACCCATCATTTAAACTACTGTAATTTAACTGTTTACAAATTGTTTTATGTTTTTACTCTTTCAAATCTTCACTTTTCTTACGGGAAGAAGGCCAACTCCGGTTGATTTTTAAGCCTTACTAAAAAGCGTCAATCGCAACCAGTACTTATTTATACACTTTTTGTTTACCATTTTGTTTCACCGTAGCTTATAAACCACTTTTCCTTTATAAAAATCTCCCCATATAGTCAAAGCATCACACACCTCCTGCTTTCTTCGTTCCGTCTCTTACCAAGAGACAGAACGGACATAAAGCAAGAAAACAACATGTATAAACAGTTCTCCTTACTGCTACTATTATTACTCCCGTTCACTGTCAGCATATCCGGACAGCAGGTTGCACTGAAAACGAATGTATTGTTTCTGGCAACGGCAAGCCCTAATGCCGGTGTAGAGATCGGCATCGGAAAGAAGTTCTCTGTCGATATATGGGGAGCCTACAATCCCTGGAAGTTCAATAATAAAATGCATCTTAATTTCTACCTGGCTCAACCGGAAATGCGCTACTGGTTCTGTCGCAAATTCGAAGGACACTTTATCGGCCTGCACGGTCATTACGGTCATTTCAATATCGGACAAATCCCTTTTATCCCCAACCTGGAACAACACGAACTATGCGGCACCCTCTACGGAGGCGGACTATCCTACGGCTATCACTGGGCTATCGGACGTCATTGGGGATTGGAGGCTACCATCGGAGCCGGCTATGCCCGGATGGAATATACCCGCTACAAATGCGTTGAATGCGCCGAACCGATCGGCTTCTATACGCGCAGTTACATCGGCCCCACACGGGCAGGACTTTCCATTATTTACTTCCTACGCTAATACAACAACGAGCTTATGAAACATCTATTAGTATATATACTAACGTTACTCCTTCTCCTACCAGATAAAGCCGGTGGACAGGAGTTCCGCATTATTCCGCAGGAAATCAGCGTTCACAACGACAGCCTGCATCTTGTCCTCTCGATGGACTTGAACAATATAAAGACCGGCAGTCTGACGGCACTGACTTTCACACCGGTATTGACAGATAAGACCCATCAGTTGCCGTTGCCTCCGGTCGTTGTCAGCGGAGCAAAACGCTACCGCTACGACCAACGCGAACAGGCTTTATCGGGAAAAGCCGCTCCTGCTCCTTACCGCATTCTCCGGGGGAACAAGTCGAAACTGATAGATTATACAGTATCTATTCCTTACACCTCATGGATGGCTCATGCCTCCCTCTTGCTTCAACAAGAAATCAAAGACTGCTGCGACCTCCGGTTGCTGGGGACGGATACACTGACAGACAATCTCGCCCTGAGCAACATCCCCTCCCCGGACATTCCTGCACCTTCCGCGGCTCCGCACCAAACACGAAAACCGGGTCACACGACGGTTGCCCTTTCCGGTGAAATGCTGGCAAGTTGCATACCTATGGTCTCTTTCCTTACCCCACTGCCGGAAAAAGACGGCAAGCAACGTTCCGGAAAAGCAACCTTATATATAGATTATCCGTTAGGCAAATTCGAGATCCTCCCCGACTTCAAAAACAACCGCAAGGAACTGGGCAAGATGGACAGCCTGCTGACTCCCGTACTGGAAAGCGGCTATACAAAGATCGAACAGATCGATATATGCGGATACGCCTCGCCCGACGGCCCCTATAAACACAACGAAGAGCTTTCGTCCAACCGTTCGCAATATTTCACCCATTATATAAGAAGCACCTACCGGCTTCCTCGGAAGCTCTTCAACGTCTCGTCGGTAGCCGAAGACTGGGACGGTCTGGTCGTACTGCTCGAACAAGTCGATCCGCCTTATAAGCAGGAAGTACTGCAAACGATCCGGCAGAACGGCATATTCGAAGGGCGGGAAAAACAACTGATGGAATTGCCGGGCAACGTATATAAGAAGCTCTGCCACGACCTCTTCCCCCTCCTGCGCCGCCTCGAAGTAGCTGTAGATTATCATGTGGCACGGGTGGAGACAAAAGATGCCGCCACGCTGATCTATTCGCATCCCGAACTGCTCAGTCTCGAAGAAATGTACGAAGTGGCACGCTACTATCGTCCCGGCACCGTGCAGTACAGGGAAGTGTACGAAATAGCAGCCTTCCATTTCCCGCAGGATGTGGTAGCCAATGTCAACGCAGCCTCCGCCGTAATGCTGGATGGTGACCTGAAAGCGGCATGGAACTATCTGAGCAAAGTGGAAGACGATCCCCGTGCCTGGAACAATATGGGCGTACTGACCCTGCTGGAAGGCGATCCGGAAGGAGCAGCCGTCTGGTTCCGCAAAGCGATAGGCGTAGAACCGCTAAAAGCAAGGGCGAATTTACAAAAGATTGAAAACGGAGAATCGGATACCGGACATGAATAAGACGAACCCAAAAACATATTCGCTCTGTATAGTATGCCATCTCATGCTGATGGTACTCGACTCCTGTGCCTTCGACGACGAATTATGCATTTGTCCCGACCGCACCCATATCGAATATTGGTATGCCGGCAATAGCTCCGACAATCAGCTTCCGCATTATGCCAACAACCTCCGGCAATATCTTTTCGATGCCGAAGGCCGTTTGCTCGACACCAATATGCTGCGCGGCGACAGCCTGACCGCATGGGAAGCCAAACTACCCGCCGGCGACTACACGGTAACGGCCTGGGGAAATATGGAAAACAGCGACATCGAGACAACAGGCAATTCGCAGCTAGGCTCTCTTCGGCTCAGTGCCGAACAGGCTGGCGTACCTCCCGGATTCCGTGGAAACGTAGGTCGTCTGTACTATGGCACTGCCACCTTTACCGTAGAAGGCGGGCTCCCCTGCCGGCAACGTGTCTATCTCTCCCATGCTCATGCCCTTCTCTCTGTCACCGTCCGCTGGATGGAAGATGAAGAACGGCCCGAAGCCGGAGGAACCTACCGGATGCAACTGAAAGATATCCCCGCGCGCTACGATTTCATCAAAGGCTGGGAAACGGATCTCCCTTCGGGCGACGGGGTCTACGCCATTCCCGGCATCAGCAACAACACGCTGGTCAATCACGAGACAAAGGCGGCAATGACCTACGACCAGGAAGTGGAAGGACAGTTCACCACCTTCCGCTACACCGGCAGCACCCACCAGTTATGGAGCCTTTGGCGCAACGGAAAGCAGATCGTCAAAGAACTCGACCTGCATAAGTTTTTCAGTTCGCTACCGATGGATATGAACCGGAACATCAAGCAGGAATTCGACATACTGATCAGCATTTATAAAGACAAAATAACCGTCACTTTCGCATCCGCTTCCGACTGGAGCGAAGGGGGCGTTATCGGATAAACAAATAAATAAAACATTATGGACAATTACGAAAAAGACCATTACTGGGAATTCACACTGCGTGACAACCCATTGACAAAGGACAACACGGAAGACTGTGTTGCCGAAGTGAAATCCGGCCCGAAAACGTTGCGCAATGACGACATTGCCAAGGAAATCAAGCATACCGGCTCCGAGCTCAAGTATGCGACGCTCCTTTCGGTCACCTCACAAAGCAACGAGATCATCCTCGAAGCGTTATTGAACGGCAATAGTGTGATGACAGACCTCTGCCAGTTTATCCCGCGCATCACAGGTGCGTTCGACAGTCCGGAAGCCCCGTTCGACCCGGCTATTCACAAACTGACATTCGACATCATTCTGACAAAATCCGTACGCGAAGCCCTGGCAAAAGTGAAAACGATCAACCTGGGAGCCAAAGGCGAGACAGCCGGTATCGGTCTTGTCACCGATACGTTGACCGGTGCGACCAACGGTGCGATCACCCCGAACGACGATATCATGATCGCAGGCAACAGCATTAAAATTGCCGGCGACGATGCCGTGGCCGGTGTCTTTTTTGTTGCCGAAGACGGCACTACGACCAAAGTAGCGCGCCGCCTCACCCAAAATGACCCCAGCAAGCTGATAGCCCGCGTTCCGGCTCTGGCCGACGGCAACTACACCCTACGCATCGTGACACAGTTCAGTACCAACAAACAGCTATTGAAGGAGCCCCGTACCATTGAATACAAAAAGCTCCTGACAGTAGGATCCGGTGGTGATTCCGGCGAAGACGATCGTCCGGTGATCGAATGATTTTCATCGGAGGCTTCGATACGTCCATATCGACCCGGTAGATAAACGTTTATCGATACCATCGATACGGGAACATCGAAGCCTTCGATAAGCACCATGCACAATAGCGATTATTAACCATGTCAATTAATATAAAATGAAACTAGTATTAAAACAATTCCTCCTCTCGACAGCGATCCTGTTGACAGGAGTCGCTTGTACAAGCGAAACGCACGAAGGGTTGGATAACCCTTCATCCCCGTCTGACGGGGACGACCCGACCCGAAGGGAGGTCGTTGTCACTCTCAGAAACCAGTTATCGTTGGCCAAAGGGACGAAAGCAGGCGAAATCGCCACAGTAGAGGAAAACAAGATCGCCTCACTCGATGTCTACGCATTCGGATCAGACACGGAAGACGGCACCTACACCCTGCAGGAACGTTTCGCCTATCGCGAAGACCCGGCAGACCTGCCCGCAACAGCGACACCTATCGACCTCGAACAGCCAGGCGACGGCAAAGAAGCTTCCGTCAGCCTCAAACTGCAAAAAGGACTCTTCGTAAAACTATATGCAGTAGCAAACCAACCGGAATTGGTAGACCCCTCCGGATTAATCGGTAAAGATACAGAGGTCGGAACAGGAAAAGTGATGCAGGACGGCGACTTCAAACCGCTATCCCTCACCACTCCGGGACAGGCGGGTACAACCGTTCAGACCCCAGGTGTTCCTACCGAAACACAGTTTCTGACATTCCACAGCCTCTTGCTCGACGCTGCCACACCTGCCGATGTCTTGGAATCCCCCCTCCCTATGTCGGGAGCCTACACCATCCCGCTCGACCTGACAGACTTCGAGTCTTTTTCACGCTTGCAGGCTGGTTTCAAACTGACGCGCACCGTCGCCCGTTTCGATGTCATAAACAACGCTACTGACAGCCGATTCACCATCACCGGTATTTCGATGGGAAACGCACGTCGCGGAACGACTTTCTTCCCGGCTAAGCCGTTCGGTACAACTCCGGCAGACCCGGTAGACCTTATCACACTACCGGCACGTACTTTCACCGGCCAGACGAATGCCAATGCAGGTGTTACCGCTTCCGCTTTCTACTCCTATCCCAGCCCACAGGCGGACAACGGATATATCATACTCGAAGGAACATACAGGATGAACGAAACAGACCCCGAAAAAACAGTCTCTTACCAAATCCCTTTCAAACAGGAAGTAAACGGCACTGGCTCCCATATCGAAGTGAACCCGAATCATCGTTACACGATTACCATATCGAAAGCAGACGATTATCATATCGACTTCGACCTCACCGTGGCCGACTGGTCGGATGCAGGCGATGAACTCGACGGGTTTGAACCGACGGTACCGCCGACAGTAACATTCTCTGTTACGGTTAATCAGGACTTAGCGGATGCTTATAAGAATGCTCAGTCAAATCTTACTGCGTATCCTCCATTTAATTACGACGGAGGTGCGTCTACTGGTACAACAGGTTCGGATAGGAATGGTGTATCTTCTAGTTGTACTGTGAGTAAAACGTATTCTATAGAAGTAGAGAAGACAGAGAAGGGATCGTATTCTAATTATGCTACTGCTATAAGTTATTGTAGCGATAAAGGTTCCGGTTGGCGTGTGCCAACTATGATTGAATTAAAGGCTATATATGATAATAAGACAACATTACAGAATAATGGCTGTGCTACGTTCGACAGCAGTTGGTACTGGAGTAGTTCGGTCTACAATGGTAATAGTGGCAACCGTTGCGTACTGCACTTCTATTATGGCGATTTCGATGGCATCAGCACGAGCAGCGGTTACTATGTTCGCTGTGTCCGGGATATCTAACAATTTATCAATTTAAAACCCAAAGACCGCCGTAAGGATAATTATAGTAACAATGAAATCGGTTGTTCCATTTGATTGAGTTGATTATTTCTTAATATCCGTCGTAAGGCGGGTTGATTTTGGTCTAACAAGTAATAAAAGGTATAATGAACCTGAATAAACACATAATAAAATGAACATAAAACTAAAGAACATATTACTGCTCCCGGCACTCGCCATCGCCTGTACGGGATGCAACAACGACCCCGTCGACGGTGAAATATCCTTGACAGGAGCAGCCAACGAAATACAGTTGGTTATCGCAGGCAACGGCGAAGGTGTAGACTACACAAAAGCCATCGCCTCAGAAAGTGAAAACAAGATAGAGAACCTCGACGTCTATATCTTTGCCTCTGACGCACAGACAGGTACATACAGATACCTCGACAAATGGGAAAGTGCTGCGGCAAACGACAAAGTACTGAATAAGTTTCTCCTGCAAGCATCCGGTTCCGAATGGAACGCTTCCATCTTCCCGACCGAAATAGCAGGTTACCCTTATCTGAAACTCTTCCTCGTGGCAAACCGCGAAGACGATCTCTATCAGGAAAACGGAGCGACCGCACTGACACTTACCCCATTCACTAGTAGCGACAATTTTGATGCCGCCACCGACGAAGCAACCTTCCTGCAATCGTACACAAAGGCACTTACAGCAGAAAAGGTTTTGTACCCGTCATTATTAATGACCGGTAACGGCGCAACAAAAATGTTGGGAACCGTCTCGAACGTGAAGATCGAACTGAAACGTGTCGTTGCCCGTTTCGATATCGACAACACCGCACGCACCTCCAACCTGACCATCCAGTCTATCGCCCTCAAACAGGGACGCAAGACGGGTACACTTTGGAGTAGCGGCACACTGACACCGATAGTCGAAGCAGATCTGGGAACCTCTCCCCTTCTGATGGAATACAAAGAGGTGGATTACACCGCCTTAGCGAATGCCAATACAGGAGTAACAGAAAGTGCCATCTACACCTATCCCACGCTCGACACCGACAAGACCAGCCTGATTATCAAAGGGACATATCACGACCCGGTAACCAACAGCGACAAACCGGCTACCTATACCGTCCCCCTTCAAAAGACGGACGGTGCTACGGGCACCACGGCCGACATCGCCATCCTACGCAACAACCGCTACAAACTGCGCATCATCGACGTAACCAGCACCACAATGGCAGCCGCCTTCGAAATCGAAGACTGGACAAGCAGCGGTGGTATCATCGTTAAGCCGGAACCACCGGTATTACCGATAACATTCACCGCAGACAGTGCCGATGTAGCAGAAGTCGGAGACGACAAAATACGTGTAGATGTGGACGGCGGTACATTCACCCTGACAGTCTCCCATATCAACAACAAGCCGGTCACCATCGAAACCACTCCCGAATACGAGCCGACCTATGGTGACGGCAATAACAACTGGATCACGATCGCTCCTGTCACAAGGGCTACTGCTACCGATGATACAAAAACAATCACCATCGCAGCAAACAGCAGCATAGATACGGATCAAAGACCGCATGAAGTCCACATCGGCTACATCACTGTCAAATGGGGAGATACAGCAGAGGAACAAATGAAACTGGAAATCTACCGAGGAGCTTCAATGGTGACTTATTTGGATCCGAATGCCGGACAAACAGTACGCTTTGCAGCCGTAAAAATGAAGGAGAACAGGTATTGGGCGCCCATTAATGTAGGGGCAATTACAATAAAGAATAAAGCGATCAGAGATGAAAATACAGACATCACAGATGATGCAGGTAAACTATTCCAATGGGGACGTTCGCAAGGGCTGAATGCGACAAACAATGCAGCGATTTGTACCGAAGAGGCCAATCTCGGAGATCTAGGTCACCCGACAAGGGAAGATCTTGCTGATATGAGTAAATGGAATGGAAAGTTCATCAATGGTGACGGTACTCTACACAACAACTGGTTGCAGATCAATGGTGACGGTCAGCCAAATCCACCAGAACAAGGAAAATATGTAGAAGATTCCTGGTACCTACAACTCTGGAACGCCAACAATGGAAAGGATAATGCCAATCCTGTTAAGGGAGCTCACGATCCTTGTCCTGCAGGCTGGCGTGTTCCGACTGATTCTGAATGGAAAGATTTAGGTGTATCATCCGATTCAAATCCATCCGGTGCGACCTGGGATGATGTAAATAATCGCATAATCATTCCTGGAAAAGAAAACGGAAAGAACCTTATCTTGCCTGCCGCGGGCTGTCGCGAGTGCTATAACGGACAATCCGATATGCAGGGAACCTATGGCTATTACTGGCAATCTTTAGCTACCAGCCAAGAAGTCAATTACGTAACCGTCAATAATAACAGCAAGCCCCTCGGTTGGCACTCAAACTCGGCAACCTCTGCCTTCTCGGTGCGCTGTATCCAGGAATAACCGTTCGGTCATTACTAACAAAAACAAATTTGATATGAATAAAGCAGATATGGTTAAAGAGTTATCCTCCCGGCTCGGTTGTACACAGACCGAAAGCCTCCATATAATCAATACGTGGCAGGAGGTAATCAGGGACAACCTGAGTCAGGGGAATAATATCGTACTTCAGGGATTCGGCTCCTTTGCCTGCTGGCAACAGACAGAACGATTGGGCCGCAATCCACGAACCGGCAAATCCTGCATGATCCCTTCACGCGTTAGCGTCAAGTTCAAACCGGGAAAGTTTTTATTACAATGTCTGAACAAAAAGTAACCTTGTAGAAATGAGGGCGAGACCTATTGATGTCTTGCCCTCATTATTTTTATTCCAGCGTAATCTCCTTGCTTTGAATATAGGAAACATTCAGCTGCCCCCCGGCATTTCCGTTACTCTCCTGCAAAGGATGAGTTTTTGCACGGCTGAGCGACAGGGCACCTTTAGCTGGTAAAGAGGAATTACCGAAATTGATGTTGATGGATTTGCTGCCTTCAGTACGGTTAAACACGTTATATGATCCTCCGGCGTAAGTGACCCGCACTTCGACCAGTTCATCCTTTCCTACCGGATCTCCCTCCCAGGTAAGCGTAGTCGTACCTGTTATTTTAGCTGAAGTAAAAGACTCGGGGATAGCGATCGGCTTCACATCGTTTATGGAAGCGACATTTGTATAGATACTGTCTTTTGCCCGCGTAAAGACAAAAGTCATATCATCCAATCCTGGGAATGAATAAGTATAAAAATAAGTACCTACATTGTCAAAGTCCGGAGTTTTACCATTGATTGTAATGGAAGCCGGACCGTTCAGTCTGATATTGATGCCGGCACTATCCAGTTTATTGAAATTAGCTCCGACACGCGTCGTATTATTGGTCACATCGTAAGCGACACCCAGATTCTGATAAAAGGGAACATCCGCATCGATATCGGGAGCGTCATCATTATCACAGGAGGTAAATACCCATGCAGAGACGAGAAAGGCAAACAAGAAATACTTTTTCATGACGTTTAATATTTTGAATTACCTCTATATAACAAACGAGATGAAAAAAGTTTATCCTGTTAACATAATAACCCTTTGTCTATCATAAAATAATCACTACATTTGCCAATGAATATATAAAACTTTATAACTATGAAGTATCTAAATCCAAAAGCTGATTTGACATTCAAGCGGGTATTCGGCGAGCATCCCGATCTGGTAATGAGCCTGCTTAATGCATTGTTGCCTTTGAAAAACGGCGAAGAGATAACCGAAATCGAGTATTTAACTTCCGAAATGGTGCCGGAAAATCCTTTACGTAAATACAGCATTGTCGATGTCCGCTGCAAGGACAAGAAAGGCCGTCAATTTTTGGTCGAGATGCAGATGTTATGGTCTCCTGAATTTTATCAACGTGTATTATTCAATGCCTCCAAGGCTTATGTCCGACAGCTGGATAAAGGGGAAACGTATGAACTGCTACAACCTATCTATTCGCTTAACCTGGTGAACGATATCTTTGAACCGGAACTGGAAGGCTATTATCACCATTATGAACTGGTGCATGTAGAGCACAGCGACAAGGTGATCGACGGACTTCAGCTCATTTTTGTAGAGCTTCCCAAATTCACTCCGCATAATTATGCTGAGAAAAAAATGCAGGTGCTCTGGCTTCGTTACCTGACGGAGATCAACGAGAATACGCGTAAGGTTCCGGAAGAATTGCTTTCCAATCCGGAGATAAGCAAAGCACTGAACGAACTGGAAGAATCTGCCTTTACCGAAGAGCAGTTGGCCGGCTACGAACATTTCTGGGATGGCATTAGCGTAGAAAAAACAATTTACAACAGCGCCATCCGAAAAGGATTAGCGGAAGGCAAAGCAGAAGGACTAGCGGAAGGACTAGCAGAAGGCAAAGCGGAAGGACTAGCAGAAGGTGAAGCAAAAGGCAAAGCGGAAAGCTTACTTTTTGTAGCTGCTAATTTGAAAAAGAAAGGTATAGACCTAGCTTCCATTATGGAGTGCACCGGATTGGATGAAAAGACAGTTAATGCGCTATAAAAGCTGGCATTAAGAAGAATATAATCATATAACGAAACAAGCTCAGCCGAAAAATGGCCGGGCTTGTTTTGTTATTCGGAGATAATAACGAACGTTCATCTCTGGAAATAATTGAGCTATTTACATAATGATACACAATGGCATGCAGATTACAGAGATAACAATAATTCTTCGATGGAAGCAACCTGTCGCTGCTGCCCGTTCGAAAAATAAAGGGTGATGGCAGATGTTGCGGCATCACCGACATCGATCCAGCTCTCCGATTCTATTTCAGAACCGGCATAAATGCCGTTTCGCAAAAGAGCCTTACGCACCATTGCATATTTCTGGCCGTCACCGACAAGACGGATTTTCTTATCGTATTGGTTGTCGATACGGAACAATCCGGTTTCCATATCGAAGATAATCCCTTTACGGGCAAAGAAACCGCTCAGAGAACCACTCAATGCCAGGTCTTCGGGCGTACCGGTACTGATCCCTTTCTCCCTATCCATCAGCCAGATCTTATCAGCTATCTGAAGGGCGAGTTCGAGATCGTGAGTGGAAAGGAAAATCGTTTTATTGGTGGAACGGGTAAGACTATGCAACAATTGCATGATCTCGACTTTGCTGGGGAAATCGAGAAAAGCCGTCGGTTCATCGAGAAAGATGACAGGTGTCTCCTGCGCCAGCGCTTTGGCGATCATAACCTTCTGCCGCTCGCCATCAGAAAGGGTGTGCACCATGCGCGAAGCAAGGTTCTCGATACGGACCAGGGAGATAGATTCTTCTACGATCTGCTTGTCTTCTTTCCCTAACCGTCCCCAAAAGCCGGTGTACGGACTACGTCCCATCCCGATCAGTTCCCGGACAGTCATGTTACGGATCTCACACTTATCTGTCAGTACCACTCCCACTATAGTGCTAAGCTCCTTGTCACTATAGTCCTGTATATCGCGGGACAGTAGTGCTATTTCGCCGGATATACGAGGCTGGAAAGCGGACAGGGTACGTAATAAAGTAGACTTCCCGACGCCATTGGCTCCCAATAGGCAGGTTAATTCGCCACTGTAGATTGTTGTCGTTATATGGCTAGCTACCAGCTTTGTATCATTCTTGGAATGATAGCCGATAGAGAGATCGTTTATCTGAATAGTTGCCTCTTTCATACTCATTCGTTCAGTTCGTTTTTACGTCTGCGGAATAATACGGAAGCAACGACCGGAGCACCGACCAATGCGGTTACCGAGTTGACCGGCAAAGCTCCCTCGAATCCCGGCATACGTGCAATCAGGTTACAAGCCAATGCCAGGGCTGCCCCCACAAATAAGACACCGGGCATCAATATGCGATGATCGGATGTCTGGAAAATGGCACGGCAAAGGTGAGGAACAGCAAGTCCCAGAAAGACGATCGGACCACAGTAAGCGGTCACGATAGCAGTCAATACACCGGCAGAGGTGATAACGAGTAGGCGTGCCCGTTTGATATTCAGTCCCAGGTTACGGGCATAACCGTCGCCGAGAAGCATCAGGTTTAATGTCTTTATTAATAGGAACGAAAGGGGGATCAGGATAGCCATAATCGCCACGAAAAGCATCATCTGATTACCGGAGACACGTGAGAAACTTCCCAGCCCCCAGATTACATAAGCACGGATATCTTCTTCCACACTAAAGAATTTCAACACACCTATCACAGCATTTGCCACATAGCCGATCATCACTCCGATAATCAATAGCGTCACATTCCCTTTTACCTTCTGCGAGACATAAACGATCAGTGCCATGACAGATAAGGAACCGACTATGGCCGCAATAGATAAGGCAATCTCCCCCATAAAGCCCAGCTTACTCAACGCCACGCCACCCAGGCTTCCGCTCAGTAAGACAACGAAGGCGACTCCCATACTTGCACCGGAGCTAATCCCCAACACAGAAGGTCCCGCCAAAGGGTTACGGAATACGGTTTGCATCTGAAGCCCGCTGATTGCCAATCCGGCTCCGGCAACCAAAGCCGTCAAAGCCTGCGGGAAACGTGATTTCCAAATAATATTCTGCCAGGTGACCGGTTCGTCACCATTGCCGCAGATGATATTCCAAACCGAATGGAAGGGAATGGATACCGATCCCAGCACCAGGTTCAGAAACAGCAGAACCACGATGGAGACAAAGATCAGAAACATCAGAAGAGAGTTTGAGTATTTCATTCTATTGTTATTTTAATCGTTCTTTTGCTCACGTCGCATGAGCGCTTCGGCTCATGTTGTATGAGCCGAGGCCCGCAGGTTGCATGAGCCGAGGCGCTCACGATGTGTGAGACGGGGCGCTCATGCTGCATGCATCGGTCGGCGCAGGCTGTCTGCGCAAAAAAACTATTTAAGCAAATCATAATAGGCAGGAGTATGGTTGGGTAACAGGCTCGGATGAAAGATATGCAGTAGGTCGGCCAGCAGCACTTCCGGCTCGGTCGGCATACTTTCGTAAAAAGGTTTCTCCCGCATATTACAGTAGATCACTCCTTTTTCCTTGAAGGCACGGAAGTCTGCATAACGGGGATCCTGATCTTTCAGTGATTTATAAGTATATGTTCCCGGATAGCTGTTTACGATACGCCAGTAATCGGCTTCATCCGCCTGGTTATAAACCGTCTCGAAGTCGAGTGTCACACCGCCGGAGCGATCGTCGTCTTTCAAAAAGTAATCAGCGCCGGCATCTTTGAAAAGCTGTGCAAGGAAGCTCTTCCCTCCTACCGCATACCAGTTACCACCATGTATTTCGCCACTGAACACGATAGGACGTCTCTGCACTTTACCTTCGGCAGTCAGCTCTTTCAGTTCGTTGTAGCGGTTTTCTATAGCTGAGAATTTATCATTGGCTTCCTGCTCCATCCCAAGTAACAGACCGACAAACTTAATCCATTCAGCCTGTCCCAGCGGTGTCATTTCTTTATATCCCAGATGAGGAATCAGAGGGATACCGACATCTTTCATCGTCTCGTATCCGCCACGTTTAAAGGGAGAGATCAGGATCAGGTCGGGATTGATACTCATAATCACCTCATTATCGAAATTACCTTCGATCCCGATCTTCGCTGTCTTTCCTTCCTTCAACTGTTCATTGATAGTCTTATTAAACAGATGGCGCGTACTCGTGATACCGACCACCTTATCCTCCGCTCCCAACTTAATGAAATTGGAGAGCTGCAGGGAGGTCATACAAATGGCACTGCGCACAGGTGTTTCGATCACCGTATAATCAGCAGGAAGACCTTCCGGCTTCGTCCCGCGGGGAACCAATGCATACAGGAAATGCGTGCTTTCTTCATTCTGCGGGTCATGTATATCTACCAGGACATAACCGTCGGCATAGGTCAACTGAAAACCTTCGGCATATTCAGGTTTAACCTGGACCATCCTATCCGTCGTAATCGTTTGTTGCGACGATGCATTCTCTTTCTCCTGCTGATTTCCTTTCGATGCGCACGATGTAGCCATTAACGCTAACAGGCAGCCACCGACTAAATACTTATTCATATTCTATTTGTTTTTATCCGACACAAACCGTCCAAACCCACGAGGACAATCGTTATGCAAAAAAATGGCAGGTCTTCTGACTTACTTCCATCCCGAATGCCTTCCCGATCGCAAAGACCAGTGGCAAAAGGTATTATCAGGATGTTTATAAAGCTTCACAGCAGCGTGGACTGTCCGGGATTTACACCCGGTTCCCTTTTAATCTGTCTCCATGGACAGGAGTTTTACAGAACCGATTTCGAGCGCAAAAGTAATAAGAAGTTTGCAACTTTACACTATTTTCAGCACATTTGCATCCCAAATAAAAGAACAAGAATAAAATGACTTATCCGATCAGTTTTGTATCATTAGGTCCCGGCGAACCGGAACTTATCACGGTGAAAGGTCTCCGCCAACTCCAGAAAGCAGATATTATCTACTGTCCCGCCACCCGCAACAGACAACGCGAGAGCATTTCACGTGCCGCTGATATCGTACGCGCCCTGGAGATAAATGAAACGGCTATCCACTGCTTTATACTCCCCATGAGCAAAGACCGTACGGAGGCCTGGAAAGTCTACGATACCCTCTACAACGAAGCTGCAACCCAATATGTGGAAGGCAAACAGATCGTTATCGTTGCCGAAGGCGATGCCGGATTTTATTCGTCCATACAATACCTATACGATAAATTTACAGGTGCAGGGATTGCCGTACAACGCATTGCCGGTATTCCGGCTTTCATTGCTGCCGGAGCTTTGGCAGGCTTGCATATCGTCAAACAGGAAGAGCAAATCGTTGTCATTCCCGGTACACCTTCTGCCGCAGAACTGAGCGAAAAGATAAACGCCGGATATGTTATCGTCATCATGAAACTGTCACAATGCGTAGATGCCGTACACGAATGTATCCGCAAGCATCCGCAGACACAGTTCCATTACTTTGAAAATGTGGGGACAGAGAAAGAATATTACACGTCCGACAGAAAAGTCATAGCTGATAAAGTGTACCCCTATTTCTCACTGATGATCATACAATAATCCCCTCCATAATCCGGAGGCTTGACAGCATCCGGAAATGAAGGGGATATTCACAGATACGATCTATTCCGATATTGTTTTGCAAAAACTAGGCAGATTCTATAATACCGCTCAGGCGGTTCATATGATAGCGAAGCGACTGAACCGACTCCCAGTTCTGGTGTCCCGACTTGCACAACTCCCGTGCACTTACCAACACCCCTGAAATATGACAGCTGATCTCCTCTATCTTTTTATTCGTTTCAGTATAAAGAGACTCCACTTCTTCCGGTGAATAGATGGAAGCCGACTGCGCCAGCGATTCAAGCAGATTCATCTGATAAATTCCAGCCTTTGGGATCAAGTTACAGACGGCATAGTGATGAAGATCCTGAATTTCTTTCTGTTTGGTGGTATCCCAACCAACATTACTTGTACTTACCGAAGGACTCATCTTCGAAAACATACGGATCCCCAAACAATCTGCAATTGTTCTTAACCATGATCCTGTTTCTGCTTCTCTTGCGGCTACCCCTGCCATACTAAATCTCATTGTTGTCATAATCAAATCTCCTTAATTACATAAACCGAAGTTTTTAAAATTGTTATACACTTTCTTTTTATCACCATAAACTTGCTGTCAGCTTCATTTTGTTATCGTGACAATGCAAAATTAGACAAATTATCATATACAGCAATCTTTAATCCATATTTTAAAATACTTTAAGACAGAAGCTGTCTAAATGCGCCGATATTGTCAACTGAAGATTACAAATAACACGAAAAACGCGAACTTTACTTACCAAACAGTCATTTTTACTCTATTTTTAGTAACTTTTATCAATATAACACAAATAACACGTAGTTATCCAGCTTCACAACCTTTCATACTATCATTTTGTTATTTAATTAAAAATAATATACTTTTGTTGCCTCTTAAACTTACATAAGCACATGAAATCGGATATAGAAATTGCAAGAGAAGTCTCCCTTCGTAAAATAAAGGAAGTAGCCACAGGTTTGGGTATTCCGCGCGAAGAAGTACAAAACTATGGTCGGTATATCGCCAAAGTGCCCCTTCATCTGATCGATGAAGAGAAAATCAAAGAACATAACCTGATCCTGGTAACGGCCATTACGCCTACCAAAGCTGGTATTGGTAAAACAACCGTATCTATCGGCCTGGCCCTGGGACTGAACAAGATCGGAAAAAAAGCAGTTGCCGCCCTGCGTGAACCCTCACTGGGTCCATGCTTCGGTATGAAAGGTGGAGCAGCCGGCGGCGGATACGCACAGGTCCTGCCGATGGAGAACATCAACTTGCATTTCACCGGCGATTTCCACGCCGTTACTTCCGCTCATAATATGATCACAGCGTTGCTGGACAATTATATCTATCAGACCCGCCATACCTGCGAAGGTCTGAAAGAGATCAAATGGAAACGTGTACTCGATGTAAACGACCGTAGCCTGCGTAACATCGTATCCGGTCTGGGCGGCTCAGCCAACGGCGTGCCTACAGAAACCGGATTCGACATCACTCCTGCTTCCGAAATGATGGCAATCCTTTGCCTGGCTACCGATTTGGAAGACTTGAAGCGCCGCATCGGTAATATCCTGCTGGGATATACCTACGACGACCAACCGTTCACAGTCAACGACTTGGGTGTAGCAGGAGCAATCACCGTATTGCTGAAAGACGCCCTGCTGCCCAACCTCGTACAGACAACGGAAAATACTCCTGCATTCGTACACGGCGGTCCGTTCGCCAACATTGCCCACGGCTGTAACTCGATCATCGCCACAAAGATGGCACTTACTTACGGCGACTATGTCATCACAGAAGCCGGTTTCGGTGCCGACCTGGGTGCAGAAAAGTTCTTCGATATCAAATGCCGTAAAGCCGGACTGAAACCGAAACTGACCGTTATCGTCGCTACGGCACAAAGCTTGAAACTACATGGCGGCGTTCCGGAATCACAGATCAAGGAACAGAACATCGAAGGTCTGCGCAACGGATTTGCCAACCTCGACAAACACGTAGCTAACATGAAACGTTTCGGTCAGGAAGTAATCGTTACTTTCAACCGTTACGCAACCGATACGGACGAAGAAATCGCCCTGGTTGCCGAGCATTGTAAAGAGTTGGGTGTCGGTTTTGCCATGAACAGTGTATTCGCAGAAGGCGGAGAAGGTGGCGTGGAACTGGCTAAACTGGTAGTAGATACAATCGAAAACAAGCCGTCAGGCCCGCTGAAACTCATTTACGAAGATACAGATAACGTACGTGATAAAATCCGGAAAGTATCTGAAGAAATCTATGGCGCAGCATCAGTTACTTATACGACACTGGCAGATAAAAAGATCAAACAGATCGAAAGTTTGGGAATCTCCCACTATCCTATCTGTATCGCAAAAACCCAATATTCATTCTCTTCCGACCCGAAAGCCTACGGCGTTGCGAAGAATTTCGAACTGAAGGTACGTGACATCGTCATCAACAACGGTGCCGAAATGATCGTCGTCATTATGGGCGAGATCATGCGTATGCCGGGACTTCCCAAAGACCCGCAGGCAAAACGGATCGATATCGTCAACGGACTGGTCGAAGGACTGAGCTGATACATATTCCAATAATAAAAAACCGGGCAACGAGGAGATGACATCCTGTTGCCCGGTTTTTTATTTGTCAGATAACGACAGTTACTTTATCACGCGTATCGGCAAATCAAGCGGAGTTGCAGTTGCCGAACGTGTCTTGGTAACTCCTTTCTTAGGCCCCGGAATAAGCGGACTATACGTCAGGACGTGACGGATACGGTCACGCTGATCATCCGTAAACCGATCGGAATAAGAGACCGAATAGTCCATAATATTATAAGAAGTAAATGTTATACCGCTACAATTCGTCCGCCTCACCAAATAATCAAATGTAAACTTCGACGGTTCATATTGAGCAATATAAGCGTAATCAGCATCATATTTTACCTTGTTGTATGTCGGTGTATCATCGCAATAATCAGAATCGATGCAATCGTCTGCCACTCCTTTCTCATCTTCTGAAAAAGCATGGTGTAACCCCAGATAATGACCTAGTTCATGGGCCAAAGTAACTGTAATATCAGCAGTACTATATTGGGTTTGACTGGATTGATCATTAATAAACAAGCTATTAACAGATACGCTATATGGAAACTTCAGATTAGCGAGTTCGAGATACGACTGCTTGGTTTCGCTAAGTCCCTCCAGGTAGTTACTGCCCGTTGTTGAGAAAGGAATGTGGGCAATCCCCAATGTGGTAGAATTTGTAGTCGCATCGTCTTTAAAATTATATATCATCACATTGATATATTGATTAGGATCCCACAAATATTTGACATATTTACCGGATTCGTCATTCATAAACTCATCACAGTCGATCGGATACTCTTCTGTGTATTGAATATACTCTACCCCTGGAGTGCTCAAAGTATTCCCGGCCGGATCTGATGCGGCAAGCACAAAAGAGAGATTCATATCTACACTTTTAGCATTGTCGTTGTAGAGTTTGTTAACAGCAGTAAGTATCTCCGCCAAACGGCTTTGGCTGACATACTGAAGCCGGTCCGACTGATCCTTATACAAAACATGGAAAATGACAGGTAGCTTGTAATGTAACTCTCCTGTGGCAGCATTCTGATGAATCTGTATCTTCTTTTCTGTTCCGCCACTGACTATTGCCACGGTAGCTGTTCTTTGCGTCGTCTCCAGGTTACCCTCAACCGCTATCGTCAATGATTGATTACCCGTGCCCTTTTCCGGAAGCGGCCTGCACCAATCCACATCGGAAGAAGCCGTCCAGGTCGAACCGGTTGTGATTTCCAGTTTTAATGTAGCCCCTTCATTGCTGACATCATTAAACTCTGATTCGGAAAGATCGATGGGCGGCGAATCCAATTCCGAATCTTTACACCCGGTCCAAAAGCCGGTCAGGATAATCAGCAGAAACAAATATTTGATTCTCATATTGATTTATATTCTTTTCATTCATTAGACAGGAAAGCAAAGATAATTATTTTTCCGCAACCTGAAAAAACACCGGGGATAAAAGCAATTATTTCCAACTAATTGTAAGCATTCAGCACTATATATCTAATAATTTGTTACTTTTGTGGTCGATTTCAAAACATGAACTGAATCTACTAATATCATAAGTCTATGGCAAAAGTAACAAAAGAGGAAGCACTTCGGTATCACTCCGAAGGCAAGCCCGGAAAAATCGAAGTAATCCCGACAAAGCCCTATAGTACACAGACCGATCTATCACTGGCCTATTCACCCGGTGTAGCAGAGCCTTGTCTGGAAATTGAGAAGAATCCGCTCGATGCATACAAATATACATCCAAAGGAAACCTGGTTGCCGTTATCTCCAACGGAACAGCTGTCCTGGGATTGGGTAATATCGGTGCACTGGCCGGTAAACCGGTTATGGAAGGCAAAGGACTTCTCTTCAAGATCTTCGCCGGCATCGACGTGTTCGACATTGAAGTAAACGAAAAAGATCCCGATAAATTCATCGAGACAGTCAAGGCGATCGCCCCTACTTTCGGCGGTATCAACCTGGAAGACATCAAAGCACCCGAATGTTTTAAGATCGAGCAACGCCTGAAAGCGGAACTGGATATTCCGGTCATGCACGATGACCAGCACGGTACGGCTATCATCTCAGGAGCCGGCCTGGTCAACGCACTCGAAATAACCGGCAAGAAAATCGAAGACGTGAAGATCGTCGTCAACGGTGCCGGAGCAGCTTCCATCTCATGTACTAAACTATATGTGATGCTGGGAGCACGCAAAGAAAATATCATCATGTGCGACAGTAAAGGCGTTATCTCCACACATCGCACAGACCTGAACGAGTCGAAGAAAGAATTCGCTACGACAAAAGATATCAAGACACTGGAAGAAGCCGTTGTAGGTGCGGACGTATTCCTGGGCTTATCCGTTGCCAACGTCCTGACACAGGACATGGTACGCAGTATGAACGACAACCCGATCGTATTCGCGCTGGCAAACCCAAACCCGGAAATATCCTATGCTGATGCCATGGCTTCCCGCGAAGACATCATCTTTGCAACCGGACGTTCCGACTATCCGAACCAGATCAACAACGTACTGGGATTCCCGTATATCTTCCGCGGCGCATTGGACACACATGCCAAAGCGATCAACGAAGAGATGAAGCTGGCAGCCGTCCATGCCATCGCCGAGCTGGCAAAAGAGCCTGTTCCCGACGTTGTCAACGCTGCCTACAAACTGAAACGTACTACTTTCGGACGCGATTACATCCTGCCTAAAGCACTCGACCCGCGTTTGCTGACACGTGTATCCGTTGCCGTAGCCAAAGCAGCCATCGAATCGGGCGTTTCACGTAAGACTATCACCGACTGGGACGGCTATGCCAACCATCTGCGTGAAATGATGGGATACGATAACAAGATGCTTCGTTCCTTTACCGATATGGCAAAAGCCAATCCAAAACGTGTCGTATTTGCCGAAGCCAACCACGTCAATATGCTGAAAGCTGCCGTAGAAGCGAAAGCCGAAGGTATCTGCCATCCGATCCTGTTGGGTAATGAAGAGCGACTGGAAAAATTGGCAGCCGAAGAGAACCTCAGCCTGGAAGGCATTGAGATCATCAATCTGCGCCATGACCGCGAAGAAGAACGCCGCGACCGTTATGCCCGTATCCTGTCGGAAAAAAGAGCACGCGAAGGCGTCACTTTCTCTGAAGCCCGCGAAAAGATGGTTGGTCGTAATGCATTCGGTATGATGATGGTAGCGACAGGTGATGCGGATGCATTCGTGACCGGTGTTTACAGCCGCTACTCGGAAGTAACGAAACTGGCAGAAGAGATTATCGGTATCCGTCCGTCCTATAAGCATTTCGGTGCCATGAACATTATGACTTGTAAGAAAGGTACTTTCTTTATTTCCGATACACTGATCAACCGCCATCCTTCCACGGAAGTATTGATCGACATTGCCCGTCTTACACATGATGCAGTCAAATTCTTCGCACACGATCCGGTAATGGCGATGTTGTCTTATTCCAACTTCGGTTCCGACAAGCAGGGCAGCCCGCAGAAAGTACACGATGCGATCGATTATCTGCACAAGAACCATCCGGAAATCATGATCGACGGAGAAATGCAGGTTAATTTCGTACTCGATAAGAAATTGCGTGACGATATGTACCCGTTCAACAAACTGAAAGGGAAGGATGTCAACGTCCTGGTATTCCCGAACCTGAGTTCCGCCAACAGTGCCTACAAGTTACTGGATGCACTGGGTATCACCGAAACGATCGGCCCGATCCAGATGGGATTGAACAAACCGATCCACTTCACCGACGTAGAAAGCTCCACACGCGACATTGTCAACCTGACTACTGTTGCCGTCGTAGATGCTATCGTACAGGAACAGATCGAAAAAGGAGAATAAAATAACCCATAAAACAAATGTCCGGATGATCATAGAGATATGATATCCGGACATTTTTATTTTTCAGCAACGACTGAACCTCAATTAAGCGATCCCCAACAACTCCACCTCAAAGATCAGGGTAGAAAATGCAGGTATCGGACCGGAAGCCCTGTTTCCATATCCGCAAGTATAAGGTATATAGACAATCCATTTATCTCCTGCATGCATTTGCTGAAGTGCAATCTGCCAGCCCTCTATGACCTGGTTCAAGCGAAAAGCCTCCGGACAATTCCGTTTATAGGAATTGTCAAATTGGCGCCCATCAATCAAAATCCCCCGATAATGAACGGAAACAACGCTATCCAAACGAGGTGAAACGGTCCCGTTCCCCTGCTCTATCACTTTGTATAATACCCCATCCGCCAACTTCTTCACACCTTCCTGCGAAGCGATTTCTTCCAGGTACTGCAGATTCTGCTCCTTATATTCTTCTTTTTTATTCTTTGCCATCTCAGTCAATCTTTCTTTTACTGCGCAAAGATAAGGCATTCTTAAAAATGAACCTAAATCTCGTTTAAAACGAGATAAAATTCATTTAAAACGAGCTGAAATTCGTTTTAAACAAGTATATAGCCCGTTTAAAACGAATTTTCGTTCGTTTTAAACGAGAAAAAAGTTCCCCTATGACTATTGCCTGGTGAAAATAAGCCTCTTATTAAACCAAGCATGACTTTTTTGTGTTTATGTGTAGAATCTAAACAAAAAAGTTATGCACATAAGTACATGGTGTTATACTGTGCTTTGCCTCTTTCTGCCGATAACGCTAACGGCACAGGTGAAACATAAGTACCTCGATCACGCATTGCCGGAAGCGTGGCAGGAGAACGACAGTAATTTCCAACAGACTTTGCCCGTTGAAGACAACTGGTGGAAGAATTTTGATGATCCGGTATTGGATTCCCTGATCGATGTAGCCGTGAAGCAGAACTATTCTGTGCAGATGGCAGCCGATCGTATCGCTATGGCAAAAGCCAACCTGCGCATACAACAGGGCAGTTATTCGCCTACACTGGGGCTCTCAGCCGGATGGAACCGGCAGCAGAGCAGCGGCAACACCAGCAGCCTGCCGCAGACAGTTACCCAATATGCCGACGCTTCGCTCTCCATGAGCTGGGAACTGGATGTGTTCGGCAGTATCCGTAACCGTGTGAAAGCCCAGAAAGAAAACTTCGCAGCGTCTAAAGAAGAGTACAACGCAGTCATGGTATCCCTTTGTGCCCAGGTCGCATCCGCCTATATCAATCTGCGTGAACTGCAACAGGAGGTCGATGTCGTAACGCAAAACTGCCTCTCACAACAGGCGGTCGTCGAGATCACGCAGAAAAGATATGAAACAGGACTGGTTTCAAAGCTCGACGTAGCACAGGCCCAGTCCGTCTATTACAGCACCAAAGCCTCACTGCCCATGCTGGAAGCAGGCATCATCCGGTACACAAATGCACTGGCCGTCCTGATGGGACTTTACCCGCAAGATGTCAAAGGGTTGATCGACAGCCCCCGTCCCCTGCCCGACTATATCGAAACAGTCGGAATAGGCTTTCCGGCAAATCTCCTGCTTCGCCGTCCGGATATACGCTCTGCCGAACGCCAGGTAAATGCACAGGCTGCAACACTGGGGGCTTCGAAGTCCGACTGGTGGCCACAGGTATTCGTCAAAGGCTCCATCGGATTCGCTTCGCATGACATCGATAAAATAGCCAATCACAACAGCCTGACCTACGAAATCGCACCCGCCATCTCCTGGAATTTCTTTCAGGGAGGTAAACTGGCACAGGCAACACGTCTGGCAAAAGCCCAGCTGGACGAGACGATCAGGCAATTCAATGAAACCGTCCTCACCTCCGTACAGGAAGTCGATAATGCGATGAGCTCATACAAGAACTCGATTAAACAGATCGTCGCCCTCCGCGAAGTGGTCAACCAGGGACAACAGACACTCGACCTGTCCCTCGACCTCTACAAGCAAGGGTTGACACCGTTCCAGAATGTACTGGATGCCCAACGCTCTCTGCTCACCTACGAGAATCAGCTGACCCAGGCTAAAGGAAATTCCCTTCTCGATCTGATCCAACTCTACCAGGCACTGGGCGGAGGATGGAGTAATTGATAATTAAAAATTGAAAGTTGAAAATTATGATAAAGACATTTGCCAAATACAGTCTAATCACCTTGTCGGTATTCGTTCTGGCATCGTGTAAAGGGAAAAAACAGCCGACGGAGACACAGGCTCCTTCCATCAGTGTAACAACACCGGAAGTCAAAGATATTACACTGACAAAAGATTATCCCGGTTATCTGAGCTCTGAATTAATGGTCAACCTAGTGGCCCGGGTAAACGGTTATCTTCAGACCTCGCACCTGGTAGCAGGCAGCAAAGTGAAAAAAGGAGATCTGATCTTCGTGATCGAACCCGATACTTATAAAGATAATGTGACACAGGCAGAGGCGGCACTCAAAACCTCCAAAGCGCAGCTCGATTACGCCCGCAGCAATTACGAGCGGATGAAAGAAGCGGCAAAAAGCGGGGCCGTCAGCCAAATCCAGGTCCTGCAGGCCCAATCGACCGTAGCCGAAATGGAAGCCTCCGTACGTAATGCGGAAGCCGGACTGAACACCGCCCGGACCAATCTGAGCTATTGCTATATCCGCGCCCCGTTCGACGGACGGATCACACGCGCCAGTTACGATATCGGCAACTATATAAACGGAGCCGTGCAACCCGTCACACTGGCTACCCTATATAAAGACGATCTGATGTATGTAAACTTCAACATCGAGGACAACCAGTTTATGAAGATGATGATCACAGCCGCTCAGAACGACTCCACCGTAAAACTTCCCGAAACAATCTCCGTACACCTGGGAGATAACGGACGGCAGAACTACACAGGCCGGCTGGATTACCTTTCTCCCAACGTAGACCTCTCGACCGGGACACTGAATGTCCGTGCCAATCTCGATAATAAGGACGGGGAATTGAAAAGCGGATTATACGTCACCATCACCCTCCCTTACAGCGAAAAGAAAGACGCCGTCCTGGTGCGCGATGCCTCCATCGGTACCGACCAGCTGGGAAAATACCTTTATATTGTCAATGATTCCAATATCGTACGATACCGCCATATAGAACCGGGACAACTAGTGGACGACACGCTACGGCAGGTCATCAGCGGGATCGAACCGAACGAACGTTACGTCACCACCGCTTTATTGAAAGTTAGGGACGGAATGAGTATTACCCCCATAAAATAAGAACGTCATGGTAAAATTCTTTATAAACAGACCGATCTTTGCCACCGTTCTTGCCCTGATCATTGTAGTAGCAGGATTGGTCACACTCAACGTATTACCCATCGCCCAATATCCGGATATCACACCGCCTACCGTACAGGTCTCGGCCGTTTATCCGGGGGCGGATGCACAAACGGTCTCACAGACCGTCGGATTACCGATCGAACAACAGGTGAACGGGGTGGACGGAATGCTCTATATGAGTTCCAATTCCTCCAGTTCAGGCGCCTATTCACTGACCATCACATTCGCAGTCGGTACGGATATCGACATGGCGACCGTCATGGTACAGAACCGTGTCAGCATTGCGCAAAGCAGCCTTCCTGAAGCCGTGATCGTACAAGGTATCACGACCCGCAAACAATCGTCGAACATTGTGATGATGCTTTCACTGACCTCTAAAGATCCCCTCTACGACGGGCTCTACCTGAGTAACTATGCCAGTCTGAACCTGACAGACCAATTGGCCCGTCTGCCTGGTGTGGGTTCAGTAAGTGTAATGGGGGCAGGTAATTACAGTATGCGTATCTGGCTCGATCCCGAAGTCATGCGTATCCGTAACCTGACGCCCGATATGGTCTTTCAGGCCATCTCTACGCAGAACAGGCAGGTATCCGCCGGTTATGTCGGACAACCGATTGCGCAGGCAAACAATCCTTACCAATATACCCTGACGGTAAAAGGTCGCCTGACCACTCCGGAAGAGTTCGGAAATATCATCATACGGACCGAACAAGGCGGCAAAATACTCCGCCTGAAAGATATAGCCAGCATCGAGTTGGGCAGTTCCTCTTACAATGTGACCTCCCAGCTAAAAGGACAACAGGCGGCAGCGATTGCCATCTACCAGTTACCGGGTTCCAACTCGCTGGAAGTATCCAAAGCCGTACGGGCGAAAATGGAAGAAATAGCCGCTACCCTGCCGCAAGGTGTTGAATATAACGTAACACTCGACACGACGGAAGTCATAAACGCCTCCATCGACGAAGTATTAGTAACCTTCCTGGAGACAACTGCATTGGTCGTCCTGGTTATCTTCCTGTTCCTCCAGAACTTCCGGGCAGTAATCATTCCTTGCCTCACCATCCCTGTTTCATTGATAGGAACACTGGCTGTAATGGGGGCGCTGGGATTCTCGGTCAATACCCTGACATTGTTCGGGTTGATCCTGGCTATTGCCATTGTGGTGGATGATGCGATCGTGGTCGTCGAGAACTCGTCGCGATACATGGACACGGGGAAATATACGGCACGCGAAGCAGTGACCAAAGCGATGGGCGAGATTGTCGGACCGATCGTCGGTGTCGTACTGGTCTTATTGGCGGTATTTATCCCGACGACCTTTATTGGCGGTATCTCCGGGCAGCTTTACAAACAATTCGCCCTAACCATCGCAGCCGCAACCGTATTGAGCGGTATCAACTCACTGACGTTGACACCGGCTCTCTGTGCCTTATTCCTGCAAGTCACCAAAGATCCGACCTTTTTCGTATTCAAAGCGTTCAATAAAGTATATGACAAGACACAAAAGGTTTACGACGATGTAGTCGACCGCATGCTGAAACATCAGATCGTCACACTGGTTATCTTCCTGATCGTCTCAGCCGCAGCAGCTATTATGTTCATACGCTGGCCGTCTACTTTCATTCCGGAAGAAGACGACGGTTACTTCCTGGTTTCAACCCAGTTGCCTCCGGCAGCCAGCCTGCCCCGTACACAGGAAGTAAGCCGGAAGATCAACAAGATACTCGACAGTTATCCGGAAGTCAAGACCTATATGGGTATCAGTGGTTTCTCCGTGATGGGAGGCGGCGAATTATCGAATGCCGGAACCTATTTCGTCGTACTGAAAAACTGGAATGAACGGAAAGGGAAAGGTCATACGGCGCAAGATGTCGTCACTCGCTTCAACCGGGAAGCCTACGGTATCCAGGAAGCGCAGATATTCGCCCTGGTCCCTCCTGCCATCCCCGGCCTGGGTGCTTCCGGCGGCCTGCAATTACAGCTGGAAGACCGCAAGAACCTGGGACCGACCGAAATGCAGCATGCCATCGAGACGTTGCTGGAAACCTATCATACCAAGCCTCAGCTCCTGAGTCTATCCAGTATGTATCAGGCCAATGTGCCGCAATACCGGCTGAACATAGACCGCGATAAGGTACAGTTGCTGGGATTACAATTGAGCGATGTCTTCTCGACATTAAGTTATTACATGGGAGCCGCTTATGTAAATGACTTTGTCGAGTTCGGACGTATCTACCAGGTGAAGATCGAAGCCAGCGGACAGGCTCAGAAAGTGATCGACGACGTTATGCGGTTAAGCCTGGAGAACAGTGCAGGTAAAATGGTTCCTTTCTCCGCCTTTACAGAAGCCGTACAACAATTGGGACTGGACCAGATCAACCTGTATAATATGTATTCCTCCGCCTCCATCACCTGTATCGCCAACCCGAAATACAGTTCCGGAGAAGCCATACAGGCCATGGAAGAACTGATACAGGAACAACTGGGCGATAACTTCGGTTACGAATGGACCTCCGTCGCCTATCAGGAAACGAAAGCCGGATCGACTACGATCCTGATCTTCGGTATGGCATTACTGGTTGCATTCCTCGTTCTTTCGGCACAGTACGAAAGTTGGACAAGCCCGCTGGCGGCCATCCTGGGATTGCCGATTGCGTTGCTGGGTGCTATCCTGGGTTGCTTTATTATGGGCGTACCTGTCAGCGTCTACACTCAGATCGGTATTATCCTACTGATAGCTCTCTCCGCAAAAAACGGTATCCTGATCGTCGAGTTCGCCCGCGACTACCGTGCCGCCGGTAATTCCATCCGCGAATCGGCTCTCGAAGCCGGACACGTCCGCTTGCGCCCGATCCTGATGACTTCGTTTGCTTTCGTGTTGGGTGTTATGCCGTTGCTGTTCGCTACCGGAGCCGGAGCAGCCAGCCGTGTCTCACTGGGGGCAGCCGTTGTATTCGGTATGGCGATCAATACGATCTTCGCCACCGCTTTCATTCCGAGCTTCTACGAATGGATGCAAACCATTCAGGAAAAGTGGCTGGATAAAGCGTCGCCCAACAGCTCCGGGGGGAAGAAGTGATCCTTTCAGATCGTATTAGGGGACGCAGAAAACGCAGACGCTCGCAGACTTTTTATTTTCTTTTAAACAATAATTTATCTGCGTTACTCTGCGTTTTCTGCGTCATTTGCGTCCCCTAATACAAACCATTAATAAATAGCCCCTATGTACCTATCAAAATTACCTATTTGACTTCTGTTTAATAACATTTTACTTTTGTTGAGTAATCTAAAACAAATCACGTATAAGGTTGGTTACATGAATATTCAAGGTAAGATGTTGTCGGCTTTATACTAATAAAAAAATTATTTATGGAAAACAAAAAACTAACAGCTGCCAACGGTCGCCCCGTTGCAGACAATCAGAACTCACAGACAGTGGGTCCGCGCGGACAAATGGTGATACAAGATCCCTGGTTCCTGGAAAAACTAGCTCACTTCGACCGCGAAGTCATTCCTGAAAGACGTATGCATGCCAAAGGCTCCGGAGCATTCGGAACCTTTACCGTGACACACGACATTACTAAATACACAAAGGCTGTAATTTTTAGTGAAGTCGGTAAAAAGACAGACTGTTTCGTCCGCTTCTCTACCGTTGCCGGCGAACGCGGAGCTGCAGATGCAGAACGCGATATTCGTGGTTTCGCCATGAAGTTTTACACAGAAGAAGGTAACTGGGATTTAGTCGGAAACAATACACCGGTATTTTTCCTGCGCGATCCGTTAAAGTTCCCCGACCTTAACCACGCCGTCAAAAGAGATCCGAAAACAAACATGCGCAGTGCAAACAACAACTGGGATTTCTGGACATTGCTTCCGGAAGCATTACACCAGGTTACCATTACCATGAGTTCTCGCGGTATCCCTTATTCTTATCGCCACATGCACGGTTTCGGTAGCCATACATATAGCTTTATCAATGCCAAGAACGAACGTATCTGGGTGAAGTTCCACCTGAAAACATTGCAGGGAATCAAGAACCTGACCGACCAGGAAGCGGAAGCGATCATCGCAAAAGACCGTGAATCGCACCAGCGTGACCTGTTTGAAAGCATTGAAAAAGGTGATTTCCCCAGATGGAAATTCCAGATCCAGCTGATGACGGAAGAACAGGCAGAAAACTACCGTATCAATCCGTTCGACCTGACAAAGGTATGGCCGCACGGCGACTTCCCGCTGCACGACGTTGGTATCCTCGAACTGAACCGTAATCCGGAAAACTATTTCGCAGATGTGGAACAAGCTGCCTTCAACCCGATCAATACGATAGAAGGTATCGGTTTCTCTCCGGATAAAATGCTTCAGGGCCGTCTGTTCTCTTATGGTGACGCACAGCGTTATCGCCTGGGTGTAAACTCTGAACAAATACCGGTAAACAGACCTCGTTGTCCTTTCCATGCTTACCATCGCGACGGAGCTATGCGCGTAGACGGTAACTACGGTTCTGCCAAAGGATATGAACCTAACAGCTACGGCGAATGGCAGGATTCTCCCGAAAAGAAAGAACCGCCTTTGAAAGCCAACGGCGATATCTACAATTACAACGAACGCGAATACGATGACGATTATTACAGCCAGCCGGGCGACCTCTTCCGTCTGATGCCTGCCGACGAACAGCAGCTCCTGTTCGAAAACACTGCCCGTCAGATCGGTGGAGCCGAATTGTTCATCCAGCAACGTCACGTACGCAACTGTTACAAAGCCGATCCGGCCTATGGCAAAGGTATTGCCGATGCACTCGGCATCAGCCTGGAAGATGCTTTGAAAGAAACAAGATAGTTTAAGCAACCCCTTGATAAGCTCTGTTCAAAAAAAGAATGCCCACGATACCGGATGGTAAAGGGGCATTCTTCATTTTATTTTGAAAGAAATCAATCAAACATATGCCTGAATTTGCTGAATATCTTCTCTTTCATCGTACGGTTCGGCTGGAAGTTAGGTGAGTTTTCCAAACCGGTCAATGTTTCTTTTTCTGATGCGGACAACGTTTCCGGGATATATACACTTACATTAACCAACAAGTCGCCTGTCCCGTAACTATTCACCGAAGGAAGTCCTTTGTTCCGCAGACGAAGTACTTTACCCGGTTGTGTACCTGGTTCGATTTTCACCTTCGCCTTACCATCGATAGTCGGAACTTCAACATTTCCTCCCAAGGCAGCCTGAGGTACGCTGAGTAACAGATTATATAACAAATCGTTCTCATCACGGATCAATTCCGGATGCGGCTCTTCTTCGATCAGGATCAACAGGTCACCGTTTATACCTCCATGACGGGCAGCATTTCCTTTACCACTCATCGACAGTTGCATACCTTCTGCAACACCAGCCGGAATATTGATTGTAATGATGTCGTCATCACGCATGATACCTTCACCGTTACATTCACTACATTTCTTTGTGATGATTTTTCCTTCACCCCCACAAGTCGGACAAGTAGACTGCGTCTGCATCTGCCCCAGGATCGTATTGGCAACACGTGTTACTACACCACTACCATGGCATGTATCACAGGTTTTGCTGCTATGATCATCCTCGGCACCACTCCCGTGGCATTTGCTACAAGGAACATATTTCTTAACCTTTATCTTCTTTTCCACTCCGTTAGCGATCTCTTTCAGGTTCAGCTTTACCTTCACACGCAAATCTGACCCACGGTTCACACGACGGCCGCCACGTGAGCCACCGCCAAAACCACCGAAACCGCCAAATCCGCCAAAGTGTCCGCCAAAGATGTCTCCGAACTGAGAGAATATATCTTCCATTGACATTCCGGCTCCACCAAAGCCACCCCCCTGAGAGGCACCTCCTACTCCGGCGTGTCCGAACTGGTCATAACGCTGACGTTTCTGTGCATCGCTCAGTATGTCATACGCTTCGGCAGCTTCCTTGAATTTCTCCTCTGCTTCCTTGTCACCAGGGTTCTTGTCCGGGTGGAACTGGATCGCTTTTTTTCGATATGCTTTCTTAATTTCTTCTACTGTGGCGGTTTTTGACACCTCCAGCACTTCGTAATAATCTCTTTTAGCCATCTTTGTATTTGTTGTTATTTGCTCTCCGGCATGTTGCTTATTCTCCTACTACTACTTTAGCGTGACGAAGCACTCTATCATTCAAAGTATAACCGGTCTGTACACAATCCAGGATCTTTCCCTTCAAGCCAGGTTCCGGAGCAGGAATAGTAGCTACAGCTTCAAACATTTCGGTGTCGAATGGTTGACCTACCGCTTCAATAGCTTTTACTCCCTGCTGGGCCAGATAAGCCATAAATTTGGAATAGATAAGCTCTACTCCTTCTTTCACGGCTTCCACATCCTCCGAGTTGCGGATGTTCTGCAATGCACGTTCAAAATCATCTACAACCGGAAGCAAGTTCTTCAGGGCGGCTTCACCACCATTCTTGATCAGGTCTGCCTTTTCACGCAAAGTACGTTTACGGTAATTGTCGAATTCTGCCATCAAACGAAGATGAGAGTCGTTCAATTCGTTATACTTCTTTTTCAACTCTTCCAGTTCTTCGGTCACAATGTCAGTCTGCGCACATTCTTCTGCCGCATTTTCCTGTTCCTGCTGCAAATTTGTCGCTTCTTCGTTGTTCTGACACTCATTCTTTCCAGCCGTTTCTTTCTTTCCGTTAAAATTCATCTTGCTCATAACTATCTTAATTTTTTTATTATTACCTAATTGTCAGCATAATACGACAACCTTCATCTACTAACATTCTGTATGTAGAAAAAGTTATCCCGATGATCATACACCGGAATAACATCAAATATGCTGCCAACTATTCATACTCAACAAAAATATCTTTACCTTTGCCTATACATTTAGGTATAAACAGGTATTATTAATACTATAATAGAATTACTGGCATGATGAAAAGAGTTGTTTTATCCATATTACTGTTGTTTGCAATCTTAACCGGCTATGCACAGAACCGGAACGCGTCGATCTGTAGATTAGGATTTACTTACGATATCAGTCAAAGTAATAACTGGGGAAAATATAAACCCGTTGTTACAGGGGTTATCCCTTATTCTTCGGCAGAACTTGCAGGAGTAAAACAGGGTGACATCCTGGAAGCAATAGACGGAGTGCAATCGGCTGAAGTCTCTCCGCAGGAAATTGAGGAGCTATTGAATCCTGCCGGTAAAAACGATGTGATACTGACTATCTCCAATCTTGCCGTACCGACCAAGCAGGTGATGGTAAAGAAAGATTGCAAGAAGGTCAACTCGATCACGGAAGATCAGCTGGCATCGGCTTTTTCCATGTACAGCCTGGAGACTACCAGCGAACGGAACTTCACCTGTCCGTTCAAGACCGTAGTAACACCGGATTCTGTCAGCTTTGGCAAGTTCAAGACATTTGCTTTCGCTTCGATCGACGAAAACAACCGGAAACTGGAAACGGCTATCAACGAATGTATCGAAAAGGAAATGACCAAGAAAGGCATGGTGGTAGACATCACCCAGCCGGATATCCTGATACAAACATTCTACTTCTTCGATAAGAATCCCAATTTCAAGGGAGTGAACAAAATAATGATAGAGAAGGAACCGACCTATCGTTATAATTATACGTTGAGTAAAATGGATACATTCCCGTTCCTGGGTAATTCGGCTGCAGAAGCGGAAGCGGAATATTTGCTGCAATTCGGATTCCGCATGATCGACCAGGCTTTTGTTCCGGGACGTATCCTATGGGAATGCGAAGCAAACGAACTGCTGGAAGACTCCTACAAACTGGAAGAATATGCCCGTGTACATGTGCCGTTGATGCTGATGCAGTATCCGTATGTAAAATACGGCAGGAACGTATTATATAAGGTCAATCAAAAGACCTATAATTACACAGGTATCAGCTATGACATCGACCGCCTGGAACTGATTACGGACGTCGACCGTAATTCGCCGGCTTATGCAGCCGGACTGCGTCCGCGAGATGTGATCGAGAGGATCAACGATAACAAGATGAATTATTCCGCCGAAGAATTTACAGCAGGCTATAAGAACTTCATTTCCAAAACAATGAAATACCGTGACCCCAAAACACAGTTCACGGATGCCAATGGTTTCAAACGCTGTATGTACTGGGATACATTCAACTACCCTAAAGTAGCCGACGCTTTACAAAGTTCCGGCAATGTAGGAGCCTTCTCCTACTTATTTTATTATGCTCCCTATGTCAATCCGGCAGGAAACAATGCCTGTACGTTCGATATCAAACGGGGCAAGAACAAAATGGAAATCATCGTCCGCCCTACTATCCGCAGAGAGGTTACGGTGGAGATAAAATAAGCATATAAATTAACGTGATATACCCACAAAACTTTGAACAAAAAACGGGGTTCGATAAAGTTCGCCGTTTAATTTCCGATAAATGTTTAAGCCCGCTGGGACAAGAGCGGGTCGCAGAGATGGAATTCTCTGCCGATTATACAACCGTTATTGAACGCCTGGAACAGACAGATGAATTTGTCCGTATCCTGCATGGAGAAGTGGAGTTTCCTGCCAGTTTCTTTTTCGATGTGCGTTATTCACTGAAAAGAATACGCCCTGAAGGGACCTGGCTGGATGAAAAGGAGCTGTTCGACCTGAAGCGTTCGCTGCAGACCATCAACGATATCGTCCGTTTCTTCCGTCCGACAGACGAGGAAGAAATCGCTTATCCTGCCCTGACGGCATTGGCGGGTGACATACTGGTGTTTCCGCAGCTGATCGGAAAGATCGACTCCATTCTCGACAAGTTCGGGAAAGTGAAAGACAATGCCTCGCCTACCCTAGCACAGATCCGAAAAGAGATCACGGCAACGATGAGCGGTATTTCCCGCAGCCTGCAATCCATCCTGCGAAACGCCCAATCGGAAGGTGTGGTCGATAAGGACGTGACGCCGACCATGCGTGACGGTCGTCTGATGATCCCTGTCGCTCCGGCTTTCAAAAGGAAGATTAAGGGTATCGTGCATGATGAGTCGGCAAGCGGTAAAACGGTCTTCATCGAGCCGGAAGTGGTCGTGGAAGCCAATAACCGGGTACGGGAGCTGGAAGGCGACGAACGCCGGGAGATCATGAAGATCCTGACGGAATTTACCAATATCGTACGTCCCATGGTGCCGGATATCCTGCAATCGTATGAGTTTATGGCGGATATCGATTTTATCCGTGCCAAAGCTCTTTTTGCAGAGCAAGTGAAAGGGATCAAGCCGGTGGTCGAGAATATACAGCAAGTAGACTGGGCGCGTGCCGTCCATCCGCTGCTTTACCTCTCCCTACAGAAACAGGACAAACAGGTTATTCCGCTCGATATCACTTTGACCGAAGAGAAACGCATACTGATCATTTCCGGACCGAACGCCGGCGGTAAATCCGTTTGTCTGAAGACGGTGGGACTGCTGCAATATATGTTGCAGTGCGGTCTGCTGATCCCGCTGCACGAAAGTTCGCGTACCGGGATATTTGCCAGTATCTTCATCGATATCGGCGACGAGCAGAGCATCGAGAACGACCTGAGTACCTATAGTTCCCACCTGACCAATATGAAGCATTTCGTCAGGAACTGTAACGAAAAGACGATCATCCTGATCGACGAGTTCGGTAGCGGTACGGAACCCCAGATAGGCGGTGCGATAGCCGAAGCACTGCTCGACCGGTTCAACCGGAACCGCAGCTTCGGCGTGATCACGACCCACTATCAGAACCTGAAACATTTTGCAGAAGATACAGAGGGGATCGTAAACGGTGCCATGCTGTATGACCGCCATCTGATGCAACCGCTGTTCAAGCTGTCGATCGGAAATCCGGGAAGCTCGTTTGCCGTCGAGATTGCACGAAAGATCGGGTTGCCGGAAGATGTGATTGCAGATGCTTCCGCCAAAGTCGGTTCCGATTATATCGACATGGATAAATACCTGCAGGACATTGTCCGGGACAAACGTTACTGGGAAAGCAAGCGCCAGAATATCCGCCAGCGCGAAAAGAAACTGGAGGATATCACCGAGCGCTATGAAAAAGACCTGGCAGAGGTGAACAAACAGCGGAAAGAGATCATGCGCGAAGCCAAGGCGGAAGCGCAACGTATCCTTTCGGAAGCCAATGCCAAGATAGAAAACACCATCCGTGAGATCAAGGAGGCACAGGCTGAAAAGGAACAGACCAAACTGGCACGCAAAGCACTGGATGAGTTCAAGGCTTCGGTCAGCTCCACCGGAGAAGAAGACGATAAGATCGCCCGCAAGATGGCGAAGCTGCAGGAACGGAAAGAGCGCAAGAAGCAAAAGCAGAATGCACCGACCAAACCGGTATTCAACCGCGACGTGATCGAGGTCGGCGACAATGTCCGCCTGAAAGGACAGGTTTCGGCAGGTACGGTGATGGAGCTTCAGGGCAAGCAGGCTGTCGTGGCATTCGGGATGATCAAAAGTACCGTCAAACTGGAGCAGCTGGAAAAGGTCAGCAAAGGTCAGATCAAGAAAGAAATCCAGAAAAGTACGTTCGTCAGCTCGGATACGGCCGACCATATGCACGAAAAGAAATTGAACTTTAAGCAGGAAATAGATGTTAGAGGTATGAGGGGCGATGAAGCACTACAAACTGTCACCTATTTCATCGACGATGCCATCCAGGTCGGAGCATCTAAGGTACGTATCCTGCATGGCACGGGTACAGGTATCCTGCGGCAACTGATACGCGATTATCTGCATTCAGTGCCAGGTGTCCGCCATTACCACGATGAGCATGTCCAACTGGGAGGTGCCGGTATCACTGTTGTGGAACTGGATTAAACAATTATATGCATGAGACGAAAAGAGGCTACATATCTGCACAAGCGCAGACATATTTCAAACCGGCATCTGTCGGACAAATATTACTATGCCGGAGAGCATGAGACTGCTACCGATATTCGTCTCACGCAATACAACCAGGATACACTTCATACCAGCGAGGTCAAAAAAGGGACCACGACTTTCGGCAAGTTGGTGGATCCGAATAAGATCAACTGGTTTCAGGTTAGCGGACTGACCGACTCCGATACCATCACGCGTATCGTAAAAGAGTTCGGACTGCATAACCTGGATGCCAAAGATATATTGACCCCCCAGCACGTCGTAAAGATCGAGGAGTATGCGAACCACGTGCTCATTATCCTGAACTCCAGCTACTACGATGCCAATATGGAGATACATTCCGAACATATCAGCATCCTGGTGACGGGCAATGTGGTTATCACGTTCACCGAAAGTAACAATCCGGTGTTTGCCAATACAATGAAAGCGCTGGAATCGGATATGTTGAGCCTGCGGAAAAAAGGCAGCGGACTGCTGCTCGCTTTCCTGTTGAATACGATCATCGCCAATCTGGTCGAGACGGCATCCAAGGTGGAGGAAATGCTGGAAGATATCGAAGAGACATTACTCGATATCAAAAGCGACCAGGGAAATATGGGCTCGATGATCCAGCAGCGCCGGCACGAATACATGCTTATCCGTAAAAACAGCCAGCCTCTGAAAGAACAATTCCCCAAACTGCTGCGCACCGAGAACGGGATAATCACTCCCGACATGCTCCCGGTATATACAGACCTGTCAGACCAGTTGCAATTCGTTATACAGACAACTGAAAGTTGCCGGGAAATCATATCTTCCCTGGTGGACCTGTATATCTCCAACAACGACCTGCGCATGAACGCGATCATGAAACGGCTGACAGTCGTATCGACCCTGTTCATCCCATTGACCTTCCTGGTAGGCGTATGGGGGATGAACTTCAAACTCATGCCCGAACTGGACTGGGAATACGGCTATGGCATCGCCTGGGGAGTCATGTTCCTGACCGGCCTGCTGACCTGGACATATATGCGGAAAAAGGACTGGTTTTAAAGTCCGTAATTCTTTTTGAACTGATAATATGTATTTCTGGAAACGTTGAAGTGCTTACAGATCATGACGATCGTATCTCCCCTTTCAAGCATGTTCATGACCTCTTCCTTATTGGCATCCAGCATCGACTGCTTGGCATCGGTACCTTTCGGACGTCCCAGTTGCAGACCTTCCTTATCCTTCTTGTGATTCAGTGCCTCTTTTGTCCGGACAGACATCAGATGATGCTCGATATCCGAAACCAGGTTACAGGTATTCGAAACAACCTCCATATTCACGCTGTCATCCAACAGATAGCGGTCATTTATACTATATACATGAATGCCTCGCGCCATACACTTCGCCAAAAGGGTCATTACTTCCGACAGGGTACGACCAAACCGGGCGATATCCGTCACGATCACCTTGTCGCCCTTTTTCATTCTGTCCATTATCCGGAATAAGGCAGGTTCGCTCTCTTTTCTCCTTCCGTCTACTATATCAGTTATCCATTTACTGATTTCCAAACCATTTGCTGACGCATAACGAGTAATTTCATCTTTTTGTGTTTCAAGATGTTGCTTGTCAATAGTTACTCTCAAATAAGCTATTACCATAAAACTTCTGCTACTTACTATTTTGAATGTACAAAATATCATTTTTTGTTCACGCGGTGAAGATACAATAAAGTAACGACAGGTCATATACTATTTCTCTTTTCCTGAGTAAAAAAAACGCTAAAAAGCGAACTGTAGCAAGTTAAAAAACAAGGCTTTGCTATTTATGCTAAACTTTCCCTTTTATTGAAAGAAAATGTTATCGGAAACAAGATAAAACATTATTTAATAAGCGCTCCATACATTTTATAATTATATCCGGTGAAATAAACCTATCTTTGCAGTTATGAAAAAGTATCTTCTAGTCATATTAACCATCCTCTATGTCGGGGTTTCCAGCGGAATCATCCTGAATATCCATCATTGCATGGGTAAGATAGTGGAAGTCGAATTATGGCAAAACGATACCTGCCCTTCATGCAAGGAAAAGAAACAAGCGGGCCATTGCTGCTCTACGGAGACGCAATTGGTCAAGATGACGGTCGACCAGGATATCCATCAGGTACCGGTCATCGATTATACGCCGGTAGCCCTGTCCTTACTTTTCAATATGCATAATTTGCTGATTCTCTCCGAAGCAGACGAATCAGGCATATCCTATCCTTATTATACAACCCCACCTGACGAATGCAGCGGTACGGAACGATGCATTCTAAACTGTTCTTTTCTGATTTAGTTGATGTTGGCTATACAGCCGACAGTATCTTTTGTTTATAATCCATAAACAAAAAATTATAATAATCTGTTCCTTTTGTGTAACACAAGAGAAAATTGAACGTGTATAGCCATTCTTTGTAAAACAAAGTCTGCCTGTAGGCGCAGATTATAGACATCAATTAATCCATCAGAATAAAAACAGTACTCTATGCTAAATAAAATAATTCGTTATTTCCTTGAGAACAGGGTAGTAACCATGCTATTATTAATACTGGTTGTTGTGTGGGGAATATCGACCTCTCCTTTCAACTGGCACGGGGGCATTATCCCGCGTAACCCGATCCCGGTGGATGCGATCCCGGACATCGGTGACAACCAGCAAATTGTCGCTACCGAATGGATGGGACGGTCACCCAAAGACATACAGGACCAGATCACTTATCCGCTGACCACCTCGCTGCTGGGTATTCCGGGGGTGAAAAGTATCCGGAGCTCCTCCATGTTCGGTATGTCGTTCATTTATATCATTTTCGATGATGATATCGAATTTTACTGGAGCCGTTCACGTATCCTGGAAAAGCTGAACTCATTACCTCCCGGAACATTACCGGAAGGTGTACAACCTGCCCTGGGACCTGATGCAACGGCTTTGGGACAAATCTACTGGTACACGCTGGAAGGCAGGAATCCGGAAACAGGCAAACCTACCGGAGGATGGAATGCCGAAGAACTGCGCACGATCCAGGATTTCTATGTCAAATACAGTCTTTCGGCAGCCGAAGGGGTATCGGAAGTGGCTTCTGCCGGAGGTTTCGTGAAGGAATACCAGATCGAACTCAATCCGGATGCCATGCGGGCATTCAACATATCGGTCATGGATATTATGAATGCCGTTAAAAAGAGCAATCTCGATATCGGTGCGGAAACGATGGAGATCAATAAGGTGGAATATCTGATCCGGGGATTGGGATATATTAAAGATGTATCTGACCTGGAGAAAGCGGTCGTCACCGTTCGCGACGGTGTCCCGGTACGTATATCGGACGTTGCTTTCGTGAATATCGGTCCGGGGACACGCCGCGGAGGTTTGGACAAGGAAGGGATAGAAGCAGTCGGCGGTGTCGTCATTGCCCGCTACGGAGCCAATCCGCTGGAAGTGATCGACCATGTAAAAACGAAGATACGGGAAATAGAAGCCGGACTTCCACAGAAAACGTTGGAGGACGGGACAGTCTCCAAGGTGACAGTCGTGCCTTTCTACGACCGGACCGGACTGATCAAAGAGACGATCGGGACACTGGAGACTTCACTCTCGCATGAAATTCTGATTTGTATCATTGTAATCATCGTGCTCGTACTGAATCTGCGCGCTTCGGTCATTATTGCAAGCATGTTGCCGATAGCGGTGCTGGCGACGTTCATTATCATGAAATATACCGGGATAGAAGCGAATATTGTCGCCTTGTCCGGTATCGCGATTGCGATCGGTGTCATGGTGGATGTCGGTGTCGTTTTCGTGGAGAGTATTATACGGTATATGGAGATGCCCGAAAACAAAGGCATCCGGAGTGGCAAAGCATTTGTAAACCTTATTTACAAAGCGGTAAGCGAAGTATCAGGAGCTATCACTACGGCGATGATCACAACGATTGTCAGCTTCCTGCCTGTTTTTGCCATGGAAGCGCAGGAAGGGAAGATGTTCTCTCCCCTCGCCTACACAAAAACATATGCACTGGCTTCTTCCTTTATCCTGGGGTTGATCTTATTGCCCACTCTCTCCTATTTGTTATTCTCTGTCCGGATACATTCGAAAGCGATACGCAGGATCGCCAATTATCTGCTGGTTGTTGCCGGCATCGCGCTTATGATCATTTACGGAAGTGTTCCGGCTCTCGGCTTGACGGCTGTAGGGTTGAATAACCTGTTCGCTTCCTGCTGGAAAAATCCGAAGATGGCAACTTATATTAATATAGGTATCACACTATTGGTTGCCATATACTATCTGTCGGAAGAATGGCTGCCGATGGGACCGCAAGCCGGGCTATCAGCCAATATCCTGTTTGTTGCTGCTTGTATCATCACCATTCTGTCTCTTCTGTGGATACTGGTTATCTATTACGAACGGATACTGAGATGGTGTCTCAGCCATCGCTGGCTGTTCATGACCGTTCCGGCTGCAACGATCGTATTCGGTTTCATGATCTGGATGGGAATCGGGAAAGAATTTATGCCCAGCCTGAATGAAGGTTCTTTCCTGCTGATGCCCACCAGTATGCCTCATACCGGAGTTGCCCAAAACCTGGATTATATTGAAGCACTGGATAAACGCCTGGCAGCCATTCCGGAAGTAGAGACCGCCATCGGAAAATGGGGACGTGTAAACTCGGCTCTCGATCCGGCACCGGCACAGATGTTCGAAAATACGATCAATTACCGTCCGGAATATATCTTGAATGAGGACGGCGCCCGGGAACGATTCAAGGTGAACAGCCGGGGAGAATATCTTTTAAAAGATGGCGGTACGTACAATCCCGCCGACGGCTTCCGGCTTATACCTAAAGACAGCCTGATTCCCGACCGGAAAGGAGATTACTTCCGTCAATGGCGGCCGGAGATCAAAAACACAAACGATATCTGGCAACAGATCGTAAATGTCACTCATTTACCGGGGCTGACCTCCGCTCCTAAACTGCAACCGATAGAAGCCCGTCTCGTCATGCTTTCGACCGGAATGCGTGCGCCGATGGGACTGAAGATATACGGACCGGACCTGGAAACGATCGAACAAAGCGGGAAAGCGATCGAGCAGGCATTGAAAGAGGTACCGTCCGTGATCCCTTCTTCCGTCTTTTATGACCGAGCTGTCGGTGCTCCTTATCTGGAGATCCAACTGAACAGGGACAATATGGCGCGCTATGGAGTGAATGTGGAAGACCTGCAGGAAATATTGAGTGCTGCTGTCGGCGGCATGGTTTTAACGACAACTGTGGAAGGCAGGGAACGCTTCCCCGTCCGTCTCCGTTACGCACGCGAACTGAGGGATAATCCGGAGGCTTTATCCATGTTGCTGGTTCCAACCGCAACCGGTGCACAGATTCCCCTGAAGGAGCTCGCCGATATCGATTATACCCGGGGAGCACAGATGATCCAAAGCGAGAACACCTTCCTGGTCGGTTATGTCATATTCGATAAACTGTCCGGCAAGGCGGAAGTGGATGTAGTCAAAGAGGCGACACGCGTGTTGGAGCAAAAGATAAAAGACGGCGAACTGACACTGGCTAAAGGGGTCTCTTATAAGTTTGCCGGTAACTACGAGCAACAGGAACGTGCCACTCAACGGCTGGCAATCGTAGTCCCGATGGCACTGCTTATTGTCCTGCTGGTCCTGTATTTCCAGTTCAAAACGGTGACGGCTTCCCTGATTCATTTCTCCGGCGTGTTCGTTGCCTTTGCCGGCGGTTTTATTCTGCTTTGGCTGTACGGACAGGATTGGTTCATGAACTTCTCCGTCGGAGGAGAAAACATGAGGGATCTTTTCCAAATGCATACGATCAACCTGAGCGTGGCTGTCTGGGTAGGATTTATCGCCCTGTTCGGAGTGGCGACAGACGACGGAGTGCTGATGGGTACTTATATCCACCAAACATTCCTGCAACAGAATCCGACCACAAAAGAAGCCATCCGGGAGGCTGTCGTTACAGCCGGTCTCAAACGTGTACGCCCGGCTGCCATGACAACCGCCACGACGCTGATCGCCCTCCTGCCGGTACTGACTTCGACAGGAAAAGGAGCGGATATCATGGTCCCGATGGCAATACCGACTTTCGGAGGTATGTTGATCCAGTCCATGACTATGTTCGTCGTTCCCGTCCTGCAATGTTGGTGGCGTGAAAGTGCCATAAAGAAAGAACAAAAGAAACAGAATCTTCAAAACAATAGAAACGATGAAAAATAAGATCAGAATACAAACATATATAACAGGGATAGCCTTGCTGCTCGGCATTCTTCCCGCCTTTTCACAACAGGCGGACAGCCTGTCATGGTATTTGGAAACGGCAGCACGTAACAATCCGTTGATAAACTCCAATTTCGCTTTATACAAAGCATCACTGGAAAAGATTTCGCAAGCCGGAGCGTATGCCGACCCGGAACTGGATATAGGTCTTTTTGTCAAACCGATGGAGACACTTAGCGGCAAGCAAATTGCCGACTTTACCCTCATGCAGATGTTTCCCTGGTTCGGGACACGTAAAGCCGCCCGCAACGAAGCGACCGAGATGTCGCGTATGGCTTACGAGCAATTCCGCGAGGCCAGGAACAATCTGTTCTATGAAGTAAAAAGCCAGTGGTACCAGTTATGTAACCTCAACGAGCAATACAAGAACACACAGGCAAACCTTCTGTTGCTTGAACAACTGGAAAAACTGGCACTCAACCGTTACTCGGCACCTTCAGCCAATGCACCGACCCCGACAACAGCAACCGTTGTCAGTGCCGTTGCAACATCTCCTATTACAACAGGGAACAGTATGGATAATATGGGAGGAATGGGAAGCAGTCCCCAAACGACAGCACAGGGAACATCGGCAGGAAACGCTTCCATGCAAAGTATGGGAGCCAGTTCGATGGGCAGTTCAATGGGGTCAGGCAGTTCTTCCGGCAGCATGTCGGACGTATTGCGCATACAGATAGAAAAAGCCGAACTTCAGAATAATCTGGAAATCCTCGCATCCAGCAGGATAGCAGCCGAGGCTCGTTTCAATGCTTTACTGAATCGTAAACAGGATATGCGGGTAGCCGTTCCCGATTCATTGGAACAACTGCGTTTTCCGATCGACGACCAGGCAATGACCGACAGTATCATCACTGCCAACCCTATGTTATCGATGCTTGAAGCCGAAGCGAACGCTTACCGCGCCAAAGCCGTCATGGATAAAAAGATGAGCTATCCAATGTTCGGTATCGGCCTGCAATATTCGCTTGTCGGGAAATCAAACAACAAGATGGTTATGGACGATATGAACGGGATGGATATGTTTATGCCGATGTTCAAGATCAGTATCCCTATTTTCCGTAAAAAGTACCAGGCACAACAGAAAGAGAGCCAGCATTACCGCCGGGCAAGCGAACTGAAATACGAAAATACGTTGAACCAGCTGCAATCCGAATACCAGACAGTCAAGCAACAACTGGCTGATGCCGCCCGCAAAATAGCTCTTTATAAGAAACAGCAGGAACTGTCGCTTTCCACCTGGCAACTGATCGTACGGGAGTTTTCAGCCGGTACGACAAGCCTGACAGAAGTGATACAGGTAGAACGACAGCTATTGGATTACGGCCTCAAGAAAAGTGAAGCCATTGCCGAATACAATACGATGGTAGCCGGAATGGAAAAATTAGTAGCAACTTCAATAAACGAATAAAGATATGAAAAAGATAAAAGAATGGTTTAAGACCAAAGAAATCCGATATATAGTATTTGCCTTGGCCGGTTTATTTCTCGGCTGGCTGTTCTTCAGTCCGTCCTCTGCTCCATCACCGGCAAACGATGAACATCACCATAGTCATGACAGTATTGCGGGACATGCCCACAGTCATGACCTGCAACAGGATGAGAATGGGGTTTGGACCTGTTCCATGCATCCCCAAATCAAACAGGACAAACCTGGTAAATGCCCGATTTGCGGCATGGACCTGATCCCCTTACGTAAAAGCGGCAACGATCACGGGAATGTCGATCCTTCGGCTATCCAGTTATCGGAAGAAGCAATCGCTTTGGCGAACGTACAGACCTCTCGTGTCAATAAGGAAAACCCGGTGAAGGAAGTCCGCTTATATGGTAAGATCGCACCGGACGAACGGAGCCTGCAGTCGCAAACAGCCCATGTCGGAGGCCGTATCGAAAGCCTGGCAGTCGACTTTACCGGCGAAACAGTCCGAGCCGGACAAACCCTTGCGACCTTATACTCACCCGAATTGTTCACGGCACAGCAGGAATTGACAGAAGCCCTGAAAATGCAACAACCTGCCCTGATCAAAGCTGCCCGTGAGAAACTACGGCTCTGGAAGATGACGGATGCGCAGATAGCAGCCATCGAACAGTCGGGTACCATCTCTCCCACCGTAGAGATCAAATCGAACACCAGTGGTATCGTGATGTCGAAGCGTGTCAGCCAGGGAGATTATGTATCGCAGGGAGCCGTTTTGTTTGATGTAGCCAACCTGTCAAAGGTATGGGCAATGTTCGATGCTTACGAAACAGACCTGCCGTTCCTTAGCAAAGGCGATCCGGTCACATTCACCATGCAGGCATTTCCCGGCAAAGCGTTCAAAGGACGTATCGCTTTCATCGATCCGATCGTCAACCCGACCAGCCGCACCTCCCGTATACGTGTCGAAGTGGCAAATCCGGGCATGGAATTAAAGCCGGAAATGTATGCGACGGCTATTGTCGATGCTCCTTTGAAAGGATATAAAGATCAGATCGTCGTTCCGCAGACAGCCGTTCTCTGGACCGGCAAACGGTCGATCGTTTACGTAAAACAACCGGACACCACAACTCCGACATTCCTGATGCGGGAAGTAGAATTAGGACCGTCATTAGGCAATGCCTACGTGATATTGAAAGGACTGGCAGACGGAGAAGAGATCGTGACGAACGGCGTTTTCTCTATCGATGCCAGTGCACAGCTGGAAGGAAAAACTTCGATGATGAACAATGACGGGAATGCGGCTCATCCGATGACGGGACACGCAGGACATCATATGCACGGAGAAGCAGCAGCTCCGAACACAGCTCAAAGCGAACATGCAATGTTCGGAGTAAAAGGTGCCTGCGATATGTGTAAACAGCGGATCGAAGAAGCAGCCAAAAGTGTCAAAGGAGTCACCTCCGCCTCCTGGGATAAAGATGCCCAAATGGTTCATTTACAGTTCGACCCGACACAGACTTCTGCCGATGCCATTGCCAAAGCAATAGCCAAAGCCGGCCACGACAACGACAAATACAAAGCAGACGACAGTATTTACAACAAGCTCCCGGCTTGCTGCAAATACCGTCAATAGATCACTGAAGCGCAAACAAAAAGGGCTACAATTTATTTTGTATCCCTTTACCGTTGCGCTTCTAATAATATCCTCTTCTTTTCAATAATACGTCTCTGTCAGTGGAATATTAACTTCTACGGATAGCATACCAGTGCCATCACTACAAAAACGTACCTTATTTTCCCGGGCTAACCACCCCAATGCAAGAAAAATAACTGACTCTTTACACTGAGTCATTTCACTGATCTTTCGGATAGACATGTTACCTCTCTCTGCAAGCAAACGCCAGATCTGACCGGCATTTGAACCAACGTCATTCTTATTCATAACACTCCATTTTTGATATTTGACTTAAAACTAATCATAATAAGTCAACTAGTACTGTTCCATTTGACTCTTATATTAGTCATTTATACCATTTTTCAACTCTCGCACAAAACAAAATGACTTTGCTTTGTTATAAAACAATCCTTGGATTGATAATGTTTTGAAAAAAAGCAACTTCCGCCCTTATCCTTTTACTTTCCGGAGTTCTGATGAATTAATTGGGAGAAACCGTAAACAATGCTTTCTTTAAAAATGTTTGATTGATATAAAACTTAAATAAAAAGATTAGGCGATATGGACGATTACGAATTAATTGATAACGAAGAGAACCACCAATACGAATTTCATATTGGTAAATATGTTCCGAGAATTGAGTATATAAAAACCAAGAACGGCGAAATCTATCTCACACATACTGAAGTTCCTGTAGCCCTCGAAGGAAAAGGCGTAGGCAGCCAGCTGGCTGAAAAGGTACTGAAAGATATAGAAAAGCAGGGATTACGCCTGGTACCGTTGTGCCCCTTCGTAGCCGGATACATTCAAAAGCATCCGGACTGGCGACGTATAGTTATGAAAGGTATTAATGTAGGATAAAGCGATTATAGAGTATGGGAAAGAAAATTGAATATTCAAACGGTGAGCTGACCATTATCTGGCAGCCCGAACTGTGCAAGCATGCCGGTATTTGCGTAAAAACATTACCGCAGGTATACAACCCCAAGGAAAGACCCTGGATTAAAATAGAAAATGCAACTACGGAAGAGCTGATCGCACAGATCAACCAATGTCCGTCAGGCGCACTTAGTTACAGATTAAATAAAAAAGAATAAGAAATAAACAGGCTATAACTTAATAATTATCAGGCTTCCGTCAGGTTCGTTCACAGACCGGCGGAAGTTTTTTTATTTACCGGTCAGGGCATCGAATTATAATAACGCCAGGTATTATCCCGCTTGCGGTTCCTGCGTTTATTTCTTTCCTTTTTTGAAAAGACCCATTCCAGCACGTCATTCAGCGAGAAATACAGTTTTACAGATCCGCCTACGGTTCCCCGCTTCTGCCCGTCTTTCACTATATCCGAAGAGTAGAGGTTCCTCGCTCCTGCCGCAGCCGTCACCGGAAGTTTTCCTACCTGTATCTCCTTTTTATCGATCAGGCGCGTAGGAGGCGGCGTATAGGCTTCTTTGTTTATTTTCAGAGTAGTATCCAATTCTATCGCATACAGACGATAGACACTCGGAGGCATCGACCTGTAATCCAAGTCTTTGTGCACACTATTCGTATCCGCATGCAGGTAATCGGAAAAGTCTTTCAGAATGGGTAACTCAGCCGGCGCTTCCAATATCTGCTGTCCGGGTTCATCCTCCATATGTATGAATGTTCCTTCCCGGATCGCTTTCTGAAACTCCGGATTGATACGTATCGTATCCTTTCCGGATAAAATGCCGGATAACCACACCGAATCCTTCTCACTCCAATTCTGTCCGCATAAATCCACCGGCAAGAATCCCGTCAACATCAAAATAAATAAACACAGCTTCAAGTTCATACTATAGAAACGACGGGATAAAAGATTTACTGCATAAAAAGAAACAGAATCAAACAGAAAAAACATTTGTTTACTATCGATGAGCTTTGTAAACTTCACGAATATTCATACTTTTACTGCGGTTTTAAACAAATCGTAATCAAGGCGGAATATTTATAAACTAACAATATAATATGTATGAAAAAGATTATCAGCTTATTTTTGGCGGCTACGGCTTTTGCCTGTACGCAGGAACAAAGCGTGGACGTAACGGTAACGAACCCGTCGGCCATGAACCGTTCGAACGAGATCACGGAAATATCAATGGATGCCGTTGCTAAACTGAACGGTGCGTCGTTCATTATCTCCGACAACAACGGAACACAGATTCCTTATCAGATCACATACGACAAAAAAATTATTTTCCCTGTTGATGTGAACGCAAACAGCAGTGTTACTTACCAAATCAAACCGGGCACTCCGGAAGAAGCTGCCACTATTGCCTGCGGTAAGTTCTATCCCGAACGTGTGGACGACATCGCCTGGGAAAATGACCGTATCGCTTTCCGTACCTATGGTCCGGCTTTGCAGGCTACGGGCGAACAGGCTTTCGGTTACGACATCTGGGTTAAATGTGTATCGGAACCTGTTGTCGACATGCGCTACAAGACGGAGTTGAATCCGGAATCAAGAGCTAAAATTGCAGAATTGAGAAAGACTGACAAGAAAGCGGCACAGGAACTGGCAAACTCTATTTCCTACCACATCGACCATGGCAACGGACTGGATTATTATAAAGTAGGTCCGACATTGGGTGCGGGTACTTCCGCTCTTTTGTCTAACGACTCTATCGTTTATCCGTATTGCTACAAAGAGTATAAAATACTGGATAACGGCCCGTTGCGTTTCACTGTCAAGCTGGTTTACAATCCGTTGAAAGTAAAAGACAATGAGAATATTGTCGAAACCCGTCTGCTTTCGCTGGATGCCGGTTCGCAGTTGAACAAAGTAACACTTTCATTTGCCAATCTGAACGAACCGACACCGCTCGTAACCGGTATCGTACTGCACGAACCGAGCACGGACTATCAGGCTGATGCCGCCAGCGGTTACATTGCTTATGCAGACCCGGAAGATCCGACAAACGGACAGATATTCATCGGTGCCGTATTCCCTGAAAAACTAAACGATGCTAAAGCGGTGAACTTCTCCGATGCAGAAAAGAAACAACGCGGAGCAGACGGTCATGTACTGGCGTATACTACTTATGCACCGGGAAGCGAATATACCTATTATACAGGAGCCGGATGGAGCAAATGGGGCTTCCGGAACTCAGCCGAGTGGTTTAAGTATATCCAGGATTTTGCACAAAAAGTAAAACAACCGTTGCAAGTAACAGTAAAGTAAAAACATATTCTATGTAAATGTACCCTATAAACCGTTCACCCTTCACCAGCCGTTCATATCTCATTGTTATATGAATAGTTACGTTCGATATACAGGGTGAATAGTTGGTGAAAGGAGGTGAATGGTTGAATCAAACCATTCACCTCCTTTTCATTAAGGCTTTTCCAGTAAGGAACAAAGATTAAAGCTCTTAACTACTAAGGTAAAAGATATGTCCTGATAGCTTTGCGACGGCGCTCGTTAAGCTTACCGACGTCCGTCAAAAAGATTAACGACCTTGGTCGACAAGGTTACCGAGCCTGGTTTAAATCTTACCGGCATATATCTTTCAGGTTAAAAAGAAAGGACTTTGGGGTTAATAACCCATAGGCTGATTGCTAGTTGAATACTTTAGGGAACAAATAATATCTCATCCAGCGGATTCCAAAAAACCTTCTTCCAGTCTTTGATACGGTTGTTTTCTACCCGTATGCCTTCTTTTTCCAACTTTTCCTGCATCTCGGTCGGCGTACTGAAAGCATCTTTACCGGATAACACTCCCTGACTGTTCACTACCCGGTAAGCAGGAACACCTACCTCCGAACAATTCCCCATTACCTTGCCGACCATCCTCGACATATTCGGATAGCCGATCGCACGGGCTATCGCACCATAACTGGTGGCACGTCCATACGGAACAGTCTTCACCATCTGATGGACGGCTGCTACAAAATCTTCCTTATCAAAATCAGACATATCATTTATAATTTATCTGCCAGCTCTTCCAGTAATGCATCAGTACCGGCAATCGTGTCTCCATTCTCATTATAAAGACCAACCAGATAACGCCCTTTCCAAAGAACCGGTATATCTCCGTTATAACGGTCTTTTATCAATAAACCGCCCTCTTTCAACTCATCCGACTGTTTGGTGAAAGCCACATATTGGGTCAAAACAGATTTGACCCCATCCGGCGATCCCCCATCTAAAACAAACAACTGGAAAGCCTGACCGTCCTTCTCGTACTTCATTGTATAGACAGCCCGTAAAAACTCGTGGCCGATATAATTAGAGGTAATATAGGCAGCCGAATAAGGTACTTTTCCCTGTTCCGGAAATAAACGGATAACGGCAGGATAACCGGCTCCGGCATCGATCTTTCCGGCAAGCGCCTGACCGATAGCCTGTAACTCTTTCGAGACATCCCCCGAAGCATTGCTCCACATCTTCAGATACATATTTCCGGCAAAGAAGTACAGATTCGTCTTGTCTCCCTGCGCTTCTCCCCCTACGGGCAGAAATTCGAGATCGGAAGAACGTTCGGACGAATACATACCGAAAGCATCCTCCGGCGTAGCATGACGGTAGGCTTGTATCGTGATATAATCGGTCCCTTTTTTATATTCCATAGAAGTCATCTCCCTGAAGTTATTCTCCAAAAAAAGCGGAGCCGCTCCGTTTATACGGTCAAAGAGATTATCCGGATTGAAAACCTCTATCTCGCCGGAGATAGTCCAGCCGTCCACAGACGGTAACCACGACTTCAGTTCATCCGGTGTCTGCGCCTTTAAAGAGCAGAAAGACAGCAGGAAAAAGAGTAACAAATAATTGATCTGCTTCATACGTTCAATTCTTTAAGTCAGAAATTCATCGGGCACCTGCATCACCGGAGTGATCGCCGCTATCTTCGCTGAGACATCAAAGCCGGAAGGACATTTCACCAGGCAGGTATCACAATCAGAGCAAATATCCGCCGAAAGATTCAGCTCACCGAGCGTTTCCTTCGACATTCTCGAATATTTATAACCGTAAGCATACATATAAGCCCGCATAATATCCGGGATAGGCAGATGTTCGGGACATTGCGACCGGCATATACCGCACTGTTGGCAATACAACATTTCCTGTCCGCAAAGGGAGGCGAGATATTCCGCATCGTTGGCAGTCAGTTCCGGTGAACGGGCAGCAGCCAGGCACTCATCCAGTTCATCATAATTAGAGAATCCGGGAATCGCAGTCGTAATATGCTCATTCTTCCACGCCCATTTCAGGCAGGCTTGCGCATTGATCTTTTTCTTTCCTTCCGCATCTTCCGTACCTCCTGTCATCGTCTTCATGGCAACCAGTCCGATACCGGCTTTGGCGGCACGGGCAATGGCTTCTTCCGTCTCTTTCAGATTCGATAGTTTAAAATTATAACTCAGCAGGACAACATCATAGATACCTGCCTCGATAGCCGCATCCAGCAATTCCGGTTTCCCTGCATGGGCAGAAAAGCCCAGAAAACGGGTTTTACCATCTTCCTTGAACTTCTTCAGAAGAGCAATGACGCGTTCGTCCTTTATTTCTTCCACCTTACTCAACGCATGTGTATAGAACAGGTCCACCTGATCCATATTCAGGCGTTTCAGGCTCTGGTCCACCAGTTTTTCATACGTTTCTTCAAAATCATCTTTCAGAGGATAGTCAAACTTCCCCTTTGTCGCAATAAAGAAGCTGTCCCGGGGTTTTCCGGTAAAGAACTTTCCCAGCATCTCCTCATTCTTTCCGTTCTGATAGCCATGAGCCGTATCAAAATGAAATATACCGGAATTATAGGCAGCACGCACCACATTCGGATTGTCGGCACGCATCACTCCCATACTCAGGATAGGCAGCTTTATCCCCGTCCTTCCAAGCGTGCGGACAGGAATTTCATTTTCATTAGCAGTCCCCAGAGAAGCTCCGGCAGCTTTAGCACCCGGAATTAACATTGCACTCACGCCAGCAGTGGCCGAAAGCCGAAAAAAATCTCTTCGATTTACACGTTTGGTTTTCATAGGATAATTATATTAGTATATGTACTTGTCCGACTGTGCTTTACAAATATAGAAAGATTTATCAAAATAAATCGCTTTTTCCATAGGGTATTTGTTCCCTGAACGATCTTATATATACAAACAAGAATATTCACCATTAAAACAATACAAAGATGAAAACACTGTATAGACAATCCATCGGTTTTTTGCTGATCTTATTATTGATCGCAGGTATAAGTCCGTTGCAGGCACAGGACCAACCGGTACGTGACGACGAGAATCCGGACTTCATCACGATCAGCGGAGTTGTGAAAGACAAAAATAATAAGAAACGGCTGGAGTATGTAAACATTTCCATCCCCGGCAGCACTTCGGGTACGATCACCAATGAAGACGGGGAATTCTCTTTCAAGATCAAAGATGCTTCCCATGTGAAAGCAGTCGAGATCTCCCATATCGGATACTACAATAATAAGGTAGAAGTGAACGGGAACAACCTCTCCGACCTGACTGTCTGGATGACACCTTACGAAAATATGCTCGACGAGATCATCATCCATGCTCAGGAACCACGCTATCTCGTGGAACAGGCGGTCAAGAAAATCCCTGCGAATTACAGCAAGAAAACGAACATGCTGACCGGCTTTTACCGGGAAACCGCCCAAAAAGGCAGACGGTACATCAATATATCGGAAGCAGTGATCGACATCTACAAAACACCCTACAACGAAGGTTCCGACCGCGACCGCGTACAAGTATACAAAGGCCGTAAGCTCTTGAGCCAGAAAAGGACCGATACGCTAGCCGTCAAACTGCTCGGCGGTCCGAATATGTCAGTCTTCTGCGATATTGTGAAGAATCCCGACGTATTGCTCGACAGCGAATGCCTGCCTTATTACCTCTTCAAAATGGAAGAATCGACCAATATCGACAACCGTCCGCAATATGTAATCAGTTTCAAGCCGCAGGTCATCATGCCTTATGCCCTGTATTACGGTAAACTTTACATAGACAAGGAACGACTCTCATTCACCCGTGCCGAATTTAACCTGAGTATGGACGACCGCAACAAAGCGACCCAGGCCATTCTCAAAAAGAAACCGTTCGGATTACGCTTCCGCCCGCTCGAAGTAGCTTATCTGGTCAATTACAAAGACCGCGACGGCGTAACTTATCTGAACTATATCCGCAACGGGGTACGTTTTAAATGTGACTGGAAACGTAAACTGTTCTCGACCAACTACACCATCATCTCTGAAACAGTGGTGACGGACGGACGGGAAGAAAACGTAACCACTATTCCGTACAAGATGGCATTCAAGGAATCACAGTCGTTGTCCGACAAGGTGGAAAACTTTATGGACGAAGATTTCTGGGGAGCCTACAATATCATCGAACCGACGGAATCACTGGAAAGTGCTGTAAACAAATTAAAAAAGCAACAGAAATAAGTTTCAATATCTTTTCGTACATTTGAAGGACTCTAATCATTAAGATCTACGGCATGCTGAACGATTTATTCGTACTAACTAAGATTAAAGAGGGGGACGTCAAAGCTTTCGAAGGTATCTTCCGGCTCTACTACTCCCCCCTTTGCCTCTATGCCGCAGGCATTACCGGAAACCGGGATGTAGCTGAAGAGATCGTGCAGGAGCTATTCTACGTATTCTGGAAAGAAAAAGAAAAACTGCAAGTGTTCCTCTCCCTGAAAAGTTACCTCTACGGGGCGGTACGCAACCAGTCTCTCCAATACTGCGAACATCAGGAAGTACGCAACCGTTACCGGGAAAGCGTTTTATCGGGCAACCAGGAAAGCAAGCCTTCCGATCCGCAGGACCAGCTGGAATACAAAGAATTGGAAGATCTGATAAACAAGACGCTCCAAAAGCTGCCCGAACGCCGCTTACGCATCTTCCGGATGCAGCGCTTCGAAGGAAAGAAATATGCGGAGATAGCCTCCGCCCTCTCTTTGTCCGTCAAAACAGTGGAAGCTGAAATGACCAGGGCACTTCAAACACTCAGAAAAGAAATTGAGAATTATACACAAACAGTATGACTCGTAAAGAAAGGGACAATAGAAGAACGGATCAGGCGTGGAACAAGGTGTACCACCGCCTGGAAAAGGATGGCCTGCTCACCTGTAAAGAAAAAGAGGGTGTGATGCCTTATGGGGACATCCCCCGTCTAACTACCCGAAAAATTGTATTATTAGGTTTGCAGGTAGCTGCAATCATATCCTTTTTCCTGATTATTCATTTTAATCGAACAGAAGAGGAAGCCGACCGCACCCTGCTCACCCGGCAGAATACGGAGACGACAACACTTGCCACGACACTTGAAGATGGCTCGATCGTGTATCTGGCAGGAAATGCCGCTATCCGTTATCCGGAACATTTCCAACCGGACAAAAGAGAAATCTCCTTACAGGGAAATGCTCTTTTCGACATTGCCGGCAATCGTCAGCGTCCTTTCCTGATCGAAACGGAAGATGCACGCATCGAAGTGCTGGGTACCGCTTTTAATATAAAGAGCGATGGCTTCCAGCCTTTTGAACTATCCGTACAAAGAGGACTGGTGAAAGTGACGTTGAAAAAGAGCGGACAGGACGTACATGTAAAAGCGGGTGAAACCGTTACTGTCTCTTCCAGAAAGCTACAGGTGACCCAGACAAAAGATTCCGGACAATTCGATGAGTATGTCCGGCAAATACGTTTCAAGGATGAACGGCTGGCCGATATCCTTCGTGTTATCAATCTCAATACGGGAGACATCAGTCTGAAGACAACTCCGGAACTGGCGGACAGGACACTGACCGTCACTTTTGACAACAACTCACCGGAGTCGATCGCAGAATTACTCTGTTTCGCGCTCAACCTGAAAAGTACGCGTATTAATAATGTGATAACTTTGCATGAGAACTAACCGGATAAAAGGAGTACAAGGTGAAACGAACCGCTACATATCGTCTGTTATTTGCCCTCATCGGATTATTGCTGATGACGGCTATCCCTTTGCGGGCAGACGACAAGGGCGACAAAGATAAAAATGTACTCGAACGTCTTATCCATATCCCTAAAAGTAAGGAAACGGTTTACGAATTATTGGGAAAAGTATCCGAACGCTCCGGCTACCTGTTTATCTACGACAGTAACATCATCGACAATGAGCAAGTCGTAAAAATACCGGGAGGCAAGTGTTCCGTCAGGGAAGCGATCTATCGGATCACCGGTGACCGGAGTTTGAACCTCCGCGTGATCGGCAACCATATACTTATCTCCCGCCCAGTACAGGAAATAGCAGTCAAAGAAGAACTCCCGGTTCTTCCGGATACCATCGCTTATTTCACTCTGGAAGGCATCCTCCGGGATAAATATACGAATGAACCGATCCCGTTCGCCACCGTCAGTGTGAGCGACGACGGTTCCATCGGAAACGTCACGAACCAGGCCGGAGAATTCAGATTACGACTGCCGGATACGTTGAATCGATCGCGGATCAACTTTTCGCACGTCGGCTACCAACCCTACCAAATAGAAAGTTCCCTGCTGGCAGAGCGCTACAGTATGCTGACCCTGGAACCGAAAGTTATCCCTATACAGGAAGTGGTTGTCCGTATCGTGAATCCCCTGCGTTTGCTGCGGGAGATGGAAGAAAAGAAAAGCATCAACTATTCCCAGGAACCAGTTTATCAAACCGCTTTCTACCGGGAAGGGATCGAACGGAAAAACAAATTCGTCAGTCTGACGGAAGCCATCTTCAAAATATACAAAGGTTCTTATACCCAACGTACAACAACCGATCAGGTGAAACTGCTGAAGATGCGCCGGATCAGTAATAACCAGGAGCGGGATACGATCATTGCCAAAATGAAATCGGGGATCAATGCCAGCATGCAGCTGGATATCATCAAAGATGCCCCGGACTTCCTGATCCCGGAAAGCGATGTGAATTATCCGTATGTATATGCCCACTCCGATATAACAGTAATAGACAACCGGATGGCAAACGTAATCTCTTTCGAACAACGTGAGTTCATCACAAGTCCGCTTTTAAAAGGCAACCTGTATATCGATTCGGAAAACAGTGCACTGTTGCGGGCTGAGTTTGAAATACATCCTAAATATGTAAAGAATGCCGCCAATATGCTGGTGGAGAAGAAAAGCCGTAACCTGAAGATAATCCCTCAGAAGGTAGTCTATACGGTTTCTTATAAACCCTGGAACGGCATCTATTATATCAGCCATGTAAGAGGAGACCTTCATTTCAAAGTAAAAAAGAGAAAACAGCTGTTCGGCAGTTCTCCCCTTCATGTATGGTTCGAAATGGTCGTATGCAAAACGGATACGGATGGTGTCAGCCGCTTTGGCAGAAAAGAGACATTGTCTACCCGGACTGTATTCTCTGAAACAAAATTTAATTATGATGAAGGCTTCTGGGGTAACTTCAATGTGATCCCACCGGAAGAGAAACTGAACGAAGCAATAGGAAAAATATCGTCAAAAATAGAAGAAACCGGCTACTAAATGGTTAAAAATCATAAAGAGGGCCTTTTCTCAAAGGCCCTCTTTATAGGTTTTAAATAGGTATTAGTCTTTAAGGCAAAAAGATTGTTTAGGTTATCTGCATGCAAAGATGCGGCATTTTATATTACTGAACAAATAAAAAAAGATATTATAAAACACATTTTTAAGATTATCGAAACTTATTTGCAGCTTCTTCTATTTTTTAACAATTGGATCTCGGCTTTTAATTATCGGTTTATACGGGAAGTATTTCCGATTTCCCGTTGATTAACAATCAGTAAGCAGGTATACTTTTTACTTGTTATTACTGTATGCCTTTTTTAGCATTCCTAAACTAAAAAATCCAACTTTCTAACACATGCAAAAATATAAATGTTTTTTTAATAAATCCTATAATAAGGTATAGTTTACCTCTTCGGGATTTTATGTATTTTTGCCGCCGTATCGAGGTGACATTTAGATACAATATATAAACGTCTTAAATTGCATAATTTAGCATGTATACCGTAATTAAAAGAATGGAGATATCGGCTGCACACAGTCTGAAACTCTCTTATTCCAGCAAATGTGAGAACCTGCACGGTCACAACTGGATCATCACTGTCTACTGTCGCTCGAAAGAATTGAACGCCGATGGCATGGTAATAGACTTTAGCCATATCAAAGAATCGATAAAAAATAAGCTGGACCATCAGAATCTGAATGAAGTCCTGCCTTTCAATCCGACGGCCGAGAATATAGCCCGATGGATATGCGACCAGTTACCTAATTGTTATAAAGTAGAAATTAAAGAGTCAGAATCAAACACTGCGATCTATGAGAAAGATTAATCAAATTTTTTACAGCCTGCAAGGGGAAGGCTATCACACCGGCAAAGCCGCTGTTTTCATCCGTTTTTCCGGATGCAACCTGAAATGTTCGTTTTGTGATACGGAACATGAAGAAGGAACACCGATGTCGGATGAAGAAATATTGGAGGCAATCTCTGCCTATCCGTCGAACATGGTCATACTGACCGGTGGTGAACCGGCGTTATGGATCGACGATACATTTATCGACATGCTTCACAAAGCGGGTAAATATATATGTATAGAAACAAACGGTACACGTCCGCTGCCTAAAGGAATCGACTGGGTGACCTGTTCTCCGAAAGAGGGAGCACCGCTCAAAATCGATCATATGGATGAAGTCAAGGTAGTTTATCTGGGACAGGACCTGTCCTCTTACATCCAGCTGCCTGCCAAACACCATTTCCTTCAGCCCTGTTCCTGCCGGAATACAATGGAAATAGTGAACTATATCCAGCAACATCCGGAATGGCGGCTCAGTCTGCAGACACATAAGTTGATCGATATTGCATAAAAACAAAGAAGCGGCTGTGTCAAAATAGCTATTACCGAACGCAGACCACGCAGAATACACAGAATTACGCAGATTATTTTATTAAAATCAATATTGTCTGCGTTGCTCTGCGCCCTGTCTGCGTATTCTGCGTTCCCTAATATAGAATTTTGACACAATTAGTATCTTTTCTTATTAAATATACCGAACTTCCATCCCTCGTACGTCGTCATTGATAACGCCATTGTCATACACCAGCTGTCCGTTGACAAAGGTATGGGTGACACTATGATGGAATGTCGTACCTTCAAACGGCGACCATCCGCATTTGTACAATATATTTTCAGGAGCCACCGTCCAGCATTTTTCCGGATCAACAAGAACCAGGTCGGCATAATAACCCGGACGGATATAACCGCGACGGTCGATATGGAACAGCTCAGCCGGCATATGCGCCATCTTTTCCACTACTTTCTCATACGTAAAGCAACCTTCCACCACCATCTCCAACATGCCTGCCAATGAGTGTTGCACCAACGGACCACCCGAAGCCGCTTTCAGGCAACTGCCCTCCTTTTCCGCGGGCAGATGCGGAGCATGGTCGGTAGCCACAATATCGATCGTATTATCATTGACGGCATTACGCAAGGCAGTCCGGTCCGCCAATGTTTTAATAGAAGGATTCCATTTGATCCGATTGCCATACCGGGCATAATCGCCGTCATGAAACCAAAGATGATGCACGCAAACTTCACCTGTAATCTTCTTTTCACCCAAAGGCACTGCGTTGCTTAACAAAGTCAGCTCCTTCGCCGTAGACAAATGCAGAATATGCAAACGCGAATTTAACCGGGTTGCCAATTCGACCGCTTCGGCAGAAGAGGCATAACAGGCTTCCTCGCTTCTGATCTTGCTATGGAAAGAAATATCGAGATCTTCTCCGTACTTCTCCGTATAATAGGCAATATTGCGTTTGATGACTTCTTCCTTTTCCGCATGGATGGCGATCAGCATGTCCGCCTCACCGAAGATACGTTCCAGGCTCTCTTTCTTATCTACCAGCATATTCCCCGTAGAAGAACCGAGAAAAAGCTTCAGGCCCGGCACACGGCTACGATCCAGTTTACGTATCTCATCCATATTATCGTTCGTTCCCCCGAAGAAGAAAGAATAGTTGGCTACGGAAGTTTCCGCACCGCGCTGAAGTTTCCATTCCAGATCGGCAATCGTAGTAGTCTGCGGCTTGGTGTTCGGCATATCCATAAAACTGGTTATACCGCCAGCCACGGCAGCACGGCTTTCACTGGCAATGTCTCCTTTATGCGTCAGACCCGGTTCGCGGAAATGCACCTGGTCGTCGATCGCTCCCGGCAACAGGAGTTTCCCTCCGGCATCGATCACCTGCACAGCAGAAACTGTCTCGGGCACGCTTCCTTCATATACCTCAGCTATTTTATCTCCATCGATCAGGACAGCACCTCTAAACATGCGTCCTTCATTCACTATATGAGCGTTTTTTATCAGCGTCTTATTCATATGCTTTGTGTTTATTTGTCACAAATGTACAAGATTTTATTCAAATCACCTTAATTTCAGCACCCCCAAAGAAGAAGGAATATGGAAATCCGGCTGGGTGGCATCGGGAATGATCCAGGACGACCAGATCACTTGTTCCTCTTTCGGTCCGTAATAATCGGCACGGTACACGCCCATGCGTATTTCTCCTTCCGAAGAGATCACTCCCATTTCTTCCAGGCTTTTCAAAGGGATGGAACCTTCCACGATATAAGAATCCGTACCGACATGGGTTCCCAGCTTCAATCCTTTAAAGTTCCAGCTGAAATCAAACTGACGGTAGAACTTCGCATGATAGTCCATCACCTTGCCGTGCGGGTCGATCTCGGCACAATAGTAATCCTTCATGGCAGGGTCTTTGCTGAAGAAGAACTCGATGCGGTCGCTACTGCCAACCGAGGCTTCGGTCTTTTCATTATTATATATGATCGTAGAATCGGACACCTCGTAGATGAAATACAAATTCTTCCGGTCATGGCAGACGGAGAATGTCGTCCGGTCTTTCACAGCCCCGTCCCACGGAGCGGTCAAACCGGATACGGCAACAGGTATCTGCGCCCAGTCGTCTTTCTTCCCGTCTACCGAAATCGATTTTACCGACGGGGCACTGATAACAGGGGTAACCGATATGCTCTGTCCCGGAGCCTGATCGGACGGCTGCATGATCTTCAAATCATAGTTGTTGATCTTCAGCGATAAAGAAGACTGCGTATGTGTCGGATCACTAGCTACGACACGGATCGTTCCGTTTTCTGTTGAAAGCATATAAATACCCGGTGTCTGTATCTCCAGCAGCAGATTATCCGCCAGGCGGATCTTCCCCTTCTGATAGGCAGTAATATAAAAACGATGACCGATCTCCACCGCCTGCATGGCCTCATCGTTACAAAGCAAATGGATATTGTCGGTCGAGAAAGAGGCAGTCCGCTCAGCCGAAACGGCAGGTAATATCAGGTATTGATAAGAAGCCGGCGATTCTTTCGGATGACGTATATACAAAGAAACAACCTCCCCTTCTACCTGCTGCGGCGTATAGGATCCCATAAAATCGGACCAGCTGCCGGAACGCTTTTCGGAGATGGCTACACTATTCGCCTGTTGCATCAGGATGTATCCTGTACTGTCATGATAAAAACGTAAAGCCTTACCGTTTGACTTAAAAGTGCCGTTCACCGTATGCCAGCGGTTATTCTGAAAATAGGACAACTCTCCTCGCTTCTTCCGTTGGTCGACCGAAGTTGTCAGACTCAAAGTGCTGTCTGTCTTTATACCGGCACCCAGGCACAAAACATAATCGTCCGTCATCACCCACGCTTTACGGGCGTGTACACCGTCGCGATTGACAACCATGGCGGTCATGCCTGTACCTCCATCCGTTACGCCGCCGACAAACGCACTCTCATTGCGGGTATGCGCTCCGTATTTGCGCGGCGAAGGAACCGGAGCATCCGTTTCATAAGAGGTGATTCCCGGTATTTTGCGCCAGTCCCAAAAAGGAAAGACATTCAGATATTCATCCCCATGACGGTAAATATACGTGGCACCGTCGCCCATATAGAAACCTTTCAGGTTATCCTCGTTCACCAGCTCGGTGCCGATCACGCGTTCGGAAGCCATCTTGACGGAAGCCATCCACTTCGGTGCCCGATGGACGGTCTGATCCGAATCCCAAAAATGTTTTTGTCCGGTGAATGAAGCCTCTTCCGAGGATTGGGGCGGGAAGTTATCATTCAGGAAAGCATCCAGCTTGCTGACATCAGCCGGTGCACTGCCTTTCTTCAGCGAATTGGCGGCATTCCCGATGGCAAGCGCTTTATGGATGGGTGCATTATGAAATAACTGACGGTCAAGTGCATTCACATCCATATATCCCCGCCAGATAATCCAGCGATAACCTTCCGTCAGTAAATTATTCAATATAGATTGCTGTTCGGCATTCAAGGCAAATGACGTTCCGGCAAACAGCCCCGAATAGAAGCTCATTTCCCCCAAATAAGCCAACCCGTAATTACCGAACTGCTGCTGCGGTCCGTGCTGATGAAAACTCCAGTCGCTCTTAATACCCTCCTCACGTTCGGTCGTTATCTCAGAGACGATCGTATCGCGCGCCGCCTTTACCAGTTCGTAATCATCCAGTAACAAACCTTTCATCAGCACGTTACCAGCCAGCCAGACTTTGTTCTGTCCGGTCATGCCGAAGCGGGCATTATCCATTACCTTCACAGCTTCTTTCAATTCATCGGGACGCATCTGCGTGCGAAGCAAAAGAAAAGCAGGTCCGAATGTCTTCGGGATGCCAATCTCGTTATACCACCAGTTTTTACAAACCGGCTTCGTACGGAACCAATAATCGAGTGCCTGGTGGATCACCGTCGAGAAGCGGGGCGACCAAGTGCAGGAAGGTCCTTCGGCATGATAGAGTTTAGCCAACTCCAACACGCGGTCTGCATGTTTCTTGGCATCCCAGCCCGAACGTTTGGTATCGTTATAGTTGATATCCGCCCAGGAACCGTCTTCACGAATGCTGTCCATATACTTCTTGATGTTATCCAGGTTAAAAGGATAACGCTGATGCAGCTCCACGACTACCTGATCGGACATTTCCGTCTCCGGCGGAATACTGGCAAGTATGCGGTTCAGCAAATCCGATTCATTATTGGAGTCAATCAATGATTGCGTATAATTCTGCCGTATCTTCTCCAGTTCTTCCTGCGGTGTCTGCGAGAACACTTTTACGGGCAAAAACAAGAATGCGGCTAACAAGAATGTGTTTGTAAGGAGTCTCATGGTATTCGGTTTAATATTCTATTTCTTCTGCGGATACTTACGGAAGAAGCTCCACCATTTCAGTTTAAGCACACCAAACAAGGCTTCGCCGAAAATAGAAGAGTTCATCTTCGATGTTCCCAGTACACGGTTAATAAAGATGATCGGCACTTCAACCAGTTTGAAGCCGCACTTATAAGCCGTGAACTTCATCTCTATCTGAAAAGCGTATCCCTTGAAATGAATATGATCGAGGTCTATCGTTTCGAGCACTTCCCGGCGATAGCATTTGAAGCCCGCCGTCGTATCCTGTATCTTCATACCTGTAACAAAACGGACATAGACCGATGCATAATAAGACATCAGCACACGTCCCAGCGGCCAGTTTACCACATTCACGCCATTACTGTAACGTGAACCGATAGCCACATCCCCGCCCTGCTCCGTACAGGCTGCATATAGTTTCGGAAGATCGTTCGGATTATGGCTGAAGTCGGCATCCATCTCGAAGACAAAATCGTATTTATGTTCGATAGCCCACTTGAAGCCGCAAATGTAGGCAGTACCCAATCCCAGCTTTCCTTGTCTTTCTACCATGAAAAGACGTTCGGGGAACTCTTTCTGCAAACGTTTCACAATATCTGCTGTCCCGTCGGGTGAGCCGTCATCTATAATCAAAATATGAAATTCTTTCTCCAACCCAAACACCGCACGGATAATATTCTCAACATTCTCTTTCTCGTTGTAGGTAGGAATAATAACAATACTGTCTGACATAATCTACTTTATAATTAGGTGACAGTTGACAGGTAACCGTCAACTTAAACGCGAAGGTACATATTTTAGTTGATTTAAACTTATCAGCCTATATTATTTTGAACAAAAAGTCTACCTTTGTGAAACATTACGGTGACATTTGTATCTGTCAACTGTCACTTGTCAACTGTCAACTATTTTAATGGAGGTACAAGAATTACTTAAGATATTTGCCGCCCATCCACAAATAACCGCATTAGATACCCTTTTGAACGGTAATACGTCAAACAATATATTCCTCAAAGGGCTAAACGGTTCGGGCGCAGCAATGATGATCGCTTCTCTTTTTTTAAAAAGAAGGGGAAGCTATGTGTGCGTGCTTAACGACCAGGAAGAAGCCGGTTACTTCTATCACGACCTGATGCAACTGACCGCAAGCAATGATATTTACTTTTTCCCGTCCGCTTACCGGCGTGCAATCAAATACGGACATATCGATCCGGCAAACGAAATACTTCGCACGGAAGTGCTCAGCGTGCTCCAGGATCCGGAAGCTCCGTTCGTGATCGTCACCTATCCCGATGCGCTGGCGGAAAAAGTGATTTCGCGTGAGGACCTGAAACAGAACACACTGAAGATAAGCGTCAGGGAGAAGCTGGATAATATGTTCGTATCCGATGTACTGGACGAGTATGGCTTCAAGCAGGTCGATTATGTATACGAGCCGGGGCAGTATGCCATACGCGGCAGTATCCTGGACGTGTTCTCTTTTTCATACGAGTTTCCTTATCGTATCGACTTCTTCGGAAGCGAGGTGGAAACGATCCGTACGTTCGATGTAGAGACGCAGTTGTCCAAAGAGAAACTGGACAGTATCTATATCGTGCCGGAGATGAATAAAAGCAACCGGACGAATACGTTATTGCTGGATTCACTGCCTCCGAAAACCCTGCTGGCGACGAAAGACCTGGCATGGACCAAAGAGCGTATCGACAGTTTGTGGAACGAAGAACCCGTTGTCGGTGATGAAGAATCGTTCACCGACATCAGTAAGATGCGTGCCAAACTGGTTACCGGAGATGATTTTCTGCGGGCAGCACTGAACTTCCGCCGGATACATTTCGGGGTGCGCCCGACCGGCGTAGCGGATGCCACCCTCACATTCAGCACACAGGCACAACCCATTTATCATAAGAATTTCGAAATGGTGAGCGAGTCTTTCCGGAATTATCTGGAGAGCGGCTATACAATCTATATATTAAGCGACGTAGAAAAGCAGGCGACACGTATCCGCGCCATCTTCGAAGACCGGGGGGAAGACATTCCTTTTACTTCGGTCAACAAGACGGTACACGAAGGGTTTGCCGACGATACATTGCGTATCTGCCTCTTTACGGATCACCAGCTCTTCGACCGTTTCCATAAGTTCAACCTGAAAAGTGAGAAGGCACGGAGCGGAAAGCTCACCCTGTCGCTGAAAGAACTGAACCAATTCACAACCGGCGATTACATCGTGCATATCGACCACGGTGTCGGACAGTTCGGCGGACTGGTACGCACCGAGGTAAACGGCAAGATACAGGAAGTGATCAAGCTGATCTATCAGAACAACGATATTATCTTCGTCAGCATACACTCGCTGCACAAATTATCCAAATACAAGGGGAAGGACAGCGGCGAGCCGCCCAAGCTGAACAAGCTGGGAACCGGTGCCTGGGAGAAGATGAAGGAGAAGACCAAGAAGAAAGTCAAGGACATTGCCCGCGACCTGATCCTTCTTTATTCCCAGCGCAAACAGGAAAAAGGTTTCTCTTACTCTCCGGACAGTTTCATGCAACATGAGCTGGAGGCAAGCTTCATTTACGAAGATACGCCCGACCAGATGAAAGCAACCAGCGAGGTGAAGGAGGACATGGAAAGTGCCCGCCCGATGGACCGCTTGATTTGTGGTGACGTTGGTTTCGGGAAGACCGAGGTGGCGGTACGTGCAGCATTCAAGGCGGTATCCGACAATAAACAAGTGGCGGTATTGGTGCCGACAACGGTACTTGCTTTCCAGCATTTCCAAACATTCTCGGAACGATTGAAAGATTTCCCCTGCAAGATCGATTATATCAGCCGGGCAAGGACAACGGCGCAAATCAAAGCGACATTGAAAGAGGTTGCCGACGGCCAGGTGAACATTCTGATCGGTACGCACCGCATCGTCAGCAAGGATGTCAAGTTCAAAGACCTGGGATTGCTTATCATTGACGAGGAACAGAAGTTCGGCGTATCCGTTAAGGAAAAACTCCGTCAGATGAAAGTGAATGTGGATACGCTGACGATGACGGCAACGCCTATTCCGCGAACATTGCAGTTCTCGTTGATGGGTGCCCGCGACCTGAGCAGCATCACGACTCCCCCACCCAACCGTTATCCGGTACAGACGGAAGTAGAACGTTTCAATCCGGACATCATCCGCGAAGCCATCAACTTCGAGATGAGCCGTAACGGACAGGTATTCTTTATAAATAACCGCATTCAGAACATTTACGAAATAGAGACGCTGGTCCGTCGGGAAGTGCCGGATGCCCGCGTGGCAGTCGGACACGGACAGATGGAGCCGGAGAAACTGGAGAAGATCATCCTCGACTTCGTCAACTACGAATATGATGTGCTGATCGCTACCAGTATCGTGGAAAGCGGCATCGATGTACCGAATGCCAACACCATCATCATCAACAACGCACAGCAGTTCGGCTTGTCCGACCTGCATCAGTTGCGCGGCCGTGTGGGACGAAGCAACCGCAAGGCGTTCTGTTACCTGCTCTCTCCGCCTCTGTCCTCATTGACTCAGGAGGCACGCCGCCGTCTGCAGGCGATCGAGAATTTTTCCGAACTGGGAAGCGGTATTCATATTGCCATGCAGGACCTCGACATTCGTGGGGCGGGTAATATGCTGGGGGCTGAACAAAGCGGCTTCATCGCCGACCTCGGATATGAAACGTATCAGAAAATCCTGGAAGAGGCAGTCGATGAACTGAAGAGCGAAGAGTTTGCCGACCTGTATGCCGACTCGGAAGAAGGGAAACGAGATTCGGGCAGCGAATATGTCCGTGAAACCTATATTGAAAGCGATCTGGAACTGATGTTTCCTCCTACTTATATCCCTAACGACTCGGAGCGTATTTCGCTGTATCGCGAACTGGATAAAATGGAAGAGGAACGGGATATACTGGCTTTCACGGAACGGCTGAAAGACCGTTTCGGCAAGATACCGAAAGAGGGTAAAGAGTTGATCCGCATCGTCCGTCTCCGCCGGATGGCAAAGAAGCTGGGTATGGAAAAACTGGTTCTGAAGAAGGGGCAGATGAGTATCTTCCTGATCAACAATCCGGACAGTCCGTACTATCAGAGCGAGGCTTTCGACAAGTTGCTCGCTTTTATCCAGAAACATCCGCGCGAGTGCAACCTCCGCGATCAGAACGGCAAGCGCAGCATCGTGATAAAGAATGTCCGCACAGTAGAAACCGCCTGCGCATTAGTGGAAGAAATAGAAAAATCATAAAATGAAGATGTCATGAGAAGAACATTGGTAGACCTTTTTGAGAACTCGGTGAAATTATATCCCGACAACCCGTTCTTATGGGAAAAGACAACAGACAAATTCGTGCCTACCACCTACACACAGGTTAAGGAACAGGTGTACACGCTGGGAGCCGGACTGGTTGCCCTCGGGGTAAAGAAAGGCGATAACATGGCTTTACTCAGCGAAGGCCGCAATGCCTGGATCATCGGCGAACTGGCTATGTTCTATGCCGGAGCGACCAATGTTCCTCTTTCCATCAAACTGGAAGAGGCTAACGACCTGTTGTTTCGTCTGACGCATGCCGACGTGAAATATATCATGGTTTCCGGCAACCAACTGAAGAAGATACGCTCCATCGTCGACCGGCTGCCGTTGCTTCAGCAAATCATCCTCTTCGACGAACAAACAACCTATCAGGAGAAAGAAATCTCCCTGTCTGAAGTGATCAGGATGGGAAAAGAGTACCTCGATACGCATCCGTTGGACGAGTTCCTGGCTATCGGGCAATCGCTAACCAACGACGACTATGCCACGATCACCTATACTTCGGGAACGACTGCCGATCCGAAAGGGGTCATCCTCACCCATCGCAATTACACGGCGAATGTGGAGCAGTCGCTTACCTGCGTGGACATCGACGATACCTGGCGTACGTTGGTTATCCTGCCACTCGATCATTGCTTCGCGCATGTGGTAGGGTTCTATATATTTATGTATAAGGGCGCTTCGGTCGCTACCGTACAAGTCGGGAAGACGGGTATGGAGACATTGAAGAATATACCTGTAAATATCAAAGAGTTCAAGCCATACTTAATACTGAGCGTTCCGGCTCTTGCCAAGAACTTCAAGAAAAACATCGAACAAGGCATCCGTGCCCAGGGCAACCTGGTTAATCGCCTGTTCCATATGGGACTGGACGTAGCCTATACCTATAACGGTGACGGAGGCGATGACAAAGGACGCGGCTGGCGGTTTTTACTGAAACCGATAGTCAGCCTGTTCGACAGCCTCATTTTCTCCAAGGTTCGCGAGAACTTCGGTGGCGAACTGAAGTTCTTTATCGGCGGCGGTGCCCTGCTGGACAAAGACCTACAGAAATTCTACTATGCTATCGGACTGCCGATGTATCAGGGATACGGATTGAGCGAAGCGACTCCGGTTATCTCGACCAACGGTCCGCGTCATCACCGGTTCGGCAGTAGTGGCGTATTGGTTCAGCCACTGGATCTGAAGATATGCGATTCGAACGGGAAAGAACTTCCTGCGGGCGAAAAGGGCGAAATCGTTATCCGGGGTGAAAATGTAATGGCAGGTTACTGGAAGAATCCGGCGTCTACCGCTGAGACGATTAAAGAGGGCTGGCTCTATACCGGGGATATGGGCTATATGGGAAAAGATGGTTTATTATATGTATTAGGCCGTTTCAAAAGCTTGCTGATCGGTAGCGACGGAGAGAAATACAGTCCGGAAGGTATCGAAGAGGCTTTGGTCGAGCACTCATCCTGCATAGACCAGCTCCTGCTTTACAACAATCAGAATCCTTATACGGTAGCACTCCTTGTCCCGAACAAAGACCATCTGAAAAGACATCTGACACACCAGCAACTCGACCTCCATACGGAGAAAGGAAAAGAAGAAGCGATCCGCATCATCCGGAAACAGATCGACCGGTTCCGGAAAGGCGGCGACCTGGCATCTATGTTCCCCGACCGCTGGCTGCCGACGACATTTGCCGTCCTGCCCGAACCGTTCACCGAACAGAACGGCATGGTGAACAGCACGATGAAAATCGTCCGCGGGAAAGTCGAAAAAGCGTATGCCTCCCGCATTGACCATCTGTACACCCCGGAAGGTAAGAATCCGGTAAATGCAGAAAACCTGAAGTCATTATAAATAATATTGCTAAATCCAAATAGTTCACTAAACACAATAATTATGCGTTACAAAACTGTATTATCCGCTGTCGCCCTTGCCGCTTTGGCTACGACCACTCCGGTCCTGGCAGATGGTGTCGCTAAACAAAACATCGATAAAGGCTGGACCTTTAAGCAGGTCCGCGGTAATAACTGGTATCCGGCAACCGTTCCGGGTGTCGTTCAAACCGACCTGATGGATAACAAGATCATTGAAGATCCGTTTTTTCGTCTGAACGAACGGAACATCCAATGGATAGATAAAGAAGACTGGGAATACAAAACAACATTGAATGTATCCCCGGATATCTTCAATAAGGACAACATCGAGCTGGATTTCAAAGGTCTGGACACGTATGCCGATGTCTACCTGAACGACTCGTGTATTCTCAAAGCCGACAATATGTTCCGCGAATGGACGGTAAACGTAAAGAATCTGCTGAAAAAGGATGATAACGAACTTCGTGTCTATTTCCATTCGCCCATCAAAGTAGACCTGCCTAAGTTCGAAGCCTTAAAGTTTCCCGTCGAAGCAGGCAACGACCAATCGGAGAACGGGGGTATCTTCGACAAAAAGGTAAGTATCTTTGCCCGGAAAGCCGGTTATCATTATGGTTGGGACTGGGGTCCACGTATCGTCACCAGCGGTATCTGGCGCCCTGTTTATCTGGTCGGATGGAACGATGCGCGCATCGACAATATTTTCTATGACCAGACCAACGTAACCGCCAAACGTGCCGATATTAAAACCCGCGTACAGGTCATTGCGGACAAAGACGGAGAAGTAACGCTTAACATCAAAGCAGACGGTATCAAAAACAACTGGACGAAAAAGGCACAGGTGAAAAAAGGTACCAACGTGATCGAGACGGAGCTGACCGTCAACAATCCGAAACTCTGGTGGTCGAACGGTCTGGGTGAAGCGCATTTGTATCCGTTCACCGCCACGATCAGCATGGACGACAAGATTGCCGACAGCCACACAACAAACATCGGTATCCGCAGTATCCGCGTCATCAATAAGCCGGACAAAGACGGTCATACGTTTTACTTCGAACTGAATGGTGTGCCGGTATTCATGAAAGGTGCCAACTATATCCCGCAGGATAACTTCCTGCCGCGTGTTACTGCCGAACAGTATAAAACGACTGTCATGGATGCGGTCAATGCCAATATGAACATGCTCCGTGTATGGGGAGGCGGTATCTATGAAGAAGACCTCTTCTACGATCTTTGCGACAGGCACGGTATTCTGGTTTGGCAGGATTTCATGTTTGCCTGCAGTGTTTATCCGCTGACACCGGAGCTGGAAGAGAATATCCGCCAGGAAGCGATCGATAACGTGATCCGCCTGCGCAACCATCCAAGTCTGGCTATCTGGTGCGGAAATAACGAAATCCACACAGCCTGGTTCAACTGGGGTTGGATGAAAAAGTTCGATCAATATGGCGTAACGGAGCAGTTGCGTAACGATACCAAAAAGTTATTCAACGGTATTCTGGCAGATGTCGTAAAAGAATATGACCCAACTATTTTCTATTGGCCGTCCTCTCCCTACGGAGGTGATCCGGATGCTAAATGCGAAAGTGGCAAACCAAACTGGAACCCGAACGGTGACGCTCATTACTGGGGTGTATGGCAAGGTATCGATTCTGTTGCCCACTTCAACAAGGTGAAAGCCCGTTTCTTCTCTGAATATGGCTTCCAGTCCTTCCCGGAATATCAATCCGTACTGAAATATGCTCCGGAAGAACGTGATCATGATATTTATTCAGATGTCATGATGGCGCACCAGCGTGGCGGACAGATAGCGAACTCACGTATCGAAAATATCACTTTGGAAGAGTATCGTAAACCGAAAGACTTCCCCAGCACGCTTTATATGAGTATCCTGCTCCAGGGAGATGCCATGAAAACAGCCATGGAAGCTCACCGTCGCATGATGCCTTATAATATGGGTTCTCTGTTCTGGCAGCATAACGACTGCTGGCCCGTCGCTTCCTGGTCGAGCCGTGATTATTACGGACGTTGGAAAGCACAGCATTATTTTACGAAGAAAGCCTTCCGCGACATTCTCGTTTCACCGATAGCAGAAGATGGGACATTGAATGTATGGGTTATATCCGACCGTTTGAAAGCCGTGAAAGGGAAATTGGATATACGCGTTATGGACCTGAAGGGCACTGTTTTATTTTCAAAGAACAGCAATGTCACATTGCCTGCCAATACGAGCAAGATTCAATTCTCTGCTCCGGTGGAAAGTTTGCTGGCTGGTAAGAACCTGAATGAGGTTGTGGTTAATGCTCGCTTCATCGAAAATGGCAAAGAAAGCGAGGTGATTTCCAACAATTACTTCTTTACCCGCTACAAAGACATCGACTTCCCGAAAGCGGATATACAGATGACTTCCGTTCCTGCCGCCGACGGTTTCGACGTAACAGTTCAAAGTGACGTTTTTGCCCGTGCCGTATTCCTGAGTATAGACGGTATCGACAATTTCTTCTCTGACAACTATTTCGACTTATTACCTAATGAACCGGTAACAATCCACGTCACAACCAAACTGGATAAAGCTTCATTCGATAAACAGTTGAAGAGCCAAAGTATAGTAGATGCTTATAATTAAAACAAAGAAGGGTCCTGATCATCTGACTAGGGCCCTTCCTTTTTTAATTTAAAGAATAGTTACACTAACACGCTTTCCCAAACCTCGGAATATTTTGTATAATGTCGGTAACCGCACATCACATTTCCCATTTTCAATCCGTGAGATATAACTTTTCTTCGTTCCGATCCTCTCTGCCAGTTGCTGTTGGGTAAGACCTGCTTTCAAGCGTTCTTCTTTCAGACGTTCGGCCAAAATAAAAGCGTCGGATTCTTCCTCAAACTGATCACGCTCGGGAGTACCGACAGGACCGTATTTTACGTTCAATAATTCATCAAAAGTATCACACTGCATTATTTGTTGCTGTTTCTCTTTGCTCAAATATTCTTCTTTCATAACTTATTTTCCTTTCTTCTCCTTAAAATACTCATTCATAATTTTCTGGGCTTTCTTTATTTGTCGATGCGGTATTTTCTGAGTTTTCTTCTGAAAACCATTAAACAACACCACAACCTGCCCCTCATCTAGGCAACAGAAAATCCGATAAATATTACTTTCACTTTCTATACGAATTTCATATAGACCTTTCACTTCTACTATATGCTTAAAGTATTTTGCAGGAATCATATCCTCAGTCAAAATTACTTTCATCACATAATCGACTTTTTTCTCCACATCTACTGATAACGCATTATAAAACTCGTTGAAATAATGCCTATACAAAAGAATCTCTCGTCTCTTTTTCATAGCTAAGATATTATTAATACTAGTTGCAAAGTTAACTAATTAATCAACTTTGTCAACAAATTTGCCTATCATTATCACCCTCCTTGATTAAATATTATTAATAAGGCTTACACCGCTCCTACCGGGAAAAATACTACCTTTGCCAACTGCATTATCCGAGAAGGAATAACGTTAGTTTCATGGTAAAAAGAATTCGATTAATATTACTGTTGGTTCTGTTACAAACAGTGACCGGTATTTCCATTTTATGTGCACAGAGCATCACCTCTGCCTCCGGTATTGTAAAGGATTCAATCACCGGAGAACCTCTGGGGTTTGTTTCCGTCTATTTCGAGGGTTCCACCATAGGTGCAATGACCGATGACAACGGAGCTTTCACTTTACAGAACGACAAAGGATACAACAAGTTAGCTATTGCATCATTGGGATACGATACAAAAACATTAGATCTCAAAACAGGACAGAAGAACGACGGTCTGATGATTGCTCTCCGTCCCACCGCATTTGAAATATCCGAAGTCGTAGTAAAACCCAAAAAAGAAAAATACACCCGTAAAGACAATCCGGCAGTCGAACTGATCAAGAAAGTAATCGAACATAAGAACGATAACCGTATCGAGTCGAAAGACGAATACCAAACGGAAGTTTACGAAAAGCTATCCCTCTCTTTGGACGATTTCAACCCGAACTTTGAGAAAAACAAGTTCATGAAGAAATTCAAATTCATCAAGAACTATTTGGATACGTCTGAATTTAACGGCAAGCCTATCCTAACCCTTTCCGTTCGTGAAACAATTGCAGACAGGTATTACCGGAAACAGCCGAAGACCGAAAAAACGATTGTCAAAGGTAAACGCATGCAGGGTGTCGACCAGACATTAGACGATGGCGGCGGCATCACTTCCAACCTGGAAGAGATATTTCAAGGAATCAATATTTTCGATAATAATATCAATATCCTGCTAAACCGTTTTGTCAGCCCGTTATCCTCTACCCTTGCTACCAGCTATTACAAATACTACATTATGGATACGCTGGATATCGGAGGCGATCGATGCGTCGATCTGGCTTTCGTTCCGGTCAACAGCCAAAGCTATGGTTTCACCGGAAGATTATACATAACACTGGACGGCAATTATGCACTGAAGAAATTTCTGCTTAACACGCCGGTCAATATCAACCTCAACTGGGTCGACAAACTCCGTATCGAACAGGAATTCGAACGGATGCCGGACAGCACCTGGGTAGTAAAGAATGAGAACACCTATGTCAACTTCTACCTGGTAAAAGGAGCACAGCAACTCTATGCGCACCAGCTCCGCAATTACGATAAATACAATTTCAATATAGAACAAGCAAAGGCTGATTCGGTTTTTAATCTGTTAGGCTCGCTTCATACATTACCTATAGCGATCGAACAAACAGATACATTCTGGATCAATAACCGCCATGTACCGCTGAAAGAAAAAGAAAATGCCCTGGACGATCTGTTGGCACAACTCCGGAAAGTTCCGGCATTCAACGTAATCATCAAAACAGCGGAAATCCTTATATCCGGTTATATCCCGACAGCCGGAGACAAGAAATCAACCAAATTCGACTTCGGTCCGATGAATACCACCATCAGCGGTAACAGTCTGGAAGGTGTCCGCCTGCGTGTCGGCGGTATGACAACGGCAAATCTGAGTCCTTACTGGTTTGCCAGCGGCTATCTTGCTTATGGGACGAACGACCGTAAATTAAAATATAACGTAAAGCTGACCCACAGTTTTAACAAGAAACTCTACCATGAAGGAGAAAGTCCGGTCAACAACCTCTCTTTCATCCAGGAATATGACGTATATACTCCCGGACAGGATTTCCTATTCACCAGTAAGGATAATATCTTCGTTGCCTGGAAAGTCGGTGAACCTGTGACAAAAATGCAGTACATCCGCAAATCCATGCTCCAATACGAAAAGGAATGGCTGAATGGCCTCACCTGGAGATCATGGGTGTACAACCAGAACAACCAGGCAGCCGGAACACTTAAATATATCCAGCAGGAAGCAGACGGCACATTGATCCACAAAAAAGACATCACCACGTCTGAAATCGGTACACAATTCCGCTTTGCCCCGGGTGAACGTTCCTACGACGGACGTTCGGGAAAAGAATCGGTATTCAACCTGTCGAAAGACGCCCCCATCTTTAAACTGTCGCACCAGTTGGGTATTAAAGGCGTTTTGGGAGGAGAATATAACTATAATCATACGGAGATCAGTGCCGAAAAGCGTATTTGGTTATCCTCATTCGGTCACATCGATACACAGTTGAAAGCTGGAAAAGTATGGAACAAAGTTCCTTTCCCGTTACTGATACTGCCAAATACGAACCAGTCTATCACGATCCAGCCGGAAGCATTCCACATGATGAACGCACTGGAGTTCGTGACCGACCAGTATGTATCATTCAATGCAACCTATTATATGAAAGGCTGGATACTGAACCGTATCCCGGGTGTCAAATGGCTACGTCTACGTGAAGTAATCTCTTTCAACGGTATTTATGGCGGACTGACAGACAAGAATAACCCGACAATGACTCCCGGATTGTTTGTCCTGCCTGACGGCACACGTCCTTTAGGCAAAACTCCATATATGGAAGCCAGTGTCGGTCTGGAAAATATTTTCAAGATTCTTCGTATAGACTATTATCGCCGGTTAACTTACCTGGACGAACCTAATATTAAGAAAGGAGGGGTGCGTATTGCGTTACGATTCTCCTTCTAACTCCCCTTTGAATCATGCACCGAATGCATGGGCTTTGATACCCTTGCTGGTATTCCTGTTCACTTATCTGGTTGTTTCCATACTGGCAGGAGATTTCTACAAAATGCCGATTACAGTTGCCTTCGTCATCTCTTCGGTAGTGGCGATTGCCATGTCCAAAGGGGGAAAACTATCCAATCGCATCGAACAATTCTGTCGCGGAGCGGCCAACAGCAACATTATGCTCATGGTCCTTATCTTCATATTGGCCGGAGCCTTTGCCCAGACAGCCAAGGCAATGGGAGCCGTAGATGCAACAGTGAACCTGGCAATGTCCATACTGCCCGGAAACCTGCTGGCTGCCGGTATCTTCCTGGCCGCTTGTTTTATATCCATCTCTGTCGGAACCTCTGTGGGAACAATCGTAGCCCTGGCACCGGTAGCCGTCGGGATTGCCGCAAAGACAGGGATGCCTGATGCTTTGATGTTGGGAGTTGTCGTGAGCGGTGCCATGTTCGGCGATAATTTGTCTTTCATCTCCGACACGACTATTGTGGCTACCCGTACACAGGGATGCAACATGAACGATAAATTCAAAGTGAATATCCGTATCGCCCTCCCCATCGCGATCCTGACAGGTATTATATATGTAATAGTAGGAAGCGGCATAGACAGTAGTTATACTGCAGGAACAATCGAATGGGTAAAAGTGGTCCCTTATCTGGTCGTTCTAGTTGCAGCCATTTGTGGAGTAAATGTTATGCTGGTATTATTCATCGGTATACTGCTATCGGGTGTTGTCGGACTGCTGACCGGCAGCTTCGATATATGGGGCTGGACGGCATCGATGGGTCTCGGTATAACCAATATGGGAGAACTGATCATTGTGACCCTATTGGCTGGTGGCATGCTGGAAATGATTCGTTACAATGGCGGCATCGACTGGATCATCCTCAAACTGACTTCACATATCCGCTCTTCGAAAGGTGCAGAATTAAGCATTGCCGCATTGGTCAGCTTTGCCAATCTGTGTACGGCAAACAATACGATCGCCCTGATCATGGCCGGACCGATAGCTAAAGACATAGCAGACCGTTTCAAAGTCGATCCGCGTCGTAGCGCAAGTATCCTGGATATCTTCTCTTGCTTCATACAGGGAATTATCCCCTACGGAGCACAATTACTGATGGCTTCCGGACTGGGCAACGTCTCCCCCATCGAGGTTATGCAATACTTGTATTATCCGTACTTATTAGGATTCGGAGCACTATTGGCGATACTCTTAGGATATCCAAGAAAATACAGTAACCTGAAAAAATAAACCTAGCTAGAACTATCACACTGGGATATCTCATTTTATTTTTGAGTATAAAATGCTAAAATCTTAGAGTTATTTAAACCATTTTCATATATTTGCAATCGTTTTGGTGATAGAATCGTTTTCAACGATTCTATAAAAGGGAATCCGGTTAAAATCCGGAACAGTACCCGCTACTGTGAAACTCATAAAAAGGAAAGTTCCTCATACCACTGTCTTTTCAAGATGGGAAGGTTGCTTTCTGAGTTAGTCAGGAAACCTGCCAAATTAGTGATAACCAATTTCTCCCGGGGTTTGGAGAAGTTATTGAAAAAGAATATTTTATATTCAATACACTTAATTCATTAATTATTCATGAAACAATCTTTATTGTTCCTGCTCACTGTGTGCGGGATTATTTTGTCGGGCACGAATGAACTTGCAGCCCAGAAGAAAATAGCGGAAGAGGATACAACTTTTGTACTTAGTGATGTACACATCATTTCCAAAAAAATCAATAAAAGTTCCATCCTCCCTATTCCTGTTCCTGTCAAATTTGTTCCTTTAAACACTTTAAAAGTCAATGCCGACTTTCTGGAAGCACGAGAAATCACCGATATTGTCAATGCTACGCGCTTCATGCCTTCTGTAAAGACACAAACGTTATACGGAGGTTTCCAGGTCGTTCATATCCGTGGTTTCTCTCACCAGTTGATGACCATAGACGGTGTCCCCGACCAACGTTCATTCATCACCTCCATGCCGATACATGACTTATCGAATATCGAAAGTATGGAGTTACTGAGAGGTCCGGCTTCTGTTTTATTCGGTCAGTCTGTTGTAGGCGGGGTTCTGAATGTCACACGCAAACAACCGACAAGAGATACGCATGTCAAAGCAAAAGTCGGCGTAGGGTCATTCAACGAGAAAAATGCTTACTTTGGCATGTCCGGCAAGCTGGTTGGACCGCTCACCTACTATGCATCAGTGAACTACTCCAACTCGGACGGATGGCGTGACAACGGGGTCGAACGCTTCTCCGCCTATTTTACAACCGAAGCACAACTGACAGAAAAAGATAATCTTCAATTGACCTACAATTTCTCGAAAGATAAATATGACACCGATGCAGGACTGCCCAAACTCATGGCAAATGACATATACGACCTGTCCGGTAAATTGTACCTGAATAAATTTGAAAGCCTGCCGGGACTGGACAGGTCTGCCCGCTATAATAACGAATCCGACTTTCTGAAAAACAGGTCGCAGGATATCACTTTACGATACGAACACATATTTAATGACAACATAAAACTACGTGATGTGGCCTCTTTCCGATATGACAATATCGACTATTTCTGCACGGAAGGTCTTTCTTATCTGGAAAGTAACGATCCTATCTATAATCATTATTACATGAAAAACGATAAAAAGGTCTACATTAATTTAGATACCGTCACCAACTCAGGACCATTGCGTTTCAATCATGTGACCTACGGTTATTCCAATCAATTGGATCTGCTGGGCAAATTCGAAATCGGTTCGATAAAAAACAATTATAATATAGGCTATTCTTATAATTACCTGCATCGCCCTTCTTACGGTTGGACCAGAGACAAGGATATTTATGGTCCCGGATACAAATCCCTAATCCCTGTCCACAATCCCTATTCCGGAGGTTTTATCGGAGCCAACCTGTCTAAAGTGTCAATCTCAGACAGAAAAAGCCACGGTATTTATCTATCCGATATCGCCGACATACTTGAGAACTTCAAGGTTATGTTATCAGGCCGCTATGATATTTATCGGTATCGTTCGGTCTCCTCTATTCCGCTTATTGAAGGAACAATGGATTGGGAATCTGTCCCGGATGATAAATACTCATCCATTCGCAACAATGCATTTTCCTATCGTGTAGGTGCCGTTTATCTTCCTATACCGGATTTGTCCCTTTATGCATCTGTCGGCTCGTTCTTTAAACCGAACAATACGATTTATACCGACAACACGGTCTATCTAAATAAAAACGGAGATCGGTATAATCCTAAAGACGGTGGTGAAGTATTCGTTCCGGAAGACGGATATCAGGTAGAAGCCGGCTTCAAATACGACTTCAAAGGTTTTGCTGCCAACGCTTCCTATTTTTATATCCGGAAAAACAATATCGTAACCAGCCTGGGAACCATAGAAGAGGATAATGCAACCAAAACAGTAAAAGGTCAGGTCGGAAAGATGAGTTCCCAGGGTTTCGAAGTCGACCTGTCTTACACGTTCCGGTCATTGCTTCTGAAAGCCGGCTATTCCTATACAGATGCTCATATAGGAAAAATTGCATCCAACGACTATCTGGAAACGAACAGCGACAGAGGAAATCAATATACATACGTCCCTAAAAACCAATTCTTCTTCACAGCCGACTATACATTCATAAAAGGATTTCTCAAAGGACTGGGAGGCTCTTTCTCTCTGAACTATCAGGATAAAGTCTATGCAAATATCACGGACAACCTGACTTTCGACAGTTATTGGATGACAGATTTATCTCTGCATTACAAACTGCTCAATAACATCACCATACTGGGTACCATCAATAATCTATTTGATGCACATTACACAGCATCAGCTTTGGGAACTCAGTTCATGCCTGGTGCAGAACGTAATTACCGACTTTCATTAACTTATTCTTTCTAAACTACAGAATGAAAAAAGTATATTCAATCATTTATAAATTGCATAAGATACTGAGTATTCCACTCAGTATCTTATTCATATTATGGTATGTGTCCGGGCTGGTCATGTTATATCATCCTTTTCCGCGGCTGAATGATACGATACGCCCCGTCAAAGAAGTCGACTATGCCGTAACTGATTCTCTGTGGCAGCAAGTACCCGCGACATTCAGGAGTTGCCAGTTCATTTTTTCAGGGAATCATCAATTAATAAAAGTGGACGGGGAAGTTCTAGGAGCCTATCACCCGACCAAAGATGATATCCTCTCGATAGCCGATGATTACAACATCATAGTTCATCATATCGATACACTCGCAGATATCGACAGATGGATTCCATTTAATCGATTAATGAGTCACCTCCCTATTTACCGACTGGTCAGTAACGAAGAAGATTATCTGTATATTTCCTCACAAACGGGCGAAATACTCCAGTATAATACTAAAAAAGCACGGTTGTGGGCATATGTCGGAGCAATTCCCCACTATGTCTATTACAAACCGTTAAGAAGGGATTCCGAGTTATGGAAAGATGTAGTAATCCTGCTGTCAGGTATAGCGACCATCTCGGTCATCCTGGGACTTATTATATCCATCCGCTTCCTGATCAAAAGAAAAAGATTGAAACTTTTTCGAAAAGCAACCTGGCAAACCCATTACCTGTTCGGGCTTATATCCGGTATTTTCATGTTCGCTTTTATTTTCAGCGGAATGATGTCGCTAGCCAAAGTTCCGGAAATATTGATCGAGAGACATCCTTATAAAGCACCTCTTCTTGAAAAAAGCCATTATGACATACAGGCTTTGCCGTCTCATTTCAAAAGATGTGATTTGGCAGACGACATAAAACCGATATTTCGAAGTTATATCACAGAAAAAATGGAAATATCTCCGGCTACACTAACCAACGGGGTATCCATCACCTCCAATGAAGTGGAAGAAATAATTAATAGCAGATTACAAGAGGACGTCTTATCGACTGAAACAGTGGTTAATGACTGGTTTTATTATCAGAATGGAGAAAAAGGATTCAAAACAGAAACTACTCACCATTCCGTTTACTGGAACGAGAAAGGTTATTTTAAAGTAATGGATAGGAATTCAAAAGCCAGATATATTTGTTATCAGGTACTGCATACATTCAAAATACCTTTCTTAAATACAAAAGAGCCACTGCGACTGACAGCGATGTGGATACTATTATTATCCGGATTAGTGATTGTCATATCAGGAACTATTTTATCCTACCGGATTGTCAGGAAATAAACGCAAAAAAGGCTATCCATCACGGACAGCCAATCTTCATTGTTAACCTTAAATCTAATACCATGAAAAACACAGTGCAAATATAGAGGTTTTATGTTATGCAGCATAACATTTGGTTTGTTTTTCTCATTTGATTAATATAGTTTAACAAAAAACATGCTGCAAAACATTGTTTTTGCAGCATGTTTGTCCTTCATATAGTATGAGGTCCCGGGTCAAGGCCGCCAGGACAGAGCTGACGATCTGATTGACTCATATCTGATAATATCTTCTATCAGGTATTCGCTCTTTTTTCATTTACAACAAATATCCGTCCTTTTCTTATTATTTATATATTTGTTTTCTAAAAACCAATCGTTCGATAGCCGTCCTCTATTCATTCGACAGTTATCGAACGAATGGATGACAGCCGTTGAACAAGTAGAGAACAGCTATCGAACGATTAGTTTTTAGTGAGAAAAGAATTTGTTACTTTAAAATAACACCATATAATCTATGAGCGCACAGTATGACCTGTATGAAACACCTTCACCTAAAGGAAAAGAGACAAGAAATCACCGCACGCCCGCATTTATCCTAAAAATGTGGCTAAAGCCGAAAAAGAGAAACATCTTGTAAACCGTCAGTTAAAACTGACGACAAATGAACCTGTTATGGTGAAGTCCTATAATGGTGAAGCCTGATATAAACGCAAAAAAGGCCATCTTCACAGACAGCCAATCTTCATTGTTAACCTTAAATCTAATACCATGAAAAACACAGTGCAAATATAGAGGTTTTATGTTATTCAGCATAATTTCAGCGAGAAAAATGCTTTATCTTAACATTGTTTAGCTAAAACATGCTCTACAACATAAAAAAAGAAAGGGACATCCGAAACCGGACATCCCCTCTCATCACCATACCTCTTATAATATTATTTACCGAAACGTTCTTTCAGTTTAGCGATCATGTCACGAGTCATTGTATCCAGATCGTAAGTAGGTTTCCAATCCCATTCTTCACGTGCACAAGTATCGTCCAGTGAATTAGGCCATGATTCAGCGATTGCCTGACGCAACGGATCGACCTTGTACTCCATCTGCAATTCAGGAATATATTTCTTGATGTTGTTTGCGATAATTTCCGGATCGAAGCTCATAGAAGCAATGTTGAATGAGTTACGATGTACCAAACGAGTCGGGTCAGCCTCCATGATCTGGATAGCAGCATGCAAAGCGTCCGGCATGTACATCATATCCATAAATGTACCGGCAGCAATCGGACATTCGAACTTTTCACCCTTTACAGCTGAATAATAAATATCCACGGCATAGTCAGTCGTACCACCACCCGGAGGAGTTACATAAGAAATCAATCCCGGGAAACGAACCGAACGGGTATCGACACCGAAACGGATGTTATAATAGTCGCTCAACAACTCACCGGAAACTTTAGTAACACCGTACATCGTACGCGGGTTACGGATCGTATCCTGCGGAGTTTTGTCTTTCGGAGTGTTGTTACCGAATACACCTATAGAACTCGGAGTAAATACGGCACAATGCATTTCGCGAGCCACTTCCAAAACGTTAAACAAACCACCCATACCGATCTTCCATGCCAACTGAGGCTTTGCTTCAGCTACGGCAGACAATAATGCAGCCAGGTTATAGATCGTGTCGATTTTATATTTGGACACTGTTTCAGCGATCTGCTGTTCATTTGTTATATCAACAAGTGCAGAAGGTCCTGATTCCAATAGTTCACCTTTGGGTTCCGCACCGGAAATATAACCTGCTACAATGTCACCATTGTAACGTTTTCTCAACTCCATGGTTAACTCTGAGCCGATCTGACCGGTAGAACCGATAATTAATACATTTTTCATTGCGTTTCTATTGTTCTTTTAAGTTTTTTCTGCGGCAAAGGTATAGAGAATAAAATTGTTCTTGCACGATTTTCTTGTGTTTTTTCATGCTAATATTCAAAAAAAAATATGACCTTTGCTTCATCAGTTGACAGTTGACTATTAACAGTTGACAGTTCTTTGTAACAAAAACGAACTAACTGTCACTTTCCACTTTCAACTGTTAACGAAATTGTCTACTTGATTCAAAAATACTAACAAAAAACAAAGTTATGTACGGTAAACTGAAAGATTTCCTTACACAGGAACTGGCTAACATCAAAGCAGCCGGATTGTACAAAAACGAGCGTATTATTACTACGCCTCAAAGAGCCGACATTAAAGTAAATGCCGGAAGTGATGTTTTAAACTTCTGTGCCAACAATTACCTTGGTCTGTCAGACAACCAACGTCTGATCAAAGCTGCAAAAGATGCTATGGATACTCACGGATACGGAATGTCGTCCGTTCGTTTCATCTGCGGAACACAGGATTTGCACAAACAACTGGAAGCTGCTATTTCCGATTATTTCAAAACGGAAGATACTATTCTGTATGCTGCTTGTTTCGATGCAAACGGAGGTTTGTTCGAACCGTTGTTCGGCGAAGAAGATGCTATCATCTCCGACTCACTGAACCACGCTTCTATCATCGACGGTGTACGTTTGTGTAAAGCAAAACGTTATCGTTATGCAAACGCCGATATGGCAGATCTGGAACGTTGTCTGCAGGAAGCTCAGGCTCAACGTCATCGCATCATTGCAACAGACGGCGTGTTCTCTATGGACGGCAATGTTGCTCCGATGGATAAGATCTGCGAACTGGCAGAAAAATACGATGCACTGGTAATGGTTGACGAATCTCACTCTGCCGGTGTTGTCGGTCCGACTGGCCACGGTGTGGCAGAACAATATAATGTATATGGAAAAGTAGACATCTTTACAGGTACATTAGGAAAAGCATTCGGTGGTGCAATGGGTGGTTTCACTACAGGTAAAAAAGAAATTATCGACATGCTTCGCCAGCGTTCACGTCCTTATCTGTTCTCTAACTCGGTAGCACCTGCTATTGTCGGAGCTAGTCTGGAAATGTTCAAGATGCTGAAAGAAAGCGATGCACTGCATACCAAACTGATGGGTAACGTGGCTTATTTCCGCGATAAGATGCTGGCTGCCGGCTTCGATATCAAACCGACTCAGTCTGCTATCTGCGCTGTTATGTTGTACGATGCTAAATTATCTCAGGATTTCGCTGCCAAGATGCAGGAAGAAGGAATCTATGTAACAGGATTCTACTATCCGGTAGTTCCGAAAGAACAGGCACGTATCCGTGTTCAGTTGTCTGCCGGACATGAAAAAGAACATTTGGACAAGGCGATCGCTGCATTTATCAAAGTTGGTAAAGAGTTGAACGTTATCAAATAATAAATAAAAAAAGAAGCGGGACATCAGATGTTACCGCTTCTTTTCTTTCTAAAACAATCTATTAACCTATAAATATACGCGTTTTCAATAATTATTATCTTCCTCGCCATCCACGAGGTTGTTCAGTTCAAACTCCAGACTTACCAGGTCTTTCTTCCACGAACTCAAAATATGGGAAGGAGTATCCTTCGAAGCTTTATCTATCTTTGCCTGAATATTGGAAACTTCCAACTCCAGCCTTTCTCGTCTGTTCATATCTCTTATTATTTATCGCCTGTTTAACAATCTCTCAACTATTAAACAACGGTGCGGAGCAATATGTTTATGATAACCCGGAAAGATTTCCTATCTTTGTGATCCAAAATAATCGACAATAATTTATGCAGCTTAGTAACTATCACAGTCATTGTACATTCTGTGACGGGCGTAGTACGCCTGAAGACTTTGTCAAGTTCGCTATATCCCATGGATTCCGGGCGTATGGATTTTCATCGCATTCACCCCTGCCCTTCGAAACATTCTGGAATATGTCGAAAGATGATATGCCCGAATATCTGACAGAAATAAACCGGTTGAAAGCTAAATATAGTGACCGGTTGGAAATATATACAGCTCTGGAGATCGACTATCTGGATGAAACTTATAATCCTTCCATCGCCTATTTCCAGGAGTTACCGTTGGATTACCGCATCGGCTCCATTCATTTTCTTCCTGTTTCGGAACATTTGAGTGAAGAGAATATGGTCTGCATCGACGGCTCTTTTACGGATTATAAAGCAGCCCTCGACCGATATTTCGATGGTGATATCCGTAAGTTGGTGACCCGCTATTTCGATTCGACCCTAAAGATGATCCAGGCAGGAGGAATCGATATTGTTGGGCATATGGATAAAATCTATATGAACGGACACAAATGCGAAAGCTTCTCTTTTGATGCGGACTGGTATCAGAAACCGTTCAGGGCTACTCTCGATCTGATCGCTGAAAAAGGATTGATGGTAGAAGTAAACACCAAGAACCTGGTTAAGAAACAGCAGATATTCCCCCGGAAAGAATACCTCGAATTACTGAAAGAGATGAATATCCCGGTAATGGTCAATTCTGATTGCCATTATCCCGATCTGGTGAATGACGGACGGGAAGAAGCATTTAATATACTAAAAGAACTCGGTTTCAAAACTACCCGCGAGCTGGTGAAAGGGAAATGGGAAGATATACCTGTTATTTCTGACTAATGGTTCAATAATTATAACTGAAAGTTCCCGACTATATACGACACCGATATTGACTATTTGTACAGAATAGACAAAGTAAAATCCTCTAACAAGTTTGCTGAAATTTATTCCAATAAACTTATTAGAGGATTTTATTTTATCGGGCAGAATTAGCTCAATCAGACAACGGATTCAAGTCATTCATTCTTTTATAAATATGTTGATTTTCCTTTGTAGACGGATTAAGCATAACAGGGATTGACAACTGATAAGTTTCAACCAATCGGTCTATTTGTTCTACTTTCACGGCATTCCGGTCAAACATGATATCAAAATCAAATACCATTTTACCCGGACAATCGACTAAAAAATTAACTACCCATACATTATTATATAGCATAGCATAAAGATCCTTATTTTCCGGAGCTGTTTTAATTCGCGAACAAAAATGATGTCCTCCGAAATTTATTAAAGGAGTTGAAACAGAAGACCAAATTCGACTTCCATCCTTTGCCCCATATTTAACCCAGTTGTCTGTAACGAAAAAGTCTTTACAGGAATTAGGCAAATGGTCTTCATAAGGGACAAAAGGTACTCCCCCATTTGTCGCTAACAATTGATCGGCTTCTTTGGGAAAAGGAAATCTAAGATAAAAGATTTCCGGATCTTCTGAAGAAATTCTGTCAAATACAAAATTAATGTGTATACGCGGAATTTCTTTAAATATCTCAGCCGTACGTACCATACCTTTTACCCTGGGGTGATTGAGCGGTTGAGAAATTAACCAACTATGAGGTGTTTCAGTTATAGTTGCTTTTCCCGCAGCCGAAGCCCAAAGCTCACTTGTTATGTCCTTTACCTTCGTACTTCTGGCACTATCATCCAAATGTATGTACTCACCTAACGACCAGCGGTTTGAATCTTTGATATCCAATGTCATAAAATCAGCCAGACCTTCTGTGAATAATGGTTGATTCATTCCTTTCCAAATAGCAGAAGTGATCCAGTTGTTTGCATCGAATGTTAGTACCGGCAGATCTGATACCGTTTTTTCTACAATAGACTCTTCCTTCTGTAAATGAAAATATTTATAACTTTCCGGCTGAAAATTTTCTATCCAGAAACGTGTACCCTTTTCATTATGCAAAGGAATAACCTGTCCCGTCTCCACTTCTTTCACTGATTTATAATCTATCCCTCTGAAGCCATATTCTTCAAGAACAACCCAACCAGTATAGGGTGTTTTGCCAGTATTAGCAACATATAAACCTCCATCCTTCAGAGAATAAGCAGTTCTTAACTGGCGGGCAAGAAGCCACTTGGCTCTCTCCAAAGGACGATATGCAAATGTTCCCTTTTCGTTTAACTGTCCCATATTAAATAAGCTGTATGGATTACCAGATGTCTCATTGGAGGCAAATGTATGTTCGTAATAACGGCATAACATACGATTGATCTCTTTAACTTCCTGGTTTACTCCATCTTTACTATTTCCCCATACAGGTGATTCGGCTGCTTTAACAAAAAGTTTTGCCTGTCGAGCCGCTTGAAGCTCCCTGGGAGATGCCGCCAGGCCAAAGGACCACCAGTCCTGCCATTCACCGGACAACGTTTCTATCTGATTGCCGGCTTCTTTCTCAATCCTCTCCATTGCATTTGCTGCTGTTGTCAGATTCAGATATGGCTTCAGTCCCAGTTCATTCCATTTTTTCACGAAAGGAAGCAATTCAGCTGTAGGCCCGTCATTATCCATCCTCCACTGGTTCGTGAAAGAAATCGTTATAAAATCATAGGAATATCCTTTTTTCCTTAATTCCTCAATACGCTCAATGCACCTTTTATTCGCTTTTCTCACAGAGGTCTCATCGGCATTCAGCATATCTCCCTGACGAGGCCATGAAAACTGGGTTTCATTAGCCTGGTGTTGTCCCATACGCCACTCCTTATCTGCAAAAAACACATATCCTTCCCAATAAGGATATCCGGCCCACACCAATAATTTCCGGTTATCCGGCATTTTCCACCAAAAGGCTGTAGGCAATTTAAACGGCGATCCTCCCCAATGTGGATTGATACCGGTCCAAATGTACCGGATACCTTTATCCAGCAACCGTTTTGCTGCCGCACGCGGAAAACCGTTTACATCATGTTGCATACCTATCTGTGGAGTTATGGCGCTATCCAGTTCCTTCGGGATCCAGTCAAACATCTCATCCCACAAATTACTATTGATAAACGGAGCAATATGGAAAGGCATGTTATTCACTGCTATCTGTCCGTTCTTTATCATTTTCAGCATATCCTTTCTGCGTGAGGCGGAAGCCTCTTTCCACCATAAATAGAAAGGATCCAGCGCTTCGGCTGTCCACGTAAAACGTTCTCCGGGTTTATTATGCTGACTTTCCAAAGCCAAATCCAATGCTACATCGAGATATCTTTTATGTAAATCCACCGCTATTACAGGATGATCTGTATACCCATAATCTGTATGAGTACAGTGTACTATATCTACGTACTTAATACCTAGGGTATCCCGCTTGTTGTCGGATATATCGCTTTTCAGAGTAGCCTGCGCACAAAATGCGCAGGACAACACTGATAATACAATCAAAACATGTTTCATGTAAATACAAATTAAAATATGAATTACTATTTTATATCCGTTGCCCCTTGGTTGGCAACCATAGGCCAACCCGGATTTTGATAAATAGGCGAGTTAGAAACATCACCTCCTCCGGCAGAAATCATAAAATGCTGCATTGCAATCGGATATAAATAATGAGCCATCGTCCATTTATACCCGTCAATTGCCAACGACTTCGAATTTATCTCATAAGGTCTCAGATATTTGCTTAACTCAGGAGAAGACACATTCGCATTGGCCAAATCGCGTCCATAGATCAATTGACTAGTACCATTCTTGTCTTTATACCAGTCTTGCATGGTGCCCCATAATTTAAAACCCTCTATATGGTAAGGAGTGGTCATCATCTGATCCATTGCTCTCCATCTTTTCAAATCCATAAAGCGTAAAGCTTCAGCCATTAACTCACACCGACGTTCACGGCGGATATTATATAATGTAGCATCGATCAGAGATCCGGCGGAATAAGCTCCCCAGTCGTTTTTAGCTTCTTCCGCCATATTAGTTGCCGCAATTGTCAAATTATAATCTTCGTTTACATTTGCCCGGCGACGGATTGCCTTCCAATAGGCCGATGCCGTATTATCGATCGATCCGGTCTTTTCATAACAAGCTTCAATATAATTCAAATAAGCTTCTACTCCCCTAAAAGTAATAGAACCGGTAAAACCACCTCCGTTTACACATTGAGCCTGATCGAAACTACCCCCTTTTCTCAAACTATAGCCTGTAGAATAAGTTCCTTCAGCCGATGGTTTCAATATTTCAGGATAAGGTTCAATAGGTATGGCGAAATCGCCTTCACTGGATTCATAAAGGATATTTTTCTGACCCGGTTCTTTTAAGAATAATGTCAACCGGTCGTCTCTATCCTTACGTACATCGAATATTGTTTCATCTCCCGCATATCCCGAACCGGAAACATATACAGGTAATCCGTTATTCATCAAAAAGCCATCAACCATTCCACGTGTCAATCCAATGCCATAGTTTCCATGTTGTGCATCTACCGGAACATTATGTGTGACTCCCAGCCCTTTATTATATTGCCGCCAGAGGAGCACCTCGCTGTAACCTGACATGTCTACATCGCTAAACATCTCTACGTAAGGGTTTATCGGGTCGGTAACGCTTTGTTGCAAAATTCCATTATTAGAAACCAGTTGAACATTGTCAGCCACAAGTTTTGCCGATTCCATTGCAATACTCAAAAAATAATCTATCTCCGCATCGATATCGCCCGACTGAAAAGTATAAGACGCATTATACTCTTTCTCTTTTCCCGGCCATCCCGGTCCATTAGGAACAAACGCCGTATTTTTAAAATACTTCAACCAAGTACCTTCATAAAGGGCAACTCTTGATTTAAAAAGCAATGCGACTTCTTTAGATATCCTGTTTTTATTTTTATCCGGATTATTAGCCATTAATACAATGGCAGAATCCAGGTCTGAAATAATAAAACGGGCAACTTCCGTATGAGGAGCACGTTTACTGGCCTCTACCAAAGGCTCCATCTGATCAGGAAGCACATCCCGGATAATCGGATAATCACCAAACAATTGCATTCTTTTAAAATATTCGTGAGCCCGCAGGAAATAAATTTCACCAATATAATGGTTGATATACTCTTTATTCCCTGTTATTTCTCCGGATTTCCATTTAGGTAATACATTTCCCAGAAAATAGTTACAGCTATATATCACACTGAAGTTCCAGTTATTGGCATCATTCTGCTCTACCTTCCATTGTCCCGGAACATACTTGTTATCGTATGTCTTACTTGCCATATTATCAGTATTCCTATCTTCCCCGAAAGAGCCATATCCTCCACTATGAGAAGGAAGAACCGTCGGATACAAGCCATTGGCATAAGCTGCTAACTGGGATTCTTCCGTCAGATACTTTTCTGGCGTCACCAAAGATAAAGGAGACTGATCCAGATAATCATTACAAGACGCTAGAGTGGTTGTCAATACAATAGAGAAGACAGACCTTATTATATTATTTATTTGTTTCATGGTTTTCTACAAATTACAAATTAACACTCAGACCCAAAGAGATGGTTTTAGATAACGGATACACACTACCACTGTAACTATCTCCATTCTTCCAACCTCCATCAATTGTTTCAGGGTCAAATATTTTACTCATCCGGGTTCCGGTCCAAAGATTCTCTCCCGATATATAAAAACGTAGTTTACTTATATGAATCCTCTCTGTTAACGAGTTAGGCAATGTATAGCCAATTTGTAGATTCTTTAAACGAATATAAGAGGCATGTTGCAAATAGCGAGTTTGAGTTTGCAGATTCTTCCCATTACCAAAATTAGGTCTGGGATAATACGAATCCAAATTTTGACCTAATGGATGATCTGCGCTCAAACGAAAATAATCTTCATGCTGAACAAACCCTGTAGATGCCCACTGATTACCAGTAGCCCCCCAGAAGAAATAACTACCCTGGAAATAATCACGTTTCATTATTCCCTGGAAAAATGCTCTGAAGTCAAAACCTTTCCAGTCAGCATTCAGATCGATACCAAATTGATAACGAGGGGTCGAGTTTCCTATCTTTTTCAAATCACCATGACTATTCAGGGTATTTGCTCCGTTATCTATTTTGCCGTCTCCATTAATATCGGCAAACATTATATCGCCAGCCTCCCATTTATTACCCAATGCATCTTGTCCTCCGTTTGGAAGTGAAGCCAGGTAAGTGTCCATTTCTTCCTGCGATTTTGCGATACCGAGAGTTGTATATCCCCATATCTCTCCCATCATTTGTCCGGTACGATACGTATCCAATCTTCCGGTTGTATTCGGATAACGGGTAATCTTTGTCTGAGAATCAGATAATATGAACTTCAGTCCATATCCGAGTCCATTTTTTAAACGGTCTGTCCATGCGATTTCAAAATCAAAACCATAGGTTCTTAAGTCTGTATTATTCGCTTTCGGGACAGCCGTACCTAAACTGACCGGTAGCTCAGGAGCCGGACCAACCATATCCAAAGTATTTCTAGTGTAATAATCAAAAGAAGATGTCAGGCGGTTGTTGAATGCACCGATATCCAAACCTATATTCCACGACTTCACTCTTTCCCAGGTTAATAAAGAACTGATAAGTCCCGGAGCCAATGCAGTATTAGGCTTAGCACCGTTAATCAGCCAACTGCCATTATTTGCCTTTACATCCATAATCTGATAAGTAGGATACCACGAACTCGTATTTTGATTTCCCAATTCGCCATAAGAGCCTCTCAGCTTCAATGTCCCCACATAGTCAGCCAAAGTTTCCCAGAACTGCTCACGAGCGATATTCCATCCCAACGAGAATGAAGGGAATAAATTCCAACGCTGTTCCTGTCGGTAACGGGAAGTTCCATCATACCTTAAATTTACTTCTGCCAGATATTTTCCATTAAAATCATAATTGATACGACCAAAGAAACCTGCAGTTGTCCAACGTTGATATTCGCCATTCACAGCAGGTGTCACCATACCTCCGTTACTATCAGTTCCTGTTGTCAGGTCTACTGACGGTAAAGATGGGATAATGATGCCGTCCCGTTGTAATCCGAAAGCCGACTTCCTCATCATTTCAGACTGAAAACCGAACATTCCTTTAAAATTATGTCCCGATGCTAGGGAATGGCTATACTCTGTATAGGCATTTATATTCATGTAGTTTTCTTTCAGCTGATCCTCATGCACATTCGATGCTGTCTGATACAAATAAGGTTCACCGTTCACATCATGATTAAACAATTGCTGACTATCCCAATGACGATTAGCTGATTTAATTCGGTAATTAAAATCAACATACGTTTTCCAGTTCTTTATCGGTTCAATTGTCAATTGTCCTTGTTGGTAAAGATAATCGGTCTGAGTCCGATCCCGTCCGCCATCACGCAATCCTAAAGCCGGTGAAGGAGTAGAATAAAGATATCCGTTGGGGTCATATAAAACCAGGGTAGGCCATCCCTGACGGGCTACATCCGAAAAGAAGGTCTCGGTCAAAGCTGAAGGACGTCCGAAATCCTCACGTATAAAACGATTACTATAATTCAGAGTAACCCAGTCATTTAACTTAATATTCATTTTAGCAGTTGCAGAATACCGATCATAGGTGTCCTGATTAAATACCATCAAGCCGTTTTGATCCAAATAGTTAAGCGAAGCATAATAATTAATACGTTCACTACCGCCATTTACACTAAAATTATGCTCCTGCGAAAAAGTCCAGTCTCTATATAAGGCTTTATACCAATCCACATTATCATTACCATCAGAATATCCATCAGCCCAATACTGAGGATTTGTAGGACGGGGAATAGTAGAATTGGTTATTTTACCCTGCTGATAATCAAGAATACGCTGAAGGTGATCCGGAGAGAATTGCGGTTGTTGCCCATTGTTGGTACATGCATCATTAAAATAAAGAGCAAATGTATACGAATCCATCATCTCTGGAAGCATTGTCGGTTGATTCCAACGGAAACTATTGTTATAGTTAATTACAGGTTTACCGGTTTTACCCGTTTTTGTCGTTACCAAAATAACACCGAACGGGGCACGCGAACCATAAACTGAAGAAGCAGCAGCATCCTTCAAGACGGATATATTCTCTATATCCTGAGGATTGATAGCATTAATATCCCCTTCCATCCCATCGATAAGGATAAGAGGTCCTCCCGTTGAACCATCTCCAATAGTAGCCGTTCCACGAATATTTATACTGGCCCTGTTCTCCAATCCTCCATTATTCTGTACGATCTGTAAACCGGGAACCATTCCTTGCAATGCCTGGGCGGCAGTCATTACAGGCCGTGCTTCCAAAGCTTCTGCATTTACCGTACCAACAGCACCTGTCAAGTTCACTTTTTTCTGAGTACCAAACCCGATAACTACCACTTCATCCAGCTTTTGTGTATCTTCATCCAGCATTATTGAAAAAGTACGTCGTGAACCAACTGGAACCTGCTGCTTGGAGTAACCGATATAAGAAACAATTAATACGGCATCTTGACCAGGTACCTTTAAATTAAAATGCCCATCCATATCGGTTACAGTTCCGCTGTTCGATCCTTGAATGACAATACTTACTCCAATCAGAGGTTCTCCTTTACTGTCAGTTACCATACCTGAGATTTCCGAATCTTGCTGATGTACGACAGGAGATGCCTTGGGCATAATAACAATCCTGTTATTATCCAGAATCTTATAAGTTACCGGGGAACTTGAAAACAAAAAATTGAGAATATCTTCCATCTTCTTGTCTTTCACATTTAGAGAGACCTTTCTCTCTAAATCAAGAAACTGATCATTATAAAAAAAACGGAATTCACTCTGACTCTCTAACTTATCAAACATTTCTTTCACTGTGATATCCACATAGTTCACAGTAAATTTCGTATTCTGCGAATATACAGAGGCCGAAACACCCATAATAAATATCAAATTGAACACTAGAAATAACTTCATTATGCGCAATTGTTTTTTTTGTTCAATGCTTTTCATATATTTGTAATAGTTTTAAGTTTGACTTACCGGCTTATGACTAGTACTCCGGAAGTCAGATTCATAAATTAAATTTGGGGTGTGAAAGGTCTGCCAACCTTTCATGCCCACTTTTTTTCACATTCATGCATTCCCCATAGGCAGTCCTCCTTCATTTTATTGTTTAATTAATTTCTCAAACTTCTCCTGTTGTTTCAGGTTCATCTTTATAATCACTTGTCCATTATCCATAGAATAGTCAATAGGAGATGTTAGTTTCACCATATCCAAAACTTCTTCAAGAGTTTCATCTACAATTGTTCCGCTAAATGTATGTTGTTGCAATTTATCTGCCGGATAAGTAATAGTTACGTGGTACCGGCTTTCCAGCATTTTAAAGAAATTCCCCAATGGTTCTTTTCTTATAGTCCATCGGGATTCTTTCCAGGTAGTATATTGAGCTGAAGGAGCATTCTCTACCGTAAAGTGATTCTCCCCTTTCAGATAAGAAGCAACCTGGTTGGGAGTCAATGTGACTGAAGTGACCTCTTTTCCATCGACAGAGTGAGCCGTTAACAACACGGATCCCTCCTCCAATGCTGTTTCCACTTTATTATCTTCGGGATACGACCTGACATTAAACATAGTTCCTAAAGCCTGAACTGTGATTCCGGAAGTATGAACAATAAAAGGCAATTCCCTATTTTTTGCCACAACGAAATAAGCTTCCCCTTCCAGTTGAATATCACGTTCGCTTACACCATAATTCTTTGAATACCGGACATTCGATCCGGAGTTAAGCCATATACGCGTACTGTCAGGCAATGTTATATAGGCTTTGGATTTATCGGGAGTCGACATTTCGACCAGCATTGTAACATCGGAGGTATCTTTTTCCCAATAACCTTTACTGATAATACCTAACGAAAATGCCAGAATTAGCATCGCTGCTATTCGCAGCCAGGGTTTCAGGCGGATAATAAAAAATACCGGAGTTTTCTTCTTTACAGAAATTGCTTGCAACACATTCGTCCAGGCCTCATTGGCATCAAAATCCGGTTTATCTTTCAAAATGGAGGATACTTGCCAGATTTCACTTATTTCTTTCACCAGATTCCGATGCTCCGGAGCTTCCTTCATCCAACGCTCTAAATGGTCTCTGTCCTTTCCAGAAAGAGTTCCTGACAGATAGTCGATCAATAGCTGTTTGATGTGATCCGGTATATTAGTTTTATCTTCCATGTCTATTCTATATGATGCGCACATATTTGTTGTGCTCTATATAGAATGACACACATTTTTTATTCCGGTTTACAAACCGGATGGATTATTTTTACAAAAAAGGATGAATTATTAAAATAAGATATGGAAAATAGTCTGACAGCTCCTTTCTCAATTTAGTTAAAGACCTAAATATTTGCGACTTAACAGTGCCCACCGATAAGTTAAGTTTTTTAGCAATTTCTTCATTCGAATAGTTTTCAATTCTACTAAGAATAAATATTTCACGGCATTGGGGAGGAAGAGTATCTACTACTTTTTTTATTTTTTCATCCAACTCCCCCACCAGAAGAAGATCCATAGGGTAATCGTCGGAAACTGGATGATATGATGCATTTTCATCAGAGAGTATAATATCCAAATCAGAAGAAATCATTTCTGTCTTCTTCTTTTCCCTCTGTAAATAATTGATGCAATGATTACGAACGCTTTTGTATAAATATCCATCCAGGGATATCTCTATTCTTAAATCAGTACGTTTCTCCCATAAATTGATAAACACATCATTCACAATGAGTTTTACCTGTTCCGCATCATGAATATAACCATTAGCGTAAATACATAAACGATTATAATAAGTCTTGAATACAATTTCGAAAGATTTAATATCCCCCGATCGAATTGATTCAATCATATAAGAAGCAAGTTTATCCATTCGCTCAATTAAATTTATAAGGTAACAAACGATCTCTTGAGTATAAAAAAGTAAACAAACTTACACAATACTTTCTTTATACCAAAAGTGACACCAGATTATAATCGCGGCATCACTTTTGAAACTATTGAAACTTATGGCAAAACAAAAACGAATATTATTCTTTCTTTTTTCTCTTATACAAGAAAGAATTCCAACGCTCCTCCGCATGATCTTGTTTGAACATCTCATACCGTGCCATCGTAAAGAGTAGATCGGACAAGCGATTGGTAAATTGAAGGATATTCTCTTCGACGGGATCTTGCCTGTTCAACGTCCACAAACGACGTTCGGCACGACGGACAATCGTACGGGCCAGTTGCAGATGGGCGGAGATCAATGTTCCTCCCGGAAGGATGAAAAATCCGTTATCTTCCATCTGCGCGGTCAGGGTATCGATCTGCTGTTCGCAGAAAGACACCAGGTCTTCCGAAAGACTGTTCGGATTCTTATCACGGATAACCGACGGGGTCGCTACACGCGACATAACTACCATCAGTTCCCGCTGTATCTTACCCAAGACATCCTGCCATTCATGTTCAGGAGGCAATAAAGCCCGCACGATACCGATTTGTGCATTCACTTCATCCAATGTACCGTTCGCTTCGATACGGATATCGTCTTTGTCTACCCGTTCGCCGCCGTGGATACCGGTACGACCTTTATCTCCTCCTCTGGTATAAATTCTCATATTACTTCTTCGTTGTATCTTTCTTTTCTTCTTTTTCTTCCGGATGGATGATTCCTTTTACAGTATCACCGATAGGCAATTTATCCAATACGCCCAGACTCGGAGCCACTGTTTTAACTAACTGATTCAGGAAATTACCGGTTGTACCCTGACCACCGTCAAAGACAGTAATATCACCCAGCTGCATATGTTCGAATGCTTTCACCTGCTCACCAGCTATTTCTTTCCACTGATCCACCATCTTATACTGAATAGCGATAGCCGGATTCGATTCGGCAGCCTCAACCATCGCCTTGAAACCATCGGCTTCAGCAAGCAAGGATTTCTTTTTACCTTCAGCTTCGGCTTCCAGTTTCATCTGGATAGCTCTTGCTTCGGCTTCGGCCTGTGCCAATGTTGCCTTTGCTTTCGCTTCAGCTTCACGAATCATCTTTTCGGCAACAGCTTCAGCTTGCAGGATCGCTTCCTGACGGGCAATCTCGGCCGGTACGATCTTTTGTGCTTTCAGGGCAGATTCTACCTTTTTGGCTTTCGCTTCTTCCACTTCACGTTGTGCAATTTCGCGGGCAGCCTGTACAGAGGCTTCCGATTTGGCTGCTGCTTCACCGGCCTGTTTATTGGCTTCCGCCTGAGTTACGGCAAGTTCGGCATCCGACTTCGCCACTTCCTTGTTTGCTTCGTTTCGTCCTACGGCAGCTTTTCTTCCGGCATCGGCTTTCTTGATTTCCATATCGGAATTCAATTCAGCCACGCGGCTTTCCTTATCAGTGTTCGCTCTTTCGATATTGATATTCTTATCGGCTTCGGCACGGGCAACCTGCGATTCCTTTTCTGCATTGGCTACGGCAACCTGTGCGATACGCTCCTTATCGGCATTAGCCACAGAAATTTCCTGTTGTTTCTTGGTTTCAGCAATCGCAATATCCTGATCTTTGCGCGTCTCGGCAACAGTAGTTTCACGTTCACGAATCTGGTTGGCAATCTTGATGGCACCCAGCTTTTCCTGTTCTTCGATATTTGCCTGGGCTTCGTTCAAAGCCTTGCTTTCCGCTTCTTTACCGAGGTTGACGATATAGTTGGCGGCATCACGGATATCACTGATGTTGATGTTCATCAGGTAAAGACCGAATTTGCGCAGCTCCGTATCGATATTGTCGCGTACCTTAGACAGGAATTTATCACGGTCGGAGTTCAGTTCCTCGATTGTCATGTCGGCGATAACCAGACGCATCTGACCGTACACGACATCGGTAATAAGGTTCTGTTTATCTTCCGGTTGCAACCCCAACAGACGTTCGGCTGCATTCTGCATCACTTCGGGGTCGGTACTGATCGCCACCGTAATGGTTGTCGGAACATCCACACGGATATTTTGGGCAGACAAGGCTCCGGTCAGTTTGCAGTCTATCTGAAGAGGTTTCATGGAAAGGAACTCATACCCCTGAATGATAGGCCAAACGAAAGCGGCCCCACCATGATAAAGTTTAGCGGATTTCTCACCGGATGTCTTACCATACACTACCAGCACTTCATCACTCTTACATTTACGATACCGGGATAATATTCCGATAAAAGAAAGGATGATAACCACTACCAGAATGGCTACCATAATTAACATTTCCTGTGTCATAACTTAATCCTTGAGTTTGTTATTGTATATAAATTGTTCCTGATTCTACTTTGCAGATAATCGTACGATCTCCTGTCTGATACTTTTTTCCTTCCAGAGAACGGACTTCCACCTCACGCAAGGCTCCATTCTGAGCTACCTGCACGAAATAGCGAACACCGTCTTGTGCATAAATCGAACATTCACGACCGACAAGGGCTTCCGTCTTCTCCGGTTTATTCTCTTTCTGAAGCTGATAGGCTTTTTTATAAAGGAACCATAAGACGAAAACGAAAGCCAATCCGATCAGTATACCGATCAGGAAAGTCGATATGGATGTACTTTTAGCAATATACATATACCAACCGAAGCCGATACAAAAATGAGTAAAACCTTTGAATGATACGGCACTACTAAGATCTGCATCGATATCCGTATCTGTATCCAGGTCACCGAAAAAGATAGACATGATAAACTGTATCAGAAATATAGCTGAAGCAACTATTGCGATACCGAGAAAAATAGTATTGACCATGGTATGAATTATTAGTGTTCACGAAAATAAGGATTATTTCGATAAAACCGGCATATATAATAAAAATATGTATGTTTGCAGTAAATTATTAAGACTACCTTATGCAAACAATCATAGAAACAGTACAACAGGCACTCATTGAAAACATAGACGAAAAGACTCGTGACAATGCCCAGAACTTCTTCAAGGAAAATATCCTGTATCATGGTGTAAAGGTTCCTCTTGTCAACAAGATCAGTAAAGAACTTTTCACGTCGATCAAAGAACTTCCTAAGAACGAAATCTTTTCTTTATGTGAAGCACTGTGGGAATCCGGTTATTCGGAGGAATCATACATTGCATGTAACTGGTCTTACTATATTCATACACAATACCAACCGGAAGACTTTACCGTATTTGAGAAATGGGTAAACTCGTATGTCAACAATTGGGCATCCTGCGACACATTATGCAATCATACGGTCGGGACATTCCTTGAAATGTATCCGGACTATATATCCCGGTTGAAAGAATGGGCACGGTCGGATAACCGCTGGACCAAACGTGCGGCTGCCGTTACCCTGATTATTCCTGCCAGGAAAGGGATGTTCCTGCAAGATATTTTCGAGATCGCAGATATTCTTCTTTACGACCCGGACGATCTGGTACAAAAAGGATATGGCTGGATGCTGAAAGCTGCCAGCGAAGCTCATCAGGAAGAGGTATTCGATTATGTGATGTCGAAAAAAGCAACTATGCCCCGTACCTCATTAAGATATGCCATCGAGAAGATGCCCAAAGAACTGAAAGTACAGGCTATGGCTAAATAAGTCCGTTCAAATAGTCTATAAACCATTTATTATTCGTATTGTCACCCCAATACAGGTGTGTATAACCTGCCAGCACGTTCTTATACCTGTAAAGTGGAGTATCGACAGAGACTCCTTTTGCCGTTTGCGCGGTAGCAACTGATGCAAGATGTTCTTCGCAGGGCAAGACACAGGAATAATGAAATTCATGTCCTTTCATTGTATAGTCTTTATAATGTAAGGTACGATATCCCAGGCGAAGCTTCATCTGTTCCATAGTAGCCGACTGATTGAACAGGCCAACCATCGGGTAAATAGTTCCTTCTATCGATCTTATCTCATTACATAAATACATCATTCCGCCACATTCCGCCAACAGCCTCCCTCCTGCTTCCACATATTGTCGGATTGACCGGAGCATTGGCTGGTTGGAAGACAACTCAGATAAATATAATTCAGGATATCCTCCGGGTAAATAGACAAAATCAGACGCCGGCAATGTCGTATCTTTCAGAGGACTGAAAAAGGTAACCTTACCTAATCGATGCAACAACCGGATATTCTCTTCATAAGCAAAATTGAAAGCGGCATCCCTGGCAATCGATATTCTTAAGGAAGGCGGTGTATTTTCTCCTGATTGAGTAAGAAGATGGGAGGTCGAGGCATCAGACTGATAAGCCGTCAGCTCCAAAAGCCGGTCTATATCGACATGCTTTTCCACCAAATCTGCTACACGATCGGCAAACGTATCGAAACAAAATGCCTCATCTAATGATAGACCTAAATGACGGCTGGGAATCTCTACATCCGCTTGTTTAGGGAGATATCCTAACGCTTCCACCCCGGCATCGAGACATGCTTGCTTCAGAAAAGAATAATGATTCTCCGAAGCGACAAAATTGAAAACCGCACCAACCAGATTAAGTTCTTTATGGAAGTTTTTGAATCCATATAATAATGGAGCGACAGAGTAAGCCGTACTCTTTGCATTGACAATCAGTATGACCGGAATACCCAACAGACCTGCTATTTCAGCACTACTGCCTTTCATTCCGTCGTATCCGTCAAAAAGCCCCATCACTCCTTCGGTCACTGCATAATCGGCTTCGGAAGTATAATGCCGATACAGTTCCTTTATATGTTGCTCCGACATCATGAAACTATCCAGATTTACAGAAGGGAAGCCGGCGGCCATCTTATGGTGGCGTGTATCGATATAATCCGGTCCGCATTTAAAGGGTCTGACTACCTCTCCCCGGTTCTTCAATGCCCGAAGTAGTCCGAGTGTAAATGTTGTCTTCCCACTTCCCGAAGAAGCGGCTCCTATTAAAAGGTGCGATTTCATGATCTATAAGATGTTCATCAATAATAATGGAAAGGTTTTATGCTAAGCGAACGATTCTGCCACTAGGATGGCAGAGTCCTGCCACCGTAATGGCAATGTTCTGCCATCCTAGTGGCAGACATTTGCCATCACGGTGGCAAAACAGAATCAACAGCACGAAACACGTGCTTCTTATAAGTTCAATCAGTATTAATACTGCTCTTTTTCGTTCGGGAAATCCTGTGTCTTCACATCCTCGATGTAAGCCTGTACGGCACGAGTGATCTCTTCGCCGATATTAGCATATCTACGAAGGAAGCGCGGAGAGAATCCCATGTTGATACCCAGCATATCATGCATAACCAAAACCTGGCCGTCTACACCTCCACCGGCACCGATACCAATAATAGGAATAGTCAGCTCAGAAGCGACACGTGCTGCCAACTCTGCCGGAATCTTTTCCAACACGATGGCAAAACAGCCGATCTCTTCCAAAAGGTGAGCATCGTCAATCAGCTTCTGTGCTTCAGCTTCTTCACGGGCACGAACTGTATAAGTACCGAATTTATTGATAGACTGCGGAGTCAAACCCAAATGTCCCATTATAGGTATACCTGCACAAAGGATGCGTTCAATAGATTCTCTTATTTCACTTCCTCCCTCCAGTTTAATACAATCGGCATGTGTTTCCTTCATGACACGGATAGCGGAAGCCAAAGCCTCTTTCGAATTACCCTGATAGGTACCGAAAGGCAGGTCTACTACTACCAACGCACGATTAACGGCTTTCATAACAGATTTACCATGATAAATCATTTGGTCCAGTGTTATAGGAAGCGTTGTTACATTTCCGGCCATCACATTCGATGCAGAATCGCCGACCAGGATAACATCCATACCTGCCTGATCGATCAGTTTAGCCATTGAATAATCGTAAGCTGTCAACATGGATATTTTTTCTCCACGTTGTTTCATTTCCATCAGGCGATGTGTAGTCACCTTTCTTGTATCATCTAAATCCCTCTTTGCAACTGACATAATGCTTTTTTGTTAATTGTTACGGCGGCAAAGTTAAGGATATTCTGTAATAAGCAAGACAAACAATAAAATATTTATGTCGTACAACATATGTTTATTTTTGTTTATCTTTGCGCCCGTTTACATTTAACGTTTAAAATACAAGCAAAGATGAAAAAGTTGATTTTTACTTTGGTGGTTGCATTTATGGCAATCGTCAGTGCTGATGCACAGGTTTATGTAGGTGGTTCTTTCAATCTGACTCACGACAAGAACGCAGATGTCACCAATTTTACTATCGCCCCTGAAGTCGGTTATAACCTGAACAAGACCTGGGCTATCGCTGCAGAAATCGGTTATACTCATTTCAAGAATGGCGAGTTAAAGGCTAACGCATTCAATTTTGCTCCTTATGCACGTTTCTCTTTCTTTGAAAAAGGTATTGTCCGTTTATTCGTGGATGGTGGTGTAGGTGTTTCTACTTATAAAAAAGAAAGCAACGACAGTGTCAACGGCTTTGAAATCGGTATTAAGCCGGGTATCGCTCTTGAGATATGCAAGAACCTTACATTCGTTACTAAATACGGATTTGCAGGTTACCGCGATGATTACAAATATGGCAACAGTACATCCGGTATCAGCTTGAGTTCTGAAGACCTGACATTCGGTTTCCACTATGAATTTTAATCGATCAAGATAACTACGGAAGATGTGCCAAAATAAATAAACCAGACGCAGATATCGTCTTTTTGGCACATCCTCCTTCTTCCCTCCCCCTACTTCTTCAAAAAATATCCGATTGCCCGAAATATATCATTATATTTGCATCTGCTGAAATATAAGTATACTATGGACAACAGGAAAATCGCTTCAGACTTACTATTCAGAAAAGCTGAAGAAACAGATATCGAACGTATCTGGGTTATTATCGGACAAGCAAAAGAACAAATGCGCCGGCTCAACAGCCATCAATGGGACGAAAGCTATCCGGCTCTCGAAACGATCAGTCAAGACATTAAGACCGGCAACGGTTATGTCTTCTGCAAAGGAAATAAAGTGGTTGCATACGGTGTTATCTCTTTTGACGGAGAACCTGTATATAAAGATATCGATGGAAAATGGACGAATGAATTACCTTATATGATTGTCCATCGTTTGGCTGTTGCCGATGAAATGAAACATCAAGGAATAGCTAAACGTTTTATGCTGGAAGCCGAAGAGGTCAGTCGTCAGAAAGGAATCTATAACTTTCGCGTCGACACAAATTACGACAATGAATATATGCTTCACCTGATCGATTCGCTGGGATTCCAATATACAGGAGAAGTTCGTTACAGAGGCAATAATATAAGGAAAGCATTCGAGAAATGTATTTATCCTCATGTCTCGTCTTTCGGTGTTCCGGGTTATACCATCCGTGAAGCTATTTACGAAGATGCCGGAATCATTTTCGATGCAATAGATAAAAATCGTGACGACTTACGGACCTGGCTACCTTTTGTCGATGGCCTGAAAAGTGTTGGCGATGAACAAGCCTTCCTTTCATCTTCGTTACAGGTTCCGTATGAAGAACGGGATATCGTCTATATGATTGAGAAAGGGAAAAGTATTTGCGGACTGATCGGTTTTCATTTCTCAGACCGTGCCAACCATCGTACGGAAATAGGTTATTGGCTACTTCCTGAATACAGAGGAAAAGGTCTTGTTACCAGGGCCGTACATCATTTATGCCTGTTAGCTCTCTGTGAAAAAGGATTCAATCGTATTCAAATAAGATGTGCCATAGGCAATACAGCCAGCAATGCCATTCCCCAACGCTTAGGATTCAAACAAGAAGGAACGGAACGCGACGGTGAACTTTTAATAAACGGTGAATACACAGATATTAATGTATATAGCCTTTTGAAAAAGGATATTGCAGAATAAATAATCAAAAACAGAGATATTCAATTTATTTATGGAACAAGAACTTCAATTAAACGAGCACAACAAGGCCGAGTATCCACCTATGCACACGGCCGAACATATTCTTAACCAGACGATGGTCCGAATGTTCGGTTGTCCCCGTTCCAGGAACGCCCATATAGAAAGAAAAAAGAGCAAGTGCGATTATGAATTGTCAGAAGCGCCTACTGCTGAAATGATGGCAGAAGTAGAACGACGGATAAACGAAGTGATAGATCAACATCTACCTGTAACAGTCGACTTTATCCCGAAATCGGAAGCCGGTGCCATTGTCGATCTCAGCAAATTACCGGAAGATGCCAGCGAGACACTACGTATCGTTCGTGTTGGAGATTACGATACTTGTGCATGCATTGGCGCCCACGTCGGCAATACCTCCGAAATTGGACGGTTCAAACTGCTTAACTATGATTATGCAGACGGAAGATTACGCCTGCGCTTTAAGCTGGAAGCCGTATAACCAAAAGGTAGATATACAATGAATAAAGAAAGGCTCTCATCCCTACATCGGATAAGAGCCTTTTCTAATTTATCAAATTACCGGGAACGAACTTCTCTCCTCATAAAAGATACATATGATAAAGCGAAACAAACAACCGTCGCCGCAATCAGCCCGGTCAATTGCGGCCAGACAACCATCAGGCTCTGTCCTAAAGGCAACGGACTGGGAATAGCTCCATGAACCTGTTCCATAGTCAACGGCCCCAAACTTCTGACAGAAGGCATCAGCAATGTGGTCGTTGCGTCACTGAACAACTGGCTCGGTGCGAAACGTAACAGATTAAGCATAAAGCGCTGGTAACTGATTATCTGATAATCGCTGGCAAATCCGGAAGGACTGAGTGCTTTTCCTATCAGATTAATGATCATATTATAAAAAACACTGAAAAACAACCAAATTGCCACACAAGCCAATGCAGAAGTCGCCGCCTGACGGAATTGTATGGAAAAGAATATCGACAAATTCAGCCAAAAGGCCACGTAGAAGATACTGACAATAATAAAGAACACCATCCTCAGAAACTCTTCTGCCGTTGGCGGAATACCGATAGCAATCAACCCAAAACCCATCACCAAAAAGCCTAACGAAAACAGCATAATCGCTATCACGATCAAAGCTCCCACAAACTTCGCATTGATCAGATAATCCCGATGAATCGGTTGTGACAGGATACGACTAAGCGTACCCCTGTTTTGCTCCGAATTGATCGCATCGAATCCGAGGGCGATTCCTAACAATGGCCCTAAAAAGCTGATAAATACGACAAAGGAGGGCAACGTCCCATCTGATACGGTAAACAGCTTCAGAAACAAGAATGCATTATCCGGATCATTCGGTTTAATAGAAGCACCGATATTAGTAAGGGCAGTGTACAACGCCCCCATACAAGTCAACGCAATTATGACGATCAGAATGATAAACCGCCAACTTCTCACATGGTCGGAGACTTCCTTGTTTACAATTACCCAAAAAGGATGATATATTCTATTCATGATCTTTACCTCCTTCGAAATAACGATTATAAATATGTTCGAGCGCATGTTCTTCTTTTTGCAACTCGGCCAGCCTGATATCAGCCAGTAGTTTACCACCGCTAAATAACCCGACCCGGTTGCAAACCTGCTGAACCTGATCCAAATGATGGGAAGAGAATAAGACCGTCAAACCGTCCTCATGGCTCAACTGATGAATTAAATCCATAAATTCGCGTACACCGGACGGATCTATTCCCGATGTCGGTTCATCCAAAATAATTACTTCCGGCTCTTTTATCAACACATCCGCCAGTCCCAGACGCTGACGCATACCCCGGGAATATTTCCCGGCTTTCTTCTTTCCTTCATTAGTCAAGCCCACCCTGTCTAGTAGCTGCTCCGCTTTCTGTATCGCTTCGCTTTTAGGAATACCATTCAACTGAGCCGTGTAAACCAGGTTCTCTATTCCGGTCATATCATCATAAAAACCTACGTCTTCGGGTAGGTAACCGACTTTCCTTTTTACCTCTATCGGGTGGGTAGTCGAATCTATACCACAGACCTTTACTGACCCGGAAGTAGGTTCGGTCAGTCCGAGCATCATCAGGATAGTTGTTGATTTACCGGCACCATTAGGGCCAAGCAAACCAAATATATCACCTTTCTCAACAGTGAGATTCAAATCGTTCACTGCCGTAAAACCTCCGTACTTCTTTGTCAAGCCGGTTAGTTCGATAACATGCTGGCACATGGCTTACCTCCTTCCGTATTTGCGGAACAGATAATACACACCACCTAATACTACCACTATAATAAATACACCGACCCATCCCCAAACCATCGGGGTCTTTACGGAGATACGGAAATCTGCAGTAGCATTAACTTCCGGCGTCTTTGCTTCCATTTTTGTAACATAATCGCCCGGAAGCGCCTTTTTGGAAGCCTTTACGATAGCCACCACATTTGTGCTCTGTCCTGCCCCCAGTTTTACGACCTTGGCAGGATCGAAAGAGACTTCCCAGTCTACCGGTTTGCTTGCTGAAAATGTTACATCTTTCAACTCACCGGAACCGTTATTTTTTACTACCAGATCTATCCGCTTGGTATCGCCAGCCGTTATATCCGAACTAAGCAATCCCCTCGGTGTCGTCAGTTCCATTTCATAGGAACCGGTGATGACTACTTCCAGTTCCAGATCGGCAGAAGTAGAACCAGTCGATGCATGAACGGGGATTTTATAAGTTCCTGCTGCTACATTTGCCGGCGGATTGACATCGATCGTTATATTTTGAGTCGCGTTCGGTTCTACCTGTGCAGATGTCGCCTGCTTATAATTAGGCTTAAACACCACATTCCAACCTCTTTCCACTTCAGCCGTCAGGGCATAAAGTTGTTGTTCCGCAGTACGATTCTTGATCGTTGCATTAAAGGTAAAAGTAGATTTGGAATTACCTTCCATATTTGGCTGGGTAGTTGTGAAGTCTGTCTGATAAGTTCCCTGCTTGGAAACGGTAATAGTAAGCGGAAGTTTTGCCATGCCATCAGCCGAAACCGTAAAATTATAAGTTCCCTTATTCACTTTCACCGGCACTTCCACCTTCAGGGAAAAATTCTTCTTCTCATCCGGAAGGACCGAAAGCTGGCTGATCGAATATCCCCCGGACTTTACTTCATAACTCCATCCCCGAGGCATTCCCTCGACAGAGATAGTTGCGTTTTTCACTTCGTCACTTTTGTTAATGACGTCAATACTGTAATCGATCGACTCCCCCGGCGGAACCGCTATCTTTGTGTAGGGAGTGTACAACATCACGCTCTTTTCAGAATCATCAGCGTGGACTTTACTACAAGGGATTATCCCCAATAACAGTACAAATAATAGGTTTAAACAGTTAATTTGCATTTTCATAATGATTTTTATAGAGTATACAAAAATGATTACTTATTAGCCGGAGGCAAATATATAGACAGAGAGTATTAGATACTTTTAAAAGAATTAAAAAAAAACTATCGTACAAGCATTTCCTTTCCTAATCCGTTAAAGCTCTGTTATGGATGCGATAACAAACGAACCTTTCCTATACATTATATATAGACAACCCTAAAAGAAGCCATTTGTATGCTAAACAGACCGAATTATTCTGCAAATGTAACATTGAAATAAAATATTTTTGTGTAAGTTTGCGAGCGCTAAGAAAGACATTTTATACAGAAATTTAAATACAAGAGTTATGCAATCAATTGACAATTTCAATTTTGCCGGCAAAAAGGCATTTGTAAGAGTTGACTTCAACGTTCCATTGGACGAAAACTTCAACATCACAGACGACACCCGTATTCGTGCCGCTCTTCCTACTCTTAAGAAGATCCTGGCAGACGGTGGCAGTGTAATCATAGGTTCTCACCTGGGTCGTCCGAAAGGCGTTACTGATAAATTTTCACTGAAACATATTTTGGGTCGTGTATCTGAATTACTGGGCGTAGAAGTTCAGTTTGCTAACGACTGTATTGGTGAAGAAGCTGGTGCTAAAGCTGCTGCTCTGCAACCGGGCGAAGCTTTATTGCTGGAAAACCTTCGTTTCTATGCAGAAGAAGAAGGTAAACCCAGAGGTTTGGCTGAAGATGCAACAGACGACGAAAAGAAAGCTGCTAAAAAAGCAGTAAAAGAAAGCCAGAAAGAATTCACTAAGAGATTGGCTTCTTATGCAGACTGCTATGTAAACGATGCATTCGGTACTGCTCACCGTGCTCACGCTTCTACGGCGCTGATCGCTGATTACTTCGATGCTGACCACAAAATGTTCGGTTACCTGATGGAAAAAGAAGTAAAAGCTGTAGAAAAAGTAATGAACGACATCGCTCGTCCGTTTACCGCTATCATGGGTGGTTCTAAAGTTTCTTCTAAAATCGAAATCATCGAAAACCTGCTGAACAAAGTAGATAACCTGATCGTAACAGGTGGTATGACTTATACTTTCACTAAGGCTATGGGCGGCAAGATCGGTAACTCTATCTGCGAAGATGACAAACTGGATCTGGCTCTCGACCTGATGAAGAAAGCAAAAGAAAAAGGTGTAAACCTGGTATTGGCTGTCGACGCTAAGATCGCTGATGCTTTCAGCAACGACGCAAATACTAAATTTGCTAACGTTAACGAAATTCCTGACGGATGGGAAGGTCTTGACATCGGTCCTAAGACTATCGAAATCTACGCTGACGTTATCAAGAAATCTAAGACTATCCTTTGGAACGGTCCTACAGGCGTATTCGAATTCGAAAACTTCACTGACGGTTCTCGTGCAGTAGGTAACGCTATCGTTGAAGCTACTAAGAACGGTGCATTCTCTCTTGTTGGTGGTGGCGACTCTGTTGCTTGCGTTAACAAGTTCGGTATTGCAAGCGAAGTATCTTATGTATCTACAGGTGGTGGTGCTTTGCTAGAAGCTATCGAAGGTAAAGTTCTGCCGGGTATCGCTGCTGTTAAAGGCGAACCGTACAAATAAGAATTAATTTTCAATATTATAAAAAGGCAATCTTATTTTAAGGTTGCCTTTTTATTTCTATATTTCGCCCCTAATTCAATCTAACTCGATATACAATGAGAACAACTTATCTTATTTTATGCCTTTTCCTGCTTACGCAAGGTCTTTTTGCCCAGAAACCATGTAAATCGTACAACAGTATTACCGATCTATTAAATGGAAACTATGATACAACATTAAGCGTGATTGTTGAAAAACGGACCAAGAACCAGATATTCATGTCCGGAGGTGCTGACTATAAAATATACAACGGAGATAAAGAGACTGACAAATTAATTAAAACAAAAATTTACGCAATAGAGGTCAATGATTCTCTATACGTAAACTGTCGAAAATTGAAATTCAAAAAACGCGTTATCGGAGCCTGGTTTGCCCCTGCAATAGTCTGTCAGGGAAAAGTTTATTTCTATGCAATCTCGGTTGGTCCGAGTGCTGCTGCAGCATTCGGGGTTATTGGAGGTGCCGTTCAAGCTGCCAATGAAGCCTCTTCCCGCGTTTATTACGAAATGGATCCAGCAACGAAAGAACTGGATAAAGTTGGCTCCGAAAAGATGATGACACTTCTTAAAAATTATCCCGATTTACTGGAGCAATACGGAAAGGAAACTCTCAAAGAACATATTGAAATTATACATAAGTATTTGCAGAAAATCAATCAGCTAAATAAACAAAGCCTGTAATCGCATTCTAAATATTTTTGTACCTTTGCGCGATATTATTTGGAATCATTGAAAATAACATAGAATTAAAGAAAGATGGCAAAAGAGCTGAAAGAACTGACCAAGAGAAGTGTAAACTACTCCCAGTGGTACCAGGATCTGGTTATTAAAGCGGATTTAGCAGAGAACTCTGCTGTACGTGGCTGTATGGTTATCAAACCTTACGGATACGCTATTTGGGAAAAAATGCAACGTATCCTCGATGATATGTTCAAAGAAACAGGACACGTAAACGCTTACTTCCCGCTGTTGATCCCGAAATCATTCTTAAGCAAAGAAGCCGAACACGTAGAAGGTTTCGCCAAAGAATGTGCAGTTGTTACACATTATCGTCTGAAAACAAATCACGACGGTACAGGTGTTGTTGTCGACCCGGCAGCTAAACTGGAAGAAGAACTGATCATTCGCCCGACATCAGAAACAATCATTTGGAATACATACCGCAATTGGATCCAGTCTTATCGCGACCTGCCTATCTTATGTAACCAGTGGGCAAACGTAATGCGTTGGGAAATGCGTACCCGTCTGTTCCTTCGTACTGCCGAATTCCTGTGGCAGGAAGGACATACCGCTCACGCAACCCGCGAAGAAGCAGAGATCGAAGCAAAGAAGATGCAGCAAGTATATGCAAACTTTGCCGAAAACTATATGGCTATGCCGGTCGTTAAAGGCGTAAAGTCTGCCAGTGAACGTTTTGCAGGAGCTTTGGATACCTATACGATCGAAGCTATGATGCAAGACGGAAAAGCATTGCAGGCAGGAACTTCCCACTTCCTGGGACAGAACTTCGGTAAGGCATTCAACGTTACTTTCATCGACAAAGAAGGAAAAAGCGACTATGCATGGGCTACTTCATGGGGGGTTTCCACCCGTCTGATCGGTGCGCTGATCATGTCTCACTCAGACGATAACGGTTTGGTATTGCCTCCTCATCTCGCTCCGATCCAGGTAGTGATCGTTCCGATCTACCGCAGTGAAGAGCAACTGGCACAGATCAGCGAAAAGGTGAACGGTATCGTTGCCAACCTGAAGAAGATGGGTATTTCCGTTAAGTTCGACGATGCAGACAATAAGAAACCGGGATGGAAGTTCGCCGAATACGAACTGAAAGGTGTTCCCGTACGTCTGGCCATGGGTGGACGCGATTTGGAAAACAATACGATTGAAGTAATGCGTCGCGATACGTTAGAAAAAGAAACCATCACTTGCGACGGTATCGAAGAACACGTACAGAACCTGTTGGAAGAAATCCAGCAGAACATCTTCCAAAAAGCACTCGACCATCGTACAGCTTGCACGGTCACAGTCGACACTTACGAAGAATTCAAGGAAAAGATCGAAGAAGGCCTCTTCATCATGGCTCACTGGGACGGTACTCCTGAAACAGAAGAGTTGATCAAGAACGAGACGAAAGCAACTATCCGTTGTATCCCTCTGGAAGGAGACAAGACACCGGGTAAATGTATGGTTACCGGCAAACCTTCCGCACAACGCGTATTGTTTGCACGAGCTTACTAAGCAAAATACATATAACTATAGAGAGGGGATATGCTTGCAGAAGTATATCCTCTTTTTGTTTTCCATCAGTACAAAAAGAATGACAGAATACGAATAAATTAATTACCTTTGGGAGAAAAATAAGCTGTACTTGTATGGAACTGATTCTCCCCACCAAATTGAACGCTTTGGAACCGACTGTGCTAGAAACAAAAGTGCTGGTCGTAATCGGAGCCAACGGAGCCGGTAAAAGTTCGTTCGGCAGAGATTTGCTGGAACGCTATGCAGAAAATGCAAAAAAGATATCGGGAATGCATTCGTTGTTCTTATGCAGCAACGAAGAGACAGTACCGTCCGAAGGCAACGAACTGGCCCGTATGCAGTCAATGATAGCAGAACGTATCTTCATGCCCCGGCTATCGGACTATGAGAAACTGATTCTCCGCCTACAAAGCGAAGAGTTTGAAGCAGCAGTAAACTATAAAGAGGCATGCAAGCTGCATCCGGACCTTCCCCCACCCGTTACCAAGATCGACCAGATACAGACGATCTGGGAAAAGATGTTCCCACATAACCGGCTGGTACGAAAGTCCGGCTTCATCGAACTCGCTTCAACCAGCCGTGACAGCAATTCCTATACAGCTGGTCGAATGAGCGACGGAGAAAAGATTGTCTTTTATCTGATCGGTGCCGTGCTATGCGCCAATCCGGGTGAATTACTGATCATCGAAGAACCGGAAATACTACTTCATAACTCGATCAAAAACCTATTGTGGGATGAGATAGAAGCTCTGCGCCCCGACTGTACATACGTCTATCTGACTCATGATATCGATTTCACCACCTCCCGCCCGGAAGGCAAACGGATATGGATCAGGGATTACAATGCCGATGCCCACGTTTGGGATTATCAGCTGATAGAAAGCAACGACAGTCTTCCCGAAGAGGTCTATATCGATATACTCGGAAGTCGCAAGCCAATCCTCTTTATCGAAGGTACCGATTCCAACAGCATCGACAACCGTCTCTACCCGCTTATCTTCCCCGACTTTATGGTCAAACCGATGGGAGGCTGCCAGAAAGTGATCGAAACGACAAAAGCTTTCCGCCAGTTGCAGGATTTCCACACATTGGAATCGATGGGTATCGTCGACCGTGATCGTCGTACACAGGGAGAGATAGACTATCTGCGTGACCAGCACATCTTCGTTCCCGACGTAGCTGAAGTAGAGAACCTGCTAATGCTTGAACCGGTCATCAAAACAGTTGCCCGCCGCCTGATGAGAGACCCCGAACAAGTCTTCGGGCAGGTAAAGGAAAATGTGATCAGGCTGTTCGAGAAAGATCTGGAAAGCCAGGTGATCCTGCATGCCAAACACCGTGTCCGCCGGAAACTGGAAACAACTGTCGACCGCAAAATAACGACCGTCGAGCAACTGACCGAGCATGTGGAAAGCATCCGCTTCAACGTGCATGTGGATGAGATATACAGCGGTATAAAAGATAAATTTATCCAATACACCGAAACGGGTGATTACAAAAATATCCTCCGCGTGTACAATCAGAAAGGAATGCTCCCGCAAAGCCGCCTGTGTAACATTTGCGGAATCAGCAACAAAGAAAGCTACCTGAACCTCATCCTTTCCATATTAAAGGAAAATAAAGAAGATGCAGAAGTGATCCGCTCATCTATCAAAGAATCTTTAGGGACATAAAAAGTTATCAAAAATGCGGAAAAAGTCCGTAAAAAATTGTTCTTTTGCAAATTGATATAATGACATTAACTGGTTTAGTCCTCTTACAAAAAGAATATGCGCACACCGACATTACAATATCTCTACCTGCAAAAGCCGGTAACAATGGTTATCATAATCTGTATAATCTCCGTCCTTCCCTGGATAGGCTTGGGAGATTTTTCGACAAAAGGGGAGCCACGTGAAGCATCTGTTGCCATATCCATGCTTGAAACCGGCAACTGGGTACTGCCGCAGGTTTATGCCAACGAGTTTGCTTACAAACCACCGATGGCACATTGGCTGATGGCTGCTTTCTCCTATCCCCAAGGGTATGTATCGGAGTTTACTTCGCGCTTACCGTCTACACTCGCTTTTATCTGCCTAATGGGATGCACGCTGGTCTTTTTCGGGCGAAGAATAAAGTTTCAACAGGCATTCATTGCGACCCTTCTTCTGCTGACTTGCGTGGAGATGCACCGGGCGGCTATGACCACCCGGGTCGATATGTTACTGACAGCCTTTATTGTCATCGGACTCTATCAACTGTTCCGATGGGAAGACAGACTGGAACTGAAAGGCTTGCCGATCATTATCCCTATACTGTTAGGCTGTGCCGTGCTGACCAAAGGTCCCGTCGGTGTCATCCTGCCCTTGTTTGTGTTCGGAGCCTATTTGCTGATGCTTCGCAAATACAGTCTGCTGACTATATTTAAAGCACTTCTTTATATCGGCGTTTCATCCTCATTCCTGCCGTTATTATGGTATATAGCTGCCTGGAAACAGGGAGGCGACCGATTCATGGATGTCGTACTTGCCGAGAATTTCGGACGCTTCTTCCATCTCGACACACCCGATATTAATTATGATTTAGGACACGAAAACGGTGTATGGTACAACTTTGCCACTTTAGCAGGCGGCTTTATTCCCTGGACTATCTTCTTTTTCTTTTCTATATTCGGGTTGAAATGGCAACTAAAGAATGCCTCTTTCAAACAGATAGCCAAAGACAGCTGGAACAATATTCTCTCCATGGAAAAAGAGAAACTGTTCAGTCTTGTAGCATTGGTCTGTATTATCTTCTTCTACAGCATTCCTTCCAGTAAGAGAAGTGTATACCTGATGCCTGCCTATCCGTTTATTGCTATATTCTTAGCTCAATATGCCATCTACATTACGGAATACAGGACAAAGGTTACCCGTATATTTGCGGCATTCCTAGCCTCTGTCACGACTGTTGTGCTGATAGCTATCGGACTGACAATGGCCGGTGTCATCGATCCGGTTGCCATTGCTTCACAATACACAAGCCGTCCTTCTACGCTTGCACAGGTAGAAGCCGTATCCAATATGTTCTCTTCCAGTTGCGGACTGACCGTCTGTATCGTTATTATCGTGTTGCTGGCTTTGCTGACCGTGCTTTATCAAATGTTCAAGAAGATAAACATCAAGATACTGTATGCGACGATAGCCTTGACCTTTACGATCAATTTGCTGGTCGACGGAGTTATTATGCGTGGTATCCGCCAGGATGGATCAGCCCGTCCTTTTGCCGAAAGGGTAATGAAAGAATATCCTTTGAACAAGGATAATATGTTCGTCATGAACAACCTCAAAGTATACAGGAATCTATACGGACTGAACTTTTATCTGGGTAACCGTTTCCATAATTTCGAACAGGAGATGCCGAAGGAAGGATTCTTCTTTGCCACTCCCAGTGACCTGGAAGTTGTTCTGAAAAATTACGAAGGCCAATATACATTTAATATATTGACCTCCTCTGAACGTATCATTCACGAAGTACGCCGACCAATTGTCCTGTGCAGTTTCCTTCGTATAGAATAAGCTTACTTCAGTTCTTTGATTTTGATACTGCGGAAAGCAACTTCATCGCCATGATCCTGTAAAAGGACATGTCCTTGGGGAGCTTCACCGAAACGGCCTGCCTCGTTATAAGACGGGGCAGCATATTTACTGCCCTTTACCATTTCGCGGAAAGCATCCGAACAGCGTTCATATTCCAATGTTTTGAAGCCATTCAACCAATGTTCCACATGGTTATTGGGAAATACTTTTAAAACAGCCTGATTCCATTTTCCAACCCCATTGAAGCGTTTATTCTGTGCCGGCATCATATCGTAAAGACTTGCCAATGTGCGGCTGCCGGGAACGGTAGTATACAATTTGGCATCCGGATGAAGCTGGTCGTCCAGTATCTGATATTCCAAGCCATAAGCAGAGCCGCTCGGTTTTTCCGATTCCGTTACAAAGTATTTGATACCGCTGTTGGCTCCCGGAGTAATTTTAAATTCCAGGCTCAGTTCAAATGCGGCATATTCGTTGTCGGTTACGATATCACCACCGTTTGTAGATTCTCCGCCGCCTGATTTCAATACGATCAACTGTCCGTCTTCCACTTTCCAGCCATGATCGGGAAATGCTTCTTTATGGGCACCGCGCCAGCCTGTAGTTGTCTGACCGTCGAATAACAGATTCCAGCCGTCCGCTTTTTCCGTATCGGTCAGATAATTGGGGATACGGTTCACTTCCGGAGCCAACGTACCCTGCATACGTTCTGCTTCCAGATTTTCAGTCTTTATGCGGATATTACGCCATTTGATTTCTTTTCCTTCCAGGTCGGCATTCTTTCCGATACCATGTACCTGAAATGCAATAAAGCCTTTTGCCGTTTCATCATCATACAAATTTGCCGTATTCACGCCGTTCAGCCAAATACGGATATTATTGCCGATAGCCTCAATACGATATTTGTTCCAGTCCGTCTTCTTATAAGCTTCCTGTCCCGGTTTATTATCGACAAGCGTCACCAGCCAGCCGCGACGGGCTTCGTCATAAACACCTCCGCTCCAAGCTCTGTCGGACGGGTCCATCTCACACTGGTAACCATGCACACGTCCGTTCTGATAGTCCGGACGGCTTTCACTACGGAACTGCACACCCGAGTTCAGCGACGGATCACACAAAGCCTCAAACTCCAGGATAAAATCACCATATTCCTGTTCGGTAGCCATAAAGCTATTCGGCTGACCCGTCACGGAAGTTCCGACCAGACAACCGTCTTCCACCCGATAAGGGGCTTCCCCATTTAATTGTTTGAAACCGGTAAGGTCTTTACCGTTGAATAACTGTTGCCAGCCATCATTCGACTGACAGGAACAAAGCAGCGCAAGAGACAAGGCTGCAAACTTCAAAGATGCTTTCATTCTGTTCTTCTTTTAGGTATTATAATAAGTCAAATAGTCTTTACTGGTCTGCAAAGCAACACATGTGCACGGACACAAAGATAAAATATTATTCATAAACGCACAGCAAAAGCACAGCTATTTTACAGCAGATGAATCTTTTTCAAAGAAATAGGCTTATCTTTGCCCGCAAAATGTAATCAATAAAGGTATTTTTATGAAATTAAAAACGGCTCTCTTTGACTTTGACGGCGTGATAGTCGACACTGAACCTATCTACGATATTTTCTGGGATGAAGCAGGTGAACGTTATGGAACTGGTATCGACCACTTTGCAGCTGTTATCAAAGGCACAACACTCCCTTACATAATGGAAACGTATTTTTCCGACCGTTCGGAAGAATTTCGTCAGATGGTAATTAAGGAATCTACCGAATATGAAAGTACAATGCCTCTCCCTGCAATGCCGGGCTCGATAGAGTTCCTGCATTTACTAAAAGAGCAGGGTGTACAGATGGGTCTGGTTACCAGTTCCGACAATACGAAAGTAGAACGTGCTTTCAAGCTACATCACCTGGAGAATATTTTCGACACGATCGTAACAGCCGACCGCATCACAAAGGGCAAACCCGATCCGATGTGTTATCTGCTGGCAGCAAAAGACCTGAACGTTTCCCCCGCCGACTGTATCGTCTTTGAAGATTCCTTTGCCGGCATACAGGCCGGAACGTCTGCAGGCATGCGAGTGATCGGACTAACGACCACCAATCCGGAAGAATCCCTAAAGGATAAAGTATATGAAGTGATACCGAACTTCGAGAAGATTACTTTCGAAGATTATTTGAAGTGGTAAGAACAAAAAGATTCCTTTCGGATGAAACGGCATTTTCTTCCGAATGAAACAGTGTTTTCTCTTGGGCAAAACTATACTTTCTACCGGACGAAACTAAAAAACCTCCCAGATGAACTATTTCTTCCGGAAGGTTTTTCTTTATTTTCTGTTTATCAGAAATTATATCCGACACGAATACCTAAGATAGGTTGATCGAAATCTTTAATGATATTATATTTGAATTCCAAACCTACAGTCAGCTGATCCGTTGCATATACTTCGCCCCCCAAACCGATGTTTGCACCGAAACGTGTTTCATTCATGCTCACATCAACCTTATGTCCGTCAACATGTCCGCCTCCACTCCATTTCCAGAAAGAAAGGTCAAGACCAGCCAACGGATAGAAACCGAACATATCGCTCAGTTTAAACACGTAATGAACATTCATGTCAATCGCCCAGGCACTTATTCCATTATCCTTTACGAAATAGGTCAATGAAGGAGCCAAACGAACTTCGTCAGTCAAATTATAACGATAATCAAGTCCTAACAGAGCATTACCGTTATCATTAAACCCATACCCCAGATTAAAACCGAAAGACGATTGTCCCTGTTGGGTCTGTGCAAAAGCACTCATGCTGATAATCGCCAGCATACACATAACAATTAATTTTTTCATACTCTCAATTAATTTAGTTCAACATTGCAACAAATATAATCATTTTACTTTAAGTCTGTCGCCTGCACTCTTCACAATACTACGATAATAGTCTTCATCATAGCCAGGAAAATCAGGATATTCAGACAACCCATAACCATTTTGCTTGAACTTGCCGTTTTCTTCTTTCTTAACGTTTCCGTCCATATATTTTACTAAAAGATACTCACCGAGTTTCTTCCAGCGAGCCGTTGCCTGATCGGCTGTCGTCGTACTGAACCAGGTCAGGAATTTGATAGCTTCTGCCGGATCCTTCGCATACAATTCGGAGGCAGCCTTGTCGATAGCCGGGATTGTTTCTTTATAACCGTTCTCCAGTTCCTGTTGAACCGGACGGATATCTTTGATCATGAAACTATACTTGCCGTAAGCCTGGTTAGCCACCCAGTTATGAATCCAGAAAGCGGAAGTCCATGAGAAGTTCATGATATCGCCGTTCCCAACCCGATAACATTCGGGAGACTCGGTAATAGAGCAATAGAGCGGAGTAAAGACAGCCATATCGGCATCATCCACGCCAAACCAAAGGATTCCGCCGATGGCATCCGGCAACCAGTTACGCATCTGCGGAACGATCACAAAACCGGTCTGCTGTGTAGCGATAGCACGCTCGTTCGTATATTCTTCGCCATCTACCTTGAACGTCATCGGACGCCAACGATAGGGCACCTTATAAGAACCTGCTCCGGCATCTTTCGTCATATCCAGGTCTGTTCCTTCATAATGATCGCGCATACCGTTCTGAACATCCTGAACGGACAACAGACGGTTCGGCTTCACATACAACGGCATAGGCTCTTTGGTAGGATCGCCTTTGATAAAATCGGTATATTTATCCATCGAAGTATCATACTTGCGGAAGAAAGACCATACACGTGCCTCACAACCTCTCAAACCACTGAAGTCATACGGGCAATAAGCTTTCTGAAAGCTGAAATCTTTATCTTTTCCACTGAAATAGCCTTTTTCGCGAGCGAAAGAAACCACATCGGGCGAATACATACAGTTTTCCTTGTCATCGAAAGGAATCTGCTGGATACGTGACTGGTTGGCATGTGCAGAGATACAATCGTCCGGAATGCGGATCGCAACCCAGACTGCCCCTTTATTTCCTGTTCCCTTACCGATCAGCTCCATCACCCATGCTTCGTTCTTGTCGGCAATGGAAAATGTCTCGCCACTGCTGTAATAACCGTGTTCTTTCACCAGGTCGGTCATTACCTTAATCGCTTCGCGGGCCGACTTGGAACGCTGTAGCGCGATATAGATCAGGCTTCCGTAATCCATAATACCTGTTGTATCCACCAATTCGGGACGGCCGCCGAACGTACTTTCCGTGATAGCCACCTGGTGTTCGTTCATATTGCCGACTACCGAATACGTCTGCTCCACCTGCGGAATCTGTCCCAGCGGTTTATTCGTATCCCACTCCCTGACTTCCAGCATCGCCCCTTTCGGCCAGGTAGCCGCCGGCCAACGGTATAACTCGCCATACAAAGTATGTGAGTCTGCTGCATAACTGATCATGACCGATCCGTCGACCGATGCCTTTTTTCCAACCAGCAAACCCGTACAAGCCATTGCCTCCATTCCGGAAAGCAAAACGGCACAGGCTGCTGCGATAATCCATTTTCTTTTCATATAAATAAGTTTAAGCGAATAATAGCATATATACTGCCGCACCGCAAATATAACCAATCAATGCCAAAATAGAAAATCGCTTGGTATAGTACATGAAATCAATCTTTTCCAGTCCCATTACCGTGACACCTGTTGCCGAACCGATAATCAGGATGCTACCGCCCGTTACGGCACAGTAAGCAAGGAATGTCCAAAACCCGCCGTCGGAAACGAAGAACTGGGCATAAGGAGCCAGATCGGGAGCCTGCTGCACAATCGGATACATACCCATCGTCGCCGCCACCAAAGCCACGTTATCCACACAGGAAGACAGAACACCGATCACAAAACTGATCAGATAAGGCTCATGTACATGCTGGTCGAGATAGGCAGACATGATCCCCAGTTGTCCGGATGTTTCCAGTGCACCTACCGCCATCAGAATTCCGAGAAAGAAAAAGATCGTTGCCAGGTCGATATTAGGCAACAACTGTGTAATACGCAGCTTCTCCGATTCATGAACTCGCAACCGGCTATACATGATATCGGTATATACCCAAAGAATAACCAATCCTAGCAAGACCCCCAGGAACGGAGGCAGATTCGTCAACATCTGGAAGACCGGAACCAATGCCAACGAAAGCACACCGATCACAAATATCACACGGCGGGCGTGATTAGGTATCTCCGGAATAAACTCATCAGCCGCTTCTTCTTCACTCATCACACGCAAGCGGGCATCTTTCTTGAACAGCCAGAAGTGGGCAATGGTGAGCGGAACCAGCATATTGATCAGCGCAGGAATAAATACATGGGAAATCTGATGCATGGCCGTCACGTTCTTTCCTACCCAAAGGAGAATTGTCGTCACATCACCGATCGGTGACCACGAACCGCCGGCATTCGCCGCAATAATCACCATACAGGCGTACTTCAGACGGTCGGTCCGGTCGGGCACCAGCTTACGGAGCACTGCCATGATTACGATCGCAGCCGCCAGGTTATCCAACAACGCGGAGAAAAAGAAAGCGGCAAAACTAATGTACCATAATAATTTTCTTTTGTTAGAAGTACGGATATACCCGGTAACAGCCCTGAAACCACCATGTTTATCTACAATATCGACGATCAGCATAGAACACATCACAAAGAACAATGTCTCTGCCACATTTCCCAAATGGTAAACAATGGAACGATTGGAAATAAAATTAATGAACTGGTCTTTTGCCGGCAGGTTGGTCATTTCGGGGTTCTGTACTAGAAACTCCTCGAACAAAGGGTTAGAGCGTTCGACGAAGATGTTATAAGCATCGAACATCAATATCATCCATAAGGAAATAGCCATAAAAAGAGCTGTTGCTGCTTTATTGATCTTAATCTTATCTTCAAGCGCAATGGCGAGGATGCCTACGACAAAAATAATTGGCATTAATATAAACATACGTGTATTTTATTTAGTCTGCCCTTTCATTAAAGGGGCTTATTAATATATGGAAAAAGAGGAGACTTGCTCAAGTGCCCCTTCTCCCGGTTTATTCTCTACTTATAAAGTGTACAAATAGCTGATCTCCTCCGCCCAGATTGATTCGTCCGGCGTTTCAAGTATCAGAGGTATATCGTCAAAACGGGTATCCTGCATCAACATCTGAAAAGTGGTCATTCCCATAACACCTTTCCCGATACTGTCATGCCTGTCTACGCGGGTTGCCAGGTCTTTCTTCGAATCGTTGATATGCATTCCACGCAGGTACGAAAAACCGATCACTTCATCGAAATGGCGGAATGTCTCCATAAAGCCCTGCTCCGTTTTGATATCATAACCGGCAGCCAGCGTATGGGCGGTATCGATACAAACACCTACACGGGATTTGTCGTCCACCCGGTCGATGATAGCCGCGATTTGCTCGAAAGTGTATCCCAGGTTTGTACCCTGTCCGGCCGTATTCTCTATAACGGCACATACTCCCACAGTCTGCTCCAGTGTCCGATTGATCGATTCGGCAATACGTGCCAGGCAATCGTCTACCGAAATTTCATTCAGATGGCTTCCCGGATGGAAGTTCAGTCGGTCCAGTCCCAGCTGTTCGCAACGCTGCATTTCATCGAGAAAAGCATCACGCGATTTTTGCAGACCGTCCAGATCCGGATGTCCCAGATTGATCAGATAACTGTCGTGAGGCAAAATATGCGCGGCTTTGTAGCCGAACTCCTCACAACGTTCTTTAAATAAGGAGATGCTTTTCTTCGTCAACGGGGAAGATTTCCATTGACGTTGGTTCCGGGTAAAAAGGGCAAAAGCTTTCGCCCCGATGGCATTAGCATTTAGCGGAGCGTTCTCAACTCCACCCGACGCGCTTACATGAGCTCCAATGTACTTCATTTGTTAATCGTTTACTTTATTCTTTTCGTCCAGTGTTTTATTTTTCATCTTCGGTTTTACAACCGCAAAAATGAAACTTCTCCGTTGCCTGTTCTTTAGTGACAACAAAATATATAATGTCCGCGCGTGAACAAAGTTCGTTCTGCGAATTGTATATCTCCGTCTCTATGAATATGGCATTCCGTTTCTGCTCTTTGATACGCCCCCGTATCATCAAGCGCGGTTCGCGTGTCGAGATACTTTTCAGGAAACGGGCATCCAGCCGTGAAGTCACGCCCGATGTCTGTAATTTCCTCAATACTACCCAACCGGCCAGTTCATCCATCATTGTCGTCTGGATTCCCCCGTGCAATGTCTCCAACCATCCCTGGTAATGACTTTCCGGTTCCCAGAAAGCAACGATGTCATCGCCATCCTCGTAAAATTCCATGTGCAGTCCTTGCGGATTTCCGGGTGCACACCCGAAACACATATAGCCCTCCAGCCCCTTCCAGGGATTAATAATCTTTTTCATACAACAACAGCTTTAAACGGATTGTTTCTTAAATAAAAAGAATTTTATGACCTAAGTCGCTTACAAATATAACAAACTTATGCCGTTTTTTCCCGTAAGGACAAAAAAACAGAGATAAGAACCTGCGCCTTACCTCTGTTTTCCATACTGATTATCGGGTATATTATCTTTCTTTAGTCCTCGATCTCAGGCATTAAGAAATCCACGAAACACAGAGCAGCCAAAGCTGTACCGTATCTCTTTTCGATGGTAATACCTTCGGTAATAAAGTTCAGTTCACCCAGATAATACTTTCCGTATGTTTTCTGGTGCAGGTCGTTGATTACACGGATCAGACGTGACTCCAACTCCTCGATACGATAACGGCCGCTAACCTCGCATACCAGGGCTCCAACCTTCTCATCGAAGTTTTCGTCCTTGTACATCCAGGCGTAAACCACACCGGCAGATACGAACTCATCCTGATAACCATGCGAAACCGCCATAATGGTTTTCAATTCCGTACCGAATGGAGGAAGATCAATCTCATCCATGGTTGCAAGATGCGCTGTTGCAGGGATTACAGACGAATAAGTCATAATGTTAAAGTCTGAAATACCAGCATCATAAAGGGCCATGTGATAAGAACCTGCGTGTTTTTCCAAGTCTGAATCACCACTACCCTTCGTAATAAAAAAGGTGTTTGGAATTAAATTCCCAACTTTCTTTACCATCTACAAATATGTGTTACTTAATTAATAATATGCGGGCACAAAAATAGAAACTTCTTTGGGATTTTACTCTTTACAGACGACAAAAAAACAGCTTTTTACATATTATTATTCATTTTGTTTCGGCTGATTTCCAAAAAAGTATAAAAATCAAGTGTTAGAAGACAGCTGGTTAAAGGTCATAAATTTTATTTATCCTTTAATCAATAAAAGTTATGGTTTTTGGACCGGTTTCTTTGAACAAATAACAAACCCGCCCTGTTAGAATAGTAGAAACAACATAAAACTTAGTAGTCATGCTTACATTATGTCTTAGTTTATTATTGTTGGTAACTAATAATAGTAATAATAGTAGTAGTCAAATAACAGATAAAAAAGAAGAAATTATGAAATTCGAACTAATTAAATTGCCTTATGCAGCAGATGCATTAGAACCGGTTATCAGTAAAGCAACCATTGAATTCCATCACGGAAAACATTTACAGGCTTACGTAAACAATCTGAATAACCTGATCCCGGGAACAAAATTTGAAAACGCTCCCCTGGAACAGATCGTAGCAGAATCTGACGGTGCTATCTTTAATAATGCCGGACAGATACTCAACCATAATTTGTATTTCACCCAGTTCTCCCCTAACGGCGGCGGCGAACCTAAAGGAAAGTTTGCGGATGCTATCAAAGCTACCTGGGGTTCATTCGAAGACTTCAAGAAAGAATTCAACGCAGCAGGAGCCGGTCTGTTCGGTTCAGGATGGGTATGGCTGGCAAAAGATAAAGACGGCAAACTTTCAATTACCAAAGAAGCTAACGGTAGCAACCCTGTTGCCAAGGGGCTGACTCCGATTTTGGGATTCGATGTATGGGAACATGCTTATTACCTGGATTACCAAAACCGTCGTCCCGATCACCTGAATGCCCTGTGGCAGATCGTTGATTGGGATGCCGTTGGCAAACGATATTAATATTAATAGTAGTGTAGTTTAAAACCAAATAAGGCCGTCCGGAGTAACAATCCCCGGACGGCTTTTTGTTTACGAACTACCCTCAAGGGAAAAATGCCAATTATTAAGGAAATACAGTAAATAGTTACAGGAATATTAGGTTGTAACTTTGTTATGTAAAACAGAAGTAAGAATAATAACTAAACAATAAGGAGTTAGAATCATGAAAGTGAAAGAGTTGACAAAACAGGAATTTCTGAATAAAGTAGCTAATTACGAAGCAAGCCCCGAAAAATGGGTGTATGAAGGCGACAAACCTTGCATCGTCGATTTCTATGCTACCTGGTGCGGTCCGTGCAAAATGATCGCTCCTATTCTGGAAGAGCTGGCTGGCGAATACGAAGATAAAATCGATATTTATAAAATAGATACGGAGAAAGAAGAAGAGCTGGCTGCAGCTTTCGGTATCCGGAGTATTCCTTCCCTCCTGTTCTGTCCGATGGGCGAACAGCCACAAATGGCAAGAGGTGCCATGAGCAAAGTCGACTTCAAGAAAGCGATCGACGAAGTTCTTCTGAAAAATAAGTAAGCAACGCAATAATCTTACTGAAAGGACTCCTGAAAGTGCAGGCAGATAAAAACAAAACTGCCGGCTTTCAGGAGTTTTTATGTTTACAATTTATCCGTGCAATACATCCTTCATATCAATGACAGGCCACGGCTTGTAATTGCGCCAGGCTCCGCGGGTAAAGTCAGGTATGGCAACCGAACAGCTTTTATTCAGTACGGAACGTTCGCTTAACTCGACGATAGATGACCAGGCAGCTGCGTCATACACGCTCTGGTCGAGCGGATAACCGTTACGCAGGCAGTAGATCAGACGCCAGTCCATGATAAAATCCATGCCGCCATGACCGCCGACTTTTTTCGCCCGTTCGCCGATATATTTGCTTAACGGATGTTCATATTCAGCCATCACATCTTTCTGCGGTCCCTCTTTCAGGAACGAATGCGTATCAGGCTGGATAGCTACTTTTCTCTCCGGATACTTGACAGCCATGCCTTTGGTTCCCTGTACCAGATGGATGCGGGAATAGGGACGCGGGGAGGTCGTGTCATGCTGGATCATGATGGATTTGCCATTGACGGTATGGATGATAGTTGTATTCATATCGCCCAGCGCATAACGTTCCGAAAGGGTTATACGTTCATCATCTGTCAGGTTTTCTTTTGCCCAAAGTGCCAGCCCGAACTGGTTGGTGGAGACAGACGAAAGATAATCCATCCGGTCTCCCTGATTAATACCCAGTATCTGGGCCACCGGCCCCAAACCGTGTGTCGGATACGGATTTCCTGTATGGTATTTACTGTATTCCAGACGCCAGTGTTTATAATAACCTTTAAACTTCGATCCTCTCAGATCATGGATATAAGCGCCTTCGGTGTGAATAATTTCTCCCAACAATCCCTGTCGCGCCATATTCAAGGTAGCTAGTTCAAAGAAGTCGTAACAACAATTTTCCAGCATCATACAATGAAGCTGGGTTTCTTCCGCCTTATCGACCAATGCCCAACAGTCTTTTACCGTCAGTGCGGCAGGGACTTCGATAGCGACGTGTTTTCCATGATCCATAGCGTAAAGGGCGATAGGCACGTGCAGTTCCCAGGGAGTGGCGTTATAGATCAGGTCGATGTCATCGCGTTCGCACATCTTTTTCCAGTCTTCTTCGCCCGTGTAAGCGACAGCTTCTTTCCGGTTACTGTTTTTAAGGGTTTTCTGGCTATTGGCTATCCGTTCCGGGTTCAGATCGCAGATAGCAACGATCTCCGCTCCTTCAATCTGTGCCATGCGTTTTACGGCTCCGGCTCCCCTGCCCAGACCGACGACACCGACACGGACGGTGCTCAAGGGTTTGCAACGTAATCCTAAAACAGATTTTCCTTTTGCCGGAGGTGATAAATCCTCCACGGGAGAGAAAGAGGTTGATACAGCCGGTGCGGAAGCAGCACTCAGGTCCTTGCCTACAACGATAGCTGCGCTTCCGGCCAATGATTTTCTTAGAAATTGCCTTCTGTTAATGCTCATGATAATAGATTTTAGATTAAGTGACATTGATATGAGTTGACAAAATAAGAAATAATTTTCACATCTGCTATTTTTCTAAAAAAATGTAGTTTGTTTTCTTATTATTAATCAGGAAGATAGACTACATCAGAAATAGGACATGAAAAAAAGTATGCAAAAAAGTTCGCACAGTTCTTGCGAGATCGAAAATTATCACTACCTTTGCACTCGCAAAACAGAAATACTGAATGCCTCTTTAGCTCAGTTGGCCAGAGCACGTGATTTGTAATCTCGGGGTCGTTGGTTCGAATCCGACAAGAGGCTCAAAAAAGTTGACAGTGGAAAGTTGACAGTTGACAGTTGACAGTTAATGTCGCTTTCCAGTTTTAAATCTGTCAACTGTCAATTATCAACTGTCAACTTTTAGGGCAGTTACCAGAGTGGCCAAATGGGGCTGACTGTAACTCAGCTGTCTTTCGACTTCGGTGGTTCGAATCCATCACTGCCCACAGAGAACCTCAGGAATTTATTTTCTGAGGTTTTTCATTTTACCAAAGTTTCGTTTGTAAAGCATCCACGTTTTCATCTGAAAAAACGTAAGTATTTCCCTAAATCTCCCGGCGACTTTTTGTAAATGGATAGGCATCGCTTTATCAATGGGTAAGTACTTATTTTCAAGCTCTGCCTACTTATCTATGTTTTTACTCAATCGGAATCACCTCAGTGATTTTGCTTGTTTACCTATTGATAATCTTGGCATAAGCAGGTGACGCCGCATCTAAAAACAGCGTCACCCTCCATCAACAAACAGGTGACGCCGGACAAAACTCCGGCATCACCTATCAGTCATTGAATATCAACGTATAATCTCTGTATTTCGAAAGATGACGCTGAAAATCGTTCAAACGTTGAAGTACAGCGCGAATTTTATACAATAGAATTCTTCTTTGTAAATTCAATGATCTCGCTGATATAGCCAAAAGCAAGACCTGTCACCGTATCAGCACAACCATAATAAATAGCGATACGATCCGATTCGGGATCATGCAAGGCGGCACATGGGAAAGTAACGTTAGGAACATCTCCCATACATTCATACTCTTTCTGCGGAGAAAGCAGATAAGGACCTGTGCGATATTTAATCTTCCAGGGCTGATCCAAATCCAACAAGGCAGCACCAAAGCTATATACATAGCCGTTACAAGACTGTAACACGCCATGATAGATCAGCAACCATCCTTCCGATGTCTCGATAGGAATAGGACCTGCACCCACCTTCAGGCATTGCCATGCACTCACTTCGAACGGAGCCGGAGCCATCACATGACGATGTTTTCCCCAGAAACACATATCGGGAGATTCGCTGTAGAAGATATCGCCGAACGGTGTATGCCCGTTATCACTCGGACGACTCAGCATGGCAAAATTACCGTTGATCTTACGCGGGAACATCACACCGTTACGGTTAAAAGGCAGATACGCATTTTCCAGCTGGTGGAATGTTTCGAAATCGAACGTATAAGCTACACCGATTGTCGGGCCGTGATAGCCGTTGCACCAGGTGATGTAATAACGGTCTTCGATGAAGCAGACGCGCGGATCATAAGCGTAAACAAACTTTCCGATCTCTTCGTCATCACATTCGAACTCCAGCTTTGTTTCAGAAATATTCCAATGGATAGCATCGGCACTGAAACCTACATGCAAACGCATACGGCGGTTCGTGTCGTCACAACGGAATACACCAGCATAGCCTCCCTTGAAAGGAACGACTGCACTGTTGAATACACTGTTGGATGTCGGGATGATATCACGCGGTATCACCGGGTTATTCGAATATCTCCAGATCACATCCTTACAATCGGCCGGGCGGTCTTCCCAAGGCATGTCAGGCTGCGGTTCGCCAATAATTTTCAGTTTATCCATTTTATCGATTTGTTTTAATTTGACAATACAAAGTTACTTCTTTTCGTCCAATTTCAATTCTTTCATCAATTCATTATATTCCACTTCATCTTTGCTCATCTTGTCATACCAGTTCTTCTTCAGAACAAGCGTTGTGATGGCAAGGATCAGTACACTGGTCAGCAACGGCATACCTTCACGGATCACGATATACATCGGGATAATGGTCAGGCACATCTGCCAAATAATACCGATCGCCACATTGAACATATCACGTTTGAAGTTTTTGTTGGCTTTCACCTGCGGATATTTGGCAACCACCTTATCGTGAACCGGCTTCCAGAAACCCCACGGACGTATGGTAATATAGAAACGTTCAAGTGTCTCGTCTTCTACCGGAGGAGCGGAATAGGTACCGACCACACAACCGATCAAAGACACAACCAGCAATACCGGGAAGTAGAACAACGGCAACATCGGAGCATTGTTGGCATATTCCCCTACTCTTTCTACGAAATGACCGTCCACCATCGTGTAACCGTCAAAGATAAACGGACAAACCATAGCAGCCAGGATACCTGTGATCATTCCCCAAAAATAACCGTTACCATTGAAACGCCACCAGTGCCATTTCAATAAGTTAGCAGCAATATAACCTCCGTACAGAGCCGAAGTAATCCATTGCAGCACGGAGTTCACACTCTCTACAAAGAATCCGATCACAACACTAACGACCACCACGCCGACTGTCACTATGTAGCTGGCACGGATCATCGTCTTGTTACTGGCATTCGGATTGATATATTTCTTGTAAATATCATTCACAATATAAGCGGGAGCCGCATTAGCGGTGGAAGCGAAAGTAGACATAAACGCCGCCAGCAATCCCGCCAGCAACAAACCACATACGCCAACGGGCACGAACTGGTTGATTGCATTCGGAAGAATCAGCTCAAAGTCGATCGCGCCTGTCTTTGTTGTCAAATCCAAATCCTTGAAGAAAGCCAGGGCAAGAATCGTGAAGCCCATGATCATCAGATAACGCGGGATCAGCAAGATTACGGGAACCGAACCACTCATCAAAGCAGCCTCTTTACCGCTACGGCAGGAAAGAATCTTCTGCATATCATAGTTAGGCGCAGGACCTGCCATACTATTGAATACTCCTTTAAAGAGCATCATCATAATAAAGATTCCAAACAGGCCATACTGGTCATTCATAATCTTTTCATTCACGTCGCTGAAGATATCCGTCCATTTCAAGTCTAGCGTCCATCCGGGCATCAGACTGTCCCATCCGGCAGGCACGATAGAAGCCAGCATTTCCGGGCTTACCTTCATCATAGCGATAACGGCTATCGTAATACCAGCAACCGTCATTATGGCGAACTGCACCACATCGGTCCACACGATACTCAGCATACCGCCCAGCATCACATAGATGGTGGCAATAGCAGTAAAGAAGATACCGTAGGCATGCGGCACATATTCTGCCGGAATATCGAATGGAACAAACTGGGAAACATAATCCCAGGGGAAGAATATTTCCATAAACTTACCCACACCGATAAAACCGTAGCTAAGGAATCCCAGCACACCGATCAGGGCATAGATAACAACAATTGTGTGTGACAAACTAGCACCTCTGTTCTTTCCGAAACGTGTCTGAATCCATTCAGCTCCTGTCAGCACATTCGAACGGCGCAGCCATACAGAAAGATAGACCATCAGAAAGATCTGGTTGAACACCGGCCACAGCCAGGGCACCCAGGCACTTTTAATTCCATAAATAAAGGCCAGTGTAACCATCCACATAGTACCAGAGATATCGAACTGGCCGGATGCGTTAGACAAGCCTAACATATAAAAAGGAAGAGTTTTACCTCCTAAGAAGTAGGAGTCCATGTTTTTCGACGCTCTTTTCTTCAGAATTAATCCGATTACGATCATTGCCACCAGATAAAGTCCGATGATAAAGATGTCGATTGGTTGCAATTTCATGATATTGATTTTGTTTTTAGGTTTAACGTTTGGCAAAGATATATAAATAGTTGACAGTCGACAAGTGACAGTTGACAGTTATTCCGGCTTTCAGCCGAATAGGTTCATTTTCATGAAACAAACTGTCACTTGTCAACTGTCAACTGTCAACTGTTAATTGTCAATTGTCAACTTGTTAGTCGATCGGACAAACAGAAGAGATCATGCCAAATGTGTCATTATCATTCAAGCTCCAGATCACTTTATTGTTACCGTCGATCTCCATCAACTGCGGATTGTTCGATTCCTTTGCACTCGGATCGTGTCCCTGCCAGTTGCAGATATACAGACCGTTGTTTGACGTAGGCAACAACTGGGCTACGAAGAACAGGGAAACGCCTTCAATATCGTTAGCACCGATCTTACGGATCACTTCACCCTTATCCAGATTTACTTCCATCAAAGAATGTCCGTCACCGCAAGCGACCATATAATTGCCGTTGTCCAGCAATACAGTACTATACGGAGTACCTTCCAGCTTGGTTGTCCGAACCAGTTCGCCGGCAGAAGATATTTCACGCACTTCAGAAGTAGCGAAAAGAGGCATCAGGTAGTTGCCTGCCTTGTTCTTATTCACCTGGCGGAACTGAGCATGCGGATGGTCGATACCTGTTTCGTATTCTGTTTCAGAAAGAATTTCACCCTTCGGGCTTACTTCCATGATCTTAGCCGGGTGTCCGCACCATGCCAGCAGGTAGTTACCGTCAGGCAGGATACGTGCAGTCTGCATTTCACAAGTATCAGGAGCAGCGATGTTCCATATTTCCTTCTGATCGCGGGAGATCAGCTTCGCACCTTTTTTATAAGCAAACAAAATGTTACCGTCCGGAGTAGCTACAGCCGAGTTACATTCCCAACCTTTTTGCAAAGGATGTTCCCATTCAATCTGTTTGGTATTCTTGTCGATGATAACGACTTTATTCCAACCGGAACCGGCTAACAACAATTTCTGAGCCTTCTGCTGGCAGGATGTAGCGGCAAGCAGGAAAAGAGCAGAGCACAATAATGTGAATATTTTCTTCATGGCAATTTCTATGTATTATGTTATGATTCAGATACAACAAGGGGCAGAGTAGCGCCCCGCCCCTTTGAAGTATAATTAATTATTTAGATAAATCCTGGAACATTTCAAATCCTTGCTGCGGAGTCAAACCGTCATGAACCACTGCATGAACAGCCTGAATCATAGCAACCGGGTTTTCAGACTGGAATACATTACGTCCCATATCCACACCGGCAGCACCGTCGTTGATTGCTTTGTAGCACAGATCCAATGCTTCCAGTTCTGGCAATTTCTTGCCACCTGCGATCACAACAGGAACCGGAGTAGCGGCAACAACCTTTTCGAAACCTTCGCAATAGTAAGTCTTCACGATATTTGCACCGTTTTCAGCACAGATACGAGAAGCCAGACCGAAATAACGAGCATCGCGAGCCATCTGTTTGCCGACAGCAGTTACACCCATTACTGGAATACCATAACGTGTACCTTTATCTACTGCCTTATACAAGTTTGCGATTGTTTTAGCTTCATGTGCTTCGTCGCCGATAGCCAACATAACAGCCATAGCTGAAACGTTCATACGGATAGCATCTTCTATATCGATCAGAACATTGTCATTCAGTTCTGTCAGAATAGATGTTCCGGCATCCGAACGCAAACAGATTGGTTTGTTTGTTGTAGTCGGGATAGTAGACTGAAGAATACCGCGTGTACACATAATACAATCAGCATAATCAATCAGCGGTACGATATTCAGGTCGATACGTTCCAAACCTGAAGTCGGTCCCATAATGAAACCATGATCGAATGCCAACATTACAGCTTTGCCTGTCTTCGGGTTGAAGATACGGGATAAACGATCTTTCATACCCCAGGGAAGGTTTTCAGCACCCTTCACATGGAAACTTTGTTGTTGAGAGTTAACACCTAAACCGAAGTTTGAGCCTTCTCTCAAATCATCTAAATCTGCCATTTTTCTATTTTCTATATTAAAAAGTGAATTATTCAATTATAATGCTTCTGCAAAAGAGGCTAACATGCAGCTCCATGATGTAGCACCGCTATCGGCATAACCGATAGAACGTTCACCGTAGTTACGGGCACGTCCGAAGTTCGCTTTCATATCTACTGTTTTCTTTGCACCTTCCAAAGCTGCGTTGGCACCAGCTGTCATGATTTCCTTGATGTCGTCCGATTCACAAGCCTGAATAGCTTCGATAGCAGGAACCAAAGCGTCCATCATCGTTTTGTCGCCCGGTTGTGCTTTTGTCTGTTTCTGCACGTTGGCAAGACCGCCGGCAAACATTTTCTTCACACCTTCGGCATCCAGTTCGGTTCCGGCAGCGCTGTCGCTCATGCCAAGGAAGAATGCACCTAACAGGGTACTTGTCGATCCGCTGGTTTCCAGCATTACGCCAAATCCCATATCATTCAGCATAGATTTAAATTCCGTTCCTTTTTCCGAGCCTTTAACGACAACAGAGAAAGCAGTTACGATAGCCTGTCCGTGATCGCCGTCACCGATTACCGCATCCAGTTTGGAAAATTCGTCTTCGCGGGCTTTGATATGCGTTAGGGCGTTATTCAGCATACCTTTGAAAGCCTCAATAGTCAGTTGTTTCATGTTATTTGTTTATTTACCAATAGTTGTCCAATACGGTGCGTTTGCACTCTTGTTCTTCAAATAATCGATGTGGTCTGCATCCAAAATACCCATGATCATCTGGAAACCAGCCTGTTCCTGAACTGTCAGGATTTCCTGGATACGGCCGAATACTACTTCCAAACCACGAGCTTCCAGTTCTTTGTAAGCTTTGCGGAAAATAATATTCAATTCCATGTGAGTAGTTGCACCTACACCATTAATGATAAGCATCATCTTATCACCGGCTTTCGGCTGCAGTTGCTGGCAAAGCAGATCAACCATTTCAGCAGCTGTAGCGTCGGCAGATACTAACGGTTTCTGACCGCCACCACCTTCACCGTGCTGTCCCATACCGATTTCCATAACACCGGCAGGCAGGTCAGTGATTGTAGCATTGTTCTGCGGATGTGTACAAGAGCGCATAGCAACAGCCAAAGTAGCTACTTTTTCGTTATAACGTTCGCCGATCTCGATCAATTCATCCAAAGACTTGCCTTCGTCTGCAGCAGCACCCAGGATTTTATACAAAGGAACGCAACCAGCCAGACCACGACGATCTTCTGTCGGTGCACCGATACCTGCACTGATATCATCATGAGTCAGGATCTGTTTTACTTTGATACCTACGCGTTCTGCCAACTGGCATGCCATGTTTGCACTCATCACGTCACCAGAATGGTTCAATACAACCAACAGGATACCGGCTTCACGTTTCATCAACTGCAAAGCCTGGAACAGACGCTGTGCACCCGGAGCTGCGAATACGTCGCCCACTACAGAGCAGTCCAGCATACCGTCGCCAACGAAACCGCTCAATGCAGGTTCGTGACCGGAACCGCCCAAAGTAACGATAGCTACTTTATCTTCGCTTTTCGGATTTGCACGTACTACGATATTTTCTCCAGCCAGTTTAACCTGGTCAGGATAAGCCAGTACATAACCTTCCAGCAATTCCGGAGTTATTTGTTCAGGATCATTTATAAATTTAGTCTTAATTTCTGCCATGGTGTTTTTCCTCCTTGTTTCGTTTTAGGTTTATAAATTATTTAATTTCCATTAATTCGATAGCGATGCCTTCTTCTTCGATGAAAGCAATAGTAAGATGTTCGTCGCATACAGCCGGACCGAAGATAACTTTTGCATCTTTCAGCGCTTCTTCCAATGAAGGAACCGTGTAAGCGATATGACCATTCGTTTTAACCAGATCAGGCAAGCAGCTGGCAGCAGGATCGTCAAATTTCAGAAATTCGATCTTGTTAGGACTCTTGCTGTAATCGGTTAACCATACGTTCAAGCCTTCGTTGAACATTGCACCTTCTTTCTGTTCGTTGGTAAGGATACCTACATGATTATAAGTTCTCATGATCATTAAAATTTAATGTTAAACTTGTATATTAATAATTCATTCATTTTCCTTTATCTTATTATACCCGATTCTCGATAATATCCCCAAAATCACCACTACGATTCCAACCATATAGAGATATGTAAAGATTCCGTGTACATTGTCGTTCTGTCCGTATGAATGCATTCCGCTCAGGAAATAATTCACTCCGAAGAATGTCATCAGGACAGAAGAGAAAGCCACTACCGAGCAAAGGTTAAACAGCCAGTCGCTATACCAGCGTTTTACCAGATGCAGGTGAGTAACGACCGCATACACCACCATCGTGATCAGTGCCCATGTTTCTTTCGGGTCCCATCCCCAGTAACGTCCCCATGATTCGTTTGCCCACACAGCTCCCAGGAAAGTTCCGACCGTCATCAACGCCAAACCGACCCAAAGCGCCATTTCGTTTACGATGGTCAATTCTTTGATACGGGCTTTCAGCAAGGCTGTATTTTTCTTTCCGGCAATACTTGTTAGTACCAGATTGGTCAGTCCGATCAGGCAACTGATACCGAAGAAACCATATGCAGCCACAATAACAGCCACATGGAACATCAGCCACGGCGATTTCAATACGGGAACCAGCGGGTTGATCTCCGGATCCATCCAGTTCAGTCCGGAAACGAACAGGATAATTCCACCGAACAAAGTAGCCAGTGCAAAGGTCACCGTACTGCGGCGCACGAATAACAAACCAGCCAGGACAGTTGCCCAGGCCACATACACCATTGTTTCGTATGAATTACTCCACGGTGCATATCCGCCGATATACCAGCGCATCCCCATTCCATACATATGGTAAGTAAATACGAGCAACACCCCTACCCCCAATATCCAGATACCGAACTTCATCCACTTCTGCTGCTTGAACAGCATAACGAACGAAAGGACCAGCAACAAACCGCCCAGGATCAGATAACCTATCTTACACTGACGGAATACATCCATCTTATTATATTTAAGCTCAGCTTCAATCCTTTTAGCCGAGATATCGAGTGTCTTGTTCTTTGCCTGCTGATACGTGCCGATCATATCGATCACCTCGTCAGCCTTCGACCAGTCACCTTTCTGCAAGGCATCCTGCACTTCTGCCAGATACCATCCCATAATACGGGAAACGAACATGGAGTCTTTCCCTGTAAATGCAGACAGATCGTCACCGGCAGCATACCATTTATGATTAGGATCGTCCTCTTTCGGAAACAGATTCAGCATCTGGTAATTGATCAGCTGATGAAATATATTGATCTGCTCATCGAGTTTAAGCAAGTCTTTATCGAAACGGGTACGCTGGGCAGGCATCTTGTTATAGGCTTCTTCCAGCTTTTCCTGTAATTTATAATCTCCATTCTTATCGAACACCTGCAGATAAGCACATTCACCGTCTGTCAAATCATAATAATTTGCCAGCTCCGGATTGGATAAAGCGATGAAAGGTACACGCATCCACATGTCCGGCATAGCCAGCAGGCTCAACAGGAACTGATCGGAATTTAATTTACCGATCTTATCCGCTTTGTGCAGTTTGCGCAGGATCTCCGAAGAGAATGTATTGATAGGCATCATACGTCCACTATGGGACTGAATGGGCAATGCCCCGAATTTTGCCGCATGTTCCGGAGATACCGCATATTTCTGCACGGCATCCAGCATGGGCGAAGTTTCTTTTTTTGCGTCCACCGATACCGATAAAGCCAGTAACGCAAGGATCATGGTTGCCGATTGAGCAACAGAACGCAGCTCCTTTAAACGACGGCTCAACGCCATAAAACGGGAGTTCTTCCCTACCAAGGAAATAATAAGTCCGATCACCAACAGCAGGTAACCGGTATACGTTATGTTCCGTCCTGCCACATCACGGTTGACGGAAAGTACGGTACCCTGTTCATCCGGATCGTAAGAAGCCTGGAAGAAACGGTAGCCTTTTATATCTAATACGTTATTCATAAATACCCGTTCGCGACGTGTCTGACCATCTACATGTACCAGCAATTCGCTTTCGTAGGAAGACGGGCTGGACGAACCAGGATAGCGGGTCAAAGTAAATTTCTCCAGTTCCACAGTGAAAGGTAAGGTATGGAAAGTAGTCAGATCGCCCTGGCGGACTGCTATCTGATCTGTTGATTCTCCTTCGCGGATATGAAGGATTCCTTCTTCACCGAACTGGAAAGAAGTAAGGGCGCCAAGAAGGATAATAATAAAGGAAGTATGAACGAGCATCAAACCCCATCTGCGGAGTTTTAAATACTGATACTTAACAGCAATGACGAGAAAATTAGCGACTAAAAGAAATTGCAACAAAAAGAATAAAGGAGAATAATAAATCATCGCTTTGGCAGCAGCCGTACCATGATACTTTTCAATAAAAGTGGCAACAGCCAGACCAAAACCATAAAGAAGTAACAAAACGATCGTTGTTACAAAGGATGAGAATATTCTTTCGAGAGTTGCTTTCATTTGATGTTCTAATTAAGTTATGCCGTCAAAGATAAGAATTTTCAATTAAGTGACCCCGGCCTTTCCGGGGCCACCTAATAGATATTATCTATATCTGGGACATATCTTAGAGATTAGTCTTCGATAATTACACGGAAACCTACGTTAAATACACGCTGATACGGATAGTATGCCTTACGTGCATAAGAAGTAGAGAACTTCGGACGTTCGATGTATGAACCACCACGAGCCACTTTATGGTCTGAAGTCAGTTTTGACTTCGGATTGTATGGATAAGGTACATAATCTGAACGAGTCCATTCTGACACATTACCGTGCATGTTATACAAACCGAACGGGTTCGCTTCGTAAACCTTCTCGCCTGTCTGGATCAACTGACCATCGTCTACACCTTCTTCTTTCGGCAGATAAGTATAATACTTATACCACATAGAATTCGGAGACATAGGTTTCGGGTCAACACCACTTACCGCGAACAGTAAAGTAGTTTTGTCAGCCAAGTTCTCATATTTACCGAAGTCCGTATTCATATCACCATACCAGAAATCACTGTTGCTACCTGCGCGACAAGCCCATTCCCATTGTGCTTCTGTCGGAAGCGTAATGTTCAAGCCTGTCTTTTCGCTCAGTTTCTTACAATATTCCATAGCATCGTTGTAGCTTACACGGATAACCGGTTGATTCGGCTCGTTAGCCGGATAACCCTGTACCACGTGGTCTTTCCATAACTGGTCTACGAAACGGCTGTCGTGATCCGGATTGATTACATTAAACTGCTGGTTGGTTACTTCCATTTCACCCATCCAGAACGGTTTGTCGATCTTCACTTTAGCTGTAGGATAAGCATCCGATTCGCCATTGTAGCTACCCATTACGAATTCACCTGCAGGAATACGAACGAAATTGATCTTCACACCCGGAGCGATTTCCACCTCTTTGCGATTGCTGGTTTCCTTGGCAAGCATGTCTTTGATAGCAGCTTTGTCGAACGGCCAACCTTTAGCCTTCACTTCTTTCACCTTTACAGGAGCCGCCTTTTCAGGCATAACCGGAGTAATCGGACCCTGCGCTTTCAAATAAGAAGCATAGTCAGCGATTTCCTTCTTCCAGTCTACACCCATACCGTTAGCATACTTGTCAGTCAGTTCCTTACGACGTTCGATCTGATCGAATCCCTGGTATGGAATAATTTCCTTACCCAGAACATTGGCATCGAAGTAACCTTTATCAGGAGCGTTATAGTCAATCCAGTTGTACAGTTTCAACCATTCTGCATCTGTCAGTTTCACGTTATGGTGACCTTTCTTCAGGATACGAACCAATTCACTGGTGTTCGGATGATATTCATACGGCTGAAGAACAACCATATCACCTTCACCGCCCTGACGATGTACGTACGGATGGATATTCAAGTAAGAAGTACCATAACCCAGTTTGTCTTTCTTACCGCCGCGCAAGTCGAATGCTTTGCCTTCGCCATTGTGACAAGCGATACAAGCACGATCCAGGATCGGCTGAATTTCCAGGTCGAATGTAAATGAACGAACGCCACCTTCCGGAGCTTTCAAAGGAGCAGCAGCTTTCTGAGAAGCCATTACACGCTTAGGAATAGGAATCTGGTTCTGGTCTTCGTGACAACCGATACAAGAAACCACTTCACCCGGCTGACCAGTTACCCAACTACGCATCCACTGAACAGCAACGCCATCCTTATCGATTGGCTGGATAGAGATCGGTGTATTAGCCGGAACTTTGAAGATTGCTGAACCGTCTTCTTCAACAGGTACAGTACCTAACAAACGTTTGATATCCCAACCACTCTGAATACCATGCCAGTTATGGTCAGAACGAGTCTTCACATAAGCATATTCGTAAGCATGCAGACGAAGCTCCTTTACAGTTCCGCGAGGAATACCGCGCAGACCTTCACCTTCATAAATATCCTGAATAAAGATAGTAGCTTCTTTTTCATTCAGCTTCACACGATCAGGAATTGCCGGAGGAGTTTTAGTTTCCTTCACCAGGATCGGGCTGATATAACCTTCACCCTCTGCCTGCATCAGACAAGTTACGTTATCATAGATGTCGACCAGATAAAGTCCCCACAATGACTGAGGATTCAATTTGGCAGCAACCAGGAAATATTTGTCGTTCAACGGAGTCGGTTTTACGAACTGCGGCCATACACCATTTACCAGTTCGTCTTTGATCAGCTCCTGGATAGGACGGTTACGATGAGGAATTTCCTGCACCATACCCTGAACATTCTTACGGCCTTTTGTCGGATCGAAGATAATCAAACGTCCTGAACGGGCAACACCGTGGTGACCGGAAATGATACCTACGAAAGCAGAGCCATGTCCTGGCAACGGTTGGATATCGAATGTACTGTTCGGGAACATTGAACCGCTACCATACAGTGCTTTGTTCTCCGTTCCGTCCGGGTTCATATGCATTACGATACGAGAATAGTAGTGAGTCAGGTCAGTATATTCCCAACGAGTGTACATCACACGTCCGTTGTTCATAACAACCGGGTTCCAGTTTGCATCCTGGTCGAAAGTCAAACGACGCAGGTTCTTTGTCTGCGGAGTATACAGAACCATATTACCTACCGGGTCATCACCGCTTACACAAGGAACACCCTGGTAACCGATGTTAGAGTTAGCGATAATACGTCCGTCCGGCAGATAAGTACCGTCATAAAATTCCAAATCCGGCTCTTCGTTTTCTACCAGTTTTTTGCAACCTGTTCCGTCCAGCTTCACTTCATATACGTTCCAACGTTTATCGTTTTCACCCATCAAAGTCGTGAACATTACGCGGTCAGCATTCCAGTGCATTCTCAGGTCAGCGATAGAAGCATCAGCTACGATCGGTTTGAAAATGCTCTTCATCTGCATATCGCCACGAAGGTTTGTCAGCTCGATGATCTCTGCATTGAAACCACTACGACGTGCAGATTCCTGGTTACTCCAGTTATTAGCCTGTGTACCCAGGTCCGGCGCCATTGCCTGACGTGCTCTTGAACCTAATTTATAACGTACAGCAACGATCTTGTCAGCATCCAGCAGCGGGTTACCCACCAAGATAGCCTTTTTGTTTTCCAATGCTTTGCGGGCATCAGCCATTGCTTGTTCGTCACCTTTATAAATACCGCTGAAACCTTTCTGCTGAAGTTTTACCAATTCGTCCAGCATCGGCTGATATTTGGCAGCATCAAAACCTTTCTGCTTGCTCATATCTGCAAATGCCAACTTGATAGCATCGACATTCAGCCATTCCAGGTCACCCTGCAATGCATAAACATCCTGAAGTTTTTCAAACAATTCCAAATATTTGCGGATCTGAGTATTTACATCTTTCTCGTTGGCGATCTGCTGAACGACACTCTTATAATAAGAACCGTCTTTCAACTTTCCGATCATAGCGTCTACTGCCTGTTTTTCAACAGAAGCATCCGGAGTGATCAGCCATGTATCCAAACCGTCCATCATAGCGCCCAGCATACCGATCTGTTCCGGATATTTAGCGATCAGTTCGTCGCCAACAAATTTCGGAACCACATTCAATGCCTGGAAATACACGCTACCGCCGGAAGAAGTATCGTCGATACCTACTTCAGCTTCAAAGCGAACGTATTCACCTTTAACAGGATAAACCAAAGTTCCGTTTGCATGGCAGAAAACACCGTGTTTGTATTCTTTGCCGGCAATGAAAATCTCATGGTCGTAAGCGTTAATATTCATTTTAGGCTTTGCCCAACCGGCAACACCATATTCGAAAGGAACTTCATCCAACCAAACAGCAGTACCGTCCGCTTTGATCAAACGAGCGTTACCCCAAACAGCCTGGTCGTAATCAGTACCATCGGGACCTCCGGCAGTGATAAGCACCAGCTTATCCACGCCTTTCAAATCCACAGCAAAAGGCTCTGCTTTTTCTTTATGCTTCTTCCAAGTGGAAATAACTGGCATATTAGCCTTCTGAAGCTGAGTCTGCAGTTCTGTTTTTGCTTTAATTGACGCATCAATCCAGGTATCCGCCTTCTTCTGTTTCGGACCAGCCGAAACAAAGAAGGATGTGGATAAAAAGAGTGATACTAATAAAAAATATTTATTCATGTATCTTTATTAAATAAGGTAATAACAACTACGATTGAATATCATTAAAGAGAAGCCTTAGGATTTGTAAAACGAAGGCCGTCGTTATCATGGTAACATGCCCATTCGTCAACAATAGCACCTTCCGGACCTGCCATCATGAAGTGGAATGATTCCAGTTCTTTCAAGCGTAATACATCGCCTACATTCTGAACAACAAAGTTTTTGCTCTTGATAGCGCCATGACTTGCAGGAATTGCCGGAGCATTCGGAGTTTCGTCACCAATTACAGAGAAGTTATAAACCCATCCCTTTTCAACCATCCATGATTCATGTTTTGCAGGGAATTTAGTTTTTACGTGAGCGTGTTCAGGGATCATCTGTCCCGGAAGCAGGTAGATAGCGTGAGCAAAATATCCGTGTTCTGCATCGTTGATCCAGAAAATACCGCCCATACCAACGTTTTCAAAGTCACCCAGACCGAAGTCGGTAACCCACATGTCTTTAGCCATCAGTTCTGTGAAAGGTACATCATAAAATTTAAACATGTCTTTCATAGCTTCGATAGCTACTTTCTGATCGAATTTGCCGTCTTTGTAGAAGTCGGCGTTTGTGTACTTCTTAGAATACTTCATTTCCTTATTATTTTTAGTGTTATCACAAGTGCATTGTTCAGGACATTCAGTCGCATCGGCTGTCTTGTTAGCAGTGTTTCCTGTACAAGCGACCATAGAGCATAAAGCCAGCCCCATAGTCATCATTTTTAAGTTCAATCCTTTTTTCATTTTGTTTTTAATTTATGTTAGTAATATTTGCTATTTTTCATCAAACGGTCAACATCATCCCAAACAGGATTACAACACTGCTATTCCCTCAATCTCTATTAATAATTCATCCCGGCAAACATCAGCCCACATATAAGATATGGGGATATTCAACCCGTATGCATTTAAAAGTCTTTCTGACTCTTCATAGAAAGACTTATCTTTCAGATAGACCCGGAGCATTTTAAGCTTTGCTTCACCTATCAGCTCCGCTATATTCTCCATCGTGATATGAAGCTGACGATCCAGCCCCACTCCTATCAGGCTTTCTTCGCCACGAATGGCAGCCGTACCCGATATATAAACCAACTCACGATCACCGAACGTCATACTTTTGGCACGTTCGAACTTCGGAGTCGTCTTCTTGCAATGAGCTGCTTCCAGCACACCTTCTGAATAAGCATGGGCAGCTACTTGCAATTTGTTATCGATCGGTGTTGCATAGCAATCCGGATTCGAGAACAAGGCTGCATCCAGATCAACCAATATACCTCCCAGGTTTGCACCGATACCTGTTGCTGCCGGATAGCCGTTCTCCCAAGTCGTCATAGCATAATAGTCGCTACGGGCATTATTGAATATCTGGTAATGCTGGTCTTCCCCATCAAATTTCGTGATCTGCTCGATATAATTCCACTGACGGATGATACTGTTAATAGGGAAACCTTCCTTTCTCAACAAGTCGGATACCAGCTTGAACACTTCCTTCGACTGCTGCTCGATACCAAAATTAATAACATCGCCATGGAAACCACCGGCAAACAGGAAACGGCCACTGCCATTTTCCAGCAACACATACGGGAATGCCCCGATATGTTTATAGGTTATATGGTCACCTTCATCCGGTGTATACATATGAGCTTCCAATACCAGCCCACCGTTCAACGGAGGCTGAGAGACATAAGTCAATACCGGCTCATGGTTCCCATAATATTTACGTACCCTCTCACGCAGTATGATACGACGTGAAACATATTGTTCATTATCACTCGGTGTGCCGAAAAAGGCCAACCTGAATATTTGTTTGTCACGCGGTAATTGAGCTAATAGCTTATCTACCATTATTTCAAAACCCGCCTTCTCCGTAGAATAAATGTTATAGTGTATCTTATCGCAATAATTCATCGATCCCTCCTTTTAGAGTGAATTTACATATTCAACCAAAGCCTCAATATCTTTCTTGGACACTTTCTTATCGATTCCATGTTTGTGCACTTCAAAGACTTCTTCCATCGTAGCTGCACGGCCATCGAAAAGATAAGGAGCCGTACGCCAAACTTCCCTTAAAGTCGGAGTATCCCATCCCTTTTCAAATTCAACATCTTCACCAATGCGATGATATTTCATATCTGTATAATAAGGTCCGCTATGACATTCGCCACATTTCAGTTTTTCAAACACCTTGCGTCCTTCTTTTGCCAGATCCGACAGTTCTCCATTTACCAAAAGAGGACTTGGTACCGGACGCAATGCTTTCAGATATTCATCCACACAGACGGCATCTTCTTCAGAAATATCAAAGAACTGAATGAAATTATATCCTGCACGTACAGCAATCTCTGCATGGGCACGGATACCGGAGATCATATTCGGAGGTGTCACATGGCTAAACAACATGCTCTTGCAATTCTTGGAATTACCAACACCGTCATTCATCAAATCCCAGTTCATACCGTCCGTACGCGCATCACCCGGATGGCAGCCGTTACAGCTCTGCCAGTTCTGGAAACAGTGGGAGGCATCATTGAAATACTTTTCCCCTTTATTGATATCGGATTCAGTACGTCCCGGATTCAGCTCCGTAGCAGTGATTTCCCGTGTGTTTATATCCATCACGTTCAGGACATCCGCAAAATAAGTAGGAATGATCAACTTTCCATCGGTAAGTACCATCGAACGCGGACCGTTGCCCTGCAAAGGAATACGTTCGCGAATACCATACAGGAAGTTCAGGTCATAATCCAATACAGCTTTATTGGGATATGCTTCAAACTTCTCACGCAAAGCCGGGTGATCGATCACACTGACTTCGTGCGTTCCCGAATGAGATATATAAATATGGTCGTTATCACAATCGATACTCCAGATACCGGCAGCACCTCTTTCCGGCTCGTCGACAACAACGGCACCGACAAATTCCTGCTTTTCCGTATCAATGATACTGAAAGCACTTGTATTCATCCAGCCCTGTTGCAACTGTGAAGTCGGCACGGCAAAACGTCCGAGGTTGTGAGAAACATAAACATACTTTCCGTCCGGTGTAATACAAATGCCACGCAAAGCATTACTACCGTTAGCCAGCTTAATATCTTTTACTTTGGTAAAACCATCCATTTCGATCACGGAAACACAGGCAGCCACATAATCCAGGTCCGCACGCTGTGCCGGAAGGAAATTGGTTACGTACATATATTTACCGTCCTTGCTGAACACGGCGGACTTCGGTTCACGCAATACTTTTACCTTGCGCAATACTTTATGATTGACAGGATCAACTTCCGATACACTGTTATCAAACTGGTTACATACATAAATAGCCTTCTTGTCCGGTCCGAACATCGGATGGCAAGCTCCCGATCCTGTAGGGATAGCAGCTTCTATCCTGCCCGACTCCAATAACAGTATCTGCAGCTTTCCGGTCTCTTCAAAAGTTGTCACATACGCCTTGTCGCCATCAACCAGGATACCGGTCGGTATTTCGTCCATGGGATAAGAATGCAACAATTTGCCGTCAGGAGAAAAAATATCAACCCGCTTCACACCTTTCTCGGTCAGAAACATTTCTCCTTTATTATTCAGTTTTATATCGGTCGTAAAAAACGGAGGATTGTCAGCCGATGCCAATGAGACACAGCAACTGACAAAGCAAGCCATTAACGAAGTTTTTAATATGTATTTCTTAGCTTTCATGGTATGTTGTTATTTTTTTGTGTTTTACTATATCCTAATTCTCCTGAGATGTTTTGTGCCACCTCCTTGATATTCGCAACCGTCGAACGGAATATCTCTTTTGTCAGCCTGTCTTTGGGTCCGGATATCCAAATCGCCCCACAAGGATATCCTGTATAATTAAATATAGGAGCGCCAACACATATAACTCCATTCAATTCTTCTTCATTATCCATAGCATAACCTAACTTACGGACTTTTTCCAGTTCCTCCAGATAGGCTTCCCGGGTAGTTATTGTCCGCGCATTATACTTCTCAAATGTCATATACGACAAATAACGGTCGCGGACCGTGTTTGGCAGATAAGCCATAATCGCTTTTCCGGGTGCTGAACAATGCAGCTCGAATGGTTTTCCCGGTGATAATACAAAACGGAACGTATGATGTCCCTGCGCTTGTTCTATAAAAATACCCTTTTGATCTCCTAATACACCAAAACAGGCAGTCTCACCCACTTTATCACGCAAATCGCGCAAACAAGGCAATACTGTCTCCAACAAATTATGTTCATTCAACGATCTGAAGCCCAAAGTTAACAATTTTCTCGATAACTTGTATCGCTTTGTGTCTTCATTATAGTTAAGGTAATCCAAACGAACCAATGTATTCAAAATACGGTAAGCGGTAGTCTGTGAAATATCCAGCTTGTTTTTAATATCCTGAAGCGCCTCACCTTGCGGATGGAGCGAAAGATATTCAAGCACCGCTATCCCTTTTTCCAGATTCGGCACCTTATAATTCTCTTCACCTTTTTCCATATTTGGAATAACGCTTTCCATATTTGAAATATTGTTTCAGATTTGAATCAAATATAAAAGAGTCGCGTTAATAAAGCATATATTTGGTGCAAAAATTGGTTAAGTCTGCTGTAAAGCATATTATTTCTTCCTATAACTAGCTACCGCCAGTACATTAAAGAAAAGAGCAAACAAGCATACGATCACAAAATGTCCTGTTAAATCAGTAAACTGGCTGCCTTTCAGGTAAACCATACGCATCACTTCCACAAAATAACGCACAGGATTGAACAAAGTTATATTCTGTGCCCATTGCGGCATACTACTGATAGGTGTAAAAAGACCGCTTAACAATGCAAAGATAATCAGAAAGAAGAAAGCCGTAAACATTGCCTGCTGCTGGGTGGAGGAAATAGAAGAAATGGCTAGTCCCAGACCGGTAAAAGCAATCAGGTAAACCGCCGCAAACAAATAGATGATGCCGATATTACCGACAGGCAACAAACCGTAAACAACCCAGGCAACAATGACCCCGATCGTCAGAAGAATAAAACCGATGATCCAAAAAGGGATCAGCTTCGACAGAAGGAACAGTGTCTTAGGCACTGGTGTCACGTTGATCTGCTCGATCGTGCCTTTCTCCTTCTCACTGACAATGTTCAGTGCAGAAAGGAAACCTCCGATGATAGTCAGCAAAAAGACCATAATCCCCGGAACCATGTAATTCTTGTAATTCAGATGCGGATTGAAAAGACTCGTAGAACGTATTCCACCGGATTGCAAGCCGGAAGTAAAACCTTTCTCCTGATTAAAATCCTGAATGATCTGCGAGAGATAAGAACTTCCCATGCCTCCTTTTGTCCCGTTCACGGCATTGGCGGCAATCAGCACATCCACTGCACCTTCCCGCCCCAGTTGCTGCTCAAAGTTCACAGGAATCTCCAGAAGCAAATCCGATTCGTTGCTTTCGATAGAGGTTATACCCTGGCCGTAACTATCCGAAACATTCGTCAGGCGGAAATAACCGGAAGCAACGACCTTCTCGATCAATTGGGCAGACAGGACAGAATGATCATTGTCTATCACCCCCAAATTGATATTGCGCATTTCAAAATTCGCTGCAAAAGGCAGGATGATCAGCTGCATCAACGGAACCCAAAAGATGATACGAGGCAGGAAACGGTCACGCTTGATCTGCTTAAACTCTTTCTCCAATAAATATCGTAATGTTCTCATAACTTTCTTGTTATAAACGAATCTTAAAACGTTTTACACTCAGAATCACCAGGAATACGACCATAAATAACAATATCCCCACCTCTTTTAGTATAGCCCCGGCACCCAGCCCTTTGATCATGATATCCTTCACGGCTATGATATACCATTTGGCCGGTACGATATTAGAGATCCATTGCAATATATCGGGCATATTCTCTATCGGGAACATCATTCCGCTAAGCAGGATCACCGGCAGCATCAGCACCATCGCACTGATCAGCATAGCTGCCTGTTGCGTATCGGCAATCGTAGAGATCAGCAAGCCCAAACAAAGGGAAACCAATGCATACAGTATGGATACAGCCACCAGGAGGGTCAGGCTTCCGGCAATCGGCACTCCCAACAGGAAATAGGACAAAAAGAGGATTGTTGCCACATTGACTATACTCAGCAACAGATAGGGTATTGCTTTGGCTAAAATGATATAAACCGGCTTCATCGGAGAAACCAGCAATATCTCCATCGTCCCCATCTCTTTCTCCTTTACAATGCCGACCGAGGTCATCAACGCACAGATCAGTATCAGGATCAATCCCATCACGCCCGGTACAAAATTGTAAGCTCCCTTCATTGTCGGATTATAAAGCAGATGAGTGACGGGGAATATTCCAGTTGACAGTTGACGGTTGACAGTTGACAGTTTCTCGTCGCTTCCTATATCTGTCAACTGTCCACTGTCAACTATCAACTGAGCCCTCTCCTGTTGTATCACAACAGTCGCATACGATGTCAACTGAGTCGCTTCATTCGGGTCGGTCGCATCCGCCAGCAGTTGTACTTCCGCATCCGGCGAAGAAGCATATTGGGGCGGAAAAACAATAACCATTTTCACTTTACCCTGCTTGAAAAGCGATTCGGCTTCCGACTGGCTGTCGATCATTTTATAAAGCTCGAAATATTCGCTGGCTGCCAGATGGGCGCCGATCTTTGTCGTAACCTCATCGCGGCTCTGATCAAATATAGCGATCGGCACGCTCTTGATTTCCGTCGTTATGGCATACCCGAAAAGTAATATCTGGACGATAGGCATAACCAGAATGATCAGCATGGTCCGTTTATCACGGAAGATGTGATAAAATTCCTTTTGTATAAAAGATAAAAATTGTTTCATACTATTCTCCTCTTTTCGCTTTTCGTGCCAGGGCATGGAAAACGTCGTTCATATTATCCACATGGAAAGAAGACTTCAAGGCAGCCGGACTGTCCAGCGCTTCGATCTTTCCGTCAACCATGATAGATACCCGGTTGCAATATTCGGCTTCATCCATATAGTGGGTAGTGACAAAAACAGTGATATTCCGCTCCGCCGCCTGATAGATCAGTTCCCAGAACTGACGGCGGGTAACCGGATCGACACCTCCGGTCGGTTCATCCAAAAAGACGACACGGGGCTCGTGGATGATAGCTACAGAGAAGGCAAGCTTCTGCTTCCATCCCAAAGGGAGTGCATCAACCAGCGTATCCCGTTCGGATTCGAGATCCAGCACCTCAAGCAACTCATCCGTTTTCTCTGCCAGCTTTTTCTCTGAAAGGCCGTAGATTCCACCGTACAAGCGAATATTCTCCCACACTTTCAGATCACCGTACAGAGAAAACTTCTGACTCATATAGCCGATATGACGTTTAATCTGTTCTGTCTCCTTATATACATCGAAACCTGCGACACGGGCCTCGCCGGAAGTAGGAGTCGACAACCCGCAAAGCATACGCATAGCAGTGGTCTTACCGGCACCATTGGCACCGAGGAAACCGAATATCTCTCCCTCTCCTACCTCAAAACTTATATGGTCTACTGCCGTAAAGTTTCCGAAGCGCTTCGTCAGGTTGTTTGTTTCTATTACGTTCATTATATATCGAATTAATGCATCTTTTACAGTTGCAATGAATTTTACACGAAGTAGGCAAACTCCGATTCTGCAGAAGACTTTGCCAACACTTTGCCATGCCTTTGGCAGAGCCCTGCCATCCTATTGGCAAACTTCTGCCATCACTATGGCAAGACCCTGCCATCGTATTGGCAAACCTATGCCATCCTATTGGCAAAACATTGCCTTTCCAATGGCAAAATCACAAAGCCATGAAGCAATCTTCCACACTAGGCATCACCGGTTCTATCGTCACATCGGTATATCCCTTTCCTTTCAGATACTGCTTCAGTGCATCCATCTCACGCCCATCCTCTTTTAATGTCAGATGATGCGCATCCCCAAAGGCATAGCAGGAATAAGTACCGGGAAAAGCCCGCAGGTCGACCAACAGCTTATACATAGCTGCCGAGCGGACAATCCACAGCTGCCTGCCAAAGGAAGCACGGATACCTGCCGGCGTATCGACGGACAAACACCGGCCGGAACGCATCAATGCTATACGGTCACAGCGGGAAGCCTCATCCATATAAGGTGTAGAAACCAGGATGGTAATACCTTGTTTCTTCAGTCGGTCCAGCATCTCCCAAAACTCCACACGCGAAACCGGATCGACACCCGTTGTCGGTTCATCCAAAAAGAGCACCTCCGGACGATGGATCAATGCACAGCACAATGCCAGCTTTTGCTTCATACCACCGGATAACTTTCCGGCTTTCCGGTTCTTGAACGGTTCTATCTGAACGTATATGTCACGAACCAGTTCATAATTCTCAGCTATTGTCGTATTGAATACCGTAGCGAAGAAGTTCAGGTTCTCCTCTACCGTCAGGTCCTGATATAGGGAGAAGCGACCGGGCATATAACCGACCATCGTACGGATCTCCTTATAATCACGAACGACATCCAGTCCGCAAACGGTTGCTTTTCCCTTATCCGCCAACAGCAAAGTCGTCAGGATACGGAACAAAGTCGTCTTCCCTGCCCCGTCCGGTCCGATCAGCCCAAACAGTTCTCCCGAATGTATATCCAGGGAAATATCCTGCAAAGCTTCCACATTGCCGTAGTTCCTGAAGATTCCTTCTATCCGCACTTCGTTGTTCATATCCCGTTCTTTATTTAATTAAACACCGTTTCCCCGTATTGCCCGATCTTGAGATAGCCGTCATTCTTAACAGCAATCTTGATGGCATAAACCAGGTTGGCACGTTCATCTTTCGTTTGGATCCCTTTAGGGGTAAACTCCGACTTATCGGATATCCAAGTGATCGTTCCCGGATATTCGCGCTGTTCATCCGCTCCGTAATCGGCAAAGACACGGACAGTCTGACCCTGTTTCAATTTTGAAAGCTGGTCGGCTGTGATATAAGCCCGGAGATAAAGCAGGTCGGTATCGGCTATTTTATACAAAGGCTTGCCGGCAGCCGTCACTTCACCCGGTTCTGCATATTTGACAAGGACCGTTCCCGCCTGGGGAGTTACGATGCGGCTTTTTTGTAACTGATCGTCGAGCTGCATGATCTGATAAAGGATGCTTTCTGCTTCGGCATCCGCTCCACCGGTCGTTTTATTCAGGGTGGAATACTGCGCATCGAGTTGCTTCTGCAGATATTTGATATTATTTACGATGTCGTCCACCTGTTTTTGGTTGCCGGCTTTTGCCTTTACCAGGTTCTCCATTCGCTGCTGTTCCGTACGGGCAGTAGCGATCTGCTGCTCCAGAGCTGCGATCTGTTTACGGATATCCGGTTTACGAATATCCACCGAGCGTAAACCTGCCGAAAGCTGCATCTTTTTCAGATATAACTGGGTACTGTCGATATATCCGACCATTGCCCCGGCATCCAGCCGGTCGCCTTCCTCTATATTCAGTTCCATGATCTTGCCGTTTGCCTCGGAAGACACCAGAATCTCCGTTGCTTCAAACGTACCCGTCGCGTCGAAGTTGCCATCTCCCCTGTTGCATGCAGCAAGGCTCAATAGTACAGTTGCTATCAAAGTGTAAGAACTCAATCGTTTCATATTACTTTTCATGATTCTTTTTGATTATTCATTATTCGTCGTATACATATAATTATAAACCGCATTCAGATGTTGGATGCGATGGGCCGCCGCCGTCTGCTTTGCCATATCTTCCGCATTGATCTCACGGATCAGGTCGGTAACGGAAATGACCCCGTTCTCCAGCTTCACTTCTGCCGCTTTCTTGATACTGGTGCGGAGACGGATTATTTCATTGTCCGCTTTCATCAGGTCGGAAATCTTCTGTATCTCCGTATTCTGCTGCATCAACTGCAGAGAGGTATTGAAGAGGAAAGTCTCACGCTGTACTTCTACCTGCTGCAGTGTGGTTGCGACTTTGCGACGATCATTCTTTAATGTATATAGTTTACCCATATTCCAGGAAAGGCGCACACCCGCTATATAGAACGGATCAAAGCTATCCTCCAGCATATTCAGTCCCGGTCTGCCGTATCCGCCCTGGACAAATGCACCGATACGCGGCATCAAACCACTTGTGATCTGCTTGTTCTGCAATTCCAGCAAATAACTTTTAGCATCCAACGCCTTCAGTTCGGGACGATTTATTTCTCCGGATAACGGATTACCCGGCACGTTCGGCACCTCCAGTATCCTGTTCGGATCATAAGGCTTCCCTATCATCGTACTCAGCATCCTGCCGAAAGCGACACGGGAGGCTTTCAGTTCGATTTCCTTCTGGCGGGCATTCAATAGTTCCACTTCCATGCTCTCGCGGTCGGACAGGTTGGCAACTCCATTAGCCATCATCGCCGTTATACGATCGATATTAATCTGTAGTTCTTTCTGCAGCAACACATTCTGGCGGATCAGTTCCTCCTGAAGTAGACAACCGAAATAAAGTTGGTTCACCCGATCGTTCAAGGTATAGAGGTCGCTTTCCAATTGTTCCCGATCTGCTATAGCCTGTGCCTTGGTCAGTTGGCGGGAAGTATGGATCGTGCCGCCGTCCCATATATTCTGGTTCAGTTCGGCAACAACCTGATACTGGTCTTTGCTCAATGTCGGTATTTCCAGTCCCGGCATGACAGCCGACAGTTTGTCCGCATCGAACGGGAGCTGGGTCACATCACTCTGATAAGTCGCTTTCGCATTCACCGTTACCTGAGGCAACCAGCCCTTGACGGCATTCGACAGATTATACTGCTCGGTCTGCCCGATCAGCCCGTACTGGCGTATCTGGGGATAATTAGCCCGTGCCCATTCGTAGCACTGCGCCAAAGTAATCTTCTCCTGCCCTTTCATGCTACCCGGCAACAGGAGAAAACATAAAAATAGAATTACACAAATCCGTTTCATAGAGGTAATTATTTATTTTGTGTATGATCGTCCGGTGTCAACAGCCGGATCATTATATCGGTAACGAAAGGGATACGTTCCTGCAGGAACTTATCATATTCCCCGACATTGCCATCCATAAATATAGCAGTAACAGGATTTCGTATCAGCATCGGAAAAATCAGCAGGCTGACCAGGGTCGTTGCCATATAATACAGCGGCATTTTCTTTATCATGCCTCTCTCCATTTCGTCCACCAGTTGAGCATGCAGATGCATGATCGGCTCTATCCGTGGCAGATCTTTCAACACCGAGTGATAGATGTGTTCGGGGTCCCGCTGTAATTCGTTTAAGACGAAAATCGGGAATAAAGGATTTTTCTGCAGCGTATTCACATACCGTTTGATAATCTTCGGCAGCTTCTCCAGAAAAGGGAGTTTCTCATCAATAATAATACCCAGGTCAGGCAGCAGGCTGTCCATCAACTGGTCGAAAATCGCATCGAACAGCATATCCTTCGTGCGATAATAATAATGTAAAGCCGTACGCCCGATTCCTGCCTCGGCAGCCACGTCACCCATCTTTGTCGCTTCGTATCCTTTCCTCACAAAGACTATCTTTGCCGCTTCCAGGATTCGGTTCTCCATTGTGATTACTTCTTCTGTATCCATTGTATATCTTGTTTTTACTTCATTTGTCAATAGTGTCTGCCAAATATGTCTGACATTATTGTTTGACAGACGTGTCAAATGTAGTATAAAAAAATAAGGGTGCAACTATTACACCCTTATTTTAATATATTTTACAGAATCTTATTCTCCGTACTTCTTGGCAAGACCGCCTTCTGAAGTCTCTTTATACAAGCTGGGCAGGTCGTTACCGGTCTGACGCATTACTTCCACCACCTGGTCGAAACTAACCCGGTGCTTTCCGTCCGAGAAGTTCGAGAATGTATTTGCATCCAGCGCACGTGCTGCGGCAAAAGCATTACGTTCGATACACGGAATCTGTACCAGTCCGCAAACGGGATCACAAGTCAGCCCGAGGTGATGTTCCAATCCCATTTCGGCAGCATACTCGATTTGGGCAGGTGTTCCACCGAACAGCTGACTGGCAGCTCCGGCAGCCATCGCACAAGCCACTCCGACTTCACCCTGGCAACCAACTTCCGCTCCTGAGACGGAAGCATTCGTACGAACCACATTCCCGAACAGTCCGGCAGTCGCCAAAGCGCGCAGGATACGGGAATCGCGGAACTCACGCGTATCTTTTAGATGATACAATACAGCCGGCATAACCCCACAGGAACCACAAGTCGGTGCCGTCACGATCTTACCGCCGCAGGCATTCTCTTCGGAAACAGCCAGGGCGAAAGCATACACCATGCCACGGCTTTTAATACTGCTGCCATATCCCTTGGCACGTATCAGATAATCCGAAGCTTTCCGGCGTATTCCCAGACCTCCCGGCAGGATACCTTCCGCTTCCAGACCGTTCTGTACGGCTTTCTGCATCACCTCCCAAACTTCCGCCAGGTAATCCCATATTTCAGGACCTTCACATTGCTCCACATATTCCCAGTAAGAATGTCCGGTCTTTTCACACCAGGCCTGAATATCCTTAATGGTACTCATCTCATAGACCTGAGCTGTTTTAAGCTCGTTAAAACTTTCATTCGCCAGTGTTCCGCCACCGATACTGTACACCGTCCATGATTCCAGCTCTTCATCTCTTTCATTGAACGATTCGAATAACATACCGTTCGGATGGAACGGCAGGAAGACTTTAGGCTCCCAGATAATATTCGTTTTAGCAACAGGCTGCAACACTTCCAGAATGGCAGCATCGGTCATGTGACCTTTTCCGGTAGCAGCAAGACTACCATATAATGTTACGTTAAAGCGCACAGCTCCCCTGTTACGTTCCAGAAACATTTGTGCAGCACGCATCGGTCCCATCGTATGACTACTCGACGGACCATGACCGATCCGGTATATCTGTCTGATTGATTCCATTTCTCTTTTTCCCTAATTTTGTGTTTTCTATACTTTAAGAAATATGTTACGTTTATATAGCAGCCACAAAATTACATAAATAACCGATACGTTTGACAAGCTGATCAAAAAGGAATAATAATTGCCGAGATATTGCTCCAAACCATAAAATAAGGATTGTCCCAGGCAACTGAAATTAATGACATTTGCCAGCATATAAGCGACGATCGAGTTCATTCCGTATACTTTCAGCCAGGTGATATTCTTATTATATCCTTTATAATCTATCAGATAATAGAACAACCCCATCAACAAGAAGCAATAGCCGCTGCTCACCAGCACCATCGAACTGGTCCAGATCGTCTTGATCACCGGCATCTGCAATCCCCATAGCCATCCGGCAGCAACCATCGCCGCACCTGCTCCGAAATACCATTTCAGTTTATAGATATCGCTTGTTTTATCTTTGGCAATATAGCCTGCAAACAAACCGGTCAGCACCGTCACCCCAAAGTTCAGCGTACTTAATATCCAGGTATAGTAATATCCTCCGGCAAAAACGACTTCACCGTCCACCACTTTCGCTCCATCACGGAAACGTCCCAGTACGGTACGGTCTATCCATTCCGCCAGGTTTCCTTCGGGTGTATAATTACCTCCGCCATAACCGCCGACCGTGATAAACTGCATCGCCGCCCAATAGACAAGCAGCAAAGCTACCGCCACTCCTATCTGCGTCCGCCGGCTGGTATACAGAAACAATACAGCCGTGATCAGATAGCCGGCAGCGATCGACTGCAACGTATTTGAATATAGATAAATCCGATCCGGATCGAATCCCAGCAAATTACCCTGACACATCATACCGAATATCCACAGTAACAGGATACGTTTTCCCAGACGACGGAAAAGAGCTTTCTTATCGGAAACTCCTTTGTAGCGTGACAGCGCAAAAGGCATGGAAGCTCCTGACATAAAAAGGAATAACGGCATGATCAAATCCCAGGGAGAGAAACCCTCCCAATGTACATGGCTGAATGCCCACATACAATCGTTCAACCATCCCACATCAGCAGCCCTTGCCAATGAATGAGCCAACGGTCCCAATGCGACCAGAAAGAATAAATCAAATCCGCGTAAAGCATCAAGCGATTCCAATCGCTTGTAAGTAGTTTTTTCCATTTGTTATTATTTTAGACCTTTAAGAAAATACGTTGACGATACAGGAAATACAGGAATCCCCAGCAGACGGCAATATAGGCAACCGCCCCTAACAATGGCTGTGCCGTTTCAGGGAACAAACCGATGAAACCTCCGAAAATGGCATTCGCTGTAAAAGTGAAGTTAATGAATACTTGTGCCAGATAGATAGTAATCGAATTAGTTCCGATCACCGTAAAGAAAAGCGTCCATCCCCGGCATTCTTTCACATCGACAATATAATAGAATAGCGCAAACAAGATGGCAGAAATGCCTCCTACCGTACAAACGAACGAGCTGGTCCACAAATATTTATTAATCGGAAAGAATAATCCCCACAACAGACCGACCACCAACAGGCAGCCACCTGCAACCAACATATATCCTACTTTCTTCGTTTCGCTCAATCCTTCTTTACGTAGTTTTATAAATTCGCCGGTAAACATCCCCAACAAGGCGGTACCGATAGCCGGCAAAGTAGACAAAATACCTTCCGGATCATAATTACCTCCATGCAAACGTCCCGGCAACAGCAGCCGGTCGATATAGCAAGCCAGATTTCCTTCGCGCGTAAACAGTTCTGCCCCATTCCCGTCAGGTGCCGGAATAAACAGCAACAACCAGTAGCCGATCAAGATAGCCGCCACGATCCATACTCGTGTGATTGTCCGTGTATTGACAAAGATCAATGCACCGAACATCCATCCCAGACCGATACGGGCGAGTACACTGGCATAGCGTTGGGTCTCAAAATTCAGATTCAGCAATCCGTTATAAACGAATCCCAATACGACAAGCGTAATTCCACGCCGGACAATCTTCTTATAGATAGCCGCTTCCGACATGCCCCGCTCCCGCTGCTTCTCCAGTGAAAAAGGAAAAGAGATACCGGCAATGAACAAAAACAAAGGAAAGATAATATCCTCGAAAGTGAATCCCGCTCCCCATTTGGCATGGTTCATCTGGTCCGCCAAAGATTGAAAGAAAGGAGTAGGTATCAATGTCGCCAGCCCGACAAACAGGGCCCCGCCTCCCATAATAAAGAACATATCAAATCCCCGTAAAGCATCCAGCGACTGAAGCCGCCGGCTCTGTTTCTGTTTTTCCATGGTATTTAATTTAAATCGTATATAATTTAGAAATAAGTAAGCGCAAATATAGAAAATAATATAAGAACTGTCCTGCTTTTTCATTAGTTTTGCAGCCATTATGAAACAGCACTTAAAACCGATCATGTTCGTTGGCACTTGTTCCGATGCAGGAAAGAGTGTGATCAACGCTGCTTTTTGCCGCATCTTTAAACAAGATGGATATCAACCTGCTCCCTTCAAGGCGCAGAATATGTCGCTGAACTCCTTTTCCACCCCTGAAGGCGGTGAGATGGGGCGTGCCCAGGTGGTACAGGCAGAAGCGTGCGGTATTGTCCCGCATACGGATATGAACCCGGTTTTACTGAAACCGACCAACGATAAAAGCTCGCAGGTGGTCCTGAACGGTCGTCCGGTCGGCAACATGTCCGCCAAGGACTATTTCGGTGTGCAGAATCAGAAAGAAGCTCTTTTCAGAGAGGCCATCGAGGCATTCAAACGTCTGGAAGCCCGCTATAACCCGATCGTACTGGAGGGAGCCGGAAGTATCTCCGAACTGAACCTCCGCGACCGCGATATCACCAATATGCGCATGGCGATACAGGCGGATGCCTCTACCTATCTGGTAGCCGACATCGACCGCGGCGGCGTATTCGGTTCCGTTTACGGCACGATCGCCTTACTCAAACCTGAGGAACGGGCACAGATGAAGGGGATCATCATCAATAAGTTCCGCGGAGACGCATCTCTGTTCGAAGAAGGACGGACACTGTTGAAAGAGCTGACAGGAATCCCGGTCGTGGGTGTCATCCCCTGGTTTCGGGATATCAAGATAGAGGAAGAAGATTCGGTAGCGCTGGATATGAAAACGAATACCTGGCAGGACGGCAAGATCAATGTCGCCATTATCCTGTTGAAGCGTATGTCAAACTTCACGGATTTCGACGTACTGGATATGGACCCACGTTTCAATCCTTACTACACAAGCAATATAGACGAAATAGAAAAAGCGGACATTATCCTGTTGCCAGGGTCAAAGAATACTCTCGCCGACCTCCAAAGCATCCGCGCCAACGGTATTGCCGATGCTGTCGTTCGTGCATTCAAGAAAGGGAAAAAAGTGATCGGTATCTGCGGCGGCTACCAAATGATGGGTGCCCGCCTGGAAGATCCGGAAGGAATAGAAGGGAACATTCCTGCCGTGCCGGGATTAGGGTTACTCCCCCAATGCACCGTTATCGAGCAGGAAAAAGTAACGAAACAAAGCCGTTTCACCTTCCGTTCCGGTTCCCCAATGGCATGCAAAGGATACGAGATACATATGGGACAGACTGTCCTTTTCGGAAATGCTCCCGAAAGCCCGGTCGCTTTGCTCGAAGACGGCAGGAAAGACGGTTATTATCTGAACGACCGCTGCTGGGGCAGTTATATGCACGGCATCCTCGACAACCCGGAAGTACTCGACAACCTCGCCGAAGGTTTCAACAAGGAAACCGATTCCGCCCCATTCGATTATGCGGCATTCAAAGAAGAACAGTACGACAAATTAGCAGAACTGGTCAGGAGACATGTGGATATGGAGTATATTTATAGTACTTTATAATCTATATAAAATATCACCTCCATAACCCGTCATTTCCATGCACTAATTTCTCCACCTCTCCATATTGATCTTTTTTGAGTTGAAGGGAGTTGTAAGAACGGCGATAATTCAGGGAATGGATATCTGAACCGACAAAATCATAATGGCTGTTTTTCAGTAGAGAAACAGCTGTCTTATGAGATAACGGGCCATAGAAGCCCATTAAGGAAAAAATATTCAATTGAAATTTACATCCGTGCTCTTTTAGTTTCAGCAACTCGTTTATATTCCAAAAACCATAACGCTCAGGATGCGCCATTACAGGAATATAACCATTCAGTTGCATATCATACAGCTTCTCAAACAAATCTCCCGGAGCCTGCAAGCAGGAGACTTCCACAAGGACATGCTGCCCGTCATACGATAACAGTCCCTCCTCCATCCGCTCGTAGAAACATTCATCCAGCATATATTCGGCAGCCAGACGCATATCCACATGTATATGTGCACAACTTTCCCTGAAAGCCCCGAACCGTTCTTTCAAACTTACAGCACGGTTTTTCGTCAAATCAGCCATGATATGAGGCGTAAGGAATATACGTTCCACACCACGCTCTTCCAGGAAAGTCAGCATTTCCCTACTGTCATCCAAAGAGGAAAACCCATCATCCACCCCCGGCAACAAATGCGTATGAACATCTGTCATACCAGGCCATAACTCCTTCTTTCCGAAAAAAAGAGAAGAAAACAATGCACACATAAATATTTACTCTTATTGAATAATGAATCATACAAAAGTAGTCTAAAATAAACATTTAGCAAATTATTCTCAAACCAAGAACCTAACTTCTCTAATGTCACACCAAATGTCCACTGGCGGTATTTTATCCAATCACCGTATTTTCAAAATCTTTATATTTGTACCGATGCATTTAGTTAGTATCATAATAACTATAGATAATTATTATTTTACTGTTTATAAAGGAAAATGTCCAAAATGGTATTACTTGTGAAAGTGATGCCATTTTATTTTATAGAAACCTTTCGAATATGCATCATTCCCAATACGATCCACACAGAAAGAACAAAGGGGGCAGTCAGTGTTGTCAAACCAGCCTTCATACCTGCAATCTGTAGTAAGACTGACAATAAGATCGCAATCGTAGCCCATCCTGCACTTTGCCAGTTATTTCTTCCAAGCGCAATCCCGCACAAAACTCCATTATACCCTAATAAGCCGGCATTCAATACCTCATAATCCGTCCAAAACGGCAAAACAATTCCTATCGGCAGCAAGGCGCCCCAAACCGTATACAAAGCATCCCAACGGGAATTCACACAGATGGCTGCCAGGAAAAATAAACCCGACAAGACCGTTCCCCCCTGAAACATCACCTGCCCTACATTCAAGCTGAAAGCACGGAAAAGGTCAGCATGCGATTCTGCATCTGACGCTGCGGAAGGGAATAATAATGAAGGAAACAGAAACCTGCAGCCAACCAGCAGCAACCAGACGGAAAGAATAAAAGGCGCAGTAAAACCCGGTATTTTATTCCGGCAATTAAACCCATGGGCAATCCAGGTCGAAAGCACAGACCCAAATAACAGCAGCAACACAGAGCTCACCGTCACCGGCATAAATACACCTACAGCAATTCCCACGAGGGTTCCGTTAAATCCATATAAACCATCCTCAATCTCCTGTCGGTCGTATCCTAACAACCAGGCAGTCAGCGTACTGATAAGATTACCAACTACGGCCAAAACTGCCAACAGCCATGAATTACAAGCTATTCCGATCAGCATCAATAAACCGGAAAGCGCATTGTTCTGAAACATCACTTGCCCAATACCACGAGCTAAAAAAAAAAATACTGATACATAATTATTTAAGACGATTCACTCGGGCTACCTCATCCAGCTTCACGCATACGGTAGCTCCCAACTGTTCCAAATATAGTAATAAATGATTCTTCTTTATCTTCTTGACCTTTCCGGATACATGCTTCATGGCTCCCGCCAAAATTTCAACCTCTTCACCGGGGCAAAGGGCATGTTCGGCTGCCTGGTCCAGAAACTCCTGAATGGCATCTATCTCTTTCTGGCGGACTATCGCCGGTTTCTTGTTATAAAAGACAATACGGACAACGCCATAGACACGAAGCAAATCGCGCAATACATCATCGGGGCAACGGACAAAAATATAGGAATTAAACAATGGGACTTCAACTATTTTTACCCGGTCAGACCATACACGGGGTGTACGGTGCAATGGCAAAAAACATTCAACACCTAAAGCTTCAATGCGTTCTTTCACCTGTTTTTCTGCCCGGGGAGCAGTATATAGTACATTCCAGTTTGTAGTATTCAAAGGGGGTGTCATTATCTTTTTTTGTTTAAAGGCACAAATATAGGACTATTTTTCGTATAATTGCAAAACTGTTTGCGAACACAAGAATTTAATACCATGAATAGAAGAAGTTTTTTACAGAAATCAGCCATATCAGCGGCTGGCCTCGGTTTATCACCGTTATTCGGAAACGCTTACGGAACTGTTTACGGACAGGCGGCTCCGAGTAACAAAGTAAAAGTAGCCCTGATCGGATGTCGTTCGATGGGATTCTCCAACCTGAGCAATTTTCTGAAATATCCGGAAGTAGAATGTGTCGCCCTTTGCGATATCGATGACGAATGGCTGAACAAACGGGCTGCCGATGTGGAAAAAAGTACCGGAAAGAAGGTGCCCTACCTATATAAGGACTGGCGCAAGGTGATCGACAATAAGGATGTAGATGCAGTCATCATCGGAACGCCCGACCATTGGCATTGCCTTCCGACCGTTTATGCTTGCCAGGCAGGTAAAGATGTCTACGTCGAAAAGCCGCTCTCCAATACGATCGAAGAATGTAACCTGATGGAAAAAGCCGCCCGCAAATATAACCGGATCGTCCAAGTCGGACAATGGCAGCGCAGCGACCCGCACTGGGACGAAGCAGCCAACTACCTGAAAGCCGGAAATATCGGTCGTATCCGTACGGTAAAAGTATGGGCTTACCAGGACAGCAAACCGACATTGCCTGTTATTGCCGACAGCCCTGTTCCTGCCGGAGTAGATTATGACATGTGGCTCGGACCGGCTCCGAAACGTCCGTTCAATATCTACCGTTTCCATTATAACTTCCGTTTCTTCTGGGATTATGCCGGAGGACTGATGTCCGACTGGGGTGTCCATCTGCTGGATTATGCACTGGAAGGTATGGGAGCCGACCTGCCTGCTCGTGTTTGTTCCGGAGGCGGCAAGTTCGCTTATCCCGACGATGCGATGGAGACTCCCGATACATTGATGGCAACTTATGCTTACAAGGATTTCAATATAATCTGGGATCATGCCTGCGGAATCAATCACGGTCCGTTCGATAAGAAAGAGGGACTGGCGTTCTTCGGCGAAAACGGTACGCTGGTGCTCACCCGTGCCGGTTGGGAAGTTCTTCCCGTTATTGCCGGAAAAGAAGCACGCATGGAAGCTGTTCCGTTCAAAAAAGGCGAAGGGAAAGGATTGTATAACCATGTCGGGAACTTCCTGAGTTGCATCAAGAGCCGGGAATTGCCCCATGCCGACATTGCCATCGGTTCACGGGTAGCCAAGATGTCTCATCTGGCAAATATATCCTGCCGGCTGCAACGTGAAGTGCATTGGGATGATGCCAATAGCGTGTTTATCGGTGATAATGAAGCGACTGCCTTATCAAAGGCTTATTACAGGGCTCCGTGGGAATTGCCTAAATTGTAAAGAGGGAAAATATAATTCGCAGAAAACGTTCAGTATCTTTTGAAAATCAATTATTATATGTACATTTGTTCCATATACACGAACATATAAAATTGATATACCTAAATGAACAGCGTATATGCTAATTATTCGAGAGAAGACCTGATCGGCGAAATCGAGAGGTTGAAAGCGACAGGCTCCTCCGTTACTGATGAAAAAGCATATAGAAATCGTATTCTGACCAATGCTATTGCATTGAGGAAAACCTTCTCGGATGTTTTGTCATTATTAATGAAACCAGGAGAAAAGGACATTATCGACCGGTCTCTACTGATTGTCCTGAAGTTTTTTGATGTAGACAGGGTCTATATCGGAAATTACAAAAATGACGAATCGACTTTCGGCTTCACGCATGAAGTTACCCGCCAGGGTATTATCTCCATGCGTGAAGATCTTTTAGTCGGTATGTCCAAGGATGATTTTCCCTGGTGGATAAAAACAATCGACGATAAGAAAGACATTGTCATCAACGACATTGCTCAAATGCCGGAGGAGGCTGCAGCCGAACAAAAAATAGTCATGCTTCAGGATGTAAAATCACTGCTTGTGATTCCTATTTTTTTCGAAGGGAATATCAATGGTTTCATTGGTCTTGATTCAGTAAAAAAGTATCGCAACTGGACTGCACTGGATATTGAAAACCTGAGAATGCTTACCGATATCATATCGATCGCCATCGAACGCGAGATGGCGCAAGGGATGATGGAACATTCTATGAAACAGGTTTTGAAAAGTGAAGCCAAGTTTCAGATCATCTTCGACAAACTGCCCTGGGGGGTCGAGTTGTATGATGAAAAAGGCATTTTGCTGGATATCAATAATGCCGACCTGGAGATATTCGGAACGACACGCGAGGCTGCAATCGGTCTGAATGCGTTTGAGAATCCTAATATACCGGAATGGGCGAACGTTAAACTGAAAAACGGAGAAGATGTTGAATTTCTTCTGGAATATAACTTCGGCAAAGTGGCTGAAAAGAAATATTTCTCCAGCACGGTAACCAACCAAATCAAACATTTAAGGGTGAAAGGCGTTGTGCTGAAAGACCAGCAGGGCGAACAGCTCGGTTTTTTCTACATCGTCTTCGATGATACCGAAAATTACCACAAGACAGAGGAAATACAATATAACCTGACCAAGCTGAAAGCTGCCGTAGATACCGGCGAATCGGTTATTTGGGAATATGATATCGCAACAGACAGACTGTCGGTCGATTTCAGCCTGAACGACGATGTAGAAAGCAGTCTCTTCCTGACTTATCTGAAACAGGACAGATTCGGCTGTATTGCGGACTTTATCGAGACGTTGCATCCGGACGACAAGTACAAGGTTTACGACCGGCAGTTCAAACGTCTTCTCACCGGAGAGATCGATAAATACGTGTCGGTATATCGCAGGATATTCGATGGCAAGGTGTACTGGCTTAATTCAAATGTTCGTGCTTACAGATATTCTGAAGACGGGAAACCCAGTAAAATTATCAGCTATACATCCAACATTACGGATCAGCGCGAAATAGAAATTGAGTTATTGAAGGTAAAGGAAGCCGACAAGCTGAAATCTGCTTTCCTGGCAAACATGAGCCACGAAATACGTACACCGCTGAACGCAATCGTCGGCTTCTCCGACCTGGTGGCAGAAACGGACGATCCGGAGGATCAGGCTACTTACCTCGACATTATCCATAAAAATAATGACCTGCTGCTTAACCTGATCGGAGATATCCTGGACTTCTCCAAAATAGAATCGGGCATGCTGAAATACAATATCGAAGATGTCAACATCAGAGAGTTGTGCATGGAAGTATATATGGGAGCTACATTAAAGGTGAAGCCCGGAGTAAAACTTGTCTTCGACAGGAATTTACCACAGATTATCATACGAACAGACCCCCAACGGATCACACAGGTAATCACGAACTTCCTCAACAATGCGATTAAATTTACCGAGGAGGGCAGCATTACTATTTATTACGAGAAGATAATGGATACACTGAAGGTCAGCGTCCGGGATACCGGTATCGGTATTTCTGAAGAGAACAGGACACGTGTATTCGAGCGTTTCATCAAGATCAATGATTTTCATCAAGGGACAGGTCTTGGTCTGACCATCAGCAAAACGATCGTTGAATATCTAGGAGGTACCATAGGGGTAGACTCCGTGCAAGGCGAAGGTTCCACTTTCTGGTTTACTTTACCTTTACATTATAAAGGAACTCCCGTGAACTGAAAATAGAAAAGCCGGTTGAAGCAATTTTCAACCGGCTTTTCCATTTATACGGATATCTTTTTATTGAGGCATCGGAGCAGCTGAAGGAGGAGGTGTCTTTGTTCCCCATTCCTTATTGGCTTTCGGGCCCATCTCCAGTTCCAGCAAACCACCCTGTGCAATGTCGCTATGATTGAACCACGGCTGGTTCAGCACTTCACCGTTCAGGCGAGCAGACTGTACATATTTGTTTTCCGGAGAGGCATTATTCGCTTTGACCTCGAAGGTATTGCCATTACCCAGGTCGACCTTTACGTCCGTAAATACCGGGCTACCGATATTATAAGTCGGAGAACCTGGAGTAACCGGATAGAATCCCATCTGGCTGAATACCACGAAAGCAGACATACCGCCACCGTCTTCATCACCCGGAACACCCATTACGTCGTTACGGAACCATTGGTTCAACAACGTACGGATACGTTTCTGCGTCTTCCAGGGCTGGCCGGCATAGTTATACAGATACGGGATATGCAGGCTCGGTTCATTCGCCATCGAGAACATACCCACGTTACCGGTATGGTCGGGCAGGAAGGAATAGAAACTCCATTTAGACATTCCCAGCGGTTCGTTGAACATAGAATCGAGTGCCGAAGTGAAGACTTTGTCTCCGCCGATCATGGAAATCAGGTCGCCGATATTATGCTGTACGTCCCAGCGGTATACATAGCCGTTGTTTTCATCGTAGTAATCACGTGCACCCAGTCCACCGTCGTAACGGTAATCCATCGGTTCGATGAACTTGCCGTCCTTATCTTTCGGGTGGAAGAAACGGGTTTCCGGATTGAACACATTACGATAGTTGTACGATTCGCGCAGATAATGTTTAGCTTCGTCTGTCTTGCCCAGTTCGGCTGCGATCTGTGAAAGACACCACTGGTCGTAAGCAGTACCCAAGGTAACGGCTACCGGCTGGCGTTTCTCCCAAATAGAGACATTGGCTACGGTTTCTTTTTCGCCGGGCTTCAATGCCGGGATATAACCGTGTTCCTTATAGAAATCGTCCAGCCATCCGGCAGGAGCAGCAGACCAGGGAATCAGTGTTTTCTCTTCGATACCTTTCTTTGAGGCTATATAAGCCTTTTCGAGGTCGAAACCGCGTACGCCTTTCTTCCAGGCATCGATCACGGTTGCTACGGCATGATTGGAGTTCATACGACGGGAATCACCGGTTACTTCGGGGAAGGTAGGCATCCAGTTCGTACCCATCTGTTCCGCCATCAGCAGAAAGGAATTGATCATATCGCTTTCACGTTCGTTATCGATCAGGATACGCAACGGGTGGGTTGCACGGTAGGTATCCCAGATCCAGTCGTCGGTATAGAACGGACGACCGCCGTCTTCATGTATCTTGCCGTCGAAAGCACTGTAATAGCGTCCGTCTTCGCTCAGGTTGACCGGACGTTCGTAGCAACGGTACAGGGAAGTATAGAACACCACCTTGTCGTCTTCCGTTCCGCCTTGTGCCTGTATCTTGCCGAGGGCTTCGTTCCAGTCGTTACGGGCGATCTTGGCTACCACATCGACATCATAGGCTGCTATTTCACGTTCGAGGTTCTTCTTTGCCTGTTCTTCGCTGATAAACGAGATACCATAGCGGACACCCAGCTTCTTCACATCGTTTCCGTAAGAGAGGACAAGAGCTGCGTCCTTACCTTCTACTGATGTTTCGCCGTATTTCACGGTATTATCGCTTACTACGCCGCATTGCTGCGGGGTCTTATCGGTTTCAGCATACAGGTAAACTTTCGTTTTCCGGTCGACAAACTGGTAACCGCTGACGCTTTTGCCATCGCTCTTCAACTGTCCGTTACGGCTGTTGAAGATCAGATAGGCAGGACCTTCTCCTTCAAACGTAATGCCATATACGGCACTCTGGTGAGACGGGGCAAAGTCGACATCGATATTGTTGTCGTCCAGGTATACCTGATAACGATACGGATAGATCTTTTCCTGGTCATAGCTGTAGTTGATCACCGGCTTCAGTCCGGATTCTTCTCCCTGGTACGGGCTCAGGTTGAAAGCGGAACTTCCGCGATGGCTGGTCACGATGACTGGCAGTCCGCTTAACATATCTCCTGTAAAGTCAGCCCGCTCCGGATATACGCGCAGCATGCTGTTAGGCAGATGTACGGTCGGATAGGTCGGAACCAGCAGGTGACTGATATTTCCCATATACGGGTTCACATAGTCCACCGGACTTTTTTGCGGGGAAGACATTTCCCCGCCGGGGGTACAGGATGCCAGCAAGAATACAGAAGCCAGCAAAGCTATACCCGTTTTCACATTTTTGTTTACATTCATATACGTTTATTTCTTCTTTGTTTTACCGATCAGTTTGCTCAACCCCTCTTCATTGACAGAGAATGAATAAGGCAGATCTTCCGGATTGACACCTCTGTTCAGGTTAGGCTTGTCGCCCATTCTGATATCGAGTACGCCGCCTTTCAGCAGTTCGTTATGGTCGAGGTAGTTCTTGGTATAGTTCACGCCGTTGAACGACATCGATTCGATATAGATATTCTTGTCGCTGTTCTCCGGTGCGTTGATCACCAGGTTCTTGCCGTTTTCGAAATGCAATGTCGCCTTTTTAAATAACGGAGCGCCCAACACATACTGGGTCGTTCCTGGAGCAACCGGATAGAAACCGAGAGCAGAGAATACATACCAGGCAGAAGTCTGACCGTTATCTTCGTCACCACAATAACCGTCCGGTGTCGGAGTGTACATCTTGTTCATCACTTCACGCAACCAATACTGAGCTTTCCAGGGTTGTCCGGCATAGTTATACAGGTAGATCATATGCTGGATCGGCTGGTTACCGTGAGCGTAGTTACCCATGTTCATGATCTGCATTTCGCGGATTTCATGGATCACCTGACCGTAATAGCTGTCGTCGAACAAAGGCGGAACGGCAAATACGGAGTCGAGCATCATTACGAAAGAATCTTTACCCCCCATCAGGTCGATCAGTCCCTGCGGATCGTGGAAAACAGACCAGGTATAATGCCAGCTGTTTCCTTCTGTAAAGGCATCCCCCCATTTCAACGGAGAGAACGGAGCCTGGAAAGTACCGTCGGCATTCTTGCCACGCATCAGCTTGGTTTCCTTATCGTACAGGTTCTTATAGTTCATGGCACGCTTAGCGTACAGCTCAAGTTCTTTCTTCGGACGACCCAGTTCTTTCGCGATCTGGTAAATACACCAGTCGTTGTAGGCATATTCCAGCGTACGAGCTGCGTTCTCATGGATCTTCACATCGTAAGGCACATACCCCAGTTTGTTGTAATATTCATGTCCCAGGCGACCGGTAGAAGAAACGGTCGGATGTACATTCTCCGTACCATGGATCAGGCCTTTGTACATCGTTTCCAAATCGTCGACCTTCACACCCTTCACATAAGCATCCACCAGGATGGAAGCCGAATTGTTACCCACCATGCAACCACGATGTCCCGGACTTGCCCATTCAGGGAAGAAGCCGCTTTCCTTATAGGTATTGATCAAACCTTCCTGCATCTCCTTGTTCATCGACGGATACATCAGGTTCAGGAACGGAAACAGGGCACGGAACGTATCCCAAAAGCCGGTATCCGTAAACATATATCCCGGCAATACTTCACCGTTGTACGGGCTATAATGAACGACGTTTCCGGCTGCATCTATTTCATAGAATTTACGCGGGAACAACAGAGAACGGTACATGCAGGAATAGAATGTACGGTACTGGTCTAACGTACCGCCTTCCACTTCGATCTTACCTAGCACATCGTTCCAGGCTTGTTTACCTTTGGATACCAGGGTTTCGAAATTGTCGTTACCCAGCTCTTTCATATTGACGGCAGCCTGGTCGAAGCTGATGAACGAAGAAGCTACTTTGGCATGAACGATTTCTCCTTTCCTGGTCTTGAAACCGATCACGGCTCCCACATGCTTCGAAGTCTGTTCTTTTGCACCTTCTTTCAATGAATTGTCGGCAAAAGTAGCTTCGTAAGTGAAAGGTTTATCGAACTCAATAATGAAATAGTTCTTGAAATTATCAGGTACACCACCGCTGTTCTTGGTCGAATAGCCGATGATCTTGTTCTCTTCCGGAACGACTTTGATATAAGAACCGTTATCCAGCGCATCGACAACGATGTAGGAATGGTCGTTTTCCGGGAATGTGAAACGGAACAGAGCCGCACGGTCGGTCGGTGTCAGTTCGGTTATCACGTCATGGTCTGCCAGATAGGCTTTATAATAATAGGGTTTAGCCACCTCGCTCTTATGAGAGAACCAGCTGGCGCGTTTATCCTGGTCGAACTCGGGAGCACCTACTACCGGCATAATAGCAAACTGTCCGTAATCATTGATCCAGGGACTGGGTTGGTGGGTTTGCTTGAACCCGCGGATTTTATTTGCCGTATAGGTATACTGCCATCCGTCTCCCATTTTTCCTGTCTGTGGCGTCCAGAAGTTCATACCCCAGGGGCGGGCAATAGCAGGATAGGTATTTCCCGTCGACAACTCAAAACTGGACTGAGTTCCCATCAACGGCATTGCATACTCTACCGGATCGAAAGCATTCGTACCGGAAGCTGCCATAGCAGGCTTCCCTACCCACGCCATCATCGTGACCAAAGCGAGAGCCAATACATTTTTCTTATTCATGTTTTACTTATTTTTAGTTGATACATCACAAGTTTAAATTTAGCCAAATCATCAAATACATTATTCACACAAATATAAAGACAATCCGGTACAGATGGTACACAAATATATTTAATTCGCATACAAAATCACTGAAAGGGGCTCTTTTTATGAAAAAGGGAGGAGTAAACCTACTCCTCCCCTCCCTATCCGGATGATCCGGATACTCAAATACCAACTAAAATGAAAACACTTTTTATCCTATTTTATTACCAGGATAATTTTATAAACTTATTCTCCCACGGAGCAAAGTCTGTCGATCCGTTACCTGAAACCGGGTCTCCTACGACATCACATACAGTGATTTTCGTAAAGTTGACCTTGTCGGATTTAACGGCAAAGGCAGCCGGTTTACCATCTACCTCACGCAACTGGAGCATGACGGCCTTTTCTCCTTCGACCGGCTTCATATTTACCAGCAACAGGTTCGCAGGGGTAATCGTAAAGATGGATGCCGGGGTTATCACTTCGGTTCCTTTGGCTCCTGCCGGTAAGACACGGGTCAGGAACGGAATACGGTTCTCCCAGGCAAAACGGGTGGCATAGCCGATAGAGTTGTCTTTATCGGAATTGATGAAATAGCTCCATTGTAACTCACCCATCTGGTCGGCATTGAAATTGGTTACCCAATAGTTGTTCATCGGCCAGGAGTACATGTTGGTCGACTGAGGAACGGCCCCCGCTTTATAACGTCCCGTATTGATCGCACCGAACTGCATCAAAGGGATCTCAGGGCTACCCATAACAACCTGCGACTCGCTGTTGCGTGCCGTGGCAAAGTTCTGCACCGTATACCAGTCGTTCGATGATCCGGGGATCTGGTCGACACCAGCTTCGATGGTACCGCCGGGAACGTCGAGCATGATCTTCCCCTGATTTACCTCAAACGGGAACGAGATATAGACTGCTTCCGGATCGGTAATAGCTTTCTTACGGAGGCGGTACACGATTTCAATCTTCTTGGTCACGTTGAAGACACGGAACTCTACCATCAGGTTGTTCGGCTCGCGACCTGCCACTGTCTCACCACGGAAGCGGTAAGTATCCCAAATATCTCCCTTTTCGTAACGCTCGAAACGGATCCGTTCCGGACGACGACGGAGGAATTGCGGAACGCGGTATTGTTCCATCGGGTGACGGCTGTCGATGATCTCGTAGATGAACTCTCCCATCTCCCACTCTGCATTGGGAGTCGTCAGTTCCTTATTCAACTCTTTGTCGAAGAGTTTGCTGATAGTCCCCTTGCGCGGATTGAAGTCAATGGCATACCAGGGATTTTCCACATGTGCATTCTCCAACTTCTCTGCAGACTGTATAGCAGGACGAGGAGCGTCCTTTACCTTAATATAATACTGGGCATATCCCAAAGCCGGTACGTCTTTCACATAAAGAGACCAGTACGTTCCGTCCGAACGGCTTTCCGCCGGTTGGGCGGGAATGACATTACCCGAAGCATCCACTATCTCGAATGCCTTTTCACGCGGCAGGATCTGGTGGTCAATATAAACTTTGGCTATGCCGCTATAGGTCCAGTTCAACGTGTTGAAGACGGCGACGGACGGGTATTCGGCTTTCGGCACGAAAGACTGCAACAATCCCATCGTCACCTCTCCCAGCAGACCGGAATGGCGGTAAGCTTCCCAGGCATACGATTGCTTCAGGGAACGTTGTTCCCAGGTCTCCTTGCAGTAGGCATCACGCACACTTTCACTGTAGCCGAAGGTGTGTTCGTCATAAAACAACAGGGCTTTGTTGATATCGTATATCTGATCGTCTATCTGCGCAGGAAGTTTGGCTCCGAGCATACCGGCAAAAGACAATCCTGCCTGATTGGCGATGATGTCCGAATGGGTGATACGGGAAATAGCTGCTTCACGTGCTCCGGAACCAAAGCCGTCGGTCCACCAGTCGGGCCATGCACCACGGATGGTCTGTATCTTATCGGCATAGTTCGATTCCACCTCCTTGATGAACTCGCTGGCTACGGCTGTACGTATTTTAGGCCATTCGTATTTCTCGTTCCACTTCATCAGCATCTCGCAACTCTTTGTCGAAGGGGGCGAGTTGTCCGTGAAATAACCGGAATGCTGGGCGGCAACGATATCGTACGGATAGTTTTTCGCTTCCATCTCTCCCAGATAATTCAGTACACGTTCTTCGAACTGTTCGAAGTTATCGGTATGGATACCGAAGAAATTACCCTGGTTATAATGTTCGGCACGGTAGGTCAAGACCTTCTTTCCCGAAGGAGACTGCCACCAGAAGACGGTCGGGATATCGAAACAGATCAGGGCACGGTGACCATGTGTTCCCATATTGACATACTTCACACCGGCATCGGCAAAGAACTCGCTGAAACACCAGCCGATACCGTTCACATCGTTCTGCATGGCGACTTCCGCCTTCAAACCGGCATCACGGAATTGTTTCAGGGGATACAAGGAAGCGGCCAATGTCTGCTCGTCCGGCAGTTCGTCGAAGTTCAGGTACATAGCAGCCAGTTCGATACGTCCTTCCGCTACCCGTTTCTTTAACCGGGCAATCTGTTCGGCCGGACGGCATTTCAAGTATTCGCTGACAGCCCAGGCGATCTCGCAAGTCCAGCGGAACTTGGCAAAGTCGGGGTAATTGTCGGTTGCATCGCAATAGTCGAGGGCATAGTCGATGTAGCGGAGATGTTCCGCCAGAATCTCGGTCTGCGAACGGGTGTAACCGATATCGGTATGGGTATGCTGTACCATATTCATCTGCCAGTGACGGACTGGTTTCACATCTATCTGAGCAGACTCTTTTTCTTTTCCAACCGTTACCGTCAGAGGCAGTTGCACGGCAGACTGCACAGCCGGTATCTCAAAAAAGAATTGGTTAGTGCCGTCATTCAGTTTTTCCTTTCGCGACTGGTTCCCCAACGTAAGTGTTGCAGTAACAGGCGCACCGCTATGCTTCACGGTTACCCGTACTTTCTGTACCGGACCTTTCGCCGTTTTATATAAGGCAGGGAAAAGATGAGTTTCGATCCCCGGAGGTGCGGTCGATGCACTCCACACGGCGGAAGACATCGTAAACAATGTCAGCCCTGCCAGGAACAAGTTTTTTAATGTTTTCATAAGCATCTATTTTTTATCTATTCGAAAAGAGATAAGACAAATATAAAGGAGACAGAGCAGGAGGATGGATAATCCCGCAACCTGCCCGAAGCCATCTGCTACGACTCCCATCAGCGGAGTAATCAGCGCACCTCCGGATACTCCCATGATCATCAGAGCCGATATTTCGTTTGACCGTTCCGGTTTATGCTGAAGGGCGAACGAGAAGATGATCGAAAAGACATTCGCACAGGCCAGTCCTACAATAACGATCATCACGAACATGCTCCATGTAGCAGGGACAGCCAGCAACAGGATAAATGCCACGATTGCCACAAACATGCTATATTTCAGGAAGCGGCTTGCCGAAAGTTTTGCCAGCAGGAGAGCACCGACAAACGATCCGATCGTACGGGCTGCGAAGTACAGGCTGGTTCCCAATCCGGCTTCCGAAAGAGGCATACCCGTACGGTCTATCAATAATTTAGGGATAGTCGTATTCAGACCGACATCTATGCCGACAATAAAAAGGATTCCGAGGAACAAGGATACAATATATTTATCATTGAAAAGGGATACTGTCGTACCAAAGGTCACATGGGCTTCCTCCAGCTTTTCCTTTCCCGGAATAATGGAGATAAGCCAGATTGTAGAGATCAGTGTCGTTACAGCATATACGGCAAAGATTAGTTTCCAATCCCCACAGAAAGAAGCGGCAACACCGGCAATGATCGGGCCCAGGAAAGAAGAGATCGCCTTGATGAACTGCCCCAGGGTCAGTACACTGGTTATGCGGTCCGGATTGACGACATTGGCGACCATCGGGTTCAGGGAAACCTGAAGGATCGTATTACCGATACCCAACAGCGCAAAAGTCAATAAAATACAGGGGAAGTCATAAAAGAACAAAGGCAGCAGCATGGCGAGGGCGGTTATGGCCAACGCTATCACTACGGTATTACGCCGTCCGACTTTCCCCATCAGGATACCTGTCGGAATGGAAAACAGGACAAACCAAAGGAAGACCATCATCGGCAACAGGTTGGCAAGCGTATCGGAAAGGGAAAAGTCCACCTTTACGTAATTGGTCGCAATGCCTACAACATCTGCAAAGCCCATCACAAAGAATCCGAAGAGGATGGGGTAAATGGCTTTTGAATTTTGTTTATTCATGGTATATATTCTTTATTTATAATCATCCACTGCACGATTACCCATATCCATCTCCAGACGCCCTCCGGCAGTGATTGTTTCAAAAGGAATACGAATGGCAGGATACACCTCGCCATTCAGGCGGTATTGCTGCACATAGACATTTTCCTTACTATTGTTCTTTGCTTCGATAACGAACTCTTTTCCTTTATAATATTGGTTGTTGAGTTGGATGGTTATCTTGTCAAATACCGGACTGCCCAAAGCAAAGGAAGGCGTTGAATCCGTCAGGCCCTTCACGTCGAACATTCCCAGCGAAGCGATCACGTACCAGGCACCTAACTGGCCCTGATCTTCATCCTGTCCGTAACCGTAGCCATGTATTCCGTCCGTACCGTAGAACTCATCGAGGATGGCACGTACCCATTTCTGGGTTAGCGAAGGGCGGCCGGCTTCATTGAACAACCAGGAGATATGCAGGCAAGGCTGGTTACCGTGGTTATACAGGGTTTGCAGGCCGGCAAAGGCACCGACTTCCGTACCACCGCTGAATATCAGTTTTTGAGAAACCGTAAAGATACTATCCAGGCGCTGATTGAATACGTCCGCTCCTACCTTGCCGGCTAATGCTTCCGCATCATGAGGCACATAGAATGTGTACTGCCAGGCATTTCCTTCCTGGAAACCGCGCCAGACCTGCATCGGGTTAAAATCACCGATAAACTGTCCGTCAGCCTTTTTCGGGCGTACGAAATTGGTCGAAGGGTCGTAGATACGTTCCCAGCCTTTGGACAGCCACATCAGCCGATCGTAATCTTCCGTCTTACCGAGTTTCTTTGCCCACTGGGCTACGGCCCAGGCGCTATAAGAATACTCCAGGGTGTGGGAAGCTGAGAACATAAACGCTTCGTCCGGTCCGTCGCCTTTATCTATGTGGGGGACATAACCGTATTTGAGGAACATGTCCGTATCGACCTTACCAGCACCCAGCGGACGGTTGGTTCCGTCGAGTTCATTCTTGAGGGAGGCTTCGTAGGCCAGGTCTACGTCAAAGTCGCGGATACCGCATTGGTAAGCACCTGCTACAATCGTACTCAGCAGGTTTGTGCCGACACCCGATACGTAACGGCTGTTGGCAATACCGTCCGCCAGCCATCCGGCATCTTTATAGACCAATAAATGGCTGCTGATGTAATCGGAAGCATATTCAGGATAAGCCAATACCCATACCTGCGATAGGTTCCACTGGGCACCCCAGGCGGCATCGGTATTATACAGGTTATGCACCGGCTTGCCGTCTTTCACAGGAATCTGTCCGACACTGCCGTCGTTGCGGGGATAAGCTCCGTTCACGTCGCTCGCCAGCCCGCGTCCGAGCAGGGCATGATAGAGGCCGGTGTAGAATTTCACCTTGTCTTCTTTCACAGGAGTTTCTACGCGGATACGTCCGAGGTAGTCTTCCCATTGCTGATGGGCAGCTTCTTTTGCCTGGTCGAAGGTGAGTGTAGGTGCTTCCGTCGCCAGGTTCAGGCGGGCATTCGCTACGGAAGTGTATGAGAGGCCGACCTTGGCCGTAATACTTTCGCCTTCGTTCGTTTTATAAGTGAGGTACAAACCGGAGCCAATACCTGAAATATGCCGGGCGTCCGGCTGCACCTTTTCTCCGATAAATGTACCGTAACCTTCCGGCTGTTTATCCAGCCGAGCGAAGAAATAGAGAGGTACTTCTGCTCCAGGCTGATATTTCTTTACGTATCCCGGCAGAGTGATTACCCAGCCTTCTACTGTTCCATCTTCGTTCAGGGTGACGGAGGCATCTTTCACAGCACCACTCTCCCCCTGCCTGTTACCGATATCGAATAGAATACGGCTCTCGTCGGATGCCGGGAAGGTATAACGCTGGAAAGCCACACGGGGCGTAGCGGTCAGTTCTGCACGTATATCGTAATCCTGTAGATTCACGGAATAATAGCCGGCCGTTGCGATCTCTTCCGAATGGTCGAAACGGGAACGATAGCCAGTTCCGGTTGAATCGTCCACAGCACCGGGGACAGTCTTCAACTCGCCCACTGTCGGCATCAGAACGATACCGCCTACCTGGAACTCATGCAGGCAGGGGAAACCTTCGATCGAAGTATCCCGGTAATCATAGCCGGTAGCTTCCCAGCCGGAGTTATTCCCCAGATGCCCGTTAGTCGACGGGGCAGGCTTTGCCATTCCGAAAGGATAAGCTCCCGGAGTGAAATGGAACCAGCGGCAATGGGCTGTCCCGATACGCGGCTCCACATATTGGGACAGTTCTTCGGCAGCTTTCTCCTCCTTTACCGACGAACAGGCAATAGCCAGTCCACCTGCCAGCAAACAAAGGGCCGCACTTAATAGATTGTTTTTATTCATGACGTAACTTGTTTTAATTGACAATTGACAGTTGACAATTGATTTAACGCGTAAACATAAGCACCCAAAGCTACCGAACGGCTGGCTCCCTGCTTACTGATCATGACTCCGATACGTTTACAAGGGTCATAGTCTACTTCACGGCCTGAACCGGGGACACGTATCTTCACTGCTTCTCCTTTTGCAAACAGATTGAACTCAGCCTCGTCATCCAGATTATAGGCTTTACTTTGCAAGCGACAGAAACGACTGCCGTCCATCATACCGGTCTGGCTGTTCATCTCCTGTAAAAGTGCAGGAAGAATATATTTGGCTGCACCGGTCAGACCACCGCCAATCACGACCAGGCCGTCGATCAACGTGATAGCTTGTGCAATGGCATCTCCTGCCATCTCTCCCAACTCGGCAAAAGCACGAAGGGCTGCTTCCTGATTACCCGGGCGGATACCTTCTGCCATATCGAATATATCTTTCGGAGTATAAACATGGGGGTCCCCGGAAAGCTCCCGGTACACGCGTTGTACAGCACGGATACTCACGCTTTCTTCCACGATATATTGCTGATATTTCTTATTGCGGAAACACCAGATGTCACCTCCGGCAGCATTATCGCCCATCAGCAGATTGCCATCGATAACGACTCCGGCTCCGAAGCCTGTGCCCAGTGTGACACCCAGCAGGTTTTTATAACGTTTGATACTGCCTGCTTTTTCCAGACGGTTGTTTATCTCCGGTAAAGCACCGGTCAATGCTTCCCCGTAGGCAAAAAGGTCACCGTCATTATTTATGAAGACAGGGATATTAAATATATCTTCCAGATACGGGCCTAATGCCACACCTCCCCGGAAAGAAGGGAAATTCGGCAGGTCACCTATGATACCTGCCGGATAGTCTGCCGGACCGGGAAAAGCGAAGCTGATAGCGACCGGTGGTTCCGGCAATTGCTCGCGGATACGGCTGAAACCTGTTGCCAGTTGTCCCAGGCATTGTTCCTGACTACAGGCACAGGAGGGTAAAGTGATCGGGGTCACGATCTCGTCGCCCCCGCGGATAGCCGAGAAGACCAGGTTGGTTCCTCCGGCGTCGAGGGTCATTACTATGCGGTTATCGTTACTATACATTATATATATGTGTTTTAATTGGTATTCGATTTTATCCTTTCACCCGAACGTATGCCTTTATCGTCCCACAGGTTTTCCCTTCGGAAATACCATACGGGCGAATGGTGTAATCGCCGACGATGGCAGGAACGATAAACGTTTCGGCATAATGGACAATGAACGGTTCGAACGCATTCGTCGGACTTTCCACGATCAGCTCATCCCCTTCGATCACATTAAAAACGTTGACTCCCCCACCCGTATTGTGCGGCACCTTTCCGGTAAACCAGTGACGACGGGTTTCGATAAACTCATTCTCATGCAAGCCGGTACGTTCTTCCACCCAACCTTCGCCTTCGGCACACGGCTCGAAATGGTTGACCAGCTGGTCGCGTACGAAATCGGTCTGCCGTTCCCACTGGATCACATGGGAGCCGTGTTTGATATTGATCGGGCGCGGCTTACCGTCTAGTCCCAGACGACCCCAATCCCACAGTTTGAAGGTGAAAAGGCTGGGTGTCGCACTGATCTCAAGCACCATCGCATTCGAACCCGAACAATGGATAGTCCCGTTCGGGATCAGGTAATGGTCATGTTTCTTTGCCGGCCATTTGTTCACATACTTCTCCGTATCGAAGGGTTCGCCCGATACCTGTGCTTCATTCAAAGCGGCGATCATCTCTTCCGGATCGACACCGGTTTTCAGTCCGAGATAAACAGTTGCATCCTCTCCGGCATCCAACAGGTAGTAACTCTCGTCCTGCGTGTACCAGATACCGAACGTATCATGGATATATTGAGTTGTCGGGTGAACCTGTAAGCTCAGATTACCCCCTCCCATCGTATCGAGGAAGTCGAAACGTATCGGGAAGTCCTGTCCGAAACGCGATTCTACCGGACCACCCAATAAGTTACGAGTCTGATAGAACACCAGGTTATTGGAAGCCATCTCGAACAGTTCGCCTGCGACTTTCAGATACAGACTATTCTCTTCCGGCACACAGTCGAAGCACCAGCCAAAATTCTCCTGTTCCTTATCCAGGTCGCATACTTCTTTCATCCACTGGCCGCCCCAGGGTGCAGGGTCGAAGAAGGGAACCACACGGAACGGCTGATGGGCAGTCTTTTCCAGACCGGCGCGCATCGTCTCACCGGTGATCATCTTCGGCATATCAGGAATATGGGTATCCAGCCAGTAATCGACCTTAGGCAGTAATTCTTTCTTCAGGGCATCACAGACATTCCAGTCGATGAAATACCCCCGTTTATAATGGTATGAAGGAGCCTCTTCACGGTTCTTCACGCCTAGCCCGTCGATCTCACCCCGACGGAAACGCTGCTGGATCTCCCAGCGTGCCATATCGACATAGACCAAGACATCGGCTTCGCGGACAATCTCCGCCGCAGCATGTCCGTAAACAATAACCAGGCCGGTAGCCGCTGCAATCTTTTCGCGGCATTCTTTTACTTTGTCTGCATCCAGGAAGTCCGCATAGTAAAACGGTGCGCGACGTCCAAAAAGGCGATCGTCTGTCAGATAAGGATAAGTCATCTTCTCAATGTCTCTTACGCCTTTAAAACACTGATCCGAATGAATCATCAATGAAGGCTCCAACGCTACCAGGTGTTCAGCCAGTTTATCTGTATACACACCATGATAACACTCGATAACAACGACCTTTCGTGCCAACTCTTCCGGGACGTTGCATACTTCCTTCAACTTATCTAGAACAGACTCCCAACCTTTCCAAAGAGCCCCGTCGACTGTTGTCGAGGGACTTTTATCGTAATTACTCTTTCTCATTATTTTATTTATTTTCTTCTGACCATTCATTAAACATCTCGATAGCTTTCGCCAGTACTCCTGCCGATCCTTTGAAATGACCGGAACCACTGGGCACACCACCCATACCGTACCATTCATAGAAACCCTTATTCTGGATCACCCGGTCGATCATCGGTCGTACCTCTTCGTAGGCTTCCTTTACCATACCGTTAGCAATAAGCTGCTGGATCATACGGCCACCGAACCAGGTCCAGTCGCCACCATTCTGATAGATATAGGCTTTCGACATTCCTCCACGGAAAAAGTTTTCCGGATAAGTAGGATACAGGGTCAAACCGATACTCGGCATTCCCGACAGACGGACGTTCTCAAGCATCTGTGCATTGACGATTGCTACCTCTTCCGGTGACAAAAGTCTGGCTTCGATGGCAATGGCTGTTCCTCCGTGATAATGCACGTCCAATTCATTAAAACCTTCGGGTATCGGGGAGTTTTCAGGATAGATATGCGGGATAAACTTCTGCCGCTGTGCATCCCAAAGGTGCTTACGTACATTCGTTGAGATATGCTGGCGGAGTTCTTTCCAACGGAGCTTATCGGCTTCATCGGTAGTCATTTCATCCATATAGTCGAGGGCGATAATGAACATGGCATTATCGTATACGTCGATAGCCGGGTCGGACAGTTCGTTCATATCACAACCGAAGTCATCATTGGGCTGCACGTCTCCCCAGTCCGCCGTCATAGCACCGTAGAGAAGGCCGTATTGTTCATTATACCGTTCCCGCATCAGATAGTCGATCATTCCGACCATACGCTGGTAGACGGTACGACCGGCAACCGTTTCATTCAGGATAGAGGTATCACCGGTCTTACGGATATACTTTCCTACGATATGGATCAAAGAGGATTCCTGGTCGGTCTCTACCGTATTCTTAAAAGCGACATGATCGGGGGCTGCCTCCGAATAATACGGATGGTCATCCCCCCAGTTGAAGTCTGTTTTCAGGACATAACCGTCTATCATTTCGTCATTCGGCTGCTGCAAAGCAAAGAACAACAGGATGGCATTACGCAGGTCGGACGGGTTGCTTTCCTCGCAGGCTACCTCGATAAAAGTATTCATATCGCGTGCCCAGATTTGGGAGTAACCGCTTCCGGCGTTGAAACCGCTACGGATTACGGAACGTGCCATACTGTCGACCACATGGAAACTCTGATCGGCAAGGATTTCTTTGGCTAACTGCTGTGTCTCCGTAGGGGCTGTACAAGATAAAAGTCCCCCACAAAACAGGGTAAATAGTAAGTGTCTCTTCTTCATGAATCTGTTATATAAATATATTGCAAAGATAGAGAGGTTGCTTCTGATTAAAGCATTCATTTGTTTCGATATACTTATACTATCTTACGATTCTTATAACTATAAAAAAAGACTTACGGCTTTTGAGTAAAAACCGTAAGTCTTTTTCCTGATTTCCCGGCAGTATTTTATTCAACGACTACCTCTTTCCCTTCCGTATTCGCCCGGATCAGATTATCATACATCGCTTCACAATAGACCGGCGGCAGATAGAACCGTCCCGGATAGACGGCACAAAGGTTGATCTTGACCGTCACCTGGCGACCGGAAGGCAGCTGATCGATATAACTATACACCTTGTCATCGCGGATATCCTGATAGTTGATACCGGCAGTCTTGCTGTCGGCTGCCCCTTCGTTGAGGAAACGGGTATTGAGGATTTCCCAGCCGGCAGGGAAGATTTCTGTCAACACCAGGTTGTTGTAACCACGTGCAGACGGGTTCTTTACGGTGACTACGCAGGCGAAGTTCGTTCCCTGCGGCAGCTTGGTGATATCTACCGCACGACCATTCGGATCGGTATAGCTGACGGCCATCGACAGACCGTTGGCATAGGCTTCCTCCTTGCCTTGTGCCGGAATGCCTTCGGTAATGACACGGGCGAACAAGGTCGATTTACCCGTATTCTTCAATTCTAGAGAAGCAGATACTCCGGCTTTGTCGAGCAGGACTTCCGTCCAGATATTTTTAGTTGTACTTACTTGGCTCGCCGTACTGCCATAAGCATAGGTAAACTCCATCGTTCCGGATACCTTATATTTAGTCATATACTCGGAAAGCGAAACGAGGGCAAAGGCTGTCGACTGCGTACTCAGCCAGTCGTCCGATGAAAGCACTTTCGAGATATCGCGAGTCAGTATGGCGGCCTCTTTGCCGTCGCCCAATAAGGTCAATGTCATCAGCCGGATGGATTGATCGCGCAGGTCGCTACCGAAAGTCAGGTCGTAATCGGAATAATCCGTTTTCACTTCCGTTGTTTTCTCGATCAGACCTTTCGCCACATCGGTACGGCCCACCAACGCATAGGCGGAAGCCAATAGCCAACGACTCATCGGAGCCAGCGATTTGTTTTCCTTCAGACGGTTCATCGCCCCTACTTCGGGCACCTGTCCCAGAGCCAATACATATAAACGATAAGCCTGTGTCATTTCTTCCGAACGGGAATAGTAAGAGCTTACCGGCTTCCAGTCGCGGGCGACGCGGCGCAGGTTGTTCAAGACGTTACGCTTCATTCCGTCGGGTACCAGGTATCCTGTTGCTTCGGCCGACAACAGGAAGTGGGTTGCATAGACTGTTCCCCATCCGTTGCTGCTCGTACCGCCGGGCCAGTAAGAGAATGCTCCATCTACGGTCTGGTAAGAACGCAGACGACGGATCACCTCTTTCACTGCATTTTCGGTCGTATTCTGTTGCTGCTTCGTCAAGGCGGCAAACTCACCTACATAGAGTTGCGGGAAGCCCTTCGATGTGATCTGCTCCACGCATCCGTGCGGATATCCGATCAGGTATGACAGGCGGGAAGAAAGATTCAACGGCGGCACATCCGACATTTCCAGCGACAAGGAGTTGGTTCCTGCCATGCCGGGGAGCTTAACGGTTTCTTTCCAGGACTTGCCGGCTTCGAGGGTAACGGGCAGTACCTTCACCTGCGGACGGCTGACGGAACGTATCTCGATATCGGTTGTGTAGACGGACTTGTCGCCCTTGCCCGATGCCGTAATAGTCACCCGACCGGCACCCGGCTGGTCTTTTACTCGAATGCGGAACAGGGCCTGTTTGTCACTCTTCTCCGTAAAGTGAAGCTGCTGGCTGGGGTCTCCTATCACTTCCATATTAGCAGAACAGGTGATAGAGACATTGACATTACCTACCCCGTTTTCAGTAGCAAAGACAGTGGCCGGAACAACCATCTCCTCTCCTACACCGATCACACGCGGCAAAGTACCCAATAGCATGACCGGCTTACGTACGAATACGCTCTTGTCGGCATGCCCGTAAGCCTCACCGTTTCCGGCTACGACCATTACTTTGACACGACCGTTATAATTCGGCATTGTATAGATATGACGCTGTTGCTTTCCCTTCCGCAACAGGAACGGACCTTCGAACTGCACCACCGGTTTGAAACGGTTGACGATGGCTTTCGGCCCTTTGTTCAGGGCATCGTCGCCACCGATACTGAACAGTTGCTCGATGCGTCCGCCGTAAGCACCGACTACATAGTTATACATATCCCAGGTACTTACGCCCAATGCTTCACGGGCATTAAAGGCTTTCCAGGGTTCGGGTGTGCGGAAGCGGGTAAGGTCGAGCAGGCCTTCATCGACGATAGCCAGCGTATAAGCCATTTCGCGGCCGTCCTTTTCCGAAACGACCACTTCGTATTTGGCTTCCGGCTTGATCTCGTCAGGCACACTGATCTGTGGATACAGATGGCTTTCAGGAGAAGTTACCGTGAAAGGTACAACACCGTACATACGGATCGGCAGGTCGTTCTGTGTAAGCCCGTGAGGTTGCAGCAACGTGACGTAGACGTATGCATTCGGCTGCATCTCTTTAGTTACATCCAGCTTGATCGTTGTCTGCTGGTCGTCGCAGGTATGTTCGGTAACGGATAGTACCTTCGTCCCATTCTCGATACTGACAACGGCACGGCTTCCCTTGGCGGATGGGATGGTGATAACCAGTTTCTCGCCCGGTTTATAGTTGTCTTTATCTGTCTTGAAGCTCAGCATATTAGCCGATTCGCTGCCATCGGCGTTGCGGCGTCCTTCGTTATACGGCCAGTCGAAATAGCTCATTACTCCGGTGGAGTGTTTGCTTTCCTTATCCTTCACGGAGATAAAATAAGTACCCCATTCTTCGTTGCTGAACGAGAGTTGGAAAGTGCCCCGGCCGTTCTCGCCGGTGCGGACGGTTAATTGCTTAACCGGCTTATTATAAGAATCGGATACGTAGTTAGCCAGACTGCTGTTGTCCGAACTCCACCACCAGTACCAATATACCTTATACACCTGCACATCCAGTTCCGTGTTGGCCTGCGGATTTCCCAGATAGTCGGTCGAAGCGACTTCGTAGGTATAATTGCTTCCGGTATTCAACTGCTCACGTGTCTGCTGCGGCGATTTGATACCGGCATAGCGTTTGTAAGGAGAATAAAGCATCCTGTTCGCATCGATACTGAAATCGCCCGACTCTTCATAGACACGGGTCACGAAGTTAGCCATCAACATGCCCGGGGCGGTCGTACCGATCTCGAACCTGGTCTGTATGGTTGCATCTCCCTTGTCGTCGGTCGTACCGGAGATCAGTTTACTTTCTTCACTGTTGAATGTCTTCGACGGATCATCGAAATAGAAATCCTTATAGCCCGCAAAGGTGGTCGGAGTCGAGATAAAGGTGCCTTGAATGTCGTATTTCAGATTTCTTGCTGTGGCTCCCTGCAACCATTCCACATGCAGGCGCCCGTTCAGAGGTTCGCCCCGCAATACCGTAGGGGCGGTTCGCGAACCGCCCGTACCGAGGCTGGCCCTATCAATAGCGCCATTATCCATGCTGGCCTTATCCATGCTGGCCTTATCCATGCTGCCTTTATTGGTTCCGCCGGCAAATGTTAAATCTATTTTCAGCCGGTTCGGTTTGATCGATTCCACGCGCAGACGTTTGGTGAAGCTGACGCCACCGACGTTTACATTCACATTCCAGGCTCCGGTCGGAGCATCCGGTTCGGTCGGCATAGCGAAAGAGTAAACGCCCAGTTCGCCGCGTGTCTGTGTCTTACGCTGGTAAAGCTGCCCCAACGGATTATAGAGTTCCATCACTACCGGATGGTTCGCCGGAAGTTTCTTTGCCCGGTCGTTCAGCATAAAGCTAAGGAAAAGCGTATCGCCCGGACGCCATACGCCCCGGTCACCGTAGATAAAACCTTTGATGCCTTTCTGTACCACTTCACCGGACACGTCGAACGAGCTTAACGATAAGGCCGAACCTCCATCCACACGCAAGTAGGAACGTTGGTATCCCTGCGAAGCAATCACGTAGAAAGGTTTGCCGGAAGCGATCTTCAATTTCACCTCTCCTTTGCTGTCGGTCGTACCGGAAGCCAGTACCTGGTTCTGGTAATTATAGATGGATACATTGACACCGTTTTCGGGAGACGTACTGAGCAGGTTATGTACCAAGACTGTCATTTCGTTGTCTTCGCCCGCCATTGCCATCAGTCCGAGGTTGGTGGCCAATACGTTCTTGCCTTCTACCTTATTATAATAGTAGCTGTTCGAACAAGGGTCATTCCGTTCGCTGTAGTTGTAATCGTTCCAGTTGAAATCGCCGTTATAATAATAATAACCGCCATCATCGAAGCGGGAGCTTTCTTCTTTGAACTTGATCTCGTCTTCAGCCAGTAGTTGTTCGCGCGATACTTTTATCGAGTCGTCACAAGGGTAGGCCGACAGGTCTTTATTGAAAGAAAGCTCTACCCGGTAGATGGCTCCGGGCTCCGGCTCCATCAGTTTTTTCAGGTCGACCGCGTATGTATTCCATTGGGAAAGGTCGCTGCCGTCTTCATCCAGGAAGATCGTCTTACGGGCAACCAGTCGGCCTACGCGCATCAGGTCGGAAGTCCCGTCCAGGTTGTTCACTTGCAGGAACTGGCCGATATTCTGTTCCAGTATCTTTATCACGCGAACCACCACTCCCCGAAGATAAACGGCCTGGAATGGTACCAGCAGTTCGGTGGATTGCGGGATGACTACTCCCTGTCCGATAAACTTAACGTCGGGCAAAGAGGTATTGATCTCGATCTGGCGGGTGACGTCTTCTTTCAGTGTCAGCCCGTTCTTACTACGAATCTGACGCGTCAGGTGTACATTCATAACGCCCTTACGTTGGCTGTCGGGATATAAACGCAGGCGGTTGCCCTCCACGTTGACCGTCTCGGATGTATTTCCTGCGATGAAAGCCAGTCCCTGCATGTCCTGCGAAGAGTCCAGGTCTTTGGTAAACGTCACTTCCACATAGCGTTCAGGCTCTGTCACATAGGTCACGTCATATACGTCGAAATCGTTCATATCCGGAATAGAGACGGTAAGCAATTTGTCTTCGGCTACTCCTGATTTATTGGGAGCTACCGAAAGGGTGAATGTCCGCGTGCCGTCATTCCCGGCTTGTACATTTTGCAAGGTCACCTGATGTTTCTTACCGTCGGGACTGTGCTGCCATACCGCATCCGCTTTCTCCGAGTAGCGCACAAGTGGCTCGACCGTCTCCGGTGTTTCCTTATCCGGAGTAAGCAGGGTACAGACTATATCATAACCGTTCTCATTTTTTGCATTGATATCCATCGACTCCAGGTTTGCACGAAGTGCCAGCGGGAAGGTGGAAAATTCAAAGGCGAACTCTTTATCTTTACCTGTCACGTCGAACCATTCGGAGAGGTTGGCGGTCAGCTTATAGGTTGTATTCCGTTCAAATGCTTTTGTCGGTTTGAATACGATAGTCCGGTTATTCTCAAAAGAAAACTCACCGGCCACCTCGGGCTTTATACGGACAAACTTACTTAGTTGATCACTCTTCAGTTTATCCTGTGCGATATCCTGATTAAAGATCAGATAGACCGGCGTATACCGAGATATCTTGCCGGAAGTAAATGCTTCTACATGCGGATTGAAAGGCAACTCCTCCGCCTCTCCCCCGCCACTTTTTGTATTACAACTACTAAACAAGCACAACAAATAGCATAAACACACCCAATAAAGATACCTTGCCATAGTTTATTCAATTAACGGTTACTACTTATTTTTAGCCAATGAGATAATTCACGAATATACGCATTTATTCGTTTCAGAGAATAATGTATATAATAAAAAGAACTATCTTTGTATTAGTTGATACCATACCGTCCTGTTTTAATAAAATGCGTCATACGGCACTCATCACTTCACTAAAAGCGAATCGAAAGAAGATACTTCTTTTCTTTCTGCTGTTTGTCATTCTTTTGTGGGGAGGAATGTACCTATTGGTTCCCCGTGTTTTATTTCCCGTTCCCTATTCTACTTTACTTTATTCTTCGGAAGGCAACCTGTTGGGAGCACGTATTGCGCCGGACGGGCAATGGAGGTTTCCGGCTACGGACTCGCTGCCGGAGAAATTTGTCACCTGCCTGACTACCTATGAAGACCGGCATTTCTTCTATCATCCCGGGATCGATGTGACAGCTATCTTGCGTGCCGCCTACCTGAATGTCCGGTATCACCGTGTCGTCAGCGGAGGAAGTACACTGACGATGCAACTGGCACGTATCGCCAGAGGAAACAAAGACCGTACCGTTTATGAGAAAAGCATCGAAATGTGCTGGGCCCTCTTCCTTGAAACGACCCACAGCAAAAAAGAAATACTGAACCTATACGCCTCCCATGCCCCGTTCGGCGGCAATGTAGTCGGCATCGAAACAGCCGCCTGGCGTTATTTCGGACGCAATGCCTCCGAACTGTCCTGGGCGGAGAGCGCCACACTCGCCGTCCTGCCCAACTCCCCCGCCCTGATCCATCCGGGGAGAAACCGCAGACAACTGAAAACCAAACGCGACAACCTCCTTTTTACTCTAAAAGAAAGAGGTATCATCGACTACACCGAATACGAACTGTCCTGCATGGAACCCCTGCCGGAAGCCCCTGTCCCCCTGCCCGACGAATCCCCTCACCTGTTGGAACGGCTTGCCGCCCTTACCCCCGGAACACGTATCACGACTTCGGTACACTACTCCCTGCAAAAACAGACACAGGAGCTGGTCAACCGTTACGCCCTTGAATATAGCTCCAACCATATCCATAACCTCGCCGCCATCATCGCCGATGTCGAAACCGGCGAAGTACTGGCCTATGCCGGCAACGCCAGCTTCAAAGCCGACGAGAAACGTGGAAACCAAGTAGATGTCATCACCTCTCCCCGCAGCACGGGAAGTATACTGAAACCCTTCCTCTATGCCGGAATGCTCCACGACGGACAGATACTCCCTTCCACCCTCGTTTCCGATGTCCCGCTGAATATAAACGGCTTCATGCCACAAAACTATAACAAGACATTCAACGGAGCCGTCCCTGCCCACCGGGCTATCGAACGTTCGCTGAATGTTCCCCTCGTCCGCATGTTATCGCAATACAACACCGGACGTTTCATGACACTGCTGAAAGCATTGGGAATGACCACCCTCCGCTTTTCGGAAGAACACTATGGGGCTTCGCTCATTCTCGGAGGAGCCGAAGGAACCTTATGGGATCTCTCGGGGATGTACGCATCCCTCTCACGCGTGCTCACGCATTACCGCCTTTACAACGGACGATATAATCCGGGGGATATTCATCCTTTGATCTGTACGGGCGGTTCGCGAACCGCCCCTACGGGCACAGGCGGGGCATCCCCCACGAAAGCAATCCAATCAATCGCAGACCCACGTCTCACCGACAAGCCCCTTCTTTCAGCCGCTTCCATTTGGTTCACTTATGAGGCAATGTCGGCACTCAACCGCCCGGAAGAGGAAGCCGACTGGCAACAATTCGAATCGATGAAACAGATTGCCTGGAAAACAGGGACCAGCTACGGAGGACGTGATGCCTGGGCCATCGGTACAACTCCCCGTTATGTGGTCGGTGTATGGGTAGGAAATGCTTCGGGCGAAGGCCGCCCGGGACTGACCGGTGTAGGCAATGCCGCCCCTGTCTTGTTCGATCTGTTCTCCTTGCTTCCCGGCGGTGATTGGTTCGACATACCTTACGACGAACTGGAAAAGGTAGCCATCTGCCGCAGCAGCGGTCACAAAGCATCGCAGATATGCGACCAGGTAGATAGTTTGTACATTCCCCGTTCAGGCATCAATACCCCTGTCTGCCCTTACCATCAGTTGATACATCTCTCGGCTGACGGACGTTTCCGTGTAAACAGCTCCTGCGAGTCGGTCGACCGGATGATCACCCGCCCCTGGTTCGTCCTCCCTCCGTCCCAGGAATATTATTACCGCAATTACCATATCGACTATGTTCCCCTCCCGCCCATCAAACCGGGATGCGAACAAACAAAAAGTTCCGGGCAAATCGAACTGATCTACCCGGAACATAATGCCGTCTTATACCTCCCGAAAGGCTTCTCCGGCAAACGCGAAAAGTTTATCTTCAAGGCCGCCCACGCCCGTGAAGAGGCAACCATCTACTGGCATCTCGACGACACCTACCTCGGCGAAACCACCGGCAACCACCAGATCGCCTGCCGGGTCTCGTCCGGCAAACATGTACTTACGCTGATCGACAACTGGGGCAATCAGCGCAAAATACTGTTTACATGCACGATGTAATTTTCCGAGCATCTACCGGGACGCCGGGCGCATCATCGATTCCCCAATTTGATATCATTTACATAAGAGTTACACTTTTACTTCACTTCTACCTTTTCACTTACGACTTGCGAACCGCTTTCGGCACGGACGACGTAGATGCCCGGTGCGAGGTGATCGACAGAGACGGTCGGGGTATTCAGGTTGCGCAAGGTGCGCAGGGCACGGCCGGAGATGTCGTAGACCGTCACTTCGCTGAGTGCATCGACCGAAGAGACGTCGATGCGGCCAGGCGCACTGTTGTAGAAGATGATGCGGCCCTGGGCGATGATCTCGTTCGACGTGGCGATGGAGCCGTTCAAGAAGTAGCGTCCGTAGGTGTTGCCCGGGACGGTCAGTGTCAGGCCGTCGGTCACGTCATAACGCTTGCCGGTCTGTTTGTCTACCAGCTTCACGTTCTTCATGGCACCTGACAGTTTGAAGCTCAGCTCTACCGGGGTCGCGTCTTTGCCGTGGATACCGACGGGGATTTCAGCCAGGTCGGGTGTCACGTTGATGGCTACCATCTGATTACCGGCAAGAGTATACACCTGTGGTGCGGCGACTTCCTCGTTGATCAGCAAGGCAGCGTCTTCACCCTCCACATAGCTGTCCGAAGCGGTGGCAAGACCGGCAACGACGGCGGTGTTGCGTATGCCGTCACGGGTGGCAGTGATGCGCAATTGCGGCAGGGACTCTTCGGCCGGAGCGACGGTTGCGGAGCGCAAACCGAGCTTTCCGGTTGTCGGGGCTTTCGCAATCATATCGGTTGTGAAAGTGGCAGAAGCCAGATCTTTCACGATGAATGATTGGAGAGGGGCGACAAACTTAGGATCTGCGTCACCTGTTGAGATGGAATATTCATCACCCAAGATATTGGTAGTCGTACCTGTAGCGGTCATGATATAGTAAGTTTTTTGTGACTTACCTTGTAAGAACTTTGTCATATCCAAATGCGACATGAACGGATTACCGAACATACCGCCGGTAGAGGATGCCGAACAAGAAGTAACAGCCTTTTGTCCTTTTTCATCAGGGCTGATATGGAAGCGGCCGTTATCTTCACGATTTGTCAACTTTGTTTTATCTCCTTCTGTACCATTACTACTACCATAATACGTATATTCAGTATCAACCTTTGGCAGACGAAACAATACTTTATCGTTAGTTAATGTTGTAGTTCTATCCGTCTTTGTCCCAATCGAGAATCCAGTACCCGGAGTAAACGGAACATCTACATCATTATAGAGGTTTGACCAACTACCTGTAATCCCGTAATTGGGCTTAGTACCATCCGGGCGAACAACCGTAGCTGTAGCCTTATCCCATCCGCGCATATAAACGGCAGGTTTCCAACGGGAATAGTTTGTATTATCCACATAGGTAATATCCGTAAACGCGGGTGTTTCCTGGCGTGCATAGCTACCTACCTTTGGAGTTTCTGTACCTGTCGGCAAATACATATCCCCCGACACTACGCCTTTCAAAGGTGAAGCGAGCATGTACCAGCGGTTCGGAGCCATTTCGTAGTCTACCCGTGCCGTGTTGTAGGTCAGGTACTCCGTATGCAGGATTTCCGATTCGGGCTTGATGTAGATCTCGTCGCAGATGTTGCCGTAGAAGCGGACACAGGAGTAGTTGTGATTATCACCTGTAGTCGACTTATCCGGATTCGTAACACTTCCAAACAACTCCCGTTCATAATCCGGATCGGCAAGCAAGTCGTATTCGATATTCTTGGTGGCGGCACCGATAGTTGCATCCATACCTGCCGGAGCCATATCTACTAAGGCTGCTGGAGCTGTCGTCCGTTTACTCAATCTGTACAAATACGGATAGGCGGCATAAGCGTTTCCATCAGTACTATAACTACCATTCTTATCTTTCGCTTTCCCGTGAATAGTCACTTTCGTGAAACGCATCGGAGTGTAGGCTTCAGTATGCTCACCGTTTTTGTTTGCAATGTTCATTGTATAAAGTTCATTATCCGTAGACCGTCTCCAATGCTTTGGTCCGTCGTTATTCCAGTTGTGCATATTCTCGGTACTTCCTACCCACGTCACATATTCGGGGACGATTTTGAGGGTGAGTTGGAAAGAACTGGAATAAGTAATCTTATCTTCTTTATCCTTTACAACATAAGGTATATCCACCATATACCAAAAACCTTCTTTGAAGTTGTTAACAGCATCTGAGGTGAATTTGATTTTGAAATAATTCGTAGTCCAGGCTACTGTTGTAGCATCATCGACAAGTTCCTCCAAAGTAGCAACCGATTTTGATTTATTCCATTTCGTGTCAGAAGTCTTCAAAATCGTTATATCGGTCTTTGTATCCTTGGCAAATGTCTCACCATCTGCCGACTTCCGGAGATGAATCGGAATACGCAATGTACCACCACTCTGCTGCATATCCCGTATCTGGACTAATCCGACACGGACGGAACGGACATGTTTACCTCCAAAATCATCGGGTTGGTTCGGATTATTCGGATCCTCCGGATCTTTGGGATCCGGGTCTTCAGGGTCTTGGGGATCATCCGAGTCCTCTGGATCGGGCACGTTGGGATCACCCGGCTCGATAGTCGGAGGATTCGGACCTAATTGGATTACGACAGGGTCAGGGCAATACAAATGGTCATCAATCACATTACCATTACCATCTTTTTGTTGAGCTTGTGGCAAACCTATAATTGTTTGGTATTTGTTTGCCATTGTGTATTCAAAGAATGGTTGACTAAAAACAAATTTTCCCCTCGCATTGTCTTTACAATATTCTTCTCCATAAGTTGTTAAAGCATTTTTTATAACCTCACTCCCATCAGGATTCGTAGAAATCTCCCTTAGTGCCTGTGCTATTGTGTATGTTTGACTATTCACAGTCACTGTTGATGCATTAAACTCTACAACATCTCCTATAAACCAATCAAACTTGGCATTTTCTACTGTTTCCCATCCATTCTCACCCAAATAACGGAAATTACCGGCTATTTTATATCTTTTCCCCTGCTCCGCATTTTCCGGCGATGAGATTTCAGTATTCAAATCATCCCCTTCAAATATCTTAAAGCGATCTCCCGTAAGAGAAATACTAAACGGATCTCCGGTTAAAGCACAAGCATCACACTTAACAGGCACACTTGGGTGACCTATCGGTTGAGCGGAAATTCTGGCTATATATTTTTTATTGGGATCAAAAGACTCACCAATATTAAGAGGAAGAGAATAGATTTTATCTCCCGAAGTTTTCCCATCCGAACCAAAAGACGAATCCACCCATTTCATATCTTCCTTACGAGTGGAAAGATAAGACACACGACATGATTCCGGGATGCCGTCACCATCGTAGTCGATTTCAATAGGACTATTTAAATTATCCTCCGCATAAACGGAATAATAAATTTTTGTAAAATATTCTACTGCATCACTTTCGCCATTAGGATATTTTTCACTTATATAATCCTTCAACTCCTGAGGCAACTTGTCATCCCATTCAACGTCTTTATTTATACCTTCCACTTTTGTGTTCGCAGTCAACCCCATTACACTCATTATATTACTATAACTTGTTGCATATTTGACTGTTTTTAATTCCGTATCACACAAGTCACCGGCTTGGATAATTTCAACTTCCGGTTTTCTTTTAAAGATACGGATATCGTCAATGGCATAGTCGGCTCCATCGGTGTGGGGCTCGTTGTTTTGGACTTCCAAATAAAATTCGGTACAGCCGGCGATCTCATCTTCCGAAACGACAAATTTGTAATGGAATTGTTGCCATTTCATAAGGTTATAATTAAATTTATCTCTGGTCTCTGTATTTACATTAGAAGCATTTGAATGACCAAGCTTATTATCTTTATAATCCGTTAATGCATCTCCTGTTGTAAACCTGTGAAGTACAACTTCTTCTTGACCTTTTACTCCTTTTAATATTATATTCAAATTAGGAACCAACGGAAGAGGATTACCATCAGCCCATACGTCACATCCCGGGCGCGTCATATCGGCTAACCATCCGGTTACGGTCAACTCCGTATTTCCACAAATAGAACCTTCTATTGGTACGGAAACCAAAGTTCCCGGTTCATCAGTTGCATCAATATAACAAAAATAACCGTATTTTGTATCGCCTGCTTCCTTGGTTACTGTATAAGTTCGATCATACAATTCTCTGTTTTCATAAATTTTACTTCCATAATTATACGCTTTTTCTATATAAGGTGTTACCCACTTATAGTATCTATTTACATCGCCAGTAGAACAAAGACCATCATGTTTAGACTTACCTTCAACATTCGCACTTCTAAACAAGCCATACATTCCAGGATATGAAGTATAACACTTTGAATTTTGGTCTAATAAGGACTTACCGTTTTTATATATAAATCCGTAACTTGTTTCAGACTGGTTGAAAGAACCCAAAGGATTATTTGACATATTATCACCTGCTTGAATCTCATTTACAATAGAATTTTGGTCAAAATCAACAATCCCTATTTGTTTATATTTCTTAATATTCCCTCTGGGCCATCTGTCACTATCCTTATTTATCTCATCTTCCAATATGAACTTAGCATTCTCAATCGGATGAAAATTGAAAGTGGCAATAACCCCACTCTGATGGGGAGTGTTTTCATTACAAATGGCTCGTATATCAACCTTAAAATCATTTTTAAGCGCATCGTTTATTTCTATTTTCTGCGTCTGTTGCAAATCCAAGTCTGCCTTTCTTGTTACAAGATGAAAATCTTTAAAATCGGCATTATCATCACTATTTATTCGATATTGAAATTTTGATCCTTGGTGAACCTTCCCATCGTTCCAAAAATAATTATCCGGTGTATAAGGCATAGATAAGTTTATAGATTCTGCATCTTTCGGAAAATCGATATGATAAATTGTTTTCTCCTGAATATAAGAAGGACACTCTTCCGCTTTTTTTATTACATACTTGTATCGTTTAAGCAAGGTGGGTTCTGCATATGTTCCTTTGATGTCAGAAGAACTTGAAGGTGTCCAAGTTCCATCCTGATAAACACTTACATCACAATACACAACATCACCATCTGCATAGTCCTCCGGCAATGTATAGACAATGGTAGAGGCGTCGATTCCCAGACCACGCTTATATTCACTCAAAATCCCGTTGGTTTGTTCCGGAATGACATTTGAATCTTTTAATCGATTCGACCAAATTAAGCCATCGGTTTCTTTGACTTTGATAAAATAATCATGTGTTATGTACAAATCTGCATTTCCTGTATTTCCTACTGAGTTTTCATTACATATACTCAAAGATCCACCTCTATTAGCAGACATGTTTTTAGTAACAGTTACTGAGTGATGTCCTATTCTTTCTTTGACAAAATTATCCCCATTTTTCACATACCAATGAACAAACCAGTTGTAGGATTGGTCATTATTGTTCCTCGTATTTACATTCAACACTGGTATCGACAATACACGTGGCTTAGTTGGATCAACATAAATAATCTCTTCTTTCACATGAACTTTATCATGATCTTCTGAAAACATTAGGCTAATCACCGGTCTAGTCGTCGTTTCCTGTCCCCAAGCCATCCCGACACCTCCGCCTGTGAGCAGGGCAAACGACAGGAATAACGTTCGGAGCCATTTGTCATATATTGTTTTTTTTCGTTTCATCGTATTCTGAATTTAGTTTTTATCTGTTGTCAGTTCAAATAGATCCGCAAATCGTAACTGGATTTGGAAAGTGGCTAAAACACTGTCGTCTTTCTTTGCAATCAATTCGAAGGTCGCGCTTTGATCCTTAGTGGCTGCACCGACCATGCGACCGCCTGTTATTTGATAACGTGATGCACCATCCATTGTGGCTTGCTCGATTTTATTAGGAGCTTCTGCCAACAAATCTCCCTTATCTACCTTTCCGATACTCCAAGTTACCTGGTCAGAAAGATCTACATCTCCGTTTTCCTCCTGCGAAACTAACTTTTCGATTATAATAGTAAACGGACCACCGCCATATACAGTGCAAACCAAATCGGTTATACCTTTGCTTGTTACCGAAGATTCCGGATACCCGCCGATCGGAGGATTTTCATTACTTACGGCTAAAAGCGTCAATTTATAAGGCGTGAACTCAATATTCAGATTCCAAAAATGGTTGCGGGGGATCTGGCGAAGAGCGGTGTACTTCGTTCCTTGATGGGGGTTATCACCTGTTAAATGTTTGTCACTACTCGTTTCCAACTCCACCTCAAAACCGTCGGTAGCTTCCGATTCGTTCACGTAATACCAATCGGATTCTATGGATTCGCTTACTGCAAGTTGCTTGTTATCTTCGAAAGGCTTGTCAATCGAATAACCGCCTCCCGTCAGAGCCAAATACTTATCCGCTTCAAAAAGATTTCCTGCCGTGTTGAACTTGCCTAAAGTTAACTTTGTAACAGTAATCGTATGGCTCGTTCTGTTGAGCATCTTGACTTTCAAACGACTTATTAAACGAACCAAACAAATCGGTTTCCCCCCTTTTGCCGGAATCCACTCTTCCTGCACGCTCATGGGGAGGAATTTTGATGTCTTAGAAATGTCATTAACACCGGATTCCCAAGAAACGGATACGGGAAGCGACGGCATATCTTGTCCTTCCGGTATATTTACAACATTTTCCAACGGATTGTCTTTTATCGACTCCCAGTTGGCAAACGCATAAATCTTCTTCGGACCACCGGTAATCTCGAAAGAGCCGGACTTCCAGCTTGTCAATTCGCCTTTTTTCGCTTCCTCGTCACCAGTCAAATCCGGTTGGAATTTCTTTTCTATCTTATCGGAAGCATTGACGATAAACACGACCAAAGAGTTGATCTGTTCACCGGGCAACGCATTTGCATCTGCGGCTTTCGTCTGCAACGACTTCGAAGTCTCAGAGATACCCACCTGCAAATCCACCTCCAGCATGTCAGGAAGGTCGGGGTCGCCCCCCGCACCCCGTTCGCCGCTCACGCAACCGAACGCGATGAGGGCAAACAGGCTGGCAAGCAGTGGCAAGCTCTTGTATTGGTTCAATCTGTTTTTCATAATCCCATCTCCTCATTACCAAGTGTCACGTCTTCGAGACGGACGATCCAGTCGTCCACTACTACATAGAGGCAATGAGCCCGTCCGCCGGCGATATCCACGTATGCGGTGAGCACATATTCGTCCTGACGATCCAGATATTCCTGTCCGTCCAGTTTGTGCGACTCGATCTGCGTCAACTTCAACAGACCTGCCAGATCGACATTGATAAACGGCGTCTTTTCGCTTGCATAGCGGACACTCAGCGTACCGGTCGCGTTGTCGATCAGGCGCAAGGTGTTCAGCTCGGTGCAGACGGCATCGTAGGCAACGGTTGCATTATCAGCCGATTTGACCGTTTCGACCTGTTGCAGGTAGGGCAGCCAGGTGATGCGCTTGTCGGCGATGGGCTGGTTGTGCGCATCGAGGTCGCCGTTGGTAGTGGTGACTACAAAGTCGAAGGCGTCTTTCGACAGCTCCGTACCCCGGTTGGCATCCACCAAGATGAAACGGATTTTGTTGGTGTTTTTCACGAGCGGAAACTCGGTGTCGGTCGCGCCGCCCGCCGGGATCGTATAGTCCAGCTCACCCTGGAAGAGTCCCGACAACTCGCGGTCCACACGGTTCTCCGCCGCCTTCACCGCCATACGGAAGTCTTCGATCGTAGAGCCTGCGGCGGGTTCCATCCAGGTATAATCCGTATCGTTCAGCCCCGCCCAAGCCAACAGGCGGTAATCACCCGGAGCCAGTTCGCTGAGGTCTACTTCGTTCTTTTTCAGTTCCTCGCCCTCGATCAGACGGGAAGATAGGAACGCCCCCTTGTCGTCGTAGATGTAGAGGCGGACGTTCTTTTCGCGCTCCTGGTTCACCATTTCGTAGGCAAACGCATCGGCGTGTTTGATGTTATGCCGGTAGACGAAACGGAGCGTGTGCCGGCAAAGAGGCAGTTCGTCATGGATATAATCGCATGAAGCCAGTCCGGCGAGGCAAAACACCGCCAGCACCGGGAATAAAAGATATAGTATTTTATGATAGTTCATTGTTCTCCAATTTTGCACGTTAAAAATAAATCGTCTCGTCCTGAAGCGGTCCCCAAGGCTTGACAATCACTTCGATTTCGATTTTTTCCGGTTCATCGGGTTTGTTCGGTTCATCTGGATTGTCGGGATCTTCGGGGTCTTTCGGATCATCCGGGTTATCCGGATTTATCGGGTCCTTAGGTTCGGGATCGAACGGCGGTTCGTAGGGAATATCGTCTCCCAGGCCGTAGAAGTCACGGATGCGCAACTTGTAGACGTTGTTGCGCACAATGGCATACTCCATGATGCCCTTCGACGGAGCATTGTTGTTAGAATGGCGAATCCAGTGTGTGTAGAAACAAACACCGTCCACATAGGTATGCAGACCATAGCGTGCCAACAGACGACGCGTGTCTTTACCGCCCTGATTGACCTGCGGCGTGCCATCCGTGCGTGAGGCATATCCGAACGTCGTATACATATATTCCTTCCACGCCAATGCCGAAACTTCGGCAGCAGTCAGAGCAGCTGAAGAATCCTTGTCTTTCAACTGCCTTGAAAGGAAACGGCGGTATCCGGTCGGGTCGCCCTCCTTCAAGCTCGATGCCAGCGAACGCACGTCGCCCCAGGTCTTGCCCGTGAAGTCGTAGGTAGAGACGTCCAGTGCCCCTTCAGTGAAAGCCAGCATCGCTGCTTCGGGCGAACCGTAAATTACGCCTTTGAAAGCAAAGAAGGTAAACGGCGAACCGTCCAATCCTTTGCGATAGTCGGTCGTTCCGGTAGCGGGATCATAGAAGAGACACCTTCCGGGTCCGTATAATGTCCTGAACACCACGCCTGTGCAATAGTAAGGCGACTGGTCGGCACGCGCTACCGTATTTTCTTTCGTGTAGCCCACGCAGTACCATTCGCCCACGCGGTCACCCATACCGTTGGTGAAACGCCAGTTACCTGCCGAAGTACCGAAACTCATAAAGTAGTTTTCATAGAGTGCTTCGACCGGTTTGCCGTCCGAAGCGGGACGCTCCGGCCAGTTAGGGTTGAACATCTCGCTGTTCACATTCGCCATCGTCTTGTAGCGGCTCCACGGGTCGAGCACGTAGTTAGTCTGGTGGTCGCCCCATTCAGGCAACTCCAAGCCTAAAAACTCAACTGCGCTTGCCGGTCCGAACGCATCGTTGGCCACCGCTCCGACCACTCGTTTGACCATGAATGAACCTGCATCCAGCTTGTTGACGATCATGGCACCGGTAATCGACACGCGGGCTGCTCCCGCCGTCTTGTCCATCACATCGAAATAGTCATGTACCGGCAGGTAGTCGATGCGTGCCGCATGGCGTTCGACCTCGACCGTTGCGAAAGCGGGGTTATCGATCGTGTTGTCGCCACAGATATACACCTTCTCGTCCAGGTGGCCGTCCGAAGCCATCACGAAATGTGAATACTCGCCGTTTCTTTCCATCCACGCACGCTTTTGCAGGAAGTCACGTACTTCTCCGAGCGTCAAGTCTTTGAGCTGCGGGCGGATATTGCCGGTGTTGGTAATAACCAGCAGGTCGTACCATCCGGCGGGCAATCCCACCAACACCGGTTCGGTGCGGTTGTCGCCCTGCATAGCGTCGCGGTCGAGATAGATAATCTTGTCTATCGGGGTCAAGGCAGGCGAGTTCACCCCGTCTGTCCCTTGGTAGAAGAGCAACATCAGGTCGTCGATGCGCGTCTCGTAGTCCTGCCCCGGCTCGTAGCCGTCGCCGTTCTCGCCTCCTGTAGGATTCGAGCGGGTGAGCGGTGCCTTGGCATCCGGACAACGGAGCGTCAGTCGGAGATAGTTCTCCTCCACCGGCTTGTCGCCGTCGTCGTCCCGTTCCGTCCGGTACTCATCCGAACATGCGGCAGACAAAAAACAGCCCGCAGCACAGGCATATACTAATAATTTATGTATAATATTCATACGCTATCGTTTTTTGAAAATATCTCATTCTTCGCGCTTCGCCTTGATCTGTTCGAGGTTCGCACGGGCGGCTTCGCCTGCTACCGAGCTGTTTTCCAATCCTTTCAGGATCGCTTCCGCACCGTCGAGATCGCCACGCAGCATCCGGACGGAGGCAAGTGCCAACTGTTTCTCGTCGCCTTCGACAGCTTTCGCAAGGTAGCTTTCCGCACGGTCGAGCTGGCCTGTCCGAATGGCGATGTTGGCGGCATTCAAATTAGACACCGGGTCGTCGGGGAACATGCGGACCGCGATTTCGAACACTTCGTTATACTTCTCGCTGCCGGCTTCGAAAAGCTGCGCCACCATGAACATTTCGTTCAAGCTGAGCTTCTTCGGGTCGGTGTAGATGAGCGACTTCGCCTCTTCGGCTGTGAAGTTGCGGATGTTGTATTTCACCACGTAATCCGAGTGGCGCAAGGCGGGATAGATGTCGCGCAACAGGATCTTGTAAGAGGTTCCGCCGTTCAGCGTCTTTAGCTTCCATTCCTTTTTGTCTAAGTCGCGCGGTTCCGGGTTGCGGATGATGGCGAGCAGTTCCGCCTTGTCGGGCAAGTTCATCTCTTCCAGCCGCTTTTCCAACCCTTCCCAGTCTTCCGGCTCGAAGTCGACGCTGAAGGTAGCATGTTCGAAGCGGTAAAGGCTCTTCACATAGTCGCACAAAGCCTTGGCACGGTTTTCTGCCAGATAGGTGTTGTTGGCGTAAGTTCCTTCGGGAGAGGCGAAACCTTTGATCCACACCTCCGTGATAGTGGCGTAAGGATCGTCCTTCACCGACTCGATCGTGGCACGGATGGCGGCCAGTTCGCGCGGGTTGTTGCGATAGTCGGGATAGATGGTAATCTTATTAACCGGGAAGTCAAGGAACGCCTTGCCTTCGATCGAACGCGCCTTGACTGCTTCGGCTTCGGGCGTACGGTAGGCAAGCAGCGGTTTCAATACCACCGGCTCTGCCATGTTAATCGGAAAAAGCGGTGAGCGGTCGTTCTGCAATGCCTCCCAACCGCAACCACATTCGTCGATGACGAGGGCGACTTCCGACTTCTTCATCCACGGTGCCATCGGTGTGCGGGTGGTGTATTCGAAGGTCTGTGGCTTGCCATTCTCGCGGAGCAGTTCGTATTCATCGTGTGTCGTATAGGTGCGCTCTGTCCGTTCATATAATATATGTCGGTCGCGTCCGCTCAGGATGACCGGTGTCAGGGGACGGATGCTGTCTCCTGCCGATATGACCGGTGTGCAAACCAGGCTACGGTCTGAAGGGACTTTGATTTCTCCGAAGTCGAGCGTCATGCCGATCAGCAGGGTACCGTCCGACTTCTCCACAATCTTATCTTTTACTTTAATCTCTTGTGCCTGCAAGGTGGCTACCGCCAGCAGACTTGCCACAATCCATGTATGCTTGTTCATTTTCATAAGGCAGCGATGTTTAGAATTGATAAATCAGGTTGATAGCGGCCTGCGTGGGACCGAAATAATGTTTCTTCACGTACTCTTGGCGGCGTCCGCAGTTAGTACAGGGGTACTTCTCCGATTCGAGGTAGAGGTAACCCACACCGACAGTAGCTTCTAAGTTCCAGTGTTTGGAGAGCAGCCAGGAATATCCGTAGCTGACGCCCACGCCTGCGCCCCACCCCTGGTGGCGTTCGTCTTCGGTACCGAGCAGTTTGATGTTCGATACATTATATAATATGTACGGGACATGCAACCCGATGAAATGTTTATAAAAGGTTTCACAGAACCAATAGCGCATCTCCGGATGGAGTCGCCAATGTTTGAGAGATTTGCCATAGCTCCCGTCGTCCTTCTTTCCGTCGAACGGATTGAGGCCGGTCTCTATGTCCAAACTCCAGTGACGTGCCAGGCGGAACTCCGCGCCGGCATTAAAAGTTACCATTGCTCCCCAATATGGAATATTGGTCTTGATCCCGACGGTCGAACCTTTTTCTCCGGTCAACCTGTCCTGTGCGTAGAACGACAGAGGGATCACAAACAGGAACATCATCAAGATAAGTTTTCTCATCATACTAGTTATGTTTTATTATAGTTATTTTATTCGCTGATTCAAAAATCGCGGAGTAAAGGTTCTAATACCAGGTAAACTCACCATGAACCTAAACTTATTTATGAAATAAGAAATAGCTTATTTATGAAATAAGTTTAGGTTGTCTATTTTAGAATATAAATTCTGAAGAAACGACAGCTATTATGAAGAGTAAAAAACCAACAATGGAAACTCAAACATGTTTAATTCTACAAAAATCGGTAAGGATATCTTTACTAAAGAAAAGTTAAAGCGTGATGGGGTTAACCGGCTATGTCTAAACATTCTGCCATTTAATATTAGTATAGATTTAGCGGTTGAATTTATATAAAATATAGTATAAATTTCGAGAAGTCTTTATCTAACCTGAAAACAAACCTAAAGATGTAGATAAAATAGTAAGAAAATGTTTCTTTTTTAACAACTAATATCTTAACTTTGCATTCAGTAATCATTTTGAGATAAATGATAATGCGTGATTTTCAAAAGACTTTATGATATTATTCTTATTTCATAAATAAGCTATTTCTTATTTCATAAATAAGTTCCTTCCATCCGAAAAACACCTCTACCTTTTTGTTTGTTTATCAGTATTTTACTAATGGGATCCGTAATCTTTTGATTGGCCTCATTCAGTTCCGGCTGTTCCATCCGATTAAAATATCCGCGGGTGGTCTTTTCATTGGTATGTCCTAATGCCTGGCTGATCACGGCGATGTCCACATGTAAACGACGAGCCTCCGAAGCCCAGGTATAACGCATTACATAAGAGGTCAGGTTATCAGAAATCGACAGAAGCCGACCCACTTCTTTCAATGCAGAATTATGATTAGAGAGCATCCCCTTGTATTGCCGATAAGTAGCAGATGCAAACATCACAGGAAAAAGATAATCCCTCTCGGAAGACTCGTATTTATGAATAATTTGCCACATACCGGAAGTAATCTCAATACATATCTCGATCCCCGTTTTATGACGGTTATATACTATAGCTTGTCCTCGGATATTCTTTCGAGTCAGACGAACCATATCAGCAAAAGGCATGCCATAAGCCATGAAACTGAATAGTGCCAAATCGGTAGCCAGAGTCAGATCGGGACGGTCACGAAAATCAGCTGCCGCCATTTTCTTTACTTGCTGATCAGATAAAGGTTTTTTGACTGTCAGATCACGTTTCAGTTTCAACTTGCGAAACGGATGATACCTCATTTCAAACGGCTGTTCGTCGAAAGCTGCATTGTAGACAGCCCTCAGGCTACTCAGATAACTATTAATCGTATTGATCTTTAATCTTTTTGCCTGCAAATAGGCTTGAAAATCATTTAACAAGGTGGAAGTCAGATCACGAATCGGTATATCCTTGTTTCTTTGAAATCGGTAAAAATGACGACCGGCTGCCAAATAAAGGTCAGCTGTACTGTTTTTACCCATCAGTTGTTTACTTTCCGCCCGCTGCCGAATATAGTCGTACAACAAAGGACCTTTTCTTTTTCGATTGTTTTCTTGTGTTACTTTCATTTCCATACTATTTATAAATTACCCATTACCGTCCTTATAACAGCAAATACGCCCCCAAAGATATCTACCCCTACCCCCTTTTCCAAATAAAAAAGGAACCGATCCGGTTGGTCGTTGACAAATGTATTAGTTATTATTTGCACACTTCGATCTTTATTACGCAATTTGCGTTACGTAATTTACGCAATGAAGATATGTCAACAATTCAACCGAACAATCCTTTCCTGATAGCAGGATATTACGGCCCCGATTATTTCTGTGACAGACAACAGGAAACCGGGCAAATAATCAATGCTCTATACAACGAACGCAACCTGACGCTTGTTGCTCCCCGGCGTATGGAAAAAACAGGATTGATCAAACACGTTTTCTATAAGTTACATGAACAACAACCCGACATTATCACTCTTTATCTCGATATTTATTCGACACAAAACCTGAATGAATTTGTACAGGTATTCGCCAGCACCGTATTAGGCAGTGTCAGTATCGATATTGCGACAGATAAAGAAGAAGCTACTTTAAAAGAGATATTCAATTACCTGCAATCGTCGGAAAAACGTTGCTATATCGCCATCGACGAATTCCAGCAAATCACGGAATATCCGGAAAAAGGGGTGGAAGCCTTGTTACGTTCTTACATCCAGTTTTTACCTAATGTCCGTTTTATTTTTGCCGGCAGTAAACAGCATGTTATGTAGGAAATGTTTTTGTCGACCAAACGTCCTTTTTATCAAAGTACGCAGACAATAACCATCGGGTGTATCGACAGAAAGGCTTATTACGATTTCTCCGCTACTTGGTTTGCCAGACAAAACCTTCTTATAAGTGAAGATACTTTTTCCAGCATTTACGATGAGTTCGAAGGGCATACATGGTATATCCAAGCCATATTAAACCGTCTGTATGGATATTCCGTAAACCCCGATCAAGAAATGGTGAGTCGTGCTATACGCGAAATCGTCGCAGAAAATGAATATGGTTATCAAAACTTACTGGCAGCTTATACTTCCGGTGCTATACGTTTAATCAAAGCGATAGCAAAGGAACGGATCGTACCGGAGATCAATGTCGGTTCTTTCATTTCCAAATACAAGCTGAAAGCCGCCAGCAATGTAAATTCTGCTCTTCGTACACTTACGAAAATGGAAATGGTCTACCGGACAGAAGCCGGTTATATCGTTTACGATCGCTTCTTTGCTATCTGGTTACGCCAACAGCCTTATTAACATCCGACCGTATTATCGTCATTCATTCCATAGCTGTTTTATACTTATTTCACCTTAGACTGCTTGTGTCCCGGCTCATTGGCAATCAGAGTCTTGTCGTTCAACATATTGAGGTCTTCAGCGGTGAGCCATTCCTCACGCAGCTTGTTGCCCAGGTACTCCACCGATCCCTTATAAGAGAGGGTCAGAAGCAGGGAAAATGCCAGGTGGACCAAAGAGGGGTTGTAATCGGGTCTGCGTTTTTCCATTTGGGCGATAAAACGCAGGATGATGTCCGGTTGCTGAAGGTCGAAACGTAAGGTGCCGAGTACGGTGTATTCCAGCAGGAAATTAAGTGTCCGCTCCCAATCGCGGGTAAACAGACGGGTGAGAAAGACCTGGAAACGTACGGTCATTATATCCCATTCGTTGAAGGCTGCTTTGTAAGCTAAGCGGAGGTAATACAAACGGTAAACGTGCGCTTAACTTGAACATCGCTAAACGCTTACGAGATTGTTTCGGAATTCCTGCAGATTTTATACTTGACAATATCTAATACAAAAAACCGGCTAACTTCACAGTTTGCCGGTTTTTTTTGCTCAATCCACTATTCTGAATCAGATCCTTTAATTTATTGATATTCATTTGCAAGTTTATTCATCTGATTAACGAAAGTTTATTTGAAATTAACAGCAATTTTATTTGCACTTCATGAGACCTTGCTTTAATTTACACTATAAAGTTGACGCAATCCGTTGGGAATCGCCAAATAAAACGGATGCAAAATGACGCAAATAGATTATTAAACTCTATAAAAAAAGGAGATCACCCAACATTGATAGGAATATCAATCTTCCCAGAAGAGTAAAAATAAATATGAAAGCCTTTGTAGATAAACAAATGTTTATCTACCTTTGTTGTGTCAAGATCTTTTAGATGGATGATAACCAAAATGAGCTAAAGGCTCTGATAGAACATGAAAAGAACAATCTTCTGTTCTATTCTCTTTACTGGGATATTTTAGTACAAAGTACCTCGGAAAGAGAACTTGAAAAACAAATCGACCAGCATTTAGACCGGTTGATATTGTTACTCAAGTTGAAAGGTTAGCAGTTAGTACCCCTTCGGGGGTACTCTCTAAAAGATCTTTTCACTAGACTTTAAATACAAAATATATGGCAAATAAGGAACAAATCAATCAGGAACTGGAAGCATTGAAAAGTAAGTTCATGCTCTTGAATACAGACGAAGAACGTAACGCGTTTCGTTCTGAAGTGAAGGCGTTTGCCAACTCAAAAAGCGACGAAGAAAAGCAGTTGGTTAGTGAAGCTTTTATCGAAGGAGCGAATAAAGCTTGCGCAAGAGTCGATAAACTAATCGATGACGTGCTTAGGAATAAACTTGATGGCATATATGAATCAGTATCCTGGTCTTACATTGCCCGTACCTATTTCAACAAAAGTCGTGCGTGGTTAAGCCAGCGTATAAACGGATTAATGATTCATGGCAAAGAAGCGCAATTCACCAATGAAGAAAAACAAACATTATTACAAGCACTCCGCGACATAAGCGGAAAAATAGAACGAACAGCTCGGGTTATCGAGCAAACCCTCTGAAGATCTTGACACATTTACAGAGAACAAAAGCCCGGCTAACTTCACAGTCTGCCGGGCTTTTTTGCCAAAATTCAAAATTCGTCACTATAACCAAACATTCTCTACTCTATTTTAATATATACTATCACCGGACTATTATTCCAGATTGATCACTTTGTGGTTCAGTCTTTTCATTACGCCTCCGTCGAACGAATCCAGATAGATTTGCGTGGTCCGTTCGCTGGCATGTCCCAGGTAAGAGCTAATGACGGCTGTAGGCATCAGTTTATTACGTGCTGCCGTAGCCCATGAGTGACGCGCCATATAGGAGGACAGGGATTCGGTGATATCTGCCATTGCCGCAATCTTTTTCAAGTGGCGGTTGAAGGTTACCAACGCACTCCGATAGTGTTTATAGTTTTCCGCGTCGTCGGCATCGTCGGATAATACTGGCCAAACATAACGGCTATCGGTACGATACCTCTCGATGATTTCCTGTAGCGGAGATTCCGCAAAAAAGGGTTCATACGGGGCCTGATCACTTTCTCTTTCACGGCTTTGTTATAGATGGCTCGCAGGTTCCGCAGATAGTAATGTACGGTATTCTCACAACATCCTTCCTGCAGCAACCAGCCCTCATAGGCTTTCAGCATCTCGAACCGAAACAACTGAAACGGTACCCGTTGACTCCCGGTAAACTGCACCAGCGATTTCACGCTATTCCGATAGGCCTGTGCCATCCCATAGCGTCTTCCTCTCTCCATCTCATCTATCACCCCCAATGCATAAACCACAAACCCATTCCGCGCCATTCCTTTTTTCTTCATCTGATTGTTCTCTTCCATATTCATTTTCTTGTTTAAATTGTTATTGGCATGGAATATAACAGAAAAAGAGAGGGGATGGGTTTGGAGAGGATACCAAGATGGTACAATTAAGTTAATACTTCGATCCGGGCACGAAACTCATCTATGCGATTTTTAAATACCATTGAGGTACGATTAAACTTTGCTACGCTCTTACAATTCCGCGAATACGAATGGTTTTAAATACCACTAAGGTACAATTATACTATGCAAATATAAAAAACACTTGGACAAATTGGATAATAAAACTTACAGATATATTAATATAATGTATATTTGGAAGCGTTATTCTACTCTAGTGACCTATGATGTAAAATAGGTTTTTAGTACAGTAGAAACATATGGCTTGGAAGGTATAAGAGTTATATGATAGTTGTCGATCCCCGGGGTATTTTATACAATTGAAGGTCGACAACTTTCATTGATAAATAAAGAAGGGACAAACAGGCTTAGAGAGTGTTTAGAATAAGGAGAACCTAAAAATTTTATAGGGGTTTAATTGTACCTTAGTGGTATTTAAAGTCGCAAAGCACTCAAGTCGGTACAAACCGTATTCCGGTTTAATTGTACCTTAGTGGTATTTAAAGGAGACAATAGTGTCTCCATCTTCCATTTCCTTTTTGGTTTAATTGTACCTTAGTGGTATTTAAAGTGTTTATAGCGGATGTAGTCATCGGTGGCATTAATTGGTTTAATTGTACCGTATGGTATTTAAAACGGAAATAGATAGTCGGCAGTTCGTCGATAATGTACTTTAATCGTACCTTGGTGGTATAAATCTTATTCTAACTTTTTCTAATAGCGAAATCATCTGTTAATCAAAGACAATCCTCTCTTCAATGGGAGTACTCGTCATTTAAAGTCATAAATAAAGCAAGAGATTCATAGGTTATGCCAAAATTATAGTTATATTTGGGAGAAACACAGTATACTATTAACTTACTTAGATTATATCTATACATTATATAATATATAACCTAAATATAATACCAGAATTACTATATGAGAATACATCTATCAACGAGCGCCAACAACGAACTCGTTCCTTTCAATTACCAGCAGAAACTTATTGGAGTTTTGCACCGTTGGCTTGGGACAAACGAACTTCACGATAAAATATCCTTATACTCTTTCTCATGGTTAAAAGGAGGAAAAAGATATAAAAACGGACTCAATTTTCCTTATGGCGCCAACTGGTTTATCTCTTTTTGTGAAGAGAAATATGTCAAGACCATAATAAAAGCAATAATGGACTCACCGGATATGTTTTGCGGAATGAAAGTCGAAGGGATTATCATTCAGGAAACGCCCGATTTATCCACCCAAAATCATTTTCAACTCGGAAGCCCTGTCTTTATAAAACGCTTTTATGACGACAACCATAAACACTTCACCTATAAAGACGAGAACAGCGGAGAGTTGATGGCAGAAACTCTGAGGCATAAAATGCAGATTGCCGGATTACCGGAAGATCCTTCTCTAAAGATTGAGTTCGACCTTAGTTATCCCAATAAGAAAGAAAAACTCGTTACGATCCATAACATCAGTAATAAATGCAGTATGTGTCCCCTGATTATTCATGGTACACCTCTGACAAAAGCCTTCGCATGGAATTGCGGTATCGGATCTTTAACTGGTAGTGGTTGCGGTTCAATAATCTAATAGTCACATTATGTATTACGTAGTAAAATACTCAGGCCCTTTCGGATTTATTAAACCTTGGACAGCAGTCAGAGATAGCGAAACATTCAGTCTGCAATTTCTGATCACTTCCACGATAGAAGGGATTGAAAAAAAACTTTTCCCGGAATTGCTGAATACGACGGAAAGAGTTCAGAAAATAAGCAGATACCGCCTGAACTACTGCGGGCTGGATTCGCAACAGGAACGAACGTGGTCTAAAGGAGGATTTGTCAAAGAGAAAAAGAAAGACACGCAAGGGAATGTCTATTATCTTCCTAAAAACATTAGCATCATTACCCGAGGCGTTCTTCTATATCCTCATTTGTATCTCGCCTTCGAGAACAATGACGATGCATTGCGCGCCGCCAAACAATCTATCTGCTTATGCAGGAATGAAGATATATTACTGCCGGATCGTCCGATCGAAATGTCGGCTGACGAATTTGAACAGATAGAAGGTTTCGAATGGATACCTTCCGACGAAGTGAAAGGATTCAAAGCCGGATATAACAGATATCACGGAGGGGAAGAGATGTATGGCGTATTACATGTGAAAGGTAATCCGATTAGAAGTACCCTATGAAAACCATCGACGAAATACTGGCAAAAAGCCCTGACAACGGCCATGTTTCACTCCTTGAACATTGCCTGCATACCCGGCAGGCTATCGAGGTCTTTGCCCGGCGAATAGATTTTCCCTTCGATGTAGCGATTGCTCTCAAAGGGGCAACTTTACACGATCTAGGCAAAGCGCATACGTATTTTCAGGACCGAATGAACAAGATTATAAATGGCTCCCTCTCAAACAGATGTAATAATTTCATTCATCGGCATGAGTTATCGTCACTGGCTTTCCTGCCGGCCTTTCCTTTAGAGGAATGGGACACCTTGATAGAAATGGTTGTAGCCCATCATAAGTCCATCACAGACGATCCCCGGCGAAGAGGTATATTGGATATTGCTTCCTGCGATCGACATTGGATAGACAACCATCTGCAGGACTGGGAAGAATGGAGTCAATACGGCATACAAATATTGAATAAACTTGGGTATGCCTGCACCGGAATAGACCGGAATAAATCCAGGATGGCTTTACTTTATGCGGTAGATTATTGCGAATCGCAGACTTTCGGATGGTCTGCCTGGAGAGGGTTATTAATGGCGGCAGATCATTTCGCTTCGGCATTTACTTCATCTACCGCAAAAGAACTCGAAACAACATTCGAAGTTCCGGATCTGTCCGCCTATTTTAAACCGGAACGAACAAATCCTCTATACCCATTGTCACTGATCGGAGTAGATGACACCCGACCTCATACGCTGGTGGTTGCATCGACAGGTGCAGGAAAAACAGATTTTCTATTGAAAAGATGCAGAGGACGCATTTTTTACACCCTGCCATTCCAGGCTTCCATAAATGCCATGTGGGAAAGACTAAAAGCGACTATTCCCAATAAAGATATTCGTTTGCTACATGCGACATCGAAGATAGTCGTCGGAAATAATATGGAAGAAAAGATGTTACAGCCATTGATCGGGTCGAGTATCAAAGTATTGACACCCCATCAACTATCGTCCATCATCTTCGGTACTTCCGGCTTTGAAAGTGTCATACTGGATATAAAAGGATGTGATATTATCCTGGACGAGATACATACTTATTCGGACTATTCGCAAGCGATGGTACTGGAAATCGTCAAAGCACTTCTTAAATTCGGATGCCGCATCCACATCGGGACAGCAACGATGCCTACCGCTTTATACAATCAGTTGCTGGAGATATTAGGAGGGAAAGAGAATGTATACGAAGTCAAACTATCGGATGAAACACTGGATACATTCGACCGTCATCAGATATTCAAACTCGATAAGGAGGACAGCGTCTCCCCTATCCTGGTAAATGCCTTTAAGGGAAAAGAGAAAGTGCTCGCCATTTATAATACAGTCAATAAAGCGCAGGCTGCTTTCAAGGAGTTCAGGGAAGAATTTCCAGATATTCCCATGATGCTTATCCATAGCCGTTTCAAACAAAGCGACCGCGTTAAACTTGAAAAGCTGCTGAAAGAAGAGTTCAACGGCGACAGGAAAGAATATGGGAACGGGAAATGTCCCTGCCTGGTCATTTCGACACAGGTGGTTGAAGTCAGCCTGGATATCAGTTTCGACAGGATGATTACCCTGTGTGCCCCTTTGGATAGCCTGATACAGCGATTCGGAAGAATAAACAGAAAAAGGGTAACAAGTAATAACCGGATTTACAGGCCGATTCATGTAATCGCTCCCGAAGGAAATGTGCTTCCTTACAAAATGGAACTACTGAAACGCAGTTTCGACCAACTGCCGGATAACGGGGATATTTTGCAGGAAAGAAGTCTGCAGGAAAAAATAGACAAGGTATATCGATCGGTCGAAACAAAGGAGATCGATATTCATCTGGCCGTACAAGACGGAGACTTCTCGCTCATAAACCTGACCAGCCGGACTGAAGCCATTCTCCTGAAAGCGTTGGAAATAGAAAGTGCAACCTGTATACTGGCCGCCGACAGAGATAAGTATATCACTGCCACCTGGGAAGAGCGGATCAATATGGAAATACCTGTCAACTGGAAAACAATCTCCCGGTACCGGGATAAATACGAGCAGTTGCAGGATATAGGGGCAAATCCTTTTGTCATTCCTATGCCGCAGGAAGAATATGAGATTTATGGATTACAATTAGTGGAACATGATTAATTCATTTAGAATATGTATACAAGCTACATCGGTAAAAAGTTCCTGAAGATATATAATGAGAAAATGAATACGGAGATATCCGCAGAGGAGTTCTTTGACCGGATATTTTTCAATCTGTTTTTCAATGACGAGAGGCATCTGATACACGTCAGCAACTCTCCTTTTTTCCAAAAGCCGAAAGATGAGGATGTAAAGAAATATGGAAGCAAAGCGCTGGCCCAATACAATAACCTGAAAGTCGCCATGACCTGCGATGAACCGAACATGTCGATCTTTGTCGGATATGCAGCAAAAGATGTGGCGGGAACAACGTCCGGCCAGATCTCCGATATGCAAACCTCTATCGATACAGACGAGATGTATGCTTCGTGGATCGGTGAAGCACTTGCCATCGGCGTAAGCGGAGGTTTTGCCATGTTACTGGATGAGCCGGATATTTTATGGCAACTGTTTTGCGGTTGGGAATATTATAGGAAGTATCTGAATCAGACACCTAATGTCAAAGACAAACAGATCGAAACCTGGAACGGGCATTGGTTATCCCATTGGTGCCGGAAATTTTATAATGATCTGACACCGTACAAAGGATTTCATATCGTCCCCACCGAATCGATGGGAAATCTCGCCATACCGACCAAACCCTGGCTCGAAATCATTATGGCTTTATCCAAGAAATATCCTAATAAGGTAATAACAGCTTATTCATATAATCTATCCCAGACGAACACAACGCTGGGATTTATCAACCTTTATCTCCCAGAAGTCCACTCTTTGTTCGACTTCAGGGACAAACTCTTTTTCGACGGCAAGCAAAGCATCCTGTCTGATGAGGAAATAGAGTCGTTCAACACCAACTACACCTTCAAATCAGCTTGCAAACTGGGTGTCATCGGATTAAAAGCGATTGAACCGGATAAACTGAGACAGTACTTCCCCATAGGCTCCATGCCTTACGCGCAGGGGAAAGAGTACAAATTCAACAACGAGGAATCGTATATCAATTATGAGCTATATAAAATCTGGATTATTGCTATGATAAACAAAACAGAATTACTGGAACTGGCCACTGCTGTTGCAAAGGCCCTGATAGAGTTTGAACGGACAGCAGAGAAAGGCAAGACTGTTTATTCGAATCTGTCGAAAGAGGTAAGGAAGTCAAATAAAATCGAAGTCTTCGGGCAAAAGCTCAAAGAGATAATGGAATACGAATCTTCTGATAACGAAGTATTCAGAAAAGCATTTGTAGAAGTCTACTATCTACCGAAAGATTCTTTCCCTCTATTCATGACTCTGATCGACTTTGAATATACTTATTGGAAATCAAAAAATTAAACTACTTAATACCCACAGTTATGGACAATCCCTTCATCTATTTACGTGGCCTTCGCCATGCAGAACATACAGTATTCGGCGTAAATGACGGACAGAAATACTATTTCGACCCTCAGTTCGGCAAAAGAATGGCTTATTCCAGCGGCCAACAAGTAAAACGCTCCGTTATAGAGGCGCTGAATATGCCCTTCGCAGCAATAACATTCAACTGGGAAATCGACAAAAAAGAAAATAAGGCAAACCAGAAAGAGCCTCACTCTCCATGCGATCCGACTTTTACGGATCAGTTATTGGGCGGGTATATGAAAGCTGAAAGCGGCAGTATGATCGTAAAGCATCGTAGCCCCTTGTCTGTTTCAGCCATGCGACCACTCCATCCTTTATTGGGAGGTATCGAGTCACCGACTGAAAATATCACTTTCGACAGGACCTCGCATCCGGAACATCATACCGTCAAAGTCTATTGGATGGAAAGCAAAAAGAGAGGAAGTGAATTGAGTAAGGAAGAGTTGGACGAATGGCTGACAACCAACCGGCGTTCACTCCCTAACCGAGCTTTTATCCAGGATCAGACCCGGGCTTCCGGCCTTTTTGTCTATGACATCGCTATCGATCTGAGAACTTTATTCTGTGTTTCCACCAACAAACTCGAACCGGAACTTTTCCCTGAAATCGAAACCAAGCTCCGGGAACAGGGCTGGACTGATGGTAAAAATATCTTTGGCAACTGCCTGGTTTGTCCTAAAGAGAAGAGGGATGAAATAATTCCGGCATTGGCAAAAGCAATCATCAACTGGCGCATCACTTCCAACCAGGCACGCACCTTCAGTTTAATGGAAACAGTAGCGATAGCCATCAGCAACGATGCCAATCAGATAGCGTATGCCATTCGCGGCGAATTGAAAGATAACACCGAAAGGCCGGATGCCAAACCGGTCATAGATGAAACCGCCCATGCTGATATTTTCGTTACTCCTATTGCCAACAGTTATATCGCCGGCTCGATTGGTTCCGTCGATGCCCTGAAGAAAGCCGAAGAAAGATTGATCAAACTGATCTCTTCTTTCGATTACGAAAATCAACTATAATGAATATCAAAGATACCTCTTACCTTTTTTGTAAGAGGTATCTTTGACAACATATCTCCACCGACGGAAATTCGGCGTTTGCCCGGTTTTCGGTGACCGATACCAATTATTAATATTCCAAATTTAATAATCGACATTCCATCTTTACGCAATATTCGTTCCGGTAATTTTATTCACTTACTTTTGTCCCCCGTTTGAAAATTAATTAACGAGAGATGAAAAAGACATTTTATTTAGTGGCATTAGCCTTTGTTTTTGGTTTGTTTACCGCATGTAATGACGATGACGAGAACGATACTCCGATTGTGAATCCTACACCAAAGGAACAATGGGGCAAAACACTTCGAGGTGACGATCAATCCTTATTAGCATTTCCGGATATATTCGCAGATTATTGGGAATATACCTACTCCTACAAGGATAATCCCAATATCGGACTTCGCCTGACCGGGAAATACCCCAAATCACGTTTCTTCAATTTCACAGTCTATAATGACGAGACACAGGTCGATATGTCCAGTATCGAAGATGCTAACATCCAACCGGATGAAAATTCTGTCAATCCTTATGTAAAAGAAACGGCAGATTATAGTGCTAACGGATACACCATTTACATTATTCCGAAAAGTACCCCGGAAAGTATGCGGGCATCCATGAAAAACATCTGTGAATTCCCTGATACTTTAAACATGGTATCCGTATTTATGCGCCTCTATCTGGCAAAGGAATACAACAACGGTGACACATACGGTGGTACTGATATGCCGGCAATCCAGGCATTCGATGTAACGACCGGCAAAGATGTGGATTTCCCCAAACGCGAAGTATGTAATATCCACGAAGCATTGCAGATGCCTCCGTTGGATTTCTCTTCCGACATGAAACCGCTTCCTTTTATGCGTGCCCCGTTAAGCCTGATGTACCCGAATACTCCGGCTGATTACTTATTCTCACGCATCAAGTTGAATGAAGGTGAAGTTGCTACTTTCCGCTTTATTCCTCCGACGGCTCCTAAAGGTGTAAATGAATATGCAACCTCGGATGTCCGTTACTGGTCTGTCTGCCTCGGATCACAAAAGACTTATTCTTATGTCTCTATTTATGATGAAGAAATGCCGAAAGTAGACAAAGATGGTTTTGTTACATTCATTATTGCAGATGCCAACTCTGCTAAACTAAAAGATATCAAAGCCAAAGCAGATGCCAACGACGGTACTTATGTATTGGAATGGAACCGCAAAGAACATGGCGACGGAGTTCTGGCTTTATATCGTAACATGCTTTTCAATAAAAGCTATGAACACAATATGAAAAAACTAATGAAATCAATCCCATTGGAAGCAGCCGGAGGCGATATGACAAATTTCAACCCGTTGACAATGATTGCCATGCTGGCAATGGGTAACTGGGGGCCTCAGGGTTATAAATTCACGGAAAATGATTATCTGAGCGATGAGTTTAATTATGCATCGATCAGACGTATGCAATAATAGTCCTCATATCTGAAAAACAAAGGTGCCACCCCTGCCAAGGGTTTGCGCCTTTCGTTTTTTAACTACACGGAGTATCTGATCAACCGATAATCTTTTATATATTTGTGCCACATATAAACTCTAATTCTTATGAAGCCCAAAAAGTTGCTTTACCTGGCCACATTCTGCATATTACTAATTTCCGGTTACTTGCATGCCGAGGAACCAGCAAAGATGCATTCTGTTTCTCTACATATAGGATATGCCAATATGCCAGGTGGGACAGCAGGATTAACAAATACCTCACATAGTTATGAGCGGGATCTTTGTTCCGGTATTTCCTGGGATGCACAATACTATTTACACCCTAAAGGCATGTTCGGATTCGGGCTTTTTTATTCCGGATATAGCGCAAAAGGTTCTTTGGAACATAGTTCCGATCATGTCTATACACATTATATAGCTCCGCAGTTCGCCCTCTACTGCCTGAGTAACGAGCGGGTTAATGTGCGTCTGAACATCGGTACCGGATATCTGCGGTATAAGAACAATAGCATGGTATATGAAAAAGACCGTCGTGTATCCGGCCAACGTATGGCAGGAAATATCGGAGTTAATGCAGAATATATGCTAACTTCCCACTGGGGTGTTTCTGCTGATCTGCAGTATGTGTTTACCAACCTCAGAAAAGTCGAATCCAACTATCACGGGGAGACGATCACGGTTCGGTTCCCGTCGGAAGACAGGCTGAAAGTATCCAGACTGAATATCTCACTTGGGATCGGATACCATTTCTAATTAATTGAAATCACTAAATACGTTACATCATGAAAAAATATATATTTCTTTTATGTCTCCTGCCCTTTCTTTTTTCCTGTACAGAAGATGAAACAGTCGATATCACGGTGATGCCGGACGAAACTATGGTCGGTGCCGATACTTTCGGATGCCTGGTAGACGGTTGGTTATATGTCGGAGGAAGATATAACCATATCAGCAGCTCCTCTATCAACTTTGATTACAGAGACGATGAAAGCATGCAAGTCAAAGTGTGGGTAAAACAAGATCTCGCCATCAGCTTCTGTATGGAAAAGCCGGAAGAAAATAAGGAGATTCCCTACACCCAGTTCTCTTGGGGAGACGAAACATTACCGGACGGCAAAGTCTTTATCACCCGTTTCGACACCAATGCACAGGTTATCAGCGGACGGTTTGAGGGCGAGCGCGTTACATTCGGACGGTTCGATGTGCACTTTAATAAATAATCCAGTCGGTTATTCTTTCGGGGTTTTCGATAAATGCTTCTTCAGCAATAAGTACCCGCAAAGGCCGGAAACAAACGACCCGGTGAATACTCCGAGTTTGGCTTGATTCAACAAGTCAACTCCAAGTTCATCCATTCCGGTAAACGAAAGATTGGCAATAAATAGCGCCACCGTAAAACCAATACCGCCCAACATAGACACACCGAACAGGTTCATCGGTGTCACTCCTTTCGGTAAGGCTCCCATCCTCGTACGAGCATAGAGATACGTGAAAGAGAAAATACCCAGTGACTTCCCGACAAACAATCCCATAAAGACAGCCAACGGCACATTTACCAGCGATGACGGCTGAATATCTCCGAATGTGACACCCGCATTGACAAACGCAAACAACGGAAGAATCAGGTAATTTACCAACGGATGCAATTTGTCGGCAATGCTTTGCAACGGACTGATCGTGTTATCTGCCAACGAATGGATATTATTCAGTACCTGTATCTGTGTAGGAGTCAGGACCGAAGCCTTTTTGGATTGACGAACCTCCGTATAATCCAGCATATTCAGATAACCGGTCATATCGCAAGTAAAATCCTTCAGATTCACTTTCGGACGGGCAGGAACGGTAAAGGCTACCAATACCCCGGCTATAGTCGGATGAATGCCCGATTCCAGGAATAATACCCAGACAAAGAAGCCCACAATATAATAAAACAGATTATTATTTACCCGCATCTTTCCCCCTACATATAATAAAGCCAGCAAGGCCAAAGAGATCAATAAGGGTTGATAAGCAATATGCCCACTATAGAATAAAGCAATAATAATAATACCGCCGATGTCATCTACCACAGCCAGTGCCGTCAGAAATATTCGCATGCCTAAAGGAACCCGTTTTCCCAGCAATCCCAGGACGGCAAGGGCAAATGCGATATCGGTAGCCATCGGAATAGCTGCCCCACGTACTTCCGGAGCCGTATTGCAGACAAGCAAATAAAAAAGGACCGGTACGATCATACCGCCACAAGCCGCAATAACCGGAAGGAGTGCTTTACGAACCGAACTCAATTCCCCGATCAATACTTCCTGCTTGATCTCCAGCCCGATTACAAAAAAGAATACCGCCATCAGGGCGTCATTCACAAAGGCAAGCATCGGCATGGGTTCACCATGATGGGAGAACAAATTAAAACTGCCAATCTGAAGGTCGATAGGATAAGATAATATGTGATGATAGGCGTGAGCCCAGGGGGAGTTTGCCAATATCATAGCCAATACCGTGGCCATAAACAATAAAAAACTGGCGCTCGACTTCTGTGTGGCGAATCGGCGCAACGGTTTAAGGATAACATTAATAGTACGATCCATTCTGTTTTAATATTTGCGGAGACAGCTTGCTGGTCTGTCTCCGTAATTCCTAACTGTGTTTATTGCCTTTGCTGCTCAGCTATCTCAAGCTGATAGGCGCTGCGGGTCAATTTCTCTACCCAGATTACAAATATACCAGTTAAAATTAAATTAAACACAATAGTAAGGACAGAAATCATCAGGGCCGGTCCACCCAGATTATATCCCAGGGCAATAAAAATAATACCTGCCCCTACTTCACCCCGTGTAAACATACCGATTGACAAAGCCAGACGTTCACGTTTACGTCTGTCACGATAGAAAAACAAGGGGAAAAGCTTTCCTATATTGGATAAGAAAGAGACGATCACCACATGGAGAAGGATCATCGGCCACGACATCATCGGCTGTGCACCGGTAATTGTAGACGCTTCCGCCGATTGTTTGGCAAAATCAACCCCAAAAAACACGGGCATGCTCACTCCTACCAGGAACATGAACAGGAATGAAATCGCCGTCGCCACATTGTGCTCCGTCTTCGTATCTATGTGCTTATGCTTCATGATCATACCCAGCACAAAGGCAGGCAACAGCACTTCGATATGGATGCTTGCTTCCTCACCATAAAAATGTTTGGATGCCAGATAGATTCCCTGGGTAAATGCCAACGTAACAATGGCATAAAGCAGAATAGCCTTCCAGTCCTGCCGCATATTATAAGTACCCATTTTCTTCCATCCGATCATAAGCAATACCATCACGATCAGGATGATCACCCCTAACTGCCAGCGTAGACCGACCATCATGATCTGAAGCGGGATCATCAACAGGATCGTATCGAGATCATCGAAAATAGCCAGCACCTGTACTTTTTTATATACCCAGGAAGCTTTCAACCCTGCTGCGGCCAACATGGTAAACAGAATACCAGCGGATGTGGGAGCCGCAAAACGGCTTAACAACAAGTTCTCTTTCCAGGCTTCCCCACTCGACCAATAGATGTCGGGGAGCAGGACGAACATATAATACAATGCCACAAATATCCAGGGGAAAGCGGCAGTAGCCATTGCTATGAAATAATCCTCCGTATAAGATCTCCAACGGGTCTTATCCATTTCAAACTCCCGACCTACGTTAATCATAATAAAGGCCAGGCATACATACAACAGTGAATTGGAAACAGTTTTTACCAACGAATAATTTTCTCCTACAAGAGATGGAAGAAACTGTGAGACAACCAAACCAACCACTAAGAAAAAAGAAAACAACAGAATCTTCTTCATTATATTACCACTATTTGCTTGTTTAGATTTCAGAGTACAAAAATAAAGAAATCCTCTCAAATCGAAAATAGCAGGTAACTCATGTTTCAGATTATTAATAATTTACTTCAGATAGGCCGACTCGACTTTCAATAAGCGGTTCTTCAACTTTTCCGCCTCTCCTTTGCGTATACGCAAAGTCATTTCACAGTCCATTTCAAACTTTTGGGATACAATAAGGGGGTTGTCTTCTTTTACTATACGCATGATCCCGTTCAGGTATGGATATTCGAAAGCGACCGTGATATCTTCGTCAACCGTACGTTCCTCTATCTCGGCAGCGGCAATCGCTTCGGCGGCAGCCGTCCGATATGCGACAATCAGACCACTGGTACCCAATTCGATGCCGCCGAAATAGCGAACGACCAGGATCAGGATATCCGTTAACTCGTTGGAATTGATCTGCCCCAGGATCGGTTTACCTGCCGTGGAGGATGGTTCGCCGTCATCGTTCGCACGAAAAGTCTGGCGATCGGGTCCCAGCATATAGGCCCAGCAGACGTGGCGGGCGTCGTAATATTGTTTACGGTATTTATCCAGTTGCTCCTTCACCTCTTCGACCGTACGCACGGGGATGGCATACGAGATAAAGCGGCTGCGCTTCTCTGTGTAATATCCCTCTGCTACTTGCTTAATGGTTCTGTAACTGTCGTCTGCCATCGATCAATCCGGAATATGGGTTTGCTGTTCTTCCCGGAAGGCCCGGAAGTCTTTCATTATCTCTTCGATCTCTTCAATGAAGTAAGGATCTTTAACATTTTTCTTCACCTCGGCGTAATATGTTTCAATAGCCGCCAAAGCACATATATCTTGTCCGCGCAGCAGGAAGTAGGGTTCTTCCTTCTCTACGCATTGTTTGATCATTTGGATAGGATTCTTCATATATCTGTCTTTACTTAGTTACTATTCTGTTTTAGTTATGCCGGCAAACCGGGATAGGCATATCATATTCCCAGCTTGCCTGTGCCAGGTTATCGTTTCAACTCCTCTTTCAGGAACGGAGCCGTATAACTCCTGTTTTTCTTCTTGATCATTTCCTCGGGAGTGCCGGTGAATAAGACCTGCCCGCCTTTGCGTCCGCCTTCGGGCCCCATGTCGATCAGGTAGTCGGCACATTTGATTACGTCGAGGTTATGCTCGATCACGATGATGGTGTTGCCTTTTTCCACCAGCTTGTTCAGGACACCCAATAGGACACGGATATCTTCGAAGTGAAGGCCGGTAGTCGGTTCGTCCAATACATATAAGGTATTGCCGGTATCCTTTTTGGCCAGTTCGGTAGCCAATTTCACACGCTGACTTTCCCCTCCGGATAAGGTGGTGGAAGGCTGCCCCAGTTTGATATAGCCCAACCCCACATCCTGCAGGACTTTTATCTTGGAGAGGATGGTCGGGATATTCTCGAAGAACTCCACAGCCATATTGATCGTCATATCCAACACATCGGCTATGGATTTACCACGGAATCGGACTTCGAGTGTTTCACGGTTATATCGCTTGCCATGACAGTCTTCGCAAGGAACCAATACATCCGGCAGGAAGTTCATTTCGATGGTTTTGTAGCCGTTCCCCTTGCAGGTTTCACAACGACCGCCGGATACATTGAACGAGAAACGTCCGGGTTTGTAGCCCCTGACCTTCGACTCGGGAAGATCGACGAAAAGGTTACGGATATCGGAAAAGACACCGGTATAAGTAGCCGGATTGCTTCGTGGCGAACGGCCGATAGGCGACTGGTCGACATTGACGATCTTATCTACGTTATCGATACCTTCGATCGACTTGTAAGGCAACGGATCTTCCAGCGAACGATAGAAATGCTGGCTCAGGATCGGTTGCAGGGTACGGTTGATCAAGGTAGATTTTCCACTACCGGATACACCAGTCACACAGATCAGTGTTCCGAGCGGGAAAGTCACATTGACATTCTTCAGATTATTGCCGCTGGCCCCCTTTATCGTAATGAACTTACCGTTTCCCTGCCGGCGTTCGGCAGGAACAGCAATCTCAGTCTCCCCGTTCAGGTATGCAGAAGTCAGCGTATTCACTTTCAGCATCTCCTGGGGTGTTCCTTCGTAAACTACTTCGCCACCCAAACGACCGGCTTTCGGTCCCATATCGATCACGTAATCGGCATTCAGCATCATATCCTTATCATGCTCGACAACCACTACCGAGTTACCCGTATCACGAAGCTCTTTCAAAGAATTGATCAAACGGACATTATCGCGTTGATGCAATCCGATACTCGGCTCGTCGAGGATATAGAGCACATTGACCAGCTGACTACCGATTTGGGTTGCTAAACGGATACGCTGGCTTTCCCCACCGGAAAGGCTTGCCGAAGCACGGTTGAGAGACAGGTAATCCAGCCCTACATCCAACAGGAACTTCAGACGGGAACGGATCTCCTTCAATATTTCTATGGCAATCTGCTTTTGCTTCTGGTCCAGACGCTCTTCAATACCGTCCAGCCATTCATAAAGCTCGGAAATATCATACGAAGATATCTCCGCTATATTCTTTCCCGCAATACGATAGTGCAACGCCTCTTTGTTCAGACGCTGGCCGTTACATTCCGGGCATGTAGTCATTTTGATGAACTGTCCCGCCCATTTCTGTGCAGAAGCCGAAGCCTCGCTCTCCTGCTGCATCAGGATATATTTGGCAACTCCTTCGTAAGACAGGAAATAATTGGAAGAACCCAGCGATTCGTTCTTGATCTGGAGACGTTCGTCCGTCCCGTTCATGATCTCGTCGATCGCTTCTGCCGGGATATCTTTGATCGGTGTCTTGATCGTCACGCCGTGCTTTTCGCAAAGAGCCTCGATCTGCCAAAAGATAAGGGAGTTCTTGTATTTACCCAAAGCAACTATCCCACCGTTATAAATACTGAGGGAAGGGTCGGGTACGATCTTTTCCATATCCAGCAGGTTCACCTGCCCCAACCCTTTACACTTGGGGCACGCACCTTGCGGCGAGTTGAAAGAGAAGTTATGCGGAGCCGGTTCACTATAGGAAAGTCCGGTTGCCGGGTCCATCAAACGACGGCTGTAATGACGCAACTCGTCCGTATCCGCATCCAGCAGCATCACCAGGCCATCTCCCTGCTTCATGGCAATGCGCAGGCTTTCTTTCAGCCGGCGCTCGTCGGATGCAGAGACGACCATCTTGTCGATCACCACCTCGATACTGTGCATCTTATAGCGATCCAGCTTCATACCGTGAAATATCTCTTTTATTTCACCGTCGACACGGACAGTCAGATACCCCTTCTTACGAACCTGTTCAAACAATTCTTTGTAATGTCCCTTACGGTTACGCACCAACGGAGCCAGCATATAGGTTTTCTTCCCTTCGTAATGCACCAGGATCAGGTCGAGCACCTGCTCTTCGGTGTACTTCACCATCTTTTCTCCGCTCAGATACGAGTAAGCCTCTCCCGCCCTTGCATAAAGCAGACGGAAAAAGTCGTATATCTCTGTCGTTGTACCTACGGTAGAGCGGGGATTCTTGTTGGTTGTCTTCTGCTCGATCGAGATGACCGGACTCAAGCCGGTGATCTTGTCCACATCCGGACGTTCCATATTCCCGAGGAAATTACGGGCATAGGCGGAGAATGTCTCCACATAGCGGCGTTGTCCTTCTGCAAAGATCGTATCAAAAGCCAGCGAGGATTTACCACTACCGCTCATACCTGTTATCACGGTGAGTTTGTTTCGCGGTATCTCGACGTCTATATTTTTCAAATTGTGAACGCGGGCGCCTAAAACGGAAATACGACCGCCTTCCAATGCATTTTTATCGTTCATACTTTTTATCACTGTTTTCTGTTTCTTCCGGGAGAATTTACAATTCCTTTCGAGAGAAATTCTAAATACATCCGAAAGGAATTTATCTTACTACCCAAACCGGATTATGTACGTAGGTGTTAGGTGTCTTGTAATACATTTCATTTTCTTTGGGAACCTGCAGCGTATAAGTCTTGCCCAGCGTCTGCAATTTCCGGTCGCGCAGCCAGGGATTGAAACGTTTCAGATCGGCATACGTTATATTATACTTCTGTGCGAAGGCAGACAAATCGGGAATATCCGACGATACCGCCACGTCTTCGCAGGCAATCGGCTTATACAGGTCTTCTGCCCGAAGCACGAAACCGTATTTATAGGGATTCTCGAATATCTGCTTGATCGCCATGATACGGTATACATAACGGCTTGTCTCCTCTACCAGCCAAAGGTCGAACGTGCTATCGGCTTCCTGTTTAGTCAATTCGCCGGAGATACGTCCCATGCCTGCATTGTAAGAGGCGGCGACATTTGCCCAGTCACCGTATTTGTCGTGAGCGGCTTTCAGGTACTTGCAAGCAGCTTCGGTAGCTTTGGCTACATGGCAACGTTCGTCCACCGTCGGGGTGACCGTCAGTCCGTATTGCTTACCCGTCCCTTCAAGGAACTGCCACATTCCCACGGCACGTGCCGGAGATGAGACACGCGGGTCGAGATGACTTTCTATGACGGCAAGATATTTGAAATCGTCGGGGATACCGTTGGCTTTCAATATCGGTTCGATAACCGGGAAGTACCGGTTGGCACGTTTGATCAGCAACATCGTAGTTGAATGAAAGTAGGTAAAACTACTCATCTCCCGGTCGAATCCTTCACGCATATTATATCGGGTCAGATCGATCGGCGTACCGCAGAAAGTAACCGACGAAGGAATATCGGGGGACGAGGTCATCGCCATCACCACCGGACGGCCGTCCAGCACCTTTTCCGAATCACTCGATCCGATAGACAAACATGCAGTCAGGCAGATCAGACCACCCGACAAAAAACTGAATATACTATTCTTCGATAATTTCATCTTGAATTTCTTTTGATCTAAGAATGTTAATTGAACCTTTTTTCTTTATCGTCTTACCGTTTGAACCGGTAGCCTCTATCACATAGAAATAAACTCCGGGAGCCACGTATTTCCCCCCTTTCTTGCCGTCCCAGCCTTGCGACGGGTCCGTCCAATAATACATCTGTACTCCCCACCGATTGAATATCCAACACTTGAAATTAGTAAGGGAGCGATAAGCGACCCTAAACTCGTCATTTATGCCGGGTGATGTACCGGGCGAAAAAGCATTCGGGACATCGATAAAGGAATCCGATATCGTTATAGTAATCGGTGCATCAGGCTCCCATGTACACTGGGAAGTACGATCGGACACACTTAAATGAACCGTATAAGTACCGTTTTGGTTGAACAGATAGTTCATTTCCTCTTCATTAGACTCAATCAGTTTCGTTCCTTCCGTTTCTCCGGTATCATCTTTCCGGTATATCAGCCATTTGAACAAGGCTGCAACCGGCGTATTGGTTACCGCCTTAAAATTAAACTCTACCGGAGCCGAAAGGCTATCTCCTTTCACGACCATGTTAGGAGCATTCGAATATAGCAAAGTATCTACCTGTATCACAGCTTCAACCGCCACGGCTTGATAGACATCGGCCGTCATTGTTTTCTCCACTCCGAAATGGCGGGCGAACAAATCACCTTTCAAAGTTACATCCGTATCACACAAAGGAGCAGGCAGCGGATCATTGAATGGATCGTTGATAATTTCCGTTACGGTTTCCGTGATATACGAAGTCTCATCTTCCGTCTTCTTCATCGTCTGGTAAGTGACTTCAAACTCACGTTCCACGGTTGCCGAATAACCGGTCTGAGGATAATTATACTTCATTTCCGGCATCTTTGCGCTTCCGTTCAGATACATATAATCGCAGGTACTACGCTCCGCATTTACATAAAGTCCGGTTATTTCAAAAAGATATTTACTATAATCAATAATCCAGACATACGCTTCAGAAAGTCCGCTTTCTTCTACAAAATAGCCATAACCCTCCTCCACGTTACTGACAACAGAGGTTGTTCCATTCTGAACGGAAGCAATCTTTTCGGCTTCCAGTCTTTTTGTTTTATATCTGTACCATTGATGAGAAGTTGAGGAAGAAGTATAGCTGATTTGGACATTATCCATACCATAAACAAGATATACCTCCAAACGCTGATTCTTGTTCTGAGACTTATCATCATCCACCAGCAAAGGTGTCCCCTGCCCTCCTGTCACTGTATATTCTCCGGCATGTGCTGCAAGTATCCATAACAAAAAACAGAGCGTCCCGATCACTCTTCTTAAAAAATTCCTTTGCATATATATAACCTAATTAGCTTCCAAAATTAGTATTTTATACGGACATACACTATCTTTGCCGCAAATATTCGAATCAACAAATGAATAAGATCAGTATATACGTATTGACGTTGTGCCTGAGTTTCTGCAGTGTTTCAATCTCTTCACAGAACAACAAGGCACGAATTATTACTACTAACGAATTAAATGATAATATATTTTATCATACGATTGAGCGGGGACAGACAGTATACTCAATCGCAACCATGTATGGAGTAACCGTCGATGACATTTACCGTTTGAATCCGGAAAGCCGTGAATCGATCAAAGCGGGTGCAACATTAAAGATCCCGCAGCGCGATGCAGGTTCGGCACCGATGGGTAATGCTGAAGATAATTTCCTGTATCACACCATACAACCGAAAGAAACGCTTTACTCTTTATCTATCCGGTACGCCGTACCCGGACCGGATATCATTGAAGCCAACCCGGGACTGTCTACTTCCACTTTCACAATCGGTAAGACGATCCGTATCCCGGCAACTCCTATCGAGACTCTGCCGACCAAAGAAGTAAAGTCGGTAACCAAAGATATCGAATATACGGTCGCCAAGAAAGAAACAATGTACCGTATCTGCCGGAAATTCAATATATCGAGCACTGAACTGATCAAACGGAACCCGGAACTGAAGAACGGGGTAAAAGCCGGTATGGTCATCAAAATACCGGTAGAGACGAAAGAAACCGTTACGGAAACAGCTCCGGTTATGCATGAGAGAGACGTGAATGCCCTGTTGTCAGTCCCTAAAAAGATCGAGCGGGTCAATATGATCAAGGTAGCCTTATTATTACCGTTCATGACAAATGAACCGAGACCGTCTTCCAACACGCAACGCTTCATCGAATATTACGAAGGTATGTTGCTGGCAGTCGACAGTCTGCGCAATAGCGGCTGCTCGATCGAACTGTCCGTATTCGATACAGGCAACGGAACTAAAAAGATAAAAGAAATCCTGAAAGAAGATGCCTTGAAGGAAGCGAACCTGATCATCGGAGCCGTTCAGAATGACCAGATAGCTCCGGTTGCCGAATTTGCAGAAAAGAACAATATCAAATATGTGATACCGTTCACCTCCAAAAACGATGATGTATTATCCAATGCTAATATATTCCAGGTAAACACGCCTCACTCCTACCTGTATGCCAAAGCATCACAAGCCAGTTGTGACCTGTTTGCCAACGACAACATCATCCTGCTGAAAGTTCCCGGCACCGAAGAAAAGGCGGATTTCATCAAAGCCCTCAAGGCTGAAATGAAACAGCGTAATATATCCTGGCGCGAACTGACCTATTCGGCCGATACATTCCCGATCGAAATGGAAGCCATGCTCAGCAAAGACAAACGTAGCGTCATTATTCCTACTTCCGGCAGCCTGGAAGCCCTGAGCAAGTTCAAGTCGCCTTTGCGTATGCTGGCTGAGACAAAGCCGGAATTTAACATTACGATGTTCGGTTATCCGGAATGGCAGACCTATACCAACGAATGCCTGGATGATTTCTTTGCATTGAATACCTATATATATAGCTTCTTCTATGCAGATAACCTCTCGCCGGAAGTGTCCAACTTCTACTCTAAATATAAGACCTGGTACAGCAAGAACCTGATCAACATATTCCCTAAATATGGTATATTAGGATTCGATACAGGTATGTTCTTCTTTGATGCCGTCCGGAAATACGGTGCTAATTTCGAGAACAACCTGGGTAATATCCATTACAAAGGTATACAGACCTGTTTTGATTTTGAACGGGTAAATAACTGGGGCGGATTCATCAACACCAGTACATTCATCGTTCATTACCAGAGTGATTATAACGTAACACGCAGCGAAGTAAGATGATCAGAAAGATAACAATCATATCCTTTCTATGCCTGGCGGTAATAACCGGCATCACGGCACAGAAGAAATTCGCCCAGGAAATAACAGTAGGTGCCTCTTTCGGCATGAACTTCTCTTCCGTCAGCTTCAATCCTAAGGTCTACACCAAGATGAAACAGGGGTACAACGGAGGTCTGGTATTGCGCTGGAACACGGAAAAGAACCTGGGACTGCAGACCGAACTGAATTTCAGCCAGCAGGGATGGGACGAGCAATTCGACGAACACCCGACGTATAAATATACCCGTACGATCAATTATCTGGAGATACCGTTCTTCACCCATATCTATTTCGGCAGCAACAAGTTCAAGTTTTATGTCAACATGGGTCCCAAAGTAGGTTTTGCCATCGGCGAAAAGACCGACCTGAACCCGGATGAGAAAAACCAAAATGCAGGAGCCAATAACCAGCACGATATGGCTATCCAAAAGAAATTCGACTGGGGATTATGCGGAGGACCCGGTATCGAACTCCGTACCGGCATCGGTTATTTCCTGCTTGAAGGACGCTATTATTATGCGTTGGGAGACATCTTCAACAACCGTAAAAGCGACTATTTCAATAAATCTGCCAGCCAGGTTATTTCCGCGCGGCTTATTTATCTGTTGCCTATCCGGAAATAGGTAATACCTTTTCAACAGTTATGTTCCTGACGGTATTTGGACGGAGTCATTCCGTATATCTGTTTGAATACCGTGCTGAAATACCGCTGGTTGGTGAATCCGGCTTTTTCTGAGACTTCGAGGATAGTCAGATTCTTATCCGCCAGCAGTTCCATCACACGTGCCATCCTGAACTTATTGATATAATCACCGATACTGATATCTGCCAGTGCTTTCAGTTTTGTGTACAGAGAAGCACGGCTCATCGCCATACGCGTCGCCACAAAGTTCACATCCAGTTCCGGATTATCCAGGTGTTCGCTTATCAACTCATTCAGCTTCTTCATAAACATTTCATCCGCATTGCTGATCGTGTCATTCCTGGGAGAAACAACCTCTTTCCCTTCTTTATAACGGGATTTGACAGCTTCACGGTTTCGCAGGATATTACGGACAATGGCCAGGAGGAACTCCAGGTCGAAAGGCTTCGGCAAATAAAAGTCAGCCCCTTCCTTATACCCCAGAACCGTACTTTTCGGGTCCGTCCGCGCCGTCAGCAATACAACCGGAATATGGCTGACTTCCAGGTTACTCTTCAGCTGCCGGCAGAACTCGAAGCCATCCATGCGCGGCATCATCACATCACTGATAATAAGATCCGGCAGATAGTGTATAGCCATTTCAAAAGCTTCGACACCATCAGAGGCAATATATACTTTCTTAAAATACTCTTTCAATGTGTTTTTCAGATAACCACGAAGTTCGGGGTCATCCTCCACCGCCAGTACAGAATACTTCCGGGTCGAAAAATCAGTGTCCCGATCCTCTTTTATCTCCGGCAATGCCAGTAACTCATTCAGATAAGGCCGGGTTTCAATCGAAGTCGTTACAATTTCCAAAGGCAACTCATAGAAGAAAGTTGCTCCCTTTCCGGCATTATTCTCTGCTCCTACACGGCCTCCGTGCAGCTCTATCAGCAAACGGGTATACGACAGCCCGATTCCGGAACCTTTCCGTCCATGTTCTCCCTGATAGAAACGTTCGAACAAACGGGAAATATCGACATGATCCAGCCCGATCCCCTCATCGGAGACAGCAACACGGACATAGCCCTGCATCAATCGGGTAGAGACCGTGACACAGGAGCCTTCATCACTAAATTTCAACGCATTCATGATCAGATTGGATAATGACATTTCACATTTTACCTCATCGAATGCCACCTCTTCCACCGCTTCATCCGGATTATATGCCAGACGAATATGCCTGGACTCAAACTCTCCTCTGAAAGTCTCCGTAATCTCACGCACCCATTCATTCAGACGATAGGGCCTGATCTGCAATGTCTCCCCGCCCGTTTCCATCTTGCGGACATCCAGCACCATATCGATAATATCTTTTACCCGGCGTGTCTGCTTCAATATATCCGTCAACTGCCTGCTATGGTTCGTATCGGTTATTTCTCCCGATCCCAACAGACGTTTCAACGGGGAATAAATAAGGGTTAAAGGAGTCCGTAGTTCATGATTCAGATTGATCAGGAAACGAATCTTCTCTTCATAGGTCCGCTGCTCATGTTCCTTCATCGCCCAGATCATTTTATTCTCCTGCCGTTTCATCATCAGCCAGAAAATGAAAGACAGCCCGGCTATCATGAATAACAGACAACCGCCGATAAACCAGTTTGTTTTCCACCAGGGCGGAGTGACCTTAATCGACAGAAGTCGTACAGGGATGCTCCAATCGCCATTCTTTTTGATACACGAAACCCATACCTCATAATTGCCGACAGCCAACGCATGAAAAGCGATCGTATGATTAACAGATTCTACAATCTCCTGTTGCGCCCCTTTTATATAATAACGGAATAGTTTTTTCCGCATCAGGTCATTTTCGCGCACAATGACTTTTGCCATCAGGGAGGTATAATTCCAGGGGACGGAGATTTCGTTATTGTCCGAACCAAAATTCGACCGCATGGAAACCCCGTTCAACGTTACTTCCGACAGTCCGATGACGGGGTCCGGATTCTCAGGGAAAGGAATGCCGTTTTTAATATGAACCAGTCCGATAACCCCTGCCATATACATATCTCCCGAACGGCTCATCAAAGGTGGTTTCGATATATATTCATTCGCATACACACCGTCAGACTCACCGAACATCATTATTTTTCCATCCTCCGGCGTATAAGCATACAACCCGTTATGCGTTCCGACCCATAAACGCCCAGCTTTATCAAATCCCAGCGACGTAGTCCCTAAGAAACGATTATTCTCTACAGCGGTAACCGTTTTATTCACCGGATTATAGAAGAAAAGACCGATCGTCGTCCCGATCCAGAAACATCCCTTTGCATCCTTACAAGCAGCTGCTATCGTACCTATCGAGTCGGCGGATGAATAAACGGGGTTTAGTGTATTATTCGAATAATCCAGTTCAAACAGATCCGTTTCGCCACGCAGGAAGCTGAACTCTTCTCCTTTGCCGAACTCCTGAAGGGACGAGACTGTCAATCCTTTACATTCATGCTTCACGGCGGATAAACGTCGTGTGGACTGGTCATACAGGTAAACACTGTCCGCCAACAGATAAAAATGCTTTTCATCCAACCGGACCAAATGAACCGATTTACCTTGTTTGAACAGCATATTAAACTTATCGGGATATGCTACCGAATATTCTTTCAGAGCACCGGTCTGCTTATTAAAAAGGTACAATCCTCCACCGAAACAGGAATAAAGAAGTTCCGTCGAGCTATAATCGATAATCGATACGATCTTCGAAGGATACGTAGACGGATAATGTCTGAACAGACCGGTTCGAGGATCCAGACGATTCATTCCTCCTCCGTCAGTTCCCAGCCAAATCGTTCCGTCCTTATCTTCATACATGCCGGATACCGTCTTTTCACTCAACCCGTAAGCCGAGTTCAAAAGGGCATCCCGGTATGTTTTCAGATAGACCTCTTTCAAACCCACCAACCCACAACGTATGCCACCCGCCCACATATTTCCATCAGGATCATTGTACAGGCAATAAAAAGAATCTCCGGACAAGGAGCCAGGCTTTCCGGGGACATGATTAATCACCGTCACTTCTCCGCTCGTTTTATCATAGATGTTAATTCCTCCGCCATCTGTTGCCAGCCAGATTTTACCATCCTGTTCTTTCACATCCAAAATAACGTTATAGGATAACTTCTCCGGCGCAACCAGGTGGCACAGTTTGTTCCCTTCACGATCAAATCCTAAAAGCCCTTTTCCGTAAGGCGATACCCACACGCATCCGGAAGAATCGACTAAAAGGGCAGCTATCTGGTACTCTTTGACTAAAGAAGAACGTTGTAAATTTCCGGTTTGGATATTGTATTCCCACAGGCCGTTCCAACGGGAAGCCAGTAAGAACCGATTATCATCCGGTCCAAACAACGCAGCTTTCTCAAAAAGGACTTTTGCATTTTCCTTTGTAGAAATCCGTAAAGCAGAAATCCTCTTATCCGAATAACTATATTTGAAAAACTTATTCCTCCCCAAAAATAAGAGACCGTCCTGCATCAGCACATACGAGGAGACATATAGCCTGGAACCACCCGAATCAACCGGCACAAAACAATCCTTCTCCTTATTGTATAACACTAATCCCCGCGCTGTAGCTATCCACAAATTTTGAAGAGAATCCTCTACCAAAAAACAAATATCATTATCGGGAATAGAATTGATGTCTTTCTCTTCATGATAATAATTCTTTACGTGCTCGCGGTCAAAACAATTCAAACCAAACTGGGTACCAATCCAGATAGTTCCTTCGTGATCCATCAAAACGCATTTCACCATAGATTCAGATAATCCGTCCTTGAGGGATATCTGCTTAAAATAATACTCAGGAGTGGCCTTCGCAATAGTAATGCAACAAAAAATAAATATACACAAATATATGTGTCTCCCAATAGTTAACATCCTAAAGGTTTGTTTAATAGATTAATACCAGTGTTCCGTAAGAACTTATGTCTTTTTACTGTAACTGATAGATTATTAGGATACTAATGATCGTAAGAAAAGTGAGATATACTTTATAGGTAGATTTACTGAAAGGAAAAAGCTTCTGAATTTATAGTCTTATTACATCGGTGTAGGGTATTTCTACCATTATTTTATACTTTTCATGCTAAACTTGTAATTATGAACTTTATATAGTCAATTAAAAGGAGGTAATAACTATCTGTTTCATAAAGTTTAAGAAAGATATCTTCCTGTAGTAAATCTTTTTTTATCTTTGCTTGAAATCCAAAAGACATAAGTTCTTACGGAACTCACACCATTCTTGTAACGCTCAAAAATCAACGATTCTTCCCCTTTCTGGACAATTATTGAACTTTTTTGTACAAAACCGGACATCGAACTAATCGGATACTTTTAAATTTGTTCCTGGTTAATCTTATAACAAGAATGAAATATGATAACACAACAAATAAGTCAAATGACAAAAGACAAACTCCTCCTTATCACCTTTCTCGTTTGGTTGGTTACAGGGTGTACAAACCCTGCTCCTGTCGGGATAAACATCATTCCCCAGCCCGAACAACAAATTCCTGCGAAAGGATATTTTACGTTTAATGAATCGACAACGATCCAAATCGAGAATCAGGAACAGGAACCTGTAGCCCGATTATTAGCTGATTTATTTACGACCTCTGCCGGATTCAACCCGATAATTAATGCCAATTCATCCCAAACCGCCACTATTACCTTTTCTACTAATACGGCACTCGCAGAGGAAAACTATAAACTGGAAATAACGCCTTCACATATATCCATAGAAGCAGCTGACAACCGCGGCTTTTTTTACGCCGTGCAATCGATCCGCCAGCTTCTTCCTCCGGCAATAGAAAACAAAACGCCGGCAGAAGGCATTCAATGGAACATACCGGCAGTAAGCCTGCAGGACGGTCCCCGCTTTCCTTACCGCGGCCTGTTATTGGATGTGTCCCGCTGTTTTATCCCGAAAGAGAATGTGATTAAAATCATCGATTATATGTCGATGTTGAAGTTGAACAAGCTTCATCTGCATCTGGTGGACGACAACGGATGGCGTCTGGAGATAAAGAAATATCCCCGCCTCACCGAAGTGGGAGCCTGGCGCGTAGAACGTGAAAAGGATTTCTCCCAACGCAAAAACGCAAAAGCCGGCGAACCTACACCCGTCGGCGGCTTCTACACACAGGAAGATATGAAAGAGATCATTGCCTATGCCGGCACACGACAGGTAGAGATCATCCCCGAAATAGAAATGCCCGCACATACCAATTCCGCCCTGGCTGCTTTCCCTGAACTGGCATGCCCGGTAGTGAAAGACCCGATCCGTGTAATCCCCGGAATGGGCGGACACGGTGCCGAAATCGTCTACTGTGCCGGCAACGACAAGGTTTTCTCCTTCCTGCAGGATGTGCTCGACGAAGTGATGGCTCTCTTTCCCTCCCGTTATATCAACCTGGGCGGCGACGAAGCATCCAAAAGATACTGGAAAATATGTCCGCTTTGCCAGGCCCGTATGAAAGCGGAGGGTTTTACCGACATCGAAGAGTTGCAGGGTTACTTCATGGGACGCGTGGCGGGTTACGTGAAAAGTAAAGGCCGTGAAGTGATCGGATGGGACGAACTGACCAACAGCAAAATACCCGACGACGCGATCATACTGGGCTGGCAGGGACTCGGCACAGCCGGTTACAAAGCCGGACAGATGGGACACCGTTTTATCATGACACCGGCCCGCGTCTTGTACCTGATCCGCTACCAGGGACCGCAATGGTTCGAACCGCGTACCTATTTCGGTAACAACACCCTGGAAAATGTCTACAAATACGAACCGGTACAACCTGAGTGGGACCCGGAAGTGGCTAAAAAACTGATCGGCGTACAGGGTTGTATGTGGACCGAATTTTGTTCCTCGGCTGATGATGTCGAATACCTGCTCTTCCCCCGCCTGGCTGCCGTTGGCGAAATCGCCTGGTCGGGAAAAGACCGGAAAGACTGGCCCGGATTCCTGAAACGGTTGGATATATTGACACAACATTACGACTACCTGGGTGTAAACTATGCCCGCTCGATGTTTAACCTCGACCATTTGGTGACCGGCAGTAACGACACCTTGAAAGTTGCCCTCACCTGCATCCGTCCGGATATGGAAGTTCGCTATACCACAGACGGAAGCGAACCGCAGGCCGCCTCCACGCTCTACCAGGATTCATTGATTGTGACTGGCGACCTGACTATCAAGGCTGCCACCTTTATGAACGGTGAGCAGAAAGGGAAAACACTCACTCTCCCGCTCCACTGGAACAAGGCTACAGCCCGTCCCGTAACGAACGGCAACGAACAGAGCTACCGTCTGACAAACGGCCTGAGAGGTAGCGACAAACAGTCCGACTTCGAATGGAGCGGATGGTACGGCAAAGATGCCTCCTTCACGATCGACCTGGGAAAAACAGACTCGTTCGACAAAGTGACGATCGGTTGTATGACGAACTACGGTATGGGAGCCCATCTACCCAAACAGATCATCCTCTCCGTCTCAGACAACAACCAAACGTTCACCCGGATAGCCGAACGCAGCTTCACCCCGGAACAGATCTTCCGTGAAGGTATCCGCATCGAAGACCAGCTCTTCGACAACCTGAAGGCTTCCGGCCGTTACCTCAGGGTCGACTTGAAGAACCCCGGAAAATGCCCCGAAGATCATACGCGACCGGGACAGGGTAGCTGGGTTTATATAGATGAAGTAATTATTAAATAATACTACTTTTCCCTTGATGGAAAAGTAGCCAAAAGATCAAGGCTGCACCGGCTTCGCTGCTACGGTGAAAGACTACGCTGAAAAATCCGAAACTCGCTTCGCTCAAACAACGGATTTTTTTAACCGCTTCGTCTTTCCCCTTCGCGGACGCTCACCCGCTGAGGCCTTTCCCAGGAAGCTCTGCTTCCTCTTAGGATCGCCGATACCGACACTTATATATTATAACAGGTGCTTTCTGTTTTAACAAGCAGTATCGGCCATCACAAGAGAACGCTTCGCGTTCTATGAAAGGCCTCAGCTGGCGAGCGTAAAGCGCAGCAGCCGGAGAGAGCGCCCGGAGCATCCGCTGTTTGAGCGAAGCGAGTTCGGAGGCGACAGCGAACGCAGGATGCGGAGTAGCGAGGCAGGTGCAGCCTTGATCTTTTGGTTACTTTTCTATCAAGAGAAAAGTAACAACACTAAATACAATGAAGAAAACTCTGTTATCTATTTTTGCTCTGTGCTGCCTGGGATTCACCCAGGCAGTTTCAGGCGCAACAGACAACAACCTGCCTGAATGGCAAAGCCAGTACGCAATCGGTCAGAACAAACTGGCCCCTCACGCCTACGTCTGGCCTTTCGAGAACGAAAAAGCCCTCTCCGAACGCGATCACGAGTCGTCCCCCTGGTATCAGACCCTGAACGGGAAATGGAAATTCCACTGGACAAAGAACCCCGACAACCGTCCGAAGGATTTCTACAAACCCTCATTCTACACCGGCAGCTGGGCCGACATCAACGTCCCCGGCAACTGGGAACGCCAAGGCTACGGAACGGCTATCTATGTGAATGAGACCTACGAGTTCGACGATCCGATGTTCAACTTCAAGAAAAATCCGCCTCTCGTCCCTTATGCCGAGAACGAAGTCGGCTCTTACCGTCGCACCTTCACCATTCCGAAGACATGGGACGGCCGTCGCGTCGTTCTCTGTTGCGAAGGCGTTATCTCCTTCTATTATATATGGGTCAATGGAGAAAAGATAGGCTACAACCAAGGTTCGAAAACACCCGCCGAATGGGATATCACCGACCTGCTGCAACCGGGTGAAAACACCGTCGCATTGGAAGTGTACCGCTGGAGTTCCGGCTCGTATCTGGAATGCCAGGACATGTGGCGATTGAGCGGTATCGAACGCAGCGTCTACCTATACAGCACGCCTAAGCAATATATTGCCGATTACAAAGTAATCTCCACCCTCGACAAGGACACCTATAAAAACGGTATCTTCAACCTCGACGTTCAGATTGCAGGCAAAGCCAATCCCGGCTCCCGCATCACTTATCGACTGAAAGATACCGATGGCAAAACCGTCCTGAAAGAAGAAGCCGACATCCCTGCCGGAGAAAATAACCGCATCGCTTTCAAAGAAGCGACCCTTCCCGGAGTCAACCCCTGGAGCGCGGAACATCCCAACCTCTACACCCTTGTCCTCTCGCTGAAAGATGCCGGTGGAAAAGAAACGGAACTGACCGGATGCCGCGTAGGTTTCCGTACCTCCGAGATCAAAAACGGCCGGTTCTGCGTAAACGGCGTACCGACATTGGTCAAAGGAACCAACCGCCACGAACATTCACAACTAGGTCGCACTGTGAGCCGCGAACTGATGCTGAAAGATATCAGCCTGATGAAACAGCATAATATCAACACCGTCCGCAACTCCCACTACCCCACCGATCCGCTGTGGTACGACCTCTGCGACGAATACGGCTTGTATATGATCGACGAAGCCAATATCGAATCGCACGGCATGGGATACGGTCCCGAGTCGCTGGCAAAAGACAGCACCTGGCTGCCGGCACACATGGATCGTACGCAACGCATGTACGAACGTTCCAAGAACCACCCCTGCATCGTGATCTGGTCGCTCGGTAACGAAGCCGGCAACGGTATCAACTTCGAACGTACATACGACTGGTTGAAATCGGTCGAAAAGACACGTCCCGTCCAGTACGAACGTGCCGAACAGAACTACAACACCGACATCTACTGCCGCATGTACCGCAGCGTAGACGTTATCAAGGAATATCTGAACCAGAAAGAGCCGAAAATCTACCGCCCTTTCATCCTCTGCGAATACGTGCACGCGATGGGTAACAGCGTAGGCGGCCTGAAAGAATACTGGGACGTATTCGAAAACGAACCGATGGCACAAGGCGGCTGTGTATGGGATTGGGTGGACCAGTCGTTCCGCGAAATCGACAAGGACGGCAACTGGTACTGGTCGTACGGTGGCGATTACGGCCCTAAAGGTATCCCCAGCTTCGACAACTTCTGTACGAACGGCCTGGTAAATGCCGACCGCGAACCGCATCCGCATCTGAACGAAGTGAAAAAAGTCTACCAGTATATCAAAACAAAACTGACGGACGAACGTAACCTGACCCTTTCCGTCAAAAACTGGTACGACTTCAGCAACCTGAACGAATATACCCTCCACTGGCAACTGATAACCGACAACGGCCAGATCATACGCCAGGGAACGGAAACCGTCGACTGTCTCCCGCATGAAACGACCACGCTCACACTGGGAAAAACCTCCCTGCCGAAAAACTGCAAAGAGGTATTCCTCAACCTGAGCTGGACACCCAAACAGGCACATCCGTTCATCCCGTTGACACACGAAGTAGCTTACGACCAGTTCGTCCTGACAGCCAACAAAAACTACCGGCCGAACTACCCGTCATTCCAGGCTTCCGCCCTGAAACAGAACGGCAACACATTCAGCAACAATCGTGTAAATATCTCCTTCTCACCGGAAACAGGTGCGATGACCTCTTACAAGCTCGACGGAAAAGAACTGCTTTCAACCCCGATGACGATCAGCCTCTACCGTCCGATCACCGACAACGACAACCGCGACCGTAACGGTGCACGTCTGTGGAAAGCCGCCGGACTGGATAAGCTCACCCAGCAGGCAACCTCTTTCCGCACAGGAAAGAACAGTGTGCAGACAACGCTGGCACTACTAAGTGACAAAGGCGAGACAGTAGGGACAGCCACGCAGCACTACCATATCACCCCCGACGGCATGGTAAAGGTAGCAACGACCCTTACCCCTGATACCGCCATCGTCAAGTCGCTGGCACGTATCGGACTGACTTTCGAGATGCCTTCCGAATACGCACAGGTATCCTATCTGGGACGTACCGGTGAAACCTACGTTGACCGTATCCAAAGTGGACGCATCGCCATCGATCATACGGATGCCGAGCGGATGTTCCACCAGTACGTCAAGCCGCAGTCGACCGGCAACCGCACGGACATGCGTTGGGCGGAGATCAGCAACGAGGCAGGCAACGGACTGTACGTCACGGCATCACGCCCCTGGCAGTTCAGTATCGTTCCTTTCACCGACAGTAACATTGACGCTTCCACCCATATCAACCAACTGAAAAGAAGCGGTACCGTAACCGTCCATCTGGATGCCGTACAGGCCGGTGTCGGTACAGCTACCTGCGGACCGGGTGTATTGCCGCAATATCTGGTTCCAGTAGAAGAGACAACGTTCGAGTTTGTTATTCGCCCAATGAAATAAGGGATATAAAACTTACAAAGCACAAAAAATGAGGGTACACTTCACACAGACAGTGAAAGATACCCTCATTTTATTTAATTCATAAACAATTTATTACCACAAAGCAACTTTACCTAAGTTACCAATTTCTAATCTGACACTTATCCCCATTGCCTTAAAGACCTTGGCTATAGTAGAAAATGTCAGATTTTTACCGTTCTCTATTCGGGAAATTTGTGCTCTCTGTACGCCTATTAACTTTCCCAATTCATCTTGCGTAAGATTCTTTGATTGTCGGGCTTGCTTAATCGCTTCACCTATAAGAAATGAATGTAATTCATCTTCATACTTATCTCGCTTGGGAGTTCCTTTTACCCCTATATGTTTATCCTCTATCTCATCAAGAGTATAAAATTTCATTTCTTCCATATCTTTATTTTTTAGAGTTAAAATATATTTTCCTTATTTCTTCTGCTCTTATTATTTCTTTCTGAGGAGTCTTTTGAGTTTTCTTTATGAAACCATGTGTAGCTATCACTAAAGTATCTACATCACTGGTCTTATCCCAAAATGCTAACAAGCGATATTGAATTTTGTTATAGTGTGTTCTAAATTCCCATATCTCCGTATCATCTAATTTCTTAAACAGTTCGGAATCTATAATATAAGTTGATTTTCGAATATTATAGATTACCTTATCTTTTATTTTCAAATCTAGCTTACTTAGAAAGTCGTCCGCTTCTTTAGATAATATTACTTTAAATTTTTCTTTTGCTTCCATAACCTTCTATTTACTTCGCAAAGATAAAACATTGTTTCGCTATATGGAAACAATCATCATAAAAACTACTGTTTCTTCTTAAATATCCGGATTATTGACTTCTTCATCTCACGACGCTAACCTCTTCATCTCGAAGAGCAAACTTCTTCATCTCGCGAAGCTGACTTCTTCAAGTATCGAAAGACACTTCTTCATGTTCCGATGCAAACTTCTTCAAGTGTCGGAACTTACTTCTTTAAGTTTCGGAAATTGTTTCTTCAAGTGTCGGAGTTGACTTCTTCTTCTTAAATATAAGGCATAAAAAATCCCCTCCGGATATCCGGAAAGGGATCTTTTGTCATTCAGAAAATAAAAATCATTCAATAACCGGACGGTCGTCTTCGCCTGAACCGCCACCAGTATTCGTTTTACCTTCAACCAGTTTGTCAATCCATACAAATTCCACTTTCTGCATAGCAGCTTTTAACTCTTCTCCGGGCTGAAAATTAATATTTACACAATTAATATCCGTAGCCTTCAAATCTTCTTTCTTCCCCTTTCCGCTACTATTAAGGGAAGGATAAAATGTACCCCAATCACCGAGTTTCACACTATGTCCGTCTGCCATCAAACGTTGGATTATTTTCCGAAGCTGGCGGATAGACATCAACGCTTCCGACGGATTCAGAGTCGTCTCATCGGCAATAAGTTCAGCCACCTTCGTTTCCGAAACCAACCCGGTAGAGTTCTGAACGGCATACCATTTCTTCGGAGCGTTCTTATCCCGCGGATTAGCACGCTGGATTGCTTTGATTAATATAGCCATGATAAATAGTTTTAAAGTTAAACTTAAAATACATTGTATTTCGAAAAGAGAAGCCATTCTATCACAGCATTTGAATCAATGCCGAAAGAATGTAGGTACAAACAAAAATTAAAAGTTCTTCTCATAAATAATTTCAACAACCGTCTCTGAATTAATATCAATAGTATACGTACCCCGACCAAAACCAATAATCTTACCATTTACTGTTATAGTACGTGATAAATACATATTCTCATAATCACTCACATGCAAAATTAATGTACCCGGTTCTGAGAAATAAGTAAATCCTTCGTAAGGAAAACTTATAAAAGTATCACCATATCGGCAATCTGCAGTAAAAAAAGGACCTAAGCCTGTTCCTAATTCATGTCCCCAAGAGTCCATTTGGGTAATAGTTACCTTAATTCCGGCTTTTCCTTGTTTACTATTTACATCTGACTGATTGGTTGCAAAACTTACTGTACAAACAAAAAGTAACAACAACAATGAGATAAATCTTTTCTTTTTCATAATATAAATATTTAAAGTGAAACAATAATTTAGTTCAACAATAAGAAATATAAAAGGTACCTCCTCTTCACAGAGGAGGATACCTTCCCACATCAATTATGTATGCTAATACCTATGCCATTATTCTAACTGTGACTGGTTCGGTTCCGTAGGCCAGTACGGATTTTGATAGATCGGCGAAGTCGATATATCTTTCACATCTGTAGCCGAAATACGGAAATGATTAATACAAATCGGATCCAAATAGTTAGCTTTCATCCAGTTATAACCATTATACAAACCATTATTCTTTTCAATCACCTGATACGGACGGAGATATTTACCACTCTTTTCTCTACTTGAGACATTCGGTGTCTTGCCTGGAGTTCCGGCAGGGATTAGTTTACTTTCACCTTTTTCTTCATCAAAGAATAACTTATCCTTGTACATCTCATCCCAGAAATTACATCCTTCTATAATATAATTCTTTACCTGGTCAAGGGCTCTCCAACGTTTCAGGTCATCCATACGGAAACCTTCTGCAACAAATTCAGAACGACGTTCACGACGAATGTTATACATCAAAGGAGTAACCTGAGTACCTCCGGAATAAACAGCCCAATCATCTTCTTTTGAAAAATCGGTAGCCGAAACAGTTTTCATATAATCTTCATCTATACCTGCTCTTTTACGAATACTTTTCCAGTACTGAGCTGCTGTTCCATCAATCGATGCACCATTGTTTTTCAAACAGGATGCTTCGATATAGTTCAGGTAAGCTTCAACAGCACGGAATATTACCTGACCACCATCCTGCGACATCTGTCCACCTAGTGTACCCGGATCGTAAACATAGTTTAAACCTTTACGAATATGAAAACCTGTCACTTTACGAACTTCCTCAAGGTCTACAATATTCGGTGCACCAAAGAATGCAGAAGCGGAATCAGTCGGAACAAAAACACTTCTACGGGAATGTTCAGATACCATAAATAATTGCAAACGTTCATCACGATTAAGCTTCACCTTATCTAAGGTTTCATCTTCGCCGGTATAACCTGAACCGCTGGCGTAAACAGGAAGACCATTCTTCATTAGGAATGTCCCGACATAACCGCGTGTCAAACCGGTATTACTTCCATTATAACAATATACAGACACGGCATTGGCTACATTTAGCGAAGCATCATAATCACGCCACATGATTACTTCGTCGTACTTGCTCATATCCTTATCACCAAACATCTCGAAATAGGGGTTCCACCCCGCAGTTTGTCCTGTTCCCGGATCGGTATTTCCTGAATTAACTGTCAGCGGATGATTGTCTGCCACAGCCTTAGCTGCAGCCATAGCCTGATCGGTAAAGAAAGCAATCTCCTGATTTAAATCAATAGAAAAGCCAGAATTATAAGGCATATTAGCACCTGGCCATCCTGGTTCACCCGGTACACGAGGTGTTCCGCGGTGATAAGTTTCAAATGTAGCTTCATACAAAGCGACACGTGACTTAAATAACAAAGCGGCATCACGAGTGATACGATTTTTTCCTCCTGAAGGATTATCCGACAGTAATTCAATCGCTTTATCTAACTCGGAAAGAATATAACGGGCCACCACATTACGAGGTTTACGCTGGCTGGCTGCAACCAGTTCCTCTTTTTCATCCTTCAAGACACCTTCTATAATAGGGAAATCACCGAAACGTTTCAACAATGTGAAATATTCGTAGGCACGAAGAAAATGAGCTTCACCGATATAATGGTTGATATTTGTTTCTGTTCCAGCAATAGTACCGGCTGCCAGTTTAGCCTCTACTTCCTCAAAAAAGAAGTTGAATGCACGGATGCGGGTAAAACGCCATTCCTGTTTATCCAGATCTGATTTTTCTTCATTTTCTCTGACACGCCACTGACCCGGTTCCCAATATTTAGTTTCACTGGCAGCGTTTGCCTGATTATCCGTATTATTGTCACCTAAAGCAGCCGGTCCCATATTCCACTGATCTTTTCCAATTGGAAACAGATCATACTGTTTAATCGTGAAAGAAGCCAGGTCCGCATCCGAATTAAAGTAGGAAGTTGCCGTTACCTTATCCAACGGTTCCTTATCCAGAAAATCATTACAACTCCCCAGCATCAATGAACCCGTCAACATGCACGATAGTGCAATAAGATTTTTTATATTTTGTTTCATCTGTTTGAGCTATTAGAAATTAACGTTAATACCAAAAGAAATTACTTTAGATAATGGATATACTTTACCATTATTATCTAAGTTATCCGGTTCTGTATTGTTTGTGTCCCACCAGGTTCTACCTGATACGGTTTCCGGATCAAACATCTTCGCCATTTTCGTGATTGTAAACAAGTTATCTCCTGAAATATATACACGGAAAGATTGAAGTCCGATCTTACTTATCCATTGTTTCGGGAAGGTATAACCCAATTGGATATTCTTCATACGGATATAAGCTCCATTCTGCAAATAACCTGTTTGAGTCTTCTGGTTACGGGTTGCATCGTTACCAAACAATGGGCGAGGATAATAAGCATCCAGGTTAGCTCCCATTTCATCACCTTCCGGACGGAAATAATCCAGGTGATCTACAAAACCGGCAGATTGCCACATACCTCCTACTGCACCCCAGAAATAAGGTCCGCCGACTTCTACGTCGCGTTTACCAACTCCCTGGAAGAAAGCACTGATATCAAAACCATTCCAGGATGCATCCAAGGTAATACCATAGTTGTATCTCGGCGTATTATTACCGATGACTTTCTTATCACCAGAGTCACCAACCTGACCGGCACCTTCGTCAACCTTTCCATCTCCGTTAATATCGGCATACATAATATCACCTGCACCCCAATTCTTACCCAATGCACTTTGATCTACTTTAGCTAGATGAGCATCCATTTCTTCCTGAGTTTTTGCGATACCGATAGTCTTAAATCCCCAGATTTCACCATCCATTTTACCTGCATACCAAGTACTATACTTCATTGTTTCATTCGGATAACGTGTGATTTTTTGACGAGCATCCGACATAATTGCCTTTACACCGTAACTAACCTTACCGATACGATCACGCCAGGAAAGTTCCAAGTCGAAACCATAAGATTCCATATCAGCATTATTAATCTTCGGAACATCTGCACCTAATGTAACAGGAAGCTCAGGAGCAGGTCCAACCATATCGAGTGTCTGACGTTTAAAATAATCGAACGATCCAGTCAAACGGTTATTCAAAGCACCGAAGTCCAAACCTATATTCCATGAACGAACAGTTTCCCAAGTCATTAAGCTACTAACCAATCCCGGCATCTTAGCAGTGGTCGGTTGTGCTCCGTTAACCAACCAGTCACCATTACCTGCACCTATATCCATTGACGGGAAGAAAGGATAAATATCGGTTGTATTCTGGTTTCCCAATTCACCCCAAGATCCGCGAAGCTTGAATTCGTTTACATAATCGGACCAATTTCCCCAGAAATCTTCACGTGCGATATTCCAACCGACAGAGAACGAAGGAAAGAATCCCCAGCGCTGGTCGTCAAGGAAACGTGATGTCCCATCATAACGCATATTGACTTCGGCCATATACCGCTCTTTATAGTTGTAGTTCAAACGCCCAAAGAAACCGGCAGTAGACCATTCATTCTTTTCTCCGCCATTTTTCATATTAGTTGTAGCTGTAGTCAGATACGGTACTGTAGGAGAAATCAAGCCTTGACGTGATCCCCACATACTATTGAATTTATTCAATTCAGCATTGAAACCGACCATGCCTTTAAAATAATGTCCGTTTTCTGTTTGATAGAAGTAATCGGTAAAGAAGTTCATCGTAAAGTAATTACGCTTATTCGTCGATTTATTGAATTCAGTAATACCAGGACCATGACTTTCATCAAACTTCATCAGTTGAGGTTCATTTTTTTCATTATAATTATAAACCGGTAAGACACCATATTCACGATTCATATTTTCCGTACGGAAGTTTCCTTCCGCAGTGATTTTCCAATTCTTGATCGGTTCGATTACTAACTGCATCTGCTGAGTCAGATAATCGGTTGACTTATTATCACGTCCGCCATCTTCCAACTGTATAATTTCGCTACCTGGCATATAATGACCATTCGGATCTGTTACCGGAATAGTCGGCCAGCGACGTGCAAGGTTGTGAAAGAATAAACCTGTCTGATAGTATGATTTATCATAGTCATTGCGTACCCAACGGGAAGTATAATTCATACGGATATACTTTGTGATCTCAGCACCTAACTTAGCATTTAAGGAGAAACGCTTGTAGCTATCATCTGAATGTTTCAACATACCGCGTTGATCCATAAAGTTACCGGATACCATATAATTAACCTTTTCGTTACCTCCGCTTACGCTGATATTGTGCTCGTGAGATGGAGACCAATGGCGATAATGCTCCCCAAACCAGTCTGTATTCGCATTTGCTCCGCCATATTCCTGCCAATTTCCGTTATTTGCAACCGTACCTGCAGTAATTTCACCTTTCTGATAAGCCACAATACGATCCAAAGATTCCTGATTGAACACTGCTTGTTGTCCACCATTGGCTGCTGCAGCATTGAAGTAACGCGCAAAATCGTAAGAGTTCATCATTTCCGGAACTTTCAACGGATCAGAGAAACGAATATTATTATTGTAATTAATTGTTACTCTTCCACTTTTACCAGACTTAGTTGTAATCAAAATTACCCCAAAAGGAGCACGTGAACCGTAAATAGAAGAAGCAGCGGCATCTTTCAAAATTGAAATATTTTCGATGTCCTGAGGATTAATGGTGTTCATATCGCCTTCCATACCATCAATCAAAACCAATGGTGAAGCATTAGAACCCGAACCGATCGAACCGGAACCACGAATATTGAATTTCATTTCGTTATCCAACTCTCCTCCTCCCATAGGCACTGAGAAGTTCAAACCCGGTACAACACCTTGCAAAGCCTGGCTCACATTGGCAACAGGACGATCAGCCAGTGCTTCTGCTTTTACCATACTTACGGCACCGGTTACATTCACTTTCTTCTGTGAACCGAAACCAACCACAACGACTTCATCCAAAGCTTGTGAGTCGTCCTGCAAAACGATATCCAATGTTTGCTGGTTGGTGATCTTTACATCTACATCCTTATAACCGATAAATGAAATCTTCAAGGTAGCTCCTGCAGGTACTTTCAATGAGAAATTACCATCCACATCGGTTACAGTTCCGATGGTTGTGCCAACGACAGATACGTTGGCTCCGATAACCGTTTCACCGGTAACATCTTTTACTACACCTTTGATAGTGCGTTCGTTTTGTTGGCTAACCGGCATGCCGGCACTTTCTTTAATAGTAGGATTTGAGGTTGTCAAACCTTTTCCTGTGTCCGCTTTTGATGGAGCGGCAGAAAATAAAAAAAGAAGTGCAAACGCCACATTCCAGTTTTTCATTCCCCGGAAATTCTCTCTCTTCATGTTTAATGTCATTTTCTTTTAAGTTTTTTCCTCGATAATTCTTAATTAACTCTGATTAGATCTCAAGGGCGGTTAACCCTTTCATAGTTGTGTTCTCTTTTTTTAATCATAGGCAAATTTGTATTTATTTCACACAGCAAAAGAAGTAATATGCCTCTTATTCAATATCCAATATCGTCTAAAGAATGTTCGTTTTTAAATAAATCTCTTATTATACAAGCCCTAAAAGGCATTAAAGGACATTTGATACATTATTCCGGTTAAATCCGGACTGCGTTAACAAATAAAAAACGCAGCCATGTTATCAGATAACATGACTGCGTCATTCATATATTCTTCCTCCTTCCAGAGAGTTATTTTCTGCTTATCTCAATCGGTCGAGCGAGCGAACCAAAGCCTCGTCGGCACCGATATTACGGATTGCCAGATAATCCAGGATTAAGGCAATCACCGGGAAAGACAAGGCTATCTTCAGATTCAGAGCAATGTCCGTCAGCTCACCTTCCAGCATCCAAACAAAGAAAGCGAACAAGCCATAAAAGCCCAGCATCAGGATAGCATTGAATACGCACAGGCGAATCTGCAGGATTCTTTTCTTGAATAAAAAGATAGTGACTAAGGCCAGGATGGAGATAACAGCCGTCAAAGCGAAAAGCCCCCACATCGGATAAACCAACTCCGGTTCAGCAGCGACCGTGCTGACACCTGTCGCATCGAACGAGTAAAACTGATCTCCCGCCTGCAGTATGGCAAGAGGTAAAAATAACGTGGCAACCATCAGGCCCACGATAATAAGCAAATAAACGGTTTGTATTCTTTGTAACATTTCAATTGACAATTGACAATTGACAATTGACAATGGAAACAAGACAAAAAAAGAAAAAGGACAATTGTTACATCAGGACAAAGATTTCATCCTCTTTTGTAGCAATTGCCCTTTATATTCATTTAATTGTCAATTGTCCATTGTCAATTGTCAATTAATTAAAAGTTATTCTTTTCTTTAGCAGGGTTCTTATAATAAACCTTACCTTCTTCATATTCCTGTGCAGCGATCAGCGTCGGCTTCGGAAGTTTTTCATAATAACGGGAGATTTCGATCTGCTCTCTGTTTTCGAAAACTTCTTCCAGGTTATCGTTGTAAGAGGCAAACTCCTGAAGTTTCTTTTCCAGGTCCTGCTTCATTTCAACGCTAATCTGATTAGCACGTTTGCCGATGATCATTACTGTTTCATACACATTTCCCGTGTCGGCTGACAATTTCATCATGTCACGGGTAACCGTGTTCGAAGGAGCGTTAGACTTTCTGTAATCCATTTTACTTTATTGTTAAATAATATCGTTAATACGTATCTGTTATTCTCTTGCTGGCATAATCGTAGAACTTCTGTGCCTGTTTTACGTATTTGCCTTCCGGATATTCGTTCATGTAGGTGTAGTATTCATCCACTACCTCACGATAACGACCCTGCAACTTTTCTTCCACACTTAACACAGCCTGTTCGTACTTTGCACGTAATACATAGAACATAAATTCTTCTCTATATTTAGAGTAAGGATAGTTCTTCAAAGCATTCTCAGCAGTAATTACAGCAGATAAAAAGTTGTTATCGCGCATATAATTACCCAAGTTAAAATACAACCTTACGGCAAGCAGTTCCTTGTAAGCCAGTTTCTCCTGCAATTCGAACATGATCTTCTGGGCTTCGGCAGCACGCTCGCTCTGCGGATAATACTCCAGATAGAGCTGCAACTGGTTGATAGCTTCATACGTCTGTGTCTGATCCAACCGCGGATCGGGTGAGTCCAGATACAAGCCATATCCTGAATAATAACGGGCTAACTCAGTGTATTCGCCCTTCGGATAGGTGGTATAATACGTATTAAAGTATTGCGAAGCCGTCTGATAATCTTTCTGTCCGTAATAGCTCTGGGCCAGCAGGTACAAGGATTCTTCGGCATAAGCAGTTCCTTTAAAGATTGTAACCAGTTCATCCAGCAAGGTGGCGGACTTGTTATATTGCTTTGCATTGAAGTACTTCTTTGCATACGAATATTTCAGCTCATAGTCCGTACTTTTCAGTATCTTGTTGTACTCCCCGCAAGAGGATAACAAGACCGTAATCATCATCAATAAAAATACAACCTTTTTCATTCACATACTTTTAGCGCGCAAAGTTACATTATTTTCGGTAAAATAACGAAGCGCATAACGTTAATATTTACAACTTATATAAATCGCTGGCAGCAATCAGCTCCAGTTTATTGGCTTTCAGTACCTCTGCGCACTTCTCCACATTGTCGGGACGGATGATCACATTCGCCGCCTCTCCCTGCGAGAAAGCATACATATATTCGACAAAAATACCTGCAGAAGTGATGATCTCCATCGCCTTAGCCAGCGCACCCGGCTGATTGGGGCAATGAAGGCATACGACATCGGCCACACTCACCGCATATAGTTTTTCACGAAGCACCTGAATGGCTTTCTCCGTATCCGACACAATCAAACGCAGGATACCGAAATCCGAATTTTCTGCCACCGTAAAAGCCGACATGTTCACTCCGGCTTCACCTAAAATCTTTGCTACTTCCGTAAAACGGCCTTTCTTATTTTCAAGAAAGATGGATAATTGTTTAATTAGCATAGCATTTTACTCTTTTAAGGGGTTAAACTAACTTACGATTGTCGATCACGTGTTTAGCCTTACCCATACTGCGTTCGAGGCTGCGCGGTTCCACAATCTTTATATCAGGCTGAATACCGATCACGCTCTGCATACGGGCGGCGATCTTCTTCTTCAGCGCGATCATCTTGTTCATCTCGTCCGAATAATAGTCCGGACGTACTTCTACCTGGATCTGGAAAGTATCGGTGTTGTTCACACGGTCTACCACGATCAGGTAATGCGGTTCAAATTCCGGCATTTCCAACAATACGGATTCTACCTGCGACGGGAATACATTCACACCGCGGATGATCATCATATCGTCGCTACGTCCGAGGATACGACCCATGCGGACAGCCGTACGGCCGCATTCGCATTTTTCGTAGATCAGATGTGTCAGGTCGCGCGTACGGTAACGGATCATCGGCATACCTTCCTTGGTCAATGTCGTGAACACCAGTTCGCCTTGTTCGCCCGGAGCAACCGGCTGCAAGGTTACCGGATCGACGATTTCCGGGAAGAAGTGGTCCTCCCACAGGTGCGTCCCGTTTTGGCATTCGCATTCGCCGCCGACACCGGGACCGCAGATCTCCGTCAGTCCGTAGATATCATATGCCTTGATGTTCAGCTTTTCTTCCAGCTCCTTACGCATATTTTCCGTCCAGGGTTCAGCACCGAAGGCTCCTACCCTCAACTGAAATTCTTCCAAAGGAATACCTGAACTGTGGATCGTCTCCGCCAAATACAAGGCATACGAAGGCGTACATGCCAGTCCCTTCGCACCGAAGTCGTGCATCAACTGGATCTGCTTCTGCGTATTTCCGCTACTCATCGGGATCACTGTCCCGCCGATATTTTCCACGCCGCCATGAGCACCCAGACCTCCGGTAAACAAACCGTAGCCATAAGACACCTGCACGGAGTCATTCTTCGTAATGCCGTAGGCCGTCAAGCAGCGTGCCACCACTTCCGACCAAATAGAAAGGTCCTTGCGGGTATAACCTACAACAATCGGTTTTCCGGTCGTACCGGAAGAGGCATGCAAACGAACAATCTCGGACATCGGCACAGCCATCAGCCCGAACGGGTAATTATCTCGTAAATCCTGCTTTACCGTGAACGGCAGCTTGGATATATCATCAATCGATTGAATATCATCCGGAGTAATTCCCATCTCCTGCATTTTCTTGCGATAAAAGGGCGTATTATGATAAACGTGTTCGACAACCCGTTTCAACCGGATGCTCTGTAATTTCCGCATTTCTTCGCGGTCCATACATTCAATAGTTTCGTTCCAAATCATGGTATCAGTTTGTTATCATTTAATTGTTAGTAGTGTAAAACTGTCGCAAAGTAATAACTTTTTTACTAACTGACAATAAAATAATAGCGGTAAATCAAAAGATCGTATCTTTGTCCGGCGATTCGAAGAGAGACAGCAAAATGAGACGAAACATACTGGCACTATACATTATTAAGTTATCCAAATGGTTCACACTGGTCATGCCGATCATCGTGCTCTTCTATGAAGATCATGGGCTAGGACTGCAGGATGTATTCATTCTGAAAAGCGTTTACTCGATCGCTGCCGTGGCACTGGAGATACCGTCGGGATATCTTGCCGACGTATGGGGACGACGCAAATGTCTGATACTCGGATGCATTCTTTTCTTCTTCGGATATCTTTGCTATTCTTTTACGGGGACATTTGCCGCTTTCGTTGTTGCAGAGATACTGCTGGGTACGGGGCAGACGCTGGTCAACGGGGCAGACTCCGCCTTGCTGTACGATACGACTGTGCAATATAAAAAAGAGAATCTGTATCTGCGTTACGAGGGACGCATCACCATGATCGGAAACTTTGCGGAAGCCGTTGCCGGTATCTTCGGCGGATTGCTGGCCGCCTATTCCCTGCGCTATCCTTTTTATGCCCAGGCGGTGATCGCCTTCAGCGGCATTCCTGCCGCATTTGCACTGCGGGAACTGAATATCAAAAGCAAAGTACAAAGCCCCGTACAGGAGATCATGCGGATCATCAAATACTCGCTGGTCACAAACAAGAGATTATGCTATAATATCATGTTTTCAGGAATCATCGGAGCTGCGACTCTGACGATGGCGTGGTTCGTGCAACCCTACCTGATGTATATGAATACGCCTACCTCCTGGTTCGGGGTCATTTGGACGGTGCTGAACCTGACTGTCGGTATCGCCGCCCTTTATTCAGACCGGGTAGACCGCTATTTCGGACCTAAAAAGATGGGGATACTGATCCTGACATTCGTGGCAGGCGGTTACGTGGCGCTGGCATTTAACCTGACGTATGCCGGATTGGCTATCCTGTTCGTCTTCTACATGATCAGAGGGTTTGCTACACCGATATTAAAAGGGTATATCAACCAGATGACGTTCTCGGAGATGCGGGCGACTGTCCTGTCTATCCGTAACTTTATCATCCGGCTGATGTTTGCCGCCATTGCCCCGTTTATCGGATGGCTGAATGATGTGTATTCATTGCGCACTGCGTTGCTGGCATCGGCTGCCATTATCCTGGCTCCGGGAGCGTTGTTCCTTTGGTTACAATTGACGGCAAAAGCCGAAGAAGGGGAATAAGCCTACCCGTTTAATTGACAACCGATTACAGTTTCCTCGTAGTTCCCCGGTTTGGAAATTTCAGTTCCCTGGGCAGGGAACTGGAATTTCCTCGGCAGGAAACGCGAGTTTCCCAAGCAGGGAACCGGAGTTTCCTGCCGGGGAAATTATACGGATATGCTCAGGCAAAGGGATTGCTGTCCCCACCTTTTACAAAATCCGCCGGATAATGGATGGATGAGATCACCTTATTATCTTTCAGACGTATCCATGATTTGAAGGAACGACTGCCTTCCGTCAGTTCGAATACACGGGCTCCGTTTCCTCCGGGTATGTCATGGTAGACCGTCTTGCCTCCGGTGAAACGTCCGTAACCGAGCAAGATACCTTTCCAGTTGGCCACATAATCGTTGACATGATCATGACCGACAAACGTAGCCATCACATCCCCGGCTTCGAGCATAGCCGTGAATAACCCGGAATTGACTACCGGTGCACAGGCTTTCTCCTTACGGATACCGATCAACAACGTATTCTCGTCGGAAGCTGCCTGGTTATATTCAGGCACAGGGATATGGAAAAAGGCAAGTGCCGGAAGCGGCTTGCCACTGTTCTTTGCCGTCAGCGCAGCACTGCTTTTCCTGTACCAGTCGATCTGATCCGGCTTGATCCAGTCGTAGCCCTTGGTTTCCTCTTTCCGGGAATAAGCCAGGCTGTCGAAGCCGTACAGGATAAAAGCCTCCTTCGCCCCTTTCGAACTTTGTATCGGCAAGATGAAATTGGTAACACCGTTCAACCCTTCCACCGTTCCGGTCAGACTGCCCGGCATATCCTTGATGAACGCATAGATTTCCTGACGGGTCATGTCGTGTTCGTCATCGTGATTGCCTAATGTTACGGCAAACGGGAGATTGCGGGAGATAACAGGTTCGAACGCCTTCCGAAACCCTTCCGCTGCCGGCTTGGCAAACACGATATCACCCGTATAGATCACGAAATCAGGCTTTTCGGCAGCCAGTACTTCGTTCATGCATTCGGCAGCCTCTTCCGAAGCCGGGTTGCCCGGAACCCAGTGCACATCGGTAAACTGTACGATCTTGAATTTGCCGTCCGCATTAAACTTTAACTTGTCCGCATGCGCTTTATAAGTCGCACTATCCAGGTAAGACGCTCCGGTAGCCGTCTCTGCAACCTCTTTCATCGTATCCTTTCCGATTGCTTCTGCGCCGGAAACTCCTAAAAAAGACACCGGGAGCAAAAGCCCCGATGTCCGTAAAAACTCCTTTCTATTCATGCCATTTCTTTTTATTTAATCCACCAAAGAGGGTCAGATGTCCTGTCGTTCCCTCCGAACTGCGACTGAAGGGCAGCCTGCACGCTGGCGGCATTGTTGTTATACTCATCCTGCGGATACATCCAGCGGTATGGCAGGTTCACTCCGGATGCCCGGCGAAATTCAGGATAGCCCGTACGCAACTGGTCGTAGTAAGGCATCCACATGCTGCCTTGCAGGAAAGTAGGGATATACTTTTGCAGGATGATACGTTCTATCTTCTGCTCGTTTGTCAGCGAAGAAGCATAAGCCACCTTGTCGCCCTGCAGATAGGCCTCAGCCGCATCTTCCCCCAAATATTGGGCTACGGAAGAAGCATATTTCTCATAGAAGCGGAAAGAAGCCTTGACTGCCGATTCGTAAAACTCCTTGTCATCTCCGGAAATCCAGCCGCGAACCACGGCTTCCGCCAAAAGCAACTGCTGCTCGGTGTATCCCAACAAGATCATCGGTTCATTGGTCGGATGCTGGTAATAACGGGTGGCGGGTTTGGAACAACCGCCCAATGTCACTTTATCATTGACAAGGCTGTAAGGGATCGCCGGATCGCCGCCATCATAGGAGGCGAAATCGTCCACGGCGAGTCCCGCCTTTTCCGCAGCAGGAGTCTGCGTACAGAAAGCAAACAGACGAGGGTCTTTGCGGGCAGCCAGGACAGCCACATAGGTAGAATCCATATAACGTCCCGAACCGAAGTCGCTGTCGTTGAAATAAGGATAGCGGTCGTCCTGCTGATCGAGGAAGACGAGCTGGCCGTTGTCGGCTTCGCCGGTCATCAGCGGTTCGTCCCGGAAGATACGGGCAAAGGTTGACTTCACATCTATCCCGCCTACGGTCTGTTTGTTCGACAAGGACATCAGGACACGCAACCGGTAGGCATTGATCAGGCGGCGCCATTTCAGCAGGTCGCCTCCATAGATAATATCACCGCTGATAATGCTATTATTGTCGGTCAACAACGTATTCGCTTCTTCCAGCTTGGCAAGCACGGTAGACAGTACCGTCTCCTGCGAGTCATATTTGGGTTGGTACAATTCATTCGTTTCGCCCTGCAAGGCTTCGCTGCAAGGCACATCACCGAACATCATCGTCAACATATAATAATAATGCGCTTCAAAGAAAAGAGCCAGGGCCTCATAAGCCGTCTCGTTGCTCTTCTCCGCTTCCTCTTTCATCTTCGTCACATCGCGCAGGTTACTGTAGTAACCGAAACCGCCGCGTGTCCATTTATACACCTGGTAAGGACTTTCGCCGGAGGTCAAGACCAGCTGCTTCGTTGCGTGGCAAACCTGTGCATCCGATTCTTCGAATGTTTTGAAAGACAATCCGGTAAGCAAGAGTGCCGGATCGGTGGTCGTCGGGTTGTTCGGATCGACATTCATCTCTTCCAGGTCGATACACGAGTTGCAGGTGAATGCCAAAGCGGCACCGGCTGCTATATATTTCAGATATTTCTTCATTGCTTTATCGTAAGATTATAATTTGATGGTTGCACTGATACCGATATAACGGGCGGAAGGGTCCTGCAGGTCCGAGTCGCTGGCACCGAAGTCCGGATCGAGGTAAGGCGTTTTCTTCCAAACTGCCAGGTTGTTGCCGAACAGGGTCAGATCCAGTCCTTTGATTACATTCGACTCGAAGAGGTTCTTCAGGTCGTAAGACACAGCCACACGGCGCAGCTTCAGGTAAGAGCGATTGAAAGTGTTGGCGAACAACTCGTTCTCGCTGGTACGGACCACGGCACGATACGGATAGTTCTGTGCCCAGGTCTGGATATTGACAGCCGTTTCATTCTTCTTGTACACGCGGGTATCTGTCAGGATATTCCCGTTCACGTCATAGGTAACCTCACCGCTGACGATGTTTACGCCTTCCGGTACATAGATCGCTTTGCCGCCGTTCTCATATTCTTCCTGACGGTACATGGTCGACTTCGGATGTTTTCCGCCCCACCACATCTTCTGGGTGGTAGTCGACACCAATGTGCCGCCTATCGCGCCGTCTATATCGATGTTGACGGTAAACTTTTTGATCTTAAACGTATTCTGAAGTCCGTAGCGAACGTCGGGCGACTGGTTACCGATATGGGTGGTAAATGCGCTCTTGGTCGGCATGCCGTTGGCATCCAGGATCAGCTGGCCGTCCGGGGTCTTTTCCCATTCGGTAGCGTACATGGCATCCGCCCGGTCGCCCACTTTCAGGTCACCGAACTTTTCCTGACCGCCGTAAATCTTGGTCAGCTTGCGGATGTTGCTGCTCCAGTTGGTCGACACATTCCAGGTGAAGTGCTTATTCTGTACAGGTGTGGCGTTCACGATCAGCTCGAAGCCGTTCGTCGTATATTCATTGCCGTTTACAAAGCGGTAAGGGAAACCGGATGCCTCGGAGATAGGCAGTTTGATGATACTGTTCTCATCGAGCATACGGTAGTAAGTCAGATCCAATCCCAGGCGGTTATGCAGGAATGAGGTAGACATACCGACTTCAAAGGAAGAGGTCTTCTGAGGCAGGATATCCGGATTCACCAGGGCTGTCACCGTTCCGGAGCCGGAAGGATCGGTCACGGCATTCGGATAGGTCACCGAAGGCGTACTGCCATAGAGGATACCTTTTGCGTAGGTTGCCTGCAAGGCGTACGGATCGAGGTCGCTGGATACTTGTGCCCAGGCAGCATTGACCTTCAGATAATCCATCCACGAAGGCAGCTTCACATATTCGTTCACCAGCGTACTGGCGGAAACCGAGGGATAGAAATAAGAATTGTTGGCAGCCGAAAGCGTAGACGACCAGTCGTTACGTCCGGTGAAGGTCAGGAAGAGCGCTTCGAACAGGTCGATGTTCACGGAGCCGTAGGCGCTCTCGATCGCCTTCTCGTTCATCAGGTTGGTCGCACTGACCGGGTTCAGGCTGTTTCCCATATTATATACTTTCGGGACGATCAGTCCGTCGGTAGCCTGCGTTTCCTTACGTATTTGGCGGTAGTAGAGTGAAGTTCCGAGATTGGCCGTAAAGGCGAAATCCTTGCTGACAGCGTGTGTATAAGTAGCCAAAGCATCCGCATTGATATCCAGCTGTTCGCTGTTCCAGGTCTTATAATCACCGTTACGCGAATCGCCGTAATTCATGTACGACTTCGGGCTTTTCATATCTTCAAACGTACTTTCCAGGCGACCGGCGGCACGTCCCTGCAGGGTCAGTCCGGGCAATACGTCCCAGTTGAGTTTCACCTGGCCGTTTACGGTGTTGCGGTCGTGCTTCTGTGTCAGCTCGTTGGTTGCGAAATAGGGGTTGTTATACCAGGCATAGTTATAGTTTGCCTGACGGGTTCCTTCCGAGTCCGGACGGTACAGATGCTGTGACAGTTCCTTTCCGTTCACGTCGTTACCCATCCACAACAGGATTGTGTACATGTGATTCTTAGGGCCGTAGCCGTAGCGGGGATAGTTGGGCGAATAGACCTTATTATATGAGAGGTTGGAAGAAAGCGTCACGCTATTGCTCAGATTGAACATACTGTTGAAGTTCAGACCGCCCGTATAGATGGAGGTGTTCGGAACCTGTCCGCGTTGTTTGGAGAAATCGCCGTTGAAGTTGTAATTGGCTTTCTTAGTCTTGTTTGCCACGGAGAAGGTCGCTTTGGTGATGACACCCGTACGAAGGAAATCCTTCAAGTTGTCGTGTGCCTCCCAGGTGATCGGAACGCGTTCGTAGCGTGTACGGTCGTCGTAGATAGAGCCGGAGACATCGCCCCACCAGGGGATCACTTCACCCGTTTGCTTGTCGCGGATCGGGCTGTTCCACTGGGCGATCTTCTGCCCTTCAAAACGGGGTCCCCAGGTCATATCGCCATCGGAGATACCGCCGTCGGCACCGTCCCAAAACTCATACTGTCCGTTCGAACCGGAACCGAACTCCGTCTGTGTTTCAGGAAATACGGTGAAACCGGCTGTTACCATGCTGGATATGCCGGCTGTTACCACCAGACCTTCTTCTTTCGCCAGCCTGGTAGTTATCAGAATGGCACCGTCCTTACCACGCGAGCCGTACAGGGCGGCTGCTGCCGTACCTTTCAGTACGTTGATGCTTTCGATATTCTCCGGAGAGACATCGAACAGGTCGGATTCCACGGGAATACCGTCTACGACCATCAGCGGTGTCTTGCCGCGCAGGGAGAAGCTCGGTGCCTGGAAAAGTCCGGTCGGATTGTTTACGGTCAGACCGGCTACCTGTCCGGAAAGAGCGTTACCCACATTTACCGTACCCGGCTGTTCCAGCGCTTCCGTACTTACTTGCTGGGTGGTGTAGCCCAGTTTCTTTTTCTGTTGTTTGATACCGATGGCGGTAACTACCACTTCGTCGATCAGCTTGACGTCGTCGGACATTTCTACATTGATCACTTTCAGTTCTCCTACCGGACGTTCTATCGTCTCGTATCCGACAAAGGAGAAAACCAGTGTCGCGTTCCTGGGCGCTTCAAGCTCATAGTGACCGTCTATATCGGTTACTGTGCCGACAGTGGAGTTTTTGACTACTACGGCTGCACCGATCACCGGACCTAATTTATCCGTTACCGTACCGGTCACTTTCACCGACTGGGCAAACGCCAGCGAGGTACAAAGTAGAAGCCCGCAAAGCATTAAGTAAAATTTGTTCTTCATATCCAAATGAATTAATTAAGACATACAAAGTCCCGGGGCAGGAAACAGACCTGCCCTATAACTTTATTTATCAATAAAACGTATTAGGGGAAAGAGGGGGAATTAATAGAGGTTCTTCAGTTTGACGTTGTCGAAGATAGCCAACAGGCGAGATGAATCTTTCTTGTTACCTTGAAGGGCTTCCTCAAAAGTAATCGTGTCGGAGTCGATGGCGGCCAAAGCAATCTTCAATACGTTGGCAAATTCGTCTGCCGCAGCTTCTTTCGTCAGTTTATTACTTTTCACATCCTTATTCAACTGTTTTTCGATGGAACGGACGGCATTGTAGATACCCGGCTTACGAATCACCGTACGACGGGCAGGATCGCCCGGAACGACTTCTTCCTTCACTACATACATATCCATAAATGCACTGTACAGGCATCCGACCTCTTTGCCGAACTTATGGTTGTTCGCATTGGCAAGTTCTTCCGCAGTAGGCTCCTGAACGGTGGAATAAAATTCCCATGTTTCGGCAGGAATAGCTTCCACATTGGTCTTGTCTGTCTTGTCATTATCGCCATCGGCAACAGTCGCAGCACGCAGCAGGGAGAATGAAGCTCCTAATAAAACAACTAATAACACTAAACTTTTTTTCATAACTCTTTTCTTTTGCTATTAAATTATGCTGCAAAAGTAAAGGCACGGTATTACAAAGAAGATACAAAGGGGTTAAGTTGCGTTTATCTTTATGTTACAAGGAAAGCAATCGCTCTACGGCTTCGATAAAAGCGGTTGCTTTGGGTAATAATTCGTCTATTTCTTCTGCGCTGGAATAAACAAAGTCGTCATAATAAAATTCCTTCATTAACGACATTCACATAAAAAGGAGTCTTAAACGGTCGATTCCGCCATTGTTTTTGGGTGTAGACCAATGGGCTGATACTAATGTGTTCTGCCAATTCCAAATCGTATAAAGGATAAGTGATGGATGTGATGGCGTTGTACGACAAAGCAAAATATTCGTTCCTCTTCTTTTTCAGGAGCAAATCTTTTGTTTTGTGCAGAAGAGTTCCTACCTTTGTAGAAAAATCAAGCCTAATGAAGAAGAACGTAAAAACAAAAGAGCAAATAAATATCTTTCAGCGTATGCTGGAGGATAAACGAGCTATACGTCAATGCATTCAGACAGGCGGTAACCTGAAAGAATTAGCCAAAGCCCGTGGAATCAAATTTGCAACCCCCTAGCTTTCCATTCGGTTTATACTTTCAATATCGAGCCGGAAAGTGAGTCTATGCACCCCATAGATAACAGAATAGCTATTACCGTTGTTTCCATTTTACAGAAATTCTTTTCTCGCAATGAAAATGCAATGATAATGGTATGCGATAATTGCGATGGAAAAGAGGTGAAGCGTGAGAAGCTTTTCTCCCGTTGGTTCTCACGGTATAACGACGGGAATATCAGAAAGTATGATGGTTCCTCAGCGTGTGAAGATTATACGTTATATGTCTCCTTATATATCCACAAACAAAACAGAAACGAGCAACAGCTCGTCTCTGCTTTCTATGATCTGGTAAATAATAACTTATACCCGGTATAACCGCCCTCGCTATGCCTTCCCGGATAAAGGGCGGGCAGACCCCGCCCCTACGGCGGTTATCGAACGATAACCACCTCGCTATGTGTTCCCACTATCACCAGGTAGCTGCCTTCCCTCAGGCCGCTGAAGCGCGTCGTGCCTTCCGATTCGCTGCGACGGAGGCATTGGCCGGATAGCGCATAGATGGCTATCGGGAGCCTCGTCGGGGTGTCGACCACGATGGTGCCTCCACGTTCCGTACGGATACGGATGGAGGCGGCGGCGATCTCTTCGTTGCCCACGGGGTGAAGCGCACGGAACCAAGCGTAAGCCTCGGTGTCTTCACGCAGACGGAAGGTCAGCGGCGAGCGTCGGCTGCCGTCCATCCACTCGACGAAGGCGCGATGCCTGTCGCTCACGGCCGTGAGCGTCAGCTCCGTGCCGAAGGGGTAACGGAGCGCGTCGGATGAAGGCGAAGACGAAGCGGGCGTAACTGCGATGCCCACGCCGCTGCGATAGAGGTCGTCGCCCTCGAAGAGGCTGTCGGCGGGAAGCGTCAGGGTGTAGGTGCCGTAGCCGCTCACTTCGCCGATACGGATGTCGCAATCGTCGTCGTAGACATAGACGCGGTAGTTGCCTCGCGTGTCGGGTCTGAGCGTGTTCGACCAATAGCCGTCGACGGTGACGGTCGGATACTCGCCTGTGCCTGCCGGGTCGATCTCGATGGAGAAATCGATGTAGCTGCCTTCGCGCACCTGATGCGTACCGCCGCCGTGGATGATGGCTCCCGTTATTTCGCTGGGGATCGTGACGGTGTAGTAGACAGGTTCAGGGTCGGGAGTTGGGTCAGGCGCTGGGGCTGGCTTCACTTCTTTGAAAGTAGCCGTGACGGTCACGGCCTCACCCGGCATTTCAAAAGTACGTTCGTTGCCGGAACCGGAAACATTCGTACCAGTCACATTCAGTGTTTCCAGCTCGTAGTCTTCATCAGGGGTGACCGTTAGGGTGACAATCTCGCCTTTAGAGGCTATTGTCTTATCAGTTTTAACTGTACCATTAGTAATACCAGCATCAATCGTGATCTCATAGCCTTTTTTTGTTGTAACAGCCACCTCGGAGGACAAAGAAGCAAAGCTGCTTTCCGTAGCCTTGATACGGGCATAGAAGGTGTATGTTTCGCTATGAGTAAGATCGCCAAAGGTTGGACTTGACTGCCAAGTGATTGTAGGAGACTCATCAGTATTCTCTTTCCCATATTCAATATCCCTACCTTCTATATCTGTAGTAGCTTTCAACGTAATGCTGGTTGCAGTTGTCTTGCCCTCATCCGCCGAAAGTGTCGGTGTTGCCGGGCGTGAAAGGGCGATGACATCGCTGATTTTATCTTTATCAACAGTCTTATTGCGAACATAGATAGTAGAATTGTCATTCCAAGTAATTTTACCTGACAGCAATGGATTAAACGATAAGTCTGTTGCCACTTCGTAACCTGTGTTATCTTTCACTTCCTCATTTTCGAAGTCTATCGCATCCGCTACCTCCACAGGCACCAACTCCACCGTTGGCAGCTCGCAACCCTCGAAGTATGGCAAAGTGAGAGTACCGCTTTCATAATTAGCGGAACCTGTCCAAAGATCCCCAACCAACTTCCCATCCATCACCTCAGCCAACTCTTTAGCCGTCTTCGGGGCAGCATTCTCATTACCACTATCGGTGTCATCACCAATCCCGTTCGTTGCCGTTCCGGCAAGGTAGAAGCAGTCGGTGATTTGGCCGTATTCTCCGTTATTGCCACACACGCCACCGACTTGGGCAGACTCTACCCCCTCTACCGAACCGACATTATAACAATTGGAGATCTTCGAGCCTACTCTTGCGTCATCGTTCTTACCACACACGCCGCCGACTAAAGCAGCTGTTCCCTCTACCGAACCAATATTATAGCTATTGGAGATAAAACCGTTGCTAGAGCCACACACGCCGCCGACCTTGGCTTTGTTTCCACCCGTTACCGAACCGGTATTATAGCTATTGGAGATTGAAATTGAGCTTGAGCTAGAGTTATAGCCACACACGCCGCCGACAGAGATATTGTCTCCACCCTCTACCGAACCGGTATTATAGCTATTGGAGATAGAGCCGACGCTATGGCCACACACGCCACCCACAAAGGCTGGGGATTGTGTTCCCTCTACCGAACCGGCATTATAGCTACTCAATATCGAGCCTTCGCTAGAGCCACACACGCCACCGACAGTGGCTTGCTCTCCCGTCCCCGTCACATAACTATCCACCACCCCGACATTCTCTATCTTACCGCCTTTGCCAAGATAACCGAACAGGCCTAGATTAGCACCATCGTTATTATCATTAATATAAACCCCCGACACCGTGTTACCATTCCCATCAAAGATTCCTTGAAAACGGTTCGTCTTGTTCCCTATCGGCGTCCAATGATCCTGCAGATCAGGTGGCGTGCCATTATCCAACGTATACCCCGACACCGCAATATCCTGCATCAACTTGCCATTGAGCTTAGCATTTCCAATATTCACCTTCCCTGCAAACCAGCGCAATTCCTCTGCTAAAGAGATAAGATAAACGCCACCCTCAAATTGCGGTACCTGTGAAAGGGTGGGGAAGGTTATATCTTTATCATTTGCTGTGGCTTCACCTATCCAGGGAGTATTTGGATCTAGTACCAAGCCTTTATCCACTGCGATGACAAACTCCGCAGGGTCTGCAGATGTAGCCTTGCCAGTGTCATTATCCTCATTCCCAATCCCTTTATCCGGTTCCACCGTTCCGGCAAGGTAGAAGCAGTCGGTAATTGTACCGTAGTTCTCGTTCTTACCACACACGCCACCGACAGAGGCATCGCTTTTACCCGTTACTGAACCGGCATTATAGCTATTGGAGATCGTGCCCAAAGGGTTATGGCCACACACGCCGCCGACTAGGGCAGACTCTCCACCTTCTACCGAACCGACATTATAGCTATTGGAAATCATCCCAGAGTTAAAGCCGTTGTTCATGCCACACACGCCGCCGACTTTAGCATTATCTCCTCCCTTTACCGAACCGACATTATAGCTATTGGAGATCTCGCCAAAATAGTTATGGCCACACACGCCGCCGACTAGGGCATAGTCTCCACCCTCTACCGAACCGACATTATAGCTATTAAAAATCTCGGCACTAAAGTTCTCGGAATCAGAGTTCTCGCCACACACGCCACCGACATAGGCTTGCCTTGTTCCCTTTACCGAACCGGTATTATGGCTATTGAAGATCTTGCCCTCATAGTTCTCGCCACACACGCCGCCGACAAAGGCCAACTCTCCACCCTCTACCGAACCGGCATTATAGCTATTGGAGATCTCGCCATAATAGCTATAGCCACACACGCCGCCGACAGAGGGCCCATTTACTGTCTCATTTCCTGTCCCCTTTACAGAACCGGTATTATGGCTATTGAAGATCGCGCCACGACTGCTATAGCCACACACGCCGCCGACATTGACATCATATCTTGTCCCCTCTACCGAACCAGCATTATAACTATTGGAGATCGTGCCACCAGAGTTCTCGCCACACACGCCACCGACATTGGCTTGTATCCCTGTCCCCCTCACATAGCTATCCTCCACCCCAACATTCTTTATTACACCACCTTCGCCAAGACAACCGAACAGGCCTAGATAACCGCTAATGCCACTATATTCAATATAAACCCCCGACACCTTGTAGCCATTCCCATCAAAGGTTCCTTTAAAAGATTTGTCATAGTTATTCCCTATCGGCGCCCAATCCTTAAGCTCGTCATCGCCTTGCAAATTCCCATCTTTATCCAACACTTTCTCATTAAGAACAATATTATTTTGCAATATAACCGTCTTGCCTTCAAAATTGTCCTCACCATCATTCACCAACTCCGCCAATTTAGCCAGTTGCGCTGCGGTAGAAATATGATAGATTATTCCATCCTCATCAACCGGCTCCAAGTTCTTAGCCACCTCTCCATTCCACACTCCATCTTTCCCCCAAACGGCGCAAACCATCATCACCAATATATTCAATACAAGTATCAGTTTTCTCATTTTATGCTATTCGTTTTATCGTTTCATTTTATAGTTTCAATGCTCTAAAGGGCAGGAACTAGTCTTTAAAGGACTATGATAATTACTGTTTCTTTATGGAGAAGATATCGGATTTAATAAACTAATATATTGATATATTAATATTAATTCACCTTTCAAGAAGATGGCGGATTGTTTTTTCAGTTGATGTGACGTCTCATAATTCAATGCATACACCGGTTATTTTCTGCTTTAAAAATTTTTCAATTAAATATTTTTCGTTTATCTTTATATGGAATTGAAAGGTTGTTTTTCGGTAACATGCAGACGGATTCTCACTCGTATTTCGGTCGGAAATACCGGTGAAGCAAATACCTGTTATCTACCTGTTTGTTATTGTTTATTTTGTATTAGAAAACAGGCTTACTTTTCAAGGCATAGCTTAAAGGAGAGAGAAAATGACGTAGTCCTTTAAAGACTAGTTCCCCCCTTCCCCCTCCCCAGCTCCTACACCTTGATTTTCCTCTCCGGAAAATCGATATACATTTGTCGTCACGTTTTTATTGATCAAACACGTAGATTTATTACTTAACAAAACAAACAACCACCCGATACCGGCATGGTTATCCCGTCCGAACGGCATGCTTAACCCACCGTAACGACACAGGCAAGCTACCCTGGTGATACTACCATGTCAGCCCCGCCCACGCAAGGAAAACCATCCCTCGGGATAATTCATAAAAAACACAATAACCATAGGTAGTCCTCTCTTCCCACAACATAAAAAAATCATGAGAAAAAAAAGTATTTGCAACCGAAGACTCATCCAGTCCTTCACAACCTATCGACGCTTTTTAAGTACATACACCGACCGCGGCGCACTGCTGCACGAAACCGCCCTCTTCCTGCTCAAAACCCAACCGTTGAGCGAGCAGGAAGAAGCCTTCAAAAGAAACTTCTTCGCCACCTACGCCCTCGAACTGGCCGGGCCATGCGGATGTCACGACGTCTTGCCCGCCCATTTACGCATCGACAATCCGGAGAAAACACAGATACTGATCGAACTGATGAGCGCCCTGCGACGACGGGGATTGCTGGGAGATATGACTATCAAACAACTGGCGAAAATCCTGAACTGCATCCTTCTGTCGAAATACAGCCTCTCGGGCATGAGAAGCCGCCTCAAGACCGTCCTGCCGGAACTGGAATACGTCGACGGAACCATCCATGCGCTGACAAAAGAAATCAAGCAAAAGAAGAACGAACAACAAAAACATAAATAACATTTATCCCGGGAAGAGAGGAAACCTTTCGACCGGTTTTTACGGATCGCTTTGAAAACAAGGCGTTTAACCTCCTGAAAACAGGGAAGACGACCTTCCGGATACCGACGTTATATTTGTTAAAAATTTTAGAAAAACATCTTGCTCTCTTATATATATTCTTATATAATAATGAAAAGCGTCTCAAAGATCGTCTCACGATTGTCTCCGAAGCCTGTTTTTCAACTTTGTAAAAGACTGATATATAAACCGATAGAAAGAGAAAAGACCGTCCGGAGATTGTCTTAAAGATCGTCTACTAATATTTGTTAACAGCAACTTTAAAACCATATCGTTATGCAAAACATGAACAACAAAAAAACCGACCTGTTTCTGAGAGGATTTCTCAAAGTGCCAAACACCATTCTAAGCAAGATGTATGCCGACGACTCATACACCCGCCAGTACGGCAATCTATACCTCTGCCTCTTGTTTCACGCCAACAAACGCGACGAAGATATCTCCATCCACTCGCAAACCGTCTACTGCCAACGAGGCGAATGGATCACAACCTACCGGACTATCGAAGACAAGACACAAATCTCGCGGTCGCGATTGAGTGTATTGCTGGATGATATGGTGGCAGACGGCGTGATCGCTGTGCAGCGGCTGCCCCGCTTCACGATCATTACGATCGTAGGTTACGACGACTGGATGAAGGTACCCGTCATCGGTAACCTGCCGCCGGCCATACCGGCCCGGCACATCCCGCCAGCCTACCTGAGAGAGAGTTTTCGCCCCGTTTACGTACGATTCACCTAAATAAAAACAGACAGATCATGACAAAAGAAGCAAACAAACAACAACAGTTCCCGCTCCCCCTCCCGGCTACGGAAGAGATGGAACGTGCCGTTATCCTGGCCGTTATCGCACAAAGCAATGCCATTGCCGACGTGGCGGAGCGTCTCCTGCCCGATATGTTTACCAACCCCGACTACCGCCTGGTCTACCGTGCCATGACGGCGCTCCACGACCGCGAGGCGGACATCGATATGCTGAGCATCGAAAGTGAAATGCGCCTGCTCGAACCTGAGCAGGCGGCGCGTCTGAACGGGTTGGGATTTATTGCCGACCATCTGCTGACGGTGCGCAATGCGTCGCATATCCGGACGTATGCTGCTGCGGTGGTGCGTTGCTGGGTGTTGCGCCGGCTATGTGCCGATATGAAAGAGCATGCGATCAAGGCGCACGAACCGGCGGTCGACGTGGTGTCGCTGCTCGGACAGGTGCACAAGGGCGTTCAGAAGCTGGAGGATTTCTTTGCCGTCAGCAGTACCACACACGCCGCCGGGGAGGTGAGCCGCCGCATCCTCGATACGATTTACCGCGAACAGAGCTTGCATGCCGCCGGAGAGATGCAGCAACTGACGACGGGCATCGCGGAGTTCGACCGTCATCTGGGCGGTCTTTACCGGGGCGAACAGCTGGTACTGGCGGGTCGTCCTTCGATGGGGAAGACGGCGCTGGCGCTCCACATGGCGTTGGCGGTGGCGCGCAAAGGGAAGCGGGTTTGTTTCTTCAGCCTGGAGATGACGGAACGGCAACTGGTGAGCCGCCTGCTTTGTATGCTGAGCGGCGTGGAGCCCGACAAGCTGCGTTTCAAGCAACTGGCGGAAGACGACCGGGCGAAGCTGGAGGCGGCGGCCGAGGAGCTGGATCGCCTGCCGCTTTTCCTGAACTATTGCAGCGGCTGCACGTTCGAGGAGATCCGGGCGAAGACGATGGCGCTGCACCGTCGGATGCCGCTCGACCTGATCATCGTGGATTACCTCAACCTGATACAGGTGAATCCTGCCGGGCGTGGCGAGGTGAGGGACACGATGGATCTGGCGTTGGGCGATGTGTGCCGTAAGCTGAAGAACCTGATCATGGAGGCGGATGTGGCGGGTATCGTACTGGCGCAATTGAACCGTAACTGTGAGGCGCGTCAGGATCATGTCCCGGTGATGAGCGACCTGCGTAACTCGGGCGAGATCGAGCAGATAGCGGACAGCATCGCGTTTGTCTACCGTCCGGAGCAGTACCGCGAGTATTACGACAAGCATACGAAGGAGGATATGCGCGGCGTGGGCCAGTTGTTCATCGCCAAGAACCGCAACGGGGCGACGGGCGAAGTGCGTTTCCGGTACAATGCCAGCCTGACGCAAATTTATCCGTACAAAAACAAATTACCATGAACATCCAACAATTAAAAAATGCCAACCCTATCGAACGGGTGGCGGCGCGTTATGGAAGCCTTCAGAAGGCAGGTGTAAACTACAAGATGCTATGCCCGTTTCACGACGACCATCATCCGTCACTGATGCTGCATGTGGGCAAACAGTTTTTCAAATGCCATGCCTGCGGGGCGGGAGGCGATGTGATCGCGCTGGTGATGGAGATGGAGCATTGCTCGTTTGCCGAAGCAACACATATAATTGACAATGGACAATTGACAATTGACAATGAGAAAGAGAGAAAAGGAGCCCTTCCAAGAGCAAGCAAGAAGGCCTGCATCCCCCCTCCAACACAAGCCCCATCCCACAACTGTCAATCCAAACCCTCCCCATCCCCTAATTGTCAATTGTCAACTGTCAATTGTCAATTCAAAGCCTCGCTTTTGCCCTACGCCTCCGGCCACAGCGAACTCTCTCCCACCTGGCTCGACTTCGGGGTCGGATTGGCTCCGGCCTTCGTGCCCGATACTTTCCGTGCGATGCGCAGCCGCATTGTCTTCCCGATCTACGATGCGGAAAAGATGCTGACGGGTTTCGGTGCACGCCGTATCGACAATGGCCTGCCGGACGCAGCAGCCGACAGTTCCCCCAAATACATCAACACCGCCAACAACGGGCTGTTCGACAAGAGCCGCACGCTCTATGGGATTCACCGGGCAACAGAGGCGATCCGCAAGGAGGGCTTCGTTTTTATGGTGGAAGGATATAAGGATGTCCTCGCCATGCATGCCGCCGGATTCTGTCACACGGTGGCTTTATGTGGGACAGCGCTGACCGACGGGCAGGCGGATATTCTCTCGCGCTACACCTCCTGCCTGCATCTTCTGCTCGACGGTGACGGGCCCGGACAGAAGGCTGCCGCAAAGATTGCCGCCGAACGGCAGCGTCAGTTCAGTGTACGTACTTCCTCTATCCCCGGCGGCAAGGATCCCGACGAGTTGTTCCGCCGGCTGGGGAAGGCCGGTTTTCGCACCTATCTGCATCATCTGACCGCACAGGGTTGTTATTCGGCACGCCGTCTGCTGGGGTATTGCCTGCGACAGCCGTCGCTCGCTCCTTTGCTCGAAGGGATGCTCGAAGCGGACGATATGCGGTTTGCCGACAGCGATTACAATGACTTGCTGCATTGCCTGGCGTTGCAGGAGGAGTGTCCGGAGGAGTTGCAGGTGTTCGCCGGTTACCTGGAAGAGTTGCTGCCGAAGTTGTTTCCGGCCCTCCCCGAATTGCCGGGCGTACCGGAGGGGATGACGGATGAGCAGATCCCGCTATCGCACGAGGTCATGCTCCGGATACTTCTCACGGAGTATTACGAAGAAAAGATCATCGGTGAAGGCCGCCGTTTGCGTCGGCAGATACAGTCCGTCGACCCGGCTGACCGCCCTACCCTCTTCCGCGACCTTCATCGTCAGCTCCGTCACCTCTCACAGATCACCCGCGAGGCGGAACGGACGGCGGCAGTGGATGAGAGGTGGTTTTAAGGGGCTGACGCCATAAAAAATGGAGATAATTTGTTTATCAGGAAAAGATATTGTTTCTTTGTGACAAAGGTTATATTATAAAGAAAGGAACCAAATCTATGACAAAGAAAAAGTACTCCGAACCGGATGAAACGACTTCCCGTTCATCTGTCAATGAACCCATAGCTTCTTACGGGTTAAGTGAAGTTATAGGACAAACATCGCCTGCCCAATACTCCTTAGATGAACTGAAGGCTCATCTGGCTATATCCCTGGAAGATATTAAAGCCGGACGCATACACAATCATGAAGATATTCCTAACCTGCGTCCTCAATGGTATGGGATACCCGGCAAAATCCGGCTAGTCTGAAGGTGCATTTGTAAAAGCTAACAGAATTTGCTTTTTAGGAAAAGATATTGTTTCTTTGTGGAAAAGGTAGTATATGAACAGACCTGATATTGTACATAAAATAAAAGAGATTTTACATCGGGTAGCACCTGGTGCAGAAGTTATTCTGTACGGTTCGGAAGCGAGGGGTGATGCCAGGCCGAATTCTGATATAGACATTTTAATATTGGTTGATAAAGACCATTTATCCTATAATGATATCACCGCTATCACCTATCCCCTATACGATTTAGAATTGACAGAACAAGTGAGTATCAGCCCATTGGTATATACCAAAAAACAATGGCAAAACCGACCGTTCAAAACTCCATTTTATATAAATGTAATCAATGAGGGTATCAGATTATGAAACAGCAAATGGATGAAGAAAGCATAAAAGCATTGGTTTCATATCGCTTGAAGCGGGCTAAAGAAACATTACATGAAGCTGATATCCTGATGAAAGACTGTTGCTACAATGCCGCAGTCAACAGGCTTTATTATGCCTGCTATTACGCTGTTATCGCTTTACTTGTAAAAAATCATATAGCTGCACAAACCCATGATGGAGTGAAGCAAATGTTTGGATTGCATTTCATCGTCACAGGAAAGATCGACCGGAGATATTCCCGCTTTTATAGTCAACTCTTTAATGACAGGATGAGTGGTGACTATGACGATTTCCTGTTTTATGATAGAGACATGTTATCTGAACTACGTCCCAAGTCTGCCGAATTTATAGCCTTGATCGAATCTATATTGTCAGAAGCATAAAGAATCCAAACAACCCCGAACCTCCCCCAACCCACACGAACAATCGCGAACTGCCCGCCTGCCGCATGTCGTAGCTTTGTATTGTAATATTACAACAGACAACAAAGTTATACACCATTAAAAACTTTCTAATCATGGCAGTAAAATATCGTTTAGTTCAGAGAAAGGACATGAGTAAGGATGCAGCGCCGGACGCTAAGTTGGTATATGCAGTAAGCAGTTCGACCGGGATGTGCGACACCGCCCAGATGTGTGATATCATAGCCGACCGCTCGGCAGCCACACCGGGTGACGTGAAACTGGTATTGGACGGCGTGCTTCACGTCCTGAAACAGAAACTCCCGGACGGGCAAACCGTTCAATTGGGCGACCTGGGATATATCCAGGTGGTATTGGGTAGTAAAGGGGCGGCTACTGAAAAGGACTTCAGTGCCAACCTGATTAAAAGCCGTCGTATCCTGTTCCGCCCGGGAAAAGTGCTTGTGCAGCTGGCACAAAACTTCAAGACGGAGCGTTACGCCACCTCCGGCAGCACGACAACGCCGCCGAAGGATGATGAAGACGACAGGCCGGTGATCGAGTAGTCAGACCAACGATCGAGTAGCCAGGAGCAGTCAGGGTTCCCCCAAATGATCGAAAATACATGTCGCCTGTTTGGGGGTCAACACCTTCCTTCCCGGTTTCCAGCCACAAGCCGTCAGCCGGGAAGTCAACTCGTCACTCAGTTTGATCCAGCGCCGGAGCTGCACGGAAGCACATTCGGGCTTACTGTCGGGGAAATACAACAGGGCCAGTTCCTGATATCCCCACACACGTTCGATCTTTTGTTTTTCGTCAGACATAACTCTTCGTTTTACTTGTTCAAGATGTATAAAGATACTCAATTACAAGCGAATAGACAAGAAAAAAAGAGGTTATTTAACAACAAATTCATCCGATCATGACAAAACAAGAATTTATCCGTATCTATCTGTCCGATGCTTCGGAGGCAGGCGGGAAATACCAGATCAACCCCATCGTTATCCTGGCACAGGCGGCCATCGAATCGGGCTGGGGCGAAAGCGTACTCGCCAGAGAACATAACAACCTGTTCGGTATCACCGGCTACGGCCCTAAAAACGAATACTGGCACGGCGGCAAGGTGGAACTCAGCGAAGGCGGACTCTGTTTCCGCAAATACCGTTCGACACGCGAAAGCATCTTCGACTTCGCCCGTCTGATCCGTACCGCCTATCCGGCAGCAGCCAACGTCAGCCGGAAGCCCAACGCCTACGCCTCCGAGATAGCCTACAGCCGCTACATCAGCGAGGTGAACGGTGACAACCGGGCTGCCTACCGTAAAATGCTGTGCACCATCGCCGCCAGCCTTCAACGTCTGGTCGAAATAAACGAAGCCAAATGGTACAACAACCTGTTCGCTCCAACGACAGTCGGCCGGCAGGCTTGCAAACAACTTATTCATCAACCAATAAATACACCAAGCGTATGTCAACACTCAAAGTAATCTTCGATTTCCTCCTTTCCGTCGTCAAGATCATCTTTCCCGGAAAGAACAATGGGAGGCACTGCCATCCGGATCACCCCGTTCCTGACCGTCATCACCCTGACAGCCCTGATCCTGAAGGAGACGGAAGTAGCGATGGCGGCAGTGGGAGCCATCCTGTCGATGTTGCCGAAATCCCCCCGGACGAATGCATAGATGCCGCCGACTTCACCGACAGACTAATGGGTCATGCGATGATTGCCACCGCTATTATCGGCTACCTGTACAAGATGTATCTCTCATAAACATCCGGCGTAGTACACCCTGTCATCTGATCAGCTTATACCCGATCCCCCGGACATTCAGTATCTTGATCCGGGGGTCTTTTTCCAGTTTATGCCGGAGCTTCGTGACGAACACATGCAGGCTGCGGGCATTGTAGAAGCTGTCGTTCCCCCAGAGTTCCAATAGGATATCCTTGGTGTCGACCGGAAGATTCCCGCTCTCGCAAAGCAACCGGAGCAACTCCGACTCTTTAAAGGAAAGCTCGACCGACTCACCGCCTGCCTCCAACGTCTGTGTAGACGGATAAAACGTGTACAACCCGATTTCGTGATACGCGACGGCGACAGGCTCGACCTTGCTTTTGACGATCAAAGCCTTCACCCGGACAATCAGTTCGCGCAGACTGAAAGGTTTCCGCAGGTAGTCGTTCGCCCCCAATTCGAACCCTTGCACGATATCGTCAACGGACGAACGGGCACTGAGGAACAGGACAGGTACCTCCTTATCCATCCGGCGGATACGGCGCACCATCTCGAAACCATCCACCTCCGGCATCATCACGTCGGCAATAATCAGTGCCGGATGCTCTTTGAAATAATGCTCTATCCCATCCAGTCCGTCGCGGGCTACCGTTACTTCGTAGCCTTCCTCTTCCAAGGCGTCTTTGACGATCATGGCCAGGGAAACTTCGTCTTCTACTAATAAAATATCCATATGCTTGGGGTTATTGCGGTAATGTGATTATAAAACAGGAACCCTGGCCGGACACACTCTCTACGCTGACCGTCCCGCCATGCTTCTCCACCATTGTCTTCACATAAAAGAGTCCGATACCGTAGCCTTTCACCTGCGAATGACGGCTAGAAGGCAACCGGTAGAACTTATCGAAAAGATGCCGGCGATACTCTTCGGGAATACCGGGGCCGTTGTCCTGCACACGCAGCTGCACCTTTCCTCCGGCAGCCTCCGCCTGTATCGTTATCTCCGGTTCCTTGTCTGCATATTTGATGGCATTATCCACCAGGTTGCTGATGATACTGTACAAATGTACACGGTCGGCTCTCAGGGTTATTTCCTCCGGAACAGACTCCACACGGATGCGGTAAGGGCGTGACGACTTGATCTTCTGCTGTTCCAGTATCTTGCCGATCAGGGTATTCAACGAAATATCCTCCATCACCAGGCGAATCTCTTTCCGTTTCTCCAGGCTAAGGGTCAGGATCTGTTCGACCATTCCGCCCAGCCGTTCCAGTTCCTCGTGGCAGAGGTGGAGGTATTTATCGGCCTTCTCCTTATTTCCCAGGAGGTTATAATGGATGATCGACTCGATGGCGGCATAGGATATGGCGATGGGTGTCTTCAACTCGTGCGTCACGTTATGGGTGAAGTCGTCTTTCAGTTGCTCCACCGTCTTCTGATGGATCAGGAACCAGATCATGTAGGCGAACGACAATACCAGGATCAACAGGATCAGGAACGAAGAGACCAGGATACCCGTCATTCCCGCCAGCGAAGCCAGCCGGGTCGGTTCCACATAGACGTAATAGGCTTTCGGATGATAGGTGGTATATTCCCAGGTATAACGGTCGTAACGCGCCGGGTCTTCCCCTGTGGGGACGGAAGAGGCGACCACCGTACTGTCGGCAAGCGACCGTATCTCCGTTAAATGGCGGAGGTGCAGGTTTTTCTCCCGGAGACCGGCCGTCAGCAAGCTGTCGAACTTCGCCAGGTCGACGGGAAAGATCGTATCGATCACCTCGTGGAGGCTGCGTTGCATCTGCAACCCCAGCTGGCCCAGCGAACTGAAATCGTCGCCTACCCTGACCTTGGCACTTTCGAGTACTTTCTTCAATTCTTCATCCACTTCGGGCACATAAGGGAGTCCGGCTTTTTTCTCGACGATCCGGACGGTCGCCGGTATCGAATCCTTATTCCGGAAACGGGTAGCCAGGGCGATACCTCCCCGGTCGTCGGCCTGCGAGAAAGTCTCCCGACGCTTGTTCGACAACCGGCTGATGGTGTCGGCGCGGCTGAACAATTCGATATGGTCGGCATTGCGGATCGCTTCGATGATATAGTCCCTGTTCTGCTGCTGGTGGGAATGGTACAGCCGGTCGATCCAAAACAACTGGTAGGCGAATATCCCGGATAACGACACGATCACCAGTGCAATGATATATTTCATGGATGATTTCATGCAAACAAATATAAGGATTCTCCGGCTTGCCGCCTGCCGCTTTAAACCAAAATAACACAGTTTCGGACGAATGTTATTTAGTCTTACCAAATGCAGGCGTTTTTTGGAACTGTTCAGCGCCCTTTCTACCTTTCGTATAAAAATCACGAAAAGCACAAGAACATGAAAAGAATCTATTACCTGTTATTGATAGCCAACTTGCTCCCGCTGCCCACCCGGTTATCGGCACAAAAGCAGACTGACGGTAAGGGTACGATCCTGGTGAACGACAGCATCACGCTGGAACTGCCGGAGGTATTCGTCAAAGCCGAACGCCCGTTGGTGAAGATGACCGAGGGAAAACTCCAGTACGACATTCCCAACCTGATGAAAAGCAAACCGGTGGACAATGCGTTCGATGTTCTGGGCGAACTGCCGGGCGTGGAAAAGAAAGGCGACAATATCTCGCTGCTCGGCACATCGGGCACGACGATCATCATCAACGGCCGCAAAAGCAGCATGACGCCGGAACAGTTGGCCGATATGCTGAAGTCGACCTCTTCCGATAAGGTGAAAAAGGTGGAGGTGATGTACAGTACTCCGCCGCAATACGGTGTACAGGGTGCCTCCATCAACCTGGTCATCGAGAACGACAAGAGCCTGAAGGATATCCTGAAAGGGGAAGTGTCGCTGACGGGGGAACAGGGGTATTATTTCTCTCCTTCGGGACGGATGAACCTGTCGTACACGGGAAAGAAATATACGACGGACTTCTCCTACTCGGCGGGTTACCGACACAGCCGCTCGACGGAAGATATGCATGCGGAACCGACCGTCGACGGACAGAGGTACGATATCCTGCAAAAGAACTGGTCGGAGAACAAAAGCATCGCCCACAACCTGCGGGGTGCTTTCGAATATGACTTCGACAACAAGGACAAACTCTCGGTCTCCTACACGGGACGGTATGTACAGGATGGCCCCGCTTCCCACCGGGGAGGACGGACGGAGTTCACAGGCATCGAAACGGTAAACACCGCCAGCCGGACGACCGGGCCGACTTCCCTGCACAGTGCACGGATCGATTACAACGGCCATAAGAACCTGAACGCAGGTATCGACTATACCTTCTACAAAGATAAATCGTTGCAGGAGCTGGTCAACAATTTTGAAGACGACACCGACCAGGACAGGCGCAACGAAAGCCGCCAGCAGACGCAACGGGCCAATATCTACCTGAACCATTTCGTCGTTACCGCGAACAAATGGAAACTATCCTACGGGCTGGAGGCTTCGTTGTCGGGGACGGACAACAAGGCGGAAGCGCTGCTCGACAACACGGAAGAACGCGAAGGGACATTCGACCTGACGCAGAGGGAACATTCGGTCGGCGCTTTCGGCGGTTTCTCGCGTTCGTTCGGGAAGAAGCTGACACTGGATGCTTCGCTGACCGTCCGGTATTACAAGGCTTCGATCGACTCGGCCGGAAAGAAAAGTACATTATGGGACAGGGCGGATCTCTTCCCTGCCCTGTCGCTCGTTTACCGGATCGATCCTTCCAACATGTTGCAGTTCTCCTTATCGAGCAACCGGAAGTATCCTTCTTATTGGGCGACTACGCCGAATACTTATTATATGAATGTTTACAGCGTGATCAAAGGCAATCCGGAACTGAAACCGGAGCTGAACTATTCGATGCAACTGACCTATATCCTCAAAAACAAGTATGTGCTTGGGGCCTTCGCCAATTTCCAGCCGGATAAGATACAACAGATGTCGTACCAGTCGCCCGACCGCCTGCAATCGGTCTTCCATACGATCAATCTGGATACGCACAATATGTTCGGACTGATGGCGGTCGTTCCTTTCCGTGCCGGCGAGGTGCTTAGTTCGCGGCTGACGTTGATGGGCTTCGGTATCCACGACAAAGGGACGCTGGTCGATGTCCGTTTCGACCGGAAGAAGCTCTTCGGGCGGGCCATACTGACCAACACGATCTTCCTGACCCGCGACAAAAACCTCTCCCTCGACCTCACCGGCGATTACTGTACGAAGGTGATACAGGGCCTTTACGATATCGACCCGCTCTACAGCCTGGATGCCGCCCTGGTATGGACGCTTCCCAAACAGAAGCTCCGCCTGACCCTCAAAGGCAATGACCTGCTGAACAGTCAAAAGCCGCTCACCCACATCGACCAGCAGGGTCAGAAGAGCCGCATGGAACTGTTCCAGGACAACCGTTCGGTCTTGCTGACGATCCGTTACAGCTTCGGCGGCTACAAGGAAAAGAAGGTAAAGGCGGTGGATACGTCACGGTTCGGAACGTAGAAAAAGGTTTCACCTTTTTCAGGTGACAGTTGACAAGTGACAGGTGACAGTTTGGCTTCGCGTTTGAAATTAGAAAATATTGAACCCCGCCCCTACGGTCGAACCTGCCTGTTCCATTATGACGGCGCCTGTAGGGGCGGTTCGCGAACCGCCCCTACCAACGACACTACATTCAAATTTGACAATAATTGAAACATGAAAATCTAACAAAATATGAAACAAAGAAACCTTTATTTATTCGTTATCTTTTGCTGGCTGTGCACATACGGTTCCCTGATACAAGCGCAGGATGACCCTCTGCATGCCATCGAGGAAGCGATAAGCAATTACAACTACCAACAGGCAATCGACCTTATCGGCCGACAGGATTCACTCTCTCCCGACCTGCAACGGAAGAAGCTGGCAGCCTACAAAGAACTGAACCGATACGGTGAAGCAATCCGCCTGCTGGACGAAATGATCGAAGCGGATTCGCTGAACATACATCTCTACATCGAACGGGCCAACTGTTACCTGATGCAGAACAGCGACAACAAAGCGTTGGAAGAATACGGAAAGGCGTTGAAGCTATCTCCCGAAAACACTTATATCCGGACAAAAATGGGACAGCTCTATTTCCGCAACGAACAATACACAGAAGCGAAAGCCCTTGCCGAAACGATGCTTTCCGCAGACACCACCCAGTATGCCCTGCGCCTGTTGGGCGATTGCTACGGAAAAACGGAACAACCGGATTCCGCCCTCTATCTGTATGAACTGGCACTGGAAAGGGATTCGTCGGACTATGCGGCAGTGCTCCGCCTGTCGAACCTGTATCTGGAAATGGATTCGGTAGATGCAGCGATCCGTTATACCGACAAGTACATCGGACAGGATTCCCTGAACCTGCCTGTCAACCGGGTCAATGCTTTTTGGCTAAAGGGTTCGTCATGCGCCGTGAGTTGAAAGAAGAGATCGTGGCATTGAAGACCTCCCTGTCTTATAGCCCGCAATCGTCCGTCACCCTCAATCATATCGCCTATGCTTACGATCTACTGAAGGACAACAAGAATGCCGTCAAATACTACAAACTCTTCCTCAACAGCATCAGCCGTCGCGAAAAGCTATCCGGCTATATGCAAAAGCTGAAAGAAGCCGCCGAGGAGAGGTTGCAGTATTACAGGGAGGAGGAATTCTTCAAAGGGACTTGAATTCGTTTATCGGGTAAGTGACTGCCCTGCCGGAACGATCGAAACAGCCTCTCCTTTCCCTAAGGTCAGCTTGAGAAGTCCGTTAACCACAGGTATTGCCGATGATTTCAGAGTCGGTTCATTCATGGATATGAAATAAACGTCTACGGCGTCGACCTTCTCCCAGCCTTCCGGCATCAGCCAGCTGCGGCTTTCGTATCCGTCACCGGAATAGGCGATGATCTCGTTGTCGTTCCAAAGAGCGGGAACGAACAGGTTGTCATTCTCACGCAAGATGAAATCTCCTTTACGGATGATGTTCCTTCCGTCTTCCACACGGGCAACGACACCCTCGCTGTAATACAGAGCTTCATCGACAAAGGCAACCCGTTCCAGGCGGCTCAGGTAATACCAAGGCAATGTCATGGTACAGAACTGAGACAGGAAGCCGGGCAGATTATCCAGGTCTTTCTGGAAGATCTCCTCTCCCTGCATACTGGAACCAAAACGGAAATCACCCTGTCCTTCACGGTGGGTACGTCCCCTTGCCGACAGACGTTCGGGGATCTCCATCTGGAAGTTCTTATCGTCCGGGAACCACCACGACATCGGCTGAAGCCCCACAAAACCCTCGCCGGCAGGGTGAGCCCAAAAGATACCTTCACCCGTTACGTCGAAACCCTTCTCACGCCAGTACTTGAAGATCTTTCGTTGAGTTTCCACTTCCTTATACATGTCGATACCTCCGTTCTCCGGCTTGGCATGCCAGGGACTTAACGGACGGTTCTCCGGTTGCCAGTAGGCCATGAAAGCGTCGATATGGATGGTGTGGCCGTCTTTCAGCTCGGGAATCATGTCGATCAGATGGTCGATACGCGGTTTGGCAAAGCCTTTCTCCCATTCTTTCGTATAGCTCAGGTGATAAGCTTTATGGCCTTTGACGTATTCCCAGATAGATGTCAGGTTGCCATTGGCATCACGGGCGATAATATCGTTTTTGATGTAGGTATCCCACAGGGGGCTTTCCTCGAAAGCATCGACCATGTTGATGTGCAGGCTGACGGTCGTGTTGTAAGCACGGGCTTCGCGGATCAGCCAGCGGAGGCTTTCGAGGGCGGTGGCATCTTCTTCCCGCTTCAATTTGGGATTGACGATGCTCCAGTCGGGATACAGGTGATCGTGACCACCCCGTTGCCAACCGACCAGGTAGATGATCTTGGGGATACCGCATGTCAGGTTGTCCACTCGTTTCACGACATCGAGCGCCTGACCGAATGTACAAAGGCGCGACGGGTCTTCATGTTGGAAAATCACGTTGTTCGGATCAGGTTCGTTCAGTTCACCATCATACCCCATAAAGAGTTTCAGTACCAGGGTTTGGTGATAATCACGGTAATACGGAGCGACAACGACTCTCTTTTTCGCCCGGTAAGTGGCACCGTCTTTCTGATAGACGGCAGTCACTTCAGCCAGTCCGCCATCCTTCGGGATTAACTGATCACCGGATAAAGCGACAACCTCGACATTTCCGCTGGCACTGACTGTACGTACGGATAAAGCGAGATCGGATAAGGAGAGATCGGATGTCTTTCCATTGGAATAATGACCGATAACACGAAGGGTTCCCTTCTCTCCGGGATTACGTACCGGATTCAGAGTTTCTTTATCCAGTTGGATAGAGATCTCCTCTAGTTTGTTCTGTTTACTACAAGACAGACAAAGCAGGATTGTAAGTATATACAAAGATATTTTCATGATAAAATTCAAACGTTATAAATAGGGTGCAAAATAAAAGATTATCAAGGTATCATTCACTCAAAAGGATCAGCCATCCGCGTTTCGGATCAACCGGAATCGGATCGGCTGGCGTAAACTCCCGTACTTTCTGAAAATCGGTAATATCCGGAGCCTGCATACGGACAGACGACGGATTCAGACCTAATTGTTTCCAGTCGATATTCAGTTTAACCTGCTTCTTCGTACTGGAATAATTACCGATCGACAGCAGCGTCTTTCCTTTATTCACGTACGCCGTTACTTTCACCTCTTTGTCCGAAGTGGTCACAGCCGGATTCTCTTCCCAGAAGCCGATCATCTGCGCATCCATGATCCCGAAGTCATCCCACAGCTTCCAAACATATCGCGGGTTGCCAATAGTTCCTTCCGTATACCAAGGCAAACGGTTCGTCATGCCATATTGCATTCCCAGCCATTGGTTGCCTCCACCGTGCAACATATCTCCCATTAAGCCGAAAGGAAGACCGGAGACTTCTACCAGCCAGTTGGCCGGAGACATTTCGTTATACATGAAACTTTCACCAAACCACACCTTATCCACGTATGGGAAATACTCTGCATATTGAGTAGCCGGACCACGTGAAAAGCCCGTATTCGAATGCAGGTCGATGATACATCCCGGTTTTACCTCTTCCATGGCATGCCGCATGCGCTTCAACATATCACGGCCGAAAGCGACATCATCCAGATAAAGGCCGTCGATGTCTGTATATTTTACCAGCCATGCCAGTCCCTCCACATAATAATTATACCAGCGCGAATCGCCCGTAGCCGTCAAGACGGAAGCATCGGCAATGACACCTCTTTTCTCGCAATTATCAAAATGTTGATACCATTGAGGTGTATAATCGGTTACATAATGTTCCCGGCACCAGGGGAAACCTCCTCCTTTACCGCCTTGCAATATTTCATCTCCCAAACTGCGCAATGCCCAAATTTCCGGAACGACATTGGTTAGCTCGCGGATGGTATAATACAGTTTCACCTTACAGCCTTTACTATGCCATTCATCTGCAAACGCTTTGATGGAATCGGCTGTTATGAACGGATAATTGATAAACGGATTCAAGTCGTTGGCATGGTGCACATTGATAATCTTTATGCCTGTCTCCACATCTTTCGCTTCCGGTGTCGGTGCAAATCCGTTATGGTAGTACCGGTCGGTAAACTGGCTACGGCTATTCACTTTCTTGACCGGAGTGATCAGCAAGGCAAAATCGAACGTCAGACTTTCGGCAGCATTGAGAGCACGTTCACCACTATATGCCGTTGCTATGGTCTGACTTCCGCTCCGCTGAATGCGGAAACCGCCCTTGCCGTTGTTATACCAACTTTCGGGATAAGCAGGACGATAGAGATTCAGCAAAGGACCGGTATAACTCGCTCCACGTAATTCGCAATGGATACCGGCTTTTTCTGAACCACACCAGAAGCTGTCGAAAGGCCACAGCCAGGAAGCACCTTTGTTAGTGGGTATGGATACGGCATAATCGTGTACCGTCTTTCCCTGTGTCTCCCAACCTCCGGAATAGTCGGCTGGTGTCTCTTGTCCGGGTAAACCCAGCCCCATAAAATAAGGGGCAGCTTCGCTTTTCATCGGTATCTCAAGCCGGATATCTTCGATCTGTAAATCCTTTTTAGGAGCGATGGAATAAACGTAGTTGATCCAGCCGTCAAACTCCATCGTTGCGTTGCAAGTCAGTGTCAAGTCATCATCTTCAGCCTTCCAGGTTCCCGACATTTTACCTTCGGACTGTCCGGTCAGGTCGACGGTTCCGTTCAGTTTCTTTTCTCCCGAATAGGTACGGATGATAAAACGAACGGGAGAAGCCAGCAGTTCATGCCCCCAGGAATCAATAGAAGACGGCAGAGCGGTCTGCTCATCGAGAGATACCGTACGGCCTAAACAGGAGACCCGGTTGTCGGAGAGAGACATGTCGGCATACCCTTCGGTCGGTTTGTCGCTGATTCCGCGGGTCGAATTAAGCCAGCGTAGGCGGCTATGGCGCCAAAGCTCACCATCACCACGGTCTGCCAACATTTTGCCGGATACTTTCAGTTCTATTTCTACAGGAACGGTATATCCTGTTTCATCCTTTAAAGTAACCACGCCTTTATAAGTTCCGCTTGGTTGATCCGCTTTCAAATCCACACCAAACCATAAGGGTTGAACGGCATCCGGAGCTACACTCACCTGTCTGGTAAACGGTATTCCTTTCGGATTTACTCCGTTTATATTGAAGCAAGTAATCGCTTCTGCCGGAATCAGATCGTTTCCACTTTTCAAGCCGGATGTTTCATAAGTCACACTGTTCAATTCGTCGGTTGCAGCCCATACACCCAACTGGAAGGTGTAGTATTCGTTCGGTTGGGCTTTCCCGGTAAACGACGTTTGCAGCGGACTTTGTAACCATTTATAAGGGACGGCAGCTTTCATACGTATAGGCAATGAACGATCTTCCGGGAAGACGAGGAAATGTCCTGGATTCGCTTGCTTATAATTTTCTTTCTCACTATCCGAAGCGGCAATTTCCATGGGATAGAAGCTATCGAACTGCGTACGCGACTCCACACGGTTGATAGTTGCCTCCGGTAGCTTTTTATCGGCAGAAACAGTAGCTACCCATTGCTGACCGGGAGCATCCTCTTTCGAGAAATAACCGAGATGATAATTTCCACAACCTTCCTGAATTTGATACGGCAGATAATAGAAAAAATAAATGCCTTTCTTTTTAACTGGACCAAATAAGAGTTCACATTGTTCGTTATTGACTTTCAGTCGTTGGATATTGGGAATCGTATCCCCTGTCTCCGCATCGACAATCAGAAAACGACGGTTATCCACCTCCTTGTCGGGGCGTCGCCAGTCGAAGGATAGTTTGACAGCTTCAGCCGGAGCGTTAACCGCCAGTACAACACGATGGTTACCCAGAGCTTCGTTCCACGGAGTCTCTGCTACGGCATAAGGATATGGAGCCTGAACGGTATTTTGATTACAAGCAATGCCTATGCAGGCAAATAATATATACAATAATATATGTTTCATGAAGTTAGAATTTTAAGATACTAAAGACCTGATTTATTACATCCGGTAGCAGGAAAGACGGAAACAGCTTCATCCGGTTCGAGCGACAGGCGGACAGATCCGTCAATGCAGACCTCGCTGGTTTTATAAAAGATACCGGAAGGCGTTATCTTATAAATATCCACGCTGTGTACGTCCGACCAGTCGGGTGGCAACTGCCAGGACTTACCGGAATAGCCTTTTACTGAATAGGCCATATACTCACGACCGGCACGCCAGAGAACCGGCATAAAGAGATCGTCCTTGTCCCTGAGCAAACGTTTATGATGAGTGATGGTCGAGTCCTTTAGCGAAGCGGTCAGGCCATCGTTATAGTAAACGACACGGTTCTCGCCTTTCCCTGTCAGCTTTTCCCGTTTATAACGGTTCAGATAGACGTAAGGAAGTGTTCCTGTATAGAACTGGTAACGGTATTTGTCTATCCAGTTGGCATCGGGCAAAGAGCCGTTTTCCAGGTTACCGAAGCAATCTTCACCGCGTCCGCTCATACCGAAGAGGAAGCCTAACTGGAGCTGTTCTTTCGTCAGATCCGGAAATTGTTTGGCAAAGAGATAAGATGCACCGCCGGTTGTCAGATAAGCGGGGTATTTCATATAGTCCGCTTCAGTCGCTTCAAACCACAGGTACCAGGGATTCACACCGATGAACAGGTCTTTGCCTTCCCGCAGGCGGTTGAAACTTTCGTGAGTGACATCGATACCTTTTCCCCTGAAATAGCGGAATATCTTTCGTTGATATTTTTCTTCCTCCTCCCATGAGATCTTTTCATACGGATTGTCGCGCACGAAGAAAGCATCGATCATTATCGAACCTGCCTCCTCAATGCAAGGCAGTAAATCCAGTAAGGCATTGATCCGCTTAACGGCATAACCACTCTCCCATTCGTTCTTATAACAAATCTGATAGGCTTTGCGGCTGTTCCACACACCGATCTGCATCGGGGTTCCGTCTGCATTACGGGAGATAAATCCTTTGGAGAGGTATTCATCCCAAAGGGGACTGTCGTCGTAGGCATCCGTCATATTCACATGAACACTGATATAGGTATTATATTTCCTTGCCTCTTTAGCCAGCCAAAGCAGGGACTCCCTACCGGTAGCATCACAATCCCTCTTCAGTGCGTTATTCACTTCAAACCAGGCCGGATATTTATCGTCGTGCCCGTTATATTGCCATCCTACCAGGTAGAGCGTCTTTGGAAGTCCCCGTGTGACGGCATCCATCTGTTTTACCAAAGACAAGACCTGTTCGAAAGTATAGCAAATAACCGGATTGCCTTTCTCATCCGGATAAGACAGCATGATCTTCATCAGTTGCATCTGGTGATAGGCATGCATATAAGGTTGTTCGGGACGCATCGTTTTAGTCCAGTCATATTTCTCTCCGGAGATGGCTCGCCATGATTCCGCTAAATTTTCCTGAGAAAATAATGGGTGACAAACCAGCAAAAAGGCTAAACACAATAACCTAAAAAGAACTATCTTCTTCATATTCATTTTACATTAGTTGATAAAAAAAAGGCTGTCCGAAACTTATATAGAGACGGACAGCCTCAGCACTTCAGATCTAAGGATATAAATATAGTTACTTATTTAATGCAGTAACTTGAATTGTCCAATCTTTTTTCGTACCGTTAGCAGCTGTCACCAGATACCTGCGTGTAGTAGAAAAATCACCCGGTACTCCTAATGTTGGAGCACCGTCCTGGGGAGCAATAACAGCTGCAGTGGAAAGATTAAACTTGCCGACCAGGTTTGTCAGAGCAACCGTGTTACGAATCTCTTCCGTAAAAGAACCGTCAGCCGGAGGAACTGTGATCGTACAGGTAATTGTTCCGGCTTCTGCATTGATTACTTTATTTTCGACAGTCAGTGTTACAACCTTTACAATCGGTTCACCGTCAATCCATACATCTGAAGGATCCTTATATCGAAAATCAAACTTTACATCTGTGATATTTGCTTCCTCAAATGCTGGCAAATCATCCATGTTTCCGTCCAAACAAGAGGAACAAGCAAGGAGCAGCATTAACAACAAAGCATTATTCATCCATTTTACTATATTCTTTTTCATACTTTTAGTGTATTAAAGATTAATCATCTATTACCAACCCGGATTCTGTGGGCCTAAATTTGCATTACGGTCAATCTGTCCCTGAGGAATAGGGAATAGATAGCGACGGTCTGCACGGAACTCACGAATGTTGCTATCCCCGTGTGTAACTTCCCCTATATAGAACGATTTACGATCATTCGTAATTTCCACATAAGTCGGAGCCTCTGTAAACTCTACAATTTTACCCCCCGGAGCAACTCCATTATTAGCATAACCGCCATGTTTGCCCCAACGTAATAAAGTCCAGTAATAATCGTTTTCCATCGGCAATTCGCAACGACGTTCCTGTTTGTAGAAGTCCCAGGCTTCTTCCAGACTATTTACTTGTTTTGCAGGCAATTTTCCATGAACTGTACGAGTTTGGTTACAAATATCCACAGCCTCTGAATAGTTACCTTCTCCCATACCAGCCAACCACAAAATAGCTTCAGCCTTATTCAGAAGAACACGTCCGTAACGCGTTACTACGAAATGGTAATCGGTCGGGGTTCCTGCATATACACGAGGTTGAACATTATAAACACCTTTACGCCAATAATAATTTGTCAATCCCATGTGGGGACCTAGTCCTCCATTTACTTTTCTCCACAAATTACCATTAACAGTTGTCCGAATCTCTTCGCTCCACCACGTAGAATTGTCATATACAAAACTATCATAAAAACGAGCATCCCTATTAGTGTACATTATATCACTAACTGTTCTATCTCCTTTTACATTACCATAATAGAGCACTTCTGCCTTTTCAGACTCAACAGCCCAGTCCGGAGCCTGGCCTTCAGTAACACTCACATTGTTCTTAAATTGAGAAGATTCGTACCAGGCTACACCTTTACCAGTTTCTTCATCAAGAACATCATACATGTCTACCAAATTCTGTGTCGGTGCCCACCATAACCAACCGATAAAAGGTTGACCTCCATTTGTTTTAAACTCAGGTCCACAACCATTCTTTGCTAAAACATCGTTATTAACATTCGGCATCACATTTTGTAAAGGAGCTATATGATCCGTATTTGTTGTCGCTTTATCCTTATAAATAGCAAAGATAATTTCACTTGAATAACGATCTTGTTCATTAAATATGTTACCATAATTTGAAGCCAAAGAACTACCCTCTACTCCATCTGCTGCAGCAACAGCTTCCTTCAACCACGTTTTTTTCTGTGCGGGATCGGTTTCGTAAGCTGCAGCCTGAAGTGCTATTTCCGATTGAAAAGCATAAGCCACATTTCGAGATAAGTCACCCGACTTTGCTTCTACCGGCAGATCCGGAATAGCTGCTTTTATATCATCCAAAATATAGGTATAACTTTCTGTTGTACTCTTAGTCGTCGGATACATCAGCCCGTTATTAGTCGTATCGGCCGGTGCCAACACACGGTCTACCCAAACAAAACGCCCTATAGTCCGGGCCTGTTTGTAATAAAGTAAAGCTCTTAATAATCGACCTTTAGCTACCAACTCTTTGGATTCTGCTTCAGAAAGCCCTGCTCCGACATATTCCGTTGCCTTCTCTATAATCAAATTACAACGGCGGATGTTCCCGAAATCACCAAAACCGACATCTTCATACCGGGTAGTCTGTTCTTTCACTATACCATTACCTCCATTGGAATGAACGGCATTATTGGTTCGTTCTTCCCACGTTGTTTGATTTCCATTCACATAACCATCCATAATCGCATTCACAGTACCTAACACAAATGCATCTGCCGTGGATTTAGATCCCCAAACAGTTGCTTCATCATAGGTTGTGAAAGGCTCTGTATCCAGTACATTACAAGAAGTAATACCCGTCAATAAGGCCAGTGAAAATGTTATTATATTTCTTAGTTTCATAAATATATTCTTTTATTAAAATCCTAGATTCAAACTAACTGCATATACGCGCTGTACCGGGTAGTCATAATTGTTCGTACTACCTGTTTCCGGGTCAAATCCGTATTTGGTAGCCGGTGAAATAGTAAACAAATTCTGACCACTTAATACAACCTGGCATTTGTAAAGCCATTTTACATCCTTCAATAATGTCTTCCGGAAGTCATACCCCAATTGCAATGATTTCAAACGGATATAACGACCATTGGTCAACCAAAAATCAGAAGTCTGATAGTTATTATTCCCATTCACATTCGAATTCATTGCAATACGCGGATATTTGGCATCTCGGTTATCCGGCATCCAATAATCTAACTGGTATGGATAAACGATCGAATATCCACTTGTACTCTGTCCACGCACAACATCATCCAGATACATATCACGTGAAGTTGCTCCCTGGAATAACATATTTAAAGAAAATCCTTTATAAGACAAATTGGCATAAATACCATAGTTACCACGAGGAAAGCTATTTTTACCAATACGCCACTGGTCGTTTGAATCAATAAATCCATCACCATTCATATCCTTATATTGAATATCTCCGGCTACCAAATTAGAGGAACTTTCCAAACGCGGTGAATTTAAAACCTGATCTGAATTTTGATAATATCCTAAGTTAGTATAACCATTTGTATAAAACCCTTTCTGTTGAACCAGTCTCTTATACGGATTTTTCTGACTAGCCAAGTCTTCATCCCAAGCTGTAGAGACTAATTGATCGAAATAAGTAAAATTAGCACCGACCTCATAATTGAAATCTCCGACATGATCCTTCCATGACAAAGCAAATTCATAACCAGCACGACGATGTTCTCCGTCTGATTTTACTTTTGGCAGACTCAGCCCCAAAGGATCCGTATAGTTCACGTTAGAAGGAGATGTCAAATACCCGGTTGTCTTCATATAAAAATAGTCAAAACTACCAGCCAAACGTTCTCCCAAAGAGTTAAAATCAAAACCTATATCAAATGTACTACGAGTATACCAGGTAATATCCGGACTAATCAGATTTCCTTCACTAAAAGTCGGAACAATACTTCCTCCCAATACATAGCCACGTTCTGCCAAATTATAAGATGTCAAATAGCTAAAAGACCCAACTCCATTATCAAGACCGGTTTCACCATAAGTAGCTCTTACTTTGAAATAGTTTAAAATATTACGATCTTTCAGCGGCTGGAAAAATGATTCCTCAGAAATAGCCCAGGCCAAAGACCCGGCATAGAAATTACCCCAACGGCGGTCTTTCGGGAACAAGTCGCTACCATCATGGCGTAATGAACCTTCTACAAAATATTTCTTTTTATAATTATAAGAAGCTCTGGCAACCAAACCGGCACGACCGAATTCGGATTCACTACCTCCATTTTCCATTGAATCTGAAGGTCCTGCCCCAATTTGATCGATCATGAATATATAATTTTTACGCAAAGCATTGAAACCTCTGTAAAATGAATAGGTTTGTTCAAAACCCAACGTTGCAGAGACATTATGTGTTTCATCCAGGAAAGAACGATTGTAATCTGCAAAATACTGAGTTGTCCACATACGTGCACTTCCCGTATTATAGGTCAAACTAACAGTTGCATCAGGACCTTTTACTCCGTTCAAATCATATTGAGGAGCTGTTTTATTCCAAAGTTTACTGTCACTCATGAAATAACGATAATTACCGCCGACTTTCAGCTTCAATCCTTCAACACCTTTTACACTCCATTCGGCATTAAACAATCCCATAAACATCTTATAATCCCACTTGCTGTAACCTGATTCCGGAGAGACTTCAACCATCGGATTATCTGGTCCTACATAATACTGTCCATTTTGATTGACAGCCAATTCCATAGGGCTTTTATTTTGAATATGTCCCCATGTATATCCATATCCATCAGAATAAGTAGAACGTGGACTCTGCTGCGTATTAATATAAGCATCTACCCCAAATGTCAACTTTAATCCTAGATCCTTAAAATCAGACACTTCATTAATACGCGCATTATAACGCTTGAACCATTCTGTGTCAGCCTTATACATAGAACTTTGATCGTAAGCCTGGAAAGACACGTAAAACTTATTAATATCTGATCCGCCACGAACAGCTAGTGAATGCCGGCTATCCGGTGTAAAATTCCTCAACATTAATTTCTGCCAATCCACATTGGGATAATTATATGGATCTGATCCTGTCCGATATTTTTCAACTTCTTCTTCCGTCCAACGAGGTTCCAAGTTATATAAATCTCTAACAGTGTTATCCATCAAAGCTCTCTGATAAGAATCCAGTTTCTTTTCCAGGAAAGTAGGTTCAGCCCAACTCTGATTGAAACTATAATCAACACGTAAACCCTTTAATCCATTTTTTGTCTTAATAACCAAAACACCATCGCCAGCACGTGCACCATATACAGCTGCGGCTGCGGCGTCTTTCAAAACAGACATTGACTCAATATCGTCAGAATTCAAGTTTACAAAATCATCATACTCAGACACAAACCCATCAATAACAACAAGTGGTTGTCCTCCACCTCGAATGGAAATCGTTGACTTTTTACCAATACCTCCACCAGCTTGAGTAACGATCAAACCTGCTGCACGTCCTGCCAATGCATCTGTAACATTAGAAACTGGAACATTCTTCATTTTATCAGCATCGACTGTAGAAACGGCAGAAGTAAGATTTCGTTTAGAGTTTGTACCATAACCAATAACTACAACCTCTTCCAACGCTTTTGAATCCTCTTTCAATGTAATATTAAAAATTTTCTTTCCACCGACAACTATTTCTTGTGAGGTATAACCGATAAATGAAACAACTAATACCGGATCTTTTATATCTTTTAAATCCAAAGAGAATTTACCATCCATGTCAGTCGTAGTACCAAGTCCACTCTCATTTTTAACCAAAACATTTGCTCCAATGACCGGCTCTCCGAATTCATCAATAATCCTTCCTGTAATCACAGTTGTTGATTCTTGATGGATTTCACCTTTTTTAAACAGAACAATATGTCGATCTGTGATTTTATATGCCAGTGATTTATCATGCAATAAAACATCCAAAACTTCTGATATCGTTTTATTCTGTAAATCTATTGATACATTATCGTCTAGTTTTATTTCATTCTGCTTATAAACGAATGTAAACTCCGACTGACTTTCAATAGCTTTAAGCACCTCTAAAACTGTGCCATTCACTTCGAGATTCAATTTAGTAACCTGCGAATACGAAGAGGCTGCAGTCGCACCCCAGATACTAAGGAAAAAGAACAATATGGAAAATCTCATAACAACAAAGATTCGATTATGTGTTTTTTGAGGAATATTAATCCCCGACAAAGCCTTTTTATAGCTCTGTAACACTCTGATTAAATGTTTATTCATACATTTGCAAACTCTAAATGATTATTTACTAAGGCAGTTGGTAGCTGCCATATTTATTAAATGATCTATGCGCAAGCATTAAATTGGGGATGTTGGTAGCATTCCCAATTTTTTTTTTCAAATCCTAAGAACTATTCATGGTCTATTATTTAAGGTTATACAATATCTACTTTATAAATACATCCTTATTTTTAATCATATACTCATATTTCATTGATATTTGAAGAATCGACAAGATTTCATCTAACGACTCGTTATGTGTAAATCGAGCTGTCAGACAAGTTTCTTTCAAGGATCTATCTTTCAAATGAAATTTCACATTAAATGAATGTTCCAACGTCTGAATTATCTGCCCGAATGTACTATTTTCAAACACATAATCACCTGTTGCCCAGGAAACATAAAAAGAAGTTTGAACCGGATGAACTTCTATATCTCCATTATCCCTATTGTAAACAGCCTGTTCACCCGGAATCAGAACCCGATCAGGAGTTGAACTCTTATTGTTTTTTTTATATAATGCGACAGAACCTTCCAATAAGGTAGTTTGAATAGCTGCTGATTTTTTGTGTGCCGATACATTAAATTCAGTACCCAACACCTCCACTGACATACCATCCATATTTACACGAAATGGACAATGTTGATCTTTAGTTACTTTAAAAAAGGCCTCACCTATCAATTCTATTGACCGATTTCCATCATCAAATGATTCCGGATAACGTATCCACGAATCACTATTCAACCATACCTCCGTACTATCCGGCAATAATATATAAGCTTTTGATCCAGCCAATGCTGTTGTCTCCAAATAAGAAAGAGGCTTTGATTCAGTTATATTCCAAATAAGAAAAGAAGATACACATAATAAAGCTATACAAGCCGCAACAGAAGTATATTTCCATATCGGAGAAACACCTATTCTCTGTCTTGATGTTTCAATACGGTCACGTAATCTCTTATAAACAGCATCTGTATCAACCTCCAATGGCTTAAAACGAATACGGCTTACACATTCTTCAAACTGTATTTTATCTCCTTCTTTCAAATTCATTGTTACCTGTTTTGTTATTATAGATGACAACGAAAGTGAAAAACCCTAATACAAAAAACAGTCTTAACTTATATTAACCTTAACCACCAAGTTCCTGAAGAACTAATGTCTTTTTCATAACAAAAATAGTATTTATTCACATAAAGTCTAAATTATAATGATAAAAAAGCTGTATTGATAGATTCTAGTGTACTATATCTATAGTCCATCTGAACAGTTTTCTCAAAAAAAGAAAATTTTACAGCTTTTAATTCTATACAAGTACCATAGTTCTTCAGGAACTATAATTATTTATCAGTGATATGTTGTGACATGAGGATAAGGACTCCACTAAACAATAAAAAAGATGATCTGATTTTCAATATCATTCAAGGAGACGAAAAAGCCTTTCGCCAACTTTTTGATATGTATTATCTCAGATTATACCATGTGGCTATCTACTATCTATCCTCCAAAGAATCAGCTGAAGAAGTTGTATCTGATGTTTTTTACACGATTTGGAATAGAAAAGAAACACTCCATGAAATAGAAAATATAGAAAGTTATCTCTACATTTCTACCAAAAACCAGGCTCTACATTATATAAGAAGATCTAATACTCCAGAGTGTTCACCCTTAGACTTATATAATATAGAGTTGATAGCAGACAATACCAATCCAGAATCTGTTTTACTGGACCAGGAGCAACAAGAACTGATACAGAAAGCAATCAACTCCTTGCCGGAAAAATGCAGGGAAGTATTCAGATTGTTCCTTTCCGACAAACTCAAGCAAAAAGAAATCGCCACTTTACTGAATATATCACAAAAGACAGTAGAAGCTCATATTGCAACGGCTTATAAGAAAATACATGCTTATCTGAAGAAAAGGTATTAACAAATTTCCCTTTAAATGAACCGAAATCTCGTTTAAAAGGAGTTTTTTCTCGTTTTAAACGAAGTGAGGGTCCGTTTTAAACGAATTTACACCTCGTTTTAAACGAACCCACCCTATTTTTAGAAAAGAATTATCCCATATTCTTTCAAAAGACTTTAAAGTAGTCGACATCGACAAAGCCTTTGCCGTCTGTTACGTCCGGGTTAATGCAGAAAAGTCCGACTTTAGCGCCGATCCACTGTCCTTTCGATATTTCAAAACGGTCATCCAATGTCGTAAAATGCGTACCATCCATGCTGTAAGAATACTGGCAAGTCGCATCCGGATAGACCTTTACCTGCAGCCAGACATCATTCGATGGACAGTCAGCATTCTTTATTTCATGAGGGATATAACCACAATTCTCTCCCTTTCCCTCGCTAAGGACAATTTGTTTCTTTCCGCCTTTTTGCTGTACAGACAGATAAGAGTAATTATTTCCCATCATGACCAAACCGGCCCTTTCTCCTTCCTGCAAATGACTGACATTCATCTTCACCGTCGAAGTAAACTCCGGAGCAGGTAATTTCTGAAGTAACAGATTCCCGGAATAATAAAGATTCCCGTCTTCTGTCGGAGATGAAACGGCATACAATCTCAATGCCCCTTTCGAAGCGGTCAGGGAATACCATTTAGACTGACCTGCGGCCTGCCATTGCCACTGTAAACCCAGTTTGCTGTCGTTGAATTCATCGGAAGTCTGTGGCGATTCGACCGGATATGTTTTACCGACATTCGGCTTTTTGTGAGACAGTACAGGCAACCCGCATCCTTCCCCTTTTTCATCTATACCCATAACAGGCCAGTCGTTTTTCCAGTCACCGGGTTGAAGATGGACAATACGGCCATACACCCCTTTGTCCTGAAAATGGATGAACCACCATTCACCGGTCTGTGTATCGACAAAACCTCCCTGGTGAGGTCCGTTTATGCCGTTGCCTTCCTGCAAAACTTTCTTCGATTCATACGGTCCTTCGATATTCCTTGAACGCAGTACTGTTTGCCAGCCAGTCGAAACACCGCCCGCTGGAGCCAGGATATAATACCAGCCATTCCTCTTCATCGTCTTCAATCCTTCGAGCACCGGATTTTCTTTTTCGTCCCAATAGATGATCTTCCCGTTATCGAGGATGCTCAAACCATCTTCCGACATACGGTGCAGATAGACCGGACCACCACAGAGCTTGCTTCTCACCAGATAAGCCTTTCCGTCTTCATCCCACAAAGGACAAGGGTCCTCCCACTGCGACACATGCAAGACATGCTTCAAGGTCCATTCTTTAGCAGGATCGGTCGTATAGGCAGCGAACAAACCCTCCTGCGGAGTGCAGAAATAGACATAATACTTTCCGTCGTGATAGCGGATTGCCGGAGCCCATGACCCTTGTCCGTGTGCCGGATAATCATAACGATCTAAAGGCAGACGCGGATAAACATGGTTGATGATCTTCCAGTTCACCAAATCTTTGGAATGCAGGACCGGAATACCGGGTGCACAGGTAAAACTGGATGCGACCATATAATAATCATCACCGACACGGATCACATCCGGATCAGAGTAATCGGCATGTATGATCGGGTTACGATAGGTTCCGTCGCCGTTATCGGCAACCCAAACCTGGGCTTTCAGACAGCATGCGGTTAACAGCATACCGATTAAGAGTAAGAATTTTCCTTTATTCATCTTCCTATTTATATATTAAACATTGTCCTGAATTGAGATACTTTTCACGATGAATCAGATGCACAAAGATAATATAAAAAGACGTACCTCTATATAATAATCGTTTGGGAACAGAGAGAAGCATCAACAGGATCGTTTACCTAATCTATAAAGTTGTCTGAAAACTGTAAGTGGATACAACGTTATCCGACGTACGAATGGTCAGGACAAAATCGTATGCTTTCCCTTTTTCAAACTTTATTTTATTGGTCAATATCACATTTGTTTTGCCGTAAGGTACAAGAGAAGACAATTTTGTTTGTCCGACAATCTTCCTTTTCCCATCCTGAACTTGTTCCAGCTTCAGGACTGCCTTTTTAGAAACCACCTGTCCGAAATTCTCTACTACGACACTTATATCCGGGCTATCTGATGCAAATACCGGCATCCGGGCAGAAAGGATCGGATCGTTATAGCTGATCCAAGGCAAACGGGCATATCCGTAGAGCAATTTACCGGAAGTCGTTTTTCCTATTAATTTAGGGGCGAACTCTTCGGCTGTTATGCCGTTACCTTTTGCATCGAAAGTAACAATCAGGTCTTTCCCGTCATTCTCCGTACTTTGAACTTTACAGCCTCTGCCATAATTGACCTCTGTAGATGCACCGAAACGCAAGGAATTGAGATCGATATCCGTCTGTGGGTTAAATCCTTTCTCGGCAGCAATCTTTACACGGATCGCTTTTGTTTTATCCGTAACAGGCTGAGTATCGAGAACGGTCAGCAGCAGACCCGGATTCAACGGGATACTTATATTCTTGGAGCTATGATTATCACTCGGAAGGTCTTCATTTTTCAATGTATCGATCACGGCAAAATTAGCCTGGATAGCACGACCGTATTCATCCTGTAAAATCTTGATACGCTCATACTTGAACCAGTTTTCCACCTTTCCGTCCTCATGCACGGAAACACCCGGCAGATAAGCCTCTCCCGGATCGGTTACCCAGTTCACACCGTCTTTTGAACGAAGATAGAAGGCGATACGTCCCAACCAGTCATTTACGATCAGGTGATACTGGACATGATCTCGCCAAACGACAGGGTCTTCAAATTCTCCTTTTACCGGAGGATATACCCGTTTGTCCGTAATCTGATTGTAAGGGGAAAGTCCGGTTTGGCTGATCCATACGCCACCTCCACGGCATACCATCAGGTAAGAGCCGTCCTCACGCTGTGCGAATGTCAGATTTGAAAGGCCCTCGATAATGCGGCGGTCGCGGTTGTCGAAGTCAAACTTCTTACGGGTCCACGGACCGTTCAGGTCGTCCGCCAGGTAATAGCCGTCGATAACATAAACGACCACACGTCCGTCTTTCAGGCGGAAAGCCTCCGGGTTATGTCCCGAACCGATGGTATCTTTGATTATGAACGGGCCGATAGAATTATCGCATACGGCATGATAGACCGTCGAGTTGGGCCAGAACATATGTCCTTTCGGAGAATTTTCCGGCCAACCGCAAACATACAGATGGTATTTATTATCCTCATCTTTCAGGATATTTCCTCCCCAATAGGAACGGACATTGTCTTCAATCCCGTTATCCACATAGCGCGGAACAACTTCTTTGGCTCCCCATACATCGGAGCTCAGTTTTCCGGCAGGCATAGGAAGAAAACGGTCTATGAACCGGGCACCTTCGACAAGATTATCCCACTCAGCGGGACGCGGCCTTTCTGTGATCTGTGCAGTCATACTCTGCGTTCCGATACAGAAAGCGACAGATGTACACAATAATAAAGAATAGAGTTTCATAGTATTAATAATTAAGCTTTTAATGCTTCAAATGTATAACATTTACAGATTGGATACAGCCGGTTATATGAAAAAAAACTACGCAAAGGTTTGCGTAGTTCTGATAGTCCGGTACTATAAAGCTATGGAGGTGATATGGTTAAACCGGTCGCTTGACATAGTAATGGTAACCGGCTGGCACTACTGTATCAGCCGGTTACCATTACTAATAAAGAGAGATTTCTCCCAAACCAGCACGTCCTTCGGAGACATTTTCTATTGTCAGACGAAGATATTTTATTTCACGGTCGACAGTCATCGGCTTGAATTCCCAGCCTGTACATTCCCGTTCATACAAAAGTTCCCAGCGTTCGCCATCCTGCGAAGTCTCTACTTTGTGCTTATAGGAAGAGCTGTCTTTCTGAAAAAGAATACGGCTGGCTGCCACATAGCCCGGACGATCCAACGCCAGCGTGATTACCTGCGGAAGTTTATCTTCGCCTGCGATCCACCAGGTGTGGTCATCATTATCTATGATATTCGAGGACGGATACCCGTTCTGACTGCTGCCTACCTGGACGGAAGCGATCTTCAGGCGGGGTCTTTCCAATATACGCTTCTGCCAGGAAGAGGGCTTCACGACTACATTATCTTCTTCCTGTCCTTTGAATGCCGCATGTTCTCCATCCGGCAAATAAGAGTTACGGAAGGGTTCCGACACAACCTCTGCCCTACCGGCTGATAAACCGTCCGCGGTAACTTCCACAACGATCTTACCGGCCTTTTTCGTCGTACGTATAAAGGCAAAACCGATACCGCCTTCGACTTTTTGCGGATTGATACCGATACGGCTGATCGTATCTCCGATCAGTGTACCTTCTCCCGATACCCGTATCCGGATCTCCTGCCGGGAGTTGTAGACTAAAGTGCCATTCTTATCGCAAACCTTAAAATAGACAGGGATCATATCCGAACCGTCTGCTACGGGGATAATACCATTCGTTTTGATATCTACTACCAGGTGATCCGCCTGTTCGGGTGTCGTCACATGATGTGTAGCCACCACTTTTCCATCCACAAGGGCTTCCGCTTTCAATGTTCCGGCTTCATATTCTCCGGCATTGAAGATGAATACGGGGCTGCCTCCTTTTTCAACGACCGGACGATACAGCGGTGTCCTTTCCTCGCGTGTCTGTTTTCCGATCAATTGATCGTTACGGTATAATTTTACTTCATCGCAATTGGAGAAGACCGTAATATCTGTTGTAGAAGAGGTAAAACCGGCAGATGCATTATAGGAAGCGATAAAGACCATCGGCCCATCATACAATCCCGGCTGGGAGACAGACTTGTCGCGCATACTCTGCAACATGAAATAACTGAACTTCGGATAACGGTTGATGTCGACCACACCGCTGTACATCGTTTCATCCTGGCTACCACGGGCATAATCGTTGTAACTCCATACAAAATGCCCTCCCATATGCGGATTGGCATCCAGCATGCACCAGTCGAAATACCCTTTGCCATTCAACTGTTCGATACGGCTGCGACACTGACGCATCTGTTCTTCTTCATTCTCTTTCAGACTGACACGGGGCTTCTCTCCTACGCCATCTCCCCACTCGCGGGTAAACAAGGGTTTGACCACGATGAAGTCTTCGGGATAATTACTCATTACATCGCCATCCTTCGGAAATTTGGATACCTGTTTGTAAAAGACATCGTAATAAGGTTCCATATCGGCATGCCCGAAGTAATCGCCGGCTGTGTACATCTGGTCACCCGGATATTCCGCATGGGACAGTTCCTGAATTTCTTTTGCCAATGAGACCGGATAACGGGATTCATTCAGCGCCGTTTCCCAAAGTACGACGGAAGGGTGATTCCGATCCCGGCGAATCATCCGGCGTCCTACATCATAAAGACGTTTGATAAATGTGGAATCGGGATTATAAAACTGCCAGCCGGGAATACATTCGACAACCAACAGGCCATACTTATCGCAGGCATCCAGAAAAGCCGGATCACTCGGATAATGGGCGGCACGGACGGCATTGTAGCCACCCTGCTTCAGGTCGATCGCATCCCGTACCTGCATCGAATTGGAAGCGGCATCACCGACATTGGCAAAAGCCTGGTGACGGTTGGCTCCGCGCATATACAGTTTTTCTCCATTGATAAAGAAACCCTCCTCCGCCGTGTAACGGATCGTACGGATACCGACTTTCTCCTCTGTCTCGTCCAGTACTTTTTCACCGGATAGGATTTGTGTCTGCAAGGTATAAAGATAGGGTGCGTAAGGATGCCATAAGGCGGGATTGTCGACAATCAGATCCTGCGCTACTGTTTCGTCCGACTGCTGCTGCAAATCGACCGGAGTCTTTATTCCGGCAACCACATTCCCCGTAGAATCTTTTAACTGAGAGAATAAGGTCAACGTTTCATTCGTATCCGATTGATTACGGATATGTGTGGCGACATGGACTCTTGCCCTTTCTTTCGTCACCTCCGGAAAAGTGATGAACTGGCCGCCACCGGCTACTATCTCTTCCTGCAAAGGATCGGTTATATATATTTTATCGGTAATAACCATCCTGACACCCCGGTATATACCGCTATAATAATAGAAGTCCATCTTATCCTGCGGCTTTCCCGGAGGAGTCAGCGGATCATGTTCAGCAGAGACACGGACTGCCAGCACATTATTACCGTTCCAGTCGACATGGTCTGTCAGATCAGCCACAAATCCCATATAACCGCCATGATGTTCCGTTATCTTTTTTCCGTTCAAATAAACATCACAGTTTGTCATAACTCCCTCAAAAGAAACAACGATTCGTTTATCCTTATCTGTTTCCGGGAGCTTAAAATAACGGCGATACCAACCGACACCGTCATATATCGAGTTTCCTCCGCAATGCTTTGTTTCCAGTTGCATGATATGCGGCAGGACGACAGGCATCCAGCCGGAATCATCCAAATCCATCCTGCTGCCGTCACTTACATCGCCCCGGAAGAAAGCCCAGTCAGTGTTCATATCCAATACCTGACGGCCGGAAGAGGCAGCGTTACAGCCATATCCCGAAAGCAGACCGGCAAGCAGGAAAAGGGAATAGAGTATGTTTGTGTATTTCATGTCTTCAAGTCTTTTCAATACATTTTCGATACAAAAGAAGGGATATATCAGAAATAATCCAATATATCCCTTTACTTAATCCAAATATAGTTGTTAATACCTAATTAATAGCCAGTATTCTGTTTCAGATTCGGATTCTTATCCAGGTAATCCTGCTTGATAGGCAGATAACGGTTATGAACGGCAAACGAACGGTTTTCGATCAGAGCAGTTCCGGATATCGTTGCACGCATGAAAGGATTTGATTCGCTCGCATTCACAGTTCCTGTTACGCGGGTCAGCGGGCCGTTCATCAGAGTTTCGGCCAACATTTTGCCACTATCGTCTTTCCAACGCAGGATATCGGCACGGCGAAGACCTTCACCTGCCAGTTCAGAAGAACGCTCGCGGCGGATCAATTCACGCAATTTTGCTTGTGTAGCATATTTACCACGGTCTACTGCCGGCATACCGACACGGTTACGAACCTGATCCAACATACCGTATACGTCGGCAGACGGGCCATTCAATTCGTTTTCCGCTTCGGCATAACTCAGTAATACTTCGGCATACCGGAAGATAATTACGGAGGCATTCGTAGCCCACATATCGGCATACTGTGACTTATCCAACAGATATTTTCCCCAAGTCAATCCTGTCTTGGAAGCATTATCGGCATCGTCCGGGTTATTCGGGTTTTTACTTCCGTCGATCGTAGCATCCAATGTATTCAGGATACCGCCTTCCCAATCCATACCGGGAAAAAGAACGGTCATTGCCATACGCGGATCACGATTTGCATACGGATGGGTAGCGTCGTAACCGCTTCCGGCTTCTTCCTTGGTCAGACCGTTACTCATTTCGTAGGCATCTACCAGGTTTTGAGTCGGAACCATTGATGACCAACCGCCGTCTGCATTGTTATACATCGTTCCGATCATCCAGTTATCATACAAGTTTTCGTCACGCTGGAAGGCTGCGATAATTTCTTTCGAACCTTGTCCTGCTACGGTGAAAAGATTGTTATAGTCAGGATCCAATTCATATTGTCCCAAGTCCATAATCGCCTTTGCCGCCTCTTTCGCACGCTGATAGTCGCCATAATACAAGGCCGAACGCATTTTGAGAGCCATAGCCGTTCCTTTGGCGATATAACCTCTTGCTGCAGGTGCATCGTTTAACAGAGGAATGGCCGCATCGATTTCGTCGTAAATAAATTTCTTTACTTCTTCTTCCGTATTGCGGGCTACTTTAGCTTCCTCGGCTGTCTCATACGACTCGATGATAGGCACACCGCCATACCACCAGTTCTTCAAGAAATATTGGAAAGCACGGATCGTTTTTACCTGGCCGATCATATTACTCTTCTTACCGGCATCGGCAAATTCAAGAGGTTCGATGTTCTTCAGAAAATCGTTACAACGACGGATCAATGAGAAGCCGTAATAATCTGCCACCTGGTTGCTGGCTGTCATACTGCCGTTACCGATGTTTTTCCAGTTTTCATGGATATGGTAGTTGAAACCGAAATCGGAACCGCAGTCCCAATACATGATACCGGTCTCATCACCCCAACCGTCGTAACAGCCGATCAGGAACTTTTCAGCATCGGCTTCCGTCTGCCAGGTAGTGGCGGGCGAGAGTGCATCTTTGGGTACTGTATCCAAAAAGTCTGAACAGGACGTTCCGGCCAATGTCATTCCGGCCAGCATATATATAAATAAGCGTTTCATGTTATATTCTTTTATTTTATTCATAACTAATCGTTCCTATTAGAATGTTATATTCACACCGAAAGCATGTGTCTGAGTCAGCGGGAAGCTGGAAGCACGTTCGCTGGAGATTTCCGGATCGACGCTGACAAGCATGTTATGGATCGTAAACAGGTTTTCCACAGAATAATACACGCGCAGGTTCTCGATACCGGCCGATTTCAGGATATTCTTCGGAATCGTATAACCGAACTGAAGGTTCTTCAGACGCAGGTAACTTGAATTCTGTAACCAGAAAGTCGACATTACATTTGACGATAAGCTGGGAGAGGTAGTGGAATATGCGATACGAGGCATTTTCGCATCCATATTATCTGGCGTCCAGGCATCCAGCCATACGGTTGCAGGGTGAGAGTCGTCGCCATTGAAGTAACCGGTAACTTCCTGGTTAATCAAACGATGTACACCGGCGGCACCGGCAAACATCATGGAAAGGTCGAAACCTTTATAACCGGCATTCAAACTTAAACCGAATGTAACGGAAGGGTCTGTCGATCCGCCCAGGATACGGTCGTCGGCAGTTATCTTACCATCATTATTCGTATCGTGGTAAATCAAATCACCGGCTTTAAACTTGCGGGTACCGAACGGATAACCGTCCTGTTTTGAATACTTATCCATCCAAGCCTGAGCCGCTTCATCCGATTGGAAGAAACCGTCGGCTTTATAGACGCGGTAAGAGTTCAGACGCTCACCTACACGACGGAGTTTATTACCATTATTCGGATCGACCATATCGGTCACACCACCCAGGTTCAATACTTCATTCTTATTGTAAGCAAAATTTCCGGTTGCACCGAATGACCAGTCACCCCATTTATTATTGTAGCTCAACACAATTTCGATACCTTTGTTGACCATTTCGCCTACGTTGTCTTTATAAGCTTCCAGACCAAATTCCTGCGGAACAGGAACGTCCATAATGATACCGGTCGTCTTACGGTCGTAGTAATCGATTGTAAAATTGATCTTGTTATTGATCGTTGCGTCCAAACCGAGCCCCCATGTACGAGCCTTTTCCCATGAAATGGTAGACAGCTTGTAAGACTTCTGATAATAACCTGATTGCAAAGAGCCGCCTAACGGATACTTTGCATCCAGATTATAGGTATTCATCCAGGGATAATAATCCGTCAAAGCATCCTGGTTACCCAGTTTACCCCATGAAGCACGAACTTTCAAGTTGTTCAACCAATCTTTCGTGTTTTCCATAAAACCTTCTTCACTGATACGCCATGCACCGGAGAAAGAGGGGAAATAGCCCCAACGGTTACCGTCGGCAAAGCGGGAAGAAGCGTCCGCACGGATATTGGCTTCCAGGATATATTTACCCATAAAGTCGTAGTTGATACGTCCGAACCAGGAGATCATAGCCAGCTCGCGTGAGAAACCTTCATTCTTCTGAGTAGCCGCATCACCGGCATTCATGTCGGTCAGATCGTTGGTCGGGAAGTTCTTACGTTCCATCTTATGTTCCGTATAGTCGTACTTTTCAGTATGCCATCCGGCCATTGCTTTCAAGCCATGTTTACCGAACTGTTTGTCGTAATTCAATAAAGCGTCGAAAGAGGCACGATGCCAGCCGCGAAACTCTTCGTTCAGCTTGTTCGGCTCCGTCGCTTTGTTCGGGTTATACTGGATAAACTTCTGGAAAGCCTTATAATACTGCTGGTTATTCACATACGAGCCTGTCAGCGTGGCAACCAGTCCGTCGATAATCTTATAATCGGCAGCCAGCGTTCCGGAGAAGTTCTGATTCTTACGATCGACCGTCTGATCTGCATCCAGCCAGGCAATCGGGTTACCATCGGAGATTGTGCCGTATGTACCGTCATCGTAACGGTTCACGATCCACGGAGCGATACGGTTCAACTGACGGATGATCTGGTCGGAACTACCGCTCGCATAGGATGAGTTCGGGTCGGTATAGTCATTCTTGATATAAGCTAGATTGAGGCGTACATTCAGGCGCGAATTGAGCTTCATATCCATATTGGTACGACCGTTGAACTGCTGCCGTTCGGCATGCGGCAGGATACCCGTCTGATGCAGGTAACCGACAGAGCCCATGTACTTGGCAGTTTCCGTACCGCCTGTTATGCTCACATTATGAGAGTGCTGAACACCTGTCTGATATGCTTCGTCATACCAGTCCGTATTCGGATAATTAGGATCTGTTCCGCTTTGGAACAAATTGATCTCCGCATCTGTGAAACGCGGGTTCAGGCCTTCGTTAATCAAGGATTGATTGTAAAGACGGGCATAATCGTAAGAGCTCATGCGGTCGATCGTTTCGGTCGCTTTCTGAACACCTACATAACCGTTATAAGAGATACGCGGCTTACCGGTCTTACCCCGTTTTGTCGTGATCAGGATAACCCCGTTAGAAGCTTTCGATCCGTAGATGGCAGCCGAAGCAGCATCTTTCAATACGGAGATACTTTCGATATCGTTCGGATCGACCGAGTTCATCGTACCGGTTTCGACACCGTCCACCAGGATATACGGGTCGGCGGTATTCAATGTACCGACACCACGCACACGGATCGTTGCCTGGTCCTGTCCCGGACGCCCTTGTCCGGAGGTTACCATCACACCGGGCATGATACCCTGAAGGGCTGACGATACGTTCTGCACGGGACGGCTTTCCAGTACCTTACTGTCGACTGTCGCAACGGCTCCCGACATATTTACTTTCTTCTGTACACCGTAACCTACAACGACAATTTCTTCCAGTTTCTGTGTATCTTCCACCAGATTAACCGATAATGTAGCTTGTCCTGTATAAGGAACTTCCTGCGTCAGATAACCGATGAAAGAAACCTGGATCACATCACCGTTTTTGGCTTCCAGCATAAATTTGCCGTCGATGTCGGTGATACTACCGGTCGTAGTTCCTTTGATAATGACGTTCGCCCCGATAATAGGGTCTCCACTGGCATCGGTAACAACACCGCTTACCATCTTGTTCTGCTGTGCCACACCGGCAACACCATTCATCGCTTTCACCGAATTGTCTGCTTTTACCAGTACCTGACGGTCTATGATCTGATAATTATATCCGGTATTCTCGAATACTTGCTCAAGCACCTCTTCCAAAGAGGCGTTCTTGGCTTTCACACTAGCTTTCCTGTTGACGTTTACATTATTGTCGTTAAAGAAAAACGAGAACTCACTGTTCTTCTCGATATCCTTCAGGATTTCAATGATACTACTGTTCTTTTTGTTGATCGACACTTTGTAGTTCTGCGCGTAGGTAGAGGCAGAAATACAACAGGCCACACCAAGTGAAAATAAGGTTGTGATCTTCATAATACGAATTGTTTTTCTAAATAACGGGACACAACAATCCCTGTCATTGTTTTTTTTCATAACTTTGTATTGTTTTTGATGAATACTAAATGCAAGTCCTTGGCTTCGACTCCTTTGTGACATGCATTTTTCGAAAACTCACGGATTGGAAGGTACTTGCAGGTATCTTCCAATTTTTTTAGGTTAACCCCTCTATTTGTCCATAGGCTATAAATTTAAGTTATTAATTATTTGAGCTTTATTACAAAATTTCCATTAGTGGTCTTCTGATATCCAAGCGGAGAAGATTCTCCCATTATAAATAAGATACGTTCCAATGATTCGTCCCTCACTTTGAACGTAAAACGGTATTTATCTGCTAAATCCTGCTGGCACATCACCTTGCGTCCGTACCATTGTTCGAGGCGCGGGATGATCATAGATAGTTTTTCATTCTCAAAGCTGAGTATTTTCTGCTTGCGCCAGGCGGTATATTTATCGGCATCGACAGGCTGGATGTAAGTCGAGTCGGCCCATCTATCATGTACGATCTTTTCATCCGGCGAGAGGATAAAGTCCTTCATATCTCCTTTCGGATGATTTAAATTAATTTTGACGCTACCGTTCAATAAAACAGTTTCCGATTTATTCTCTATTTCATAATCGAAAATTTCGAAGGCCGTACCCAGCGCCTCGATCTGCATATTAGAAGTATGTACGATGAATGGCTTGGCGGGATTTCTGTAGATATCAAAGAAAGCCTGTCCGTTTAACTGTATTTCGCGGGTTTCTCCGGTAAAGTCGGCGGGATAAGTCAACCGGCTACCGGGGCCCAGCTGTACAAACGTACCATCGGGCAAAGAAACCGACTGCATATTCTGAATACCGGAAGTTACGATATACATTGCAACTTCTTTCTTATTGCCGGCTATATAGAAAGCCATGCTTCCCGCTGCCAGCAATAACAGTACGGAAGCTGCTATACTGTAAATTTTATAATATAAATATCTTCTGTCAGAGACTCTACTCCAGAGTCTCTGACAGATATGGTACCATATCTGTCTTTCGTCGGCTCGGTCGGAGCTGACAGCATCAGGAGCATTCTCCCATTGGCTGAACATTTGTCGCTTCACGGTCTTCCGATCGTTCAGGGCAGCCTGTTCTTCCTCAGCCAATGCATCCTGCATCAGTTTTTTCAATATATGTTTTGTATCCTTCTGATCCATCTCTATTACTCGCTTTATAATAAATACACCCGAACAGATAGGTTCCCCCTATCCGGTCACAACTTTTTTCAGAAAATAAAAAGGGGGATGGTTTTGTCTTATACGAACAGAGATAGTAAAACGATATTCTTCCTAAGATATTTGAGTGCCTCGCTTATTTGATTCTCAACGGTCTTCTCCGATATATTCAATAAAAGCGCTATTTCCTTATAAGCTTTATTTTCTTTTCTGCTCAGATTAAAGATTTCACGGCGACGTGGCGGCAACTCGGCAATCAATAGATCGATATATTCGCTCAGGTTCTTTGCTTCTATCTCTTCTTCTATATCATACGAACTTTCCATAGCGGAAAGGACGGTTATTTTATAGAAATCTTCATTTACATTCTTTCGATGGATATTAAAGATAAGATTACGGGTGATAATGAATAATAATCCTTTGAAATTCTCCTCCTCACGCAGGAAGTCGCGCGATTCCCATACCTTTATAAAAACCTCCTGTACAACTTCTTCCGCTACACTCTGACTCGTCAGGTAAAGCCGGCTGAAATTGTACACCTGCTTCCAGTACTTTTTATATAAAGTCGTGAAAGCCTCCTTGCTACTCTGTTTTAGTAATAAAATAAGTTCGTTTTCTTCCATCTGTTTCATTCAGAATAGTACAAAGATAAGAGAATTATTTTTATCGTTAATAAACAAAAATAAAATATACCCTCTTTATGGTATGTCCGGCAACCAATTCAATGCTTATCTTTGTTGTATAAATAAAGAACAACTAAAATTAAAAAGAATATGGCAAACGTAGCACAAAAACTAACTGACTTAGTGGGTAATACTCCCTTGTTAGAGTTCTCCAATTTCAATGCAAGCAAAGGTTTAAAAGCTAAACTGATCGGAAAGCTGGAATACTTCAACCCGGCAGGCAGTGTGAAAGACCGCATCGCCCTGGCAATGATTGAAGACGCCGAAGAAAAAGGTATCCTGAAACCGGGAGCCACCATTATCGAACCGACCAGTGGCAATACGGGTGTCGGCCTGGCCTTTGTCTCAGCTGCCAAAGGATACAAACTGGTACTTACCATGCCGGAGACGATGAGCCTGGAACGCCGTAACCTGCTGAAAGCGCTCGGTGCACACCTCGTCCTTACCTCCGGAGCAGAAGGTATGAAAGGTGCTATTGCCAAAGCGGAAGCCTTGCGTGATGAAACGCCGGGATCTGTTATCCTTCAACAATTCGAAAATCCGGCAAACCCAGCCGTGCACGTAAAGACAACGGCGCAGGAAATTTGGCGGGATACGGATGGTAAAGTCGACATCTTCGTTGCCGGCGTAGGCACAGGCGGTACGGTCAGTGGTGTCGGAGAAGGGTTGAAAGCACATAACCCGAATGTTAAGATCGTTGCCGTAGAACCCAGCGACTCGCCGGTTCTTTCGGGAGGCAAGCCCGGTCCGCACAAGATACAGGGTATCGGTGCCGGCTTCATCCCTAAAACATATAATGGCAAGTTTGTAGATGAAATCATACAGGTAGAAAATGACGATGCAATCCGCACCAGCCGTGAGTTGGCACAGACGGAAGGCTTACTCGTCGGAATCTCTTCCGGCGCAGCAGTATATGCAGCGTTGAAGCTGGCTGAACTGCCAGAGAATGCGGGCAAGACAATCGTGGCTTTATTACCCGATACAGGAGAACGGTATCTGTCAACGGTCTTGTATGCATTTGAGGAATATCCGCTATAAGTAATGTGCTAATGGAGATGTCAATAGAGGTGGCAATAAGCTTACTATTTATCTTGTTTGCGTCATTGTCTTGAAGGCTGTAAGCCTGACCCCAAATTAGCTCAGGGTTTTAACCCTGGGTAATAATAATCATACTCTCCCCCCTCTAGCCCTGTAAGGGCGTCACAAGGATATATATCTTCTTGTGGCGTCCTTACAGGACTTAAAAAATACACTTAACTTACTTATACCCAAGGTTAAAACCTTGGGCTATTTTGAAACGTCCTTACAGGACTCTCAGACACTCCATCCACTTTATATACTATCCATTTCATCTGCTTTATCCATCTCATCTGATCTATCCACCTCATCTACTCCATCTATTTCATCTTCTTCATCCATCTGTGTTTAAAAAACATATTAGTCAAACATTAAACTAACATCAAAGAAATCCATATCTTTGTCCCCAAAAACAGCAAGTATGACGGATAGTGAAACAGCCCACGAACTAAACTTATTAATTTTAAAGACCCGGATGACATTCCGGCAAACGATACAACGACTGCTGAAAAGCAACAATGTCGATATGACCTTCGAAATGCTACAGGTCATGCACTGCCTGTGGAAAGAACAGGGAGTCAGCCAACAGACACTGGCGGAAAAGACAGCGAAGGATAAAGCATGCCTTACCAATCTGATCAACAACCTGGAGAAAAAAGGATGGGTCGTACGCCGGGAAGACACCAGCGACCGACGCAACAAACTCATCTTCCTCACCCCCGAAGGAATAACCGTGGCGGATAAGGTAAAATCCATCCTGAAAGACATGTACACCCTGGTAGGTGAACAGATGAACACCCGCCACATGGAAGCCTGCATAAAGCATTTAAAAAAATTGAATGAGATATTTGATAAGGTATAGTTTATTATTGTTACTGTTTATTTGTAAGCCTGTTGCGACTTATTCCCAACAGGCTTACATGCTTTCACCCGACGAGTTATTCCATTTGGGGATGGAAAAGTAGATTCAAATATAATACTCCGTCGTATCGACAATCCCGGCACGCAATGCATACTTGGTCGCTTCGTGCACATTGTTGACTTCCAGTTTACGGAAGATATTCTTTCGGTGAGTGGTGATGGTGTGGATGCTGGAGAAACGTTCGGAGGCAATCTCTTTGGTCGTTTTTCCCAGGGCGATGGCTTTTAATATCTCTTTTTCGGTAGAGGTCAGTACAGGATGCTCTTTGGGTTCGCGAATGAGATTCTTATTCGAAAGCAGGTGGTGGATTTGCTGGCAGATGAAGCGCTCGGAACGCAGAGCCGATTGCAAGGCAGCCTGTATCTCATCCGATGAAGCATCTTTCAAAACGATGCTGAATGCTTCGCTGCTGAAAAGTATCCGGCGGATGAAATCCTCGCTCAGTTCGTCGCTGAAAAGTATCCAGGATACTTGCTTGAAACGTTCCTGTATGATAAGCAGTTCGTCGGTACCTGCCAGGTCGAAAAGCGTATAGTCGAGCAGGACGACAGCCTGCGGATATCGTTGCAGGAGCTGAAGCAGTTCCTGTTTATCGGCAGCTTCGGTCACAAACGGGAAGTCCGGTATCCTATCAGTGAGATATAAGATACCGGCTTTCGTAATATCCTGATTGTCGGCTATGATCAGTATTCGCATCAGCTGATTAGGGATAAAGCATGTTCAATATCATTGTACAAATGTATGATTCATTTACATACGAAGTATACAAAATGAGCTTTTTTTACCATCCGCCCGGTCTTCCGCCACCACCGATATTCCCTCCGCCACCCGGTCCGCTGGAATAAGAGCCGACAGTTGTGACCATCGAACTAACGGTAAAAAAAGAATCTGTAAACGGGAGCTTTTTATCAATAATGAGCCAATATGCCAATTTGTCCCCATATCAAGCACGGAAATAGGATAGCCCAATCCTTATACCGAATCGTTGTTAATTCACTTATTATCAATCGCTTTACACAATATAGCCAACTAGAGAGCCCAAATCTCGTTTAAAACGAGTGAAAACTTGTTTTAAACGGACTGTAAGCTCATTTAAAACGAAAAAAATCTCGTTTTAAACGAAGTGAGGGTTCGTTTTAAATGAGTTTTTAGGGAATCTATGTCATTTGTGTTCTCTAAAATAAATAGCTCGCATTTTTCTACTAATGAATCTTTCTCTCCTACTTATATCTCAAAAAATATTTTCATGGGATAAAACCCTCACTTCACTGATTATTTTTTCCTATCAATAAAAGCATCAGTCCCTATCCGCGAAATGACGTATCTCTTCATCATTATCGCCCTATCCGTTATCAATGCCTTGTCTGCACAGATCAGTTATGTCGAACTGATTGTGACAAACTGTATCTTTATTCTTGTCACCTGGCTGCTGGAAAGCGAACGCTGGCTGAAACATGTATCCTGCCAACTGATCCTGTATGATAAAATCCAGCTGATCGTTCCGGAAAAACGCGAAGAGCTGATAGCAGACCTCCGCCACCGTACCGGACTGAATATACAAAAGATTGAGATAGGGCATATCGATTTCCTGCACGATGCGGCACTCATCAAGGTATATTATGAATCCGAAGTGAGGGAGATCAATTCGGTCGATACAGTAACCCGCTTCCTCGGGAAATAGATATTATTTATCTGTAGATATAAGGCATCTTACAGAATTATCAAACAAATATTAGCAGATCCAAACGTTAAATCGTATCTTTGAATTCATATAAAAACGGACAAACAAACAGTTCATATGAAGATCATCACATACAATGTAAACGGTCTGCGTGCAGCCGTTGGAAAGGGATTGCCCGAATGGCTCGGTGAGCAGCAACCGGATGTACTTTGCCTGCAGGAAACCAAACTGCAACCGGACCAGTTTCCGGCAGAAGCATTCGAGGCTCTGGGCTATAAAGCCTATTTATTCAGTGCACAAAAGAAGGGATACAGCGGCGTCGCCATCCTGACCAAGCAGGAACCCGATAATGTGGAAACCGGCATGGGAATAGAGAAATACGATAATGAAGGACGCTTTATCCGTGCAGATTACGGCGATATCTCTGTCGTTAGCGTCTACCATCCTTCAGGAACCAGCGGCGATGAACGCCAGGCGTTTAAGATGGAATGGCTGGAAGACTTCCGGAACTATGTAGTGGAATTGCAGAAAACACGCAAGCAACTGATCCTTTGCGGCGACTATAATATCTGCCATGAACCGATAGATATCCATGATCCTGTACGGAATGCGACCAATAGTGGTTTCCTCCCTGAAGAACGCGAATGGATGACGCGGTTCCTCGATGCCGGATTTATCGACACGTTCCGTTTCCTGAATCCCGACAAGCAGCAATATACCTGGTGGAGCTACCGCTTTAATGCGCGCAAAAACAATAAAGGCTGGCGCATCGATTACTGCATGGTGAGCGAACCGGTAAAGCCGTTACTGAAAGAAGCCTACATATTGAACGATGCCATACACTCGGATCATTGCCCGGCGGTGTTGGAAATCAAATAAAAGATAAGAAGAAATTGTATCAAAAGACGATATTTACCGGACGCAGAACTCTGCGATATCTGCGTCCGGTTTATTTGTTTTGATATGTCTACTTAAACCTATTCCCGCCAATACTCTGGCTTATCCATCGCTTCGGCACATTTAACTTTCCCTTTGGGGAAATCTTTCGTTTCCGGGATGAGGAACTGATACATCCAACAGTCTGCATAGATGCTTTCGATCGGATAAGGAGGCGGATAACCGGCCTCTTCTGCCTTTCCTTTGAATCCGTGACGGGGATAATATTCTTTATGCCCCAGAACAAATACCAACTCCACACCCATCTCCTTCAATATCCGATGCCCTTCGCGGATCAATAAACCGCCAATTCCTTGCTTCTGATATGCTGGTTTTATAGCCAATGGAGCCAGGATATACACAGAAGGAGAAGGATTGGATCCCTCCAGTAAGGCCTTGGTGAAAAGAATATGCCCTATGGCTTCCCCCTGGTAACAGGCAAGTAGCGAAACAAAAGGTTCGGCACTCACATCTGCGAGCAGATCCTTCACCAGTCGAGCTTCGTCTTCCTCGCCGAAAGCAAGCCGTTCGACGTTCATTACGTCACTGAAATCGTCGGAAGTAGCCTTCCTCACATGTACGTCATTCAAATTCATGATTATTTATATTAATGGTTATTATGCTCCCTTATGGGAACACTTTATTCGTACAAAAAAGAAAATAAAAAGAAGGTTCGGATAAAGATATATATCCGAAAAAGAAAAGTGGCCAGCCTATAAAGAGTTATAGGCTGTTATTACGCACTTATAGATGTAGAATGTAGTGTTTTCAAAAAACTGTTTTTATAATTCGGGAGCAAATATAATAAAATAATCCGGTCAATAACGTTTCAGTGCCGGAAGAAGTATTTCTTCCATTATTTTATATCCATCCAAAGTGGGATGTACACCGTCCTTTGAATATTTCTCGGGCAATCCTCCCCTTTCATCAGCCAATCGGGAATGATAATCGATATAAGTCAGCTTGTTACGGTCGGCATAAGCCTTGATCATTTTATTCAGTTCGATAATTTTACCGGCAGGTTCCAAGCCTTTACGCCATCCGAATTCGTATGCGGGTAATACGGAACAAAGGATCGCATCTATATTATTAGCCTTTGCCAACTCAACCATAGAGATTATATTTCCGAGGATATTCTCCATTGCTATATATCCGTTATTCTGCGCGATGTCATTCGTACCGGCCAGGATCACGACAGCCTTAGGTTTCAGGTTAATTACATCTGCACGGAATCTGACCAGCATTTCTGCCGTTGTCTGCCCGCTGATGCCTCTGCCTATAAATCCATTTGTCTTAAAGAATAACGAATCGGTCGACCACCACCCATCTGTAATCGAGTTTCCCATGAAAACTACTTTGGAGGGAGTTTTCACTGTCTTGTTAACCTCTGCGTAACGGCCAAACTGTGCCCAATCTTTCTGCTGGCCGAAAAGAGACGATGCAGTGAATATACATACTGCCAGCATAAAACATTTCTTAATGTTCTTCATAATATGATTTTATTAAGTTCCAAAAGAAACAAAAGTAACGCTTTTATCTTTATCTTTGCAAAGAATCTAAATCAAAAACACGTCATATTCTCATGAAAAACTATTTCAGAAGAAATCGTTTCTTTATTCTGTCTACTTTTTGGATACTTCTGTTTCATTCTTCCTTATATGCAATAGACGGAGCCGGTATGGCATTTAAGGTCAGTTTGTCGGGAAAGATTTATCATAAGTTTTCCTTTTTATTTGAAGAAGATATCCGCCCTAAATCCAATTTCAAGCAAGCAGAATGGTTTCTGACTACAGGGGAAGTCAACTATACATTCAATCCGTATGTAAAAGCCGGAGTGGCCTATATGCTGCTTTGCCAGTATAAAGTTTCGGAAGAATTACGCAATCGTTATTATGTGTATGCTTCGGCATCTTATCCGATCGGCAACCTTTCTTTCTCTTTACGGGAAAGATTTCAAAGTACTTTTAAGACGGGCGGCCAACATCCTAAAAATTATCTCAGGACTATGTTGACCGTTTCATACAAAATCGGTAAAACAGGCTTTTCCCCTTTCGTTTACGGAGAATTGTTCAATAACACCGGCCACCAAGGGAATATGTACACAGAGCGTATCCGCCTCTCTACCGGAAGCGATTATAAGATCAATAAGCAAAATACGTTACAGCTATATTATCGCTACCATATATTTAATGTATATGATCCAGTCAACTACAAACATGCAATAGGGCTGACCTATTCGCACAGATTCTAAAAAAATAACTATCTTTGCAACCTGAATAAATAAAAAGACATAATACGGAAAGCCCGTGCTTTCCCGAGTGCTTGATAAACCTCGTAAAAAACAAGAATTATGCAGAGAACAACTGTCACAATCCCGTTCATGCTGCTGGGTATTCTCTTTAATATATGCCTGGTAGCTTCCAATCTTTTAGAGACAAAAGTCGTACAGGTATTCGGCATCACCGCCACTGCCGGACTGATTGTATTCCCTATTTCCTATATTATCAACGACTGTATAGCCGAAGTATGGGGATTCAAGAAAGCACGTTTGATCATCTGGAGCGGGTTCGCATCCAATTTCCTGGTTATCGGATTTGCCCAACTGGCTGTTATGTTGCCTGCCGCCCCTTTCTGGGAAGGCGAAGAAGGATTTAATTTCGTCTTCGGGATGGCGCCGCGCATAGCCATTGCCAGCCTGATCGCTTTCCTGGTCGGTTCTTTCCTGAATGCATACGTTATGAGTAAAATGAAAATTGCGTCGAACGGGAAACACTTTTCCGTACGGGCAATCGTCTCGACCTTAGTCGGTGAAAGTGCTGATTCGATGATCTTTTTCCCGATAGCTTTCATCGGACTGATACCGGCTAAGGAGCTACTGATCATGATCGGAACACAGGCTGTCCTGAAGTCTTTGTACGAAGTGATAATCCTGCCGGTAACCGTCCGCGTTGTGAAATACATAAAGAAAGTAGACGGCAATGATGTATATGATATAGGAACATCTTATAATATATTAAAAGTGAAGGATATATAATTGAATCAGGATGCCGAAGTAGAGAAATCTATATTTTCGGTCGTTTCCGTCCAGTTCTCCACTTCAAAACCATCGGAAGAGGTCTCTTCGGAATACAGTTCACCTAATGTTATATTGAGCGTTAAGCGGTTCCCGGCTACCAAAGCATTCGTCAACGGCTTACTGAAATGTTTCTCCTGCCCGTTCTTCAGAGTCAGGAGGATGGTCAACGGAGGATTGTCGGCGGAAGGGAATACCATTACTGTCGAATTGGCTGACATAGACAAGCTATCGGCAGACATAGACAGAGGGAACTCGATCGTCTTCGTGAAATCACTGGGTTCGGCAGTATAATAATCCAGCCGGGAAGCAATATTACCGATCAGAATACGGGCGGAAGCAATGCTCGGGTTCATCTTATCACCGTCTTTATTTGTCAAAGTAATCTTCAGACCTGCTGTTGCATGCTTCAAAGTCGCCTGCATCTTTTCTGTTCCGACCTTAATAGGATTGACCGCATGCAGGAAATCATATACCGGCATATAAGTCGTATCCTGATAATTATCTTTCTGCAAAGTCATGTATAACCCTAACAAGTCCGCACCTAACCGTAGACCCGGTTCCCGGATAGCAGCCTCATCATATACGGAATCGGTCTGGCTGTTTTTAGCCAGTCCCCAATATAAAAAATTATAATCGCCCAGGGGCAGCCTGACAGGAATGGATGCTTTATAAATGGAACCGTCTTTGATGGTATATGTTGCATTAAAAGGAACCAACGTTCCATTACCGGAATAATTACCATGATACAAACTGGTATCTTCTATACAAGGATAGACCATCAGAACACCGGTAAAAGCGGTTGTAGAAGTTCCGGTCGAAACCATCATTTCGGCCAGTTCCGGACTTATTAAATCGTCATTGTTCACACAATGACAATCATCGTCTTTTGAACAGCTACCCAAAAACAGGGATAATAACAATGTAGAAAAAACTAACTTATTCATAATCACCAAATGTTTGTTTAGATTTATGCTTATAGAAACAGCATACAAACAGATTGGTTCTCTGAATCGGTCTTATTAACTTTTCGGTCAGCGGCTAAGATTTATTTAAACAGATGCGACCAGTCTTCTCTGGCCTGGGGTGTATATGTACGGATACCCAGAGATTCTGCAGTACGGCAGTTAGGGACGGAATCATCCAGGAACAGGGTCTCTTCGGGTTTTATCACAGCATCTTTCAATACATATTCAAAGATATCAGCATTGGGTTTCAGCATATTCAGCTCGTAAGAAAGGTAGATCTTATTGAAAAAATCCCCGGCATGATGACCCTGATAAGCAAAGCTGTTCTTTTCCGCCCATTGCCAATGGATCTCGTTCGTGTTGCTGAGCAGCATCGTGTTGTATTTCTTACGAAGTTCCATCAACAGTTCCAGCTTATAAGCGGGAATATCGTCGAGCATGGCGATCCAGGCAGCATCGATCTGTTCATCGGTCAGATGCTGACGGGTCAGGTGGCGGATCCCATCCCTGAACTCCGTCGATGTGATAGTGCCTATTTCTATCTGCATGAACAAGTCCTTGCTGTTCAAAATACAGTCGCGGACATTGGGTACACCGAAACTTTCAAAGGCCTCCACGCAACGGTTACGGGTCAGATTGATAATCACCCCACCAAAGTCTATAATCAAGTTTTTAATTCCATCCATACTTCATAATAATCTATTCACCAGCGTCTGCGACGTCTGTGATAACGCTTTTTCTGTTTATATTCACGTATTCTGCGGTAAAGTACCCAGACCAATAACAGGCCGAAGACGGCAAAGATCAACAAAACGATCCCCGTATTCAGGTTATCCCCTTTTACGCGGCTCCACATTTCCAGTACCAGTTCGGTCTCGTCGCCGAAATCACGGATCATGGCACACCGCTCCACCACCTTGTGGTCGGGATATTGCACCGGATTGATTTGGATACTATCGTTTCCGGGGCCAAAGAAATAGCTGAGGTTCGAGAACTCTTCAACCGTCGTGTCTATCTTTGCTTCCAGTATTTCGGGAGTAGCCACGGCACTCACATACCCATTGGCATCCATATTACGCAAAGCAATATCCGCACGACAAAGATAATCAAGAAAATAACTGGCAGCTTTTACATTACGGGCATATTTAGGGATCGCCCAGCCGTCATACCAGATATTACTGCCTTCCAGAGGGACTTCGTACCCCAGTTCGACACCGACAGCATCCGCCTCTTCCATAGCCCAAACGGCGTCACCGCTCCAGGTCAGGTTCAGCCATGCTTTGTTCTTGGTCATCATCTCCTTACCGAAGTCGGCTTCCCATCCGGCGATATTGGGTTTCATCCGTTTCAGATAATCTTCTGCGATGGCGATGGCTTCCGGCGAGTTGTCGTTCATCAGCTGTTCTACCGTAACGGTTCCGTCGGCCAACTCTTTGGCATGGGCGTAGATAATAGCCGTACCATAGGCATCGCGATAGCTGTCTTTCATCAGGATCTTGTTCTTATACCTAGGATTCCACAAACAATCCCAGGTCATTACTTCATCCTTCGATACAAACTTTTTATTATATAACAAACCGGCCGTTCCCCACATATAAGGAACCACATAGTCGGTCGTTTTCATACCCGGCTGGCTCAGTTTATTCAATTGTTCCTGAATATAGGGAGATATGTTATCCAGATAATCGGGAGTCTTACCGAAATTGCGGTCGATAGGAAGCAACAAGCCCTTTTTCAGCATTCGCTCGATAATATATTCGGAAGGACAAATCAGATCGAAATCTTCATGACCTCGTTCGATCTTGGTCAACATGATCTCGTTGATATCGAAAACCTGGTAGATGATGCGGATGTCTTCGCCGGTCTGTTCTTTATACCAGACCGGGAACTCATCCAGGATATCTTCATCGATATAATCTGCCCAGTTGTATATCTTCAATATTTTGCTGCGTTCCTTCTCCGTGCGTGCACAGGAAGACAAAACACCCAGACAAGCAACCAGCACACATATTATTTTAATCAGTCTATTCATTCTTCTATTCCTGTTTTTGATGCTACTTAGCGGATGATTTATCGGCTCTCTTATTGATCACGATCAGCAATACCAGTACGGTGACAAAGATGATCGTCGACAACGGACGCAGTTCAGGGGTAAGCCCTCCCTTCCGGGCATCCGCATAGATAAAGGTGGAAAGTGTCTCCAGCCCTTCGTTACCAATCGTAAAGATCGTAACGGCAAAATCATCGATCGAAAGAGTAAAAGCCAGGATAAAGCCACTGATCATTCCCGGACGAATCTCCGGCAGGATCACTTTACGGAGTGCCTGGAACGGGGTTGCTCCCAGATCGAGTGCCGCTTCATACACATTCTGGTTCATCTTTTTCAGACGCGGCATCACGCTCAATACCACATAAGGCGTACAAAAGGTGATATGCGCCAGCACGACAGTCGTGAATCCCTGGGAAACTCCCAAGCTGACAAACAGCAAAAACAGAGAAACACCGGTGATGATATCGGCATTCATCATCGGTATGGCATTCGTAAAATTCATTACCTGGCGCGGACGGGACCTCAGGTTAAAGATACCTACAGCCGCAATACTTCCCAGAATTGTCGAGATCGATGCTGCCAGCATAGCGATCGCAAATGTATTCCACAAAGCCCCTACCAGCGAGCGTTGTACACCTCCGGTAAACAGCGAACTATACAGTTTTGTTGAGAAACCGGTCCAGTTACCGAGCACCTTCGCCTCGGTAAAAGAGAAGATCATAATGATCAGGATCGGGGAATAAAGTAGGATAAGAAGCAGCCACAGGTAGGCTTTCGCCATTATTTTCGTCATCATATCACACCTCCTCCTTCATTTGAAGCATTATCTTCCTCATTGGTGAACAAGATCGTAATGCCGATCAGCAGCAACATGATCAGAGAAAGGGCGGCTCCATAGTTCCACATTCCGTTATTGATATTTTCCTGAACGGTCGTACCGAACAGCTTGATATTATTCATTGTCAACAACTCGGCAATGGCGAATGTCGATACGGTCGGCATAAAGACCATCACGATACCGCTCATCACACCAGGCATCGACAAAGGAAAGATTGTCTTCATAAACACCTGAAAGGGATTAGCCCCCAAGTCCTGTGCCGCCTCGATCAGGTTACGGTCCATCTTCTGCAACGTATTGTAGATCGGATAGATCATAAACGGCAGGAAGTTATACACCATACCGAAGATCAAAGCTCCCTCGCCCAGCGGCAGGTTCAGAAAGTCGAACAGGGCGACCGTTGCCAGCGTACGGATCAGGATGTTCACCCACATCGGCAAGATAAACAGTACGACCATTGTACGGGAAGTATTGAACCGGGCCTGGCTCAATATATAAGCGGCGGGATATCCCAGTATCAGGCATACTAACGTGATTATAATAGCAATCCCGATCGAATAGACAAAAGTATTCATCGCCTCGGGATGCATCATAAACTTACGGAAATTGGCAAAAGTAAAGGCTCCTTCCGTATCTGTAAACGCATACAGGACGATCAAGAGCAACGGCATGACTACGAATACTGCCAGAAATAGTGCGTAAGGAATTGTCCAGTTCCTGCGACGCATGAAAAAAGCTGCAACTTTATTTATCACTTCCTTCCCTTTTAGTTATGAATAATACGTATATTTTCAGGGGCAATCCGGATACCGACACGGTCACCGTCATCCCAAACATCTGTCGTATCGACGAAAATATCTTCGTCCCAGTCTGTAAACACGGTCAGATGATAATGGTTTCCTTTATAAAGGATAAATTTCACTTCACCCGTCAGTGTACCGTCTTCCTCATTGTCTTCCAGAATGACATGGCGGAAATCAACCTCGACTTTTACCGGAGTATCGCCTTCCACATCCGTCACTTCCTTGCATTCAAAGGTTGTTCCCAGAAACTCGACATGCGTCGGATCGATCATTTTGCCTTCAAACGTATTGCAGACGCGCTCTTTCTTCATGACATGTATATCGAAAGGTTTCACCAGTAATCCGACCTCCTGTCCCGCATCGAAACAATGATAGTCCTGCACCATAAATTCATAACCTTCGGGAGTCTGTACCATCATTTCATAATGGACTCCTTTAAAGATAGAAGATGTCACCGTACCGGTCAGCATCGCCGCTTCCGACGGATCGAAAATATAGATATCTTCCGGACGGATCACGACATCTACCGGTGCCTGCTCTCCAAAGCCTTCATCGACACACTCAAAGTCATGTCCGGCAAAAGAGACTTGTTTATCTTTGATCATCAATCCGTTTAGGATGTTACTTTCACCGATGAAGTCGGCAACGAACGAATTGATCGGTTCGTTATAAATATCGATGGGAGTTCCGATCTGCTGGATACGGCCTTCACTCATAACGACGATCGTATCGCTCAGAGTCAATGCCTCCTCCTGGTCGTGAGTTACGTAAACAAAAGTGATACCGAGCGATTTATGCATTTCCTTCAACTCCATCTGCATATCCTTGCGCATCTTCAGGTCGAGGGCAGCCAGCGGTTCGTCGAGCAGCAACACTTCCGGTTCGTTCACGATGGCACGGGCAATCGCCACACGCTGTTGCTGTCCGCCCGAAAGGGAATCCACATCGCGGTATTCGTAGTCGGTCATACCTACCATCTTCAACGCCTGTTTGACCTTTTTCTCGATCACGGCAGACGGTAGCTTCTTCAGTTTCAGACCGAAAGCAATATTATTAAAAACGTTCAGGTGAGGGAATAATGCATATTTCTGGAACACCGTGTTGACCGGACGTTTGTGCGGCGGCGTTTGCGTTATTTCTTTTCCTGCAATAGAGATCTCCCCTTCCGAAGCTGTCTGAAATCCGGCTATCAGACGTAACAAGGTTGTTTTTCCACAACCGGAAGGTCCTAAAATAGTAACAAACTCGCCCTTGCGGACAAACAAATTTACATCATTCAGCACGGCCTTGTCGCCAAAGAACTTGGAGACATGTTCCACACCGATAATGCAGTCGGACTTTTGCATAGATTTATCCCTTTTCCTTACAAGTTAAACATATAATCGCTTGCTTTCTTAAAAAGCGGCACAAAGGTATACAATTTAGGGGACATACAAAGGGTTTGGACCGTTAAGAGATGGATATATATAAAGAACAATATCCAACTTTATTGGCTTCCCTTGGGCAAGACCAGGTTCAGGATCACTCCCAGCAGAGCCGCCAGGCCGATCCCCGCCATCGTAAATTCACCAAACTCCAGGGAGGCTCCGCCGATACCAAAGGTGAGAATCAACGAGACTATGATCAAATTACGGGTATCTCCCAAATTTGTCCTGTTCTGTATCAGACTATTTATACCGACAGCAGCGATCGTTCCGAACAACAACAGCATAATTCCGCCCAGTACGGCAGGCGGGATCGATTTAAGGAAAGCACTGACCTTGCCGAAAACGGAAAAGACAATCCCTGCCACCGCTGCAATACGGATAACGGCCGGATCCGTGATCTTCGTCAGCGATATAGCTCCGGTCACCTCTGAATAAGTGGTTACAGGAGGTCCGCCGATCAGCCCGGCAGCCACACAAGCTAAACCGTCGCCCAGCATAGTCCGGTGCAATCCCGGATCTTTCACAAAATCTTTGCCCGTCACTTCGTTAATGGCATATACATCTCCGATATGTTCTATGATCGGGGCGATCGTCACCGGGATCATAAAGATCACAGCTTCCCACGACAACTCCGGCTTGACGAACTGAGGCAAAGCAAACCAGGGGGCCGCTATGATCGGCTCGAAGTCGATCACTTTAAAAAAGCATGCAGCAATATATCCGACGATAATCCCGCAGAAGATAGGAATCAGCTTGATCATCCCCCGTCCCAACAACGATGCCAGAACAGCAGTAAACAAAGCGATCAGAGCCAGCGGCCAGTTCTCTTTCGCCATATTCACACCCGAACCCGCCAACGACAGACCAATCAATATGATGACCGGCCCGATCACAACCGGCGGAAATAACCGCTTGATGAACCCGATGCCACGCCACTTCACCAACATGCTCATCAGTCCGTAGACAGCACCGACAGCCACCAGTCCCGACATTGTCCCCGGTAAACCATATAATTCAGTCGCTTTAATGATGGGTGCCACGAAAGCGAAGCTACTTCCCAAAAAAATCGGCACTTTCCCCTTTGTTACCAAATGAAAGATCAATGTTCCTAATCCGGCAGTGAAAAGGGCTGTCGAAGGATCTAAACCCACCAGTAGAGGGACTAAGACGGTGGCACCAAAGGCTACAAAGAGAAATTGAACGCCTACTACCGTCTTTTGAGCAGGGCCCAGTGATTTTTTGCTGTCCATTGCGAAATAAAAGATTATATTTGCACAAATATAATCAGAATAATCCAAACGCTAAGAAAGAATATGACACAGAATAATTTTCATAAGGAAACAGCTTATTTCGCTTCCGGCTGTTTTTGGGGAACACAATACCATCTCGAAAAAGTAAAAGGTGTAGACAGTACGCATGTCGGCTATATGGGTGGAACTATTGATAATCCGTCCTATCCCGAAGTAAAAACCGGTACTACCGGCCATGTGGAAACAGTGGAAGTGATCTTTGATCCGTCTCAAACCAGTTTCGAACAATTAGTACGTCTTTACTTCGAAACACATGATTTTACACAGGTTGGCGGACAAGGACCGGATATCGGCAGTCAATACCGTTCGGTTATCTTCTATTGCAGCGAAGAACAGAAAGCGATCGCAGAAGAATATATCAGCAAATTATTCGGAATGGGATTTAAAGTGGCTACGGCATTAGAACCTGCCGGAAAGTTCTGGATCGGGGAAGATTATCACCAGCATTATTACGATAAAAAAGGAGAAACTCCTTACTGTCATATTTATCGAAAGATATTCCATGACTGATTCCATTCCCTTCAGAAGAAAATAAAATTCCTTTCGGATGAAATTGAATTTTCATCCGAAAGGAACTATAAGAATGTATTTATCAGAAATTCTTCTTTTCGTCGATAATATATTCGGGACGCGCCTTGATCTCATCAAAGAGAATCCCGACATACTGCCCCAGGACACCCACCGTCAGCAACTGAACGCCGCCAAAGAAAATAACCGATGTCATAATGGAAGTCCAGCCGCTTTCCGCATTACTGAAACCGTATATCTTCCCGAGCGTAAACCAGGCAGCCAGAACGATACCGACCACGACGGCTATAAAACCTAAACTGGTGGCCAGACGAAGCGGTTTCTTGGAAAAATACAACATGGCTGTCGAAGCGAACTTCCACATCTTGCTGAAAGGATATTTTGTCTCACCGGCAATACGTGCTTCCCGTTCATAGTAAAACGGCACTTGCTTATAGCCGAGCCAGCTTATCAGTCCTCTGATGTATTTACCCCGTTCCTGGAAACGATCGAACTGATCCATGATCTTCCGGTCGACCATACGGAAATCACCCGTATCCAACGGGAAACTGACATCACTCATATAATTGAGCAAACGGTAAAAAGCTTTTGCCGTAAACTTCTTGAAAAGACTCTCACCTTCTCTCGACCTACGCACACAATACACGACATTGGCATTTTCCTTCTCCTGCAGTTCCAGTATGCCGGGGATCAACTCCGGAGGATCCTGCATATCGGCATCGAGTATAACGGCCAAATCCGCATCACAATTATTGATACCGGCAGTAACCGCCGGCTGATGTCCGAAATTCCTGGAAAAATGGATTACCTTCACATGCGGGTCGGAGGCGGCAATGCCATCCAGCAACTCCCGGGTTTTATCCCGGCTTCCGTCATTTATATAAATGATCTCGGTATCGATGGGCATGGACTGCAAAGCAGCTTTCGTACGGCGATAGGATTCACCGATGACTAACTCTTCGTTGTAACAGGGAACTATGACTGCGAGCTTCTTCATTTCCGTTAAGCCTTAAAGGTATAAAACTTGTTTATAAAAAAATTGATCGCTGTATAGAAAACCATTCCTATTAAATGGTTGTAGTAATGATCGATCGTTAACTGGGAATTTAATAGAAGTACCAGTCCGTATTGCAGGACATAACATACCGCAAACGCAATACCGAAGCGGATCGCACCTTTCGTCCATCCGGTAGAACTTCCCTTGAAAGTCCATTGCTTGTTCCAGATGAAACTATTCAGCAATCCTGCTACATATCCCGTTAAATTAGATAAACCTTCCCGACATCCGAAGAGTTTCATCATCACCCAGATAACAGCCATTGTTATCAAGGTGTTACTCACCCCTACCACGCCATACTTAATGGCTTGTTTTACTGTTTCCATTCTTATTTATAATATCAGTAATCTCCTGCTGCGTAAGTTCTTTTACGTTCGTTATCGTAAAGATATCCGAAAGGAAATCACCGTACTGATTACATTCATTGATAACCCTGTCGAGAGTTAACTTGATGTCTGCACGCACCGGTATCAAAAATACCAGTTCCACATATTGTTCACCGATCGTCAACCGTTCTATCTCACAGTCTGCCTGCGGCAAAAAGTAAGCGAATTCACGTTCGATCACTTTACGCTGATAGTCCAGAAAAGGGTTCCTGTCCTTGGACAACATCAATACGTAAAAGCGCAATTTTTCACCTTTGCCTCCCAGCCCTGTAGAAATATATATTTGTTTCTCATCCGACAATTCCGACTCCAACGAGATACGGCTTTCCATCAAAGCCATATATGCCCAATTGCTGACATCTTCATCGGGATGCTGCACATAATCTTCCAGCATCCGATAGGCCTTCACTTCCTTTGAAGTGGCCAACATGGATAAAATATATTTCTTATAATCGGTTGTCGCCTCCGGATTAGACAGACTTTCGCGGAAGGCTGTATAATCCATATCATCCAAATCTTGCTTCACTTTGCCTTTACGAACCTGTTCGGAATATTTAAAATATTCCATCTGAAGTTCTACCGGAACACGCTGTTCTAAAATATGGAAATGTCCGTCCATCTTACTAAAAGAGTCACGGAACCTCTTGAATACATCGCCTTCTTCTTTCATAGACCTGTTTTTTTAGTTATATACTATACCCAATAAACAAGAAACTAAGACAAAAGTAAGGCTTTTTCCCGATATTTTTGGTATTATCGTACAAAAACGGGGATAAAGGCCCATAAAAAGCACTCTATCCCCGGATTTCTTTCAATTACAAAGTATCAGGCACCCGCGTAGATGAGGAAACCCAATCCTATGACGAAAAAGATAAACATACCCAGATTCAAATAATCGGAAGATTTAGGTGCTCCCCGGAACTCATGCCAAACCAGGATCCCCCATAAGGCGGAGACTAACGTCGCTCCCTGCCCTAAACCATAGGATATTGCCGCTCCTGCCTTTTCAGATGCAATCATACTGAATGATTGCCCGATACACCAGATCACGCCTCCCAATACTCCGACAAGATGAGTCCGGATATTGCCTTTGAAATAACCGCTTATGGAAACAGGCGCACCTTCCACCGGCTTCTTCATCGCGATCGTATTGAACAGAAAATTACTGGCAAAAACACCCAAAGCAAAAATGAATACAGCCGTATAAGGTGTCAGTTTTCCGGCTGCCGGAGAGGCAAAATTATCCAGGTCCATCGAAGCTGCTACAAAACGGTAGAAGAAAGCCATAATTACACCGGCGGCAACAGAAATAAAGATGCCTTTACCGGAGACTTTCTTCGATCCGACCAGGGCTTTTTTATAAGCCAGGCCGTTCAATATAATGGCAACCGTGATCAAAGCTACACCTGCAAAGATATAGGACGGTTCTCCTTTTGCCGCACCGAAATAATTGATCAGCACGCCCAGCACCAAGGCTAACCCAACTCCCACTGGAAAAGCAACGGACATTCCGCATATAGCGATTGCCGCCGAAAGCAGAATATTGGAAGCATTGAAAATAACGCCTCCCAGGAAAGCACTGCCTATATTGTTCCAGTCTGCCTGTATCAGGTCGGGCAGAAAACTGCGCCCTTCCGAACCAAAACTTCCCAGAGTGAAAGCGGAAAGGATGGAGAATAAAAGTACTCCGATCACATAATCCCAATAAAAGAACTCGTACCTCCATGTTCTGGAAGCCAACTTCTGTGTGTTTCCCCAGGAGCCCCAGCATAGCATGGTAACGACACAGAAAACGATTGCTAAAGTATAACTTTGTACGATAAACATAACTTTTCTATTTTAATACAGGTTGATGCATCATATAATTATCCAGCAAAGCTGCCATCTGGCTGGCCGGAACTTTTTCGATCAGCCGAAGGTCCCGGCCGTTCTCATCCGGGATCCAGGTGTTGCTGCCTTCTTCATCGATTACCTTAAAGATTCCCCGTTCTACGTTATAGTACGGTTCATAACCTTTGATCGCAACCAGAACCGCCGTCAGGTCCCAGCTCATCCGACCGTCCGGATCGCCTTCTGCGAAACACTGTGCATAGGTGTCTTTGACAGGACTATTATCTATATCGGATGCCACCAGTTTCTTCCCGGTAAAAATGACATTACCGATCTCAAAGCCACTGAAAACGATCTCTGTAGGCCATTGTTCGGCAACTACTTTCGATGCCGGTGTGTCACAAAGCACATTAAACTCACGTCCCTGCGGGAACAAGCCAGCCATCGCCACGACTCTTTTTACCTTTTTAGCAACCAGTTCCTTTCCTGATAACGGGCTGTATTCATCGCCGACAGAAAGCAGCAGGTCCTTCAGATTCGTGAAAAAGCCGACAGTACAAATGACAACGCTGCCATCCGGTTGCGAACTTAATATTTTACGATATACCTGGACTGCATCCGGAGCGTCCGATGTCTTTTTAGTCTTATGCGGATATTTAGCCGGTAATATCTCCGTCCATTTTATTTTATGACCGGAAGTCATTGTTACACCACCTTCGCTTTTAGGTGCTCCCAACGGAATATCAGGGCGGTTGAAATATGTATTCAACACCTCTATACAAGGAATAACCAACTCATCGTGGTTAGAAGACAAGGTTGCGAGTATATTCACATAACCGCTGTCGGCTAGTGCATGCATAACAGCCATCGCCCCTACGTCGTCGTAATCAGGGCCCAAATCGGTATCCAGAATCAGATTCACTGGTTGTACGGCAGCTTCCTGCGTTGCTTTCTTCGCTGTTCCGTTACAGGCGACCAGCAGGGATAATACACAGATTAACAAAAAGGATTGTTTCATGGTCTACTTTATTGATAAGATTATAATGTTTACTCAAATATATCGACTTCACTCCGGTAAGGGACAGAAGATTGTGCCCCGACCCGGGTTACCGAGATTGCCGAAGCCTTACAAGCGAAACGGACTGCCTCCAATTGACTCCGTCCTTCCGATAAAGCAACAGTCAGTGCACCGTTAAAGACATCACCGGCAGCGGTTGTATCCACGGCTTCCACTTTCAGAGCCGGTACAAAATCTGCTTCCTCAGCACCATACACCAATGCTCCTTTCGAACCCAGCGTAATGATAACATTCTCCACTCCCATTTCAGAAAGTATACGGGCTGCCTTAACTGCCGATTCCCGGTCGGTTATCTTCACACCGGAAATCATTTCAGCTTCCGTCTCATTTGGGGTGATCATGTAGAGATGTTTCAGTAATGAAGGAGATAATGGATGCGCCGGAGCAGGATTCAGTATCACTTTTTTATGTTTGCGATAAGCTATTTCCGCAACATACTCGACTGTTTCCATCGGAATCTCCAACTGCATCAGGACAATATCCGCCTGGTCGATCGCCTCTTCCGCTTTTGCCAGGTCGGTCGGTAATAAATTGGCATTTGCTCCCGAGGCAACAACAATACAGTTTTCGGCATGATCGTCCACAGTAATCAAAGCGACCCCGGAAGGATGCTCCGAATCAGAAAAGATATACGAGGTATTGATGCCTTCTTCCTCAAAAAGTTGTTGCGACTGATGACCGAAAATATCACTGCCCGTTTTACATATAAAAGTGACGGAAGCTCCCAAACGGGCAATAGTGACTGCCTGGTTGGCCCCTTTACCACCGGGGTTCATAAAGAATGTCCCTCCCACAATGGTTTCCCCCGGACGGGGAAGATGTCCGGCTTTAATAACCATATCCGTATTGCTGCTACCAACCACCAGGATATTATGCCGGTCTAATTGTTCAGTGTCCATATCTATAAAATTTAAAGTCTGCAATGAAGCGATACAAATATAACTTTATATTCTCTACTATTCTATGAATAATTTGAGTATACAGATAAACCCAAATCTAAGATTTATTTCTACCATAGAACAATAAATCACTAATAAGCAAATGAATATAATTCACAAAACAAGTTATAAATATCCCTCTTTCCGAGAGTAAAACAAGAATAGAAAAAACATTTTTACAGTCTTCATATGAAAAAGTTTATTTAATTTCGTCGTGCAACAGGAACTAATATCCTGAAAGAACAATCCGATACAGATATGAAATACACAAATCCGGATCATCTGATCCTGCTTATCCAATCACTTACCAAAGCGGAAAAAAGATATTTCCGCCTGTACGCGAATTTGCAAAGCGGTGAAAAGAACTATCTCCTTCTGTTCGACCTGATCAATAAAGGGACTCCCTCCGAGGATATCTGTAAACTTTACTGTCAGGAACAGAGCAAAGGTAACTTTGAGATGGCAGCAAAACATCTTTACCGGGTGATCATGGATTGCCTGGCCCATCTACGAAAGAAAGAAGATGTACAGACAGCGATCTTCGACCATATCACCAAAGCCGAGATACTTTTTGAAAGGGAACTCTTCGATGCCGCTTTCAGCCAGTTGGATAAGGCCAAAAGCCTGGCAGTGACTTATGAGAACGACCCTCTTCTCCTTCTCATTCGGCGAACAGAACTGAAATATCTCAGTTCGCTTGGCTTTAAGGAGATTTCCGAAAGGGAGTTAGTCAGTAAGCAGATGAAAATAAACGACATTATGAAGTATTCAAGAAATACGAACCTTCATCTGCAACTATATGATATTCTAAAGCACCGCATCACCTATAAAGGATATGTCCGGTCGGACAAACAGAAAGATAACCTGAACGATCTGGTATTGAGCGAACTCAATCTGATAGCCAATAGTTCATATAAAGGTTTTGAGGCCAAGAAACTACACCTGCTGTTCCAGGCAGCCTACTATCTGAATACGGGTAATTATAAATCAGCGATCCGCTTTTATCAGGAACTTATCACTCTTTTTGAATCGAACCAGCATCTGATTCTGAATCCTCCGATCTATTATCTAAGCGCAATAAAGGGTGTACTGGACAGCCTCCATACGGCAGGTTTATATAAAGAAATGCCCTTCTTTATCGAACGGTTGAAAAAAATACAACAAGGCGACTACGCTACCGAATTTCTTCTGGAAATAAGTGCTTGCATCTATCAATACGAACAGGCTGCTCTGATAAATACAGGGAAATTGGAAGAGGTACTCCACCTATCGGAAGAAAACGAAGACAGCTTATTCAAAAAGGCCGGTTTACTCAGGCCGGAGACACAACTTAAATTGTATCTGAATACTGCGATCCTTCATCTATGTCTGGGAAATCCCGGTAAAGCACGTAAAAGCATGAAGAAGATATTCAGTGCTGGCAAACAATTCTATGCGTTACCATCCTATAAAACAGCACGTTTGATCAACCTCCTCATACAGGCGGAACTCGGGGATTACAGTTTCTTTGAGAATGAGATCAACTCCATCAAACGGAATATGCGTTATGAAAAGCAGACGTACCAAACAGAGAAACTTTTGTTCCGCTTTGTCATGGGGTATCCGTTGCCATCTTATGAGAAAGCCCGAAATAAATTGTGGATGCAATTCCAAAAAGAAATAACGAAGATCAGGCAGGATAAATACGAAAAACAGTTACTTAAAACATTCGATATCCTTTCCTGGATAGAAAGCAAACTGACCGACAGAGCGTTTGCAGAGATACTGGTGGAAAGGAATACGGAGTTACAATAGCCTGTAACTCCATATTTCAGAAACCCGAAAACATATCATTTCCCAATTATGTTCTATCTTTGTAATAACGATATGGGAAAATACTGGCAAATTCTTAAACGATATAAAGTGGGATTGTTGATCAGTCCGCTTCTTGTACTGATCACTGTGCTGTGTGAAACGGTTCAGCCGATGTTCATGGCTGAAATCATTGACAATGGGGTCATGCCGCGTGACCTGTCGGTTATTACCCGGATCGGGACCTATATGGTGTTGGTATCCGTCGGGGGATTATTGGTCAGTATTGTGAATACTTACATTTCTTCCCGCATCGGAATCGGCTTCGGTACAGATCTACGGGGAACACTCTTCAATAAAATACAACAACTATCCTTTTTCGATATCGACAAATTCAGTTCAGCTTCGCTTGTCACAAGGCTTACTAGCGATATATCCCGCATACAGCAGATCGTTCTGATGTCGATGAGACTTTTATTACGCTCTCCACTGATGCTCATCATGGCCGTTTTCTTTGTCGTCAGTATCAATAAACAACTGGCGTTGGTCCTGATAGCAGCTATCCCGATCCTCGGAGGAAGTGTATACCTGATCCTGAGCAAAGGATTTCCTTATTTCCTGAAAGTACAACAAAAAGTAGACCAACTGAATGGCGTGGTCAGGGAAAACCTCATCAATATCCGTGTTGTCAAATCTTTTGTCAGAGAAGATTTTGAGACGGATAAATTTGTCAAAAGCAGCGAAGAACTGCGTGATATGGTGATCCGTGCGTCCAACATCGTCGTTTCCATCTTTCCGGTCATGCAGTTAGTCATGAATTTATCCATACTGTCCATCCTTTGGTTGGGTGGACAAAAGGTGATGGACGGCGAACTAAAGGTGGGCGAACTGATCTCATTCGTCAATTACGTTTTCCAGGTACTAATGTCTCTGATGATGCTTTCCATGATCATCATGTCATATGCCCGTGCTTCCGCTTCCTCTAAACGAATCATGGAAGTGCTCAATACAGAACCCTCCCTGACAAACACCCGGGAAGGGCTTCAAAACAAACACCGGGTAGAGAAAGGAGAAGTAAGATTTAATGATGTCAGTTTCCGTTACATCGGTGGAGAAAATGACATTCTACAGCATATCAGCTTCCGGGCCGAACCCGGCGAAACGATTGCTCTGGTCGGTGCTACCGGCTCTGCTAAAAGTTCCTTGGTACAACTGATACCGCGGTTATACGATGTTACTGCCGGAGAAATCCGGATCGACAATATCCCGATAAAAGACTATAACCTGGATGAACTTCACCAGGGGATCGGCATGGTCCTTCAAAAAAACGAACTATTCACCGGAACGATCGTCGAGAACCTCAAATGGGGAAAACCCGACGCATCGATGGAAGAGATAGAAGAAGCCACCCGCGCCGCCGAAGCACACGATTTTATCCAGTCCTTCACGGACGGTTACAATACGTTGCTAGGACGCGGAGGCATCAATCTTTCCGGCGGACAGAAACAGCGTATCTGCATCGCCCGTGCGTTGCTCCGTAAACCTAAAATACTGATCCTGGATGACAGTACGAGTGCTGTCGATACAGAAACAGAACTGAAAATACGGAATAACCTGAATGCGTTGTTACACGACACGACTGTATTTATCATCACCCAGCGGATCAATACGATGCAATCGGCCGACCGGGTGATCGTACTCGAAGACGGCGAGATCAACGCCATAGGAACTCCGGATGAATTGATCGAAACATCTACCGTTTATCAGGAAATCTATCATTCACAACAAGTATTATTATAGGATATGGCACACGGAGATCATTTAAAAGAGAATGCAAAGCCTCGGAAAGGAAAGAAAACTTTCTTCCGGCTGATTTCATACCTGTCCTGCGACAAGCGGCTGTTGTTCGTGATCGGCTTTCTGATCATTGTCAGTATCGTGGCTAATCTATTGGGGTCATACATGTTGCGACCAATTATCAATGATTATATCCTTCCCGGAGACTTTCACGGATTGATCAGGGTCTTGGCTATCCTTGCCGCCATTTACCTGACAGGAGTCGCCGCCGTCTATATCCAATATATCCTGCTGAATAAAATAGGCCAGCGCACCGTCACCCGTATGCGTGCTGACCTTTTCCAGAAAATGGAACATCTGCCGGTCAAATATTTCGACACACACCAGCACGGCGACTTGATGAGCCGTTACACGAATGACATAGACAAGATCAGTGATGCACTGACCGACAGCCTGTCGGATATGTTGTCGAGCGCTCTTACCCTGATCGGTATCTTCAGCCTGATGTTATATATCAGTCCGATACTTACTCTGGTAACTCTGATCACCGTTCCACTAATGTTCCTCTTTGCCAAAGGGATCGTTCAGCGAAGCCGCAAATACTTCAAAGCCCAGCAGGAGTCTATCGGTACCCTGAACGGTTATATCGAAGAAATGATAAGCGGCCAAAAGGTGATCAAAGTATTCGGACACGAAAAGAAAGTACAGTCCGACTTCGATACGCTCAATGACGACCTGAAAGGCAAATCAGAGAAAGCTCAGTTCTATTCCGGTATGATGATGCCCGTCATGCAAAACCTGAACACATTGAATTACGTCTTTATCACGATTGTAGGTGCCCTACTCGCCATCTTTCGTGGTTTTGATGTCGGCGGTCTTGCAGCCTTCCTGCAATATTCCCGCCAGTTCGGACGTCCGATCAATGAATTGGCCAGCCTTTACAACAGTATCCAGGCAGCCATTGCCGGAGCCGAACGTATCTTCGAAGTGATCGACGAAGCACCGGAAACACCGGACTCCCCCGAAGCCATCGCTTTACAGCAGGTACAGGGAGATGTTTCCATGAAAGACGTTTATTTCGGATACAAACCGGAGAAAACGATCCTGAAAGGTATCTCGCTCCATGCCTCTGCCGGTTGTAAAATAGCATTAGTCGGTGCCACCGGAGCCGGGAAGACAACCATACTGAACATGCTCCCCCGTTTCTTCGATATCCAGTCGGGCGAAATTGCCATAGACGGTCACCCGATACAACTGATCAAACGAAACAGCCTGCGCCAATCCATGGCGATCGTTTTACAGGACACTCACCTGTTCACAGGAACTGTCCGTGAAAATATCCGCTTCGGACGTCTGGACGCGACCGATGAAGAAGTTGTACAAGCAGCCAAACTGACTGCTGCTCATTCTTTCATCAAACGTCTGCCCCAGGGATACGATACCCTGCTGGAAAACGACGGTGCCAACCTCAGCCAGGGACAACGTCAGTTGCTTAATATTGCTCGTGCCGCTATTGCCGACCCTCCTATCCTATTATTGGACGAAGCAACCAGCAATATCGACACCCGTAGCGAGATACTCATCCAGAAAGGTCTCGACCAACTGATGCAGGGACGCACCAGCCTGATCATCGCCCACCGCCTCTCTACCATCAGAAACGCAGACGTGATCCTGGTACTCGAACACGGACAGATCGTAGAACGAGGAAATCATGAAGAACTTCTCCGCTTAAAAGGGAAATATTACTCTCTAAATCAGGAGCAGTTCAAGTAATTTAATTGTATTTACCTATATATCATCCCTAAAAAAGTATATCTTTGTGAGAAGATTTATTTAATAGAAAGGAGTTATATATGACAGCAGTAGAATTAAGACTTACCCTCTTACAGGAAATTGCCACTATCCTCGATGATGAAGTACTCGTCAAAAAAGCTTTAACTTCTATCCGCCGTTTGAAACAAGCGACCTCCAATGTTGACCAGGAAGACCGGGAGCCAACCAAGGAAGAGATGCTGGATAGTATAAAAAATGGATTATTAGCCATTAAAGCTCGCAAGGATGGAAAAGAGACTAAGGGTATGTTCAAAGATGTAAATGAGTTACTCAATGAAATATAGGATAGACACATATATAGAGTTTGACAAAGAGTTCAAACGCTTGAGTAAAAAATACCATTCACTAAAAAGCGATCTGGCAGCACTAGTAAAAGAGCTTGAGCAAAATCCCACCCTCGGTGCCGACTTAGGAAACGGACTCCACAAAGTCCGTATGTCTATTGCCTCCAAAGGAAAAGGTAAAAGTCATGGAGCCAGAGTGATTACCCACACAGCAATTGTCAGTGTAGAAGACGGAGTAATCACTTTACTCTATATTTACGATAAAGCCGATCAGGATACTATATCAGATAAAGAATTAATAGATCTTATGAAGCGTTTTTTGTTATAACAAGACGAAGACTATCCATTCAACGAATAAGACAGTCTCCATCAAGTATTTATTTAGAAATAAAAAGGTTTATCAGTAAACGAGCAACCTCAAACCCTCCGATAAACATCCTCAAACGGCAACCTGCACCGTTCTCCCCAGATTCCTCTATTTCCGTCTCGTATTCCGCAGGGAATAGCCATATTTATTTCAGCCCCGTGAGGTAACTTCAGTACCTTTTTCAGCCGCCGGCTGTCCAGCCCTTCTAAAGGACAAGTATCATACCCTTCGTTTGCCATCGCAATCATAAACGTCTGGGCGGCAAGTGCACACGATTTATGGGCAACCACACGCACATCATTCTCAGATACTTCGAGCATCATCGGGCGGAAGATACTGATAGTATTAGCCAGCAGTTTCCTAAACAACCCCAAAAGCCCGAAGAACCGGGCATAAACAAACGGCATCAATTTCCCGTAGTATAATTCCCGGTCTTTGATACGTTTATCCTGACGTTCTTTCGGACTGTTCCGGCGAATATTCTCCCGTTCGAAATCGAGAACGAACCGAGCATGTTTTTTGTACAAGTCCCGCCGTACAACGAAAACAACGATTTGCGAAGCAGTCGAAGCCGCTTTTTGGTCGAGACAAGCTCTTGAAACATCCGCCAACAATTCGGGCTCCGTAATATGGTAAAACTCCCACAACTGCATATTCGAACTGTTGGGAGCCAATGTCGCCAGTTCCAGACAATGCTTCACCCTTTCCGGATCCATCGGTTTTTCTTTATCATACGCCCGTACCGAACGGCGGTAATTGAGGACTTCTTCTAAATTCATAATGCTGACTTATTTGATTAAAATACTTTTCTATATCACTACAAAATTAAAACATTCCCGCAATATGTTTGTTTACCAGCACAACATCTCCATCCTTTACTTTATGTTTCTTTAGCGAATACCCCTCAAGACTGAATATCGCTTTTGCCTCTATCAGCCGATTTAACTGATTTGCAGACAATCCTAAACAAATTCGAATGACAGAAGATAACTTTAACCCGAACTCAAAACGGGTTTGAATCTTGAATGTTACAAACTTATCATCCGCATTCAAGATATCATTTATCGAAATATCGTCATGCAATATCTCATATTCAACACTGCTATAATCTAACTCGACACTATTTTTTCGCCCTGTTTCGGAAGAAAAAGCATACTCCCACGCAAGTTCTTCATCGTTTTCCGAAAACTTACGAAATAACTCTTTCTTTATCTGTTCAGGTTTTGTGCGTGACAAAATCGTTAGGTTATATGTACTATCACATTCTACGCATCTATAAATCAACCAGACATCGATATTCCTTTTTTGCGCATTCATTCTGAATTTGTTACTACAATAAAACCGGTCGCAATTACAATGATTACATTTTCTTTTTAAGGCAGGAGTATTTTTAGGTTTTATCTCCCATATATATTCAGTTCCCATTTTTTATACTGTGCTTGATATTCTTTGAAATATTTGATTATGATCCACAGCATTACAGTTATAGCAAACTCAGAAGTCGCCATAAACAACCACATCAAAGGCCTATGCCCTTAAAGTTCAATGCTGTGAATGAAAAAAATTAAATAAGAAACCTGTTCAAGTAGGACTACTCAAACGAAAGAATTATCAGCCTGCGGTTTATGAGGCTAATATTAAGCCAGTATAAATTTAAGAATTGCTCCCAAAACGTGAATATTTATAATTTCGGAGCAAAGATAATGATTTATTGCTTATTTCATCCATATCACTCCATTTCTATATTAGCCTTTATATTCTCCGCACATTATGCGGTAAATACAGATATTAATACCCGCAAAACTCCACAATCGTCATCTTCCCCACCAACACCAATGCCTCTTCATAGGCAATCTCCCCTTTGCCAAGATGTCCGGCAAGTGTACCGATCTTGCCACAAATCTGGAAGCAGATCAGGACGGACATTGCGATATGGTTTACAGAGGTTTGTGCTGTGCGTTCGACAATTTCGGTTAGGTGGAGCATTCGAATAAACAAAACAGGGTAACGGAGAGGACAACGGAGGCAGGACATGACGGTTCTTTGCTGGATGAAGTCGACGTATGACTGGCGGTCGTGGATGATTACTTCCCGGATGAATTTCTGGTGCCTTTTGGGTAAGGTGGACCAGACGGTGAAAGCTATTTTGTAGATTTTTTCAAGGAAATGGTTACGACCTTCTTTCGACATTTTGTCGAGGCTTCGGTTAAAGACCTTTGCGTCCGGCACTTTTCCGTTGGGGAATAGTGCTTCTAATTTGTTTTGCTTCTTCATGATATTATGATAGGCGTTGAATAATTAATTGAGGGAAAGTCAAAAACAGACATTTAGGGACACAGAATAAAACCCATTATATGAAGATATCTGTGCCCCTATATTATCTATTTACTGGGGTTCAACTCTTCGAGTAAAAACTTTCCGGGTTTGAACTTGACACTTGTACGTGCCGGTATCATACATCCTTTGCCTGTTCGAGGATTTCGCCCCTCCCGTTCTTTTTGTTTCCAGGGAGTAAAAGCGCCAAAGCCTTGTAACATCACGGAAGTATCCTGTTTTATTACCTCTGTCAACACCTCCTGAAAGATATTGAGAAATTGTCGCGACTGGCATTGCGTAATTTGCATTTTCTCAGCCAGTTCATTTACTAAATCTGCTTTGTTCATAATTTTATTGTCTTTAATCGTTATATTCACGTGAGAGCATAAAAAAAGCCCTCAATATCTCTATTGTTCGAGACATTGAGGGTTTAAAGAAAAATATTCTTACAAAATAAATGTATTACAGCTTCGCTATTTCTTCGGAAGTCAAACCGGTCGCCTGCGAAATAAGCCGAATATCCAAACCTAACTTCTTCATATTGGCTGCAATTCCATAACGTTCTTCCATACGACCTTCCAGCTTGGCTCCGTCCAACGCATCATTCTGTATCATGATATCGCTGAGGTGTTCGTCGTAGGCGCGGCGTTCCTCATCGCTCATATTGTGATAGAGCAGCTTTTCGCGAGCTTCCTTCAAACCGGGAGCGGTGGTATCGGCACGAATCGTTCCGTCTTTCAGATATTCTATCCATTCCTCCAACGGAGTGACGGCTACCTGGTTGAATTCGTTCACACGAATCAGAAAGTACTCCGGAAAAATCTCCGCCGGCAGCTTATGCACCAGGACATCTTTCTCCTTTACACTCACCTCCAGACGATCCCCGGTATGTACACCGGTGAAGATATTTTGACCGTGATACAGATAATCGTTTCCCTTGCCGATATCGAAATAAAGAATATTTACGGAGTAAATTTTCTTCACCTCGTAATAACTATCACCCAAAGAGATATGCTCGGTAATGGCTTTCGCCACACCATAGAGGATACGTTCAAGGAAGGTCAGTTCACGTGTGTTCTGTACTTCCACGATGATGATCTCTCCTTTGCTGTTTTTAGCCTTGATATCTACCCGGTTGAATTTGTCGTCAAAGGTTTGCTGGTTGCCTTCACTTTCCAGCAGTTCGATGATCTCCACCTTTTCATCCAACAAGACAGTAAGTAGCCCTTCCAGCACACCGAAATTGGCTTTCTGCCGCAAAAGCCTCTTTATGGCCCAGTCGAAACGGATGTAATTATCTTTCATAAGGCGATACGATTTATACATTATATATATACATGCAAATGTAATCAATTCAAGGCAATATAGCCTGTAACCGCCATATTATTTTTCTTCAAACCCTCAATATGTCAAAGATCGCTTTTTATCAGAAATGAATCTGTGTGTTTCCATATCAGAACGTCAGCTCTGTCATTCCGGACTTGACCCGGGATCTCATCCTACACCATTTTTCAGTGATTAGTATGAGATGGCGGGTCAAGCCCGCCAGGACAGAAAGAGCGCCGCCTCCATAAAATAAAGGTTCACCTCTTTCTCTCTTCGATCGCGAAGCCCACTTGTCAACTGTCACTTGTCAACTGTCACCTGAAAGTGGTTTGGTAAATGCGCTTGATCGCTCTTTACCAATGGGCCAGTCTCTGCTTTCTCTGTCATAAGGGTATTCTATTGCCCTCCAAACCTCGGATCACAGACCATCATCATTCATTGAGTTAAGCTGGGCACAACTATCTGTCCCGGACACAGCGAATATAGTATGATTCAATATCGCGGGTCTTCACGCTACCGTCACCCATGTTTAATGCTTTGTGATTAGTATGGTCTTCGCAAACGGTACTACTAGTATAATACTCCCACGTTTTTTGAGCGAAATCAACAAAACCCTCTATAGCTTTTAATGTTGCGATATTTGCTCTTATCATAATTAGCTCATCAAACGTAGGTAAGCGCCATCCTCCTTCTTGGCTGGTACAGATTACACTAGCTCCAGACCATCTGGCGGAGCCTGCATCGCGCTTTTGAACCTCAATGTTACCGATGATAGGTTCCGTTATCGCTGATGCTTGTTCCACACTTATATTTGCTGTACGTATCGGGCTTGCGTCTGTCACTGTCACGATAAATGAACCTATAAGGGCACTACCATTATTGGTAGGAGCACTAAACTCTAATGTAGCTTCACCCAAACCACTGGTCGGATTTATTGTTATGCCATTATCAGTTTGGGGATTTATAGTCCACGGTAAACCTGGTGTGGCTGTAATTATACCGAAAACTTTGCCTCCTGCACTTGCTATTTTTTCAGTTGGCCCAACAACTTCAATAACTGAAGCTTCCTGTTGCACTGCGATCGTACCTGTCGGGCCTTCGGTTTCGTCTCCTACACGTACATTTATTGCTCCACTGCGCACACTGGAGTTTGGATTTACCGGGACAGTAAACGTTACATTTTGGGGTGCAGCCGTAGTCGTGCCTTCCGTTTGACCGGTCAGACTTATCCAGTTCACTTCCGACACTGCCGCTTTCCACGATAGACCGGAGGTCGCAGTAAACGAAGAAGTTGCTGCATTTGCTGCATTTGCCCCTTCGGCTGTTACTACAACCGGTTCAGCCGGACAAGTTACCGTAGAAGCAGCTTGCGTAACCGATATATTCTTTTGAAGATTATGATAATCCACACTTCCGATCGATTCTCCCCCTTCTACCGTTATATTGACGGAACGCTCCTTTGCATACGGGTTACTCGCCGTAGCTTTTACTATCAAATTCTGGCTTTCACCTGTGGCTGTATCATTACCGGTTCCCGGATTACTTGATGCCCAAGTTAACCAACTGCCATCCGACAAGACAGCACGCCATGGTAAACCTTTCGTTGCCGTAAAAGTAGAACTGCCCTCCGAACCGGAAACGGCACTTAGAGAAATCGAACCGCCAGCCTCCAAAGTCGAACCGTCCTGTACGATCTCTATCGTTTGTTCTTCACCCGTTATAGTAAGAGGAAAAGAAAAAGTACGGGTTTCCGCTTTGGGATTGGCTGTTTCCGCCTTGAACAGTAGTTGGGCAGGGCCTTGATAAGAAATACTACCACTTACGGGTACTGTAAGATTTTTATCTTTTACCTGTGCCGACAGCCAGTCCGGCAATTTAATCATCCATGGCTGTCCCGGACGAGCCGTGATCTGTAACTCCTTTTCACCGCCTACCCTCGCAGGCATATTACCCGGAGTGATCTCGACCGGAGGAATCGTACCCACCGTGATACGTTCGTCGGTTATATCTATACCCGCCAATGTGACATTCATCGTATAATGAGAGTTACGTTCGATATCGTAATTATTCTCATTACTGCCAGGATAAAAACGGAAACGGACATTCTCATAAGTCACTCCGGACTGCACCGCCTGACCGGTCAGTTCTATATAAGTGGCATTCGTCACCCCTTTACCCGTTTTCTTCTTATCTGACTTGACAGCATTCTCACCGCTTACCGTACCGGCCATATTCTCAGGCAGGTACCAATACATCGTAGCACCGTCCTTACCGGCAGTTCCGTTATATGTTTTATAAATCATATCGGCCGTCAACTGATTTACCGGAACTTTGATCTGATATCTGTCCGGTACGGAGTTCAATGTCACCGACGTTGGAGTAAATGAAAAATCTGTTCCTCCGATCAGATAGGCAAATGATATTTTTGCCACCAACCGCGTCAAATCCACATGGATATTTTCTACACCTCCCTCATCGATAGGACCACTCCATGAACCCACCATCCCGCACAATCGGTTTGAAGGCAGACCGTCTTCTTCTGATGAATACGTCAACACATGTTTCTGCAAAACTGCTTCGGTTTCGATCTTTCCCAGGTCACTGGTATTCGCTACAAACCAGATATGATGTTCCTTACCTCCGCCATCTTTCAAACGGACATCTACCTCGTTACCGGTTATTACAGAAAAATACTGGTTGAAGATACAACTGCCATCCGCATCATACTGGCCGATCCACAGGTGAGCGATCCCGCTTTCCTCCGCGTCAGGCAATGCTGTAGTTGCTTTTGTCACAACCGTATCTTTCGGATTTACCGGAATGGAATCCGTATCGACCGTTCCGTCGGCTGTAAACGCGATGCTCCGTGTCTGAGAATCCCGGTTCGCCAGCACATTCAGATGAAACGTCGCCTGAACCTCTTTACCTGCTTCGGGCAACTGCGGTCCATCCACTACTTCCGTTTGCGTACAGCCGGACAATAGATGAAAGACTGCCCAGATAAACAAACTAACAGGAAGTACGTTCCTTATTTCACTCATCCGTTCCATTCTCGTATTATTCTTAACTTGATTCTCATTCTATTTATTGACAAATTATTCTCCCTCTCCCCCTCCGGCTACCCCGCTCCAAATGATATTCTTCCAACTTGCCACAGTCATCACGATACCTATCCCCTGATGAATATCGGGGTCGGGATAAGGTTCATCGGGACCTCCCACATTTCCGTCCGTAAAAGGGACGGCATTCCATGCCAATACCCTCAGATTCAAACGGCTTTCGTCGTTCTTCACCTCCAGGGTGAATACATACCGTTTGCCCGCATCGAAAGTGATCCGTTTGTCGACGGTCGCTTTCAGGGTAGCTGTCTCGTCATCTCTCTGCACACTGATCTCCACTCCGAAAGGCCGGTCGTTTTTAGGAAGGATAACTCCTTTCACCTTGTTCAGTTTCATATTCTTTGGATCGGAACCCTCTTCCACAGGAACAAACTCGTCGCTACCGAACACTACCTCTGCCTCCGTTCCACTTCCGCCACCGGTTGGAAAGATTCCCGTATCCGCTCCGACGATCAGAGAGGCACCGGAGGAAGAGATATTGCTCAATACCAGCTTCGTTCCAAAGAGTTGTTTAAACGGAAGTGCGTTGCCCGGCGAAGGGGCGACATTGAACACTAGAAGCGCACATTGTCGGCGGAAGGTTTCCAGCTCCACCACACGCGAAGTACGCGAGATCGTGACCTCGCGGGCAAAAGAGGTCATTATGTCTTCCTTATGGGGAAGAGAGGGTATCGTATAACGATTATCGGTATCTTTCAACGGCTTTCGAGCGGGGGAAACGGCATAAAAATCATAAATGCCTCCCCTTACGATCAGTTCTCCGGCATTTCCGGGAAGCTCCGTTCCGGTATCATCCACCATACAGGGAGATAAAGACCCGTCCGCTTCCACCACATAGGTCACTTCAAACGAAGGGGCAGCCGTTGCAAAAGAAGCAGGAGCGGTAGACGTACCCGCCTCTCCCCTCAGATAGCCGCAAATACGCACTGTCGCACCTGCGGGTAAGAAGGCCAGTTCCGGAGCAGGCGTTACCGTTTCATCTGCACGGGTCAGGACGACCGGAATACCCAGATCGGGCTTTCCGAAACTGATTGCCACCAGCTGCGCCGTTTCCGGCATGTCCTCTACCGGACCGGCTGTGCAACCGAGCAGTAATCCACAAAACAGTACCCCTGTCAGATAGATCAAATATCGTTTCATGTTATAATGTTTTATGTGTGTTCCATTATTCTACCGGTATATCATATTCACCGCCATCATTCCAGCCTGCCACCCGGATATCTGTCAGTTCGATACCCTGCGCCTGCATACGGATATTGTAGATATAATTATATCCCTTTTCCCATTTGGCCGTAAACATGCCGGGATCCGTTCCACTACTCCCGGACGGCTTCATCGTAAATACCCGGCCATCATCCAGCGTCAGTTCCAATGTGACACCGGCACCCGTCACCGGAACAACCAACCCGAATGCCTGAACAGGCGTTTTATTGCCCTCTCCTGCTCCTGTTACACTTCCGATACCGCGCATATCGCCACCTGCCGTAAACACCAGTTGATCGACTGCCGTCAGCGTTCCTTCCAAAGTACCCGTCGAAAGGTTCAGTTTCGCTGAAGTCGACTTTTTAAATCCTCCGCTACTTTTCAGTACCACCTGTTTCACACGGCAACCGGCAAAAGCCTCTCCTTCCTCCGATACACGGAAACTCACTTTCGAGAGCGCATGTTGCATCAGAAGCGATACCTCCGGATGCCAGCGGTCTACCTGTTCCGCCGCCATGCAGTAGAGGTAATCGTCCTGGTCGGTTTCCCATTGCACATCGGTCGCGGCATCCACCGGGGTACCGCCGTCATTGAAGGAAAACTTTTGCTTATCCAGTACCTTGACACCGCTTATCGACGGCACTTTCGGAGTTCCCGAAAGCGACATGCTTTTCTCGGACGGGGCATAGGCATAAACAGTCCCTTTTTCCGTATACAGGCAGAGCGGCTCTTCTCCTTCCGCCAACTCCCAGGCAGGCGGCACAACCGTGGCATTGTAGGTGAACAGCTGACTTTTGACACTGCTCGCATAGAAACTGACTGCACCGCTGCTATTTTGTTTGGTGACGCATACCGCAACGGAGGTGAGCGGGTTCGGATTCTTGTCTTCCTCCCCCGGACCTCCTGTAACGACGCTCCGGGATTCCACTTCCACCCACATACCCAGACTTTTCACACCCAGAGGAGCACTTTCCTCCTTCTGCTTCCCGCCGTCGGGATGCATTACTTCCGCCTCCGTACAGGCTGTACACTGGAAAAGGAAGAAGACAGCCGAAAGTGTATATAAGAACTGTTTCATGGGCTTTGTTTTTAATGGTTTTTATAGCGGAATATCCGGCTGGTCGTCATCCTGCCACTCCTGAACGGTTACATCCATCAGCGTCAGTTTGTTACGACCGGCAGAGAAGGTGTACACACAGTTCGCTCCGGCAGTCCACTCATATCCGGGCAACGTCACTGTATAATCGACTGCCTGTTTACCTTGTTCTTGAAGCGTGATTACCACATCGATCTGGTTATCTCCGAAAGTAACAGGATACACAAGGCTGCTGACCGACCGCGAAACGACCTGTCCCGTCACCTGGGAACCGTTTGCTATAAATGCTTTTTCACTTTGGTCTCCTTCTTCTATCTGTCGCATCAGCGTATAGTTTGAAATCGTACGCGTCACGGAACCGGATATTGCATTTTCCGTTATCGCTCCATTCGAAAGGGCCATTTTTCCGTCTCCGGTCTTTAAAACGTCGCTTTCCCCATGGTTCTGTATCACGAACTGTTTGAAAGCCACATCGTCATCACTCAAATGACCGCCGTCGTACACTCGGAAAGAGATCATTGCCAGGCCGTGGTTCATATCCAGGTTGATCAGGTAGCCGGGGTTCTTTGTATCGTTATTCGTCGCACCGCCCTCAGGGTCGAAAGGAGTCTGCCCTTTGGCACGGCCGTTGTTCACATAACGTCCTTCCGATGCGAAAAAATACAGGTAGTCTTTTTCAGTAGCCTCGGACAGCTTGACATCGTTAGCCGCTAATCGCGAAGTCCAAGTTCCACCTCCAGCTGAACTCTTCCAGTACTTTTTCGCATTGTTCGTAGAGGCATCTATACTACCGGTAGCAAGAACTTTTACAGGGATTTTCAAGTCGGATTCACTGTTTATGGAAGAGGAGAAAGTATTTGTCGCATCATAAGGATAATAGGCATACACCTTACCGACTGCCTCCGTCAGGTAATAAGGGGCTTCTTTCGTTAATTTATAAGTATCTTTCTTTTCCTTGATCGAAATCCAGTTCTTTCCTGTTTCGTCACCCATATACCAGACATGGTGACCTGTATATTCTGTTCCGTCGGGAGTATACCAGCCGGTTACATCGCTGTTGGTCACCACGACTCCCAAACCGGGCGCAGCATTGTAATCGGTATAGGTAATCAGATCACCGTTCACCACCGATTTTGTTGACGCTTTGCTTCCGGCATCCACTTTCAAATTGGGAGTGATACCCAAAGATACCTGACCGCCACTACCCGGTTCAGGGTCGATTTCGGTTTCTGTTTCCGAGCAGCTCGTCGCTGTCAGAAGGGTTACCAACATAACCCACATTGTCTTAGTTGTTTTCATTTTCGTTTGTTTTAAAGTATTCATTGCATATTATTTAATCGTTTTATATCGGCATATCATTTTGTTCACGGTCTGTCCAGCCTTCTACACTGACGGAGGTAGTCTGTATCTGACTTTTATCCGTAAAGAAGAGTGTTACGACATGGCTTTTACCTGTCTGAAAGCCACTTTCGATATGGAAGGAGACTTCCGAAACTGTTTCATGTTCGGTTCCCCTGCCGTCTTTCGTTGTTGTTATCCGAAGGTGCAACGGGTGTTCTGCAGTTCCGTCCACCGGGGAAACCGGGAGCAGGAGATATCCTTGCGGTTCGGGAAGGTCTTCGCCGGATGTCACATCCGGGACCAGTAAGTTTGTTATATCCTGCACCGGGATATTTTTTATTCCATCATTCGACGATATATCGTTTAAACAGGGAGTTTCCTGCCCCAAATCCAGTCTCTGACGCGTATGTACGTCTAGCGCTTCGATCGTTTTTATTGTTCCCCAACCATCAGCACGGTCACTGTAACAAACCAAACGGACCTGTGTCAGTAAATGACGGAACGTACAGGTTTGTACCGGAACATATCCACTAGCCGTCAGGATTCCCGTTGACATAATATCCGTCGTTCCGTCAACAGTAAAGGCGACTTTGCCCGTTCCTGCAACAGCTTCCGACTCACCCTTTGCCGGATAATAGCCGTGCAGGCGGATACGGCGACCGTCCTCCGGGTATGACTGGGACTGGGCAAACACGATCGGACGGTTTCCCTTCCCGCCTCTTCGTACTGCTTCATATATACCCCATGTGCCATAACCTTCTCCTGGGACGGTCGTTTCATCCTGCCGGGCAAAGCAAACCTTTAAATCCTGTTCATAGCCGGAACCGATCACTCCGCGCGTTGACTCTCCGATCGCACCTTCCAGGCACACCGCGGTTTCCGGGACTGGCTCCGGAGTAGGATTGCTGTCTGAACAGGCGGCGAAGCCCGGAAGGATCGCGATGGAGATTGATATTGTGACTATGAAATTGTTCATGAACTTAATGGTTGTCTTGTTTTTTTAATTTACACACCCCCTGCCCCCTCTCGAAGAGGGGAAAGGTTACTCTCCGGGGATAATAGTAGTACTACCGCCATTACCCGGTTGCCACTCAGCAATGCCGGTTTCTACTGCTATTTTGCCGTCCTCCGTAAAGGTCAGTGTGATAAGGTGCGAATAACCGGCTTTCACGCCTTCGCTGATATTGGAGACAGCGACGTTCAGTGTTTTAGCATTTCCGTCATAAGTTCCTTTAACCTCCAAACTGATTGGTAAATCCTCCGTTCCCCAATTGACCGTCGGGTAAAGCAACAGATAGCCGGTCAATGGTTTTTCGGCATCGGGAAGCGAAACTTCAGACGGATAGTTTTTAACAGTCAGCGTTTGGTTGGCTTCACCCGTTGCAGCCAGTTGAGCTCCCTTGGTTTTATCGAGCGATAGCTTCAAAGCAGTATAGGTGTTTTTCACTTTGATGGAAGTAACCGACGTCCATTTTGCGATCGCTCCGGCAGAACCCGTACATTTGAACTGCAATTGGGTAAGCAGATGGTTGAAGGTGAAAGTCTCGAACTTATCCACCAGTGAACCGGTCTGCACTCCTGTTGCCATTATATCCTCCTCACCCGTAATCGTGTAAGTGACACTGACCGGATTGGCGGTTTCACTGTTCAACGCCTTACGTGGATAGTAACCGATCAGAACAGACTCGCCTTCTTCTGTCAGATAGGTTTGTTCCGGTTCAAACCTTAGAACCGTGTTACCTGTTCCACCTATGCGGACAGCATCGATAGACGGGGTATTCCATTCGGTAGTTGTACCCGGATTATCCAGACGGGCGAACGAGACTTCAAGGTCATTCACATAACCGCCGCTGATCACTGCACGGGTAGACTTCGCTATTCCGGCATTCACCTCTATTGCCTGCGCCGTTCCATCCGTTACCGGCTCTTCCGTGTTCGTGCAACCGCCTAAGAAAGCTGTTCCCAACAGACTCATGATCAATAATTTTCCTGTTTTCATTTTATACCAGTGTTTTATTGTTACTATTGTTCTCATTTTCATTCCGTTTCAGGGAGTTACCACACCCGAACCGTCACTGCCCGGTTTCCAGTTCGTCAGCGTGATCGTCAAACCGCTTATTTCATCATAGCGGACAACCAGATCCAGTATCACATGTGTCGTAACAGTTGCGGTGAACGCATCTTTTACTTCTTTCGTTATATCCGTGGATGAAGTGATTTCCTTTCCATCCGACAGCGTCATCGTAAGGCTTAGGTCGACAGAGTCTTCGCCTTCCTCTCCCGGGGATAAACCGAACAGGCTTACCGAAGAGGCATACACACCCAGACTGACCTCTTCCGGCTCGAACGTCATAAAAGCAGGCGTATCGAACAGCGGCTTGCCGGAAGGGATATGAACCCGTGACGATACACCGGTCAACCTTCCCGACAATACCGCTGCAGCGACATCCCCCTTATCCCCACCTGTAACCTTTATATTCATTTCCAATGTACGGACAAGGTTTGCCGGGGTCAATTCCTTTGCTACCGTTTCACCTCCGACTACCTCGATCTGCTCCAGACCCGTACCGTACAAGCTACCCGGACAGGCGATCTGTACGGAGCTTGATTTTAACGAAGAAAGTTGTTTCGCCCTGCCGCAGGCTTCCTCATACCCCTTCTCCATTTCAAGCGTAACACCCGTACAACCCGTATTACAGACGGCTACCCGGTAGCGCCCCAAAGGCAACGTACCCTCATATCCCGAAACGTCCCCTGTACGCATGAGCGGACTTTCCGAATCTTCCGGGTAGAAATACCAGGTCATATTATCCGGACAACTACTGTTTGACCTTCGAAGCAGCAAACGCACTTTTCCGTTCTTCTCCCAATCCTCATCCGTCATACGGTAGGCACAAGACGATACCGCCATAATCCATATGGCACTGATCGCCCAAATGACTGCCTGCATCATCCTATATTCTTTATTTCTTATACCTCTTTTATTTCTATATCTTTCCATATCCTCACCTCCTTTTATCTGATTTGAAAACGATAGGATAGACTGATCTTTAAACCAATCATAAAACCTGTCGAAGCAAAACGGGTTTCCAGATAATTACGGTTATCAAGCGGATCATACCGGTATTTCTTCCCACTGAAAACGGAGCGGTAACCGGCACGGACACGCATATCTACTCCAAAGCCACCGGCCAGAGAGAAGCGATAACCCATCGACAAACCTGCCGACCAGAAACAACCAGTTCGTCCGTAAAGCATATCTTCCGACAAATCGATCGCGCTTCCACGTACATCGAAATCTCCGTATTCGGCAAACAAACCGGTATTCAATCCGGTAAACCTACCCGAAGGAGATAGCCAGATACAAGGTTCGAGGGAGATTTCGGACACAGCCCAGTGATCGCGCGTCTTGTCTTTATAGGCAAAGTCGGAATACATGCCCGACAAGGCTACCGACCAACGACCAGCGAAACTGCACTCCACTTCCAGGTTCGGCATAAATGCACCCGTTTCTATTTTCGTTTCACCGGTTCCTAAACGAATCGACGGGGCTACGCCACACCAGGGAAGAAGGTTTGTTTTTACCCCCAGATATACAGGGCTTTGTTTCATCGGAGTTTCTTCCGTCCTTACAGATTCGGTTGGTTGTCTTTTCCGGTCTTTCTCCGTCTGTTCTTTATTATCTGCTTGCAATCCGGTTTTCTCGGAAACAACTGTTTTCCCGGTTGTCTCTTTATACTTTGTCACCTTCCGTACTGTTTCCCTGGTTGTTACGGTAGTGGCTAAAGCGATGTCCGGCTCTTCTATCCGTTTACTACGGCATACCGTATCCGTTACGGAAGCCAGACAGTAATCTTCCAGTTCCGTACGGTCAAAAAGAGGATCGTCGATACGGTACACTTCACGGTCGTAACCTCCTGTCTCACCACGACGGTACAGGTCAACATAAGGGACTGCACCGTACTCACCGATGGCAGCCTCTACAGCTACGGGATAACGACTTTCACTGTAATGGATCGAGATATTTGCAAACCAAGGAAGCGGTTTATAAACCTGATAGACATGCACCTGATCGCGATAGTTTCCGCTACGGTCGATATAGAAGGCTACACAATCATGGGGAATATCGAAACGGGTTTTCAGGTAGGCGCGGATACGACCTGCACGCAGTGAGGCTTCGTTCACCACCTCTGTATCTTCGTATTCATAGGCACTCACATGCGAGACGATCAACAAATGGCAATCACCTTTCAGGATTTGATCGCGGGATACGTCGAGTAAACCGCCCATCCGTTCCAGTTGATAAGCGTTGTCTCCGTAGTCGGCAAGGAACAGGTCGTTGTCCTGACGGAAAGAGAATAGGAACGATTCAGCCTTATAATAGGTCGTAGTCTGGGCATCCGTTTCCATCCTCAAAAGGAAGCAAAGCAGCAACAGGAAGATTGTTCTTACCTGTATTTTCCGGTGTGGACCTTTTATCCTATACATATTAATATATAATACCAGTTTGTTCAATATTGAACAGTAACTATGATTATCACTAACTCTCTGTAAATGTTCACCTTATTTATATAATAAGGGTAGAGGGTGGAAAAAGCCCTCCCCGAAAGTGTCTGCCTAGGGAGTTTTTAGGGTAAAATATGAAGGATTGATGTCTTTTTGAGTCTTTTTGGAGGAAGAAACGGAACTGCAGAAATAGCAGTTTTCTCTTAACAGATTTAAAAACGATGGCAGTCCGGGCCTGTTTTATACCATCTTGTAATGAAATTCATATTATATGGCTAAAAAATAGGTTAACTTGTGAAATTTAGTAAAATTGATATGCGTTTTTTAAGAAAACACCCTACACTCCTTGTTTTTTCATTTTTTTATTCTTACGTTTGCCACGTATTTCATTACAATTCAGGATTTTTATTATTTATAAGACACTGATTGTAAGATAGAAAGAGGATGTTTACCCTTATTATATAAATAAGGTTTACCCCACCCGCAAACAGCCTCCGACCGCTTCGGAAACCTGCCGGTTTGCTTTGGCTATTTCCGATACGTCAAACTTCTGCAAATAGATACGGGTCGTTTTTTCCGACGTATGCCCCAGTGCCTGGCTGATCACGCCGATAGCGACATGCAGGCGGTACGCCTCCGAAGCCCAGGCATGACGGAACGAATAGGTCGTCAATGTTTCCGGCAAATCCAGCATCACACTGATTTCTTTCAGGTAACGGTTTTCCGTCGCCAGGCAGCTTTTATACTGTTCGTGGGTCGCATCTTCCGGCAATACAGGAAAAAGGTAACGCCTCTCTTCGTCTTTATACCGGTCGATCAGCATCTGCATCCCCGAAGTCACTTCCATCTGGATAAAGGCTCCCGTCTTCTGCCGGTGGTATTGTAGTACCGTACCGTTCTCCACCAGATTCTCACCCGTCAGATGCACGATATCCACAAAAGGAATGCCACAAGCCATAAACGAAAACAGTGCCAAATCAATAGCAAGCTGTTTCTTCGGCTCACTTTTCAAATCCAGAGCGGCTATTTCCTTTATCACTTCCACCGGCACAGCACGTTTACGCGTCTCCTCCTGTCTGAGGTGAATCCCGGCAAAAGGCGACTCTCCCCTTTTCTCCTTCGACTCCCGACGGGCTCGGTTATACATCGCCCGAAGGTTACTCATGTAACTGTTCACCGTATTCACACGCAGCCCTTTTTCACGCAACCATTTCAGAAACGCCTCAACCAAAGCCGGTGTCACTTCTTTCAAGGATAGTTCCTTACCACCCGAGAAACATATAAAATGATTACGCACTGCCCGATACAGATCAGCCGTACTTTCATCGCCGCAGGAACGTTTATCCTCTTCCTGCAACAACATCTGTCCATAAAAATCTCTTTTCTTCATACTCTTCCTCCATTTTATTCGGATTAATCAAAAAGATAAAGATAAACATTCATAGCTTTCAGAATGTTCGATTTTTACTGATCAGGCTAACAGCGGTTTTCACTCAAACGGCTGTTCCGGAAAAAAAATCCACCTTATCACTCTGTTTTCCTCCCTTCATCACCCCTCCTTTCGGAAATCATCGCAATGATTCTTCCCTATCATCACAATGTCCCAGCAGAGTCATCACAATGACTTCACGCACTCATCACAATGAAGTGGGATAATCATTGTGATGAATATTTTAACACTACAAAATATGGGGGAATTTTCTTCAGATTATACTCTAAAAACAGGTTTACGTGTCTTTCGGAAAACTAGATGCTTTTTCTGAACAGTTCATTTTCAATTGACAAATTGCAGCAAATTTTGCTTTATCTTTATCATCTATTCTAAAATCATCATGATGATTTCTTGTTCACCTATCACTAACGTCTCCCCTAAAAAGATAAATCCCCTCAATTCGTCATTACTGAACTCTAGATTAAGAGGATAAATACTATTGAACTCTCTTTTATCTTTATACATAGCCAAAAAAATGTATACAAATTAACAGAATGTCAGAATGACAGAAAGTCCAATTTTAGTTCTCTAGTTACTTATCAACACATCAAAATAGAACATTTTTATTCACTAAATAGATTTTCAATATATAGTGGTACAGAATCTATATATTATGTATATGGTTCTATGTGTTTATTTATGGCCCAATCATTATAGTTGATTACATTATTATACTTTCCCTATTATTATTTTACAAATTCGAGTACTGTCATTCGCTTTTCATTAGCCACCTATACTCGTGATAAAATAAGATATTCCTACATTTTAGCACTAAAATGTAGGAATATCTTATATCTGATCTAAACCAAAGAATCTTTTAATCGTACTTTTTACAATTTTATTTTTATTATGTTTTTGTATATTTTACAATCCAATTAGTTCCTTATATTTTGAATTAGTATGATATTCCTCAAAAAGTATCCATTCTCGAATTCTATATTTATATGAATAATCTTCCTTAATAGCTTTTTCCAAAGCCCTTAATGCATTCTCTTTCTCTCCAAGAATAGCATATGCAGCAGCTTTATGAATTGAATCCGAATTTTCACACAAAAGCTTTTCATGAACTTTTTCCTTTTTAACAGTCTTTTTTAATTTCTTCTCAGCCAACAGATAATTTATATATAAAATAGAATTTTTGTATGACGTTTTTGTTAAATACTTAAAAGCCAAATTTTCCGCCTCGTTATATCTTTCTAATTTTAACAAATAAAATGTCGCTTGAATTATTAAATTCTCATCATACTCTCTATCTTTTCTAAGTGTTATTATTATATCTAAAGCCTCTTCATACTTATTTTCATATGATAATAATTCACATTCTCGCTCTTTATCCTTTGGAAATTCTTTATAGAATATTTCTTTAGCTTTATCTATCTGTCTATCATATAGATAATAAATAAACAGTTTCTGATAAGTAATACGATCTTTCTTTTTTATATTATCAAGTATAGCAATTGTTTCTGATAAATTGTCAAATTCATCTAACATAAACTCTGCTTTTAGCCGCCAATAATCATTATCAACTTTATATTTAGATTCAATACTATCCAGTCGCTTTTTTAACAAATCTCTATCATGAAAATGAGAATATTGCTGCAACAAATTCATTTCATTATACTTTATATATTTAGATGATTCAAATCCTTCTATTTTTTGCGTAATAAAATCATATATTAGATTTTTATTTTCTTTTTTAAGACGCATTGTATAAGCTTTTTTATAGACAAAACTGGGATGAAAAGGATCTTGTATTTCGTATTTTTTTAAAAAAGATTCTAAATGCTCAATCTTTTCTTGTACATTTTCATATTTTTGATTTATCAATTCAAACTTTAATCCCCAATATTCATTATCTATACCAGGTTCTAATTCTATACAATGATCAATTATTTCAATTACATCATCAATTGTGAAATTTAATTCATTCTTGGATATTGAATTAATATATTTAGTATGCATTAATTTAGCTTTTTCATAATATAACTTGGCCTTATATTTATACTTCTCTAATGCCTTATTTAATATTTCTATTTTAGAATTATATAATGGATACATATGAGATAAGCTTACATAATAATTAGCATTATCTCCATAACTATCAATCAATTCTTCATATATCGATATAGAATTATCATCATCAAGCATAATTCTCAGACATTTTGCTTTTCTTTCCAATAATCCTCGATGAAACAATGTACCTTTATTCGATTGCTCTAAATGTTTCTGAATTACTTTCAATGCGCTTTCATTATCACCTTGAATAAATAGAGATTGAATCTCAGCAAAAACAAGTTCTTCTGTTTTTGTTAAATTATATCTAATACCTTTCCTCTCAAATGTAGAATCATCTTTAGCATCTTCCTGATCTTCTTTATCCACTAGATATTTTAAAAAACTATTAATAACATCTTGTTCTAAAGTTTTTCTTATTCTCTTAAAATCATTTTGAAGATATGTGCAATTCGTTTTTATCAAAAATGGATTATTTGTTATTTTCTTTAGCATCTCTGTTTTTTTATTATTAAGAAGATTGCTATCAACTGGAAGCTGACAAGAAGAAAGTTTTGCACTAATTTCAGAAAACAATTCATCAAAACCATCAATTTTTACGTAAAAGACTCTATCTTTCCATAAAAGCTTTTTCAAATCATCGTTTATTTCACTATCATCTCTTAAACACCAATATATTCCATGTTTAAAAAACTCCTCATTTTTAAGAAGATAGGTGATAACATCAACAATAGATCTGTCATTTCCACCATACCCAACAACAATCAAGCCATAATCTTTAGCAAACTCAATAAATTTATTTTTAATATTTTCTTCTAAGGATTCTGTTTCTCTTAATGTACTTTTTATGTCATCAAATAAATAATCACCATGTAGCTTTACAATCTTAGGCCTTTTAGAAGTCACAGTAATACTATTTATTGCAGAATCATGAGCACATACAATTGGACGATGAATTGAGAATTGATAAAAAGCCTCATTTAATAAATCATCAAAATTCGTTGTAAAGATAGTTTTAAAATAATTACTTTCGACTAGTTTTGTCAAATAAGCATATCCAATTGAAGGTATTTTATCCCTAACCTCTTGTTCAACAAACATCCTTCTTTGTCTAGGTAAATCATACCTTTTTTCAAACAAAGAAGAATATGGATTTCTTACATTATACCAACTTGTTTTAGTTATATATTCATTAATTTCAACATCAGACAAAGAGGAGCCTTCTTCACATTCAGCAATTTCTCGCTTCCAGATTTTTATTAATTCATTAGCGGAACGTATACCTGAAGTTACTGAACAACCAGCTCCAAGTAATAAACTATAATTAGGATTGTCATCTGTCCTTGTTTTTATATAACGAATCAAATCACTAACAGAACGTTCTTTAATTTTTAGTTCTTCTCTTATATCAGTTAATGTATACATAGAATTATTTTTATGGTTTATATCACAAATATATCAAATTCTTATTTTACTACAAACAATCAGTTTGTTTTAATAGAAAAAAAATGCAAGGGTATGAAATATAACTATGTTAAACTATAGAAATATACTCTGATATAAAAATATGTAAAATAGCAAAACATCATAAATTACAAATATCAAATCCGATAAAAAATATCTTATCTGATTAACTATTACTTTTCTGATAGATTGTTTAAATGATACAATCTAAAAAAACGAAGTAATTCATACTTTACTAAAAGACTTCTATATTCCATACAACACTCAATAACCAACTATTTTACAGCTACATATTTCATAAAATAATAGCGACATAGTTACATTGATCAAGATATGTAGTATAATTTTATGAATTTCGTATACATCAGTAATTTCTTTAATACAACTTTTTTATCCAAAGTAATCCCTTGTTGTCTTTAACCAAAGATTCAGATGGCAAATTATCTATGTTACCAAACATCAAGTCAGTAACATACAAAAACAATCCTTTCCATATTCAGCTGATTATAAATCATTTAGAAAGAACAACTTTAACATTATCACTATCAGAAATTCAATATTACTTTTTCTATTTAAAACGACAATAAGAAAAGGACTCTTTTGACTTACCTTTTAATTCTATAAGTTTACAAGATAGTTTCTTATAATATTTTCTAGACTCAATATTCCTACAAATCAATATTTTTCTTTACCATCGCTACCAAATCATTCGTTTCCTCCTCTACCCATCTATCCGTACTTATTAGTTCGTTAATTAAATGAATCTCTTTGGAAGTAAAATAAGATTGTTCCAAACCTGAAAAAGGAAGCGTAGTTTTCCACTTACTATTATGTTTTTTCATATTGACTAGATATTTTTTAATTGGTTCTGAAGGATAAAGTAGCTTTATATCACAGCCTTTCTCCTGAAATATTTTTTTTAACCGAACATAGATTTCCAAACCATTATAATCCCAATCACAAGAATAGAATAAGAGTTTATCCAATTTCTTTTCATCAATAAAATGAGTTCCTTTTGTATTATTTCCACCTACATACCATAACTCGATTTTATGCTCACGAGCAACGCGAGGCATTTTCAGAAAATTGAGGTTTTCACAAAGCACTATACAACGCGGTTCACCGACATCTACAACGAATCTCCACTGGTGCATTTTAGGATCTTCCAATGGGTAATCCTCTACTCCCAAGATGGAAAGTACCAAATCGTTCAGACTTTGATAAGTATCCAAATGCTTGCTTCCACCATGTTCAAAGAAGTCTTCACTAAATGTATGTCGAGTCGTGAGAGAGTTCCGGATTTGTTCCCTGTTATCTGCAACAAACTGTAAAGAGCGGATATCATTAACCGTATATGTCTGTCGACCAGTCACATCTGGTTGTACAGACTTCAAAAAACGATCATATTCCAAATAATCTTCCAGATAGCGTTTAGCAAAATAAGCATCGTACTTTTCACTTTTAATCAAATAATTATGATTGCCTGGCTGATATTGCACCAACTTTCTACTTATCAGGTTTCGGAATTTATTATCACTTTTCTTTGTCGCCGGTATTTTATTCCCCTCATAAAGAGAATACATTGCAGTGAGCGTTCTCCAGGTCAGTTCAGCTTCCATAATCATTTACATTTATAAAATTTGCCAATTCCGAATCAATATCATTTCGACTACGTATTTCTATCGGAGCATAATTAACTTCTTCTTCTACGTCAGGATTACGATTGAGGATATATACATGCTGTTCATTATATTTTCCCAAAGGATTAATTGAAAAAGTCAGTATCTGATAATCATATTCTTCGGCGATATCACTCAATAAGTCAAAATTACTACCTAACCCCTCTGCCTCATCAATGGGCATAAACCGCAATCCATCTTCTTGTGCATTGTTTTTGTTACCAACAATAGAGAGGCGGGCTATACACAACAGCGCAATGGCAGCATACGTCTGCCCGGTACTTCCTTTATTATTCCGTCCAGCACGATTTTTCATATCAAGGCTCAGTTCTATATATGAATTAGGATTCAGTAAGTCTTCTAACGTTATGTCATTGGAATTATTATTGGTTATTTCACAGAAAGCTTTCATGATTTTTTCACGAATAGATACTTGCGTATTTAATTCGTTCAAAATGGAGACATCGAACATATCTGTCATATTATCTAAAGTTGTCTTATGTTTAAATTGGCTTAACCAGCTAACAGGAAACCGTAAAGAATCTGTTTTTTCAAGTTTCATATTATATGCACCAGATATCTTCTTTTTACTACTCGTAAAGAAGCGATTTATACGACGAATCTCATCCCATTGTGCTTCTACTTGGCGTTTCACTTCGGTTAATAGATCCTGTATTTTACCTATTTTCTTACTATTCAGTTCCCTGTTTTTTTCATTAATATCTTCAAGCCTTTTTTTGATTCTACCGACAACTTCCTCTTCAATAATCATATCTTCTGGGAATAAGTCAGGTAACAAATTTGCTATTAATTCTTTAAAATTATGGCTAGTTTCAAATTTGTATTGTTCATTTGGCATAAAGCTTTTTACCATATTTACATACTGATTAATATAAGTGGTGTTCTTTTCGAGATAAAACACTTTTGCTTCTTCCACCGACTCCTCGCTCACCGCTGGATAACTATCGATGGAAGGCAAATCCGTATAAAGTGATATATATTCAGTTTGAATCATATTCAAGTAATTCTCCTGATTTTTTAAGTTCGTCATCGACTGTATTAATTCATCGCATTTATCCAAAGTGTTACTTAAAATAGTTAATTCATCTTTAAAGAACTCAGTTTTATTATCAGCATTTATATAATCATCTTCTTTATACGCTTGAATAGTCTGTGCTACCAAAAAGGTATTCCACTCTGCTTCATACGGTTTTATTTTCTTTGATATTGAGATTAATAAACGGGTAGCCTTTTGTATAAGATCAGGAAATATTTCAACTATATTTTTAAGTTGTATAAATTGGTTATACAATAATATTTGTTCTTTTTTCGCATTTTTCACAGACTGTTCTATTAAGTCTTTTGTTGCTAAGCTCTTCACAGACTGCTCCATTTGTTCAGGAGAGATATTTAAAACTTCTATTTCCTGAAATTTTTTTATTTCGGGCTTATGGAAAAATATATCTACAGAACGAGCAGGAGCATCAAGGGTATTTACTATATCATATAGTTTTTTCCAAAGCTCCAATTCTTCTTCAATTGCTTTTTTCTCTTGTCCTATATTGGCCACCTGTGATTGAAAATACTGCAAGATCGTCTCTCGATCATTATTGAGACTTTGCTGTTTTTCTGTTACGTAGTTTACAAATTCGTTTACTCCACCGAAGCTTATCCAGAATCCATCTGCATCAGGTTCTATGTTTGTGTTTCTTAGTAATTCTTCCGGGGAGCAAACATAACGGTCAAGGGGTTTAGGCTGATTAGGTTTATTCATTCCATACTTCTGAAAATGATAAATTAGGCTTTCTTCTTCTTTTGTAAAATTACGTCGCAACGATAGAGCCCAACGGATAAGTGAATTAGGATTATTTATATCATGAAACTGCTCTACCACGTGCAATTGTGATAAACGGTTACGTAGTTCATCTGTCTTTTGGAGGTAAAAATCATTTCCTGCTGCTAATCCGCCTTTCCAGCCTGAATTTGCAAAAAGATCAATCACACGTGAACCAACTAATTTGTCCTTCAATTCTTTATAGTAAATGTATTCTTTTTTTTGAGTTCTGTATTGTTCATAATAAGTTGCCAAGTCTCCAGGAAGAATATTTAACTGTTCAATCATTTTATTAACATCATCCAGCAAATTTTTCTTTTGTCTCCATTCATCATAAATATCCCTTATTTTTTCATAAGCAGACTCTTTCTTATCCCGACATCTTTGAGCCTCTTCTAACTCGTGCCGGACCAAAACTTGTAATCCTAATAAATCTTCCTGGGCCTGTAAAAATGTATAGAGTTCTTTTTTAAGAATTTCTTTATTTGAATAATAAGCTCTTAGCAAAAATACATATTGAGAAGTTCGATATATTTTTTCTGCTTCTTTTTTTTCGATCAACACTTTATATAGATCACTAACTTGAAAGCACTTTTGTGTCAACAAAAGAATTTCATTGTTATTTCTTCCATAGTCCACCGCATTTTTTTCTATTTCTTCTACAATTGACCTGTATTTATTCATGAAGTCTTTACCCCTTTCTTGCCCGAATAAGAAATCCAACAAACTAGAACTTCTTGTAGTATCAAGTTCTTTCCCCCTCGAAAATGACTGAATGATCTTCGCATAATCTTTTAATACTTTATCTTTGTCGGTGAGGTCAAGTGGTAGTATTTTATTCTTATATAGCACTTTATGAAAAAAAGAAATCCGTTGCCAATCCTTAAAAACTAAGTTTTTTTCCTCCATGTATTCTATAATATCCTCTAATGGAATAATACATTCGTCATCCTGAAAATCGGCAGCATAAAGAGGTTTTGTCATAGGGGTAAACTCACCTTGTTCAATAGCAAGCCCTGCCTGTACAACAAAAGGGTGTGTGGCTTTGGAAGTACTTTCAAGATAGGCTCCTGCTGTAATAAATTGCCCATCGGCAACTTCTATATTCACAAATGCATATCCATAATCCAATGATTTACCAGGTGATCGCAAAACGAGGCCATCAGGTTCCCGTTTACCCTGAACCGGAATGGTTGCGGAACGGAAAGCGGAAGCCCCTACAAATATAAGTTGTAGTAAATCGGCTATGATACTTTTACCAGAACCGCTATCACCAATAAAATCGGTACGGGCAGGATGAAAAATGTAATCGTTTTCCTGATGGTGTATGATACCGACAGTAGACAAACTGTAAATACGAGGATATTTTTTCATATTTATTCTTCTTTAAGCCATTTGTCAATATAATTAATATAATCAGCAAATTCCCGCGTTATACGCTGAAATGCAGGGAGGATTGTAAAATCATCTTCTTTCAAATCAATCCATCTTAACTTATGAAAATTCTTGAATGCACGTTGTACTTCTTGATCAATACGAGCATCATTTGATTCAGTAAAACGTTCTTTGGTGCCTTTTGTCTTTACCAGTAGACGCTGCACATGCTTCTTAAGATCAGGCATATCTACGCGTATTAGAGCAACAAACTTTTTTACAGAAGTTAATTCTATGTTGTGATCAATATAATAAGCTTTGTACAGCAATAAGGCAATAAGAATATGTTCTTTAGGTAAAGACGACCGTTCAACAGAATAATTACTTCTTGATACAGGGTGATAGAGTGGGAAATAATAACTATCGTTTCCACTACCGGATGGAACGATAGTTATGTTCTCATGTCGTTTGAAATAGACAGTCAGATTATCTATATATTTTTCCAGATAAAGAAAAAGCTTCTTATCTCCTTCATATTGTATATGAGCACCTTTTTTCAGAGCGTCGACCAATTGTGAAAACAGCTCCGCACCGTCTTCACATTCGAGGAAATCATATTTTTGAGTCATTTGCGTTTCATCCATATATCAGATATTGTATGTTTTGAACTGGGATTATCTATTTTTTCACTTGTATCAATCTGTATTTTCCAATGTGGATCTTCCTTATATTTTTTAATACTCTGGTCAATCACCTGTATAGCGAGTTGCAAATCATTATCGTGTTTTTCCAGAATGTCGAAGAAGATTTCAGAAAGATGTATGACATCGGTTTCCAAAGATTTCCGACGAATAAACTCCAGCCACCATTGGATATGAATCTGGCGCATCATTTGCACATGACCTTTCTGATATGCTTCTTGTTCTTTTCGCGGGTCTTTTTTATATTCGGAACGCAGTTTTCGTTCCGGAGGGAAAAGACTTTCAGGTCTATCCACAGAGATAAAAATGGGAAATGAATCTGCCAATTGAATTTTTCCGTCATAGGGAAAAGGAAACTGTATCTGTTTATCTGTTACATGGCTTTTTTCGAGCAGGAAATACAAAAATTTCTCGACTTTGGTATTAAATATATCTCGGTTGAGAGAGGCAAAAAACTGTTTTATTTTAGGCTGTATTTTATCAATACGTGAATCTACCATCGCTAAACGGAGATGGATACCTTCAAAATACGAAACGGCCTCACTAATGAGATCATCTATTTCTTCACTTCTGTCGCGTACCGGATGTGAAATAAGAATATCATTCATGCGATCAGTTTCCCGAAAAGCTGCTCTTAACTCCCTGTTTTGCTGACGTATGGTATCAATTTGCTTTTCTATTTCCTGTAAAGCTACAAGCAAAGTTTCTTTACGCCTTTTAGCTTTTTCACTTAAAGCTGTTACGGAACGGTCAATCTGTTGATTAAGATAGTCGACTTGTTCCAATAAAAGAGTTCGAGACTTGAACAAGTCTACTGTAAGCCAATTTTTTATTTGTTCTTCTGTGACGGCAACTTCAAGCTTCTCATATAGTTCCTCACAGGTCATTTCGATAAAGGTGGGATTAAAGCGCTGAGATATTAGACGATGTATCTTATCACATATCTGAAAACCAAAATCAGTAAACATATAGGTCTGATTTTCATCATTATATATAAGATAAAACTCCTGTAGTTCTAGAATATAAGCTGTATAAGTCCCCCATTGTAACCGTATAGGCTCACGTTCGATAAGACTTACAGCTTCAAAAGCCCGATGTATATCTTTTTCCTTAAAAACCCCATGTTCAAATTCTCCATTCTTCACCCGTTCATACAACCAAATTACAGCCAATCCTTTCTTTTTCTCTGGAAAAAGATGTTCATAGGTCTTTTCTATTTTTAATTGCTCGAATAAAGATTGCATTATAGTAAAGATTAAAAGATTATTTTCTCAAACACCATTACCACAAATTTACTAAAAAAAATATTGAAAGAATCATCTAGAAAGAAGAAAATAACTGTTTTCGTTTCAATCAGGTCATTTTGTATAGCTTTTACACTCGAACACTTACAGAAAAAGTAGATGGTCTAAAAAGAGCTTCCCTGTGACAGGATAGAGCAAGCCTATTTATACGTTTTAATTACATATAAATATATAGTACACTTTTTTAATCTTAAATTGAGACATTGCGATCTACAAAAGTCTAATGAGTATAATCTAAAAAACGAATACCCTCAGGTAAATCATTCTCAATTAACATTTTCATTTTCTTGGCGAAAGGGCATGGGTAACCTAATGGAGTACCTTTCTGAATACACGAGGCAAATGCAATAGTATCGGCACCTCTTTTCACAAGCTCTCTTGCCCTTAGTAGAGATTTCTTTGCAGGGCATCCTCCACAATTGCAGAAACCGACAATTTCTATATCTTCTGTTATACCTTCAAACGCCCCTTTTCTTTCTCTGATCACCTTAAAATCTGTCGTACCCGGACAGTAATCTTCTGTCTGCATACATCTGATAATTCCAACTTTCATAAGTCATTATTTAGATTCTATTTTCCACTCCTCTATATTGCGTGTCTTTGCACTGAAATTCACTCCTATCTTAAATAATTGACGGGGATCGGCTGCAAAAGGAAGCGCATAACCTTTCTCATTGATTTGGCGCAGAGCGTCATCGGCTGTTCCATTCAGTTTGAATTCCATCAGGTAAATAAAACTGTCCGTTTGTAATACCAAGTCAATACGACCTTCCGAAGTATGATATTCTGCTTTTACATAGAAGCCAATCAACTTGAACACAATAAACAGGACATTTTGGTAATGTAACTCCAAATCACGAACCAACTCGTAAGGAGTATCAGCAAAAAGACTTTGCAAACGACGGAAGAAGGAATCATAATCGCCGGAACGTATCTCACGAACAAACTTCTGAATATGGAAAGAAGAATCGACTTTATCCGTATTAGCATAGAAAGGAAGCAGATATTTCATAAAACCCTCCTCCACTTCACGATTAGGAAATCCCAGACGATAAATACCAAATTCACGATCATATCCTTTGATGGTAAGATATCCACTCTGATAAATCACAGGTATTGGATTAACAGATGTGGAGTCAATGCCATTCAAAACATCGGCATCCGTTTCCGTATGCGCCATGTTATACAGGTTATAATGAGAGTGCTTTAACAATTTCACCAAATAGGTTGGTGTACCTGTTTCAAACCAATAGCTACCGAATTGTAAATACTTAAAGGTATTAAGCAAACTGAAAGGATTATACATACCAGGACTATTCGGCACAAAATGATAACCGTCATAACATCCTTTTAATTCCGTACAGGCTTCTTCATTTGTTAGGGAAAGAGATGAAGCAAGAGCTTTAATATCTTCATCAAAATATTCGTGCAATTCATTTTCAGTAATACCACAAATAGAGGCAAAAGGTCCTTTCATCGAAATATCGTCCAAATTATTCAGATCACTGAACACACTTACTTTCCCGAACTTAGTTACCCCCGTTAGGAAAGCAAACTTGATATCCCCATCCATGCTCTTCATCACTCCATAAAAAGCCTTCAAAGTATCACGATATATCTCTTGCAGTTCATCATTATCCAATGCCTGCAACATCGGCTTGTCGTATTCGTCAATCAGGATTACAACGCGTTGACCGGTCTGCTTGGCTGCTCTGCGAATTACTCCTTTAAAGCGCAGTGAAAGCGTCGTTTCATCCGGTCCATGACCATAAAGTTCTTCCCACTGAGTCAACTGATTACTTAACAAAGCATCCAGACGCTCAGGACTGTCAAATTTTTCGGCGTTCAAATCCAAATGAAGTACAGGATATTCCAACCAATCTTTTTCCAGCTTTTCGATAGCCAAGTCTTTAAACAACTCCTTTTTTCCCAGAAAATAAGCTTCCAGGGTAGAAATAAGCAAACTTTTACCAAAACGGCGTGGGCGATTTAGTAAATAATAGCATCCAGTTTTCACTAATTGATAAACCAGCTCCGTTTTATCAACATAGATATATCCATCCTCACGAAGACTCTCAAAATTCTGTATACCGATAGGATAAAGCTTTGCCATAATTTATCTGATTAAAATAATACCTTTTACGCAAAGTACGTAACAAAGATCGGCATTTACAAAAAAAGGACAGGTTAATTGGAGGTTATTCAAATCAAATTATGGTACAGGAATCCGAAGAGACCTGCACCATATAAATAGGAATATCAAAACGCAATGCGATAAACAGAGAAACTTAACGGGCGAAGTACTACTTCTGCAGCCGGAGCTTCCAGTTCGATTTCTGAAACAACAGGCACTATCTGGTCCGGTTTGCAGATCGTATTTTTAACTTCCAGATCAGAGGCGTGAAGTACGGTTACTGTACCTTTATGTTTTCCACCGGAAAGGCCGTTTAAATCCAGTTTCACTCTTCTGTTTTGAATGCCGGTATTGGCGATCTTAATGATCAACTCATTTGTCTTCTTATCGACTGCTGCTGTTGCATACAGATCATTTTGTCCGGTAACCGGTTCGTTCTGCATAGTCAAAGGCACGACATTCGTACCGACATTATGACCGTAAAGTTGCTGCACATAATAATTCGGCGTCTTCACCAAAGAAAGATTATCGAACCAGATCAAATCCGGACGCCACTGCCAGGCATCCACATGGGCAAACAGAGGTGCATAAGTACAGATATGTACTACATCAGCATTACGCTCAAAGCCAGTCATAAAAGCAGCCTCAGCCAATGCTGTCAGGAAACTATTCTCGCGATTGTTCGGATGACAGGCATATTCACCGGCAAAAACCTTAGGACCGTTACGATCGTATGAATCATAGCGTTTGGCACCATTCAGGAACCATTCGGGAGAACGATAAAAATGTTCATCGACCAAATCGACTTTCATCCGATTCATTTCAGGCCATAAGAAGTCGAAATCTTCCCCTTCCGCTTGTGGACCGGAACTACCAATAACGTTAATATCCGGATATTTGGCACGAATAGCCTTTACAAAAGGTTCCAGGCGTTCAGTAAACAAAGTACCCCACTGCTCATTACCAATAGCAATAAACTTCAGGTTGAAAGGAGCCGGATGTCCCATATCGGCACGCAGTTTTCCCCATTTAGAGGTTACAGAACCGTTGGCGAACTCGATCAGATCAAGGGCATCGTCAATATAAGGTTGCAATTTATCGACCGGACAGTTTTCTTTCGGATCATCATTTTCATACTGACAGGAAAGACCGCAGTTCAATACAGGAAGCGGCTCGGCACCAAGATCCTCACTCAACTGGAAATATTCGAAGAAACCTAAACCGTAAGACTGATAATAATCGGAGAACTTCTTATGAGGAAATGTATAATTCCAACGATTGATATTGATCGGACGGTTTTCGACCGGACCAACCGTATTTTTCCACTGATAACGGGTGGCCAGGTTCGTTCCTTCCACGATACAACCTCCGGGGAAGCGGAATACACCCGGTTTAAGATCTTTCAATGCCTGTGCAAGATCGGCACGCATACCGTTCGGACGGTTATTGAATGTTTTCTGAGGGAATAAAGATATATGTTCCAGATCCGCCGTTCCCTGTGTAAGCATCGTGATACGTAAACGGGAATGGGCTTCCGTTGCCTCAGGAGTCAGGACTACGGAATACTTTTTCCAATCCTTACCGTTTATCTCAACTTCCTTTGTTTCATAAATATCATGCTCGCTATTTACCAGATTTATACGAAACTTGATCGGGCCGTTAGTTACCGTACGGGCATAGAAAGAGAAGTCATACTTCTCCCCTGCCTTAATACCAATGCCTTTAAAACCTTCGTTATCCAGCCCTGTACCGGTCAATTCTTTATTATAAGAAAGACGTACATAATGCGGGTTCTTGTCAAAACAGGGGGATTTGGTCTGTACCGTTACATTTCCAAAAGGAACCCAGCCCCCGAAAGGATTTTCAAACTCAAAAGAACGGTTCTTAATCAGCTCTGCATACAATCCTCCGTCTGCTCCGAAGTTGATATCTTCAAAAAAGATACCGTACATGGTGGATTGGATAGGCGCACCCGTTTGCTGCACGTCTATTTTGAACTCATTAGTCTGTGCCATCAGACTACTTACCCCCATACTTAAGAGGAACAGGAAGATAGCGTTTTTCATGCTTCTTCTCATATCAAGTGTTTTTCCGTAAATAAAAGATTTATTTAGTTGCAAATGTACACTAAATACATATTTAAAAGGTGGACTAATACACTAAATTGGTAGACAAAAAGCGGCTTTATGCTCTATAACATCTTTTCGTGCATCCTATTTACGAAGAAGTAGGCTAATTTTACACGCAATTTTGATAACATTACATACATGAAGAACAAGAATACACTGTCTGGCTTGACTGTGGCTAATTTCAGCAAGCAAATAGACGGGAAGGAGACGATGCTATGTATCCTGACCAATAAGAAAGGAGCAGAACTTACCATTACCAACTACGGTGCAAAAATTGTATCGCTTATGGTACCGGATCGGTCCGGCAAGTTAACCGATGTTGTTACCGGACATAATTCAATCGATGATTATCTGGTTTCTGAAGAGCCTTACTTCGGAGCTATCTGCGGTCGCTACGGGAACCGTATCGCCAAGGGTTCATTTACACTCGACGGCGTTGTGTACGATAAGTTGGCCATCAACAATGGCCCCAACAGCCTTCACGGAGGACTCAAAGGTTTTAATTCTGTTGTATGGGATGCCAATCAGACCGATGACCAGACCGTAGAACTGAAATATACGTCAGCAGACGGTGAAGAAGGTTTCCCCGGAACATTAAAAGTGACTGTTACATACCATCTGACAGACGACAATGAAGTCGTAATCATGTATCATGCCGTAACAGACAAACCGACCGTATTGAACCTGACCAATCACTCCTACTTCAACTTATCAGGAGCAGGCGATCCGTCAGTAGCAGATCATACACTGACAATCAATGCCGATCAATATCTTCCTACGGATGAAACAGCCATACCTTACGGAGCACCGGAAAAGGTGGAAGGTACCCCGATGGATTTCCGTACCCCTTATCTGGTAGGTGCACGCATAGACGAACCGACCGACCAGTTGACTTGGGCAAGAGGCTACGACCATACCTATATATTAAATAAGGAAGAAGGCGAACTGGGTTTCTGTGCCCGTTGTCAATCGCCGAAGACCGGTATTGTCATGGAAGCATATACAACCGAACCGGGTGTACAATTATATACAGGTAACTGGATGACCGGTAATTTCGAAGGAAAGAATGGACAGCGTTACCCGGCAAGAGCTGCTTTATGCCTGGAAACACAACATTTCCCCGACAGCCCGAACAAACCGGAATACCCCTCTACCGTACTCCGTCCGGGAGAAGTTTTTGAAAGCAAGACCATTTATAAATTCTCTGCTGAATAACAAATAACAAAATTAATATATCAATAATAATAAAAATATCAATCAATGACTCAAGAAAAAAAACAATGGGGTGCCATCATCATTATGATTGCACTGTTTGCAATGATCGCATTCGTGACTAACCTTTGTTCACCAATGGCTATTATCGTAAAGAACGACTTCGGGGCTAGCAATGTTCTTGCCCAAATTGGAAACTATGGTAACTTCATTGCCTATTTGGTAATGGGTATTCCTGCCGGTATGCTTATCGCCAAATATGGCTATAAGAAAACAGCTCTTATCGGTCTTGTTGTAGGTATCGTAGGTATTTTAGTTCAATGGCTGAGTGGTCATGTGGGCAAGGAGAGCGCTTTCCTGGTTTACCTGGTCGGAGCATTTATCAGCGGTTTCACTATGTGTATTCTTAACTGTGTGGTTAACCCGATGCTTAACCTGCTCGGTGGCGGTGGTAACAAGGGTAACCAGCTTATCCAGCTCGGCGGTGTATTCAACAGTACTGCAGCCGTTGCCTGCTACATCCTGATGGGAGCTCTTATCGGTGACGCAGCCAAAGCACATATTGCCGACGCAACACCGGCATTGATGATCGCTCTTGCTATCTTCGTTATCGCATTTGTAGTTATCGTATTTACTAAAATTGAAGAACCTGAACAGGCACCTGTTGACACCAGCTTGATCAAGGGCGCTTTGAGCCATCGTCATTTTGCACTGGGAGCACTCGCTATCTTCCTTTACATGAGCGTTGAAGTAGGTACTCCTACTTATATTCTTCAATACCTTACAGCAAAAGGTATACCGGCCAGCACCGTGGGTCTTATCGTAGCTGTTTACTGGCTTATGATGCTTATCGGACGTTTCGTAGGAGCTAGTATCGGAGGTAAGGTTTCCAGCCGTACGATGATCACCATCGTATCGATTGCAACTCTTCTATTGGTTAGCTTCGGTATGTTCTCACCTGAAACAAATACAGTTGAAGTTCCTGGTGTAGACTGGGCTTCATTAAGTGTGATCTGGCAGGAAGTTCCCGTTGGTATTCTGGCATTCCTTCTCGTAGGTCTTTGTACCAGCGTAATGTGGGGTGGTATATTCAACATGGCTGTAGAAGGATTAGGAAAATATACAGCTATTGCCAGCGGTATCTTTATGACAATGGTATTCGGTTGCGCTGTAATGGTTGCTGTTCAGGGTTGGGTTGCCGATATGACTGATTATATGACCAGCTACTGGGTTGTACTCTTCAGTGCTGCTTACATTTTATTCTATGCGGCTATCGGTTCTAAACCATCGAAAAAATCAGAATAAAATAAACAATATGCCAATTTATGAAATTATCCGGTTTTACCTTATAACCGGATAATTTCTTCATTTATAACCTTTAAAAGAAATAATATCATGCAGAAAAAAATTAGAAATAAATTTCAGGAGTTATTTAATACAGAAGGTAGTGTATATGCTTCTCCGGGCCGTATCAACCTGATCGGTGAACACACAGACTATAATGGTGGTTTCGTATTTCCGGGTGCTATCGATAAAGGCATGATCGCTGAGATCAAACCGAACGGCACAGGTAAAGTTCGCGCATTCTCTATCGACCTGAACGATTATGCAGAATTCGGACTGAACGAAGAAGATGCACCAAAAGCAAGCTGGGCAAGATATATCTTCGGTGTATGCCGCGAGATCATCAAACGTGGCGGTCAGATCCAGGGATTCGATACCGTATTTGCAGGCGATGTTCCTCTGGGTGCCGGTATGTCTTCATCAGCCGCTCTGGAAAGTACCTATGCTTTTGCTTTGAATGACCTTTTCTCTCTGGGTATCGACAAATTCGAATTAGCTAAGATCGGTCAGTCTACAGAACACAACTATTGTGGTGTTAACTGTGGTATCATGGACCAGTTCGCTTCCGTATTCGGTAAAGAAGGCAGCCTGATCCGTCTGGATTGCCGTTCTTTGGAATATAAATATTTCCCGTTCAATCCGGTTGGCTATAAGTTGGTATTGCTGGATTCCGTAGTTAAACACGAACTGGCTTCTTCTGCATACAACAAACGTCGCCAGTCTTGCGAAAATGCAGCAGCTGCTATCCGTCGTAATCATCCGGAAGTAGAATTCCTGCGTGACGCTACAATGGACATGCTGAACGAAGTGAAAGGCGATATCAGCGCAGAAGACTATATGCGTGCCGAATACGTAATCGAAGAAGTACAGCGCGTACTCGACGTTTGCGAAGCTCTGGAAAAAGGCGACTACGAAACTGTAGGTCAGAAAATGTACGAAACTCATCACGGCATGAGCAAGTTGTACGAAGTGAGCTGCGAAGAACTGGACTTCCTGAACGATGTAGCCAAGAAATGTGGCGTAACAGGTTCACGTGTGATGGGCGGTGGTTTCGGCGGCTGTACGATCAACCTTGTAAAAGACGAGTTGCATGATGATTTCATCAAAGAAGCATTCGAGTCTTATACAAAGAAATTCGGTCACGAACCTAAAGTTTACGAAGTAGTAATCAGCGACGGCGCACGCAAACTCGCATAATAAATTAATTCAATATCCATAAAATATCATGACAGCCGCATTTTATCAGAACGAAGTCAAATTTTTTGTTGCAGTAGATTGTATTATTCTGGGATTCAACAGTGGTGAACTCAACGTATTACTTTACAAACGGAATTTTGAACCACTAAAAGGACAGTGGTCTCTGATGGGCGGCTTTATCAAATCGGGCGAAAGTGTAAACGAAGCGGCTTCCCGCGTTCTTACCGAATGTTCCGGTATCGATCGTCTTTTTATGGAGCAGGTAGGTGCTTACGGAGATGTTACCCGCGATCTTGGAGAACGGGTTATCTCCGTAGCATACTATTCATTAGTCAATATGAACGATTTCAATCCGGAGTTGCTGAAAGAACATAATGCCGAATGGGTTAAAATCAGCGATATTCCCGAACTAATCTTCGACCACAACCAAATGATCGACGACACCCTATCGCTCCTGAAGAAAAAAGCAGCGACACGCCCTGTCGGATTTAACCTTCTTCCGGAAAAATTTACCCTCCCCCAGCTTCAAAGCCTATATGAAGCGATCTATCAGACCCCGTTAGACAAACGTAATTTCCGTAAGAAGTTAAACTCGATGGACATTCTCGAAAAACTGGACGAGAAGGATAAAAAGAGTTCTAAAAGAGGCGCTTTCTATTATATGTTCAATAAAGAGAAATACGACCGTTTACTGGATCAAGGATTCTATTTCTCCTTGTAACATACCATCCGAATCGCGAAAATCGCCTTGCATATCCGGCTCTCTATGAGAAATATCGCTAATTAGGAAACTTTACAGAAAATGAATTGTTTGTATGATATAGCGGTCTATAAGAAGAGATTCCCTATCTTTGTGCAAAAATTAAAATAATTCATCAAAATGAACGATATCAAAGTAATGAACAGAGCAGCGGATAATATCCGCGTCCTGGCAGCGTCAATGGTAGAAAAGGCTAAATCCGGTCATCCGGGCGGTGCAATGGGTGGTGCTGATTTTATCAATGTACTATTTTCAGAGTATTTAGTCTATGATCCCAAGAACCCGGAATGGGAAGGTAGGGACCGCTACTTCCAGGACCCGGGACACATGTCTCCGATGCTTTATTCAGCCCTCGCCCTTACCGGCAAATTCACGATGGAAGAGCTGTCGCAGTTCCGCCAGTGGGGAAGTCCTACTCCGGGCCATCCTGAAGTAAACGTCAAGCGAGGAATCGAAAATACCTCAGGTCCGCTGGGACAAGGCCATACTTACGCAGTAGGTGCTGCGATCGCTGCCAAGTTCTTGAAAGCCCGCCTGGGAGATGTAATGAACCAGACTATTTACGCATATATATCCGATGGTGGTATCCAGGAAGAAATCTCACAAGGTGCCGGACGTGTTGCCGGAACACTGGGACTGGACAACCTGATCATGTTCTACGACTCCAACAACATCCAGCTTTCTACAACCGTAGAAGAAGTAACGACTGAAAATGTTGCTATGAAATACGAGGCATGGGGCTGGAAAGTGATCAGCATCAATGGAAACGATGTAAATGAAATACGTAAGGCTTTGGATGAAGCGAAGGCTGAAACCCAACGTCCTACCCTGATCATCGGTGATACCATTATGGGTAAAGGTGCCCGCGGAGCCGACGACAGCAGCTACGAAAACAAAGTATCCACACACGGTCAACCCTTGTCTGCTGCAGGTGCATCGATCGAAGAGACAATCAAGAACCTGGGAGGCGATCCTAAGAATCCGTTTACTGTATTTCCGGAAGTTGCCGAACTGTATGCAAAGCGTGCAAAAGAACTGGAAGCTATCGTAGCCGAACGTTATGCTGCTAAAGAAGCATGGGCGAAAGCCAATCCGGAACTGGCTGAGAAAATGCAATTCTGGTTCTCCGGCAAAGCTCCTAAACTGGACTGGGAAGCTATCGAACAGAAAGCAAACCAGGCAACACGTGCCGCATCCGCTACCGTATTAGGCGTATTGGCAACCCAGGTTGAAAATATGGTTGTTTCATCTGCCGACCTTTCCAACTCGGACAAGACAGACGGTTTCCTGAAGAAAACACATTCATTTATAAAAGGAGATTTCAGCGGAGCTTTCTTCCAGGCTGGCGTTTCCGAATTGACCATGGCATGTGTATGTATCGGTATGTCACTGCACGGTGGTGTGATCGTGGCTTGCGGTACCTTCTTCGTATTCTCCGATTATATGAAGCCAGCCATCCGTATGGCAGCATTGATGGAGCAGCCGGTTAAGTTCATCTGGTCGCACGACGCTTTCCGTGTCGGTGAAGACGGACCTACTCACGAACCGGTTGAACAGGAAGCACAGATCCGCCTGATGGAAAAACTGAAGAACCACAAGGGACACAACTCTATGCTGGTTCTCCGTCCGGCCGATGTTATTGAAACGACAATTGCATGGAAGATGGCAATGGAAAATACCGCCACTCCTACCGCTTTGATCCTTTCCCGTCAGAACATTAATGACCTGCCCGCAAAAGGAAGCCGTTACGACGAAGCTCTGCAGGCAGAAAAGGGTGCTTATATTGTAGAAAGCGATGAAAACCCGGACGTTATCATGGTCGCTTCCGGCTCGGAAGTAGCCACATTGGTTGAAGGAGCTGCATTGCTTCGCGCCGATGGCGTAAAGGTTCGTATCGTATCCGTTCCGTCTGAAGGACTGTTCCGCAGCCAGAGCAAGGAATATCAGGAATCTGTTATTCCGACAGGAAGCAAGATTTTCGGTCTGACAGCCGGTCTGCCGGTCAACCTGGAAGGATTGGTCGGAGCCAACGGTAAGGTATGGGGACTCGAATCATTCGGATTCTCCGCTCCTTACAAGGTTTTGGACGAAAAACTGGGCTTCACCGGACAGAATGTATACAATCAGGTAAAAGAATTATTAGCATAAGAAACTATTAGTAAAAAGGGGTGTAACAGCCCCTTTTTGTCTACCTCTAACAGATAAAGATGAAAACACTAGGTTTATGTTGTGACCACGCAGGTTACGAACTAAAAGAGTATGTGAAACAAATACTGGACTCCAAAGGATTATCCTATAAGGATTTCGGAACCTGTTCAACAGAAAGTTGCGATTATCCCGATTTCGCCCATCCGTTGGCTTACGCTGTAGAAGCCGGGGAAGTATATCCCGGAATAGCGATCTGCGGATCAGGAAACGGTATTGCAATGACTTTAAACAAACACCAGGGAATACGGGCCGCTTTATGTTGGCAGGAAGAGATTGCACGACTGGCTCGTGAGCACAATGATGCCAATATACTTGTCATGCCCGGTCGGTTTATCAGTCAGGAGGAAGCTACCCGCGTTGTCGAAGCCTTTCTGGACACTCCTTTCGAAGGCGGTCGGCATATACGAAGAATAAATAAAATCCCGTTGTAAAAACAACGGGATTATTATATTAGTGTCAACCCCTGTGACACTATAGAGTTAACAGTTGTAGGATTATAGGGCTGATACCTATAGGTATATAATGCCAACAGCCCCATAGACCTTTGTGCCTAGGAAAACATATTATCCTTGAATTTTTCCTTTTTACGTTTCGTCAGGAAATTACGGGCCGACATCGGAAAGAGTTCCAGCAACAAGACTTCTTTCTCATTTTCGGCTACCAGGATACCGACTTCATCTATCATCGGGTTTTCCTGCATCTCATAATCCGAAGCATCATAACATTGTTCTTCCCGTTTGCCGGTTATTTTCAAACGAAATTCCGGATCTATCGGTAAAGGTGTTTTTCCAAACTCTCCCCGGATCAGGGAGATAAAAGGATATACAGGTTTACTGTAGAGAGGGCGACCATTCAGCTCATCCAATGCACAGGCAACAGCCTGCGAAGCGATCACCTGACTTACCGGGGTAACCAAAGGAGGTAAACCGGCATCCATACGTACCTGAGGAATCAGCGACATCGCTTTCTCCAACAATTCAGGATGTCCCTGTTGCTTCAACAAAGCTACAATCTGATTATACACATTTACCGGAATCTGCGACTTCTGAACCAATTCATTCGGTTCGGGGAAGTTGAAATATTCCTCGATAGCACGACAGAAAATGATCAGGTCGTCTTCCTTGTCATGGCGGGCAGCTTCGATAGCGTCATTGAAGAAACGGTCTATTTCGGTAGGTAATTTATCGGTCAGAGGGTTAAAGGGATTAGGAAGTTCTTTGGCGGAATCGTAAGCCCGCAGCTCCTTGCGTATCTTGAAAAGTTCGGCATTGATACGGGCGACAGCTTCCATATCGATCTCCAACTCTATTCCCATCTTCTTGCAGAAGACATAGATCAATTCGATAGCGGGTGCAGAGCAACCTCCGGCAAAATACCAGATATTCGTATCGACGATATCCACACCGTTGACAATAGCAGCCAGCATAGAGGGTAGGCCGTATCCGGCAATACAACGGGTATGGAAGTCAACGGGAGCCTTCAGATTCTTCTTGAAAAGACGTATCAGCTCGGCTGTCTTTCCCGGAGTGATCAGGCCGTTGGCATCTTCCAGAGTAATAATGTCGGCACTATAATTTTCCATTTGCCGGGCTTTTTCCAGGAAATAGTCATTCTTAAAGATCGGCTTATGCAACGGGCGGCCATGCAGGGCGGCTTCTATCCGTTCCAAAGCGGAATGGTGTGGATCGATGGCATAGCAGACGGCGCAATCGGCCATTCCTCCATAACGATCGGTATATTTGATAGCCGGCTTCATATTGTCGACATCGTTCATAGCATCGAAGATACGCATAATATTAATGCCCGACTCGACAGCGTTACGGCAAAGACCTTTGACGACATTGTCCGGATAAGGATTGTAACCGAACAGGTCACGCCCACGGCATAAAGCGGCGAGCTTGGTTGTCGTACCTACGGCTGCTTTTATCTTTTCCAGTCTCTCCCAGGGATCTTCATTCAGATATCGCATGGCAGCATCGGGAACTGCCCCACCCCACACTTCCATTGCGTAGAAACCAACCTCTTTATAGAAAGATAATACACGGTCGATTTGTTGTTGTGACATGCGTGTTGCAAATGCTGACTGCTGCCCGTCACGGAGGGTGAGGTCGCGGATTAATAATTTATGTACCATATTTGTGTTTGTTTAATTTTACTTTTCTCTTGATAGAAAAGTAAACAAAAGTAGTTAATGTTGATTCCACCAAAGCGGGGTTGTCGTCAGATCCGGTCCCCCCAGCAATTCCAATGCCTTCTGATACCCTTCCAGGTTATTTGTCTGGATATTGGCAGGATAACGGTAGCGTTTAGGGTAGAAATCCCAGCGACATTCTTTGGCTGTTGCCATGGTCAGAGGAACCTGGTTCAATGGGTTGTAGTCTTTTTCTACAGCTTGATTCTCAAAGAACGGCAGACCGAGACGGCGATGATCGCTCCAAGCTTCTTCCGGTAACCAGGGTACCTGTGCAATGTATTTCTGAGTGATAATCTTCGTCAGTGCATCGTTGTTGTAAGAGCCACCGCGATAGATGGAATTCTTCGGATAATTATATGTCATTGTCTTATTTTCCTTTGTATAAGGATCGACATAATTGACTGTGTACGGTTGCGCTTCTGTCGTATGGTCGAAGCTGACAGAGGTACCTACACGATTATAATCCGTCGATGTCAGATATTGTGCAACCTGGTTTTGCAAGCCATGATATTCGAAACTGGCAGTGATGCCACTCTCATAATTCGACTTGGCGGTACCCGGAACCGTCCAACCCTTCAGAGCAGCTTCCGCCAACAGGAAATAACTTTCCCACGGACCGAAGAAGACACGTTTCTGAGTATTCATACGATACTGTTTCGACATGGAAGGATAGTTATAATTCTTTCCTGTCAATGCACTGACCAGACCGGATAGATTATTCCATTCTCCGGCTACCCAGGTACCCCAGGTATAACGAGGATCGACCGTCAGCATCGGTTTAGCATTATCGTTCGGGTCCATCAATTCGACCGGCTGTACTTCACTAGCTGCACCGATATAATCGGAATAAACAACCCCGTCATTCCAGCCTACCACGCTGAACAGTTTAGGTCCACGCGGATCGACATACTGAGGGATCGCATCAAAATAGAATCCGGCACACGGATCGTTCGTCTTCAGCGGGAAATGTTTGTCCAGATATAACCCCATATAGGTATGAGGATCTTTCAGATGACTCTTCAGTGAGTCGGGAACGGGAAATTCGATACCGCCTAACCCTTCTGCCAGATTCTTGAAAGTGACAGACATCGCCTGTACATTCCAGGTACGCGACATGACACTTGTTAAATCGTTCCAACCATCTTTTTCCTGTACGCCAGCCAGGTCGTTCAGTGAAGAGATAAAGGTCTTGCCCGCCGCATCTTCGAACTCAGTCTTTGCCAGTTCCGGAGAGACAGCCGAAATACGCATGGCGTAACGCATACGCAAAGAGTTTGCATATTTCTTCCATTCATTGATATTTCCGGCATAGAAAGCATCTTCACCAGCCATCGGTTCCATATTGATGGAAGGATCGAGAGCGGCTTCCGCTTCTTTCAGCTCTTTCAGTATAAAGCCGTAAATAGCTTCTACGCTATCATATTCGGCAGGTACACCCGTGAAAGCCGACAAAGCCGGGATCGGTCCGAAGCCATCCGATACTTCCGCATTCAGGTAAGCACGCCAGATACGTGCCATCTGTATCACATTCTTATAATAAGGATACTGTTCGGCTTCGCCTTCGGCAACCTTCTTTTCACCCAGTTCGATCGCCTTGGTGGCTTTGTTCAACCAACCTACAGCATATGAGTTACTCAGATATAGGGTAATATAGTCGTTATTGTCCGTTCCGATCGTAAAACCGCTACCCCGGTTGAAGCGGGAAGCACGGTTCCACTCGGCAATGAAGATACGTTCGGCAATCTCCGGGTTCATCTGTGCTCCGACAATAGAGCCGTTCAGGAACCATTCAGGCTTCACTTTGTCCTCACCTACCTGGTTAGGATCTTCATTTATTTCCTGAAAATCATTACAGGATGTAAACAAAGCGGCTATCGAGAACATGCCTGCCAGTAATATATTCTTGGTGTTCATCTTGTTTTATTTCTTTATTGTTCTTATTAAACCATCTTTAAAATCCTACCGTAACGTTGAACGTAAATGAGCGGCTGGTCGGTGCAGCCCCGTTTTCAAATCCGGTGGCATTCGTATTGGTTGCCGATACGGATTCGGGGTCGATACCCGGCAGGTTATAATGGATCATCCATACATTGTTACAAGTGGCCGACAGACGCAGGCGCTGGAACGGTGTCTTTTGTAACATGGCCCGGTTAAAGTCATAGCCAAGCGTGATGTTACGCAGACGGATATTGGTAGCATCATACGTAAACATTTCAGGCAAACCGTAGTTTCCGGTCGAACCGATACGTTCCCAATAGTTCTGATGAGTTACAGGGACTTTATTGTCCGCATAACCGTTAGAGGTCTGTACCACAGAGTTAGGGACCACGAAGTCCTGACGATTACCGTTGACTACTGTTCCGGCAGCATTACCACGGACATACAGGTTGGAAGCCGTAGCCGAATACAAGTCACCACCGATACGGAAGTCTACCAGGAAGCTAAGATTGAAACCTTTATACGCAAAGCTGTTCGTCCATCCCAGCATCCAGTCGGGACTTTGATTACCGACCTTCGATTTGCCGGTCGTGATCAGCGGCAGACCGTCTTCACCTACAATGATCTTACCATAGTCAGGATCGTTCTTATCTTCTACACGCTGGAATGTTTGTCCGTAGATATCACCGTAATAACTACCTTGTACGGCTACGATCTGGATAGCATCCAATGTTTTTATATCATAGAGGGTAACACCCGGATACAGGTCGATGATCTTGTTCCGGTTCAGAGAGAATTGCGCCGTTGAATTCCAGCTCAATCCTTTCGGATTATCGAGGATCGCACCGTTCAATGAAATTTCGATACCTTCGTTCTGGATATTACCGGCATTTACTTTCCGTGAACTATAACCGGAAAACGGGTCCATCGGGAGGTTCAGCAACTGACGGGTGGCGTTTGTCTTATACCAGGCAGCATCCAATCCCAAACGATTATTGAAGAAGCGAACATCGAAACCGGCTTCCCATGATTTGATCAACTCACTGCGTACCGTAGAATCAAAGAGTACATTACCCGGAGCAGCCGTCGTATTCCCATTCTCATCTTTTCCTACCGTAAAGTTATTGTATAACTGATACGGATCGAGGTCGTTACCTACTTCTGCATAAGAAGCTCTCACCTTGGCAAAAGTAAACCATTCAGGCATCTGCCCGCCCAACTTCGGAACCATATCGGAGATAACGCCCGACAAGCTGACTGACGGATAGAAATAAGAACGATTGGCTTTCGACATAGTAGACGACCAGTCGTTACGTGCCGTCACATCGAGGAACAGATAACCGTCCCAGTTCAACTGCAACGATCCATACAGCGAATTCATCTTGCGGCGGATCAGTTCGGAGGTGACTGTCGGTTTATTGATACCATTGTTCAGGGAGAAGAGGTTCGGGACAAGCAGTTCGCCTGCCGAAGCATTCATCTTCGTTCGTTTCTGCATCATCAGGTTACCACCGAAAGAAACAAATCCACCCAGACGGTCGATCAGGTTATCCTTACGGGCCGTAGCCAGGAAACTATAGTTATTTTCGTAGAATGTTTCAGAACCTTCGTTGTACAGACCACTTGGCGTTGTATTTCCACCGGCATATACTTTTTCATTTTTAGTAGTCGTATAATAGTCGGTCCCCCCTCGGAGTTCAATATCGAACCAGTTCGTTGGAGCGTATTTCAATGCGATATTACCCAGCAAACGGTTACGGGTATCGTTGTTTTGCCGGTATTTGGTTACCCAGTACGGGTTTTCCTGCGGATTCTTCGAGGCATCCCACCAGATCATGTTTCCCTGTTCATCCACATCCTGTTTGAACTCAGCGACATTCAGTGAACGGGGCAAATTATAGATCGTGTTGAATGCATTGGAAGGATTGACACCCTGGATCGGGCGGTTGTGGGCATTCATATTGATGTAATTCACTTTGGCATCGATCTTCCACTTTTCGGCTTCATCGAGGAAAGTGGTTGCACGCAAAGTAATATTCGTCTTGTTCAGTTTTGATTCGGGAGTGATACCGGCATCATCCGAACGGTTGATAGAAGAGAATACCGATGTCCCTTTTATATTCTGCTGGAAGCTGACACCTTCATTGAAGGAAGTCCCGGTATTGAAAAAGGCATCTATATTATCATAAGTCTTTAAAGGTACCTGACGTCCGAGCCAGTCGGAGACCATCTGTCCTTCCGCTTTCGGTCCCCAGCTCAAACGCGACTGGTTATCGTAAGCACCGACCGAACCTTGTCCGAAGCTGTTCTGCAGATCCGGTTTAAGGAAAATCGACTCAGTCGTGATACCGGCATTGACCGTGATACCCAGACCTTCGTTTTTCTTTCCCGACTTAGTGGTGATCAGGATCACACCGTTACCGGCACGCGACCCGTACAAAGCGGCTGCAGAAGCACCTTTCAGCACCGTCATCGATTCGATATCTTCGGGGTTGATATCGGAAAGACCGTTACCCATATCGGCACCGGAGTTACCCCATACATCATCGACGCCGCCTGTGAAGTTATCCATCGGCGTACCGTCGACTACGATCAGCGGCTGGTTACTACCGGTCAGGGAGTTGTTACCACGCAGAACGATTTTAGAAGAACCTCCTACCCCATTACTGGAGCGCACGATCTGCAGACCGGAGACTTTTCCTGATAATGAATTGGCAAGATTCGGTTCGCGTGACGACAGCAATTCGTCACCTTTCAGTTCCTGCATCGCGTAACCCAGTGCTTTCTTGTCACGTTTCATACCTAAAGCGGTCACAACGACTTCATCCAGCTTCTGGGCATCTTCTACCAGTTTCACATTCAATGTAGCTTGTCCGGTGTAAGGAATATCTTGTGTGGCAAAACCAATAAAAGAGATTTGGATAATGTCTCCCTTCTTTACGCCTTCCAGAGTGAAATGACCATCCATATCGGTCATAGTACCTGTGGTAGTACCTTTTATTACAACAGAAGCCCCTGCGACGGGTCCGAACTCATCTTCTACTGTTCCCGTTACTTTCGTATCCTGTTGGGAAATGTCAATAGCAAGATTCCCGGTATTCGGATTGGCAAAGGCGTTTCCGTTGAAACCCAACGCGCCCGCCAGGAGAATCATGCTGACAGATTTGAATCTTTTCAACATACTGATGTTTTTTGTTTAATTTATTAGATTAAATGTGTTTGGCGTCAACCAACGTCATTTGGTAATATAAACAGAAAGAAACAAGCGTTGTTGCAAGATTAACATTGGGGAACAACGGGATTTGTTCCCCTTAAAAGCCTTCCCGGCGAAAGGCACAAGCTATAAATCAAAAGGAGGATGAGAACTCTTTTTGATCGGTTATTCAATCAGAGCATAACTTTTTTTTATTTTTAATCACAAATACTTGTAACGGATTTGTGAAAATAAAGAAGAAAGAACCTTCTTCCTACATAGTCTGGCAAAGAACTATCAATTTAGCTACTTGCCATGGATCATCAAAATGAATGGATTGCTCTTTTACCAGCTGACGGATGGCTTTCCGATGAGTATCGGGATAGAGTTTTAAGAATGATTTGAGGTTACTGAAAGATACTTGCTGTCCATCCAGATAAATTCGATAGGTATTTTGGTAATCCTTTTTATATACACTGTTATCCGGATTACTAAGTCCTTTGTTTTGCATCAAAGACATATCAAAAGATGCTTGTCCTCCGGCTTGAGAGACTACTCCCATAGCACCACGTTTACCTTTATAATATAACTTTATTTTCCAATCGACCAGCAATGTTCGGTTTCCGGCTGGAATACATTCAAAGAAACGGACACCTTCATGAGCCGGAACGAACTTCCGGTTCCCGATCCAGAGAGTATCTATATTCGAAGTGTTGTACATCATTTGGTATTCATTACCATCTTTGTAGTATAATTCCTGTTTTTCACAATCATAATTGAACTGAGTTTCTATATAGCTCTTATCGGTCAACAAGATCTTTCCATTGATAAACCGATCGAACAGGAAAACATCCGAAGACATTTCTACTGTTTCTTGCGCACTTAAAATGAAAGGGAATGTAAACAAAATAAGGAGCGTTTTGAAAAGAAAATATATTGTTTTCATTGTATATTATAGATTGAAATCACATTTATATAATGAAATAAAGGCTGCCGAAAATTTCTCGACAGCCTTTGTTATTATATAGCATTATGCTAATGTTTATTACAATGCATTACCATTATGATTCTCAGCAGCAGTTGTACGCCCTGTCCACCACACCGGTGTGTCATACGTATTTTTATAAGCAACCTTTGCAAAATTTTCTGCATTATTAGTCAACTCACTGGATGGGTAGAACATACGTTCCTGGAATACAACGTTAGGAGTAGCAACAAATGGCAATTCTCCGTCAAAGTCTTTCACCAAACGACGTGCTTCATTATAAATTTCATATGGATTCATGATATTCATATGGCAGAACTTCTGGTCGAAAATAAATTTTAGTTTATCCTTTGTTGATGCCAAAGCAACAAATTTATTAGCTGCGAATTCTTCATAATCAGCCAAATGTTCTTCATCCAACTCCGGAGCCTTAGCCTTTGCTTGAACGTACAAAATACTTGGCAGAGAAGATTCATTATAACTCATTGTTTTATTCACATTGTAATAGAAGCGAGTAGAAGCATCAATAGCTTTCTTAATACATCCTTTAACATCAATACTACCAAACTCACCCGGCCAACGCACTGCGGCTTCAGCTAATAGCAAGTTTGTTTCCGTTGAACCCATCACTGGAAATTTCATATCAAAATTGAAATAAGTACGACGATTATACATCGTAGGAATACGTTCCGGATTCCACGGATTTGTAACCACATCGTTAAAATTATACATATCAGTCAATTCCTGTTCTGTATAATATTTAGGAAGCTCTGCTTCTGCTTCTTCCATTGTTAATGGCAAACCTATATAACGTCCATGAATATCAGTTTGGAACATGGCATACAGACGTGGGTCAAAATCGTGACGAGTGATACCATTTTCATCGCCCGGTTGATATTCATAATTCATGATATCTTTAATAATTGTTGCCGGTGCCCCTGATTCATATCCACGTTCATCCAACCCACGGAAGAATGTCACCTCGAAAGCATGTGTCTTATCTTGTTCTTCAAAACCAAGATCATGTGAATATTCTGTCAACATACGATTTTCGGCAACCAACTCTTTAATAGTCGAAAGAGCTACATCCGATTTCACATGACAGAGACGCATTGCCATACGCAAACGCAAAGAATTAGCCATACGAATCCATTTGTCCAAATCACCATTACACAAAATATCTACGGATGAGAACTTCGACTTTTGTGCATCAGTCTGAAACTGGAAAGCTGTTAAGTCGGCAGCTGCACTTTTTAGAGTTTCCATGATATTCATGTAAATCTCTTCCTGCGTATCGTATTTAGGATAAAACAGTTCTTGAAAAGCACCACCGGCTTCCGAATAAGGCATATCGTCGTACAAGTCTGTTGCACGCTGGAATGCATAAGAACGGATGATATCACTACAAAGCATATACACTTTGTTTTGTTCCTGTTCCTCCTCCGTCATGTCTGCATATAATAATTTCATGCCACTGAGTTCTTTGCTATAATTGGTACAAGTCTGCGTAAAAATAAACTCATTAAATGGAGTACCTGACCAACCATCCCAAGGACGAACAATCGTATTATTTTGGGTCTTATCCAAATATAATGGGCTGACACCTAATCCCAACATCTTACCAAAGCCTCTCATATAATGGTAAGTCGCACCATAGTCATAACGGAACAAATGCCCTTTTGTTTGAGCAGATGCAAACAACAAACTGAAGTCAGCTTCTGTCAATTTATCCGGATTATAAAATTTTTCATCCAGCGTGTCACATGACACCATTGCTCCAGTTACGGCAACGCCCAAAGCTAAACTGGTTATATATTTTCTGATTGTATTCATACTTTGTTATACTGATTTAGAATGAAACATTAAGACCCAAACCAAAACTACGGACACCAGGGATACTACTAACCTCTGTAAACGAGTTAGTACCTTGTGTAGATTCCGGTGTTACATTCGGAATTGCCTTATAAATATAGCACAAGTTGTTTGCAAAAGCATTGATACGTGCACTTTGAATCTTGAATTTTGACAAGAAGCTTTTCGGTAAATTGTAATTAAACGACAAAGAACGCAAAGCTATATAATCACTTTTATAAATCTGATCTTCTGACAAATCCATACCTCCTTGCCAGTATAACTGGCTATAATATTGTTCAGCAGTAATCAGTTTTTCATTCTGTTTTCCATCACTCGTTACACCCGGTGTGATTACACCATCATGCAGGATGAATGGATAAAATGAATCAGCAGGAACAGCTGCAGAGTGGCTATCTAACAGGATACGCTCTCCAGCAGTATTCACATAATAAGGCAGACCGCCACGTGCTTCATCACGATACTTTAATGATTCAACACCGGAACCATTACCCAACAAAAACATGTTTGTCTGAGAAATCATAGTTGCCCCGAATTGGAAGTCAAATACAGCACTCAAAGAAAAATCTTTATATGAAAGACTAGTTGTAAGACCACCAACAACATCCGGAGTAATTTTTCCAACTTTGATCATCTGTGTTTTATCAAAGTCCCAAACACCGGTTCCCTGATTAACGATACGGTTGCCATTTTCGTCACGCTGATATGGATAAATATAGATTTCACCATATTCACCATTAGGAATACTCCGAACAGAAGCACCCGTTGCCCCCCACATATCCAACTGATTGATACCTTTACCTAACTTCTTTACTTTTGTTGAATAATTTGCCAAATTAAATCCGACTTCCCATGTCCAGTCTTTAGTCATGATCGGCTTTGTATTTACAGAAAATTCAATACCACTCTGAGCGATATCACCAGCATTCATACGAACCTCTGTCAAACCAGAAGAAGAAGGTACTGTTAACTTTGTGATCTGGTCATAGGTATTATTATGGAAGAAAGAGAAATCTACGCCGATACGGTTACCTGGTAAAAATGCACCTTCCAAACCAATTTCATATTCACGCTTACGTTCAGGTTTCAAATTGGGAACCGGGAATCCGCCATTGGCAGAGGCGAAGTCTGCAGGTGGCAAATAATCCGGTAAAGACATGGTAGGCTGTCCACCATACGCACCTAACGAGAAGTCTACGTTTCCATAATAACGAGGTCCAGGGCGACCTACATCGGCCCAAGAAGCACGTACCTTACCAAAGTTCAAGCTTGGAATATCGAATGCTTCCGTGAAGATCCATGATAAACTGGCTCCTGGATAAAAATAATGATTATTTTCAGGAGGAAGAATAGAAGACCAGTCATTACGAGCCTGAATTTCCAAGTAAACCTGGTTGGCATAAGCTAATTGAGCAGAAGCGAACACACTTAACAACAAATCATTTCCACGGGTACGACTTGAACGAGGACCAAAATCCTCACGAGTATTACTCAAAGAAAACCAGTTTTCAATAGCGAAAGTTTCCTGCACAGATTGTTCCTGATATTCTTCTTTATTATACTTAACAGCACCACCGACCATAGCTGACAAATCCCAAACATCATTAAATGTCTGATTGTAATTAAAAGAAGACTGGCCATACATAATCATATTACGTTTACTTGCAATCTGATACCAACCTTGCTTATTTTCATAAGACAACGGTTTGCTGACATGTTGCTTAATTTCCTGATCAGAGACCGTCCAGTCAATACCTCCCAACGTAGTCCAGGAGAACTTATCATTGAATGTAACATCAACGTTCAATGACTGAATCAAGTGATTACGGTCATAGTCATTTGAATTACGTAATTGTGACCAATAATAACCAGAGAAATAACTAGTATAAGGAGCCATCTGCGTAACTGAATTATTCATGCTGAAATAATTGTAACCTTCATCTGTCAAATACATATCTTTGATCAGGTTAACATCCTGTTCACGCGGGAAACCATAGGTTGCAAAACTTTGCATGGCGTACGGAGCATTATGATCCTTCGTATTCGAAAAGTTGGTGTTCATTTTCACCTTAATCCAATCGTTTGCTTTCAGGTCTGCAGCAAAACTAAATGAGTGAGCTTTGTTATCTGCACCATAAGAGATAGCATTGTAATCACGATAGTTGTATGACAAACGGAAAGATCCCAAATCACCTCCATTGCTCAATGCAAAATTCACATTAGTCTGACCACCTGTACGGTACAAATCCCTCTGATTATTTTTCTGAGCAGAATAAGAATGATACTGTCCATCCCACCATAATAACTGACGGCCATCCAAACGCGGACCAAAATTATAACTGGAACCTCTCCACAATGACTCAACTGTTTGTCCGGTATTTGGATCGGTCATTGTATAGAAACCATCTTTAGAGATTTCTTTTAAAGCAGCAGTACCTGCACTCGAACCTGTACCGAATTCATTCTGTAATTCAGGCAGATAAGCAGCAATATTCCAAGAATGATTGATACCAAAATCAATACCTAATCCTTTTTTACCGCCGGTTTTGGTAGTAATCAACATAACACCATTAGCACCTTCCGATCCATACAAAACGGCCGCTTTCGCACCTTTCAGGATTTCAATGGAAGCGATGTCTTCCGGATTAATGTCATTCAAACCTGTACCATGGTCACCACCGGTACGGCTGTTAGTAGACTGTCCTGTATTTTCATCATGAATAGGAATACCATCCACAACAATCAATGGACGAGTAGAAGAATCTTCTGTCAAAGAAATAGCATTACGAACTTTAATGTTCATACCACCAGAAGGACCGGAAGCAGTAGATTGTAACTGCAAACCAGAAGTTTTACCATACAAAGCTTGCATAGCATTCATCGGCGTACCAGCTTCAGTCAATTCTTCACCTTTCACACTACTTACAGAATAGCCTAACGCTTTTTTTTCGCGCTTAATACCCAAAGCTGTTACAACGACCTCATCCAATTTTTGAGCGTCTTCAGCTAATTTTACTTTCAATGAGGGTTGACCCGTGTATTTGATTTCCTGGGTAGCATACCCAATGAAAGAAATCAGAATAACATCACCACTCTTTACTCCTTCCAATGTAAAATTACCGTCCATATCGGTAATTGACCCATTAGTCGTTCCTTTCACTACGACAGACGCTCCGGCAACAGGGCCGAATTCATCTTCTACTGTTCCCGTAACTTTTCCGTTTTGTTGGGAAATGTTAGTACTTGGCATCGCTGTAACCGTATCCGCAAACATATATCCCGGAAAACCCAGGGTACCAGCTAACAGCAATAAACCTACAGGCTTAAAGTTTTTCAACATAATTGATGGTTTTTATTGAACATAAAATAGACACTGCTTTGGCGAAACAATGTTCTGTTCTAAAATCTCTTTTAGATATAATTCGCAGAAATCCTTATAGTACTGGCGTTTTTAGTTGGCGTTAACCTTAGTTCTAAAAGAACTCTGTACATTTTATATCCGCAGCAAATATATAAAATAATTATTACACAGTGTTATTTTTCGTCAAGAAATTATCATAAGATTACGTTTTTAACACATTGGCTAACAATAATCCATCGTAATTAAGTTAATAGAACAGTTGAATCATGGCTTATATGTTAATATAATTTTACGAGAATGCCACCTTGAAATAATATTGCATTTCTTTCTTAACATTTATAAAGCCACTCTATTTTACTCAAAAATCGGACAAAAACTAAATCTGTTCATAAAATAATATTTGAAGCGGATTTTGTATAATACTACAAAACAGAGATTTGCGTAACAAGCACATTTCTATATAATTAGCAATAAGTACTAAAGTTCTTTTAGTACTTATATCCATATTTTTATTTTCCTCTTGAATAACTATAGTTCTTTTAGTACTATGAACGCTCAAAAACGCCAAATCATTCAAGCGTTCAACAACAAAGTCTCTTCATAATTATATCAAATTAAGTTCAAAAGTGCTTTTTACGCCAAAATAGCACTGGAGTATTCTAAAAACCATCAATTATGTTGAAAAACTTTAAACCAGTTAGCTTAATTTTGGTTGCAGGGGTGTTATGTTTACCTAAAACATACGCCGAGACAACACCAGTTAGGCCGGAAGTGAATTTTTCCCAGCAAAACGGGAAAGTCACAGGAACAGTTGAAGATGAATTCGGTCCTGTTGCCGGAGCGTCTGTCGTAGTGAAAGGAACAACCAACGGTAACATTACCGACATGGACGGTAATTTTACATTGGAGGGAGTAAACAATGGTGACATCATCCAGGTCTCTTTTATAGGATATGCCACTCAGGAAATTCAGTATACAGGACAAGCATCTCTGCAGATTAAATTAGCAGAAGACACTCAGAAGCTGGACGAAGTCGTTGTGACGGCTTTAGGTATGAAACGTTCGACGAAAGCTTTGGGATACGCCATGACAGAAATGAAAGGCGACGACTTGAACAAGAATGTCATCAACCCGGTATCCGCTTTGCAAGGGAAGGTAGCAGGTGTGGAAATCTCCGGCTCTGATGGTGGTATGTTCGGTTCTTCCAAAATTTTGATTCGCGGTGCTTCTACATTAGGAGCGAACAACCAGCCTATATACGTCGTAGACGGTGTCATCCTGGATAACGGAATTAAAGACGGAGATCCTGAATATTCTACGACCGACGCCGACTATGGTAACGAACTGAAAAACTTGAATCCGGACGATTTCGAATCCATCTCTGTATTGAAGGGGGCTGCTGCAACCGCTCTTTACGGTTCACGCGGTCTGAACGGTGCTGTCGTTATTACGACAAAAAGCGGTAAAGGCATGAATGGTCTGGGTATCAATTTCTCTCAGACTGTCGGTATCGACCATATGTATAAACAACCGAATCTGCAGTATGAATACGGACCGGGACAATATGCTGGTAACGTTTCTTACGGCCAGACAGACGGCTCTGGTAATTACTATAAATGGGACAACATCGGCCAGTTCATGCTGAACAGCGCAGGACAGCATACCTTGATCGGTGCCAGCGGACGTCACTGGGGACCGAAATATGACGGTTCAGCAATCGAAATGTGGGATGGTTCTATGGGCGTCTACAGTCCGTATAAGAACAATATGAAAGATGCCTACGACCTGGGAGTAAACTCGAATACGAATATCTCTGTCAGCGGTTCAAACGAAAAGACCTCTTTCTACACCTCCCTTTCTTACAAATATGCAAACGGAACATTACCGAACAATAGCTTCCAACGTTTGTCTTTCATGGCAAAAGCTTCCCACAAAATCACCAACAAGGTCGAATTGGAAGCATCCATCAATTTCGCCAACTCAAATCCGAAAAATGCACAGCCTAATATCGGTGAATATTTTGTAGATACAAACTTAGGTCCGTTCGGCGGTTTGTATGACACCCGTCACTGGAGAACCCGTTATAAAGGTTCACACGGTGGTCTGGCCAGCTCTGCTTATGGGGATGAATATGCCAATATCCCTGGTATCGGATTATGGTGGAACATTTTTGAAAATGAATACAGCCAAAAAGAAACCTCTGTCCGTCCGGGATTAATCCTGAATGTAGATATTTTGGACTGGTTAAAGTTCCGTGCCGAAGGAAACTACAACTATTATTACAAACGGCACGAAAGCAAACAACCGGGTACAGGATACGCCAATACGAAAACCGGTTACTATGCATTAGGTTTATATAATAAAGAACAGACCAATTTCAATGCTATGTTTACCGTAAATAAACAAGTCGGAGATTGGAATTTCGGTGGTTTCTTACGAGGTGAATATTATAACAACTTCGAACAGACCATGAGTATGAATACTAATGGCGGCCTGGTTATCCCCAATCAGTATTTCATCGAAAACTCCATTAACCAGATTTCATATTCAGGTAAAGTACAGTATGAAAAACGAATGCTGTCGGTTGCTTTCCAGGCCAGTGCCAGCTGGAGAGATCAGGTATTCGTCGATGTAACCGGACGTAATGACTGGTCGTCTTCATTGGTTTATTCAGACACACATGGTAATTATTCTTATTTCTATCCGTCAGTAAACGGATCCTGGCTGATTTCCTCTACATTCCGGGATCAGTTACCGGAATGGGTATCTTTCGCTAAAGTACGTGGTTCATGGGCACAGGTAGGTAATGATACGGAAGCTTATATTATCAACTCCGCTTATTCGCTAAACACATCTACAACGGCGAACGGATCCAATATTTATGCATTGGAATTACCGACAAAAGCTTATTCTCAAGATCTGAAACCGGAACGTAAAAACGCCTGGGAAATCGGTTTGGACTGGCGTTTTATAAACAACCGCATCGGTCTTGACCTGACCTATTATAAGGAAAACACGAAAGATCAGATCATGACAATCGACGTACCCTATGTATCAGGTATCAGTCAGCAATTGATCAATGCCGGTAACATCCAGAATAAAGGTATAGAAATCGCGTTGAACACAACACCCTACCGAAACGATGACTGGCAGTGGGATTTGAATTTCACTTATACGAAGAATACGAGTAAAATCGTAGAACTGCATGAAAATGTAGCTGACTATATTACTTTAGACGGACAGGTGAGCGGAGGTAACTTCCGTATCGGTTCTGTTGCTAAAGTAGGTGAATCTTACGGTCTGTTGATGACTGACTCGAAACCGAAAGTAGACAAAGCGACAGGCTTACCGATACTGGACGCCACGACTCAATATGGAGCTATGCATGCCATGTATTACAAACGTTCGGGTACTGCCGAAATTATCGGCTCACTGGTTCCGGACTTCTTAGGTTCGGTCAACACTACTTTGAGATATAAAGACTGGAGCCTCAGTGCTTCGTTCGATATGCGTTTCGGTGGTTATATCGCTTCTTACGGTGACCGTTACGGTACGGCATACGGTATGACGGAAACATCTTTGAAATGGCGTGACTCAGAACATGGCGGTATGACTTATACCTCTATCTGGGACGGACAAACTTACCATGACGGTTTGATCCCGGTCGGTTTGGTTGAAGGCGGAACTTCTCTGCCGTTACCCGATGGTACGACATATACGGTTGCTGACGGAGGTGAAACTTATCAGGCTTTGTATGACAAAGGCTTGGTAGACCCGCAACATGGTTCTGCATGGCATTTCTTCTCTAACGGATGGTCGCAAGGTACAATTAACGACAGTTGGTATAAAAAACTGAACTATATCGCCCTGCGTGAATTGTCGTTAAGCTATCGTGTCCCGAAAACTTTCTGTGAAAAGTTCCATGCTAAGAATCTGAGCCTTTCATTTACCGGACGTAACTTAGGTTATTTGCTGAACTCAATGCCAAACAAATCGAATCCGGAATCCGTACGTGGTACTTCTGCATCTGAATTCCGTGTTCGTTCTTTCAGTGGTCTGACAGCCAGCTATATGTTTACATTAAATGTTGGTTTCTAAAATACAAGGTAATAAGAATATGAAAAAGATAAATAATTCAAAAAAAATATTGGTTGCTGCTTTGATGGGGGTGACCGCACTCACAAGTAGCTGCCGGGATGATTTTGCGGATATCAACTCAAGCCCGTCACAGGTTACGACAGCAGAACCGACCTACCTGTTTGCCCAGGCAGTATTGAAGTTTGAGCCATCCGGATATTTATATTGGTTCTATAACGCCCCGATGATGTATTCATGGGCACAGATGGCAACACCGACCAACGGATTCACTTCTACCTTTACAACAACGACGGCGACCGGACAACAGGGTACACAGTATCTGGAAACACTGAAATACGTACGCGACCTGGAGCACTACCGTTCAACGCTGAGTGAAGAAGATGCCGCTAAATATGCAAACATCGCCGCCTGCCTGGATGTCCTGACTGCTTATTTAGGCATTTTCGATACAGATATGTATGGAGATACACCCTTTACTGAAGCAGCAAGGGCCATTCACGGAGGTACATTGACACCGGCTTACGACACCATCGAAAGTTTGTACGACCTGTGGCTGACTCAGCTGGATGCAGCCATCAATACACTGACAACAGCGACCAATCAGATCGAGTTATCGACACAGGATGTAGTCTTCAACGGAGATGTTGCCAAATGGGCTAAGTTGGCCAACACACTGAAACTTCGTATTGCATCCCGCCTGATCTCACAGAATAAATCACGTGCATTGGAAATAGCACAACAGGTTACATCTGCTTCCTGCGGCTATATCGACAGTGCCAATGACGCGATGTTGTTCAACAAGGCTATGACGAATACAAGCTCTAACGACTATGTTTACCACTGGAGTAACGGCTTCCTGGAATCAACTGCCGGTAGTCAGCGCGTACTCGATTTCATGCTTGAAAACAAAGACCCCCGCGTTCGTTTCTGCTATAGTAAAAATGAATGGAACTCCATGATTATACAAGCTTTCTACGATCAGAAAAGAGAAATTCCATCTTACGTAGAAAAGAATGTTGAATATACGACAGATGCAAACGGCAAGAAAACATTCGTAAAATGGAAAGGCATGGGTGAACCCTGGGTTCGTTACTACGGTATACCGGTAGAATTCAACGCACAGGACAATGCTGCTTTATACGGAGATTACTTCAAGCCTGAAACACGTTTCAGACTGACAGAAGAAGGCGGTACGGCTAGTAAATATTATACGCCTTATTCTATGTTCCAGCGTCAGATGGTTATCGGTCGTAACTATAACTTTACCATGCCGACACCTCCGGGCGGACCGGTTATCGAAAGAAAAGAGGACCGTCCCTGGTATGGCTTATACTTCGGTGCCGCCGAAGCAAACTTGTTCCTGGCTGAATTTAAACTGTTGGGTGCAAACCTGCCTCAATCTGCCGAATATTATTACAACCGTGGTGTCAGATTCTCTGTAGAAGAATATGATAAACTGGCTGAACTGAACCAGATTGCTTATTATGGTACAACCTACGATTACGACCCGCATGAAGTCTCCATTGAACTGAAAGACGGCGAAATCGATACCATGATGGAGAATGAAGATTATAAACTGACAGGAAATGCAGCAGAACAATTAGAAAAAGTGTATATCCAGCAAATGCTGAATTATACGCTTTATCCGGATGAACTGTACGTAACAGCCCGTCGTTCAGGTTTACCCAAATTCGGATCGAATCTGATTTCACGTGAAAACTTCTCATTGGTACCGGTGACAAATATTCCTCGCCGACTGGATACAGACCTTCCTCTGGAAACAGACTTGATGTATAAAAACAAAGTAGAAGCATTCCAGCGCCAGGGCTTCACTCCTACCGCTGCCGGTCCGAACGGTCCGACTTTGAATGCCGAACGTGTATGGCAAGACAAGGGAGCTCCTCAATGGGGAGAAGGTCCGAAAGAATAAGGTTCACCTGTTTCTTGGATAACAGAAACAGTCCGATATTCAATCTATAGAAAGGTGACGCTGTCTTGTCGGGACGGCGTCACCTTTTCTTTTATGCTTCACCGGTTTTCTTCCTCTCCTATATTCGACTCCACCACCAGCGTATCCGGTAGTTCCACCGGCTCCGGTCGCCGGGTATAGATGCACATCCGTCGGGTCCCGTCCTCTATCAGAACACCGTCAGCCACAAATTGTCGGAGTTCTTTCCGCGCCATATATTGCGTGCAGCCATTCAATCCCTGATATGCCAGGGTCGTGATATAAGCATGACGTTCCAAATAGTGTAACAATCGTCTCTCCTTCTCCTCCAGTGAGAAGTCGGTCTTTTTAGGTTCCCGGTAACGCTCCAGATGCATCGTCTTCAACTCCCACTTCAACTGAGCACAACAACGGAAATTCACATTCTTGAAATGTACCGATTCACTGCGTAGCTCTTTCTTGTCTTCAACCGGACGCGATTGAAGGGAGACACTGAAATAACCGATCCCATCGAGATTCACATTATATCCCTCCTTCAATTTTTCCTTCAACAGATCGGCGATCAGCCGGACCGCCCCCTTCAAGTCCCCTCCGGTATAGGTGGAACGTGAAGAAGCCTCCTTGATCAAATGATCCGTACTCACTGTATCCCAAGGTATTATACGAGGATGCAATACGACTTTTTTCCCTGAACCCTTTTTCGGCGGGTTCTTCTCCATTTTGTAAACTGCTGTCATACTAGTGAACTTTTATCATTCGTACTATATACTTTTAAGGCTAAAGAAGTGACTCATTAAGTTTTCGACCCGGGCCAACCATATATTCGACCTGGGTCGAACTTCAATTTGACCTAGGTCAACTATATGTTTACCCCTGGTCGAACAGTTAAGAACATATGACCAAAGATACAAAATATAAGTACATAAACAACAGCTCTCCCCTTTATTTACAACAGATGAAATAAATGCAATATGCTTGATAATGATCGGCCCCAACATGCTTCAAACCGACACTCCGGCACTTACCTTTGAGAAAAAATCAATAAAAAAAAAGCCTATGAAAACAACATTATTCAGTGCCAACATGAAAGCACAACGAACTATCGGAATGGAAAAACTGATCGAACTGATCAGAAACGGGTACAAAGCAAAGCAGGTGACAGCCCTGCGCGAAGAGCTATGCCACACCCGACACGGGGTTTCCGTCAAACAAGCCAACCGGATACCGGTGGTCTACTTCTGTTCTACTTTCAGAAAGCAAGAAAAGAAGTTGGTGAGAAAAGAATACAACGGGTTAATTCTGCTTAAAATAAATAATCTGACCAACCGTAATGAAGCGGAAAAGGTACGCCGGCAGGTTTCCGCTTCTTTGCAAACGATGATCGCCTTTATCGGTTCGGGCGGGAAAAGTGTCAAAATCGTTATACCTTTCAGATTACCGGATAATACTGTCCCTCAGAATGATACCTTGATCCGATTCTTCCATGAAGAAGCATATAACAGGGCTTCCGCTTACTACAGGGAAACCTTGCAACAGGATATCGCCGTCGAAGAAAACGAATTGGATGCAGCCTGCCGCCTCTCTTTCGATCCGGATATTTATTACAATCCGGACGCACTGCCTATCCGGATCGAACAACCATGGAAGCTACCGGAAAAGCTACCCGTATCTACCCTGGAGCATACCGTAAAAGACCCGTTGCAGCGGCTCGCTCCCGGTCATGAACGAAGCCGCATCATCTCACTGCTCTTCGAAAATTCATTGCAGCAAGCGATGGAGACAAGCGGCTACCGCAGGGAAGAAAAAGACATCAAGCCTTTTCTGACCTGCCTGGCCGAAAATTGCTTCCGCAGCGGTATACCGGAAGAAGAAGTAATCAAATGGCTCCTCATCCATTCTCATTTCCGGATCTTTGAAACGGAGATACGGACTACGATCCGGAATGTTTACCGACTTTCTTCCGGTTTCGGTAGAAAGCCCTGCATCCGCCCGGAACAGGCACTGGCCATGCAGACGGATGAATTTATGAAACGGAGGTATGAGTTCAGATACAACCTCCTGAAAGAGGATGTCGAATACCGCGAAATATCCTGCAAAAACCGGTCATCAATGCCCGCCGGCCTTACAAGCGCAGTGTCCAGTCGATGAAGAGATACGCCTCTTTCATTGCGACCTCCAACAATGCAGACCTACTGAGCGACCCGACCGGAAGCCGCCGTTTCATCTGTATCGAACTGAACGGGACTATCGATCACAGCCTGTCGGTTAATCATAGCCAGCTGTATGCCCAGGCGGCTGCCGCATTACGTACTAACGAACGGTATTGGTTCACATCCGACGAAGAGACAGCCATTATCCGCAATAACCACCAGTTCCAGCAGATCCCGATTGAAGAACAGCTCTTCTTCCAGTATTTCCGACAGCCGGAGGTCGGAGAAAAGGGCGAACTTCTTCCTGCCGCTGAAATATTAAGGCGGATCGAACAACGCAGCAAAATAAAAACGGGTATCCGCAATATGGCTTTGTTCGGACGAATACTGCTAAAAAACAATGTGACCAAAAAACATACCAAAACAGGCAATTACTATCATGTGACAGAGCTTTTATAAAACAAGAGGGGTGACGCTGCTTTCTACCAGGGCGTCACCACCTATTTCACTATATTACAAGACATTAAAACCACTTCATTAAAGGGTGACGCCCAATTAAGTAAAATTTATATAAATAGTGAAAATCCGGACGTTGCCTCTTCTCCCAAAAATCGTTTAATAAATATTTACTAAACAAAATGTTCTCAAAAGCTGCAAAAAAGGTATGAACAGCGCTTGTTTTAAATGCAAATAAGTGTTTAATAATTTTACGTAAGCATTGAAATTCAGCTATTTAAATTGTTAATATCACCATTGTTCTTTTAGAACTATGAGGATCACTAATGATTTTTTTACACAGACGTTAAATTACATAGCTTAATACATTATTATCATTTTAAATAAAGAAGTGCTTATTCGCCAAAATAACACTTCAGTAATCTAAAAACTATCAATTATGTTGAAAAACTTAAAGCCTGTCAGCTTAATTCTGATCGCTGGCGCACTCGGTTTCTCCGGAAGCGCATATGCAGATCTGATGCCAAGTAAGCAAAGTTCCGGGATTACCCAACAGAATGGGAAAGTCACCGGAGTAGTAGAGGACAACTTCGGCCCCGTTGCCGGAGCCTCTATCGTTGTGAAAGGAACCACTAATGGTACAATTACCGACGTGAATGGTAATTTTACACTGGAAAACGTACAAAACGGAGCCACTATCCAGGTCTCGTTTATCGGCTACGCCTCACAGGACATCCGGTATACCGGACAGCCCTCCCTACGCGTGTCGTTAAAGGAAGATTCACAAGCTCTGGATGAAGTGGTTGTTACCGCTTTGGGTATGAAACGCGAAACGAAAGCATTGGGATATGCCGTTACCGAATTGAAAGGTGAAGAATTGCTGAACAACGCAATCAACCCGGTTTCTGCTTTACAGGGTAAAGTGGCTGGGGTTGAAATTGCCGGTTCTGACGGTGGTATGTTCGGTGCGACCAAGATTCAGATCCGTGGTGCATCTACACTGGGTAAAAACAACCAGCCTATTTATGTAGTAGACGGTATTATCCTGGATAACGCCATCCGCGACGGTGATGCAGACTGGAATGCCAACAACTACGACTACGGTAATGAGCTGAAGAACCTGAACCCGGATGACTTTGAAACGGTATCTGTACTGAAAGGTGCAGCCGCTACCGCCCTGTATGGTTCACGCGGTTTGAACGGCGCGGTCGTTATCACGACAAAATCGGGTAAAGGCAAGCAGGGTATCGGTGTGAATGTTTCACAGACATTCGGTATCGACCATATGTTCAAACAACCGAAGTTACAGAACAAGTACGGACGCGGACAGTACACAGGTAATGTCAGTTATGGTGAGACGGATGCCAGCGGCAACTACTACCTGTACGACAACATCGGCCAGTTCTATCTGAACTCAGCAGGTAATCATACCCTTACCGGTGGAACAGGTCGTCATTGGGGACCGGCGTTCGACGGAAGCAGCATTGAAAACTATGACTATTCAACTATCGCCTATAGCCCGGTAGAGAATAACTTTAAAGATGCGTACAATTTGGGATTCAACAGCAATACCAACGTATCTGTCAGCGGTAGCAGCGAAAAGACCTCTTTCTATACTTCTCTGTCTTATAAGTATGCAAGCGGTACACTGCCGAACAACAGCTTCGACCGTACATCGTTCCTGGCTAAAGCATCGCACAAGGTAACCGACAAGATTGAGGTGGAAGCATCCATCGCCTTCGCCAATTCAAATCCAAAGAACGCACAGCCGAATATCGGAGAGTTGTTCGTAGACGGTACCTGGGGACGTACGTATGATACCCAGTATTTCCGCAAACGCTACAAAGGTACTCACGGAGGTCAGGCCAATTCCGGCTATGGTGACGAATATGGTAATAACCCGGGAAGAGGTACCTGGTGGAATATCTACGAAAACGACTATCGTCAGAAAGAGACTTCCGTACGTCCGACATTGGTATTGAACGTGGAGCTGACCGACTGGATGAAATTCCGCGCGGAAGGTAACTACAACTATTACTACAGACGTTATGAAGAGAAACAGCCGGGAACAGACTATGCAAACAAGCGAAGCGGTTATTACGGAATGGGACTCTACTCGAAAGAACAGACCAACCTGAATGCTGCATTTACATTCAACAAGAGCGTAGGTGATTTCACATTCGGCGGGTTTATCCGCGGTGAGTATTACAACAATATACAACAGACTATGGCTGAAAATACAAACGGTGGTCTGGTTGTTCCTAACCAGTATTTTATTGCCAACTCTATCAATACACCGTCTTACAGCGGTAAGATAGAAGGGGAAAAACGTATGTTGTCCATATCCTTCCAGGCAAGTGCAAGCTGGAGAGATCAGTTATTCCTGGATGTGACCGGACGTAACGACTGGTCGTCTGCCCTGGTTTATTCGGATACACATGGTAACTACTCCTATTTCTATCCGTCTATTTCGGCCTCCTGGCTGGCTCACGAAACGTTCCGCGAACAGCTTCCGGAATGGATCTCTTTCGCCAAACTGCGCGGATCATGGGCACAGGTAGGTAATGACACGGATGCTTATACAATCAATTCGGCTTATTCATTATTGACAGCCCAGCTGCAAGGTGGTGGCAACGTATACGCGCTGAGCATCCCATCAACGGCTTATTCCACAAATCTGAAACCTGAACGTAAGAACGCTTGGGAGATCGGTTTGGACTGGCGTTTCCTGAATAATCGTATCGGTATCGACATGACTTATTATAAGGAAAATACAAAAGACCAGATCATGTCGATCAGCGTTCCGGGTATCTCCGGTATCAGCAGCCAGTATATCAATGCGGGTAATATCGAAAACAAGGGGTTGGAAATTGCCTTGAACACGACACCGTTCAAAAACAAAGACTGGCAGTGGGATTTGAACTTCACATACACCAAGAACAACAACAAAATCGTTGAACTGCACCCGAACGTAGCCGATTATATCACGTTGAGTGGTGAGGTGGCTTACGGTAATTACCGTGTCGGTTCAGTTGCCAAGGTGGGTGAATCTTACGGGGTATTGATGAGTGACTCGAAAGCCAAGATCGACGAAAAGACCGGTCTGCCTATATTGAACGCGACTTCTTATTACGGTGGCGACAGAGGTATGCATGCCATGTACTACCAGCGTAGCGGCGAAGCAGAAAAAATCGGTTCGATGGTTCCCGACTTCCTGGGTTCCGTAAGTACTTCGCTTACGTATAAGAACTGGAGCCTGCGCGCTTTGTTTGATATGCGCTTCGGCGGTTATGTTGCGTCTTATGCAAACCGTTATGGTCTGGCATACGGCTTCACGGAAAGCTCTCTGAAATGGCGTGACGCAGAAAACGGCGGTATGAGCTATACTTCCATCTGGGACGGCCAGCAGTATAACGACGGCTTAATCCCTGTTGGTCTGATCGAAGGCGGAACATCTATTCCTCTGCCGAACGGAAGTTCTTATACGGTAGCCGACGGTGGCGAAACCTACCAGGCGCTGTACGACCAGGGACTTGTTGACCCGCAACACGCTTCGGCATGGCATTACTGGAACAATGCATGGGGAACAGGTACAGTAAACGACGACTGGGTGAAGAAACTAAACTACATCGCAGTACGTGAAATCACCGTATCCTACAGAATGCCTAACAAGATTGCGCATAAATTGGGTGCACAGCATCTGAACCTGTCGGTGTCCGGACGTAACCTGGGCTACCTGCTGAACACGATGCCGAATAAGATCAATCCGGAATCTGTCCGCGGTACATCTGCTTCCGAGTTCCGTATCCGTTCTTTCAACGGCTTGACTGCTAACTACACATTTACTATTAATGTCGGATTCTAAACTAAACAAGAAACTTTAAATTAATTGAAATATGAACAAATATAGTAATATATTAATGGGATTCGGCCTGGGTGTAGCCTTAGTGTGCACGACCGGATGCCGTGACGATTTCGCAGATATCAACTCCAGCCCTTCGCAGGTGACTGTGGGTGATCCCTCCTATCTGTTTGCAATGGCTGTGATGGATTTCGATCCGTTTGATTACACCTACTGGTTCTACGACGCACCGATGCTGACATCATGGACGCAGATGGCGGTACCGACAGGCAGCTTCACGGAAAGTTCTGCACTGACAACCGTTACCGGTGGCGTTAATTATGTGAGAGTATTGAAACTGGCTCACGAAATTACCTACTTGCGCTCCAACATGAGCGAAGAAGATGCAGCCAAACATGCGACAACAGCCGCTTGTGTGGATGTGCTTACAGCCTATCTGGCTCTTTCCAGCAGTGATATCAACGGGGATATTCAGTTTACGGAAGCGGGTAATGCCCTGCATGGCGGTACGCTGACTCCGGCTTACGACAGAATCGCCGACTTGTACACCTTGTGGCTGAGTCAGCTGGACAATGCCATCACCGTATTCACTACGGCTTCTGCTACCGAGCAGATTTTTGAAAGCGAACAGGATATTGTCTTCAAAGGTGACCGTGCCAAGTGGGCAAAAGCGGCCAATTCAATGAAACTGAAAATCGCAGCCCGTCTGATTTCTCAAGATAAGGCACGCGCACTGACGATTGCTTCGGAAGTGGCCAATGCCTCTTGTGGCTATATCGACTCTTTGGCTGATGCCATGCTGTTCAATAAAGGTATCGTAAACTCAAGCAATAATGATTACATTTACCACTGGAGCAACGGCTTTATGGATGGAATGGCTTCCAATCAGCGCATAGTCAATTTCATGCTTAAAAACAAAGACCCTCGCGTTCGTTTCCAATACCGTAAAAACGACTGGAACTCTAAAATCGTTCAGGAATTCTACGATCAAGGCAAGGCGATTCCTTCTTATATCGAGGAAAACGTTGAATATACAACCACTGGCGGAAAGAAAACATTCGTGAGATGGAAAGGAATGGGCGAACCTTGGGTACGTTATTACGGTCTTCCGGTTGAATATAATGCCAGCAATAATACAGCTGTCTACGGTGAATGGTTTGACTATAGCAACCGCTACAAAATTACTGACGAAAACGGTCAAAGTGCAAAAACGTATCGCCCCTACTCCATGTATCAGCATCAAATGGTTATCGGACGTAACTATAACTTTACAATGCCGACTCCTCCGGGCGGTCCTGTAATCACTAAAAACGACAGCCGTCCCTGGTACGGACTGTACTTAGGCGGTGGTGAGGTAAACCTGTATCTGGCAGAGTTCAAATTATTGGGAGCCAACCTGCCTGGTACGGCTGAAAGCTATTTCACACAGGGTGTCAAACTGTCTGTTCAGGAATACGATAAAGCAGCTGAATTAAACCAGATTGCTTACTATGGTACTACGTACGATTATGACCCGAACGAAGTTTCCATCGAACTGAAAAGCGGAGAGATCGAAGCGATGCTGGCATCAGCCGATTATCAGCTGACCGGTTCAACCAGCGAACAACTGGAAAAAGTATACTTGCAGCAGTTGATCAACTTCACCATGTATCCTTATGACCAGTTTGTTACAGCCCGCCGTTCAGGCTTGCCTAAATTCAATTCACAGTTTATCAGCCGTGAGAATTTTGCATCTATTCCTGTGACCAATTTCCCTCGTCGTTTCCAGACAGGTGTTCCTAACGAAACGAGCCAGTTGTATCAGATCCAGAGAGATGCCTATGCAGCACAGGGTTATACCATTACAGGTGCCGGCGATGCAAACACATCTATTCTGAACTCAGAACGTACCTGGCAGGATCAGGGTGCTCCGCAATGGGGTGAAGGACCAAAGAATTAATTCTTTTATTAATAACCGCGGAAGAGTAGTTACAGAATTGTAACTGCTCTTTCCCATATTCTACTACAATGAGAACATACCTGTTAATCACCATCCTGTGCTGTATAGCAACCGTAGGTAGTGTTAATGCACAGAAGAAACGTCAGATGCTTTTTGAAGATTACTCGAAAGGTGTCGTGTTAATGAAGAACAACTCCAAGACAATGGCAGAGCTTAACTACGATGCCGGCAATCAGAAGATGATGTTCAAAAACGGTTCGGAAGAAATGCTCCTTACCAACGTTGCCCAGATCGATACGGTCTATATTGGGAATGCCAGATTCATTCCGACCGGATCCGGTTTCTATGAGATACTGCAGATACCGAATGGTCTTATCGGTATAAACTGGTTGTTGAAGAATGCATCCCAGGGATATAAAAATGCTTTCGGCGTAACGCAACAGGCTAAAGTGGAAACTCTGAATACGAATCAGTTAAACTATAGCACTTACGAAAATCAATACACTGAAGTTTATAAACTCGCCAATCAGAATGAGTATTGTATTTTCCGTGATGGCACTCCGCTCAAATTCAAAAATAAGAAATCGCTATTAAAACTCTTTCCCGGCAAAGAGAACCTCATCGAAACTTATATCAAAGAGACGAAAACAGACATGAAGAATGCAAAGGATGTCATCACACTTGTTAATTACTGCCTGGGATTATAATCAGGTTAAATAAAAAACGGGTGACGCTACTTGCACACAGTGTCACCCGTTTTTTATTCTATATCGAATTCCAATTACTTAAACTCTTTCACTGTAAAAGTAAACTGAAGCGTTGAACACAAGGGTATATATGGATTGGAATAATTTTTTTCCCCGTATCCCAACTGATAAGGGATTATAGTTTCTACCCTCTCTCCTTTACGAATTTTTAGTAAAAGAGCAGATAAACCTTTAATAAGATTCGGACTATCCAAATCCAATTCTTCATCTATCGGATTTCCATCTTCGGTGCCCACGATAATCGTCTTTGAAACTGGAAGTATTCCCAACATAGAAACTTTTACTTTAGAATCTAAAGTCGGAAAAGAATCTACCTGGCCAGTTTCCAGTATACGATACAAGAGTGTGTCTTCTTCTACTACCAATCGGCTATACAACAATTGCCCATCATCTTCCAAGTACTCCTTTCTTTCCTGAAAATATTTCTGATTATCAGCAATCCATAATTTCTCTTCTTCCGTATGGGCCGGTATTGTTTTCCCATCGTCATCACTACAAGCCGGTAAACCGAGCATCATCACCACCACCCAACATAGGGCCACATAAATTGATTTCATTCTTTACTCACATGATTAAATTCAACATTAATATTTCTTTTCATTCGCCAGATTCCACATGTTAAGGAAAGAGGCTTTCGTTATATCGACAATCTTGTTCCAGTTAATCTTTTCGACATGGTCGCTTGGCATGTGATAGTCCGGATGGCCGTTGGTATGATACCAGATAATAGGTATCTCACGTTTGGCAAAAGAACCATTGTCGCTCCCTCCTACCGGCTTGTCCCAGGCATGATAGATCGGCTTCAGGTTCAGACCGTATTTCTTGATGTCATTCTTCAGCCAGTCGCCGAAAGCCTTGTTGGCTTCCGTATAGAAATAATCGACCTGTTCGGGAACTGATTCATTCGAGTTACGGCCGATCATATCATAGTTCAGATATCCCTTAATATCTTTCAGGAAAGAACAGTTCTGTACAAAATATTCGGAACCCAGCAATCCCTTTTCTTCCCCATCCCAAAAAGCAAAGATCACGGTACGTTCCGGTTGCTGGCCCGATGCCAGAAAAGCTTCCGCTACCTGCAGAACTGCCGATATGCCGGAAGCATTATCGTCGGCACCGTTATAAATCTGATCCCCCTCCAGCATCGGATCGAAACCCAGGTGATCATAGTGTGCTCCGATGATAACGTATTCATTCGGATTCTTTCCTTCTATCTTTCCCAGGATATTGCGCAAGGATAATTTCTGATGTACGCCTTGTTTCAACTGCGTGATCGAATCCGGATGCACTTGGAAACGTCCTCTCTTCTGACGTTCCTTATTATAAGCTTCAAAAGGCTGATAATAAGAATCATTCAAAGGGGCAATCCCCATGGTCTTCAGATTGGAAACGATATATTCAGCGGCAATACGTCCTCCCTGAAAACCGGCTTCACGCCCTTCCAGTTCATCACTGGCCAAAAAACCGATATATGCCTCAGCATTCTCTTTATTGATTACATTCAGTCCTTTTTCAATAGGCGACTGTGCCCAAAGGGTTGTAGATAGCATGACGGATGCTACAAATAAACCTGCTCTTTTCATCGTATGATTGTGTTTTATAGATTTGTTCCGTGCACAAAGATAGAAGATAAATTGAAGAATTGTAAGGGCTATAAAATAAAAAAAGGCTAATCTTCACTGATCTACCAGTGTCGAATGCCCATCTTTTGTCTCTCACCAGTCTTTAAAAGACTTTGGTGAAGAGAAAACATCTAATAATATACTAATCTTTTTGTTTAATTTTTTGCGTTAGCGCCCATTTCTTCTAATAGGCGGCGGATTTCAGCATTTACTCGCTGACTCATTGTACCATTTCTCATTGACTGATAACGATCAGCCTGATAACGCAACATCGCTAAAGCACGAAGATTTTCTTCATTTCTACTTGTCATCATAATCTTTACATTTTTATGTTTCCCACGCTTGGGAAACTTATTAATAATTAACCTAAACTCTAATCTTTTCTTTTTGTTTACAATGCAAAGATAGACACTTTATTTGAAACTATGCTATAAAACATATAAATAATTTCTATCTTTACATTTATTTAATTTATAGTCAGATCTTTTTAGATGCTAAACATTCTGTTTTACCTCCGTCAATTCGCCTGTAACAGAATCAATTACAAAGCCTCTAACCGTTACATCGGAGGGGATCAGCGGATGATTGACAACCTGGTTTACTGTATTCCTCACAGAGCCTTCAGACGAATCAAAACCATGCAGCCATTCTTTAAAGTCGACTCCGCAATAACGTATCATATCGATACGATCTGACGGAATACCCCGCTTCTTCATGGCTTCTATCATGGTATCGCTGTCCATATGTTGTGCCCCGCAATCCGAATGCCCGATGATCATGATCTCAGTAACTCCCAAATCATAAATGGCAACCAGCAGACTGCGTATCACACTACCAAACGGATGCGAGATAACAGCACCGGCATTCTTGATCACTTTCACATCACCATTCTTGACCCCCAGTGAGGCAGGAAGAAGTTCTGTCAGACGGGTATCCATACAGGATACGATCGCTATTTTCTTGTCCGGATACTTATTCGTGATAAACTTTTCGTATCCTTTGTTCTTTACGAACTCTTTATTAAATACTAGTAATTCGTCAATCATATGTTTACTTCTTAGTATAGAAACAACTTACGATCAGATAATGTTCAAATGTTTTAATGCTTTGAATATTCCGTCCTCATCGACAGAATCGGTTACATAGTCGGCATATTGTTTCACATCGTCCTCTGCATTGCCCATAGCCACTCCTATCCCGGCATGTTCAAGCATCGCCACATCGTTACCACCGTCACCGAATGCCACGCATTCGTTTAACGGTATCCTAAAATATTCCAGCATTTTATCGATCCCTATGCGCTTGCTGCTTCCGGCAGGCACCACATCTGTAAACAAAGGATTCCAGCGAGTGGATTCACAATGCGACAATATCGGCATGATCTTTTTTTCCTGGTCGGCAGTAAAGAAAGAGACAAGCTGGTAAACAGTCTCACCGCGTATCTCACTCATCGGGCGGATCGGCGGTTCCGGGAAGTTCAGCATATTGAATATCTCTTCTACTGTCTCATCTTTATAATTCATATAAATATCTTTCTCCCGGACAAAGGCACACGGGAAAGATTCTTCCGTCTCCATATACCGGATCAGGGCTTCGACATCCCGGTCAGGGATACTGTGCTTATAAATGACTTTATCACCAGCAAAACAATATCCACCGTTCAACGTTACATATCCGTCAAAGTTCAAATCGCCCAGATTATTTATGGAACTGAAATGCCGCCCCGTAGCTATAAAAACCTTAATACCCTTCTTTCTTAAAAGATCCAACGCTTCGATAGTAGATTGCGGTACTTCGTGAGTTTTAAAACTGACCAATGTTCCGTCTATATCGAAAAAAACTGCCTTAACCATACTTTTTATTATAACCTAAATTTGATACAAAGATACGAATAAATAAATACATGCATATTTTATATACCTTTGTAAGTAAGATCTTAATAACAATTTAATAGGTAAGCTATGGAATACAGACAATTAGGAGGTTCAGGGCTATATGTACCCGTACTCTGTTTAGGGACTGCCACTTTTGGAGGCACAAACGGTTTTGAAGGTTGGGGTCATACCCAGGTGGAAGAAGCCAGACGCATGATAAACCGCTGCCTGGATGCGGGCGTAAATCTGTTCGATACCGCAGATGCATACTCTGACGGATTATCTGAAAAAATATTGGGAAAAGCAATGGAAGGGCTGAGAAACAAATTATTGATCTCAACCAAAGCGACATTCAACCTGAACCCGGAAAGCCGCAATGCGATGGGTTCTTCCCGTTTTCATCTGATCGAAGCTTGCGAAGCCAGTCTGAAACGGCTGAACACGGATCATATAGATATTTATCATATGCACGGATTCGATGCCAATACGCCGGTAGAGGAAACGCTTCGTGCACTGGACGATCTGATCACGGCAGGTAAGATACGGTATATCGCCTGTTCCAATTTCTCCGGATGGCATCTGATGAAAGCTTTATCAGTATCCGAACGATATGGCTGGAGCCGCTATGTGGCACAGCAGGTTCATTATTCTTTGCTGAACAGGGAGTTCGAATGGGAGTTGATGCCGCTCGGTATCGATCAGAAGGTTGGCTCTATCATCTGGAGTCCGCTTTCTGCCGGCCGCTTAGGCGGGAGATACAGAAGAAACAATCCGATACCGGCTGACGGACGTGTAGCTCGCGGCGGCAGCCCTATTCCTGACGAAGCGACATCTTACGAACGGTTGTACAATATTATGGATGTATTGGATGAAATAGCCGAAGAGACGGGACATACTGTTGCACAATGTGCGTTGAACTGGTTATTGCAACGTCCTACTGTTTCCAGCCTGATTATTGGAGCCAGCACAGAGGAACAATTAAAACAAAACCTGGAAGCTGTCGGGTGGAATCTGACACCGGAACAGGTAAAACGTTTAGATGAAGCCAGCCAGGTCACTCCCGTTTACCCGTATTGGCATCAGGCACAATTCCCGTTCCTGAATGCACAGATTCAGTTTTAGAAAATAGTGACCCCGCCCCTACGGTCGAACCTGCCTGTTCCATTGTGACGGCGCCTGTAAGGGCGGTTCGCGAACCGCCCTTACATTCAAAACTGATCCTTCCGCTCTTATTCCAACCTCTTACACCAAGAACTATAATACTTCTGATTACGTTCATAGATATCGATCAACTTTCTTTCTCTGAGAGGTTTTTCTTTAGCGAGTATATCTTCTTTCACGACTTCCAAAGTTCCACAGGACATTTCATCCACATCACAAACTTCAAAAAAGTCCTCGATCTCCGGCAATAACTCCTCAGGGCAAATATCCAGCATCTCAGCTATCATCAAGCCACCCAATCCGGCTGAATAGATTGAAAGATCGGTCGCATTCTCCTTAAAAAATTGCATCAACTCGCGGTACCACTCCAGTACATCTTCCCGCCTTCCAGGTTCATCGGATATCAAATTCATTGCTATGAACACGACGAATTTGAAATACATATACAGTCCGGGTTCCTTGACAAATGCCAGTAACTCCGGTAATTTGTTACGCCCTACATAATAAAGAGTCAAACCCAAAACATCATCGGTCGAATCTCCAAAATTGATATCCATAAACTCAGAATCCTGACGCATCACTTCGAGGACTGTGTCCAAAGCCTCTTCCGCCCTCAATTCCCCCAGGAAGAAAAGAGCATGGATCAACGCAACATCCCCATTATTCTGTCCGATCATATACAATACCATTTGCTGCAAATCGGCTATCAGACTTTCACGAGGAAGGGAAAGGATTTGCTTTATATCCTCCGTCGATAATAGAAAATCATTGTGTGAACCTAAAAGAATCTGCAGTTCCTGATGAAACAGATTCAATTCAGACGGATACATCGGAGGATCATAAGTATAAGGTGTTTCCGGATATTCTTTAAAATCAGGGAATAAATCAGAAAAATCATCTTCCTCCTCATCTGCTATCATTAGTCTAAAATTACCATTCGTACTCTTTTCCAGAGCAGGAAGATATTTGCTTGCTTCCAGATTGCTCTCTACCACCAGATAAGGAGAACCATCCCTGCCATATTCATATTCGATTAAAGGAATATCATCCGTATCTTCTTCCAATATATATTGTGTCAAATCAAAACTCTTATCTGCTTTAATCCCCAGATCCTCCGCATAAGAAATCGCTCCGTAAATAATATTATGAGCCTCATTATAACTTATCTCAGTATGATTTTCCACCATCAGATCCTCTAGTATAGAATCAAAATCAGCCGGTGTTATATTAAACTTAAATATAGAATCTTTCAATCCGAGACAGAGAGTATCGACCAAATAGATCCCGAATGTATAATTTCCACCGGTATGACGACGGGAAACAAGAACTTCTGCTAATCCGACCTCTTGCCAATCAGTTGAAACAAAACACTTGTCTATTGATAGATTCCTGGCTTTCAGGCGAATGTATTTTTCAGGTGAAAGCTGTTGCTGCTGTTGAGCTGGTTTACTTTTCTTCTTAGCCATTTGCTTATTTGTTTAGTCCGTTAAAGATACGATGATTTATTTACTCTATAAAAAAAGCGGGACCTTCTTTCGAAGATTCCGCTTTTACTATTTAGATGATCATTAATCAATTATTCCTCAACACCCCATTGCTGTTTAGCCAGACGCTTGTAGTTATTAAGTCTCCACTTAGCGTTGTCTTCAGCAGCCTGGAACAATTCGCCAGCTTCAGCCGGGAACTGTTTTGTCAGAGATGCGAAACGTACTTCACCCTTCAGGAAGTCCTGGAACTTACTCCAATCCGGTTCTTTGCTATCCAAAGTGAACGGATTCTTGCCTTCAGCTTCCAATGCAGGGTTGTAACGCCACAAATGCCAGTAACCGCATGCTACTGCATCAGCTTCTTCCTGCTGGCTCTTACCCATACCCTTCTTCAAACCGTGGTTGATACAAGGAGCATAAGCGATGATCAATGAAGGACCGTCGTAAGCTTCAGCTTCGCGGATAGCCTTCAATGTCTGTGCCTGGTCAGCACCCATTGCGATCTGAGCAACATATACATAACCATAAGTTGTAGCCATCAGACCCAGGTCTTTCTTACGTACTCTCTTACCAGCAGCTGCAAACTTAGCGATTGCACCGACCGGAGTAGCTTTAGAAGACTGACCGCCTGTGTTAGAATAAACTTCAGTATCCAGAACCAGGATGTTGACGTTCTTACCGGAAGCAATTACATGGTCGAGACCACCGTAACCGATATCGTAAGAAGCACCGTCACCACCGATGATCCACTGTGAACGTTTTACCAGGAAGTGAGAAAGTTCCTTGATCTGTGCGCTAAGCGGACAGCCGTGAGTGATACCTTCTTCAGCAATAGCGATTATCTGAGGAGCCAATTCTTTTGTCTTATCCGCATCGTTCTGGTTTTCAACCCATGCTTTAAGTACTTCTTTTACTTCAGCAGGAGCATTTTCACCAGCAATAATTTCGTTCATTGCATTCGTCAGACGAGCACGCATCTTTTCGTTAGCCAGTTCCATACCCAGACCGAATTCACAGAAGTCTTCGAACAATGAGTTAGCCCAAGCCGGACCCTGTCCTTTATCATTTGTTGTATACGGAGTTGAAGGAACAGAACCTGAATAAATAGAAGAACAACCTGTTGCATTAGCTACCATTTCACGGTCACCGAACAACTGAGTTACCAACTTCACATACGGAGTTTCACCACAACCGGAGCAAGCACCGGAGAACTCAAACAACGGAGTTGCGAACTGAGAGTTCTTCACGTTAGCTTTGATGTCAACCAGGTGTTGTTTGCTTGAAACCTTTTCTGCACAGAAATCCCAGTTCGGAGCTTCAGCCAGCTGAGTTTCCAAAGCAGCCATCTTAAGTGCTTTACCACCCTTCTTCGGATTACCCGGACAAACATCGGCACAGTTACCACAACCCAGACAGTCAAGAACGTCAACCTGGATACGGAACTGCATTCCTTCAAATTGCTTTCCTGTAGCTTTCAAAGAGTTAGAGAACGGAGCAGCAGCCTGTTCAGCAGCATCCAACACAAACGGACGGATAGAAGCATGAGGACAAACATACGCACACTTGTTACACTGGATACAGTTGTCCGGTTCCCAAACAGGAACAAAAGCAGCTACACCGCGTTTTTCGTATTTAGCTGTTCCCTGATGCCATGTACCGTCTTCGATACCTTCGAATGCAGAAACCTTCAACAGGTCGCCATCCTGAGCATTGATAGGACGAACTACTTCGTTGATGAAAGCAGGATCGTTGTTTGCTACAACCTCATCATCCGGCAGGTTAGCCCATGACGGATCGACAGCAAGCTGAGTATATTCGCCACCACGATCGACAGCAGCATAGTTCTTATTAACTACATCTTCACCTTTCTTACCGTAAGACTTCACGATGAATTTCTTCATCTGTTCGATAGCCAGGTCAACAGGAATTACACCTGTGATACGGAAGAATGCAGACTGAAGGATTGTATTGGTACGGTTACCCAAACCGATTTCCAATGCAATCTGAGTAGCATTGATGTAGTAAACAGTAATGTTTTTCTGAGCGAAATAACGTTTTACCTTATTCGGCAGGTGTTTAGCCAACTCTTCGCCATTCCATACGGTATTCAGCAGGAATGTACCGTTTTCACGCAGACCACGAGTTACATCGTACATACGCAGGTAAGCCTGAACGTGGCAAGCAACGAAGTTCGGAGTATTTACCAAATAAGTGGAACGGATCGGATGGTCACCGAAACGCAGGTGAGAACAAGTGAAACCACCAGACTTCTTAGAGTCATAAGAGAAATATGCCTGGCAATATTTATTTGTATTGTCACCGATGATCTTTACAGAGTTCTTGTTAGCACCAACAGTACCGTCAGCACCCAAACCGTAGAACTTAGCTTCGAACATACCTTCGCCACCCAAAGCGATTTCTTCTTTCTGAGGAAGAGAAGTGAATGTAACGTCGTCTACGATACCAATTGTGAACTGGTTCTTCGGCATCGGCAATGCCAGGTTTTCATAAACAGCAAGGATCTGAGCAGGAGTAGTATCCTTAGAACCCAAACCGTAACGGCCACCCACAATAACAGGAGCGTTTTCTGCTCCGTAGTAGCAGTCTTTTACATCCAAATACAAAGGTTCGCCTGTTGCACCCGGTTCTTTTGTTCTGTCAAGAACTGCGATTCGTTTTGCAGTCTTAGGAACAGCAGCCAGGAAGTGCTTAGCAGAGAACGGACGATACAAGTGAACTGAAACCAAACCAACTTTTTCACCCTGAGCTGTCAGGTGGTCGATAGCTTCACGGGCAGCTTCCGTTACAGAACCCATTGCGATAATTACGCGTTCTGCATCTTCTGCCCCGTAATAATCGAACAAACCGTATTTGCGGCCTGTCAGCTTGGAGATTTCGTTCATATATTCTTCTACGATAGCAGGAACTGCTTCATAGTATTTGTTTGAAGATTCTCTGTGCTGGAAGAAGTGATCCGGGTTTTCAGCCATACCGCGAGCTTCCGGTTTTTCCGGATTCAATGCACGTGCACGGAATTCAGCCAACGCCTTCTGGTCGATCAGCGGAGCCAGATCCTCATTTTCCAACGCTTCGATCTTCTGGATTTCGTGTGATGTACGGAAACCGTCGAAGAAGTTCACGAAAGGAACGCGAGACTTGATAGTAGCCAAATGAGCTACACCTGCCAAGTCCATAACTTCCTGAACAGAACCTTCTGCCAACATTGCGAAACCAGTCTGACGTGCAGACATAACATCCTGATGGTCACCGAAGATACACAAAGCGTGTGAAGCCAGTGTACGGGCAGACACATGGAATACGCAAGGAAGCAACTCACCAGCGATCTTGTACATATTAGGGATCATCAGCAACAATCCCTGAGAAGCTGTGTAAGTTGAAGTCAGGGCACCAGCCTGCAAAGAACCGTGAACTGCACCTGCAGCACCACCTTCTGATTGCATTTCCTGTACCAAAACCGTTTCGCCGAAAATGTTCTTACGTCCGGCGGCAGCCCATTCGTCTACATATTCTGCCATTGTAGACGACGGAGTGATGGGGTAAATAGCGGCTACTTCGCTGAACATATATGAAATATGAGCAGCAGCCTGGTTACCATCACAGGTCAAAAATTTCTTCTGTTTTGTCATAGACTCTTACTATTAGTATTTAAAAGAATTTTATTAGTATAAAAAGCCAAAAAGCCAAAGCGGGATCATATTGCCATCTCCTACTTCAACCTTGTCTATTGCATAGTATAAATCGGGATTATTTTTCACCTTCATACTCTCCTCTATCCTGAAATTATACTTTTCATTTACCAAAAAGTGAGCGTTCTTAATTCCTTCGTTCAGTTTATTGTCTTTCAAAAGCTGGTTATAGAAAAAAGATTCGCGCACAGCCTGTATGTTCACCTCCATCGGACGGATGGGGTACATCAGATTCGAATTGTACATATATACGGTAGAGGGTTTTTTCGGAAACGATTCGCCTACCGGATACAGCATATTCATCAAACGGGCATCGGTCAGATATTTAATGTAATTCATCACAGTTGCCCGTGAAGTTTCTATGTCTTTACTTAACTGGCTGACGTTTGGCGTACATGGCGCACTGATCGCCAGCAAATATAATAATTTTCGGAGCTTCGGCAGATAACTTTGCTCGATTTGTTTAATATAAAGGACATCTACCTCCAGCATCATATTCATTGTCTTTAGCAGATTCTCCGAAAAATTACGTTTCTCCAAGAAAAAAGGATAAAAACCATGGTGCAGGTAATCCTGAAAATAAGCCATCGGTTTGGCTACCGAGCAGATATTACGGGCAATTTCCTGATGCTTTTCGATCACTTCCTCAAATGTATACGCCGGAAAATTATTTCCCGACATCAGATTCAGAAACTCACGGAAAGAAAAACCACGTAAATTATAAGAAACAACTTTACCTGAGAGATCCGGATTTTCCTCTTTCAGCCGCATTACAGACGAACCGGAAAAGATAATCTTCAGATCTTCAAAATTATCATAACAGTAACGTAACTCTTTCGACCATCCGGAATATTTAAAAACCTGGTCGATCAACAAAACTTTCCCTCCTTTCGCCCTGAACTCAGAAGCAAAATCGACTAAAGTACGTTCCGTAAAATAAAAATGATTCAGATTAATGTATAGGCACTCCTTATTATCAGCACCAAAATGTTCGCGAGCATAATCCAGTAAAAAAGTAGTCTTTCCTACCCCACGAGAGCCTTTGATACCGATCAACCGGTCATTCCAGTTAATCTCATCCATCAGCCCCCGGCGTACCGGTGCATGCAAATGTTCTACAAGGTATTTATGTGTTTTAAAGAATGCTTCCACCTTACTGTCTTACTATATAGGCCACAAAGATAGAAAATATCCGCTACTTTGCAATACCGAGATAGCAATTTTATTTTCAGTTGGCAATCCAAAGTTAACAATGCGTATTGACGTTTGAGAATTCGGAGTTGGCAGTTAATGGTATTTTTTAGAAATAACCACTAACTGTCAAACCTTTATCTTATTTATTCAATTATCGTTACCCATCCGTATGTATCAGGTTCATCACCATACTGGATACCACGCAGTTTATGATATAATTTTTCACAAACAGGTCCCGGCTTGCCATCTTTAGCAATTACATAAGACTTGTTGATGTCCAGATCGTCGATTTGTGAGATCGGAGCGATAACAGCTGCTGTTCCGCATTCCGCTGCTTCATCAAATGTTGCGAGTTCTTCCACCGGAACCGGACGACGTTCAACGGTCAGTCCCATATCTGCAGCTAATTGCTGCAAACTCTTGTTGGTGATTGAAGGCAGGATAGAATGAGACTGCGGAGTGATATAGCTATTACCACGGATACCGAAGAAGTTTGCCGGACCACATTCGTCCAAGTATTTCTTTTCTTTCGGATCCAGATAAAGAACGGCTGCATATCCTTTTTCCTTTGCTTTTTCACCGGCAACAAGGCTGGCGGCATAGTTACCACCGACTTTGATCGTACCTGTTCCCTGAGGCGCAGCACGGTCATATTCACGCATGATACAAACCTTCGACGGTTTGAAACCACCTTTGAAATAAGGTCCTACCGGTGTTACGAATATCATAAACATATACTCGGGAGCCGGCTTCACACCAACCTGTGCACCCAGACCGATCATCAGCGGGCGGATATATAGGGCTGCTCCACTCTCATAAGGAGGAACAAAACGTTCGTTCAATTTCACTACTTTGCGAACTGCTTCTTCAAACATTTCTACAGGAAGTTCAGCCATCTTGATGCCACGGCTGGAAGCTTGCATACGTTTGCCGTTTTCATCCATACGGAATACACGGATCTTCCCGTCTTTCCCCTTGAATGCTTTCAAACCTTCAAACGACTCCTGTCCGTAATGGAGGCAGGTTGCTGCCATGTGGATATTAATAATTTCAGAAGAGCTAACTTCCAATTCACCCCACTTACCATCGCGATAGTAACACCGTACATTGTAGTCTGTCTTCATATAACCGAATGCAAGATCAGACCAATTCATATTTTCCATATCATTGTCGTAATTAGATTATGAACGCAAAAGTAAGCTATTTCAGATGATAATTGTTACTTTTGCAGCAAAAATAATTAAAATATGAAAGTAATTGATCTGATCAACGGCAGTAAAACGACTGCTTTCTCATTCGAAATACTTCCGCCCTTGAAAGGGAACAGCATACAGAAAGTGTACAATGTGATTGATAGACTGAAAGAATTCGATCCTAAATACATTAATATTACTTCCCATCACAGCGAATACATTTATAAAACGCTTCCCGACGGAAGTTTTCAGAAAGTGAATATCCGCAAGCGTCCGGGATCGGTGGCTATTGCTTCCGCCATTCAGAATAAATACGGCATTCCGGCGGTTCCACATATTATATGTAAGGGATTTACGAAGGATGAAACGGAATATGCACTGATCGACCTGAATTTCCTGGGCGTATACGATTTGTTATTGCTTCGCGGAGACGTAAAAACACTGGAAGCCGGACAGAACACCGATTTGTATCATGAGCATGCTACCGACCTGCAGCAGCAGGTGAATGATTTCAATAAAGGGATTGCTATAGACGGTTCTACTTTTGAGGCTAACGAAACGCCGTTCTCATACGGTATGGCTTGTTATCCGGAAAAGCATGAAGAGGCTCCGAATATGGAGTCGGATATCTTTTATCTGAAAGAAAAAGTGAAGAACGGGGCTGATTATCTGGTTACGCAGATGTTCTTCGATAATGAAAAGTATTTTTCGTTTGTGGATCGTTGCCGGGCAGAAGGCATTACGGTTCCGATTGTTCCGGGAATCAAGCCGGTCGTATTAAAAAGTCAGCTGACTGTATTACCGAAGATCTTCCGCTCAGACATTCCGGAACCTTTTGCAGCCGAATTGCGCAAATGCAAAAATGACGACGAAGTAAAAGCCGTTGGTGTTGAATGGTGTATCCAGCAATGTAAAGATCTGATCGCTCACGGAGTTCCAAGCCTGCATTTCTATACGATGATGGCTACGGACAGTGTCTATAAAGTAGCGAAAGAAATTTACTAAACAATAGGAATAAACGCTATTGAGCATCCGAATAATCCGCCTTTCGATAATTATGGAAAGACCTTTTGATAGCTTTCGAAAAGTCTTCCCATAGTTGTCGAAAAGCCTTCCCATAGCTATCGAAAGGCAGATTGTTCGAAACTATCTGAAAACAAACAGGATAGTTTTATTAAACAGTACGATTTAACTCCTTATCTTCGCAATTAAAAAAACCGTCAATACGAATGTTGTTGTTCACACCAATCTCAACAACAGCAAAACTATTATTCCCGGGTAACTCTCCCTCTATCATCCCTCTCATTGTCCAGTAATGGATATTATTACGGAAGCTGTAATGCCCCGAATGATGATGCCCCTGAAATACAGCAAGTATATTTCCATTTTCTTCCAGCAAGGGAACGACCTCATCCGCATTGCCGACACAAAGCGCTTTACTTATATCAGAGAAACTATCCAGCAACTGATGTATAAAAATCAGGATCGGCTTGTTTTTATCTTTTAATTCTTCCTGCAGCCATTGGATCTGGTCTTTAGGGATAAAAGCTTTTGTCCAATCAAAATTACCTTTATCGTAAGGTGTTCCGTCCGGATTATGATTTGCATCCAGAACAATGAATTTTACCTTGTTACAGGTAAATGAGTAATATGTTTTCTTATCGGCATCACCATGATTGGAGGTATGTTGTAAAAAGTCTTCCTTGGAAATACTATCCATGTCGTGGTTACCCAACACATGATAAACAGGTCCCCGGAAAGTTTGGAACTCTTTTTCTATTTCATCCAGATAAGTAATTGTCTGCTCTCTCTGAGGAACATTGTCCTGATCCTTCAGATCCCCCAGCTCTATCACAAAATCCAAGTTTGAGTTATTAAAGACCTTTATAGCTTCTTTCAACTTCTCCATAGTTTGAGGGAAATAACGTGTTCCGTAAGGTTCACGCCTCGAATAATGCAAATCGGTAACAACCCCAAAACGGACTGCCCGTTGCTGCTGATCGCAGGAAATCAAAGAAGGAGAAGCAGCCAGAAGCAACACTCCTCCACAGGTTCTTTTTAGAAATAAACGTCTGTTCATCATATTGTCAGTCTCATGGATTTGAAATAAGACCATAAAGTTAAGAAAAAGTGAATATGACAAACACACAGAACGGTTAAATCATTAATAATTATGCCTGACTCAAATCCTAATGCAGCTTTTTTATACCTTTGCGCGTCATTTATGTATAAAAATCTGTTATACCGATAGGGGTTTTTGAAAGATCTCTGTCTTACAGATAAAATTTAAAAGAAGACAAAAATGAAATACGTATTATTTATTGCAATGGACCTTGCAGTATATCCTTTCCTATTGTTATTCTATGTCGCAAAATGTATCTTTGAGAAAATACAACCGATACACTAATGACTATTTCTTATTTCTCCCGATTATTCGTACCTTTGTTCTGACAACACAAAAGGGACATTCATGTATTTCAAAGATATAATCGGTCAGGAAGAAATAAAGAAACAACTTATCCATTCGGCACATACAGGTGTCGTACCACATGCCCAGTTATTTACGGAACAGGGAGGTGCTGGTGCTTTTCCTTTGGCTCTGGCTTATGCCCGCTACCTGAATTGCACCCACCGGACAGAGACGGATGCTTGCGGAACCTGTCCATCCTGCCTGAAATATAATGAACTGGCACACCCTGATTTGCATTTTGTCTTTCCTATCGTTGCCAAAAAAGAAAAGAAAAAAGAAGTCTGCGACGATTATCTGAGCGAATGGCGTGGTTTCCTCAAAGATCGTCCCTATTTCAATATAGACGGATGGCTCGACTATATCGATGCAGGCAACTCACAGGCTATCATCTATTCAAAGGAAAGCGACGAGATCATCCGCAAGCTGAATCTGAAAATATATGAAGCCACTTATCGCATCCTGATGGTCTGGCTGCCGGAAAAACTACATCCTACCTGTGCGAACAAACTCCTGAAAGTGATAGAGGAGCCTCCTTTGAACACCGTCATATTGATGGTTTCGGAAATACCCGATCAGGTATTGGGCACTATCCTGTCACGTGCCCAGCGGATCAATGTCCGTTCCATCCACCCCGAAGCGATAACGGCTGCTATGATGGCACAATTCGGTTTGGCTTCAGACGATGCCAAGCATGTGGCTCATCTGGCAAACGGCAATTACCTGAAAGCCGTGGAAGCGATCAGTCTGAGTGAAGAGAACAGCTTCTACCTGGAGCAATTCAAAACAATGATGCGCAACTCCTGGGCGCGGAATGTAAAAGGGATGAAAGCAATGGGAGATATCCTTGCCGGCATCGGACGCGAACGCCAAAAGAACTTCCTGCAATATTGCCAGCATCTGATCCGCGAAAACTTCATGTACCGTTTCCAGTCGCCCGACTTAAACTATATGAATATGGATGAAGCCGGCTTCGCCGTCAAGTTCGCTCCTTTCGTAAACGAACGGAATGTGTTCGACATCATGGAAGAACTGGCTAAAGCGGAACGCCACATCACACAGAATGTGAATGCCAAGATGGTCTTTTTCGATCTTTCATTGCGGCTTACGGTTTTGATAAAACGATAATATTTATATCATAACCTTTTATTTCGCCAGTTTCCTTTCCACAAATAAAAGAAAGAAATCAGCAACATCATATTATAAACATGCTCCGTTGTCCAGCAAACGGCAACATCGGCATGTAACCAGATACCGACCATAAACGTGTAGGACACATACACAAAGATACTTGCCATATCGATCCATAAAGCCACCTGCGTATTCCCCGTACCCGAAACACTGAAAAAATAAATGAACGCCGGTACGGCTAGCAGATAAGAAGAAAGCATCACCCACAACGAGGGTACAGAATTTTGGATCAGATCCGGATTATCCGTATAGATGCGCAAAACCAAATCCGGGAACAAGGCGATCAATATAGCTAACGGCAGCACGAAGAAATAACAAAGCCGTATCATACGTCCGCATAATCCCAGGACCTGATCCGATTTACCGGAACCGATCAGGTTACTTACCAGCGAGCTGGATGTGGAAGCAAACGCATTCACAAACATAAAAAGAAAAGAAGAAATACTCCTCACCACATTCGTAACAGCCAACGGACGTTCTCCCTGATGCTCCATCACCACAAAGAAGATAAACCACCCCACGAATGCAATACCATGCTGTACCATAATCCAGACAGACACATTCAATATTTGTTTGAGCATCCTGAAATCGATCCCCACAAAACTGAACATCGCATATTTCTTATAATCGATCTTCTTCCAGGTATAAATAATAAAGAACAGGACCGACACCGCCTCTGAAATAGAGGAAGCAATCGCAGCACCGGCAATTCCCAATGCAGGAAAACCGAACTTACCGAATATCAGGATATAATTCAGGACAACATTGGTCAATACCATCACGACTGAATTGGCAGTCAATATCTTTGTCTTGGTGATACCCACATAAAATGCCCTGAACATGACGGCAATAAAAGAGAAGAAAAAGCCATACACACGCCAGTCGACATAACTCATGGTAGCCCGATACACATCGTCCGAACCAATCAGTTTCCTGAGGATCAACGGAGAATATAAATGAGATGCGGTAAATAAAACCGCCGCAAGTAACAACAGAAAAAGTGTCCCTTGCATAAAGACCGGACCGATCCGTGTATAATCGTGAGCACCGTTGCGCCGGGCAATCAGAACCTGCGCTCCGACACTGAAGCCGAACCCCAACATATAAATAACCAGGTAATACACACCGGCCAATGCCGATGCACCTAATTCAACCTCTCCTACCCGACCCAAATAAGCCGTGTCGGTCAACCCGATCATGTGCTCCATCAGCAAACTGATAAGTACAGGATAGGTAATCTGCCAGATTTGTTTATTCGTAAATTGCATAAAGGATATTCAAAAGGATTGCAAAGGTAGTAATAAGAAGTTTTCCACACAATATAACGGATAAATATCCGTTTACCAATTTAGTCATGTAAGCATTCGATGTAACGCATAGTCATATCCCTACATAAAAAGTGTTTCACCCTGATGAAACAGTTGTTCCACCTAGGAGAAACAGTTGTTTCATTAGGGTGAAACACTTTTGGGAATACTATCTTCACATCTTCATTTGACCATATAACATAATAAAGATAGAGCAATGAATTGTAAAACACTCCTGACATTCCTTATGATCGTCTGCTTTTGTAGTTGTAACGGACAAAATACAAACGCAAACAATATCACGGATGCGACTCCGATGCCTGTTAACCGGTTCGATAAAGCGTTGTATGAACTGATTTGTTCCGATGACACCACGCTCAATCAGCAGTTATTAAATCAATATCCTCAAATGACAGAGATTCTGGGGAAAGGTATTCTGAATATGCAGTCACCGGATCTGCCCGGCTTTTTCACCAAGTTGGAAAACTTTTATTCGGAGCCGACCCTGAAAAAGCTCTATGCGGATGCTATTGCAAAATACGAATCGGTAACAGAGATGGAACAATCACTTAGTAATGCATTTGCCTGGGTACATGAAAAATTTCCGGCAATGCAGATTCCGGCTTTATATATGCACGTTTCCGGTTTAAATCAGAATGTGCTGGTCGGAGATAGTCTATTGTCTATTTCCATCGATAAATATATGGGGCAGGATTATCCGCTATACCAGGATTTTTTCTATGATTATCAACTTCGCAAGATGCAACCGTCACATATAGTTCCCGATTATGTCGCAGGTTGGCTGATGTCCGAATATCCTTTCACCGGCAAAGAGAATGTACTACTCGACCGGATGGTCTATGAAGGTAAGATCAAATATCTGGTTTTATCTGCCTTACCGGATATGTCTCCCGCCCAATTGTTCGGTTACACGGACGAAGCATGGGAATGGTGCAAAAACAATGAAGCAAATCTTTGGAAAGCGATTGTCGAACGTAAACATTTGTACACACCGGATCAGATGGCTACTACAAAATATTTTGAAGATATGCCCGCACAATTCCTGGCAAGCGATGCTCCCGGCAATATCGGAAGCTGGGTAGGACTGCAAATCATTCTGAAGTATATGAATGAAACCAATGCAACCCCCGAAGCACTGATGAAAAACGAAAATGCACAGGATATACTGACTCTATCCAAATATAAACCATAAGACATAAAAAAACCGCCCTATTCTCACGAACAAGACGGATAACCTAATCTAACTTAATTCTAATACCATGAAAAACACTATATCTTAATAACAGGGGTTGAAGAAAAAAGTTCAACGAACCTGTTTATTTTTATTTCTTTCACAAAGTAAAGATCGTGCGAAACCAAAAGCACTGTACCATTGTAGTCCTTGATGGCCGCTGTTATTATACTAACACTCCGGATATCCAAATTGTTCGTTGGTTCATCCAAAACAAATATATCCGGCGTGCTATTACTGACCATCAGGCAGCAGATAGCAAGCCTCATCTTCTCCCCACCGCTTAATTTTGAACAGTTTTTATCCCATGTACCGACCGGAAAAAGGAAACGGCTCAGGATCATTTTTAACTCATGCTCCGGTTTGGCGAACAGGTTGAATTGCTCCAACTGTTCAAAAACCGTCAGGTGAGGTTTCACGATCGAATATTCCTGGTCGATATATACATATTTGAAGTCTGCACGGGTAATCGTTCCCTCAGTCGGTTCCAATTCGCCCAGCAGCAACTTCAGCAATGTCGTTTTTCCCGCTCCGTTATTTCCGCTGAACTGGATACGGTCGCCACTCCGAACCTGCAGGTTCAACGGTTCTTTCCATAAACCATCCTGACCATAGCCAAAGTTCATATCCTTTACAGTGATCAATATTTTACCGGTATGAAGATTGGGGGAATTGAAATCCGTCTTCATCTGTTTCATATCCGGCAGCGTGTTCTGGATATCCGTAATGGTGGAATTGATCGAACCCATTTTCTCATCGTGTATATCCTTCAATTTAACGGTACTTTGTTCGGCATGCTGCTTCATGGCCCCCATCATTATCCGGGGAATGCCTTTCTTTATGGCGGCTTTCTCCCCTCTTACACTCGATTTGCTCTTTCTTTCAAGTGTTTCCCGGGCAATCTTCTTTGCCAACCGCAACTCTTTTTCTTTCTCGCTCAATTGATTCTGCAAGGCTGTCAATGCGACCTCTTTCTGTTCTTTATAAAAGTCGTAATTTCCACCATACAATGTAATCTTACTTCTTTCCAGTTCACAGGTGTAAGGCAGCAGGTTGAGCAGTGTCCTGTCATGGCTGACAATAAGCATGGTGGCACGGCTCGACTCGATAAAGCTATAAAGTTTCTTTCTGCTATTTACATCCAAATGGTTGGTCGGTTCGTCCATCAGGATGATCTCAGGAGAATGTATCTGAATACCGGCTAAATACACTTTCGTCTTTTCACCGCCGCTCAATGTACTCATCGATTGGTCCAGCCGGATATGTTCCAATCCCCAGGAGGAAAGAGCGGCCAAGCTTCGTTCTTCAATATTCCAGTCATCATCCAGAACGGTAAAATTATCGGCCGACGCATCTCCCGCTATAATGGCATGTAATGCATTGATTTTGGATTCGACCAACAAGGCTTGTACCACAGTCAACTGATCGTATTGACCGAAATGTTGCGGCACATAATAGGGTTTGGAAGAACAAACGACCTCCCCGGAGGAGGGTTTCAAACTTCCTTCAATAATACGTAGCAAAGTTGATTTACCGGAACCGTTATTTCCCACTAATGATAATTGCTCCCCTTCGTTTACCGTCAAACTGATATTTTGAAATAGTGGTTCTTTATCCGCATGGATATAGCAAAGCTGTTGTACTGATATGCACATAGTCTATCTGCTTTAAAAATGTTAGAAACTAAAATCTGGAAATAAAAAATGCGCCAGGATACAGCGCAGGACATAGCCGGAAGGTTATACAGAAACTTACTCCCATTCGGATCGGGAGCTACTCATAAATATGTTCTGAAACCGGCTTACTTGGATATTTTCATCGGACTATTTATAAAATTATGGGGCAAAGATAGGCGTTTTTTTGAAATAACAAGAATGTTCTGCACTAAAACCGTAAAATACACGATATTATCAGCAGGATCAGTGCGATTCCTGCTAATATATATCGAAGATTTTTATTTGTCACCGTTGCCCCTAAACAGGCTAATGCCGTAGCAAATGATATACATTTCAATGTCATATCATATTCTTTAAATATACTTATGGCTATACTTGATAACGCTATCAGTATCAATATTATATTTAATATTATCTTCATATTATCCCTACTATCTGATATTCTTTACATTCCTCATTACCCTTTCAATAGCATCATCCATCTGGGCAATCGACTCCAGGCCGAGCGTCATACAATGCAAATTGCTCCCGGTAACAGCAAAACGGATCGAACGTTCGCGTTCATCGTCTGCAACATGCTTTCCTTCACCAAATATTTTCATACCCATGATACCTTTCCCATTCTCGCGCGCTTTACCTAAAAGAGCATTCACATCTTCAGGTGTTCCGTCCATATGGCTTTGGAAAGGATTCAGACGGGCCAGAATAATATCGCACCACGGATTATCGGCTGCTTCCTTCATAGCCTCCCAGTTATGGCAAGATATTCCGACAGCCTTCACAATACCCTCTTCTTTTGCCTGGGCAAGACCGTCCATATAGAATTTACGTGTTTCAGGCCAGTCACCGCTGGTCATGCAATGCATCAGTAAGATATCGAAATATTCGGTACCGGCTTCCTGACGGAAACGGTCGAGGGTTTTCCTGACTGGTTCTCTTTTCTCCGATCCATCATCATACGTCCACATCTTTGTCATCAGAGTTACTTTTTCACGAGGCAGTTCTTTTAAGGCCTTACCCACGAAAGGCTGGGAACCGTACATATCGGCCATATCGAAGAAACGGATTCCCCTTTCATAGCCGTGATGAGCCAGTTTCAGGAAATTATCCATTCCGATACGGGTTTGGTTGGATTCATAATTCCATCCTTTTGTTCCGGTACCCAAAGCGATACGGGAAACTTCCAGTCCTGTTTTACCTAACTCCACTTTATCGACCGTCACATCGGAAGGAAGTACCCGCTGCATATCAGCCCAACCAACCTGTGCCAGCGACAAACCAGCTACTCCGGCAACACCTGTCCGGATAAATTTTCTTCTGTTCATCATTTTTATGTTGCTCATGGTAAAAGAATATTGAGTATTATTTTAATACAACCAAGACATTCATCGGTCCATGTGCACCGAATACCAATGCCTGTTCTATATCGGCTGTTTTGGACGGACCGGAGACAAAAAAGCCATATTTATAGTCTGTACCTTCCACCCGCTGATAAGCTTCGTGCATATTATTAACCAAATCTTCCTTATTGATAAGGATCACCAATCCGGTCGAGATGAAATAAAGTGCTTTATGTTTTACTTGCTGCGTAATCCATACGGCACCATTCTCGGCAACCCCGAAACAACCCTCCACAATAGCAAGGTCCGTATTATTCAATTCCCTGGGGTCGGATACCGAATCAGGATCGAAAGTGGCACAAGTTATTTTAGACAGATTCGACGCAATACGTTTCGCGTCAGGAAAATGTTTCCGGATCAGCTCATTGATATCTTCCCCCACTTGCAGAACAACGGCCGCACCACCCGCAGCCTTTAACGATTCGGAAAACTGTCCGGTTTTATCTTCATAATGAATGGCATCCAATGTGATTTCCGGCTGCTCGTAACGAGTACCGGTATGACTACGGATACGGGATAATATAGATTCTTTACTACTCATTCTTTCCTATGTTTTTACAGGCAGGCAACCCCTACCCCTACGGTTTTTGTATCTTGTTTTTCTTCCACATATCATTGAACGATTCTTTGGCAAAGGTCGGTAACTCACGCCCCTTTCCCCAGGCATTCAATCCATTATAGATCATAAAACGAGGTGATTTATTTACCAGAGGAGCAAACTTCAATGATGTATTGAACAGTGCCGGACGTTCCATCAGGAACTTCATACCGCCCGACATTACTTTCTTCTCCGAGCTAGCCTTTCCAATCTTGTCCAGATCCTGACGCCAACGGTAAATCTGTTCGCCCAGGTCTATCTTTACAGGACAGACATTTGAACAGGATAAACACAGGGAACAAGCCGAAACATTATCAGAATACTCTTCCGGATTTTTCAACATGCCCAGATTGATGCCGATCGGACCGGGTATAAAATAGGTATAGGAATAACCGCCAGTCCGACGATATACCGGGCAGGTGTTCATACATTCGCCGCAACGGATACAATTTAGCGTACGGATATGATCCGGCTTTGCCAAAATATCGCTACGCCCGTTATCTACGATGATTAGATGAAACTCACCGCCATCCTGAGGTTTACGGTAATGAGAAGTATAAGAGGTTATCGGCTGTCCGGTACCGGAACGGGCGAGCAGGCGGGTAAAGACGCCCAAAGCCTCTTGGTTGGGAACGATCTTCTCCATCCCGAATGTAGCGATATGAACTTTAGGGAATGAAGTCCCCATATCTGCATTTCCCTCATTGGTACAAACCACAATCTCACCGGTCGAAGCAACGGCAAAGTTGGCTCCCGTCATAGCAACATCAGCCGTCAGAAATTTTTCACGCATATTCTTACGAACAGCATGTGTCAGATAAGTTGGATCTGAATTGCCTTTCTCCGTACCCAGCACACGTTCCATCATCTCGCCAACCTCCTGGCGTTTAATATGGATAGCAGGCATCACGATATGGCTCGGATGAAGGTGCATCCATTGAAGGATACGTTCACCGAGATCACTCTCGACGATGTCATACCCCTTCCCGAACAGATACTCATTCATACCGCATTCTTCCGTCAGCATGGATTTGCTCTTGATCAGCGTATGCGCATTATGCTGCTGAAGGATCTTTTCGACGATCTCATTGTGCTCCTTCGCATCTTTCGCCCAATGTACGATGGCTCCGTTGGCTATGGCGTTCTTTTCAAACTCTTCCAGCAACGTATCCAAATGGCTGTTGGAATACATTTTGATATCACAGGCCAACTCACGCAAACGCTCCCATTCGGGAAGCGAATGACTCATCTTATCTCTTTTGACACGTACCATCCAAAGGGTCTCATCGTGCCAGGCTTCCTGTTTCCTGTTAGCTATGAAACGGGCAGCTGCTATTGAATGTTTCGTACTCATAATCCTGCGGCTAATATTTGAGTGATATGAATGGTCTTTATCGGCAGGTGTTCACGCTCGATGACACCCTGCATATGCATCAGACAGGAACTATCGGCTCCGGTGATATATTCGGCCCCGGTACTCATATGGTCTTTCACCTTGTCATGTCCCATACAAACAGAGACTTCCGGCTCTTCAACGGCAAACATTCCTCCGAAACCGCAGCATTCGTCGATGCGCTTCGGTTCGAGTATCTCGATGTCTTTTACCAACTGCAACAGATCACGCAGTTTGGAAAAGTATGGGATATTCATTTCGCTGGGAGATGACAGATGCAACTCGCGCACCCCGTGGCAACTGTTATGAATACTCACTTTATGGGGGAAAACAGAAGGCAGTTCTTCCGGTTTCACTACATCATGCAGAAACTCGCAGATATCGTATATCTTACTGCTGTTCTGACAAACATGTCCGGCCTTTTCCAGGATGCCGGGATGATTCTCTTTTACGAATGCAACACAACTGGCAGACGGTCCGACCACATAGTCGTACTGTTTAAATAAATCTTCCATACGGAGAGCCAGTTTCAGGGATTCGTTTTCAAAACCGGCATTTGCCATCGGCTGGCCGCAACAAGTCTGGTCTAAAGGATAATCGACGTCCAGGCCCAAATGCTTCAAGAGTTTGTAGGAGGCTACGCCAACCTCCGGATACACCGCGTTGATATAACACGGGATAAATAGTCCTATCTTCATATTGGTTGAATTATAACATAAGTATAACTGTTCTCTCTTAAGAGATGTTTTCCAACAAACTACAAAATTAAAATAACTTCTTAACTATTCTCCATATATTTGTGCAACTAAAGCTAATAAATTTAAATGGATATTTTAATTTTATATGCAAACCCATATCATCGGTTTCCACACCATCCGAAAGGATGATTCAGCTTCCATAAAGTTACATAAACCATTTGCTGTAATTCTGTTTTGATATCTCATGCGGTGTAAAATATTATACTTACATTTGTCGCATAGTATAAACAACTTAATCTATAATCTTTATGACAACAAAGCCTTACAAAAATGAGAACAAGCCATCCGACAAGGTTTCCGAACCTATAGCATCTTATGCCAACCCGGAAAAGACCAGCATAATAGAAACCTATTGGGGATTATTGAAAAACCTCAGTACAGACATAAAGCTAAAACTAATAGCCAGACTTTCTAACTCTATCCTGGAAGATAAAGCAAAAGAAGAATATAAAGATTTGCCTGATAAATTTTATGGAGCATGGGAAGATGATAAAAGTGCCGAAGAGTTAATCAACGAAATACGTAACAGCCGGGTATTAGGAACACGCTAACAATCTAGTTATGGTCACTGATAATGAAAAGCATTTTGATCGAATATCGAAACTTACTGTTATTAATTGGATTGAAAGATAAAACAAAAGGAGGATGCTGTAACATCCTCCTTTTCATTTCGTTCTTACCTATATTCCTGCCAGCTCTTAATCTGTATATCATCTACCGTCAGCGTACAGAACGCTTCGATAAAGGCACTTGCCAGACGGGCATTTGTGATAAGTGTCGTATTCAGGTCGATAGCGGCACGACGGATCTTATAGCCGTTATCCAACTCACCGGCGGAAAGGTCACGCGGGATATTTACTACCATGTCGATCTTTTTTTCGTGGAGCATGGTGAGTGCCTGCGGCTGTTTACCTTCCTCGCTCGGCCAGTAAACACGGGTGCTCGGGATGCCGTTCTCTTTCAGGAAACGATGTGTTCCGCCTGTCGCAAAGAGATTGTAACCCTTTGTCGCCAACATCTTGGCAGCATCCAGCATCGCCACCTTCTGTTTCGGCGTACCGGTCGAAAGCAGAATATTCTTTTCCGGGATACGCAGACCGACGGAAAGCATACTCTTCAGGATCGCTTCGGAGACATCATCGCCGATACACCCCACCTCACCGGTCGAAGCCATATCCACACCCAGTACAGGGTCAGCTTTCTGTAAGCGGTTGAAAGAGAACTGGGAAGCCTTGATACCTACATAATCGAGGTCGAACTCATTCTTATTCGGCTTTTCGACAGGCAAACCCAACATGATACGGGTAGCCAGCTCGATAAAGTTTATCTTCAGGACCTTGCTCACGAACGGGAAGCTGCGCGAAGCACGGAGGTTACATTCGATCACCTTGATCTCGTTGCCTTTAGCCAGATACTGGATATTGAACGGGCCGGAGATATTCAATTCCTTCGCAATCTGCTTGCTGATACGTTTGATACGGCGAACCGTTTCCACATACAACTTCTGCGCCGGGAACTGGATCGTTGCATCACCGGAGTGTACGCCTGCAAACTCGATATGCTCGCTGATCGCATACATCACGATCTCCCCATGATCGGCTACGGCATCCATCTCCACCTCCTTGGCATGTTCGATGAACTGGCTTACTACCACCGGATGCTTCTTGCTGACGTTAGCCGCCAGTTGCAGGAAGCGTTCCAGCTCCTCCTGGTTGGAGCAGACATTCATGGCCGCACCACTCAGTACGTAACTCGGACGAACCAATACCGGGAAACCTACTTCCTCCACAAACTGATTGATATCTTCCATACTGCTCAACTCTTTCCAGCGAGGCTGATCCACCCCGATACGGTCGAGCATGGCTGAGAACTTCTCACGGTCTTCCGCATTATCGATACTCTTGGCCGATGTTCCAAGGATATTGACATGCTGTTCGTCCAGACGCATCGCCAGGTTATTCGGTATCTGGCCTCCGGTAGAGACAATCACACCGTGCGGATTCTCCAGTTCGAGAATATCCATTACACGTTCGAATGTCAGCTCGTCGAAGTAAAGACGGTCGCACATATCGTAGTCGGTCGAAACCGTTTCAGGATTGTAGTTAATCATAACGGAGCGCCAGCCCTCCTTGCGGATCGTGTTGAGCGCCTGCACACCGCACCAGTCGAACTCTACCGAACTACCGATACGGTAAGCCCCCGAACCCAGCACCACGATGGAGCGTTTATCTCCCAGATAATGCACATCGCTTTCCGTACCGCTGTAAGTCAGGTACAGATAGTTGGTCTGTGCCGGATATTCGGCAGCCAGTGTATCGATCTGTTTCACCACCGGAAGGATGCCGCGGTATTTACGGTCCTGACGAACCTGAAGGATCGCCTTTTCACCGTCTTCCATCTGATCTTTGAAGATAGCACGGGCAATTTGGAAATCAGAGAAACCTTGCTTCTTCGCCAGACGGAACAGATTGTCGGGGATATCGACTATCCGGCTAAAACTTTCCAAAGCTCCTGCGGTCTGGATAATATTATATAGTTTCTGAAGGAACCATTTGTCGATCTTTGTCAGGTCATGGATCTGGTCGATCGTATAACCGGCACGGAAAGCCTTGCTTATTACGAAGATACGATGGTCGGTCGGCTCATTCAGCGCCTTGTCGATATCCGGGATGAGCAGCTCTTTGTTTTCCACAAAGCCGTGCATACCCTGACCGATCATACGCAGACCTTTCTGAATAGCCTCTTCAAATGTGCGGCCGATAGCCATCACCTCTCCTACCGACTTCATGCTGGAACCCAGTTCGCGGGCAACGCCATGGAATTTACCCAGGTCCCAACGCGGTATCTTGCAGACCACATAATCGAGTGCCGGTTCAAAGAAGGCACTGGTCGTTTTCGTTACCGAGTTCTTCAGGTCGAACAAGCCGTAGCCTAAACCTAATTTAGCAGCGACAAAAGCCAGCGGATAACCTGTAGCCTTCGATGCCAATGCCGATGAACGGCTCAGACGGGCATTCACCTCGATCACTCGGTAATCCTCGCTTTCAGGGTCGTAGGCATACTGCACGTTACATTCTCCCACAATTCCGATATGGCGAATGATGCGGATAGCCAGTTCGCGCAGTTTGTGATAATCCGTATTGTTCAGTGTCTGTGAAGGAGCGATCACGATCGATTCGCCGGTGTGGATTCCCAGCGGGTCGAAGTTCTCCATGTTACAAACCGTGATACAGTTGTCGAAACGGTCGCGCACTACTTCGTATTCCACCTCTTTCCAGCCTTTCAGGCTCTTCTCAACCAAGACCTGCGGAGAGAAAGAAAAGGCTTTTTCAACCAGTACATCCAGTTCTTCTTCATTATCGCAGAAGCCCGAACCCAAACCACCCAGTGCATAAGCGGCACGCACGATCACCGGGTATCCCAGTTCACGAGCAGCACGGCGTGCGTCTACGATGTTCTCTACCGCTTCGCTCTTGATCGTCTTCACATCGATCTCGTCGAGCTTGCGAACGAACAGTTCGCGGTCTTCCGTATCCATGATGGCCTGTACCGGAGTACCCAGCACACGCACGTTATATTTTTCAAGCACGCCGCTCTGATAGAGAGCCACCCCGCAGTTCAGCGCCGTCTGTCCGCCGAATGCCAGCAGGATACCCTCGGGACGTTCCTTTTCGATAACCTTTTCTACAAAGAAAGGAGTAACGGGCAGGAAATAAACCGTGTCCGCAACCCCTTCCGAAGTCTGTACCGTTGCAATGTTCGGATTGATAAGCACCGTCCGGATACCCTCTTCCTTGATGGCTTTCAACGCCTGGCTGCCTGAATAATCGAACTCGCCCGCCTCACCGATCTTGAGAGCGCCGGAACCTAATATCAGGACTTTCTTTATATCTTCTTTCATATTGACCTTATTTTCCTTGTTAACACTTTTTAGGCGCACCGACTAACCAACGTTGGTGAGCTTGCCTCACTGCCTCCGGAGAGACACTGTCGCTGCCCCCACTTAGGAGGTGTCGCTGCCGTTAGCGAAGATGCTTTGCTTGTTCACGCAAAGGTGTGTTGCCTGATCGCGCAAAGATGCATCACCTGCATTCCTCTTTATAGTAACTCGACAAATTTATCGAACATAAACTCTGTATCCGTCGGCCCGCTACAAGCCTCGGGATGGAACTGCGACGAAAAGAAAGGTTTCGTTTTATGCTTGATACCTTCATTCGTACCGTCATTCATATTGATAAAAAGCGGTTCCCAATCGGCACCCAGCGTCGTGTTATCCACCGCGTATCCATGATTCTGCGAGGTGATGAAACATTTCTCCGTTCCAACCATCCGAACCGGCTGGTTGTGGCTGCGGTGTCCGTATTTCAGTTTATAGATAGAAGCACCTCCCGCTTTTGCCAGCAACTGGTTTCCCATACAGATACCACAAATAGGTTTGTCGCCTGCCAGCGCTTTGCGGATATTCTGAACGGCTGCGTCGCAGGTATCGGGGTCGCCGGGACCGTTACTAATGAACAGGCCGTCATATTCCAGTGTATTGAAATCATAGTTCCAGGGGATCCGGATCACAGTCACATTCCGTTTCAGCAGGCTGCGGATGATGTTATGTTTCACGCCGCAATCCACCAGGACAACCCGTTTCTTTCCTTCACCTTCCCCATAAGTAATGACTTCTTTACAAGACACTTTGTCTACATAATTCACATTTCCGTATTGTCCGAAATCCGTAAGGTCGGTCTTTGCATCACCGATCACGATCTTTCCCATCATGACACCGTGCTCACGCAGTTTCTTGGTCAGCGCACGTGTATCGATTCCGTAAATTCCGGGAACACCCTCTTCTTTCAACCAGCTTCCCAGGCTTCCGACAGCATTCCAATGACTGTATTCATGACTGTAATCACTTACAATAATCGCCTCCGCATGGATCTTTTCACTTTCCATAAACGTGGCGATCCCGTCCGGACCGAATGTACGGGGAGGTACACCGTAGTTACCCACCAGCGGATAAGTCAGAACCATCAGCTGACCGGCATAAGAGGGGTCGGTCAAACTCTCCGGATATCCCGTCATGGCCGTGTTGAACACTACTTCGCCGGTAACCTCCTTCTCGCTGCCGAAAGAAAGACCGCGAAAAACAGTCCCGTCGTCTAAGATCAATGTTGCTGTTTTTTCTGTTTGCATAAACTTATGTTTGAGTTGACAGTTATCTGATTAAATATTCTTCTTCCATATAATTGATAAAAGCCTTGTTCACCATCCGTGCACCGCCCGGTGTCGGATAATCACCGGAGAAATACCAGTCTCCCGGATGATTCGGACAGGAAGCATGCAAGCCGTCCAATGTCTGGTAAACGATCTCTACCTTGGCACGTGTACCCGCCGGAGTAAGCAAATCGACCATCTTGCCCGAAATCTCCTCATCGGTGAACAGTGCGTAAATTTCCTTTACAAAATTCACAATCGTACCGTCCTCCTGTGCCTGTTGTTTCTTGGCTTTCCAATAAGCATCCGTTATCACCGACTCCATTCCCCGCTCTTTCAGCAAAGCCACCGCTGCCCTGAAAGCGATAAACTCGTTCATCCGCGACATATCGATCCCGTAATAATCCGGATAACGCACCTGCGGAGATGAAGATACGATCACGATCTTCCGCGGATGCAGACGGTCCAGGATACCGATGATACTTTGTTTCAGGGTCGTTCCGCGAACAATGCTATCATCTATTACAACCAGATTATCAACGAATGGTTCGATACTTCCGTAAGTAACATCATACACATGGGCTGCCAGGTCGTTACGGCTGTTACCTTCGGCGATAAAGGTACGCAATTTTATATCTTTTATCGCTACTTTTTCAGCACGAACGCGCATGGAAAGTATCTGATCCAGTTCTTCTTCCTGCAAAAGATGGCTGCGGTCGGCGATCCATTCTTTTTTCAGTTTGTTCAGATAGTTATTCAGTCCTTCCTGCATACCGAAATAGGCGACTTCCGCCGTATTGGGAATGAAAGAAAAGACAGTATGTTTGAGGTCGTAATCGACAGCTTTCAGTATCGGGTGAACCAGATTCTCTCCCAACTTCTTACGTTCGCGGTAAATATCCACATCGCTACCGCGGGAGAAATAGATACGCTCGAAAGAGCAGGCTTTATTCACCTTCGGCTCCACGATCTGCGAAGTGCGGAAACGGCCGTCTTTACTGATAAACATCGCTTCGCCGCGTTGCAATTCCTTTATATCTTCGGCCTGCACGTTCATCGCCGTCTGGATGACCGGACGCTCGGAAGCCAGTACCACGATCTCATCATCCGCATAATAGAACGCCGGACGGATTCCCCAGGGGTCACGCACGCTGAACGATTCGCCGCTACCGGTCAGACCGCAGATCACAAATCCGCCGTCCCAGGTCGGAACACAACGTTTCAACACGTTCGACAGATCGACATGTGCCTCGATCGCATGAGTTATATCCATCCCTTTCAGTCCTTCGTCTTCATACTTCTGGTACAAACGTTCGATCTCCCGGTCCAGACGGTGTCCCGTCTGTTCAAGCATGATATACGTATCGGCAAACTTACGCGGATGCTGGCCGATCGCTGTAATTTCTTTAAAGATGTCGTTTACGTTTGTGAGATTGAAATTTCCGCAAAGAGCGAGGTTCTTGGCTCTCCAGTTGTTGCGGCGTAAAAAAGGATGGACGTAGGAAATACCGGACTTACCGGTCGTACTGTAACGGAGGTGACCCATATAAAGCTCTCCGGCGAAAGGAAGATTTGATTTTGCGAAAAGCGGATCATTCAATTTACCGGGCGGTAAATCTTTGTAATGTTCATGAACGGCGGCGAATATCTCGGTTATAGCTCCTGTTCCCAATGCTCTTTCCCGAAACATGTATTCTTCACCGGGGGTTGCTTCTAACTTCACGCAGGCTAAACCGGCTCCTTCCTGTCCCCTGTTATGCTGCTTCTCCATCAGTAAATAGAGTTTATTCAGCCCATACATCCAGGTACCATACTTTTGATGATAATATTCTAAAGGTTTCAGTAACCGGACCATGGCGACTCCACACTCATGTTTAAGTTGTTCCATCTGGTTCTATCTTGTTTATTTCGATCACAAAGATACGCACTTTATCAAACACAATGTTCATATTAATGCAAAATAATTGACACATTAATAGAAATAATCATTTTATCCGGCATTTAGTTAAAATATTATATATTTCCGTATTGTTTCGACAAAGTTACAATTACATAGCCGAAAACCACTCCCGACATAAAATTTGTAAGGAGAACGGGGATATACGATATAATTAATAACACTTATTTATAATAGCTCTTCCCAATCCTTATCCGTCAGCGACTTGAACGGGTCGTTTTCCGTAATAAATGTTTCAGCCAGCTCATTCTTGGATTCCTGGAGGTTGCGGATCTTTTCCTCGATCGTATCGGCAGTGATGAAACGGTAGGCAAAGACCTGTTTATCCTGCCCGATGCGATGGGCACGGCTTTCCGCCTGCATCTCAGCCGCCGGATTCCACCAGGGATCGATAATAAATACATAATCGGCATCCGTCAGGTTCAGTCCTACCCCACCCGCTTTCAGCGAGATGAAAAAGGCGGACACATCCTGGCGGGTTGAGAAACGGGCAATTTCGCTCTCCCGGTCCAATGTACTGCCGGTCAGCATCGCATACTGCCATCCATGTTGCGTAAAAGCATCCGCCAACAATTTCAGGTGTGTGACAAAAGAAGAAAAGATCAATACTTTATGCCCTTCGCTCACCAGTGTTTCAAAAGCATCCAGCACCTGTTCCATCTTTCCCGAACCACCCGTATATTCCGGTAAAACCATTTGCGGATGATTAGCCAGCTGACGTAAACGGGTGATACCATTCAAAGCGACAAAAGAATTCTTGTAACGTTCCTGCAAGATCGTGTTCCGCAACGCATTCTTTTCTTTCTGATACACTTCGCGTTGCTCCGGTGTCATTTCGCAATATACGACCTCTTCCGTCAATGGCGGAAGTTCCGGTGCCACCTGTTGTTTGGTCCGTCGCAAAAAGAAAGGACGGATAATTTGTTGTAAACGTTTACGGGCATTCTCATTCCCCTCCCTGGTAATCGGATGGATGAAATGTTTCCGGAAACCGTCTGCCGATCCCAATAAACCGGGATTGATAAAATTGAATTGTGCCCATAGATCTTTCAGTGAGTTTTCGATAGGTGTTCCGGTCAGTACCAGCCGGTGTTCACATTGCAGACGGACCACCGAATGATAGGTCATGGAAGCCGGATTCTTTATGTTCTGGCTTTCATCCAGTATCACATAAGTATAACGATACTTCTCCAGCAGCTCGATATCACGCCGCAACAGTCCATAAGTGACCAGCACGATATTATACCGGTTGAAGTTTTTACAGGGATCTTTCCTTTTCTGATCTCCGGTATAAGTATAGACACTCAACGTACTGAACTTGCGGATTTCCCGTTTCCAGTTAGGCAATAAAGAAGTAGGTACAACAATCAGGGAAGCGGGAATAGTCGCTGATTCTTCCTGTCTGTCCTTCACTTCCTCATAGGGTTTGTCATCCGGCGAATCTGTTCCGAAAAAGGAAAGTTGCCCGCTTTGATCGACTGTAACATTCTCCGAAGCGGATGGAGAAATCGTAACCTCTTTAGGTTCCTCCGGATCATATATCTGTTGCAGCAAGGTAATAGCCTGCAATGTCTTCCCCAATCCCATATCATCCGCCAGACAACCACCGAAACCATTCGCCGCCAGATGGACCAACCAGGAAAAACCTTCCTGCTGATACGGACGTAACGTCGTCTTTATCTTTGGTGGAATAGCAACCGATTCTTTCTGCACATACTCCTTCGATACGGATTCATCCTGCTCCAAGGCAGAGACAATTCCCAAATGCATCTTACGGACTCTGATCTCCCCGGGCCGGTCATCGCCGAAAGCAAACAGATCGCTATATTTCTCAAACCAATCTTCTGGCAATAAGGCGACTTGCCCGTCCGGTAAAACAAACTCACGCTTCCCCTCCAGAATATGTTTTCTGAAGCGGATAAAAGGGAATTGAAAATCACCCATACGAACCGTGATACGAATATCGAACCAATCGGGAGAAGGGGAAATTTCCTGTGTCAGCGAAATATCTCCCAGATAGAACCGCAGAGAGGTATCGGTCTGCACAAAAGAGAAACAAGCCTCCAACTCACTTTTATGTTGTTGCAGCCAATCGATAAATGTATAACCACCCGCTTCTGTGGTCCGAACGAACTGTACATCGGTTATCTGCTTGAAATGCCATTGTTCAAGTAAGCAGATGTACGTTTGTTCCAATTGCAAATCACGTGTAAAATAATAAATGACCGGTTTCCCTTCGACATGTTCCAACCGGGGATAAGCGAACTGGTTTCTTTTTCCCGGCGAAAAAGAACGTTCTCCATACCTGAAACGCAGTTGAAGTGCCGGTTCATCATTGATAGAACGCTCCACAGATAATTCCGGGACACAAGTGCGGGGTTCATGGATCATATCAAACCCGGAAGAACTGGCCGGATAATCGCTGATCAAAGGAAGTGCCACCAGTTCCAGATATTTTTCAGTCTCAGCCAACGAAACTTCCACGTATTTCCGTGAAAGGAAAGGTGTAACTTTCGCCGCTTCTATACGTTTGAATGCTAACAACTGGTCATCCAGCAGGAATATAGCAGGCTTTGATGACAACAACAGAAACCGCCTCTTTTTCAATAAAGACACTTCCACTCCATTCATGTGACATAAGGCTGTATACCGAAAAGAATGATCTGTTATCTCAAAACGAAAAGAGATCTCGGCCTCCTCCCCGGAAAAGCGCACCCGGTCATGTTCATAAAGCAACTTACTTCCTGCTTCCTTTATATATACAGACAAATGGTTTGCCTGTATCAACCGGACCATCTCCCTTATCTTCTTATCGATGAACGGTCGGAGTTGTTTCTTCAGCATCTCCGGCGTCACCGAATTCAGAAAGCCGGTAACTGTCTGTTGCCGGGAATACACCTGCATCAGTTTCTTTTCCGAGTAACTCTGTGCAATCGCGATTGCCCGTTTCTCCATATCAGACAACCCCGCTTCATTTCCGGCATGCGTGGCTTGCTCTTCCACGCTGATCACTTCCGGCGATACAGTTCTGGCAAAATAAGGAATAAGCAAAGGTCCCAAAACAGGATGGTTACTTAACGCAATGATCAATATCTGATTTTCGGGCATCAACGGTTCATTTTTATTAAAACTACAAAGTTACAAGAAAAACAATTATCTTTATCTCCCATAACAAACAAAACAGAATTTATGTCCTATTGCGAATATGTAAAAACATCTAAGGATTCAGCCATCGAGCTTAATAAAGCCTATCATGATACAAGTTACGGTTTCCCTATCGAAGACGATAACGAGTTATTCGGCAGACTTCTCCTGGAGATCAACCAGGCGGGCCTAAGTTGGTCGACGATATTAAAGAAAGAACCGAGCTTTCGTTCTGCTTACGATAATTTCCATATTGAAAAGGTTGCAAACTACACGGAAACAGATGAAGCCAGACTTTTATCCGATTCCGGCATCATCCGGAATAAATTAAAAATCAAAGCTGCCATCCACAATGCCCAGGTCATTGTACAACTGCAAAACGAATACGGCTCATTCAAAAACTGGCTGGACCATCATCACCCTAAAACCAAAGATGAATGGACCAAATTATTCAAAAAGACATTCAAATTCACCGGAGGTGAGATCGTCAACGAATTTCTGCTAAGTACCGGCTATCTTGAAGGAGCCCATACACCGGATTGTCCCATATATCAAAAGATTCTGGAAAAGAATCCGGCATGGAACAAACGGTAAAAATGAATGACATCCAAATTATAGTACTCCATATTATAAGTTTTGCCATCTCTTGCAGTTGTCGCAAAATTTGCGACAACTGATAAATTCTTTAATTCTTCTTTTAAAGCATTATTGATATGTTTACCTATTGTTTTGATATCACGTTTGAATAACTCTGCCATTTGATGGCGATTAAGCCAAACAGTCTCGTCTTCTAAACGAACTTCTATTTCGAGGGTATTTTCGGGATGGTAAAGAATGATTTCTCCTTTATTTTTCATAGCCTAACGTTTTTGTTGGCTACAAAATTAAAACTATTTCCGAATATATTTAATATTTTATTCGGTTTTTAGTTAGACATGTTTTCTCATTGCCGGAACAAGGAACAGGACTGCCCCCAATAAGAAAAATAAAGTCCAAATAATTGTAGAAACTTCTCCCTGTTTCCAAAATACAAATTGCTGAACTACCCTGACAAACCAAAACCCTGCACTACCTATCAGGAAACACTTTCCAAGTTTTGTTGTCAGAAGTTCTTTCGGAAACACAAAGCAAATAAAACTATTTTGTTCTCCATTTTTTAATTCCGCCGATCAGATATAATAGTCCAACGAAAACAGCTATCAATGAATAACAAGTATCTAAAGTAGGATATTTTGATTGACTTGCAATTATGGGAATAAATCCAGCGATACCTCGAAGTAAATAGATTCCCGCAATTATAAAAATAGCCGGTTTCAAAAATGGTAACTTCCTGAATTTGTCGTCAGCCGACAAACCATATAATCCAAAAATAAGAAAAGCGACCACAACTAAAATAGTCAGTAAATATGGCAGCGTTGAATGTATTTGCATTAGATATGCCATCTCATCAGCAACACCTGTCAATTCAAATACTTGCTCAGCCCACAAAAGGCTGACTACATGCCCGATTGCTATTAAAATATTAATATATCCTCCAAGTTTCAGCATAACTTATTATTTAAATTTTGTTGTGATGAATTGAGTGCTAATCATAATGCAAAGATATGGAAGGCCGATAGTATGATTATTGAAAATAAAGCCATATTTTTGTCCTTTTACGACAAAAATGATTTCACATGAAGAATGTCTCAGTAGGATTACTCAATGTTTTCTTAACGCAATTTAGAGAGTTAAATATTGATCTGAATCGGATTTTAAATGAGTTCGAAACAAATCGAAGTGTACTCGACAATCCAATCAACCAAATAGAGATGGGAATCTTCGGTCGTTATATGGAAGAAATTGTAAGATTATCCGGGAATCAACATGTTGGTTTTGAAGCAGGTTTTATGATCCCGTTTATGGTGACTACCACCTACTTCAATTTATACCATGATTGCAAAACGGTCGCCGATTTTTTCGATAAATTAGAGAATATCGAAGACGTTGATTCAATAACACGTCACAAGACATTTACTGATGGTGAATATTTTCATTATCAGATCATTTCCTCCGAAAGTTTTACAGAAAAGTACCCCGTCGCCGCACGACAATGGAACGAAGCCCAGTTTGGTATTGGACTTCAATATGCTTACGGTTATTCCGGTAGATTCTTACGACCTAAATTTGCATATACAATTTATAGCGAAGACAACAATGACAAGCTGATAGAGGAGTATCTGGATTGCCCTGTATTCTATGAAAAAGAACGGATGGGTATGGCATTCAAAAAAACGATCTTGAATCTTCCTATTCGAACTGCAAACAAAGAGTTATTGCCGATCTTTGAAGAAATGATGGCAGAAATGAAACATATGCAAAACAAGGACTTGCTGTCGAGTAGTGTCCGCAGATATCTTACACATAGCCTTTTAACGTCTGACCTTAACCTTAAACCAATCGCAGAAAGATTCAATATGAGTGAACGAAATTTCCAGCGAAAACTGAAATCAGAGGGAACTTCGTACCAACAAATTCTTGATAATTTGCGTATAGAATTAGCTCGGAAATACCTTCGGGAAAGAATACCATTAGTTGAAATAGCTTTTTTGTTAGGATTCGAGAGCCAAAGTGCCTTCAACAAGTTCTTCAGCAAACATTTTCATACAACACCAAGCCAATTCAAATAAATAGATTTATTGATGAGTTATCTAAATACCCCTTCATAGGCAATCTCATCTTTGCCAAGATACCCGCCAAGCGTACCGATCTTGCTGCAAATCTAAAAACAGATCAAAAATGATTACGCACTACCCGATACAGATCAGCCGTACTTTCATCGCCGCAGGAACGTTTATCCTCTTCCTGCAACAGCATCTGTCTATAAAAATCTCTTTTTTTCATACTCTTCCTCCATTTTATTCGGATTAATCAAAAAGATAAAGATAAACATTCATTGCTTTCAGAATGTTCGATTTTTACTATTCAGGCTAACAGCGGTTTTCAGTCACATACCCGTTCCGGAAGAAAAACCCGCCTTATCAGCCTGTTTTCCACTCTTCATAACTTCTCCTTTCGGAAATCATTGTAATGATTCTTCCCTATCATCGCAATGTCCGGACGGAGTCATCACAATGACTTCACGCACTCATCACAATGAACCGGAACAATCATTGTGATGAAAATTTAACACTACAAAATATAAGGAAATTATCTTCGGGATTATACTCTAAAACCAGGTTTACGTGTCTTTCTGAAAGCTAGAAGCTCTTTCTGAACAGTTCATTTTCAGTTGACAGATTGCAGCAAATTTTGCTTTTTCCCTGTCACTAGCCCTGAAATCATCACGATGATTGTTTTATTGTCTTATTAAATTTCTTTTCTATCTCCTACAAAAATCTTTATGATAAACCTCAACCTCTGCTAAGGCCTCCCAAGAGCATTTCTCACCTACCCTTCTCCATACAAAGCAAGAAAATTAAGGGATAATTATCAAAATGACAATCTGTAATGATTAGACGAATCGTTAGGACGTGAGACTACTTTAAATTATCTTTGCAGCCATAATAAGAAATAAAAATTCAGACATGATAAAACCTCTTACCTCGTTAAGGTTTATATTTGCATTGATGGTATTTGCCGCACATTGTTATGTGATCGATCCTCATTTCTCCCATTTTTTATATAAAGAAGGGTTTGTCGGGGTAAGTTTTTTCTTTGTATTAAGTGGTTTTATCATCGCATATAATTATCAACGAAAATTTGAATCCAGAAATATATCTCGTCGTGAGTTTTGGATAGCCCGCTTCGCACGAGTTTATCCATTGCATATCGCCACTCTTATGTTGTATCCTCTGGTCGGAGGGGCTCTATTGGCTATGAACTGGGACACGGTATTAAAACTTGTGTCACAATTATTTTTGGTTCACCCGTTCATTCCGCAAACAGACTACTTCTTTGCATTCAACTCCCCCTCCTGGAGTTTGGGATGCGAACAATTGTTTTATTTCTTATTTCCATTTTTAGCTTTATGGCTAAACGATACCCGTAAGTTATTTTGGATATTGATTGCAACAGGTTTAATAGTTGCCTGTGGTATGTATTTCACTCCTGAAGAGCAGATACGGGCTTACTGGTATGTGAATCCACTGACTCGACTACCGGATTTCCTGGTGGGAATGTTGCTATTCAAGCTTTATAACAAAAGTACCGGTAATTGGAGTGTAAACCGGGCGACATGGTTTGAAATCGGGGCGGTAGCATTATTCATTGCGTTTTATTATTGCGGTTCAGCCGGTGTACTACCTAAAGTATATCGGTATTCGGTATATTATTGGTTGCCTGTCTCTTTGCTTCTTTATGTCTTTGCAATAAACAAAGGAATAATTTCCCGTTTTCTGAGTAATAAATATCTCGTAATCGGTGGCGACATAAGCTACGCCATGTACCTTATCCACCTGTTTATTATAGAATTATACAAAAGTACCGGATGGAATTATCCATGGCAAATAGTAATCCCAATATTACTCTTGATTACCATCTGTTGCAGCCTACTGTCGTACCGCTATTTTGAAAAGCCGGTGAATAAGTATATTCGGAAACATTTAAAATAGAAATCAAAAATAAGACAAATACGAACTCACACATTTATTACGATGTGTTAAATATAGATATTTACCCACTTTATAGTTGAATTTTATTGTCTATTTCAAAAAATAATTCGATCTTTGTCTGTTACTAAGTTAATCTATATGGCAACAGAAGATGAGGTCAGACAATTTTTAAGTCAGTTTCAAACTAAACTTACTATATTCAATATAGTATTTGTCGATCGAGAGAAAAACCGAAATGCACTAATGGAGTTAGGAATCACCAGTAATATGAGACTGGAAGTTATAAAAAATCTAGTTGTCGAGGATTACTCCCACACAATAACCGATAACCTGTTATATGGATACGGTGAAATGTGGGTATTTGGAAAAGATCTCAACGGAGAAGAAATATATATTAAAATTTCTCTCGGTAAAGCTAACAAATCAACGATTTGTATATCATTTCACAAAGCAGAGCAAAAGATGGCATATCCATACAAAAATAATTAATCATGAAAAAGGTTATTGAAAGTCCGTTTGCTGAAGGTAACGCAACTTTAGTGTATGAAACGAAAGAAGTTGAGTTCAGAGGTTCAAAATATATTGTAACGTCCTGTTATTACAAATGTGATACAACCGGTGAAGAGTTCACCACAACCGAACAAGATGAATTATGGATAACTCAACTACATAATCAATATAGAGAGAAATATGGTATTCCCTATCCTGATGAGATTTTTAGCATGAGAGAGAAATATGGTCTATCTTGCGCTAAGATGTCCAAAATTCTAGGTTTTGGAGAGAATCAATATAGTTTATACGAAAAAGGATTACTTCCTAATGAAAGTAATGGTAAAACATTATTCAGTATACAAGATCCTAAAGTTTTTAGAGCTCTAGTGGAGAATTCTATACACCAATTCACAGAAAAAGAATATAAAAATATAATCTGTAAATTAGATAGAATACCACAAACACCCTGCAACAAATTTGAAAGACTACTAATATTCAACAAATTACAAAGATCTATCAAAAATGGATATGTAAAACAAGATATAGTTAAACTAAAAAATATAATTACCTTTTTTCTGAATAAAAGCGGTTCCCTTTGTCCTACCAAACTTAATAAGTTATTGTTTTATGCTGATTTTTATCATTATAAAGAATATGCAAAAGGTTTGAGTGGTTTGGAGTATGTAGCATATCCTTATGGATGTGTACCCAATAAATATCAAACAATCTATGACAATATTGGAGGAATAGAAAGAGAGGCTGTCGAATTTGCAAATGGAAATATTGGAGAGTTATTAACAACAAAAGAATTTGTTGATGAAAATATATTTTCTGAAAGTGAATTAAGTACTTTGAATCACATATATGAAAAATATAAAAACTATACTCCCCAAATGATCTCGGATGAAAATCACAAAACGAAAGCCTGGATTGAAAATGTTAGAAATCAATCTATAATAAAATATGATTATTCTTTTGAAATAGAAGAATAAAACAAATAAGAAAAGAAAGATGGCATACCCTATAGAAAAAAAACTTGTAATAGCAGTTGCATCAAGCGCCCTCTTTGATCTAACTGAATCTGACAGCATCTTCAAAGCTCAAGGTGTACAACCATATAAAGAATATCAGAAAAAATATATAGATAAGCCTTTTGAAAAAGGAGTTGCTTTTCCATTTATAAGTCGTTTACTTCGATTAAATGAATCATTTCCAGATGAGCAACCCATTGAAGTGATTCTCATGTCCCGTAATAGCCCCGAAACAGGGATGAGAGCATTTAACTCTATAAAGCATTATCAGTTAAATATAACAAGAGCTGGTTTTTCTTCAGGTTCATCTCATTTCCAATATCTTCCAGCATTCAATGCTTCACTTTTTCTTTCAGCCAATGAAGCTGATGTCAAAAAAGCATTGGATAGTGGAACTGCAGCAGGAAGAGTTCTAAACAAAACCGCAGTTATGGATGATGAAGAAGATAAAGAATTAAGGCTTGCATTTGACTTTGACGGAGTTTTAGCTGATGATGAAGCCGAAAAAGTATACAAGACAACAAACAGTCTTCAGACATATCACAAATACGAAGTAGACCACGCTGCTGAACCTCTAAAAAATGGTCCTGTCATAGAATTATTAAAAAAAATCTCGGTTTACCAGAAATTAGAACAAAGAAAGGCAAACCAAGATCCCCAATATCAACGAATTTTGAAAACAGCCATTGTGACTGCCAGAAATGCACCTGCACATGAGAGAATGATTAATACTCTAAACTATTGGGATGTAGATGTTGATGAAGCTTTCTTTCTTGGAGGAATAGATAAGGCTAGAATTTTGAATATAATGAAACCTCATATATTCTTTGATGATCAAATGGTTCACCTAGATCATATAGATAAAATCCCTGCTGTTCACATTCCTTTTGGGGTTGCCAATAAAGAACCCACTCCCTAATAAAAACAGTTTAAAATCTATATTATCATAATCAAACACTCAATCCTTTCAATTTGCAAAAATAAGGTTGTCCCAACCAAACCTTTCCATCACCTACGGCTACGAACCGTAATTTAGCACGTGTCAAAGCCACATTCAGCAAATTGGGTTTGGATGAAGCCCAGGCAGCAGCGCCTTTTGTCTTTTCATCAAGTCCCAAACATAAAATGACACCTGCAGCCTGTTTTCCCTGGAAAGTATGGACCGTTCCGATATGAGCATCCAGCCATTTCTTTAGCTCATCATCTCCGATCGGTTTAAAGGGGGCAAGTGCTTGCTTTATCGGTTGACGCAATTCTTTTTTCAGGACAGATGGTATTTCCGAAAATGGAGAGATGACAAACAAATCCGGTAAATCCTGTAATTGACGGATCTCATCCATAATCATCAGTTTGATGACAGTTCCTTGTTCCGGCACATAATGACGACCACGCACCTGACCCTCAACCTGTACAAATCCATTCTGCATCATCAAATCAGACGAACCTCCCTGAGTCGAATTATACATCATATTATTATATGCGATCTCATTAGCAATGGAAAACATCGGATCGATACAACGGCGGTGAACCCGTAAAGGTGAACCGGTCCAGGTATCATTAGTAATCCAGCCATACGGATTCGCACGGTCAGCCATCGACTGAACGGAAAGTGAAGTATGTATCTGCGTCTTATCCAGTCCAAAATAACGGCTAAAATTATTGATGATCTGCTCCGGTATCGTTACGACAGGCTCTATCTGGAAAGGGTCACCTACAATAACGGCCCGTTTCGAACGCCAAATAGCCCCGGCTGCCGCCTGTGGAACGGCCTGTCCAGCCTCATCTACAAATAACCACGGAATAGAAGCCGCACCCAACGTACTGAACATACGCTGGATAGATGCAAAAGTAGAAGAGACGACAGGAACAACCAACCAAAACGTATTCCACATCGCCTGTATCTCCTTTTCGGTAAGGTCGCCACCCGTTTTCAGGTAATTGAAGAAACCATCCAATGTCGTTTTTATCCGACTCGATGTTGCATTTGCCCGGAGTATAAACAGTTCGTTCACCTTCATCGCTTCGATGAACAATTCGGATTGCAACTGCTTCAGTTTCTGAGAATACCAGGGAGAGGTTTCTTGTGTTTCCTTCGATTCGATTTGTTTCCAAAACGCAGCATCAGCATAGGCTCCTTTTAACTCCTGACGAGCTTTTTCTGTAGAATCTACCAGCTGAGTATATAATGCATTTACTTTATCATAATCCTTTTTACTCTTCTCCTGTCTCTTTTTCAGCTTCTCTATTTCTGAATAAAGCGCCCGTAACCGGGCTTTCTGCTCTGCAATAGTCTCTGTCTGCCTATTGTATTCCGACAAAACAGAAGCCACAGCCTTTTTATATTGAGTTCGTACTTCCTTGCTGAACCAATATGTAAAAAATCCGGGACGAGTAGACTGCAACAGTTGCATTTCACTCTTTATTTCATCCCTTCTTCGCATACCCTCTTCTATTTCAGCAGACAACAGAGCAGATGCATTTTCCCGTTTATTCAATTCTTCCTTATCAAAAGTCAAACGGTTCTCTGCATCTTCACACTGAATCCGAATCTTCTCTCTGTTTTCCTCATCTTTCATAAAACCGGTCAGACGGGATTTCTCTTCCCCGACTTCATGGAGCTTCTTTTTAAAAGACGATACAACATTTAACCATTCTTCTTCTGTGGGTTTATAATCGGCTAACTGTTGCTTTAGCGTATAGGTTTCCTTCTCCGAATTCCCATTCCAGATGCTACCGATCAGTTTTCGTTGATTTTCTTTATTTCCTAATACAGCAGCGATTATTCCCCAATATTGTTCATCCAGACATTCCTCACTAACCTGCCGGAAATATCCAACCTGATCAGAATAACCTTTTACTTCTCCTTTTAAGGGTAGTTCTTTTGAGATATTTTCTACCGCTCCATTATTCGAAGAAGCAACAACAATACCTCCATCACTGATGGAAGGATCCGGTGCATAAATAAACGGAGTATATTTATCACTGACCTGTACCTCACCTATTTTACGGAAAGCCTTTGCCGGATCAGTAAAACCAACCATCTTTTTAGCACGCTTCACCAGAATTGCAGCAATAATATCCCTTAGCAAGGTTGTCTTTCCTGTTCCGGGAGGTCCGTTTACAGAAAATAGTCCCTCTTGTTTCTCGCCGGCCAACTCTTTATTGACAGTATTTACAGCAAACTGTTGCATCAAACTTGCCCCATAAGGAGACGGCCAACAACCATCCGGGTAATTTTCCGGAATCAGACTTTCTTTCAGAATCTCAGGATGCAGGGATAGGTCCGAATGAGCGAAATCTTCATTCAAACAGGCACTCAAATAATTCTTAAATGCTGTATTATAAACTTCTTTTTCATAAGAAGCAATTATCCGCTCCAAATCGTCAATATAGAAACTGTTCAATATATCAGCATTCGATTCATCCGGATCCGAAGGATTATTTTTCTTGAAAACTTCTTCTGTCCGGATGTATATTTCCGTTTCAGGAGAAGTACTCCACTTCAGTTTCCGTATGATTAATGATTGAATATCTTGTAGATTTTCGAGTGTCTGGGTATTTGACAAATAACTCAGAAAGTCTTCAGCCAGTTCTTTCCGGTTCTCGGTTAATTGCTCAAACAGATTAGATTTTAACTGATTAAAATCCTCCGACCAAGTATCGGTTTCCACCTTATCTTCTTCCAACTGTTTCAATGCCCAGGGCATCGTAGAAAGGCCAAATGTATTTTGTATGTATATACCCTGACAATCCAGTTTAAAAGAAGCATAACAAACCTTGGCATTAACCGAATTTGGGTTGACGCTTTCATCCTTAAAGATTTTTTTCACAAAATCGGAAACAGATGTCAGAGAAAAGACACCCAGATAAATAGTGTATTGAATCGTCTTTCTCGGATCTTTTGCTTCCAATGGACGCATCCATGGAAGCTCCTCCCCCAAACGTTTTACACTATTATCTTTCGGAAGAAGAGCCGGAGAAAAATGTTCCAGTTTGTGCCAACAGGAAAGTATATGTTTATAATCTGGCATTGTATTATTTGTTAGCTGTTTCAATTAACCACCAACAAAATTACTAAATCATTTTAAATACAATGCATAGAGGTTTATACAATATCAGAATTTCTTTATTCCATCCTGGCTTTTACCTTTCCCCAGGCATGCGTATCGAACAAACAGCTACTCCGCATTGTATCGTACATTTCCCTGAAACGTGACATAGGTATCATAAAACTTAAAATATCCGGTTCAAAATAAGGACGTACGGAAGGATCGAAGAATCCGATAAAAGTGCGCTTTCCCCCTCTCGCATTCTCAATAACGGCTTGTGTGACTACAGAGCAACAACCGGAGCCAAATAAAGAAGTAACGGCATCCTGTGAATTATTATCGAAAAACGCCCAGGTAGCTAGGCCGGAAAGCATATCGGGTGTTGCCAGAAACAGAATTCCTTCGAGATTATCGAAATTCTCTACTTTATCCATTCGGGTAAAGTTCAGATAATCCATCTTTGCTCTCGGAACTTGCAATTCCTCCAAAAACTCAGAAACGCCTTCAGGGGTTTGTTTGTATTTTTCTTTTAAAGACACAAATCCGGGAATCCGTTCGGGCATCTCTGTAAAGCCGGTATAGAATTTCCCGCCGCCACAACCGATATTTTCCACACTCAAAGTAACCGTTTGCCCATCCCTGACATCCTTCATACATTTGAATAAACATCCTCCGATTTTATCAACAGAGTTTACCGGTTGCTCTGAATACCAAAAGACGATTGGAAGATCCACTTTTTCACCAAATGCTTCACGATAATTATTGAGAAATACCTTTATGTCCATGATCTGATTATTTATTGGTTTTGTCAAATATACGAAAAATTAAATTCTATAGAGTATCTTTGTATTTCCGTAAGAATAAAATTTAAGATTCTTGCGGATAATCACTTTAATAGAATATATAGTATACAGGAAAAGCATTCATTCACCCCATTAAATACAACATCATGAAAATTATATCTGTAAAAGAAAATCCGGCCTACAAAGACATAGCGATCAACTATCTGCAAAGTAAATGGCCTTCTGTGTATCCTGTCATGTATGAGGATAGCATCAATCATTGTATAGATTCTCCGAGTTCTTTTCCACAGTGGTATTTGTTGGAGAAAGATGATCAGATCATTGGCTGTGCTGGACTGATCACGAACGATTTTATCAGCCGGATGGACTTGTATCCGTGGGTTTGCGCAGTGTATATAGACGAAACCCAACGAGGAAATTTTTACAGCAGTCTTTTATTGGAGAAAGCCAAAGAAGATACGGTTAAAGCTGGTTTTAACAAATTATACCTCAGCACTGAGCATATAGGCTTCTATGAAAAGCTGGGATTCAAATATATAGGACAAGGATACCATCCCTGGGAAGACGAATCACGGATATACGAAATAGAAATAAAAGCATAATTCCAACAAATAAAAGATACATTAATTAAATTTTTCGGTAAAACTTCATGCTTTGATTTTGAATAAATACATATATTTGCTTCTAATAAAAATAAAGTTTATGAGAATCACGTATTTTATTATCACCCTCGCAATTTGTTTTTGTACTTCGCTTTTTGCGGAGAACAAAGCAAACGATTTAATGAAACAGGCACAGAACAGCCTGGAACAAAAGGACTTTACCAAAGCCCGTTATCTTTATATCCAAGCTTACAAAGCCTTCTCGAACGAAGGAGACTATACGCAAGCCATTGATTGTGGAACAAAAGCGACATATCTTTATTACCGCGAAAACTACTATCAGGAAGCGTTTGAGCTTTGCCGGCAAATGACCCAGTTTCTGTTGACCGAAGAACAAAAAGCACAGAAAACATTCTACGACCAGCGTTTCCAACTGACAAAAGAACGGCTACAAATGTACATCAAGCTCAAAAATGCAGCGCAGGCCCAACTTCAGTTGAATACTCTGGATAACCTGGTCAGTCAAGCCGGTAGCGACAAGCTCGCCGAAGATTTATTATATACCCAGGCAAGCTATTATTATACCTTCGGACAAAACGATCAGGGAGACGCCAGTTTTAACAAACTGATCAACCAGTTCAAAGACAAAAAAGAATACGACAAAGTGAGTGAATGTTACAGACATCTGATCTCCATTGCCCGTACGGCAAATAATGCTCCGTTAATGGAACGTACCTATGAAAAGTATATCGTCTGGACCGATTCAGTAAAGGCACTCAATGCACAGGATGAACTGGGTGCATTGCAACTGAAATATGATGAAAGCCAGAAAACCATACAGGAAAAAGATGACAAACTATCGGGCAAACAATACATGATAGTAGGTCTCTGCACATTGGTGGTTATTCTTATCGCGGCTTTGGCTTTACTTGCCTTCCTGTTGTTACGTTTCATTGTACTCAACAAAAAGCTGAAAAACATTATCCAGACAACCAACGAGCATAGTGAACAGCAAACCAAATTTATTCAAAGTATTTCCGAACAAATGGAGCCTACACTCAATATGCTTGATATGTCGGCTGGAGAATTACGTAATACAGCTCCCCAACAAGCAGCTTCTATCCAGAAACGTGTAGATGCTTTGAAACAATTCAGCCTGAACATTCAGGAACTTTCTTCTCTTGAAAGTTCTTTAATGGAGACTTACGAGACACAATCCTTCAACATGGGAAGTTTCTGCAAAAAAGCGATGGATAAAGTAAAGGATAAAATACACCCTGATGTAGAAGTGATCGTAGATGCTCCTCAATTGGAAGTAAAATCAAATCCGGAACAGCTGGAACGTGTCTTACTACATTTGTTGAATAATGCTGCTTCATACACGACATCCGGCAAAATATGGCTGGAATTCAAGAGAAAAGGAGCTCATCTTTGCCATCTTATCGTAACAGATAACGGTACAGGAATTCCTGATGAACAAAAAGAGAACCTGTTCAAGCCATTCAACGAAGTCAAAGACCTGGCAGATGGCGACGGACTCGGATTGCCAATCTGTGCTCTGATCGCCAATAAACTGAATGGAAACCTGTCGATCGATAAAGACTACAAAAAAGGATGCAGGTTTATTCTGGTATTACAGATCTAAGAGAAACATTAATCACTTTATTTTCTATATAAAAGCCTTTCAGGAAAACTGGAAGGCTTTTTTGTTATTTATTTGATCATTTCAAAAAGAACTTCTTTCAGATTAAAAGCAAAAAGAACTATACACATTTCACATTGATACCAAAACAACAATTATCATATCAAATAAAAACCATCCATTCAGATAAAGCAAAAAAACGTCACACTTTAACACCACAACGTATATCACAATGAAAGAAACATTCTATATTTGTAAAACAATTTGACAACAAAATAGGCATTACACAAACATAAGGTCAACAAACAATGAAAGAACAGATCTATTTGAATAGAAAGCAGGGATTATATGATCCAGCGAATGAACATGACGCCTGCGGTGTAGGAATGTTGGTAAACATTCACGGAGGAAAGTCGCACGACATTGTAGAGTCAGCCCTTAAAGTATTGGAAAATATGCGTCACCGTGGTGCAGAAGGTGCAGATAACAAGACGGGGGATGGTGCAGGTATTCTATTGCAGATTCCTCACGAATTTATTCTGTTGCAAGGGATTCCCGTACCGGAAAAAGGGAAATACGGTACAGGTCTGGTCTTTCTTCCTAAAGACGAAGCACAGCGATCCGCCATCCTCAGTATTATGATCGAAGAGATTGAAAAGGAAGGACTTACCCTGATGCACCTGCGGAAAGTTCCGGTCAACAGCGATATATTGGGGAAGGATGCCCTGGCAACTGAACCGGATATCAAGCAGCTCTTCGTGACCGGATGCGATAACCAACAGGAACTGGAATTGAAGTTGTACGTTATCCGTAAACGCATTGAGAATAAAGTAACAACCTCTGACCTGCCAGGCAGAAATGACTTCTATGTGACCTCGTTATCCACTAAAAATATTGTATATAAGGGAATGCTGGAGTCGATGCAACTTCGTCATTATTTTCCCGACCTGACAAATAATTATTTCACAAGCGGACTGGCATTGGTTCACTCCCGCTTCAGTACGAATACGTTCCCGACATGGAGCCTGGCCCAACCGTTCCGTCTGCTGGCACATAACGGAGAGATTAATACGATCCGTGGAAACAGGGGATGGATGGAAGCACGGGAAAGCGTACTCACCTCACCTACGATCGGGAATATAGAAAGTATCCGTCCGATCATTCAGCCCGGGATGAGCGATAGTGCCTCACTGGACAATGTGCTGGAGTTTCTGGTCGCTTCCGGATTGAGTCTGCCTCATGCCATGGCGATGCTGGTACCGGAAAGTACAAATGAGAAGAATCCGATATCGGATGAACTGAAAGCGTTTTATGAATATCATTCTATCCTGATGGAACCGTGGGACGGACCGGCAGCTCTGTTATTCAGCGACGGACGGTTTGCCGGAGGTATGCTGGATCGTAATGGTTTGCGACCGGCACGTTACCTGATCACGAAAAACGACATGATGCTGGTAGCTTCCGAAGTGGGCGTAATGGATTTTGAAGCAAACGAGATCAAAGAGAAAGGCCGTCTGCAACCGGGAAAAATATTGATGGTCGATACAGAGAAAGGCGAAATATATTATGACGGCGAACTGAAAAAACAACTCGCCGAAGCCAAACCTTATAAGACATGGCTGTCAAACAACCGCGTGGAACTGGATGAACTGAAATCAGGACGTAAAGTACCCCATACAGTCGAAAACTACAGTAAAATGTTACGCACCTTCGGGTACAGCCGCGAAGATGTGGAAAAGATCATCATGCCGATGTGTACCGGAGGTGCCGAACCGGTCGGTTCTATGGGGAATGATACGCCATTGGCCGTTCTATCCGATCGTCCGCAGTTATTGTTCAATTATTTCCGTCAGCAATTTGCCCAGGTGACCAATCCTCCGATCGACCCGATCCGAGAAGAACTGGTCATGAGTCTGGAAGAATATATAGGAGCAGTAGGTAATAATATCCTTGTGCCGAGTGAAAGCCATTGTAAAATGGTACGGCTGAATCATCCGATCCTGACCAACACGCAATTAGATTTGCTCTGCAACATCCGCTATAAAGGATTCAATGCAGTCAAACTGCCTATGTTGTTTGAAGTGGAAAAAGGACGGGAAGGCTTGAAAGCAGCCCTCGACGAGCTGTGTAAACAAGCGGAACAATCCGTTACCGACGGTGTGAACTACATCATCCTGAGCGATAAGAACGTAGATGAAAAGAGGGCACCTATCCCGTCGCTGCTTGCCGTCAGCGCCGTACATCATCACCTGATCTCCGTACAAAAACGTGTACAGACAGCTCTGGTCGTTGAAACCGGTGAGATGCGCGAGGTTATGCATGCCGCCCTCCTGCTGGGGTACGGAGCAAGTGCCATCAATCCGTATATGGTTTTTGCCATCCTGAAAGAGCTGGAAGGGAAACATGAAATCCAGCTGAACTACGAAACGGCACGCAAGAATTATGTAAAATCCATTTGCAAAGGACTTTTCAAAGTGATGAGTAAAATGGGGATCAGTACTATCCGCAGTTATCGCGGAGCCAAACTGTTCGAAGCCGTCGGTTTGGATGCCGGACTGGCACGCACCTATTTCGGCGGTACGACCAGCAACGTCGGCGGTATACGCCTGGATGAGATCGCCCGCGATGCGACCGTGCTACATCAACAAGCTTTTAACCTTCCGGTTGATGAGATGCTGGAACATAAAGGGATATACAGCTTCCGGAAAGACGGGGAGAAACATGCCTGGAACCCGGAAACCATTTCTACCCTGCAACTGGCTACACGCCTGGGCAGTTACAAGAAGTTCAAAGAATATACCCATATGGTGGACGAAAAAGAATCGCCCATCTTCCTACGTGACTTCCTTACTTTCAAGAAACAAAAATCTATTCCGATCGAACAGGTGGAACCCGCCTCCGAAATTATGAGGCGTTTCGTCACAGGCGCCATGAGCTTCGGCTCCATCAGCAAAGAAGCACATGAGACGATGGCCATGGCGATGAACAAGATACACGGCCGGAGCAATACCGGTGAAGGAGGTGAAGACCCGGCACGTTTCACGCCACGTAAAGATGGCTCGTCACTCCGCTCCGCGATCAAACAGGTGGCATCCGGACGTTTCGGCGTTACTACGGAATATCTGGTCAACGCGGATGAGATACAGATTAAGGTCGCCCAGGGTGCCAAACCGGGAGAAGGCGGTCAGTTACCGGGATATAAGGTCAATGATATCATTGCCAGGACTCGTCATTCCATACCGGGTATTTCGTTGATCTCCCCTCCTCCCCACCATGATATTTATTCGATCGAAGATCTGGCACAACTGATCTTCGACCTGAAGAATGTCAATCCGAAAGCAGAGATCAGTGTCAAACTGGTATCGGAAAGCGGCGTCGGAACGATCGCCGCCGGAGTTGCCAAGGCGAAGGCCGACCGTATTGTCATCTCCGGGGCAGAGGGAGGAACAGGTGCGTCACCGATCAGTTCGATCCGTTATGCGGGATTACCCCCCGAACTGGGTTTGTCGGAGACGCAGCAGACATTGGTTATGAACAATCTGCGCGGACAAGTCCGCCTGCAAACCGACGGGCAACTGAAGACCGGACGCGACATCGTCCTGATGGCAATGCTGGGAGCCGAAGAATTTGGTTTTGCCACCTCTGCCCTGATCGTCCTGGGTTGTGTCATGATGCGCAAATGTCATATGAATACCTGCCCTGTCGGCGTTGCGACACAAGATGAAGAGCTGCGGAAACGTTTTCACGGACGGCATGAGTACCTGGTAAACTTCTTTACTTTCCTGGCGGAAGAGGTGCGCGAATATCTGGCGGAAATGGGCTACAGCAAACTGGATGATATTATCGGACGGACAGATTTTATAATTAGAAAAGGGACGCAGATGACGCAGACGGGCGCGGACCAGAAAGCAACTAATTCCAAATATGATTTACTGGACTTCACGCACCTGTTACATCTTCCGGAACAAGCGGCTCACACAGCTATCCATCATGTGATCAACCAGGTACATCAAATAGAGAATGTGAAAGATGTGGACATCATCCGTCATGCACAGGCAGCCATCGAACAGCAGCAGGAAGTATCGCTCGATTATGCCATCGCCAACACAGACCGCAGCGTCGGCGCCATGCTTTCCGGTGAAATAGCCAAACGTTACGGAAATGCCGGACTACCGGAACATACGCTCAATATAAAATTCAAAGGTTCGGCCGGACAGAGCTTCGGCGCCTTCCTTGCCCACGGCGTTCATTTCCGCCTGGAAGGAGAAGCGAACGATTATCTCGGAAAAGGTCTTAGCGGCGGACGTATCAGCCTGATGCCACCGGTACGCTCCACCTTCGTTGCCGAGGACAATACGATTGCCGGCAATACCTTATTATACGGGGCAACCGGTGGAGAAGTCTACATCAATGGTCGTGTCGGCGAACGTTTCTGCGTGCGTAACAGCGGAGCCATAACCGTAGTGGAAGGTGTAGGAGATCATTGCTGCGAATACATGACGGGAGGCCGCGTGGTCGTGCTCGGACAAACAGGCCGCAACTTTGCTGCCGGAATGAGTGGCGGTGTGGCCTATGTATGGAACAAGGCGGGCGATTTCGATTATTACTGCAATATGGAAATGGTCGAACTCTCCCTGATCGAAGACAGTGCCACCCGCAAGGAATTGCATGAACTGATCCGTAAGCACTACCACTACACAGGCAGCCATCTGGCCGGAAAGATGCTGGACAACTGGGATAAACAGGTAGATGAATTCATCCGGATCGTCCCGATCGAATACAAGAAAGTCCTACAGGAAGAACAGATGAAAAAGTTGCAGCAGAAGATTGCGGAGATGCAGCGAGATTATTAAACTGATTTTTTTTGACATTAGACATTTAAACATCATGGGAAATCCAAGAGCATTCCTCACCATACATAGACAAGAAGCAGGCTATCGTCCTGTAGAAGATCGTATCGACGATTTCAGCGAAGTAGAACAAACACTCAACAGCAGCGACCGCCGCCGTCAGGCTTCCCGTTGCATGGACTGTGGTGTTCCTTTCTGCCATTGGGCTTGCCCGCTCGGAAACAAACAACCGGAATGGCAGGACTTCCTTTATAAAGGACAATGGCGTGAAGCCTATCACGTATTGGAACAGACCTGCGACTTTCCGGAGTTTACCGGCCGCATCTGCCCTGCCCTCTGCGAAAAAAGCTGCGTGCTGAAACTGAGTTGCGATGAACCCGTTACCATCCGTGAAAATGAAGTGGCCATCATCGAAGCAGCCTTCCGCGAAGGTTTTGTTCAGCCGGTCACCCCCGTACGTAACGGTAAACGTGTCGCCGTCATAGGCAGCGGTCCGGCAGGACTGACCGTCGCCAACCAGTTAAACCGCAAAGGATACGAAATCACAGTCTTTGAAAAAGACGAACTACCGGGTGGCCTGCTCCGTTTCGGCATCCCGAACTTCAAACTGAGCAAAAACATCATCGACCGGCGTATCCGCCTGATGGAAAAGGAAGGTATCCGTTTCCGGGTCAACACCATGGTAGGAAAAGAAATCCTTGCCAAGGATATAGTAAAGGAATACGATGCCGTCTGTGTCGCCATCGGAGCTGAAACACCCCGTGACCTGCCGATCGAAGGCCGTAACCTGAAAGGCGTCCATTTCGCCCTCGAACTGCTGGGACAGCAAAACCGTCTTTTGGAAGGTATCGTCATCCCTCCCAAAAGCATCATCAACTGTAAAGGCAAAAAAGTTCTCGTCATCGGCGGCGGTGACACCGGAAGCGACTGCGTAGGAACAGCCAATCGTCACGATGCAGCAAGTGTGACACAGATCGAGATTATGCCGAAACCGCCTATCGGTCATAACCCTGAAACTCCCTGGCCCATGTATCCACAGGTACTAAAGACCAGCAGCAGCCATGAAGAAGGTTGCCTTCGCCGGTGGAATCTCGCTTCCTGCCGTTTCATCGGAGATAAAAATACGTTGAAAGGCGTAGAAGTAGAGGAAGTAGAATGGCATTCATCTGCAAACGGAGGCCGTCCCGAAATGAAACTGACGGGAAAGAAAGAGATCATCGAAGCCGACCTCGTATTCCTGGCCATGGGCTTTGTCCATCCCGAACAGGAAGGTCTTGTCAAAGAGCTTTCACTGGCAGTAGATACCCGTAAAAACATTGTCGTCGACCATAAGCACCAGATAGCCGACAGCAAACTATTCGCCTGCGGCGATGCCGTCAGTGGTGCCAGCCTGGTCGTTCGCGCCATGGCTTCGGGCAGGGAAACGGCAAAAGCAATAGACAACTATCTAACAAAATAAAACAATAACGATTATGTGTGGCATTACAGCAATCTTCAATATCCGTGAAGAAGCCTCCGCCCTCCGTGGCCAGGCATTGGAAATGAGTAAACGAATCCGTCACCGCGGACCGGACTGGAGCGGCATCTACCAGGGACGCACTGCCATCCTTGCCCACGAACGCCTCTCCATCGTCGACCCGGCCTCCGGTGGTCAGCCTCTGAAAAGTAAAGACGGCAAACTGATCCTGACCGTAAACGGTGAAATCTATAACCACCGTGAAATCCGTGAAGAGCTAAAAGACGAATACGAATTTCTGACCGGTTCCGACTGCGAAGTCATCCTCGCCCTCTACCGCAAATACGGTACCGGTTGCGTCGAACGGCTCAGCGGCATCTTTGCCTTCGCCCTCTACGACGAAGAAAACGATACCTACCTGATCGCCCGCGACCCTATCGGTGTCATCCCCCTTTATATGGGTTACGACGACCACGGCCATCTTCTCATCTCTTCCGAACTGAAAGGTCTGGAAGGTTTCGCTACCATGTACGACCAGTTCAAACCCGGCCATTATTTCTATAGCAAAGATATCGACCTCACCCGATGGTACGTCCGTGACTGGATGGATTATGAAAATGTAAAAGAGAACCCCGCCCGTGCAGAAGAATTACATGATGCCCTCGAATCCGCCGTCCAACGCCAACTGATGAGCGATGTTCCCTACGGTGTCCTCCTTTCCGGCGGCCTGGACTCTTCCATCATTTCAGCCATTGCCAGGAAATACGCTGCCAAACGTATCGAAACCGATAACAAAGCCGATGCCTGGTGGCCGCAACTCCACTCTTTCGCTATCGGCCTGAAAGGTGCCCCTGACCTGGCCGCAGCCAGGAAGGTAGCCGACTACATCGGCACCGTCCACCACGAAATCAACTATACGGTACAGGAAGGGCTCGATGCCATCCGCGACGTAATCTATTATATTGAGACGTACGATGTAACGACCGTACGCGCCTCCACTCCGATGTATCTCTTGTCCCGCGTGATCAAAAGTATGGGTATCAAGATGGTATTGAGCGGTGAAGGAGCCGATGAAGTTTTCGGTGGTTATCTCTATTTCCACAAGGCACCCGATGCCAAAGCATTCCACGAGGAGACCTTACGTAAACTAAGCAAATTATACATGTATGATTGTCTGCGTGCCAACAAAAGCCTTTGTGCCTGGGGTGTGGAAGGCCGTGTCCCCTTCCTCGACAAAGAATTTCTGGATGTGGCAATGCGCCTGAACCCAGCAGCCAAAATGTGCCAGGGCAAGACCATCGAAAAGAAAATCCTCCGCGAAGCCTTTGCCGGCATGTTACCGGAAGAAATCGCCTGGCGTCAGAAAGAACAGTTCTCCGACGGTGTAGGCTATAGCTGGATTGACAACCTAAAGAAGATCACATCCGAACTGATCACCGACGAAGAGATGAAACATGCGGCAGAACGTTTCCCGATCAATACGCCTCAAAACAAAGAGGAATATTATTACCGTACTATCTTCGAAGAGCATTTCCCCAGCGAAAGTGCCGCACGCAGCGTTCCTTCCGTTCCGAGCGTCGCCTGCTCCACAGCTGAAGCATTGGCGTGGGATGCTACTTTCAGTAATATGAACGAACCGAGCGGACGTTCTATCAAAGGAGTACATGAAGCGGCTTACTGACCGTGACAATAAAAGTGTTTCACCCTAATGGAACAAGTGTTTCATTACGTTGAAACAACTGTTCCATTAGGGTGAAACACTTTCAAGGTTATAGTCGTCCGGATAACATTCCGGCAGTTATAAAAAATCTTCCCTAACCGGACTAAACGTATCGATCAACACACCGGCTTCCACACATTCGCATCCATGTAAAACACCCGGTTTCATATAAACGCCATCTCCTGTCCTGACGATCTTTGTTTCCCCGTCCGTCGTAAACTTAAACACGCCACTGGCCACATAAGTAGTCTGTGTATGCGGATGTGTATGAGGTGCCCCGACTGCTCCGGTCTCAAACTTCACCTTTACCATCATCAAATCATCATTATATCCCATGATCTGACGCTGCACACCTCCACCGAGGTCTTGCCATTCTATCTTTTCTTCAAATTGAAAATGAGCACTTTCCTGATTCATAATTTCCTTTTCATTAATTCGTTGTTCAATGCGTAAAGATAACTGATAATGTAGTTTTTTCAAATATCCATAGGGTATTCACTATATTTACACGTCAATTATCCGGTATATTAGAATACCACTAATTATTTTACACATGAAAAACATTATATATTGAATACAAAACAAGTTTTTATCAAATGAAATTACGACTGATTTTATGTTGCCTTTTACTATCCCTCGGAAGTATATGGGCAAAAGATGATGTAAGAAAAGCCTCCGAGGCTCTGATCAAACGGGTTATCCCTGAAAAGGCAGCCTCATTTAAAGTGGAAACGATTCAAGCGGAAGACGGTAAAGATCGTTTCGAAATCGAATCCAAAGGCAGTAAGATTATATTACGGGGAAACAACGGTGTATCTGTAGCGTCTGCACTTTATCATTATTTGAAATATTATTGTAACGCGCATATGTCATGGAACGGGGATAATCTGAATCTCCCGTCACGTCTTCCAAAAGTTCCGGAAAAAGTGGCGTGTCCGACCGCTTTCGATCATCGTGTCTATCTGAATTATTGTACCGTCAGCTACACAATGGCCTGGTGGGACTGGGAACGTTGGCAACGTGAAATTGACTGGATGGCCATGCACGGTATCAATATGCCCCTGGCCGTAATCGGGCAGGAAGCTGTCTGGCAAAATACTTTACGCCGGTTTAAAATGAATGACGATGAGATCCGTACATTCCTGGTCGGTCCGGCTTTCCAGGCATGGCAATGGATGACGAATATTGAAACATACGGAGGTCCGCTGCCACAATCGTGGATTGATTCCCACAAAGAACTCGGACAGCAAATCCTGGAACGTCAGCGTGAACTGGGAATGACTCCTATCCTACAAAGTTTCACAGGTTTCGTGCCGATCAAACTGAAAGAGAAATATCCCGAAGCCCGCATCAAAGACAAGAATCGTTGGTGTAATGCGTTTACCGCCACCGTACAACTGGACCCGCTCGATCCTTTATTCAAGGAGATGGGACAAGCCTTTCTGGAAGAACAGCAAAAGCTATACGGCACAAACCATATTTATGCCGCCGATCCTTTTCACGAAGGGGCTGCTCCCAGCAATGAGAAGTCATATCTTGAAGCAGTAGGAAAAGTGATATGGGAAGTTGCCTCCGGTTTCGACCCCGAAGCCATCATAGCGATGCAAACCTGGTCGTTACGTGAAGCTATTGCCCGCACGTTCCCGCAAGATCGTCTGCTCTTATTGGATTTAGGAGGCTGGAACGTAGAGAAGTTCGACAGTTTTTGGAACTACCCGTATGTAGCGGGTGTATTGCATAATTACGGCGGACGTGTTTATATGGGAGGAAATCTGCCATTATATGCCAAAAATGCACATGAATTGAAGAAAAACCCTAAAGGAGGGAATATACAAGGTATCGGTCTCTTCCCGGAAGCAATCGAACATAATCCGGTCGTTTACGAACTGTCTACAGAAATAACCTGGATGCAGAATGCTCCGGTATTGGAACAGTGGGTCATGGATTATGCACGTGCCCGTTACGGAAAACTACCCCAAGGAGCCGAACAAGGCTGGAGAGTATTACTGGAAACGGTATATAGCGATAAAGCAGGTAGATTACCTAGTACAGAAAGTGTTATGTGTGCCCGCCCGGCTTTAAACATCCAAAAAGTGGCAGCCAATGGCGACTTGAGCCGCCCCTATTCTACTTCCCGTTTATGGGATGCCGTCAATTATTTCCTCCAGGCATCCGATGACCTGAAAGCAAGCGACACCTACCGATATGACTTGGTCGATGTCATGCGCCAATGTCTTTCCGATCTTTCCCTGCCTTTACAAAAACAAATAACAGAGGCTTATCAGTCTGGAGACAATGAGAAATTGCAACAGGCAGGAGATCAGTTCCTCACATTAATCGATGACTTCGACCGGTTACTGGGAACCCGTTCCACGTTCTTGCTGGGTAAATGGATAAAAGAAGCGCGTCAATGGGGAACAACCGATGAAGAAAAAGATTTATATGAATGGAATGCACGTACATTAGTAACGGTATGGGGTCCGAAACATCCTTCTGCCCACCTGTTTGAATACTCGAACCGCCAATGGGCAGGCTTAATGAAAAGTTATTATAAACCTCGTTGGGAAAAATTCATCAGTTATCTGAAAGTCCAGCCTAAAGGCGAATGGCGTTATGATGAACAGTATATCCGTAAATCATTGGCAGAACGCCCGGCTTTGGATGCGAGCGATTTCTATACCCGTCTGACCAATTGGGAATATGAATGGGCCTTCAATAAAGAAACCTATCCGGATACACCGCAAGGGGACGAAATCGAAATTGTAAAGGAGCTATATGGCAAATGGCTTCCGGTAATGAAACGAGTAAGTAAATAAGAAAACTGCTTTGCTAATACAAAAGATGCAATAGGGTCATTCAACTATATAATAAAAATTGCATCTTTTGTTTCAGTTCTTGAAGAACTATTGCATCCACGTGGTGCAAATATAGGACATTTTCACAATAAATCGTTAAAAATCTGAGGCTAATCAAATGTGTCTTTTTTTTAACATTTTCTATCCGTGATAGCCTTTTATATCTATCTTTTTTCGTTACATATTGATAACCAATCGATTCGCATTTGTGGTTTTTACCAGAGTTCTTCAAGAACTACATACTATTTAAAAATCATAGCTTCCCCGCCATAAACAAAATGAAGGAAAAGGAAACAAATTTTATTGACAGTTTATTTTGGAAAATTGCGATAAAAGATGATGAAATAGCATTTCGTACTCTTTTTTTTCAATTCTTCTCTCCTTTATGTGTCTTTGCCCACAGATATATCGACCGTTGGGAAACATGTGAGGATATCGTACAGGATACCTTTTTCAAAATATGGAAAAACAGAAAAAACATAGAGATCAATACATCCAGTCGTAACTTTCTTATTACCAGCGTCAAGAACACATGCATAGATTTTCTTCGTAAACAGGAAACAGAACAAAACTGGCAGCAAAAAGAAATCGAGAATAATACGTTGCAATATACGTCCGGAGACATTTACTCGACCATAGAACTGGAACAGATGCTTTCTTCAGCATTAGCCAAACTTCCGGACAATATCCGGATCGTCTTCGAGAAAAACAGATTCGAAAGTATGACATACGCCGAAATTGCCCAAGAGTCCAACATATCAGTCAAAACAGTTGAGGCCTATATGACAAAAGCATTAAAACATCTCCGGATCGAATTAAAGGATTATTTACCGCTGATGATTTTGCTGCTTTGGTAATAAAAACACTCTTTAACATAGGGTCTCCCATAGGTTATACGTCTAATTTATAAAAAGCAAAAGTGGACATTCATACAGAACATATAATAGCATATCTTGAAGGTAAGCTTTCCATAGAAGAAAGAATAGCTTTCGATCAACAAATGCAATCCTCTCCCGACTTCAAAAAAGAAGTAGATGACATTCGTTTCATCTGGGAAACCACGGCTGAACTCAAATTACATAAACAGATAAACACTCAGCAGAACTGGAAAAAAATCTCAAAACAGATTGCTACAGATAAATATAAAAAGAAAATTCTGAGTTTTATTCGGACAGCAGCTGCGGTATTATTAATTCCGGTTTTATTTGCAACGTATACCTTATTCAACACAGTAAGGGAATGGAACAATATACCAGTAGAACAAGTGGAACTGAATACGGCTTATGGCCTAATATCCAAAATCACACTTCCCGATGGTTCTGAAGTATGGTTGAACTCCGGCTCTTCTATCTCCTATCCTAAACGCTTTACCAAGAATAAAAGAAGTGTGCAACTGGCTGGCGAAGCCTATTTCAAAGTAACATCCGATAAATCAAACCGATTTGATGTAACAACAGCCAATGGACTGCAAGTCAGCGCCTATGGCACTGAATTCAATGTAAAAGCCTACGAAGATGAAGATAAAATAGAAGCCACTTTGGCAAAGGGACATATAGAAGTGTCAGAAATTGGACAACCGGTTTCCAGGACACTACGCCCGGGAGAACAAGTGACATATTATAAGAATACCAGTAGAATGGAAGTCGACAAAGTCAATCTGGCAGTAGAAACTTCATGGAAAGACGGAAAGATGATATTCAGACGTGCCAACATGAATGAAGTTGTACAACGTCTTGCCCGACATTTTAATGTTGACATCAAACTGGAAGGAGAAGAATTATATGATTATAAGTATTCTGCCACATTTACGACGGAGACACTAAATGAGATTTTACTTTTGTTAGAAAAAACAGCTCCTATAAAATGTACAGTTATAGAACCGGAGCAAACGTCTGATTTTACGTATTCACGACGTGTAGTTATCATAAAAACAGTAAAGTAAAAATCACCCAAAAAGAAAAAAGTTCATTTTCTCATAGGGTGTTTGCCCACACGTTACGTCTAATATCAAAATAAAGATAAATGTTATAATTGTTAACTTAAAAAAGTATTGTATGAGAATGGAAACCTAAAAGAAAAGCAGAAAAATGCTGGTCACATTTTCCTGCTTCAATCAAAAGAATTACCAATCCGAAAATCTCACCTGACGAATGGTAATCCCCAACCAAGTTATTTTTCAAACCTAATTAAATTTGATAATGTGAATTTATGAAGAATTTATCAAACCCAGAAGGTTTTAAGTCAAATTTTGACTTATTACCAAAAATTCCAATGCGTATGAAACTTGCAGCATTATGTTTGACTTGCTTTTTAAGCACGGCAAGTGCAAGCTCATTGTACTCCCAGTCTGCCAGAATTTCTTTAGACATGAGGAATGCTTCTGTAGAGCAAGTCTTACAGGAAATCGAAGAAAGTTCCGACTTTTATTTTATGTATAATAGTCAACTTATTAATGTTGACCGTAAAGTAAACATTAAAGTAAAGGAGAAATCGATCGAAACTATTTTGAATGAAATTTGTAAAGCCGCAAACATTGAATATAGCGTCAATGACAAACAAATCATTCTACGTCCGAAAAATATGGTAGCAGAAGCTACACAACAAAAGACAAAAACAATCAAAGGAGTAGTCAACGATCAATTCGGTCCTATCACCGGTGCGAACGTATCTGTCGACGGTACTACCATTGGCACAATCACCGACATGGATGGTCGCTTCACTTTGGAAGTTCCGGAAAATGCAACATTACAAGTATCTTTTATCGGTTACCTGACTCAGACCGTAAAAGTGGCAGGACAAACCGATTTTACTATCAACCTACGGGAAGATACACAAAAGTTAGACGAAGTAGTCGTTATCGGCTACGGTACGCAGAAGAAAATGAACCTAACAGGTTCGGTTGCCACCATTTCGGCCGAAAATATTGCTACTATTCCAGTATCCAATATCTCCAATGCCATGGCCGGACGTATGCCGGGTATCTTCTCTTACAATAAATCAGGTATGCCCGGTGCTTCTTCCCCAATCACCATCCGTGGAACCAATACACCCAACAATACAAACCCAACTTACGTAATCGACGGTGTTGTTCGTGAAAAAGCCGACTTCGATGCATTGGATCCGAATACAATCGAAAACATCTCTGTACTGAAAGATGCAGCCTCAGCAGCCGTTTATGGTTCGCGTGCAGCAAACGGTGTGATTGTTGTTTCAACCAAACGCGGTAAGAATCAAAAACCACAATTCAGCTATTCAGGATTATTCGGTACCGAACGATCGACACGCAAGCCAGAAGTGTTGAGCGCATACGATAGAACGGTGTATCTAAATAACAAATTCATGTACAACGGTATTCCTGAAACCGATACTCGTTACTACACCGCCGACGAACAAGAATATTTCAAGACGCATAGTACGGACTGGGTGGATTTAGCTTGGAGAAACCCATTCACAATGCAGCATAACCTGAGTGTCAATGGCGGTAGCGACCGTATTAATTATTACATGTCAATCGGCTATTTCGATCAAAGCGGGACATTCGATAATTTGGATTTCCAACGCTACAGTTTCCGTTCGAATGTGGATGCCAAAGTAGCTGAAAATTTTACGATCGGTTTGGACGTTGACGGAAACATGGGCGATCAGAGGACTCCTTATTGGCCTTACGATTCCGACCAGGAATTGATGAATGATATGTACCGTGCTTTATTGAACTTTCCATCTACAGAACCTGCTTATATCAATGGACAACCCAATGCAACCATTTACAACTGGAATGTATTGGAAGCCATTAAGAACGGACATCGATCTAAAAAGAAGAACACCCTGAATACCAAATTAAGTGCTAATTGGGATATTCCTTGGGTAGAAGGATTGACCGCCAATGCGATGTTCAACTACCGCCGATATTATGAAAACTACAAGACCGTCGGTAAAGCCTATACGTTGTATATGCACGAAACATCCGGTGAACATAACCACATCATCCGCGATGATGCACCCGTTACCGGAACACGTACAAGAACTGAAAACGGGAACTTTGTTCGTAAAGATTTCAACGAAACCAGTTCATACACATTGAACCTGCAATTGAACTATAACCATACATTTGGAAAACATGACATTGGAGCCATGTTCTTATATGAACAATTCGAACAATGGGGAGATAATTTTTGGGCTCAACGCAAAGAATTGCTTTCACCATCTTTGGAACAACTGTTTGCAGGTAGTGCCGATAGCCAATGGAAAGATGCTAGCGGTAACGAATCTGAAATCGGGCGTATCGGTTATGTAGGACGTGTCAATTACGGCTTTGACAACAGATATTTGTTAGAGGCCAACTTTCGTTACGACTCTTCCGTAAAATGGATCCCGGGAAAACGTTGGGGATTCTTCCCGTCAGTATCTGCCGGATGGCGTGTAACAGAAGAAAATTTCTTCAAATCAAATGAAAAACTAAGCTTCATCAACAATTTGAAACTTCGTGCATCTTATGGAACCTTAGGTAATGATGGAGGAAGCGATGTTGCTTATTACCAATATTTGAGTAAATTCAACACTGGTAGCAACGTTGTATTTGGAAGTGGAGCAACCGGTATTCTACCTGGGGTTTATCCTAGTAGAGGCATTACCTGGGAAACAACCACAACGGCTGATGTTGGTTTCGACCTCGGATTATGGAATGGATTATTGAGCTTGGAATTTGATTATTTCCATAAAAAGACAAAAGATATCCTGATGGCTCGTACACGTACGATACCAGAAACGTTCGGTGCCAGTCTTCCGAAAGAAAACTATGCCGAAATGATCAACCAAGGTTGTGAATTCTTAATACGTCACGACAATAAAATTGGTGATGTGACCTACTATGTATCAACCAACTTTTCCTTCGCCCGCAATCATTACACTAAAATTGATGAATCTGCCAATGCTTACGAATGGGAATTAAAAACAGGTCGTCCAATCAACTTTATCACGGGTTATATCGCCAATGGTATTGCCCGTACAGACGAAGACCTTGTCGGTTTACCTCAATATAATGGTGGTTTCAATTGGTCAAAAGGAGACGTCATCCTGCAAGATATACATGGTGCCGGTGGTGTTGGTGGTCCCGATGGAATAGTCGATGGTAATGACAAAGCAGTTCTTTCACTATATAGTAAAGATCCTGAAATCATCTATGGTATCAGCTTAGGAGGTGAATGGAAAGGGTTTGACCTCACAGCATTCTTCCAAGGAGTCGGTCATCGTTCAATCATGTTCCCTAACCGCGGTGATACGTGGACAGAGCAAACGGTTTTAAATATTTGGTCGGATGCCTATTCTCCTGATAATATCAATGGCGAATATCCGCGTGTAGGAGGTACAGGGTCTGTAGGAGCCAATAGCCAAGCTTCTACATTCTGGCTGATGAATGGTAACTATTTCCGTTGTAAAAATATCGAAATCGGTTATACATTGCCTAAGCAATGGATGAGTTCAATCGGTGTAGACCGTTGCCGTTTTTATGTATCAGGGACTAACTTGTTCGTGTTAGACCACATCGGCATTTACGATCCGGAAAATAGTGGCGATCGCGGTGCTTACCAATATCCGTTGACAAAGAGTTTTAACTTCGGTGTTAATGTTAGTTTCTAATCATTTGAGTAATTCGATATGAAAAAAATATTTATTACATGTGCAGCCATTTTGGCTTTATCATCTTCATGTTCCAGCATATTGGATAAAGAAGACTTGAGTTCAATCTCAGAAGAGCAAGTTTGGGTTGATAAAACATTGACAACCTCTTTTCTGAACGCATTATATGCCTCTATTCCGGCATGGGACACCTCCGTAGCTGATGCCTCAGACGAGGCTACCGGTGGTGGATCTTGGACAAACGGTACCATTACCCCGGATAGTCCCATCTGGTACTGGCCGTATGCAAACATCCGCAATTGTAACATTTTTATACAAAATGCATCAAACCCGGAGGTATGTACCATTGACCGTGAACTGGCTGACCGTTTAATCCATGAAGCTCGTTTCATCCGGGCTTACCTCTATTTTGAAATGGTAAAACGCTATGGCGGTGTGCCTTTGATAACAGTACCCCAAGAGATAACAGACGACCTCTTTGTCAAACGTAATTCAACCAACGAATGCTTTGAGTTCATTATTAATGAATTAAATGCTTGTGCAGATAAATTGCCTGATGCATACGAAGCCACTGATTTGGGACGTATTACTAAAGGAGGTGTCAAAGCTTTCTTAGGACGAGTATTGTTGTTCCGTGCCAGTCCGCAATTCAATCCAAGCAATAATATTGAACATTGGCAAACAGCATACGACAGCAACAAGGCGACACTTGACTACCTGATCGGTCAAGGACATGCCTTATACGAAGACTACGGTGAATTATTCTTGGAAGAAATGAACAAAGAAGTAATCTTTGCTATCCGCTATGAAAACCCAACCCGTACACATAACCGCGATGCGGCAGTTCGACCAATCAAATTCTCACAAAATTCTACCGGTGGATGTCATCCGACACAAGAGGTTATCGACCGCTTCCCGACTATTGATGGTGGAACCTACACCTATGCCGATTGGGAAAAAGAAGGTAGCGGAGATATCTTTAAATTGTGGGAAAATCGTGACAATCGTTTCTATGCAACAATAGTTTACCAAGGTAGCACTTATTTCAACGAAAAGATGGAATTGAATGAAGATGCTCGAAATGACTATGCGTATGGGAAAAACATGGGTACTCGAACTGGATATTATTCCAAGAAAGGTATCAACCAAAGTTTGTCGATTGATGAATGTCAGAAATCAGGAACCGATTTCATTGACATTCGTTTAGCAGAAGTCATGTTGAACTATGCCGAAGCAGCAGTTGAGGTAGATAAGCAGAATGAAGCATTCGAGATGTTAAAACAAATCCGTAAACGTGCCGGTATCAAAGAAACCAGCTCCAATCCGGACATGAAAGGAATGCTGTATGGCTTGAATCCGAACATGAATCAAGAAGAAATGCGTGAAGCTGTACGTGAAGAACGTTTTATCGAATTGTTGTTTGAACAAAAACGTTTATGGGATATGCGTCGCTGGATGATCTACGACAAATTAATGACAGGGCAGGAAAAACGTCATGCGTTAGTAATGACCAAAAAGGAAGATGGAGGTTATTCCACTTATCTGTTTGATCGTGATAATACGCCAATGATCACAAACAAACAAATGTACTTCCTGCCAATGAAACGGGGTGAAATGAGCAATAACCCCAACCTGGAACAGACAAAAGGATGGGAAAACGGTACATTCGACCCACAAGCCGGCTTATAAAAACGGCCTTTTCAACTAGCTAAATAAAACGGGAGCTAAGAGTAATCTTTTAGTTCCCGTTCTTTTTACAAATAGACGTCATTTTGAACGATTCACTTACTTTTCGTTCAGGATGGCGTCTATTTCATCTCCTTTCATTGACAAATAGTCATACTTACCAGGTATAACAAGTGTCCTTTTAACGATATTTCAACAAGTTTTCACTTACGCCAACTTACAATATGCTCCTATTTACTGTTATATAGTTATAATTCATAACAAACAAAGGGGATTATTGAAACAATTTATTGCCACGCATCGTTTTATAGAACATTTAGATGCATTTATCGTATATAAAATACCAAAACGTCGTATATTTGCATTATAACAAAACAAAAAGAAATATCCAAAGGAGTAAAACAATCGAAATGACAAATCCAATTAGATTCACAAAGATGCACGGAGCCGGTAACGACTACATATACGTAAACTCGATGGCTTATCCGCTGGAAAATCCGGAAGAGCTGGCCATTAAGTTAAGTGCACCGCATACAGGTATCGGATCGGATGGATTGGTTTTAATCGGTTCATCGGAAAAAGCAGATTTCAGCATGCGGATATTCAATGCCGACGGCTCCGAAGCCAGGATGTGCGGAAACGCTTCCCGTTGTATAGGTAAATATGTGTATGAAGCAGGACTGACCAACAAAGAGATAGTCACACTGGAAACATTATCAGGCATCAAGATTCTCCAACTGGCGGTTTCCAACGGCACCGTAACCGAAGTAACGGTCGATATGGGAACCCCGGAAATAATTGAACCATCCATTGAACTGGAAGCCGACGGACAAACCTATACCGGCACTATCCTGTCGATGGGAAACCCTCACCTGGTTATTTTTGTTACTAATATAAACGATATCGACTTGCCGGCTATCGGACCTAAGCTGGAATGTCATCCCCTCTTCCCCGACCGGACAAATGTTGAGTTTGTACAGGTTTTAAAAGACGATGAAGTCCGGATGAGGGTATGGGAACGGGGATCAGGGATTACCCAAGCTTGCGGAACAGGTGCTTGTGCAACGGCCGTCGCAGGAGTCGTATGTGGCAAGACCCAACGTAAAACAAAAGTGATCATGGACGGCGGACCGCTCACCATCCACTGGGATAAAGACAATGGTAAAGTCTATATGACCGGAGGAGCAGTTACCGTATTTGAAGGGACAATAGAAGTATAACAAAAGGATAAAAGACAGGTATCCCCTGTCTCCACAAGACAACAACATAAAACAACAGAACGAATATGGCACTGATTAACGAACATTTCCTGAAACTACAGAACAGTTACCTGTTTTCCGACATTGCGAAAAAAGTAAATAGTTTCAAGATAACGCACCCTAAAGAAAAAATAATCCGCATGGGAATCGGTGATGTAACACAACCACTGGCACCAGCCGTTATCGAAGCGATGCACAAAGCCGTCGACGACCTGGCAACCCAGGAGAATTTCCACGGCTACGGTCCCGAACAGGGTTATCCTTTCCTGATCGACGCTATCATCAAGAATGATTATGCCAGCCGAGGGATATTTGTGGAGCCGGGCGAAGTTTTCGTCAGTGACGGTGCCAAAAGCGATTGCGGAAATATAGGCGATATTCTCCGCCATGATAATAGTATCGGGGTACTCGATCCGGTCTACCCCGTCTATATAGATTCCAACGTCATGAGCGGACGTACCGGAGTGTTGGAAAACGGGAAATGGAGCGATGTCGTTTATATTCCCTGCACGGAAGAAAACGATTTCATTCCCGAACTTCCGAGCCGCCGGGTGGATATCCTCTACCTCTGTTACCCCAATAACCCGACAGGCACAAGCCTGACAAAAGACGAGTTGAAGAAATGGGTAAACTACGCACTGGCAAACGATGTACTGATCATGTACGATTCAGCTTACGAAGCTTACATACAGGACCCGAACATCCCTCACTCGATCTATGAAATCAAAGGGGCGAAAAAGGTTGCCATCGAATTTCGTAGCTTCTCGAAGACCGCCGGTTTCACCGGAGTACGTTGCGGATATACGGTTGTGCCGAAAGAGCTGAACGGCTTTACCCTGGGAGGCGAAAAGGTACAATTGAACAAGCTATGGAACCGCCGTCAAACGACCAAATTCAACGGGACCAGCTACATCACCCAGCGGGGTGCCGAGGCGGTCTACTCTCCGGAAGGAAAAGAACAAGTGAAGGCAACGATCAACTATTATATGACTAACGCACGTATTATGAAAGAAGGTCTCCAGGGTTGCGGTCTGAAGGTATGGGGAGGTGAAAATGCTCCTTATCTCTGGGTAAAAGCTCCGAAAGGGCTCTCCTCCTGGAAATTCTTTGATAAGTTGCTTTACGAAGTCAATATCGTTGGCACACCGGGCGTAGGATTCGGCCCGAGTGGCGAAGGTTATCTGAGACTCACCGCCTTTGGCGACCGGGACAACACTTTAGAGGCAATGGCCAGGCTGAAGAAGTGGCTCTGAATAATTGAAAATTGAGAATTGACAATTAACAATTGACAATGTAGGAAGCAGGATGGAACAAAAGAGCTAAACAATGTATCAATTCAGGTTATCTCATGAAAAGGACCGTATAGAGAAGCCGGCCGCAGCTTTTCGATTTTATAGAATGTTATACCGCAATGCCAAGCCCCAACTATGGCGGGTAACTCTATACTCCTTTTTATAGGGCAGCAATCCCTCCACATATGTGATTACTGCATCAGGATGTGGAAAGGAAGGTACCTTCTCCCTTCCCGGAAGATAAATAATAACAAACACTTACTTTAAAATCAAATAGTATGTCAAAGTTAAGATTCAGAGTTGTAGAATCGGCCTTCAAGAAAAGAGCCGCCGAAGTAGCCACCCCGGCAGAACGTCCGTCGGAATATTTCGGAAAGAACGTATTCAACCGTGAGAAGATGTTCAAATATCTTCCGGAAAAGGCTTATGCCAGACTAGTCGATTCTATCGATAACGGAACTCCTCTTGACCGGGAAACGGCCGATGCCGTAGCCTCCGGTATGAAAAAATGGGCGATCGAAATGGGAGCAACCCATTATACCCACTGGTTTCATCCTCTGACCGAAGGAACCGCCGAAAAACATGATGCTTTCGTAGAGCACGACGGCAAAGGCGGAATGGTTGAAGAATTTGCCGGCAAACTCCTGATCCAACAGGAACCGGATGCTTCCAGTTTTCCGAACGGCGGTATCCGAAATACGTTTGAGGCACGCGGCTATTCGGCTTGGGATCCTTCATCCCCTGCTTTTATCGTTGGCGATACCTTGTGTATACCGACCATCTTCATCGCTTATACCGGCGAATCGCTGGACTATAAGGCTCCCTTGCTGAAAGCATTGGAAGCCGTCAATAAAGCCGCCGTCGACGTATGCCACTATTTCAATCCGGATGTAAAGAAAGTATACGCTTATTTGGGATGGGAACAGGAATACTTCCTGGTAGACGAAGGTCTGTATGCCGCCCGTCCCGACCTGTTGCTTAGCGGTCGTACGCTGATGGGCCACGAAAGCAGTAAGAACCAGCAACTGGAAGATCACTACTTCGGTGCCATTCCTACCCGCGTCATGGAATTTATGAAAGAGTTGGAAATTGAATCTCTCAAATTGGGTATTCCATTGAAGACCCGCCACAACGAAGTAGCTCCCAACCAATTCGAGCTGGCTCCTATCTTTGAAGAATGTAACCTGGCAAACGACCACAACCTGCTCGTCATGGCCTTGATGCGTAAGATCAGCCGCAAGCATGGTTTCCGTGTCCTGTTGCATGAAAAACCATTCAAAGGAGTGAACGGATCAGGTAAGCACAACAACTGGTCGCTGGGTACCGATACAGGCATCGGCCTGATGGGACCTGGTAAGACTCCGGAAGACAACCTGCGCTTCATCACTTTCGTTGTAAATGTTTTGATGGCCGTTTACCGTCACAACGGATTACTGAAAGCAAGTATCTCCAGCGCAACCAACGCCCACCGCCTGGGAGCCAACGAAGCACCTCCCGCAATCATCTCCAGCTTCCTGGGAACCCAGTTATCACAGGTTTTAGACCATCTGGAAAAGAGTGAACCGGAGGATCTCATGCTGGCCGGTAAACAGGGAATGAAACTGGATATCGCCCGTATCCCCGAATTACTGATCGATAACACCGACCGTAACCGTACCTCTCCTTTCGCTTTCACCGGAAACCGTTTCGAATTCCGCGCCGTAGGTTCCGAAGCCAATTGTGCCTCGGCGATGCTGGCTCTGAATGCCGCCGTTGCCGAACAATTGAAGCTATTTAAAGCAGAGGTAGACGGAAAGATCGCAACCGGTAAAGACAAGTTTGCCGCCATCCTGGAAGTGCTCCGCAAAGACATCAAAGAATGTAAAGCCATCCATTTCGACGGCAACGGTTATAGCGATGAATGGAAAGAAGAGGCCAAACGCCGCGGCCTGGATTGTGAAACCAGTGTACCGGTCATTTTCGACAACTACCTGAAAGAAAGTAGCATCAAGATGTTCGAGTCGACAGGCGTCATGACCCGCAAAGAGCTGGAAGCCCGTAACGAAGTGAAATGGGAAACATATACAAAGAAGATACAGATCGAAGCCCGTGTATTGGGCGACTTGACGATGAACCATATCATCCCTATCGCCACCCGCTATCAGACTTCGCTGGTCGACAACGTTTATAAAATGAAAGATCTTTTCCCGGCAGACAAGGCATCCGTCCTTTCCGCCCGCAACCTGGAGATCATCGAAGACATCGCTTGCCGCACCAACTTCATCAAGGAAAAGGTCGACGAAATGGTCGAAGCTCGTAAGGTTGCCAACAAGATCGAGAGCGAACGCGAAAAGGCCATTGCCTACCACGACACCATCGTCCCAATGCTGGAAGAGATCCGCTACCACATCGACAAACTAGAACTGGTTGTAGACGACCAGATGTGGACATTACCGAAATATCGCGAATTATTATTTATCAGATAGTTTTTTGTTGATTGTTTTGTGTTTACAAGGGAAGCATGCTACGAAGTATGGCTTCCCTTCTTTCATATTCCCGGAGAAATACATACCTTTGGAGCATCATTATATAAGAAAGGAGTTTACGTTATGACGGCAATGGAATTACAACAATGGAGAGAAAACTTCATCGAGAAATATCTCAACAAGATGGATAGCCTCGAAACAATGGCTAAACTGGAAAAGTATGCGAAGCGGATAATGACGAAAAAGACTATTACTTTGTCTCCTATCGCATATAGCCTTGAAGAAGCCAACCAAGAAATCGACCAAGCAGAAAAAGAGCTTCACGAAAGAAAAGGAATTAATGAAACAGGAATGCTTCAATTCTTTGCCAAGAAAGAGAATCCTCGTCCTTGCGTCGTTCATTCGCAAGAAGAAATGATTGCGGCAATCAGGGAATCGGAAGAAGCAATCGAGCGCGGAGAATATATCACCGATGAAGAACTTTCTGAAGAAATAAAAACATGGTGGAAATAGCGTATCGTCTTATTTGGTCTCGACCTGCCCAAAAAGAATTAAAAACCATAGCCTTATACTATAAAAAAGAGGTCTCTTTAAGAGTTGCCCAAAGTATAATTGAAGCTATTCAAGCAGAAGCAAGACGGCTTATACACATGCCTTTCATAGGACAAATAGAGCCATCTTTAGCCGACGATCCTCACGAGTATCGTTATTTGATTAGTGGTCATTATAAGATCGTTTATCACATCAATAAAGATAAGATACGTATAAATAATATCTTCGATTGCCGGCAAGCCCCCGATAAACTCAAACAAGCAATACGATAAACAAATAGAATATGAACTACGGATTTATAAAAGTAGCAGCAGCCGTCCCCCACGTACAGGTGGCAGATTGCTCTTATAATATAGGGCAGATAGAAAACCTGATGCGCCAGGCATCGGAAAAGGGAGTCCAGCTGATCGCTTTCCCCGAATTGTCGGTGACGGCCTATACCTGCCTCGACTTGTTTGCCCAGCAAACTTTACTGAAGAATGCAGAACAGGCCCTATTAAAACTCGTGGGTGACACCGCCGACCTGAACCTGCTCACCATCGTCGGTGCCCCGCTCGTAACGGACAACCGACTGATCAATGCCGCCATCGCTTTTCAGAGCGGAAAGATAATAGGCGTAGTTCCAAAAACATATCTGCCGAACTACAAAGAATTTCAGGAACAGCGCTGGTTTACATCCGCTACCGAGTTATGGGATAAAACCATCTCGATCGGAAACAACCGATACCCAATGAATAGTCACCTATTATTCGCCTCCGGACAAGTAAAAGTCGGTATCGAGATATGTGAAGACCTGTGGGTTCCCGTTCCTCCCAGTTCCCTACTCGCAATGGAAGGAGCCAATATCCTGGTAAATATATCCGCCAGCAACGAACTGATCGGTAAACACCATTACCTTCGTTCGCTGATCCGCCAGCAATCTGCCCGTTGTATGGCAGGATATGTCTATACCTCCGCCGGTTTCGGAGAATCCAGCACAGACCTTGTTTTTGCAGGTAACGGCATCATTGCCGAAAACGGAAATCTCCTGGAAGAATCACCGCGCTTCACCATGCAGGAACAACTCATCATTAGTGAGATCGACGTTGAAAACCTGCAAAACGACCGTCGCGTAAACACCAGCTTCATGCACGGAGCCTCCACTTTATTACCTGAGGAAACGATCGTAGTCCCGTTCGCCCTGTCCGAAACTTCCGGAGATCCGGTACTGACACGCCCGATCGACCCGCATCCTTTCACTCCTTCCGGCGATGCTCTGAAAGAGCGTTGCGAAGAAATCTTCCAGATCCAGGTAGCCGGACTAGCCAAACGCATGGTCCATACCCATTCTAAAACGGCGGTTGTCGGTATTTCGGGTGGACTGGATTCCACATTAGCCCTGTTGGTAACCGTGATGACCTTCGATGCGCTCGGCATCCCCCGGAGTCAGATACTCGGTATCACCATGCCCGGCTTCGGAACCACCGACCGCACCTATACCAATGCTTGCGACCTGATCCGCCACCTGGGTGTCACCCTGAAAGAAATTTCGATCAAAGATGCCTGCCTCCAACACTTCAAAGACATCAACCACGATCCGTCCGTCCATGATGTAACCTACGAGAACAGCCAGGCACGCGAACGTACCCAAATCCTGATGGACGTAGCCAACCAAGTGGGCGGTATGGTGATCGGAACCGGCGACCTGTCGGAACTGGCACTGGGTTGGGCGACCTACAACGGCGATCATATGTCGATGTATGGCGTCAACGGAAGTATCCCTAAAACATTGGTCAAATACCTGGTAGAATGGGTTGCACACAACCGGGTGGATGAAGCCTCCCGCGCTACCTTGCTGGATATCGTCGATACCCCTATCAGCCCTGAACTGATCCCGGCAGATGAAAACGGAAATATCAAACAGAAAACGGAAGACTTGGTAGGCCCATACGAGCTACACGATTTCTTCCTGTATCACTTCCTCCGCTTCGGCACCTCACCTGCCAAGATTTACTTCCTGGCCGGGCAGGCTTTCAAAGACAATTACGACAAGGAGACAATCAAAAAATGGCTCTATACGTTCTTCCGCCGTTTCTTCCAGCAACAATTCAAACGAAGTTGCCTGCCCGACGGCCCGAAAGTCGGTTCCGTCAGCCTTTCCCCACGTGGCGACTGGCGTATGCCGAGCGATGCAATGGCAACATTATGGCTGAAAGAGATAGAAGGGTTGAAGTAAACAAAAAAGGCCATCGGAATCCCGATAGCCTTTTCATTTATATTGTTGTTCCGTAGGGGCGGTTCGCGAACCGCCCTTACACCCCCGACATATTACATACCGAATTCTGGTTTACGGTTAATCCATTGTCCGCGAGTAAAATCAGGGAAGTCAACCAAGGCACCGCCACGAGCGATAGACATTTCTGACAAAGCGGAGATAGCACTCCATGCAGCAGCATCATAACAATCCATTGGAGCCGGACGTTTGTTCTTGATGCGATCGATCAGGTCATACATCATGATAAAGTCCATACCACCGTGACCGGCTTCTTTTGCCTGAGCATCCAACTGAGCCCATAGTTTGTGGTCGTATTTCTTGAACCATTCGTCAGAATTATCCCAACGGTGAGGTTTAGACTGGCCTTCCACATATACATGATCGCCATCGTTCATCCATAAGCCATCTGTACCCTGAATACGGAATCCCAAAGAATAAGGACGAGGAGAGTTTGTATCGTGAGTAACGATAATGGTCTGACCGTTTGCACATTTGATCATAGATGTCACGATGTCACCCAGGTTAAAGCGAACCTTAGCCAACGGATGGTTTTCACCACCATTATCTACGATAAACTTATGCAATCCGCGAGATTGAGTTGCCATAGCAGACATAGCAACGAAGCGGTTACCACGGTTGATATCCATACAATTGGCAACCGGTCCGATACCGTGAGTCGGATACACGTCCCCATTACGATGTACAGAGTGATTCGTACGCCACTGAGCTTCAGCAAAAGCAGTTGGCCCCATACGCAACTCACCACCCTTCTGGTAAGTATAGTTCTTACCATCATTGAATTTTACATCACGCAAGTCATGTTCGTAACCGCAACCACCGTGCAATAATTCACCGAACAAACCTTCGCGAACCATGTTCAATGCCGCCATACAATCACGACGATAGCAAACATTTTCCATGATGTTCAGATGGCTTCCTGTTGCTTCCGATACATTGACCAGGTCCCAGCATTCTTCCAACGTATTGGCGGCAGAAACTTCCACACCTACGTAAGGAACACCGGCTTTCATAGCAGCTACCGACATCGGTACGTGCCATTCCCACGGGCTGGCAATGATCACGCAATCGAATTCTTCGTTGTTCAACATCTTTTCGAATTCGCGTTCGCCACCTTTGTACACTTTCGGAGCGTCAACGTTAAATTTAGCAATGTGTTTCAGCGTACGATCAATAGGTCCCTGCTGGATATCGCAGATGGCAACAATCTTATTGCCGGGGATAGCCAACACGTTATTGATGTGTTCATGACAACGAGAACCAGTTCCGATAAATCCGAAACGTAGTTTGCCATCATCTTTTCCGGCTGTTTTTTTCTTCTGAGGTTCCGGAGAACCTGCTACTGTAGTGGCCGATGCTGTACCAGCCATGGCCAAACCTGCCGCGCCAACTCCGGCGGCGGTCATTTTCTTAAGAAAGGAACGACGAGTGTTTTCCATGTTATTTTATTAGTATTTCTTGTTAAGTGGGCAAATTTATAATATTTAATCAACTTCTCAAATATGTTTAGAAAAAAAAGAAGCAATCAAATGTATCAATTAATAATTTGTAATCTTTCCTGTCTCTCTTTTTAGCTTTTCAAACGTCATCATCATTTGTCGCAAACGCCGGGGTTCCTTTTCCGCCAGATTGTGTTCCTGTCCGATGTCTTCCTTTATATTATATAATTGATAACAATTTCCCAGACCGGAAAAACCGACCCCGTCAGGATCGTCATAATAAGCAGGATAAGGCGGTATCATCACCCAATCACCCTGATGCAGGGCATAATTGAAATAACCTTCGGTAACCAGCTCCCGACGTCCCTGATCGCTTTTTCCTAAAAAAACAGGTAACGTGTTCTGGCTATCCGTCTTATCCGGATACGTCTGTCCCGTCAATGCCGCCAAAGATGCCAGCAAATCCATCTGGCAAACCAGTGCATCGGATACACCGGGCTTGACAACCGCCGGCCAACGCAACAGGAACGGAATGCAAGTTCCTCCATCATACAAGCTCGTCTTTCCACCCCGGTGAGGACCTGCCATTTTATGATCACCGACCAACTCCACGGCCTGATCCTGATAACCGTCGTCCAGCACAGGCCCATTATCGCTGGTCAGAATTACCAACGTATTTTCCGTCAATCCCAACCGATCCAGTTCATTCAAAAACTCCGTCACACACCAGTCTGCCTCCAGAATAACATCTCCACGGGGTCCCATTCCCGACTTTCCGGCAAATTTCTGATTCGGTACGCGAGGCACATGCGGCTGATGCAATCCGTAATACAGGAAGAACGGTTTGTCCTTATTGTCTTTCAGAAAACCTTTTGCCTTCTCCAGAAACAACTCAGCCATATCCTCGTCTTTCCATTGGGCAGCTTTACCGCCTTTCTGAAATCCGATACGGGGAACGCCATTCACGATCGATCCGGCATGTCCCACACTCGGATGCATCCGGAGCAATTCCGGATTATCCTTACCGGTCGGTTCACCCGGGAAATTATGCTTATAACTGACATACAACGGATCATTCGGATCGAGTCCGACACCTTTTCCATTTTCAATAAAGATGCAAGGTACCCGGTCGTTGGTTGCCGCCTGGATAAAGGAATAGTCATATCCCACTTCTTTTGCTCCGGGATAAACCGTTTCATTCCAGTCGACCGCCCCGTCACCCAGTCCCAGATGCCATTTACCGACCGAACCGGTTGTATATCCCGCCTGCTTCATCACCTTCGGCAAAGTGATTTGCTGGGTATCAATGATCAAAGCCGCATTGCCCGGAAGTATCTTGGCATCTTTATTTGTCCAGGGATACAACCCGGTCAGAAGAGAATAACGGCTGGGCGTAGAAGTAGCCGCCGTACAATATCCCTGCGTAAAACGCAATCCCTCATTGGCTATCCGGTCCATCCCCGGAGTACGAATCGTGGTAGCGCCATAACAGCTCAGGTCGCCGTACCCCAAATCGTCAGCTACAATAACCACCACGTTGGGCTGCTGCCCCGTTTGGGCATAGACGTTTAAGGTGAACATAGCTCCTATTCCGGCAGCTATACATAGTAGATTTTTCATATTTTATGCTTTCATGAATAAAAAAAGGCGTTGATTATCCAACGCCTGCAAATATAATTAATCATACGGATTTCAAAGCATGTAGCTCCCGATTTTTACTCCATCAGGAATAATGTCTTTATTTCTTTTTAGTTGTCTTCTGATTTCCGGTTTCTGCCCGCTTCTTATTCCGCCAGTAGCTTCCGTCGCGTTTGCTACCGAACATATTGCGGCGCTTGGATTCCTGCTTGATAGCTTCTTTTTTATCGGCTACGGCTGCTTTTACTTCCGCCGTTTCAAATTCGTTTCCCCCGGCAACAGGTATTTGCTTACCGATCAGTTTCTGTATATCCTTCAGGTATGGAACCTCTTCGGCATCACAGAAAGAATAAGCCACTCCGCTACGTCCCGCACGACCTGTACGGCCAATACGATGCACATACGTTTCCGGCACATTGGGCAGTTCGTAATTGATCACATGCGAAAGATGATCCACGTCGATACCGCGGGCGGCAATATCCGTTGCGATCAGCACACGGGTCGTATGATCCTTAAAGTTGGTCAACGCACGCTGGCGGGCCGTCTGGCTCTTGTTTCCATGAATAGCCTCCGCTCCGATATTCGCTTTCGCCAAGACACGGGCTACTTTATCCGCCCCATGCTTCGTCCGGGTAAATACCAGTACCGATTCCAACGAAGAATCTTTCAACAAATGAGTAAGCAGACTTACTTTCTCCCCCTTTTCTACAAAATAAACGGACTGGTCGATCTTATCCACCGTCGATGAAGCGGGTGTGACCTCTACCTTCCGGGGCTCTACCAGGATTGTTCCGGCAAGCCGTTCTATTTCGGGAGGCATAGTAGCCGAGAAAAACAACGACTGGCGTTTCTTCGGCAATAGGGGCAGGATACGCTTGATATCATGAATAAATCCCATATCGAGCATACGGTCGGCTTCATCCAGGACAAAATAGTCTAATGTCTTCAGGCTGATAAAACCTTGGTTGATCAAATCCAGCAGACGTCCGGGCGTTGCAATCAGCACATCCACTCCCTGCTTAAGCACATCCGTCTGGGGCTTCTGTCCCACTCCACCGAATATAACCGTATGTTTCAGCTTGGTATATTTTCCATACGCAGAAAAACTTTCCCCGATCTGGATCGCCAACTCACGGGTAGGCGTTAGTATCAATGCTTTGATACCACGTGCAAATCCACTCTGACGTTCATTATACAGATTTTGTAAAATAGGGATTGAAAAAGCTGCCGTCTTACCTGTTCCGGTCTGTGCGCAACCTAATAAATCGTATCCATCTAAAACATTGGGAATCGCTTCTGCTTGTATAGGGGTTGGGATGGTGTATCCTTCTTCTCTGAGAGCCTTACGTATCGGCTCGATCAGTTGTAATTGTTCAAATGTCATCTAATAAAATGCTGAGCCGTCACGGCTCGTTAAATAAATAATGGGACAAAGATAGTCAAATATATCGATATTACCTTACATTCCTATATACATAGATAATATTTTCTTCAGGAGTAACCCGTAGTTTCCTCCGCAGGGAATTACAGTTTCCTCCGCAGGGAATTACAGTTTCCTCCGCAGGGAACTGGAGTTTCCAAAGAGAGCAACTACGAGGAAACTGTAATAAACTGGCAATCACATAATAGTCTTAAAACAGAAAGAAGTAAGAAGTAATACAAAGATACATGGAAGTAAATTAGAAATTATACTATCTTTGTAAATTGATTATTGGATGATGAAAGAGTTATTGTTGCTGTTAAAGAAGTTCTTCGGATATACTTCTTTCCGCCCGTTACAGGCGGAGATTATACAACGCATTTTGAGGAAAGAGGATTCGCTGGTGCTGATGCCTACCGGTGGAGGGAAATCGATTTGCTACCAACTTCCGGCTATTTACCTGCCAGGAACGGCGGTCGTCATCTCCCCGCTGATTGCCCTGATGAAAGATCAGGTGGGCGGATTGGTAGCCAACGGGATTCCGGCGGCGGCACTCAACAGCATGATGCCCGAAGAGGAACGGCATCAGATCAAGCAACTCTGCATCCAGGGAAAAATCAAACTGCTTTATCTCTCACCCGAAGCATTGGTTAGCGAACTTCACTGGCTGCTTCCACGTATGGATATCTCACTGATCGCCATCGACGAAGCGCATTGCATTTCACATTGGGGACACGATTTCCGGCCTGAATACACCCAGTTGTCCGTCCTGAAAGAACATTTCCCCAAAGTACCGATCGTTGCATTGACGGCAACGGCCGACAAAGTAACCCGTACCGATATCATCAACCAGTTGAACCTCCGTGATCCGGAAGTCTTCATTTCTTCTTTCGACCGCCCCAACCTGTCTCTCACTATCCGGAGGGGACTGAACAAGAAGGAAAAGACGGCAGCTATCGTTCATTTCATCAACGCCCACCGCCGGCAAAGCGGCATCGTTTATTGTATGAGCCGGAACAGTACCGAGGCATTGGCGGAAGAACTTTCCTCTTACGGGATCAAGGCAACCGCCTATCATGCCGGACTACCTGCCCCCAAACGCGAAAAGGCACAAGACGATTTTATCAACGACCGGGTGAATGTGGTATGCGCCACCGTCGCTTTCGGCATGGGAATCGATAAAAGTAACGTGCGCTGGGTGATCCATTACAATATGCCGGGGAGCATTGAAAACTATTATCAGGAAATAGGGCGTGCCGGACGGGACGGAATGAAAAGTGATACGTTGTTGTTCTATTCGGTGGGCGACCTGCTTGTCCTCCGCCGTTTTGCCGAAGAAAGCGGACAGAAAGATGTCAACCTACAGAAGCTGAACCGGATGCGACGGTATTGCGAAGCGGATATCTGCCGCCGCCGTATCCTGTTGAGTTATTTCGGGGAAGAGACTGACCGGGATTGCGGGAATTGTGATGTATGCAAGAACCCTCCCCAACGTTTCGACGGAAGCGTACTGGTACAAAAGGCACTCAGCGCCATCTTCCGCACAGGCCAGTTTGTCGGCATGAATATGCTGATTAACATTCTTCGTGGATCGGAAAAAGCGGATATCACCGAGAAAGGATACGATAAACTGAAAACATACGGTGTCGGAAAAGATCTCTCTTATAAAGAATGGAAAGAATATTTGTATCAGATGCTCCAACTGGGGTATATTGAAATCGATTACGTCAATGCCGGTATCTTGAAAGTTACTCCGTTAGGACGAAAAATACTGTTCGGAGAGCAGAAGGCAATGATGTCCATTTACAAAGAACCGGAAGAGAAAACTTATTTCAGAAGAAAAGATTCCAAATTCAAATACCGCCCGATCAAACCACTCAAATCGGCATCGGTCGAAGAAACCTTGCTCGATTCACTCCAGCAACTCCGTAAACAGATTGCCGAAAAAGAACAAACGCCTGCCTATATCATCTTTTCGGATGATTCACTGGAAGATATGGTACAGAAGAAGCCGGTCACGCTGGAGGAATTCAGTGAAATACGAGGTGTGGGTGAAATCAAACTGGATAAATACGGGAAGGTATTCGTGGCACTGATTCGGTTCGTACTGAGACTACCGAAAATAGGGTAGATTTACTCCGTTTTATTTCAGTTTCCAAATATTCCGTTTGAGTCGCTCAAATTACCGTTACGGTAAAAAAGGGGCAGGTTCATCCAAAACTTTCCTGTAGATTAGCTTCCGAAACAAAGAGACGGGGACAGTACACCCTACTACCCGATCAACATAGTATTAACTTATAAATAAACAGCTTATGAATACACTAAGTTTAAAGATGTCTCAGAGCATATCCCAATTGTATGAGACTTTGTGCCAGGTTGGAAGAAGTACATTTGCTGAATTACAAAGAGCGACAAATTTCCAGGACACCGAGCTTTGTCTGGCTCTATGCTCTCTTATGCATGAGAATAAAGTATATCAGGCCCGTATCAGTAATACCATTTATTACATCCTCAAATAGCCGAACCTGATATATTTAATCCGCAACACGTATTGACAAACGTATAATCTAACGGATATTCGCCACGGGAAATTCGATCTCACCGAACCCGATCATCGCATTGAACAAACGGATCAGTGAATAACGAGACAGATCCTGTGGACGAATAGCAGCCGGAACAATCATTTCTTTCCCCAATAGAGACGCCCGCATCGTTCCTTCCAACAAAGGGACTTCGGGTGTCTCCCATTGACTTCCATTCCATAAGGCTATATTGGCAATCGAGGTATCCGTCAGAAAGCCGTCGCGCACGATCAGGATATCGTCTGCCTCTCCTCTTTGTCCGAACAGCTCATCCAGCTTCTGACGATCCGTACTTTTATAGGTATAATCCAACCCGTCGGAGGTGACCAGTTTCAGACTATTTACCGGACGAAGGGTATACGGAAGATACTCTACTTTCTCTACCTCTTCCTGGTATTCCACCCGGCACCGGGTCCGTTCAGTATATTCTCCCGGCTGGATAAAATCAGCCAGATTCACGGGTAAATTACATTCAAAGATATCTCGCCGCGTCCGGTTGAAGCGGTAATTATGGAAGCTCAGATTAACTGCCTTCCCATTCTCTATACGGATTGTTTCAATAAATGGGCACATATACTTTTTGTTTCATTTCATTATATTCACTTTGTAAATCACTTTGGGAGGTTATGCCGCCACCGCTTTTAAACAACAACTGGTCGCCGGCCTGCTCCAGGAAACGGATCATAACGGCACTATCCAGGCGGTTGCCGTCGAAATATCCCATTACACCGGTATAAAATCCGCGTTCATACGTTTCAGCTTCCGCGATAATCTCCATCGTCTTTTTCTTCGGCGCACCGGTTATAGAACCGGCTGGTAAGAGGCTGAACAACATAGTTCCTAAATTACCATTCCAGTTATCCGGCAATTTTCCTCTGATCTCCGAGCTAACCTGTAATAAGCGGCCTTTATTGGTCTGTAGCTCGTCGATATATCGGTATCGTGACACCGTCACCTCTGAAGCTACCTGGCTCAAGTCGTTGCGGATCAGATCGACAATCGTCGCATGCTCGGCTTCTTCTTTTTTATCTGCCAAAATCCTTTCGCAGGCATTCGGCAAAGAGGCATCGATCGTCCCTTTCATCGGATACGAATAAATAAAGCCATCCTCTACGCGCACGAATATTTCGGGAGAGAAAACGACAAAACGATCTTTCAACCATAATCTGTAAGGGGCTCTTGAAAAAGAAAAGACCTCTTTCAGTGTCAGGTTGGTCCGTACCGGAGTCGCGCAAGTCAGATTGACAAGGTAAGAATTTCCGGCATGGATATGATCGGACACCGTTTGAAAAGACCGGGAATAGGTTTCAAAAGAGACAGGTCTTGTTTCCCAACCGATCTGTTTCTCCGGAAATTGCATTCCATTGCCGATTGCATTGGTAAAACCATTCAGGTTATACAACACCTCCTCCGGATCAACCGCATCCGGCTCTGCCACCCAGACCTGTTCCTGCTTATAATCGACGACAAATATAAAAGGCCGTCCGGATAATCCCAATCGATTCATCTTCCGGACGGCTTCTTCTTTATTACAAAATTTCATATCATATCAAAAATCGCTCCGTCAATCCACCGAAAGCATCGATACGACGGTCACGGAAGAACGGCCACCAACGACGCACATTCTCACTCCGTGCTTTGTCGATCTCCACAACACGTACTTCCTCACGGTCGTTCGGGAACTCGGCCAGCAATTCTCCCTGCGGGCCGGCTACAAAGCTATTACCCCAGAACTGGATACCGTTTGTCTGTCCCGAAGGGTCGGTCTCATGTCCCGTGCGGTTCACGCTAATCACCGGAAGGCCATTTGCTACGGCATGTCCGCGTTGTATCGTAACCCAGGCATCCAGCTGGCGTTTCTTTTCTTCCGTCGTATCGCTACTTTCCCAACCAATAGCCGTCGGATAGATCAACAATTCGGCTCCTTTCATCGCCATCAGGCGGGCTGCTTCCGGATACCATTGATCCCAACAAACCAATACTCCGAGTTTTCCAACCGACGTTTCGATAGGTTCGAATCCCAGGTCACCGGGAGTGAAATAAAATTTCTCGTAATAAGCCGGATCATCCGGTATATGCATCTTCCGGTATTTTCCGGCAATTGTTCCGTCTTTCTCCAATACGACCGCCGTATTGTGATACAATCCCGGAGCACGTTTCTCAAAGAGGGAAAGCACCAGTACGATCCCCAGTTCTTTAGCCAACGCACCGAACTCTTCCGTAGAGGGTCCCGGAATTGTTTCCGCCTGGTCGAATACCTGTGTGTCCTCCGTCTGGCAGAAATACAGGCCGTTATGCAATTCCTGCAACACCACCAGCTCCGCTCCCTCTTCGGCACAAAGACAGATATTACTTTTCAATTTCTTTATATTATCTAACCGGTCACAGGTGTTCGCCTGTTGAATCAATCCAACTTTCATACAATAAATTCTTTCGGATACTGCATCGTCACGCAATGCAATGAACCATGTTGTTTAATTAACGGTAAACAATTAATACCTACAATCTCTCTGTCCGGGAACACCGTCTGCAAAGCCGCTTTTGCAACCTCATCTTTCGGTGAATTATAGAAAGGAACCAATACCGCCCCATTTATAATCAAGAAATTTGCATAGGTAGCCGGCAAACGTTCACCCTCCCCTTCCACTTTATCAGCCATTGGCAAAGCGATCAGCCGGTAGGGTTCGCCATTCTCTTGCTTAAACTCTTTCAGCTCTTCCTCCATCTCCTGCAATTCGGCATAATGCTCATCTTCTTCATCCGTACATTGTACATAAGCGATCGTATCTTCACTACAGAAACGGGCCAATGTATCGACATGGCTATCGGTATCGTCACCGGCCAGATAACCGCTCTCTATCCACAAAATACGATTCAGGCCGAATACCTGTTTCAGATAATTTTCCAGTTCTTCCTGCTGAAGATATTCATTCCTGTTCACGGAAGAAAGACATTCGACCGTAGTCAGCAAAGTACCCTTGCCATCCGACTCGATACTACCGCCTTCCAATACGAACGGTTGCATATTGACAGGGATCACCTCCTCTGCAAAAGTTTTACTATGAAACAACTTCCGCGTGATCAGATTATCATGATTGGCGGCATATTTCATTCCCCAGCCGTTGAATACGAAATCGTATACAACCGGAGTACCTTCCTCGAAGACGGAAATACCTCCGTGGTCGCGTGCCCAGGTGTCGTTTGTCTCCATTTCGCGGAAAATAATACGGCTATAATCCACATCTCCCAACTGAGAGCGTACCGCCGATTCATCCGGACAAACAATCAATAACTTCTCCCGCTTGATCACCTCTTTGGCAATCTCCACAAAACAAGGTACCACCTCGTCGAGTATCGGCGCCCAATCCGTCCCTTCATGCGGCCAGGTTAGTTGAACCGCACTTTGCGGATACCATTCAGCCGGTAATATCGTTTTATTTTCCATGTTTGCTCGTTTTATTTTCAAACCATTAACAAAAATATCATTTCCCTTCTATAATAGCTTTAAGCCTTTCCGGATCTGATTGATATTTATTTTCTTTCAAATATTTCAATACTTTCTTTAGGACAACCACTTCATCCGCTTTTTTGAGTTCCTGAAACAAATTTCTAAATGTTGCATCTTCCTTGCTGGACACCTTTTTTGTTTGCTCTGTAAAAGACTTCAGATCAGATGAAAAACCAAACTGTTCCATATCAGTCTCCATTTCTTCTGCACATTTAAGAATAAACCCATCTACTGCCGGTGAAATCATCACCAGATAATGAGCCTTATTAGGATGTTTATAAAAAAACAGGGAGTCGGTATGAGCTATCTCTTCAAATTCATCCACATAACGAATTTGTCTTTTGTCTTTATCGACAACTCCAACGGCAAACTCATCTGTAAATTTCTCCTTCATGACTTTAGCAACGTTATTACAACCTTTCTGGTGATTATAACCTTTTGCCGTAGGAACTAATGTCTCAAGCAAATTAGTGTCAACGTAACATTCCGGAATTATGTAAAGTTCTGCCATTATTTTAAGAAAGTTTCCGTATTAAAAAATAAGTCAGCCCCAAATTCATACATTTCCTGCAACTCACTCTCAGCCGCCCTCTTCACGATCGTTTCTCCATTTTTGAAATCAACTAAGTAAATAGCCAAATCATTCCCCGGCAATTCCAGAAAATCATTTACAACATAAGGACTATGGGTAGTAATAAAAAACTGATTATTTTCCGAATCTATAATGCTTTGTGTTACTTTTGATATGAATGGAGGGTAAGAATGTGCCTCAGGTTCTTCGAAAATCAGAACTGTATTATCATTACTTTCAATAGCCGCTTTATAAAAAATCATACGTTGCAAAGAATCAGCAATAGAATGAAACGGAATCAAAAAAATCTCTCCCGGATTCTTTTCTTTAAGAACTTTAATTTCCTGGCTATTCGTATCGAATACATACTTCAAACCATACTCTTTGAATATTGCAGACAACTCCCTCCTTAATTCTGGCAACAAAGTTACTATATTCATTAAATTACTTCCATTCGGAGGTAGAAGGTAATTTAACGGTAATTTTTCCTTTTCAAAGGAAATTGGATAAAAATAACTCTTGAACGGGTTTGCCGCCGGGATCTCAATATTCTTTTTCCCAGACAAGAGCATATTGGAAAAAGATAAAGAAAATTCCGCATCAGTATGATCTTTATACCCCAAAAGAAATGAAAGTCCCATATTGTCTAAACGCACCTCAGCATTTACAACATCCGTCTCTATCCGTATAGGTTTCTCTATATGACCATCAAAAAAAAGTTCAGCATCGCTTTCAACACGAATAAACTGCTGAATGCTCCTTTTCTTTGCAAACTTCAAATAAGGAAGACAAAATAAGGACATTGCCTCCAATAAATTACTTTTACCTACATTCGGTTTGCCGATAAACAGGTTAATCCTTCTACAATCATTCAAAGTAACGTCTTTGATCGACTTAAAGTTATTTATATGAACATGGCTTATTTTTGTATGCATTCTTTATTGTATGACTTTAATTGTACTATAAATGCAAAGGTAATAATATTTAGAAAATCTTCTCCATTTATTTGGAATCTTCAGAATCCTCATTAACTTTGCATCACAAAGTACTTTTTATTGTAAGTATATGAACAAACAAGTAGAAGACATAAAAGCCATTCGCGAGATGATGGAAAGATCATCCAAGTTCCTTTCGTTAAGCGGTTTGTCCGGTATATCGGCCGGAGTTATAGCGATCATCGGGGCAGCACTCGCCTACTTTCATATTCTAAGAGAACCGGCAAATGCCGACTTCAATACGACACACGAAGCGATGTTCCGCGAGATCACTTTGCTGATCACGGATGCTGCGGCCGTCTTGCTCTTTTCTATTTGTTTCGGAATCTATTTCTCCTGGAAAAAGTCAGTCAAAAAGAACCTGATGCCCTCCAAAAGCCTGATAAAAAGAACACTTTACAGCCTTGGTGTCCCCCTCGTTACCGGAGGGATCTTTGCTCTTATTTTCCTGTTGCGCGGCGACCTGGAGATGGCAATCACCATGACACTTGTTTTTTATGGTCTTGCCTTGATCAATGTATCCAAATATACTCTCGATGAAGTCCACTATCTGGGCCTGACAGAAGTCGTATTGGGCATCATCGCCGCTTTGTTTCCCGACTGGAGCCTCCTGCTTTGGACAATCGGATTCGGAGTCTGCCATATCATTTACGGAACGGCTATGTACATCAAATATGACTTGAAGAAAGCATGAAAAACATACTGTCCAAATTAAATAAAGCTTTCGAAAGCCGGATTCGACTGGGTATCATGTCTATCCTGTCGGTAAACGAATCAGCTGACTTCAACACCATGAAGCAACTGATGGAGTTGACCGACGGAAACCTGGCAAGCCATTTGAAAGCATTGGAAACGATCGGATATATCCAGTCTACCAAGCAATTCATCGGCCGGAAGCCCAACACCCAATATGCTATCACCGAAGAAGGAAGAAAATGTTTCCGGGAGCACCTGGATGCATTGGAAGAACTTATCAAATAATTTTTTTACCCATTTACTTTGAAACACAAAGTACTTTTTAATCATATAAACAGGTTAAACTTATGGAAACAACAATCAAGAAAGCAAGCAAAATCAACCAGTCTATCACATTCAAGGCTATGGTTATCGGCTTCCTGACCCTCATTCTGCTCATACCGGGATTAATGATTCAGGATCTGATCCGGGAACGACAAAACAGAAGCAATGAAACGATCGAAAAGATCAATGCCAAATGGAGCAACGCCCAAACCTTCTGCGGACCAGTCCTCTCCATCCCCTATACGACTACGCATATCGATTCGAACAATAAAACACACTACCAGGAACATGTCCTGACTATCACACCCGGAGCTCTGAATATCAATACGCAATTATTCCCCGAAGAAAGATACTACGGGATATACAAAACGATCCTTTACAAAAGTGAAACAGACATTACCGGAAATTTCGACAAAATAAGTTTTCCCAAAATAGAAAACAGTGCCATCCACTGGGATCAGGCTTATCTGGCTGTCGGAGTTTCTGATCTTCGAGGAATAACCGACAACATCGATTTCAGGCTGGATAACAAACAATACCCAGTCGAAACCACCGGCAACCAGGATACCCAGATAGGCAAAATGCTGGCTATCCCGCTGAATGACCCCGAAATCCTTCAAACCGGCCAGCCGCTCACCTTCAATTGCAAACTAAAACTAAACGGCAGCAGCAACATCAATTTCATCCCGATGGGAAAAACAACCAAAGTCCATATAACGGGCAACTGGAAATCACCCGGCTTTATCGGCAACTTCACCCCGGAACATACCATCACTGAAAAGGGATTCGAAGCTGACTGGAGTATCCTCAGCTTCAACCGTAGTATCCCGGAAATGTGGATCGACGGACAGGCAAATTCATTCGACGATGCTTCTTTCGGTGTTAACCTCGTAGATCCGGTAAACCATTACCAACAAAACATGCGTTCCGCCAAATATGCCATCATGTTCATTGCCCTGACCTTCGTCGTCTTTTTCTTTGTTGAAATACTGACAAAAAAACGTATCCACCCGATCCAGTATCTGCTCGTCGGCCTGGCTCTGATCCTGTTCTATAGCCTTCTCCTGTCCATCTCCGAACAAATCAACTTCGGCAACGCCTACCTGATTGCCAGCCTGGCGACTATCGGACTGATCACTGCTTATGCACACAGCATCTTCAAAAACAAGATGCAGACCGGAGCACTTACAGGCATGCTGGCTTTATTATATATTTTCCTTTATGTCATCCTGCAACTGGAAGATGTTGCCTTGTTGATTGGAAGTATCGGTTTGTTTATCATACTTGGAGTCATTATGTTCTTCTCCCGGAAAATAAACTGGTATAAGGAAGAAGAAACAGAAGAAAACAGTCAATCACAACCACTAACAGAATTTAATTAAATAAAAAACAGGGATATTGGTATCAAACCTAATATCCCTGCTCTTTTAACTGTTTGTTAAATAAACTTCAGACAATATTCAAATCTTTAAATTGCTTTTGCTTTGAAATATTCCAGAAAGTAAAAGTCCTCAAAACATCTAAAAACAATCCGGCACTATTTCCCTTTCCAAAAGTATATTCTGCTCTGTTCTTTGAAGGTGCAACACCGGATATCGTTCTCAATATCATACCGGACTCCTCTTTACAATTATGAATAAAAGGAGAAGAAGCCCGGTTATCCTGACGACTGCCGATATTCACACAAGGTATCTGATAAGCAGGAGCCTCACGTATACCCGCACTGGAATTACCGACTATTAAGTCTGCATTTTTCAACAACGAAAGGAAATACTCAAAACGCATGGAAGGAATCAACCGGAAACGCGAATTGCCTTTCAACTGACGGTAAGCTTTCAATATGGTCTGCGATCCCAAATCATTATTCGGATAGATCACAATATAGTTATGGGTATCCGCCAGTAAAGCATCCACCAACTGCTTCACGTGATATTCTATCCGGTCATATTCCGTCGTTACAGGATGATACATCACAATCCCATACTTATCATAAGGAATTTCATAATATCTTTTTACTTCCTCAATCCCGGGTAAACTGTCTGAAAACATAATATCCATATCCGGAGAACCGATCACAAAGATCGACTGCTCCAACTCTCCCATCTGCATTAAACGACTCTTTGCCCTCTCATTGGCTACAAAATGAGTATGGCTCAGTTTGCTGATTGCATGGCGGATCAGTTCATCGATCGTTCCCGACAACTCTCCCCCTTCGATATGAGCCACCAAAATATTGTTCAGACTTCCCGTTATCGCTCCGGCAAGTGCCTCCACCCTATCGCCATGAACCACGATCAGGTCGACAGGATTCTCTTTCAAATAAGTCGACAGACCATCGATCGTCTTACTCAAAGTTAGATCCATAGTCGACTCTGAAGTCAGATTCAGAAACTTGAAAATATTCTTACAACCACAACGTTCTACTTCCCGGTAGGTAGCACCATACAAGCTCTGCATATGCATACCTGTTACAAACAGGGATACTTCAAAATCCAGTTGATCATCCAAAATCTTTATCAACGATTTCAACTTCCCGAAATCAGCACGCGTTCCGGTTACAAATAACACACGTTTCATCATCTTCACTTCTCAATCATATCATATAATAACTGTACATCACTCTCTATATCCATTGACGCTTTTTTCCCAAGCAGACTATCATATGCCTCTGCCAGGATACCATCCATTCCCGGACGTTTCACCCAAATATTGTCTTTTGTAAAACATTCCCCTTTTCTCACCGGACGAATCGTGACAACGGTAGCATAAGCAAAATCTATGGTTACCTGCTCTTCCGGTAAAGGACCTTTATGCCCACCACGCATTGAATGAATGATCCGGCTTTGTTCTATCAGTTCACGCGCAGCCTGTTCATCCATCGAACAACAGATATCCGGTCCTTTCCGGTCCATCCGGTCGGTAAAATGACGCTCTACAATTGAAGCACCCAAAGCGACAGCCGACAAACAAGCCAAATTATTTGTCGTATGATCCGATAATCCATACACACAATTCGGAAAAGCTTCAGCCATTTCCTGCATTGCACCCAAACGTACCAGGTTAAACGGTGTAGGATACAGGTTTGTAGTATGAAGCAGAGCGACCGGTACACGATAACGATTGAAAATATCCACCGCTTTGCGGATACTGGCTATCGTATTCATTCCAGTTGACAGGATCACCGGCTTATGCGCCTGCGCAACATGTTCCAGCAACGGATAATTATTACACTCTCCCGACCCGATTTTAAAAGCCTGTACATTCATCTTCATCAATCGGTCCGCTGCAGCACGAGAAAAAGGAGTACTTAGGAATATCATACCTTTCGACTCCACGTATTCTTTCAACGCAATCTCTTCTTTTTCCGACAAAGCACAACGCTTCATGATCTCATAAATCGAAACATCCGCATTACCCGGTATTACCTTTTTAGCGGCTTCACACATCTCATCATCTACAATATGCGTCTGATGTTTCAATATTTCCACTCCGGCACGCGCAGCCGCATCCACCATCTCGAAAGCAGTTTCCAACGAACCTTCATGATTGATCCCCATCTCGGCTATGACCAAAGGGGGATAGTCAGGACCGATAGGACGGCCTGTTATTTGTATTTCTTTTTTCATTTATTAGATTATTATGTTACCTTCCTAATTATAAAACTCAAACTCCAATGTCTTTGCCAACCCCTCCCCTAGCGTATACGGAGCTTTAAAACCAGACTGTAGCATTTTTTCTCCACTAAACTGGGTCGTAGCACAAAACTTCTTGACTCGGACAGAACTGATCGTTTGCTTTCGGCGGGATAAAAAGGCTAACAAATCAAAACAATATCCCCCCGACATACCCAGCCATAAAGGAAAATGAGTTGTCGGAATATGTATCTTCAAGACTTTACTCACATGTTCAACCAGTTCATTCATGGTAAAATCCGGTTGATCCACATAATTATAAATGTTATAACCTGCTGTCTTTTCCGTAATCAGGAATTCAAGAAACGCTACAATGTTACCGACATAAGCCATCGACTTCTTATTATTGCCATTCCCCACCATCAGGAATTTGCCACTCGATATTTGTCGGAGCAGATTATAAACATTTCCTCTGTTATGCTCACCGAATATGACCGTCGGACGGATTATATTTATATTCCAGTCCGAATGAGTTTGATACCATTTCTGCAACACCTGCTCCGCTTCCCATTTACTTTTCCCGTAATGATTAAAAGGATCTGCCGGATGATTTTCATCCGGACATTTCTTATTCAATCCATAAACGGCTACCGAACTGGTAAAGACAATCCGCTTGATTCCATTTGCTTCCATTGCTTTCAGCGTATTACGCATACCTCCCACATTCACGTCATAATAAAGGGATACAGGAGACACATCATCCCGATGTTCTGCAGCCAGCAAAACAACGACATCCGTTCCCGCCAACGAAGAAACCAGTTTCTCCTTGTCCAATACATTGGCAACCGTAGTGATTTTCGGATAAGATAAACTCTGCCGCTTATCTATATTCTGCAATGTGCATGAACTCTCTTCCAGGAGTTTCAACAATCGTGTTCCCACAAAGCCCGAACCTCCGATAATTGTTATTTTCATAATGATACAGCTTCTATTGATTCTGCCATTTTTTCCAGTAATATATCCGGATGCAAATATGTTTCTGCATATGTCCTATTCCTTTTCCCGATATCTTCCCGTTCAGACTCATTCATTTCGGCAAACGCCAATATTTTTTGTGTCAACAAATCCGACTCTCCGTGAGAAACATAAATATTTCCGGGACAATGATCCAGTATATCCGTTATATGAGAATGATCAGGACCGATATACAATATTGGCTTTTTGATAAACATAGCCCCATACACTTTATTCGGATGCGTATAACCGACACAGCCGTTCCCTAAGACGACCACCTGCAAATCTGCCGATCCCAAAGAATTATGTATATTTTCCCGCGGTTCGTAAGGCAATGTCACCACATTCTCCAACCGATATTTTTCTTTGTATTCCAATACTTCTTTTAAACGAACTCCCCCACCTATATGTACAAATAGAAACCGGGGATCATTTTTTAGATTGACAGCTGCCTGAAGCAAGGTCGATAAAGGATGGATTACCGCATGATTTCCGGAATACATAATCACAATCCGATCACCGAACCCCTGTTTGATCCTGTACGGATTATCTTCCCTGCGACCCTTGTAAATATCTTCGACAACAGGCCAGACCGGTATGATGTCTATATGATCACGCTTACAACCCAAACGATTATAAATATGCTCTTCCATATATTTATCCAGTACGATTATCTTATCCGAATAACGGAATATGTAATCTCCTTTTTTCTGCATGGAATGAGCTACGGTACTGTCTTTTTGTAAATAACCCGCCACGATAGACAACTCCGGTTGCAGGTCCATAGCCCAAAACAGAAATGGAATCTTCTTTATCCGGGTGATATGCAAACCGAAATAAGCCAGCAACGGCGGTGTCGACATGCCAATAACAAGATCACATGTTTTCTTTTTCAGGGAAAACATATTCAAAGTACTCAACACATTAAAACTAAAGACGTCCATCAGACGACCTATCTTATGTTTTTTACCGAATCCCGTATTTGCAAGTCGATGAATATGAACACCCTTGTGTGTCTCATACTTCGGGTATGTGATTTCAGGGTGTTCATAATTATGCTGGCTTGTATATACAGAGACCTGGTGACCGCGTTTTACCAACACGACACATAAATCAGTCAGATGCTGTGCCATAGTTGTCGTATCCGGCCAGTAGACCTGTGAAATACAAACTATATTCATTTATTACGTTTTTGTACTTGTTCGTTAATCCATCGATACGTCAGTTCCATACCTTTCGATAAAGGCCAATTCGGAGCCCAACCCAATTTTTCTTTTATCAGACGGTTATCCGAATTACGGCCCATGACTCCCAACGGACCCGGGATATGTACGATATTCAGCTTCTTTCCGGCAATACCCATCACCATCTCGGCCAATCCGTTAATGCTGATCATTTCATCCGAACCGATATTTACCGGTCCCATAAACTCGTCCTGGCTCATCAAACGACGTACCCCTTCCAGGCATTCGTCAATATAGAGGAACGAACGGGTCTGATTACCGTCTCCCCACATCTCGATCGTTCCGCCATCGGGAGTTTCAGCCACCTTACGGCAGAAAGCTGCCGGTGACTTCTCACGTCCGCCTTCCCACGTGCCTTCCGGACCGAAAATATTATGGAAACGGGCAATACGCACATCCAGCCCTTTGTTACGATGGTAAGCCATATACATACGTTCGCTGAACAGTTTCTCCCAACCATAATCACTGTCCGGTCCGGCAGGATAAGCCGAATCTTCCGAAGTGGTAGGATGCAAGGCATCCATCTGGTTGCGTTCGGGATAGATACAGGCTGAAGATGAGTAAAACATTCTACCTGCATTTCGTTTATAAGCCACATCCATCATATTAATATTACACATCACCGAATTGTGCATAATATCGGCATCATTCTCTCCGGTAAAGACAAAACCGGCTCCCCCCATATCGGCAGCAAACTGATAGATTTCGTCATACTTACGATCGACCGCACGATTACATACGTCGATGTCACGTAGGTCACCGATCATAAAATCATCGGCTTCCGTCGGAGAAAATTCAGGAAACTTCAAATCGACACCTTTTACCCAATACCCCTCACTTTTGAGGCGCTTCACCATATGGCTACCGATAAATCCACCGGCGCCACAAACTAATGCAGTTTTCATGCTAATTAAGTTTAAATTATTGATTTATATTATTCCGTTCATTGATAAATGAATGAAATAGAGCATTCCATTTTTCATAGATCACCTCGGAATTATAATTTTGAAGTACAAACGAACGCCCTTTTTCTGCGTATTCTTTTCTCTTTTCATAGCTTCCCATCAGGGATAGAAGGCCGGCTCTCAGCTGCCCGATATTTTCAGGAGGAACAAGTATTCCCCGACCTTCACCAATAATATCAGCAGGACCTTCCGGACAATCAAAAGAGACGACAGGCAGTCCACACGACATTGCCTCAGTAAGAACCATACCGAAACCTTCATAACGGGAAGACATGACATAAACCGATGATGACAGATACTCAGTAATAACATCACTCGTATACCCTTTCAGAAAAACATTTTTCTCAAGACGATACACCCGGATCTTTTCCGATAAATAATCATACATTTCTCCTTCACCCCAAATATCCAAACGCCACTCCGGATACTCCTTCCATATATCTTTTACAGCCTCCAATAATAAATCATACCCCTTCTGACCGGATAAACGTCCAATGGACAGTATTCTCTTTGATGTCAGATCGGCAGTTTTATCGACTGTAAACGTCAGCATGTTCGGTATGACTTTCACATTGTTCAATCTTCTAGTAAATTTAGAGGCATCCTTATTTGTCAATGAAACCAGCTTATAAAACGATTTGTAGACACACTCTCTAAATAAAAGGACGGGAGAAGGATATATATTGTACAAATTATGCTCGCAAGCCACCGATTTACCGGAGAAGCCGGAAAAATACAAAAATAGATTTACCAAAAAGTTCTGACCGATAAACAAGTCACAATGATTTCGACCAATCATTTTCTGAAAAGAGAAAAAAGCTTTAATTATCAGGAATAACCTCTGAAAAATACTCTGACGGATAGAATATTCCTTATCGACAATATATAACACATCAACCTTTTTTTCCAAATAAAAAACCAAAGATTTATTTCTTCTGAACAAAGAAATAATACATACCTCATACCCCTTTTTCACCAAGGTATTCGCAAGTAAAGTTGTAGTCCGTTCCGTCCCTGCTTTGGCCGTGATATCCACCACAACAAATGTAATTTTCATATTCTATCTGTATTTAATTATCTTAGCCGGATTTCCTGCGATAACCACGTTATCAGGGAAACAGCCACAAACCACACTTCCTGCTCCTACGATCGAATTATTCCCGATTACAGTTCCTTTCAGAATGATCGAATTCATACCGATAAAACAGTTTTCTCCTATTGAAACCGGCTTCATTCTCACATGTCGGGGATCTGTAGAAAAATACAAACCTGCATCGAATGCATGGAAATCACTGTCCACTATTTTGCAATTGGCACCGATAAACGTATTATCCCCTATACAGATCTCCTTCATTGCATAGATTGTAGAACCGGATATTCCGACATTCTTCCCGATAGAGAGCATTCCCCCATGTCTTGCCACCAGTATCGTCCGTTGGTACATTCCAAGTAGATTATATACCGAAGTGCTACAAACCCCGGTACCTCTTCCTATTGATATGGATGAATTTCTGAAAGAAAGAATAATAGAAAAACCTCTGAATTTTACCCGTCCTAAATACCTGATCTTCCAGATCAGATAAAGTAAATAAAATATCAAAAATCGTATCATTTTAGTTTATGAACAATTTTTCTTCCTATCTTTACGACACTCCCGGTAAGGTTCGGGCAATAAAGAAAACCTCCGACAATCAGAAAATGAATTTTCTTCTTTTTCCACAAAAAAGCTTTTACCTTTTTTTTATCCCAGTAATATTGTCTTAATATTCTCGTTATCCCCATTCTTTTTTCTTCCATACACGAGAAAATGATCGTAAAAAAAAGTAAATATATCCGTTCAGCAATTCGTTGATCATAAGGATAGACAGTCAAAAGATAAAAAATCGCTTCGATCATCTCCAAATTCAATGCGAACAAAGCATTTGCGTCACGGTGTGTTACCGAAGCAGGGTGTCTTACATAATCATACACATAAGCATCGATTGATGTTGCTTTTTGCACATTGAGGGCAATCTGCATATTTACAAACAAATCATCTCCCATATAGATCGGTTTATAAATAATGCCATCAAACAATGATTTTTTCATCAAACGCCCACTAAGGCTCCACCTGCACCCCAATATATAATCAACCAAATCCATGCCTGATAATCCATTGAAATCCATATCATTATTAGAGCAATCTTTTTTCACACCACCCGATACTTCATAGAATTTACCTACTACATAATCAGATTTCTCATCGATCACTTTTTGATACAAGACTTCAACTGTATTCTTTTCTATATAATCATCGCCGTCCAAATAAAAAACATATTCTCCACAAGCTATATCCAATCCTGATTTACGGGCCAACATGGATCCTTGATTTTCTTTATCAACCACTACGATACGTTCATCTGCTGTCGCATATTTCCGTATAATTTGAATGGAATCATCCGTAGAGCCATCATTCACAATAATTATCTCTATCTCTTTAAATGATTGATTTATACATGATGATATACATTTATCCAAAAAAGAAGAAACATTATACACCGGTATAATAATTGAAACCTTAACCTCCATTTACCTTGTGTTTAAATTAATTTGCGCTTTCAGTTTTAAAATATTCAATTTAATAAGTCCTACCCGCACTTTGGTTAATATCATATTCTTCAATCGATATTTGAATGGTATTTTTATGTTGTCTTTTTTATCCCTATCCATAATCTCCGAAGAAATCGACTGCATCGTTGAAGCATCCAATGCTAAAAAGGGGGATATACCTTGAATATAAATGCCATTCAGATGCATATACTCAAAATCATCTGCCACAAGAAAAGGCTTGTCAATCGATAATAGTTTTTTTGCAGCACATCGGTTAATCAAATAAGCACATGTACCATAAGCTCCCCATATCCGGTAAAAAGAGTATCCGGACAGGCTATGAAGTACTTTCGGATAATAACAATGATAACGGCTCAGCGTAATAATACAACTTTTATCGGCAGATAATATACCGACAGCTCCTTTCAAAATAAATTCAACATCATCCGGATATATAAAGCAAACATCATCTTCCAATATTAAAGCATATTCGTTATCAGAGTCAAGTAATCTGCGGTAACACTCCCTATGACTTAAAGTACATCCGATTTCGCCGGCTGCAGGTTTACGTGAATATTTTCTTATAAAACGTTCCCGATCGAATAGCAAATCCAGCTCTTCCTCTGAAAGATTCTTGCCATTGATTGCTTCTACGACTTCCACATCCAACAAAGAATAACCGGAAATCTCCTGCAATGTCCTCTCTTTACGCGCTGTCGATTCCTTTAGATTTACCAAATAAGACTTTATTTTCATACCTTTTTCTTTTTAGTATTTCCATAATAATCATATCCTCCATAATATCCGTAATAGCTATATCCTGTATGTTGAAAATAAGCCTCATTCAAAATTACGGCCATATGTGGTAGTTTACCGGAGACATATAACTTTTCAATTTCCGGCAACAATCTACGATCCATATACCTTTCTCGAATCACATATACGCATAGATCTGCAACCCTACTGACAACCTGAGCGTCAGCAACAACTCCATAAGGGACTGTATCCATCAAAATATATTCATATTGTTCTCTGAGTTCTGTCATCAATTCATCCAAACGACTACTCAACAAAAGTTCTGTCGGATTCGGGGGGATCGGTCCGGAAGCGATCACATCAAGCCCCGGATGCCATTCGCTTTTCCGGATAATACTTCCGGTATCGGTTATATTGCCGGACAGATAATTCGTTAACCCAGGTACAACTTTTCCCTTATCATCTTTCTCCGAACCTTTACGAATATCCATTTCCAATAAAATTACCCGTTTACCGGCTAAAGCTAAAGCAACCCCCAAATTGGAAGATGTAAATGTTTTTCCCGAATCCGGACTAAACGAGGTGAACATGATCGATTGTGTTTTCGATTTTTTCTCCAGCATAAAATCCAGATTTGTACGAATAATACGGAATGATTCAGAAATCGGATCACGTCCTTTATCGCAGACCACAACCTTTCCCGATTTACCTGGCTTTCGAGGAATTTCCCCGAGAAATGGAATTGTCAGATTATCTTCTATATCCTTACGCCCACGCACTTTAACATCCAACAATTGTTGGGTGTAGAAATAGATTGCAGGGATGAATATACCGACCATCAAAGCTCCAAACAAAAACACCAAGGTGTTGGCTCCTGCCGTACCGGCAGCATAAGCATCATCCACAATGCGGAGATTACTGTCTACTGTAGCCAATGTCAATGCGTTTTCTTCCCGTTTATTTAATAAATACAGGAATAGCTCTTCTTTGATTTTTTGTTGTCGTTCCACCGATAAAACATACTTCTGCTGTGTCGGGATACTACTGATCTTTCCTGTTTCCAGCATCTGCATACGACGGGAAAAATCCAGTTTGGAATCGATAGCCTCTTTCGTATTTCTCAAACTTTCACTGATGGAATGTCTCAAAGAGGCCAATTCTTCATTCCGTTCTTTAACAGCCGGACTGTTATCTCCCGCATTTACTTTCAGTTTGTTTCGTTCCAATAATGTGTTATTATATTTCTCGATCATCCCCTCTATTCCCGTACTGGCTATCCCGGTATTTGCCGGTAGCAAACGTTCATCTTTCAAAGGGTCATGCAGATACTGCTGGATCAGCCCGAGCAGTTCTACCCGGTTCGTCAGATCTGCGACTTCCCGATCATACCGATTACGGTTATCCAAATAAATTTTGGCCTCTATACTTAAATCTGCCGATTGGTTACGTTTCCGATATTCCTCTATATCTCCCTCAACATTGCCTAATTCCTGATTAATTAACTGCAATCGTTCATCGATAAAAGTGGCCGTATTCCGGATAATCATATTTTTATCTTTCATCGACTCGTCCACATAAACCTGTATCAGGGCATTCAATATATCGTCTCCCCTCTGTGAATCCATATCCTGGCAGGTCAGCGTGATCAGGTTGGCATCCCTTACCGATCGCTCGGCCTCCAGTTCGCCTAAAAACAAAGAAATAAGCGACTCTTTTTCTGCACAAACGACCTGTACCGGTGTATTCAGCCAGTCATCGGTAAAAAAAGACGTTTTCCTCACCACCATTCGTCCGATCGGGCTGTCCAACGGTTCACCGAAAGTATACTCCATCACCCCCTCCGGATCATCCTCCAGCCCTTGTATCCTGAAACGGCCGTCTTTCAATGGAATAATCGAGATAGTGGCCGGATGAATAAATGTAGAATCAGGAAAATGAACAGTAACAGGAGAATCGGCATACAAAATCTTTTTTTTCAACCCTTTGTCTACTGAATATCCGACATCCAATCCCAATCGTTCAACCACCTGTCGCATCAACAGGCGGGACTTAAAGATCAGAATCTCTCCATCGATATTATTATTATCATTAAACATCTGCTTTTCATTAAAAGCCTCTTCTGTTTTCGCCTTGCTTTTAAGCTGTACGATAGCCTCCCGTTTATATACGACCGGAACTGTTTTTACATAGACATAAGCTATTCCCAAGCAAAGTGCTATGGATAAAACGAACCAATGCCATTTGCTCCGTAAAACATCCAGGATAGTATGGATATTAAATTCACCCATCAAATTAAAATCCGCTGTATAAGGTGTTTGTTCTTGCATATTCTTCTATTTAAAGATCAAAATACTCATTGAAGCAAGGAATGATATAAGTGAAATCCAGGTACTAACACTTGTATACTGGTTATTTGTACTGGATTCTGCTCTCACCCGGTTAGGTTCTACATACACCATATCGTTCTGTTGCAGATAATAATCCGGCGATTTGAACACATCCCTCGACCGGAGATCATGATATAAAATAGTACGTACTCCATCCTGTTCCCGTATCACTGCCACCCGGTTACGACGACCATGTATCGTCAGGTCACCCGCCAGACTTAATGCTTCAAACAAGGTTATCCTTTCAGATGTGATATTAAAAGTACCGGGACGAGCAACTTCTCCTAATACCATAATACGAAAATTCAGAAAACGTACTGTTACAATCGGATCTTTTATATATCCCCCGTTTTTCAATCCATCCTGTATGAGCTCTCTAAGTTTTCTCCGGGACAATCCTATCACCTTTATCTTCCCTAGTAAAGGGAAATTAATAGTCCCATCTACTTCTACAAGATACCCTCTGTTAGCGCCAGTACTTCCTGAATACCCTATACCATATCCTACTGAATTAATATTAAAAGGAGTCAACAACGTCGGATCAGCACAACTCACCACGATATCTAAGATGTCATCTTTTCTGATCTTCATTTCAAAAGTATCGGAAACAGCCATCTTATCAAATAAACTATCCCCCCCTTGCAAATAAGCAATATCCTTTACCGAGCCGCAAGAAAGCAACATGCAGGTCAATATCCACCCCAAAAACAAACCTTTTAACTTCTCCATCTTCCATTATTTTCCGTTAATTCTATCCATTAGCCCTTTACCGGGTTTAAACTTCACACTGGTACGTTTTCGTATCGTACATTCCTGAAGTGTTCTAGGGTTACGTCCCATACGCTCAGCCTGTTCCCAAACCGTATAACGACCGAAATTTTGTATCAGAACAGGTTCTTCACGCATCATTGCTTCTGTAATTACTTCATTCATCGTGTCTATAAAGCGCAGGGCATCTGTTGTCGGCACCGATAAACGGCTTGCAACTTCTTTTGCTAATTCAATCTTGTTCATATTGATAGATATTTGTTTTAATCATATATAAATTCAGGTTTATCACCACGCCCGACAATCCAAGCATACAATCGTTCCATCTGATGGGAAACGACATCTATTGAATATTTATCCAAAATCAGTTTACGCCCCCGTTCTCCCATCGCCTGTAATTCTTCTTTATCCAGCGATAAAGCCTCCCGTACAGCCGCCGTCAAACTATCCACATCATTCTTGACCCACCAGCCACATCGTTCTGTTTCCAGTTCCTGCCAGGGTGAACCAGTCGATGCGATGACCGGAACTTCTTGCAGCAAAGCTTCTGGTACGATCATTCCGAAATTTTCAAAATCGCTCGGCACCACCAAGCAAGCCAATGAAGCCAATAAAGCTCTTTTCTCTTTTCCTGAAACCCAGCCCATTAAACGGACATGGGATAATTGTAAACGCTTTACCTCGCGTTGTAAAGCGGATACAAACTCCGGAGTGCCATCTCCCATGATCAACAACTCGCCCGGTTCGTCCAAACGTTTCCATACATCCAGCAAACGCTCCGGATGTTTATACTCACACAAACGCCCCAAAAAACCTATACGTCTTTTCCCGTCTGCCCATACAGGAGTTTCCACTTCATATATCTCCATCGGATTTGGAACAACAGCTACCGGATTGGTAAAGCCCAATGAACGGTAAGCATCCATCTCCTGCAGGCAGGTGACATGGATACAAGCAGCTTCCTGCAATAGCTTCCGCTCAAACAAGAACAAGGCTGCTTTTTTTACCCATGAAGAATATTTCATAGCCTCCGGATGCATGGCTCCCCGTAATGAAACGACATAAGGGCATTTTCTTTTTTGGGCACATTGGGCTGTTATATACCCATAATACTGCCACAATCCCTGAATGTGATACACATCTACCGAAGGGATGGTCAACAAGGCTTTTGAATAAGATGCCACATATCCCCAGCGGTCATAATAAAAGCGTGACAAAGGCAAATAACGAATAAAAGAGTCATCGGATACCGCTTTTTCTCCCGGTAACAAATCTTTAGTCAGAACCAGGGCTTCCAGATTCTGCCGGTTCAACCCCCTTACCGTCAATAATGTCGAATAAGCCGGTCCACCATAAGTCTGACTCATGGAATTTATAACATGTACTATTTTCATTCTTTGTAAACCTTATTTTACAAACGGGCATCGACTAGCGATTGCGGAAGAAAACATTTCACATCATACACAACACCTGTTTCTTCCGATAAAAAATCACGCACATTGACTTCTCCGAACTCCTTGTGCGAAACAGCCAGAACAACTGTATCGAATCGAGCTTTTAATGATTCCATATCTCCGCTAAACAAACGGATATGATAAGATTTCCATACTTCTTCCGGATTAGCCCAGGGATCATATACCTCGATATTGTCTGTATATTCAGACAACACACTGAGTATATCCACGACTTTCGTATTCCGTATATCCGGACAATTTTCCTTAAATGTGATTCCTAATATCAGTATCCGTGCATCTTTCACCATTACCTTCTTTTTATTCATCACTTTTATTACCTGATGAGCGACATAATCACCCATACCGTCATTCAGGCGACGAGCATCAGACATTATACGCGGATAAACTCCATACACCTGGGCTTTTTGGATCAGATAATAAGGATCGACACTGATACAATGCCCTCCGACCAATCCCGGAGTCAAACGAATAAAATTCCATTTGGAAGAGGCCGCTTTTATCACTTCGTCGGTATCGACCCCCATAGCATTAAAAATCTTGGCGAGTTCATTCATAAAAGCAATATTTACATCACGCTGTGCATTTTCTATGATCTTTGATGCTTCTGCAACCCGGATAGAGGACGCTTTATAGGTCCCGTTCACCAATACCGAATTGTACACCCCATCCACCTTATCCGCCACTTCCGGAGTTGAGCCGGACGTTACTTTCTTGATTTTCTCCACCGTATGTTCCTTATCACCCGGATTTATACGTTCGGGACTGTACCCTGCATAAAAATCCTGATTGTATTTTAGTCCGGAAACTCTTTCTATGACCGGCAGACAAACCTCCTCCGTCATACCCGGGTAAACCGTCGATTCATAGACGACTATATCCCCTTCCGATATGGCTTGTCCTACTACTTCACTGGCTTTGAGCAACGGGGTCAAGTCCGGATGATTGTTCACATCCACCGGGGTAGGTACAGCCACTATGTAAAAGTTACATTCACGGATCTTTTCTATCTCCGTCGTACAGCAAAACCCGTTTTTTAAAGCTTTTCCCAATAAATCATCAGAAACCTCCAGCGTATCGTCATGGCCGGACATCAGTCTGTCTATACGCTGCTTGTTAATATCATAACCGATTGTCTGATACCGCGAAGAGAACAGACAAGCTAAAGGCAGACCTACATATCCCAGTCCTACCACACATACTTTTACGGATTCTATTTCCATATCTCTGTTTTTTAGATATACCATTTTCTTTTTATGAGTTTCTTTTTTTATACAGGTCGGATTTCCGACAATGACCGAATCTGGAGGAAAGACGCCATTAACCACACTGCCCGCCCCTACTATGCAACGGTCGCCGAGCACTGTCCCTTTGCAAATGATCACATTCATACCGAATAACACCACCGTCACGCGCCACAAAGATGGCATATTACTAGGTTGGATAAAGGATGGCTGTTAACGGCTATATTTTGTCCCCAATAAATATGGGAATCTTTAAAGGCATAGATAACTGTAAAACCGTTGAAAGTTACTCTCCCATATAAGCGCAATTTCTCTTTCCAATAAAAGAGATACAAAAAAATAGTACGAAACATTCAGATGTAAGATTGAAGATTACTCCTTGTTTTTATTCTTTCCAATAGACATTTTCTTTTAATACTTTAGCAGGTACACCACCTGCTAAAGTATGTGCAGGGATATCCCTGCAAACAACAGCTCCAGCCGCAATAATTGCACCATCACCAATATGTACTCCCTTTTGTATCATTGCATTAGAACCAACCCAAACAGAATTACCTATCACAATAGGCAAACATTTTTCTCTTTTCCCCGATGCATCTCCATGATCATGGCCATCCGAATCACGAATAGTTACATTACGTCCTATCAGGACATTATTCCCTATAGTAATATTCGATTCACACTCCAAATAGGTTCCATCATTCATAAAACAATCGCCTATTATTAATCTTGCCTCTGGAAGAACCGCTATAGTAGCATCAGCAATAAACAGTTGCTTTTCAATAATCAAATCCCCTTCTATCCAAATAGTGCAACAGGAAAACTTTTTAAATCTGGATGCATTGATCAACATCCCTTTAACAGATAAAATCCCCTTATCTTTTACTCTAATAGTTGATGATTTAGACAAGAAAATTCTTTTTTTAGACTTAAAGTAAGTCCACAACTTGTAATGCTGGATATAATATAAACAACGTTTTATTTTTGCTATGCAATTCATATTTTATGTAATTAAAAATCAAACAATATTACAAGTTTAAGTATGACAGGTAAAAGCGCGCATAACCAGTCCGCTTTCATTACCGGAGAATGCACTAATAGTCCGGTGACTTTTCCCAACCGTTTATGCAAAGGGATCATACGGGCGAACAGACAAGCACGTTCCTCTGCAGTCAATGCCACACGAAGTTGGGATAATATCTGTTCTATTTTCCGAAGTAAAGACGCCTCGTAGACTTCCAGGCGGCTCAAACGGGTAGCCTCTTTCATGTAACCGACAAAAGCCTCCCGCCCCATATTTTTTAACAAGGAATCCGGATCATGCTCCGGATTGAGGACGATCCGACCGACAGAGAAACCTTTTTGGATTAATAATCCGGCAGATTTTATACCATTCGTCTGCCCCGCATCATCACCGTCAAGCATAACGATGGCATACCGGGTATACCGGCTAAGCAGAGCCACATGTTGTTCTGTCAGAGCCGTTCCGCACAAAGCAACCGTGTTCCGGAATCCGGCAGCATGCATAGCCAACACGTCTTTATAGCCTTCAGTGATATACACAAATTTATGCTGCCGGATTGCTTCCTGTGCCTGATATAAGCCGTACAAAATCTCACTTTTATGATAGATCGGACTAGTCGGTGAATTGATATATTTCCGAATATCCGTTCCTTTCGTCTCTCCCCGATAGCGACCGGCAAAAGCAACCAATGCCCCCTTCTCATTCCGGATAGGAAAAACCAGACGATTACAATAATTTTTATAATCAGAAGGTAAAGAAGAGGGGGCTATACCTACCTCAAATATTTTGTAAGTTGCACGTAAAACCTCATCTTCCGGCATATATTCCTCCAGTAAATCTAAAAACATCCGGCAACCGCGAAACAGACTATCCATATGAAACCAGCTGACAACTTCCGGTAATTTCGATTGTGAAATTTTCTTCACAGGCGGATATTTCACCGGTCGATATACGTCTGTCTCTGAAAGTCCGTACCATCCAGCGAGTATCTTCAACGCTTCCTTGAAATCACAACTTTCCATTTTCTGAACGAACTTAAAAATATCACCACCTTCCCCACAGGCAAAGCATTTATAATATTGTTCTTCCATATTCACATATAGCGACGGATTCCGGTCGTCATGGAACGGACATAGCCCGACCAAAGTCTTTGCAGAACTTCCATTTCGTTTCAACGAAATATAACGTTCTACCACATCCTCCAGACGGGCTACAGATTTTATTTTATCTTTGAGATTCATTACATTATCAAATCACTTGCGGATCATAGTCCGTCAGACAAGTCATTGCCGGATTATACCGGAACTTAGCTGCACCGGTCGCCCCGTTACGATTCTTGGCAACCAGCAGAAGCCCTACTCCACGAAGGTCTTCCTTCGTTTTCGGATCATAAAATATATTGTATTTTTCGGCACGATATACAAAGACAACCACATCGGCAATCTGTTCAATCGCTCCCGAATTACGCAAATCACTCAATACCGGCAGATGCGGAGCCGGACGACGTTCGCTTTCACGATTCATCTGTGCCAGCAATACCACTGGAATATTCATCTCTTCCGCCATCAGCTTGATCTTACGGACTACATTCCCCAAAGCCAAATCAGTCGTCTCCTGCAAATTATTTTTAGAGACAATCAGATTGATCAGGTTCAGGTAATCGATAAACAACAACTCCAACTTTCCCTGCTTGTGCAAGGCCTGCGCCTTTGCCCGCATATCTTCGACCGTATCCGAACCACAATATTCCAGAATAAGCGGCAATTGCTCCAATGCCTCCTGCGCCTTTGCCAGGCGTTCACGTTCTGCCGCCGTAGTCCCTTTGAAACGCAAACGGTCGGTATCGACTCCGCTCAACATAGAAAGCAAACGCATTACCAACTGCTCCTTGCTCATCTCCACGCTGAAAAAAGCGACCGCTTTCCCTGCCCGGGCAGCATTCAGAGCCATCCAAAGTGCCACAGCCGACTTTCCCATGGAGGGACGGGCGGGTATCACCACCAACTCTCCGTTATACAAACCACCGGTCAACTGATCCAGCTCACGGAAGCCGGTACGGATATGCGTATTCCTGCCTGCTTCACGACCTGCCTGTTCCGCATACGATTGTTCCAGCACACGGGCAGCCACCTTTCCGGCTTCTTCCGATGTCGATGCATGAACCTGTTCGCTACGCAACGAGTCGACCAGATTATCCAGTCCGTTCAGCAACGAAGTTACATCAGCAGAAGCCTGTACCACTTCCGTTTCTTTTTTCTTCAATTCGTCCAGCATGCGACGCAACAGGTAGTTATTCACCAGTTCATCGGCATGATAACGGATATGATGATCCGTACGTACATCGAGCAACATGTCCGAAATGAAAGACAATCCGTTCAGCCGTTCATACTGCGACAGATCCAAACGGATCATTTCCTGTTCGATCGTCAACATATCCACCACTTTTCCGTTCTCCACCAACGACAACGCCGAAGCATATACAAAACGAAGCCCCGGATGATAAAACATTTCCGGTCTCAAATGTCCCATCACATCAAAAATAGCATCCGGATTAGTCAGTAAACCTGCTATGACCGCTTTTTCCATATCCAGGTTGACATGTACCTGTACCTGCTGTTTATTTCCTGCTGTATTCATCAGTTCACCACTCCTTTCTGTTCATTTTGATTGGAATAAAAATTGCTGACTGTAGCAAACAGCCCACCTTCCCCCTCCGTACCTTGTGAGGAGATATCCGGCGTATGAACCGGTTCTCTTTTAACCTCGATCAACTGTTCATAATTCATCAGGATAATCAACTTGTAATTACCCAGGTCTTTTACCTGCAGGAAATTACATGCTTCCAACTTCTCCAAACATTTTCTTACCGACTTGCGACAGAGTCCCGTCAAAGTCCCTATCTCCGTAAAAGAAGTCACCCATTCACCAGGACGGCACAAATACGAAAAGTCATTCATACAAACCACACCTTCGGAGAAATAGACAAAGGTCTCTACACAAAGCAACACGCCTGCCAAACGGCGCTGATCGTCATACCCGCTGAAAAAAGCTTTCAGCACATTTCTTCCAACTTTCAGGTAACCACACTTACGGATGCCGGGTGTCATGTTTTCCTTACATTTCTTCATAATCTTACCCTTTCTGTTTAATAATTAAAGTGTCCCGGATAAAGTCCCGGCAAAGGTTTTTCTGAAAGTTCTTGATTTTTATATGTATCAGACCGGTTACAATCTGTAAGGGTTACACCCCCGGTTACAACTCTCTTAAATATAGAATAAATATTATTTATAATAAAAATAAAAGAGCGAATCAAAAATTTAAAAGACCTGCCAATCACCCATTCGGTTACCAACAAATTTAAGGCACGAAGCCATCCGGACGGATTTGATGAAAAGTCAAAAAAAAGCAGGCAAAGCAAGCTCATTCTGAGCGGGTTAATTATTCAGTTTTTAGAATTCGTATTTTCTGTAATTATTAAAGAAACCTAAAACGTCCTCGTATTCGAGTAATTGGTCGTATAAATCCTGCTGTATACTCGATAACTGAAGTTTTACGTCAAACACAGCCACCACGGCTGTAGCCAGTTCACTGGCATAACAGTCGAACATACCGGTTTTATGCATAGCCGTCAGTACCGCCATAAATAACCCTTTGTCAATTACTTTTACTTTAGGGATTTTCAGCACATCCGGTTTATAACCGAAATACTCCAGGATGACAGGTTGGTAATAACCGAAAAAACTATCTGCAAATTTCTTCCACGATTTCCGGCTTCCCGCCAGATTTGTCAGACGAAGAAACAGGGCACATTCCAGTATCTTTCCAACCGGATCGGATTCTTTCTGTATATTGGATTTAAAAGTAGGGAAAGACAACTGTTTGCCTCCCGACATAGCATAAAAATTTTTTATTTATCGATATTTGTTTTGTATTCATCTTTTCCACATTTATGCCCGGAAGAGAACGCTTTACCCGCTGAAAAAACAAGGGACTTTTGAACGTAAAATAAAGGACTTTTGAAATCAAAAGTCTAGTATTAACATTTCAAAAGATACCTGTTTTATTATTCTAAATAATTCAGATTCTCACGTGCTATACGTGGATTTTGTGGTAAATATTTTCGAAAATAACCAGCTGCATTTTCCTTATCACCATCCATCAACGACAAGACCCCTAAGTTATTGTAAGCGCGCGGATCTCCATTTACCTGCTGAAAGAAGTAGCGGGCCGATTCTTTATCTCCCTGTGATAAGGCGGCGGCTGCCGCATTCAGTTGAGCTACTTTACAGGCAGGATACGTATAGGCTGCTATTTCATATATTTCACGATATTGCTCCGTACCCGGACGGTATAAAGCGGCTACGCGAAAGAAATCCTGCAGGGATACTTTATCCGGCTGGTTATAGACTTTTTCGATTAACTGAGGATCATTGACGGACACCATTTCCGATTCGGTTTCAACGGCCAGCTCCATACGGCGCAAACGGCTGAAAAAACTTTTCTCGATATCCTTGTAAACAGCTCCGTTGTCTATCGCCTTGATCTGTTTACGACGGCTGTCCGGATCATCGGTCAACTGGAAGATCGACAACACACGGCTGCTGTATTTCTTATCCGATCCGGCAATAAGACGTTGTAATCCCTCCCAGTCTTCTCCTACCCAGTCGACTGTGATCAGCCCGTCATTGGGCAAATGGAGCTGTTTCTGCAGGTAATTCTTAAACTGGATCGAACGGTTACCGGCCAGTTGTTCATTTGTTTTCGTATTGCCGTCGGGAGAAGCATAACCGATAATACGGATCTTCTTGATTTTTCCACTGCCGGCCTGCAACAGGGGTTTCAACTGCCCGTCCAGCTTCGCCAGTTCGGCACGGTTATTTCCATACTTCGGATTGACCTGTACACTGCCTGCCGGGAAATCGATGTAAGCGGCCAGCTTCGCTACCGAGACAGTAGGCAGCAGTTCTTCATCGGGGTTGATGTACGTGATCATCTTGTTATAAACAGACTGGGCATCTACCTGCAATTGGGGGATCAGAATGCTTCTTCCCTGCGTCTTGGCAGGAGACTGCGCTCCCTGTTCCGATACGATTTCTACTGGACCTGCGGCTAGCGCATACAGGTCGGCTGACGGGATGGCTTGCTTCTGTGTGTGGCAAGCCGGCAGAACAGCCAGCAAACCTAAGCCGGCAATTCCCTCAATAATTCTTTTTCGCATGATTTATTTGGATTGTTTTGTTATGTAATTATCTAGTTTTTCATCAGAAATACCCCGCCTTTTAGCTTCTTTTGCCAAAGCAGGAGTCACACCGTATCCGGCTATTATCTTTTCAACAGAATCATCGAAATGAAAAGCGGCTGTAGAGTCAACAGTGACAATCCTGCGCGGATGCAATCCTGAAAACAACAATAACTCCATCGGACATACACAAGTTAATATACAGGCCGAAGGAAAATAGTGTGAATAATCGGTCGTTTCAGCCGGATGAGTTTTAATCAATATCTTCGATTCCGGATAGCCGGTCAACAACCGGTGGTAAATCTCTATTTTGTCTGCCTCGGAGAAAAAACCATCTGAATATTCGCTGAACGGCTGAGTAATCAGCACTGTTTCGTAGTTATTAATCAAATGCATATCGAAATCTTCCGGCATGAATAAATGCCATATTTTCCTTTTTTGCTCCGGACTTTTTTGTTCCCATAAATAGTTCAGATCAATTAATTTGACCTTTTCGGCTATTATCTCCGGTATGGGTAAAATACCGGTCAGATAGATACTTTTCACATTCTGAGCCAGTCCCCAACAGGGATAAATATCACCCCAAAGCCATCTTGACCAGTTAGATTCTTTCTTATGAACCATCTGTTTATCTTTCTGATTAACGAATACATAAGAACCGGTTCCGTCTTCCAGGTAAAAGATCGTTGTAAAACGGAAAAGGAATAGATTTGTATATGCTAGATCTCCACCCAAAAAGACAGGGATATTTCGATTTCTAAGAAAATAATAACCGATTATCAAAAAAGAATAATAGCGTTTTATATAAGATCCGCCCAACAAACAGAACGTATTCTTCATACGAGATGATATGTCCCTCGGAAAACGCTCATGAATAAAAAATAGGGTATCTTCTATTCGATAAGGTTCTAACAGGTAATATTGCAATAATGTATAAGGGGTAGGCAAATAAGCTATCGCCTTATATTTTTTAAACAAGTTCATCACTTATAAATATTTATGCATATAATATTCCACCCTGTCAAAATCCTCCTGTGTGTCTATATCCAATGAGCCAAACGGATGATCGACGACTAAAGAAAATAACGATTTACCTCGGATATTCCCTTTCAATATTTGCTCTTTACTTGTGATATACAACAGTCCGTTTTCAAAATAAAGAGGCTCCATGTCCTGGCTACGCTGACCGAAAACAAAATTCCAGGGGACAAACTTTTCATCTATTAAACGGCCTAATTTCCTAACTAAAGGAGAGACCGTAAACAAACTATCATATTGGCCAGTTTCAATTACTTGTATGGCATCTTCCATCATACCCTCCGGACGAAGCGGATTGGTAGCTTGTAATAGAACCATATAATCGAACATTTTGCCTTCTCTTAGAAGTTGAGTGGCCGCATGTTGCATAGCCAAATCCGTCGAGCATAAATCACCGGACAACTCCGCCGGACGTTCAATCACTTCTGCTCCATATTCACGTGCCACATGAGCTATTTCCTCCTTATCAGTCGATACATATAGTTCCGTATCAGGCAGAACCTGCCGGGAATAAAGAATGGAATGGGCTAACAAAGGCTTACCTCCCAAAGGAAAAATATTTTTCCCCGGCAAACGTTTTGATCCCCCGCGAGCAGGGATTACTGTAACATACTTCATATAAATTGGATTAAAAAAACTCTTTAAAACTGAAAATAAATAAATGGTATATCTTCTGGAATAGAAAACCAAAAACACATAAAAATCAGAAAATAATAGATACAATATCTTTGCCACAATGGTAAATTATCAATTTGCAGGGCATGTTCTTTATCCCGTTGAAGCCATTCACCCAATAGCAATGTCAACACAAGAATAAAAAGATATAATACCTCTCTCTTTTGTATTAAATCAAACGATTCAAAATGAAAAATTATCGATAAATAATTAAATGCCTGTCCCAAACTATCGGAACGGAAAAATATCCAACCAATTGTAACCAGTATAAATGTTATCGATATGGATGTAAACTCTCCTGCTGAAGGCAAGATCTTGCCTTCAGCAGGTATACCGGTATACCTGTGATTCTTTTTCAAAAGTAATAATGGAAGAAATAATATTGCATTGAATATCCCCCAAAAGACAAACGTATAATTAGCGCCATGCCATAAACCACTTAATAAAAAGACAATAAATGTATTACGTACATTCAGCCATCGCGAACAACGACTCCCTCCTAACGGAATATACACATAATCGCGAAACATCGTAGTAAGCGATATATGCCAACGACGCCAAAACTCTGCAATATCTCTTGAAAAATAAGGCATATTAAAATTCCGCATTAAATTAAACCCCAATAAACGAGCTGTACCTATGGCCATATCCGAATAACCTGAAAAATCGCAATAGATCTGAATCGAAAACAACATAGCTGTGACAATCAGTGTCAAAGAGGATTGTTCCGAATAAGAATTGTATACAGTATCCACCCACCGGGCACAATTATCGGCTACTACAACTTTTTTAAACAGTCCCCAAAGTATCTGCCTCACACCATCTACCGCTACCGGATAAGAAAAAACAGTTTGATTGAAAAACTGGGGCAATAGATGTGTCGCACGCTCAATTGGACCTGCTACCAATTGAGGAAAAAAACTCACATAAGCAAAGTAAGCCACAATATCACAAGTCGGTTCTATTTTTTTCTTATATACATCAATCGTATAACTCAATGCTTGAAAAGTATAAAAACTAATGCCGACCGGTAAGATGATCTGCAATGGACGAATAGAAAGCTCTATACCCAGCATCCGAAAACTTTCGACTAAACTTTCAATAAAAAAATTACAGTATTTAAAATACGCCAATAAACCGATATTAAATAAAATACTGAAAGCGCTCGCCCAATATGCTTTTGTCGGATAACGCGAAATCAATATACCCGAAATAAAACTGATGATAGTTGTCAGAGTAATTAATAATAGGAAACGTACATCCCACCAACCATAAAACAAATAACTAACTCCTACTATAAATAAATTCCGCAGTTTTATACTTCGGTCAAATACGAACCAATACAATAAAAAAACTGCCGGAAGAAATAAGGCAAACTCAAATGAATTGAACAACATAAAAACAACTATAATTTTACTTTAATAACGAATCAACATCATGGGCTAAACGAGTAGAAAAAAGTTCTGCTCCTTTATAATTCAGATGAACAGGATCAAAAAAGCAGGAAGTATCTTCTATCAAATAATCAGTATAGTCCAACACATTTAGTCTGTATACTTCAGCAATGCTGTCAATCAGAAGAAACGAACTTTCAATATTTATTAACTTTTTATATGCAGAGGGATGAATCGGACTTTTAAATAAAACAACTTGTACCGAATCATCTTTACATTCATCCAGAAAATAGGTGAACCGTTTGATCCGTTCTTCGCCTCTTTGAAAAGACATAGAGGAAGACATCAAACTCAATGGTTTGTTGACCTCGTCCACAAGAAAAGCACCTTTTTTCCACACAGCTTTCCTTGCAATCAGTTCATCTTCCCATTTTATACCTATTCCAAATGCTTTTTTCAACAAATCCGTTTGTCCTCCATATCTGACAGCCGGTATATATTTTTCTGTCGGAGATAAATTCATTGTTTCAACTATAGTTTTAAAAGAAGGATCATGATAGAAAGGTGCATAATCCACTTTACTACAAGGAAAAGCATAATTACCGAACCATAAAAAATCGACATTACACAATATCAGTTCTATCTTTTTATGATTATGCTTTTTATAAATTCGATAGGCTACTTCAGATATTTCATAAGGTCCTCCCGAAATTCCTATATTAAATGTATTTTTCCGTAGTATACTATCCAAAATATATGGATCGACATGAAAAGAAGCTCGTGAACTACCGGTTATCAATATATCGGCATTTATTTGTCGGGTCAATTCATACCATCTTCTAAATCGCGGAAAATCAGATTTTTCTAATGTATCTGTCATACAATAATCTACAGTAAAAGCTAATAATCCCAAAGGGAATAAGAAATAGAACAGTTTTAATAAAAACCTTTTCATTACAAAACTTATAATAGTATATTTATCAACTTACTTATCATCTCCAAACAACATTTTCGCGAAGAACTGTTGCAGGATTTCCACCGGCTAAACAATGAGGAGGAATGTTTTTTGTAACTACTGAACCGGCTGCTATAACAGCTCCTTCACCAATGGTTACACCTTTAAGGATGGTAACATTCAGTCCTATCCAAACGTGATTTTCTATGATGATCGGGGCCGTTGTCTTTTTCTCATAACCAGGATATTCAAAATGATGGCTATCGGAATCCCTAATCTTGACATATGGACCTATTACAACATCATCACCGACTTTAATCATTTCATAACAATATATCATCCCAAAACTATTAAACAATATATTTTCACCTAATATCAACCTGGCATTTTCCTGAATACGAAAAAGACATCCCGTTTGTACACGAACCTTACCGCTTATTTCTACATAGGTGTTTTTATAAGCAACAAAATGGGTATCGAAAAAAGCCGGATAAAAATTATTTCCTATAGGTTCCCAGGGACCTCCCAAACGTAGACTATTTTTCTTTTTAATCAACAACTGAGAAGTCCTATGAAGTTTAATATGGGCTTTTCTATATATCCAAATTTTACGACTATACCATAGATATTTGATTACTTTTACCTGAGTAAACCAATACAATAATGATTGGATTATCCGAAAGACTTTTCGGATAATCTGTTTAATATTAAACAGATTCATTTCATGTTATAATTATATAGGAATTGTTTTCCTGCCGATATTTTCGGCATCAGTTATTGGTCCGGAATTATTACATAAATATCCGGTTATTTATTAGTTGACTTATATTAATTGGTTCATTATTATTAGTTTAAGGGTTTGGAAAGATTCACTATTTGTCATATTTGAATGTAGTGTCGTTGTCTTGAAGGCTGTAAGCCTGACCCCAAATTAGCCCAAAGTTTTAACCCTGGGTAATGATAATCAAACCCTACCCCTCTCTTTAGCCCTGTAAGGGCGTTACAAGGATATACGTGTTCTTGTGGCGTCCCTACAGGACTTGAAAAAACAACTTAACTCACTTATACCCAAGGTTAAAACCTTGGGCTAATTTGTCCTGCCCTTACAGGGCTATTAGACGCTAAACCCATATCGAAATCAAGATAATCCTCTAAATTGGCACATTGGCACATTGGCACATTGGCTCATTATTTTCTAATATATCGTCAATTTTCAATGACAACCCATTCTGCCAGATTCCGCAATTGGGGGCTGAAAGAGGCGGCGACTTTTATCAAACGACGACCGTCTGCTTGATAGGGGATCAGGTAACCTTTATCATCTATTTGTTTCAGGGCTTCTTCCATACTGCCGTTCAGTTTAAATTCAAATACGAATATATAATCTTTTGTTTTCACTACAGCGTCGGCACGTCCCCTGGCACTGCGAACTTCCGCCTCACAGAACTGCCCCATCAGCTTAAATACGATATAAAAAACAACTTGATAATGACGCTCTGTCTTGTCGTTCAATTCATAAGGAAAGTCGGCAAAAAAAACTTCTAGCCGCTTCATAAAATCGTCTACATTTCCGGCACGTAGCTCGCGAACAAACTTGCCAATGTAAAAGCCACTTTCGTCTTCCGTAATGGCTGTATAAAAAGGAGTGATAAAATCGATAAAACCATATTTCACTTCTTCATTGGGAAAGGCTAACGTGTATAAACCGAACTCTTCATCATAACCTTTTATGGTCAGATAACCACTCTGATAGAGTAATGGGATCGGATTGTTGGCTTCCACACGATATTCGGAAAAGGCAGAGGCGCGCATCTCCATACTGTCCAAAATCAGACGCAGATCGTAATCTGTCTTTTTCAGTAATTCTACCAAAAAGGTCGGAGTACCTGTCTGAAACCAATAATTGTCAAAACGAAGCGTACGCAGGCAGTTCAGTACACTGAACGGATTAAAAACTCCAGGGGTTTTCTCCCTGAAATGATAACCGTCGTATTTGAGTGTCATCAGACGAACGGTGTCTTCCATTGTCAGGTTCTTTTCCACACAAAGAGCTTCCAGTTCCGGTATGAAATTCGCCTGCAATTCATCCTGGGTGATCCCGCAAATGGCTGCATAATCGGGATACATGCTGATATCGGCCAATTGATTCAAATCGCTGAAGACACTGACATGGGCAAATTTGGTTACACCGGTCAGAAATATAAAACGCAGGTGGGCATCTGAACTTTTCAGTACTCCGTAGAAGGCTTTTAATGTATTACGATATTCTTTCATCAACACTTCATTGCCCAGTACTTGTAATAACGGCTTATCATATTCGTCAACCAGTACAACCACCTGTTTCCCGGTCTGCAAGGCTGCACGGCGAATAATACCGGCAAAACGGGTGGATAATGTTTGCTCATCCGTTCCTTTCCCATATAATTCTTCCCAACGTGTAAGATGAGAACTTAAAATAGCATTCAAGGCTTCGACTGAATCGTATTTCTCTGCATTCAGATCCAAATGCAACACCGGATACGTCTCCCACTCCTGCTCCAACTGTTCGATAGCCAATCCCTCGAACAAATGCTTCTTACCCTGAAAATAGGCTTCCAGCGTAGATAACAGCAGGCTTTTGCCGAAACGTCTGGGACGGCTCAGGAAATAGGGCTTACCAGTTTTGACCAGTTTATATACCAAGGTGGTTTTATCTACATATACAAACCCCTTGTTACGTATATCTTCAAAACTCTGTATTCCGATTGGAAGTTTTCTGATATTTGCATCCATATTTATTTAATTCGATCTATTCCTTCCGGTAAGGATTATACAAAGATAATTAATTCCCCCGAAAGCACTCTTCAATTCTCAATTTTCAACTCTCTATTTTCAATTCTCAGGGTTCTCCCAAGAAGCGAAAGATCAGTCCGGTCTGTAGCGGAGTAAACTTACGTTGACCTTTACACCAGCCGGTTTCTATGAGAGCAGCTGCCAACTGTGTATTATGGTTGATCCAACGTTTTAATGACTGGGCTGCCGATGCCGGCTGCAAATCCGGATTATATAACAATCCTAATTCTGTAAAGCCATAACTCTTTACCGGTATCTTTTCGTCTTCCGGATAATTATTTCTGCTCATAGGGGTACTTTTTTATTGATTTATATATTATAAAGTAACGAAAAAAATACCATATAAGCAAGAGAAGCGCTTCCTTATTTCATTGAATTTCAACAAATAAACAATCATATTTCATTTTATTTACTGCTATCTATTCAGAACTGTTCCTAACCGGTAACCACCCCTCCCCGCTATCGTACCTTTGAATTGTTATCGATAACCAATCAATCAACCGCCAATCGCTTCCGGACTATCTCCATCGGCATATTGGCACATTGTTCAATTAAAAATTTAGTCATCATGTCTTTAAGTTTCCATCTAGTCAAACGTCCCGATATGAGTAAAGATGCTGCCAAAGGCGCTCAGCTCTATTACGGACAAGTCAGGGCTTTGAAAAAAGTCAGTTTCCAAAAACTCTGTGAGATGATCGCCATGCGAAGCACTGCTTTTATCGGTGATGTCATGTTAGTTGTCGAAGGTCTTCTCTCCGTTATGCAGGAGCGACTCGAAGAGGGCGATATCATCCAGATGGGTCGCCTGGGTAACTTCCGCATGGTAGCCGGTAGTAAAGGGACTGCCACAGAGGAAGAGTTCAACACCTCTCTTTTCAAAAACGCACGTATCGTATATGTTCCGGGTACTATGTTAAGCGACATTCGCAAGAATGCTACGTACGAAGAAATCAAACCGTTATCCTCTGAAAAATCGTCTTCCACACCCGATGACGACAGACCGGTTATCGAATAGGCTGCGATATGCATAAAAAAGAGTTTATCCAAAAGTTCCTTCCGGCTGCCCAGGCAGCCGGGGAACATTACAAACTGAATCCGGTCGTTATCCTCGCCCAAGCTGCTATTGAAAGCGGTTGGGGAGAAAGTGCTCTTTGTAAAATCAATCATAATTTTTTCGGACTTACCGGATACGGTCAACCGTCACTTTACTGGAAAGGTGCTAAAACACCTAAGATTGAAGATGGCGGAATCTCTCACCTGCAGTTTCGTATCTATGAATCGGATGAACAGAGTTTCTTCGATTTTGCCCGGTTGATCCGTACCGTTTATTCAACAGCCGCTTCTATCAGCTATCATCCGGAGGCTTATGCCAAAGAGATCGCTTACAGCCGCTACATCAGCGAAGTAAACGGCGACAACCGCGAAACTTATCGGCAATTGCTCATATCAATCAGTCAATACATACAAAATACTATCCAACATGAAATATCTTGAAGCCGTACTTAATTTTCTGACAACCATTGCCCGGATGTTTTTTCGGGGCAAAGGAAAACATAAACCTGGGTACCCTCCTGCTGACGATAGTGGCGATACTGGCAGTTCTCCAAAAGAATACGGAAGTAGCCCTGGCAGCCATCGGAGCGATACTCTCATTTCATCGCCGAACTCCCCTACCACCGAAAACCTAATGGGATGGGCCTTGATCGTTTGTGCATTGAGCGGATATCTTACAAAGCTGTTCAGCTAATTATTTTGAGACGCAGAGCACTTCTGCGTCTCATTTTTCTAATTCAACGATGCATACTTTTAATTATGCCAATTCTTTTTTGAATCAGATAACTTATTTTGTTATAAGCCAAACGACATTCAATCCAGGAATGAGGAAAAATCCTTTTCTTACTCTCACGCTGTTCTTCCATAATAGATGATTTCAATTTATCACTTTGCTGTACGACTACAGATGGATATAAAGAATAGATATTAATCCCCCAACTTTTGAAAAGAAACCAATCATCTGCAACCCAATAAGGAATTTCCTCACGTAACAATAGACGAGCTGCATTCTTATTGATCAGATATCCCATAGTAGAGAGAGCATTATAAATGCAACAAACACTATAATTCTCACAAAACTGTTTCTTTTCACCGATATATTCAAAAGAAGCATGTAATAGTAAAACCCGAGGGATAGGATTGTTCATTAAATCATTCACGGACTTCAGAAATTGTTCCGTTATTTTGTCGTTGACAAAATGTACATCATCCTCCAATATGAGAGCGTAGTCGAAGTCCGTTTCCAATAAATGCTTATAGCATAATTGATGACTCAATGTACAACCTATTTCCCCCGGTAACACTACACGTCCGTAGTATTGGGCACATTTCTTACCATCAAACAAAGTATTTTTTTCTTCATCCGATAGTTCTTTCCCATAAACAGCCTCGATCATTTCAATATCCAACCAGGGAAACTGCGCCGTTTCTTTCAATATACTTTCCCTACGGTCCTGATCTTTTGGCAAATTGATCACATAAGTCTTTAAACGATCCATCTTTCGTATTTATTTTTCATGTTGTTGCAGATTACAAATATCCACTATCCTACGACATACAGCCAACGATTCCGGACGATGAGAAATAACCAGGAGTGTAAGCCCGGGACATTCTTCCGATAACCGGACAATCGAATCATTGATAAGGTGTTCAGTCGCTTCATCCAATGAAGAGGTTGCTTCATCGAACATCAATATCTCAGCTCTTTTATACAACGCACGGGCTATTCCTAAGCGCTGGCGTTGTCCTCCGGACAACAAGCTTCCTCCCTCGCCTACCGACGTAAAAACACCTTCCGGAAGAGTTGCTACAAAACTATCCAGCGAAGCAAGGTGTAATACCTGTTTTACCCTTTCCATGTTATTGCATTCTTCAGAACCCATGATGATATTATCGAGTAATGAGCCTTCCACCATAAATAATTGCTGCGACACATATCCTATTTTACTACGCCATGCTGACAATTTATCCACTGACAACTCAATTCCATCGATATAAATTCCCCCGGAGTCAGGTTTCAAAAAGCCCAATATCAGATGAAATAAAGTGGATTTACCACAACCCGATTCTCCCCGGAAACCGACAAAATCTCCTTTTTGAATATTCAGAGAGTAGTCGTTAAATATCTGCTTTTCCTTACTATACGAAAAACTAAGATTACGAATAGTTATCGACTCTTTAAACTCGATCGGAGACTGTTCGCCCCCCTCCTCCGCTTGTGGTTCTGATTCGAGATCGGAGATGATATCGAATGCAAACAGATTACCCCTCATCTGGAAAATACATCCGGTACTTTTCACAATACCGGGAAGCACCCGATAAACGGCAATGGCAAATACACCTACAATCAGACCTAATGCAGGAAATTCAAACAATTGTGTAGCCACGATTAAAACGACTACCGAACTGACAATGGCAATCTCCAGTACCTTTTGTAAAGAATTATTCAATAACAAATTACGAACAGACAGCCTGTTTTGCTCCTTCAGTAAATCGGAGAAACGTTCCAAGCTTTGTGGGAAAGTATTGCTCATTTCCAAATCTGTAAATCCGACAAATGTTTGTTGCAATAACTTCCCTTTTTGAGGAATCAATAAGTAAAGTTTTCTACCATATTCTTTTATCCGTGAACGGGAATAACGGTAATAAGTCAATGTTATCGGAACAAAAGTCAATATTACCAGCAGAAAAACATATACATTGAAAGAGATCAGTCCGATCAAAATAGAACACATAACAAGTATCTCACAAGTCAATTGTGAAAAAGGGACAAAATAACCCTGAATTAAATTATTTGCAATACCATTTACCTGGTTAATCAATTTGTGACTATTATTCTGTTTGATATACAAATATCCTTTTGAATAATAATAGCGGTACAACCGGATAGAAAGATAGGATGATATGGAAAATAATCGCTGATTTTGTTTGTATTGTAACCAAGTCGACAAGCATACGCGAACGAGTGAAAATAGCAAAACGAAGATACAAATAAAGAAGATAAAAGAATGAATACTGCCAAATCCCATCCAATGATAAAGTAAAGACATATAATGATTCTCCAACACCATTTTTTCATTCAGGACCAGTAATAAGACCGGCAGTAAAATTCCGGTACCCAATAAATCCAGTACAGCCATGATAAAAACAGAAATACTGACTCCCCATAAACGTCGCCTGTAGGTCTGTGGTAATAATTTGTACAAACGCTTTACTTCTAAAGGTATCAATGGTATCATATTAATTTATTTTTATTTGTAATCCTCTCACATTCGGACAATAACAGCCATAAAAAAAAGCAAAGATAGGAACCTGCCGAGATCAGGTATCCTTCAAAATAAAGATGGAAAAAAAACATAAACAGTAATGTCCCCAAAAAATACTCATTCAGTCCTATCGATTCTCTTTTAAACAAGAGATATAAAGTATGTATATATGGAACAAAAAATGACAAGAAACCAACAATTCCCATCGAAGACAACAGGAAAAGCCATCCGCTTCCCGGTTCTACCGTACCCGTTTCCTTGTTTACTTTTTTGTCGGTCTCTATATACTCCATATTCATCGTTGCAAACCCAACGCCAAAAACAGGAAAAGCCTTAAACTCTCTCATGCGGTCATCCCATAAATTATCCCGCGAACCGGTTAAACTTCCTGATTTTTTACTACTTGTCATCTTTTCACGTAACCGTTCCGTATAAGGCCACCAAATAGCAGAAGTCAAAACTGCCAGGCACAAAACAGTAAAAAGAATCCTCCACAATTTTGTTACCTGATGACGATAAACCCGGGTATAAAAAAAAGCGGAAGCTAACAGACTACTAGCCAATGCTGAACGAGAACCCGCCAATAATAAGATTATAACCGATAGGACTGCCATCGCAATCTCTTTACACCGGTTTACAGGACTGAACTGGAAATAAAATCGGTATAAACTATAAATTAGAGAAATACCACTTAATGGAGCCAGCAACATCGATTGATTGGCTATTCCTTTAAAACCACTATATCCCTGTACAAAATTCAAACGGAATAACCAGCCTAAAAATGACAGCAAGACAATCCACCTGATCAGCACTAATGCATATGTGAAGGCTAAACGTCTCCATTCCGCCAGATAAGGACTAACCACCAAAGGCCCCACAGCCAGAATTAAAGATAAAAAAGCAACGAAACGAAACCAAACGTTAAAGAAAGCCGGAATATCATTAACCCAAATTGAAATAAGAGCAGCCAATAGAAAAAGGAAGTATCTGTATGATATAGCCAGACCTCCACGTAACACAAGCCATACAAAGACACTGATAAAACCTCCGTAATAAATGGCATTGGGTAAGGAAGGTAAAAAAGGAATAGCCTTCGTCAAATGCATCAGAAGGATGCAGGGTAACAGAGCATACGCTATAAAATCTAAACGACCTGTCGTCATTCCAATATAGATAAAATAGTATTTGCTACCATCGTAGGAGTTATTTGATCCGACAGCTCCCTGCTAACTCTTCCCATTTCCAGCCATTCTGACTCCTGCAAAGAGATAAATTTCTCTATTACCCGACTAATGGATTTTCTGTTTCCCGGTTTAAATAAAAATCCGTTCTCTCCATCTTTTACAAAACAACTCACTGCTCCACAACACTCGGAGGCGAGTATCGGAAGACCTGCACAGGCCGCCTCATGAATCACTAACGACCATTGTTCAAATACCGAAGGTAAAATGAAAGCACCGGATTGTTCCAGTTCTTTCATCAATTCCTTCTGTGCCATAAAATCCTTGATTTCCACATCCGGATAACCTTGTAATTTCGCATATTCCGGTCCATTTCCAATCAGCGTCAACTTCCATCCCCTACGATCCGATATAGATTTCCAGGCTTCCAGTAAAAAAGGAAGTCCTTTTACTTTCGCAAACCGACCGATATATAATAAACGCCGGGGATATTTTTCTTTATGAGCTTGTGTATCTACCTGATGAAACAGATCCACATCCGCTGATAAATTATGCATCAATATCTGTTCAGGTTGAAAGCCTAATTTCAAAGCATACGAAACCTGAGGTTCACCTGATACGAACAGATGACTGAACCATTTCCGATGACGAAAAGAAGCAGTCAAAACATTCAGCCATTGTTTCCCACCCCGCCATTGCGTATCGCTACCGGCCACTATCGGAATATGAAAGTTCTTACGAACACGGGCACAAACTTCGTTATAGACAGGATCTATCCAACCAGATGTCCAAATCAAATCCGGACATATCTTTTCAATAAAAAGATAAAGATGGTTAGTATCAAAAAAGGCAGAACGATCATACCTGGTAATGCCTTTTTCCTCTGGAGGATAATAGGATGTTTTTTTATTTTTATCCCATAAAACCACATGTACCCGACAACCTTTTTCGACCAAAGTCTTTAATACAATCACATTGTAAGGCATCAACTCCGTATATAAAACTAAAATCGTATACATTTTTATTTTATTATTTTGAGGTCAAAGGCTTTTGCTCCCGCACTTTTTCGCTGTCTTATTTTCATATTTAGCATATAGTTCATCAGAATGGCCAGCAGGATATTGATAATCAATACAATATTCAGGTCCATCATTTGAGCGAATTTAAGATTCACAAACAGCATGATTATCATATAACTTATTAACAACAAGGTCGATTGTAAATGAGTCAATCCTGCTGCCAGACATTTATGATGAATATGATTACGATCGGCAAGAAACAACGGATGACGTTGATAATAACGAACTACCATCACACGAAAAGCGTCGAAAACCGGTATAAAAAGAAGAGATAACGGAATTACCAGGCAACATTTATCCATTCCATGCTCCGGTATATACATGGCGTATTTGATGGCAAAAAACGATAATAAATATCCGAGAGACAAGGAACCGGCATCCCCCATAAACAATTTTGTTCCATGTTTGGCAGATCCCCAGATATTGTAGTACATAAACGGAAGCAAACATCCCACAAAAGCAAAAGCCAACATGGAATAGATCCATTCCTGCCGGAGTATATATAATAGACCGAATGTCAAAAAAGAAACCAGTCCTCCTCCCCCTGCCAAGCCGTCTATACCATCTATCAAATTAACTGCATTGGTTATAAAAACAACCATAACAATCGTAAATGGAACACCGATCAGAGCCGGAACTTCGTATACTCCGAATATCCCATACATATTATTTATATACAAACCGGACATTGGAAACAGAAATGCGACTAAAAATTGTGCCACAAACTTTTTATGGTAACGCACACCAATCAAATCATCTTTCACTCCGACTAAATAGAGGAACAAACTTCCCGCTATCAGAAACAATAATTCTAATAAAGTATATCCAGTCAGAGAGGCATTAAAAGGAAAATCAATCAGAAAACGGAAAGCTGTCGAAAATGATAATGCGATCAGTACCGACGGGATAAAAACTAAACCACCTAAACGCGGAATAGCCTCCGAATGACTTTTACGGGCATCCGGATTATCATACAACAATTTTCGTTTGGATATAATAAGTATACGGGGAAGCACGAATAAGGAGAAGATGAAAGACAAGAAAAAACAAAGCGAAATGATGATTTCTGCTTTTGTCACTTCCCCCTTAATTGGAAGTAAAACTACTGGCATTGAATTAGTTGACATTTCTTTATGATTTAGTTTTTTGCATAACAATGTTCGTCAGTCCCATCATTTCGGGCGACATACTAGTGTGTTTCGTTTTGACCCTTATTTACTAAATAAGGGTCATTGGGTTTAAACCACTATATATCTGATATATACAATACTAAAAAGAAACTTCAGGAAGAGAAATTTCACCGATAATAGGTTTCTTTCTTATTTTGTTATGATTTATTTTCTTCAAATAGAGGGAAGAGAAATCCGAAGTGTTAGGTAGTAGTATTTATTTAGTAAAATAATATTATAAACCCGGCGATTCTTTAAATAAACGTCAATGAATTTATTTCTTATCATTTTGTAGTTCTGCTAAGTTCGGTTAAAGGATTTTTAGCGGCAGCCTTTGAATTGCATAATCATCTCATTTCTAGCATTTTTAGCAGTATCTTTTCGCAAATTCCAGTATCATTAATTTAATATTAACCTTTTTTATGACACAAAATATCTTCCGGCTAAAGTTTTATCAATTTAAAAAATTTACCTTTGCGCTGTCATAGATTTTCAAGCCTTTTGGTAGTATAGGGTATTACTGATTATGATTTTTCACCTACCATTTTTAAGGCAATGACCCTTATTTAGTAAATAAGCGTCAATTTTTAATCGATTGTTTATTTACCCATTTTTCTACAAACCCTATAATTTTCATATTCACCCTATCAATTATCGATTGGTCCAGTTCTTTTAGATAAAAACGAGTCGTTTCTTCAGAGGTATGTCCCAGTGCCTGACTGATCACCGATATCGGTGCTGAATTTTCTTTAGCACTCATTGCCCAGGAATGGCGGGCAACATACGATGTCAGCTTTACCGGACAACTTAACTTATTCCCTATCCTCTCCAAACGACGGTTATAAGTCCTTAGAGCCACCTTATATGTTTCATAAGAGGCATCCAATGATTTTAATATAGGAAATAAGGCGTTCGAATTAGCATCAGCATACTTTTCCAAAAGGCGACGCATACCCGAAGTAATCTTTACGCGGATTTCCGTTTTAGTCTTAACACGAGAGTATACCAACTCGTTACCATGTATATTTTTATAAGTCAGGTGGGCAAGATCGACGAAAGCCATCCCACAAGCCATAAAACTAAAAAGAAACAGATCGCGTGCAAAATCCAACGATTTGTTTGCTTTCAAATCCATTTGCGTCATTTCCTTTATTACATCAGCTCCTACCGAACGTTTATAAGACTGAACCGGCCGCAGGCGAAGCTTTTGAAAAGGATTTTCACCAGGAGCAATTAAGTTTTCAGAAAGTGCACAATTATAAACGGCGCGAAGTATGCTGGTGTAATTACTTACTGAATTACGGCTCAGGTTCAATGACTCCAGATGGTCGACAAAATCATTTACCAACTGGGTATTCACACGTTTGAAATCCAATTTGCGTTGACCGATAAATAACGCCAACTGATTTCGGGTTGCTTTGTATAAACTGGCTGTTCCTTTTTTACCGGAGGCATATTTATCTCTTTCAAGAGAATCCATATAACCCAATACTCCTTTGTCTGCAATCTTTCCTGTTGTTTCCATAACAATGTTTTTATAAGATAAATAAGAACAAAAATAAGAGATTTATAGTTTACCCAAAAGCAAAAACCATTGATATACATAAGAAATGGAAAAAGGAGGATACCTCCCGGCATCCTCCTTTCTAACGCAACGAATGAATTATTTATATTTACACTTACTTCTCATTACTTCTTGCAATCGCAAGTGGAATAAGCTACTAACATCCAAACCAATTTTTCCTGTTCTTTCAGATAATCGCTCATCAGCGCTACTGTAGCTTCATCACCTGCTTCCGACGCAAGAGAAAGGAGTTTACGCTCTTCGGCGATGAACTGTCCGTAAGTATTCAGGATATTTTCCAGAGCTTCATCACCACAGGAAACGCCTGATACTTCTTTAACTCTTGCCACTTTCAGGTATTCACTGAATTTATTTACCGGTACGCCACCCAACATCAGGATACGTTCTGCCAGTTCGTCTACCTTTTCGGCTGCATCGTCGTACATTTCTTCAAATTTACTGTGAAGCACGAAGAATCCATGTCCTTTTATATTCCAATGGAATCCGCGAAGGTTTGTATAGAATACCTGATAGTCGGCTAATAACTGCTGTAATGCTTCTACTACTTTGTTTGCTGCTGATGCATCTAAATGCAAATAATCTAATGTTTTCATAATTCTTATTTTTTATATGTTATACGTTTTTATTTTTCTTGTACTGCAAAGATACAGCATATATAAACACCTGTCAAACAGATAATTGCTATATATACATAGATAAAATCTATTAAACAAACGGCAGCTATTCATATCAAGAGCATATCATCCATAAAAAATGACTGACAGCTTTAAAATGCTATTATTAAAAAAACTAAACGACACAATAATTCCGGATATACTTTTTTTTCGATAAGACAACACCTCCTGATACACCACATTAATTGAAGTTCTTAGACTGAACCCATCTATCTACATTTCAATTATTTATCTTCAGATGTCAACACATGCTAAATCTTACAGAAAAAAAACTCATAATCTGCGTTAATTGACGTAAGAGTAATTGTAAACAAAAAAAGTTTAAACTACTTTTGACATTTATTGCTATACCACTAATTTTTTTAACATGTTACGAAAGGACTTTATTTTATTGCTGTTACTTTATTTTATATATCGAAATCCGACAGAAGGTGACTGACAAAGCGAACTGAAAGTTCCGCGTGCACGGAATAAAAGAAAGGTAGTTACATAAATTTTTATTTTTATAGAATTAATATAAGTAAAGCGCCGGCGCTTTACTTATCTGCTTATAAGCAGATAAGTAAAGCGCCGGCGCTTTACTTATCTGCTTATAAGCAGGCTGAGAAAGGAGAGAAAACATGAAAAAAATTTTATTCGTACTATTTCAAATAGTATTATGTATCACAGCTCCTGCTGTGGCACAAACAAGCACGAATGTAAATTCAGTTGCAGAGTTACAAACGATGGTCAGCACAGCATCCACAGATTCCAAATTCACATTGACGGATGCCTTCGTGACTGATTTCAACAGTCAGGCTTCGGCTATAAACTTAACGATAAATTCATCAGCAAAAATCACGGTAGACGGAGCTAATTTAACACTGAAAGCAGCAGCGAATCAACGACATTTCACCATCGGTGGATCGGGCAATGGAACATTGACTATCCAAAATATGACTCTCACGGGATTAGTAAAAGATTCAGAGTTAACAGACGGAGAATACCCCAAAAACTGGAATCCGGATGCTTCTACTATTGGCGGAGGAATAACCGGAGGCTTCTCCGGCGAGTTACGAGTTATCGGTTGTTTTTTAACAAAAATGCGACCTGCATCAAGTAGTATAAGTGTTACAGCCAAAAAGGTAACAATAAAAGAATCCTCTTTCATTTCCATCGGAAAGATAAATATGGACGATGGCGGGTCTGTCATTTATACAGGTAATGTTTCTTATGAGATAGAAAATTGCACATTTGCCTATAATTTTGCCAGATCAATAGATGCATACGGTGCTGGAATCATTTATATAACCAAGAATCTGGCTGAGATTTTCTCAATCAAAAACAGCCGGTTGTATAAAAATACTACACTGACAGCAAAAACAGACGGAGCAGCAGGTGGAGGAGTAATCTCCTTGAAAGATGCTTATCCCAATACATTCATTATCGATAATTGTGAATTTACCGAAAACGAAGTAGACTCTTATAACGGTGGTTATACGGGAAATACAGCAGATGGCGGAGCTGTTTATTTCTATGCACATAATGGTGGAGGAAGCAGCAAGATCGAAGTCTTGAACAGTACCTTTATGAATAATACTGCATTCGACGAAGGAGGCGCTATTGCTTTTGTCGGTCAGTATCTGACCAATGTACTTGTCAGGAATAATACCTTTTATGGAAATACGGCAAGAGGCGATCAACGTAAAGGGACATATACAGCGGATGGTTTTGACGGAGGAGGAGCCATAGAAGTCGATACAAAAGCCGTAGTTACATTCGAAAATAACACAATTGTCAAAAATACTGCACTAAAAGGTACAGCTACTTCCGGAAATGCCGGAGGAGGTATTTCCGTATACGGCAGTGGAAAGGCTACTTTAAGAAACAACATTATCAGTGGAAATGAAAGTACGTATAGTTATTCCGGTGGATATCCTGATATATATCCAGCCATCACATCTACTTCATGGACATCTAAAACAGGTACAAATATCATCGGAGAACCCCTGATTAATATTTTCGGATTAACCGATCCGAAGCCAATCGCCTACGGCAGTAAAAAAGCTGGAGATCCGAGATGGAACGGAACAAATGAAAATTACTACGGCGTTATCAAAACAATACCGATACTGCCGAATGACAAGAGCCTGGCAGACATACTGCCGAGCGGTCTTGCCGACGATACGGTCGATAACTCTACTTTAAGCGATCTGTTAGGCAAAGACCAGAATGACAACACGCGTATCATCGCTGATGACGGTTTTTCCGATTCCGGAGCCGTTGAAATCCTTTGGGTACGTTTTAACGCAAACGGTGGAAACTGGGAAAATCTAGGAGAAAACAATTACGCCGGTACTGACTACTACAACCTGGAAGATGGTAAAACCACCTATTATTATAAAGTAACCAATCACAAGGGAAAAGTAGACAGTCCAACTACTGCTGCCGATAAACTTGTTCATCCCGAAGGAAAACAATTTCTAAAATGGGTAACAGACGATGCAGAAGAGAAAGACTGGGTAAGTTCGGATGCCGTCACTGAAAATAAAAAATATAAGGCTCTATGGAAAGAGGATGCTTTGGAGGTAACCTATCATTCTAATTTCGATCCGGATAAAACATATAAACAAGCTTACGACGGTGGGGAAGTTACTACTGCCACCTATCCTGCTACCAATTTGCCCAACCGTCCAAATTACATTTTCGTAAAATGGACAACCCATGCCGATGGCAGCGGTACAGTTTATCTGCCGGGAGCTATGTTTACAATCACTGAAAATATCGACCTCTACGCCCAATGGGAACCAAACTCAACACTGAAACTACAATGGTCTGTCTCTAAAACAACTGCCGACCTGTATGAATTCAATGATGTGGAAAACAATTCCACGACATCCGTCATGGTGGGTACACCTGTGTATGTGCAAATTCGTCCGACAGGTCTCGAACATATCGATTTCGACACCTGGACCATCGAATACTCTGCTACACCCGTTGACTATCACTATCCAATAGACGAAAGCATTGCTAAAACGGCACGTTATAATTTCAATAAGGGAGAGGCCCACACGCTTGAAGGTACTTATCACTATAATGTAACCAAACTGATCCTCTACAAGAGTGGAACGGAAGTCGCTACGTATATCTACCGTAATGCATCCTGCACACATACAGTAGTCATTCAGGATAAACCGGTCGTGATAGATCCTAAGCTACAATGGTCCGTTTCCACCGTTACCAGTGAACAACCCTATTTCAAGGACGTAAAGGATCAGACCACCACTTCCGTTAATTACGGGACTCCCGTCTTCGTACAGATACGTCCGATAAAACATGAAGGCATCGTCTTTGAACGCTGGGATATAGAATATTCCGTAACTCCGGCAGAACATTATTACGGAATGACACCCAAACTGAAGACCGAACGACACCATTTCAATAACCGGGAGGCTCACACTGAAAAGGGAACCTATATGTATGTTGTCACAAAACTGACACTATATGATATGTACGGCAACCAGGTCGTTAAAACTTACGACTATAACAATTCTCCGTACCGGCATACTATCGTGATCAGTGACAGCGAAGGACCTGGTCCCGGACCGGGAACAGGGGGAGGATTACAATGGTCCGTATCTACAACAACCAATAAGCCAGAGGAGTTTATAGATGTGGACAACCTGACTACAACATCCGTAAACAAAGGGACTCCCGTATATGTACAGATACGACCGGTCGGTTTCAACGATGTGACTTACGACAGTTGGGAAATCGAATACACTGCGACTCCAGTCAGCTACCATTATCCGTTGGATGAAACTGTTCCCCGCACCAAACGCTATACTTTCAACAAAGGAGAAGCCCATACACTGGTCGGGACCTATATTTACAATGTCTACAAACTAACATTGTATGACGGAGAACGTATCGCGACGGAAGAATACTATCCGCAACCCGCCTATAACCACACGATTATCATACGTGATGGCGTTTTGGGTGATATCGCACCGTATTGCGGTATAGAGGGTGAATTCAGAATTCCGATCCTGTTGACTGATCCTGATAATAGCCTCGAATATTCTGTCCGTTTCTCCGAAGAAGGGTTGAAAGCCGGCTTCAAAGATACGGATTACAGAGATGTAACGCCCCATTACCTCACGGTACCTGTCAACAACATTATTGCCAAAGGTATCTACACGGGGACCGTATACATACGCAGGAAAAGCGATCCGGACCTCGTCGAACTTCATCCGTTTGAAATAGAAGTATTACAAACTACCACGATCACCAAACAGCCACAATCGGTAAAGGTCTGTGACGGCGATGCATTCACCCTGACGGTCGAAGCGATCGGTATCAATCTGAGTTACCAGTGGTTCTTCAATAATGAAGTTATCATCGGAGCTACATCAGATACATATACGGCTGCTCTGACCCCGGACAAGGAAGGCAAATACCATGTCGACGTATACGGCGATTGCGGACTGGAAAGTAGTCGTGTAGTAACCGTGAACAAAAACGGTCTGCGTATACTGGTGAAATGGAATGAGTTCCTGTACATCACCAACCCTGACAACGAATTTGTGCGCTTCCAATGGTACAAGGACGGGCAAAAGATCGAAAAGAACGGCACTTCCATCTACTATTCCGTGCCGGAAGGTCTGTTGGGTACTTATTTTATTCAGGCATACCGTGCCGATGATACCTATGTGGTCAGCTGTCCGATCACGTTCGAGACATTGACCCAGTTCCCGATCACACGCGTTTATCCGACAATGGTGAAAAAGAGTGATAAAATCACGGTCAGCCTGGGAGTTCCGGAAGAAACATCTGAATCTGCCGTTATCGAGATCTATAACCTGAACGGTCAGTTGATAGAAAAAAAGACTACTATGACTACGGAGACCAAAATCTCTGCCGACATGGCATCCGGTAGTTATATCGTAAAAGTTACTACCGAATCAGGAAAAACAACAACTCATAAAATCATCGTAAAATAAAGAATATAGATATGAGCACAATAATTTTAAATATAAAGAAAACTATCATCGTGTTTGTTGCAGGTAGCCTTGCCTGCAACGTTTCCGCCCAGCAAAGAACGGGTAGCAGAGAACACAGCCAGCAACAACAACGTCTACAACGTGAGTACCGCAATGAATACAAGGAAGAGAAAAAAGACACGACAAAAACCTCTTACCTGACGGTTTCCGGAGGCGTGGGTTCTTCCACTTTCCGTTACAAGCTGAATTATCAGATCGAAGGGTTTGAAGAAAAAGGGAAACGGAATGCGAAACCGGGCTATGAGATAGATGTCCGCTACAGCTATTTCTTCAATCGTCATTGGGGCTTTTCTACGGGAGCAGGCATCTCCCGTTATGCCACTACCGGCAAACTAAAAGGTGATATGTCCAACGAAAAATATATGAAGCTGGGCAATATGATCGATGATGACGATTTCTCCGGGCATCCCCGTGAATTTGAGCTCCGTGCCCGACTGAAGAACCTGGAAGAGAAACAGACAGCTTTCCTGTTGGATGTACCTTTGATGGCGATGTATCAAACACGCTTCGGCGAAAAAGAAAACTGGGGATTGTATGCCGGACTAGGGATTAAGCTGCAGATACCAGTTAAGGCAAAATATAAAGTGCAAGGAAATACTGCCACCGAACTGAATGTGTCGGGATATTATCCACACATCCCTTCCGATGTAGGTTCACCATCTGAGTCACCTGTCCCTCACCATGGTTTCGGTACGATTAACGATCCGGGTAAAGAACTTGATTGGAGCGGCAAGAACAAACTGAAACTGGGGGTTGCAGGAACGGCAGAACTGGGTTTTATGGTTTCACTGAATGAGGATAAAGATATTGATCTGCTGCTGGGCGGCTATATAGATTACGGTTTTACCAACATGAAGAAGAAAAAGGCCCAGGGCTTACTCTCCTCTCCTGCTTCTTATCATCCCGAAGGAAATAAGATCGTCGGTCAAGGTATCCCGTACAACGGGATGTTGAATTCGAATGTGACCGATAAGGTAAAAGTGATGTCGTTCGGAGTAAAACTAGGATTACGATTCAAGTTGAATTAAACACTAGGAATATATCATTCATTAGTAAAATAAACAGTTAAAGCCGGGAGTCTCTTTCCGGCTTTTCTTATGTGACCTAACAAAAATTTTATATCTTTGTAATTGATTTTGGTAAGGATTAATATCATGAGAATTGTAAAATAATGAATATACAGCAACTAGAGTACATCCTGGCGGTAGACACTTACCGCCATTTTGCCAAAGCGGCAGAACATTGCAGAGTGACACAGCCTACCCTCAGTATGATGATCCAGAAACTGGAAGACGAACTAGGGATCAAACTTTTTGATCGTAATACACAGCCGGTATGCCCTACTCCTGCCGGACGTAAAGTAATCGACCAGGCACGCACGGTTCTTTACCAGGCTTCGTTGATCAAAGATATCGTTAATGAGGAAGAGCAGTCACTGAAAGGTACATTCCGCCTGGCAGTACTCCCGACCATTGCTCCGTACCTGCTCCCCCGCTTTTTCCAGCAGTTGTCGGAAAAACATCCGGAACTGGATATCCGTATCCTGGAAATGAAAACGGCTCCAACCATGTCAGCCATCCTGAACGGAGAAATCGATGCCGCTATCATTGCCAACCAACCGACAGAAAATCAGTTGCAGGGCGATACATTATATTATGAACAATTCTTCGGATATGTAGCCAAGAACGACCCGGTCTTCAAAAAGGACCTGATCCGTACGGCAGATATCAGCGACGAACATCTCTGGCTGCTGGATGAAGGACATTGCTTCCGCGACCAGTTGATGCGTTTCTGCCAGATGGAAAAAGTGAAACTACGCCAGGCGGCTTACCGTTTGGGAAGCCTGGAGACATTCATGCGAATGGTGGAAAGCGGCAATGGGGTCACTTTTATTCCGGAACTGGCGACACTGCAGCTTAGCGAAGACCAGAAAACACTGGTTCGTCCTTTCGCGATCCCCAAACCGGCACGCGAAATTGTCTGGATCACCCGTAAGGACTTTATCCGCCATACGATTGCCGGCATGCTGATAGAGAGTATCAAAAAGTCCGTACCGAAAGAAATGTTGACGCTACAACCCGGATTAAAAGTAGTCTGAACATTATTTTTAGGAGGCAGCACAAAAAAAATATCACTTTTTGCTTGTAGTTTCCAAAAAAGCGTTACTTTTGCTGCGTATTTAAAAACAAACGAGACAAATGAATCGATTTAGCTTTACATATTTCTTTTATTACTTTTACTTTAGCAAAGTGAAGGCAGGAATTTATATGTAAAGCGTTGATGATAGATAATATGTATCAATAATAATATGAAGTCCTGCCGGTTACGGTGGGACTTTTTTTATGACTTTAAGACAGAAAGATGAAAAAGAGAGTAGCAATTCAGGGAATAGCCGGTTCGTATCACGACATCGCAGCCCGTAGCTTCTATGAAGGTGGAGAAATTGAGATCGTTGGATGCAATACATTCAGAGATGTAATCACGACCATCAAGAAAGATCCGGCGATACTGGGTCTGATGGCCATCGAGAATACGATTGCAGGAAGCCTGCTGCAGAATCATGAGCTGATACGCGAAAGCGGTCTGCGGGTGATAGGAGAATACAAACTGCGTATTTCGCATTCGCTGGTTGCACTACCGGGTACGACGATACACGATATCACGGAAGTCAACTCCCACCCGATCGCGCTGATGCAATGTACCGACTTCCTCGATACCCTGCCGAATGTGAAGATGGTGGAAAAAGAAGACACTGCCATGAGCGCCCGATGGATTTCCGAAAATAAGCTGAAAGGACACGCCGCCGTCTGCGGTAAACTGGCCGCCCAGATCTACAATATGGAAATCCTTGCCGAAGGGATCGAGACAAACAAACGAAACTTCACCCGCTTCCTTGCCCTGGCAGACCGATGGACGGCTGAAGACCTGCTTGAAAAGGCAGACGTCAACAAATCCTCACTGGTATTCGCTCTCCCCCATACCTCCGGCAGTCTTTCCAAAGTGCTTTCCATCCTCTCTTTTTACGACATGAATCTTTCTAAAATACAATCGCTCCCGATCATCGGCCGCGAATGGGAGTATTTGTTCTATATCGACCTGACATTTACTGATTATACCAGATACAAACAAGCATTGGATGCAATCATCCCATTAACAAAAGACTTAAAAATTTTAGGTGAATATGCAGAAGGAAAACAAAGTGTGTAACATCACACCTGCCGACCGCGTCGGCAGCGTACAGGAATACTACTTCTCGAAGAAACTGAAAGAGGTAGCCGAAATGAATGCCGCAGGCAAGAATGTGATCAGCCTCGGCGTAGGTAGTCCCGACCTGCCTCCTTCGGAACAGACGATCGAGACGTTGTGCGAACATGCCCATAATGCCAATGAGCATGGTTATCAGCCGTATGTAGGTATTCCGGAATTACGTAAAGGTTTTGCTGACTGGTATAAGACCTGGTACGATGTGGAGCTGGACCCGAAGACGGAGATCCAGCCGCTGATCGGTTCCAAGGAAGGTATCCTGCATATCTCGCTGGCTTTCCTGAATCCGGGCGACGGCGTATTGGTTCCCAACCCGGGTTATCCGACTTACAGTTCGGTCAGTAAGCTGGTACAGGCAAACCTGATCCCCTATGAACTGAAAGAAGAATTGGGATGGCAGCCGGATTTCGAAGCTTTGGAAAAGAGCGATCTTTCCAATGTGAAACTGATGTGGGTAAACTACCCCAATATGCCGACGGGAGCCAATGCCAGCAAAGAGCTTTTTGAGAAGCTAGTTGCTTTCGGACGCAAACACGGTATTATTATCTGTAATGACAATCCGTACAGTTTCATTCTGAACGAGCATCCGTTAAGTATCCTCAGCGTGCCGGGAGCCAAAGACATCTGCATCGAAATGAATTCGATGAGCAAGGCGCACAACATGCCCGGATGGCGTATGGCAATGCTGGCTTCAAATGCACAGTTCGTTCAATGGATACTGAAAGTAAAGAGCAATATCGACTCAGGACAGTTCAAACCGATGCAACATGCTGCGGTGGAAGCCCTGAAAGCACCGAAAGAATGGTACGATAACATGAACCGTACCTATCGCAGCCGCCGTGACCTCGCCGGACAAATCATGCATACCCTGGGATGTACTTTCGATGAGAACCAGGTGGGAATGTTCCTTTGGGGAAAGATTCCGGCAGAAGCGGAAGGCAGCGAAGCGCTGGCAAACAAAGTGTTGTACGAAGCCAACGTCTTTATCACTCCCGGATTTATCTTCGGCAGCTGCGGCGAGCGTTATATCCGTATCTCCCTTTGCTGCAAGAACGAAGCGTTACAAGAAGCATTAAACAGAATCAAACAATTAGAAATAAACAAATAAAAGTATATCATCATGGAAATGGAATTAGAATCAATCTTATTACCCGGTGTGGACCCTCAGCGTCCCATCATCATTTCGGGACCGTGTAGCGCCGAAACAGAAGAACAAGTTATGGATGCAGCTACTCAGCTTGCTTCAAAAGGTGTAAAGATATTCCGTGCAGGAATCTGGAAACCGCGTACTAAACCGGGAGGATTCGAAGGTATCGGTGCAGTCGGGCTGCAATGGCTGAAACGGGTAAAGAAAGAAACCGGCATGTATGTCGCAACTGAAGTGGCAACAAAAGACCATGTATTTGAAGCGTTGAAAGCCGGAATCGACATTTTATGGATCGGTGCACGTACCACCGTTAATCCGTTCGCTGTACAGGAGATTGCCGATGCGCTGAAAGGTGTAGATATTCCAGTCCTGATCAAGAACCCGGTTAATCCGGATTTGGAATTGTGGATCGGTGCATTCGAACGTTTGTACGGAGCAGGTCTTCGTCGCTTGGGAGCTATCCACCGCGGATTCAGCTCATATGACAAGAAGATGTACCGTAACCTGCCGCTGTGGCATATTCCTATCGAACTGCGCCGCCGCATGCCGAACCTGCCGATCTTCTGCGACCCCAGCCATATCGGAGGCAAGCGTGAACTGATCGCCCCGCTTTCACAGCAGGCTATGGACCTGAGTTTCGACGGTCTGATGATCGAATCGCATCCGTGTCCGGATTGTGCCTGGAGCGATGCTTCACAGCAGATCACCCCGGATGTATTGGATTATGTTGTCAATTTACTGGTTATCCGCAACGAGACACAGACCACAGAAAACCTAGCCGAACTGCGTCGCCAGATCGATGGTATCGACGAACAATTACTTGAACTGCTGGCTAAACGTATGCGTATTTCACGCGAAATCGGTGTGTATAAGAAAGAGCATAATATGCCCATCCTGCAATCACCCCGTTACAGCGAGATCCTGGAAAAACGTTCGGACATGGGACAGACAATGGACCTGAATACCGAGTTTGTAAAGGAAATATTAAAAGAAATACATGAAGAATCTGTTCGTCAGCAGATGATCATCATGAATGAATAAAAATAATTATCTATAATGAAGATATTAATATTAGGTGCCGGAAAGATGGGTTCTTTCTTCACCGACTTGCTGAGTTTTGACCACGAAGTAGCAGTATTGGAAAATGATCCGAAGCGCATGCGTTTCATCTACAATGCCGTACGGTTACAAAAGCCGGAAGAGGTGGCAGACTTTGCTCCCGAACTGGTTATCAATTGCGTTACGTTGAATTATACGATCGACGCGTTCAAAACCGTTCTTCCTTATCTGCAACCGTATTGTATTATTTCAGATATCGCTTCCGTGAAAACGCATCTGAAAGAGTTCTACGAAACCTGCGGATTCCCGTATGTCTCCACTCACCCGATGTTCGGTCCGACTTTTGCCAATCTGGGAAATCTGGAAAAGGAAAATACGATCATCATATCGGAAGGTGACCATTTGGGAAAGATCTTCTTCAAAGATATCTATTCCAGCCTGCGCCTGAATATACGTGAATATACGTTTGAGGAACATGACAAGGTGGTTGCTTATTCTTTAGGTATACCGTTTGCTTCGACCATGGTATTTGCCGCCATCATGAAACATCAGGATGCACCGGGTACAACGTTCAAACGTCACATGAAGATTGCACGCGGATTGCTGTCTGAAGATGATTATCTATTGACAGAAATTCTCTTCAATCCGCGTACTCCGAAACAGATTGCTCGTATCCAGGAAGAACTGAATATTCTTCAGGATATTATTAAGGATAAAGATTCGGAAGCGATGAAAGGTTATCTGACCAAGATTCGTAAAAACATTGAATAACAGTTGTCACTACCCGCGCAGGTAGTCGTAATTACCCGCACGGCTGTTTTTTTATTCCCCGCGCAGCCAGTCGTCACTACCTGCGCAGGGATTTTTTATCTTTAGACTATATTTATCAGTCAAATCGCGATCTTATTCTGTAATAAAATGACCTTGCTTTACACTCCAGTCGTTACCGAAGAAACCGGATACTTCAACTCCATGAATACCATCTTTCAGGACATCCACATTGAAGATCAGTAGGTCGGGGAAACCAGTAATGCCGGAGATGTAATCATTCGGATAGGTTGCTTTCATTCCTTCAATCCCTGTTCCGGCTACAACACCTACACTGGCTGTACGGCTGTCGGGACGAGGATAAACAAAATAAGCACCCAGATTGTTACCTTTCAACACTTTACCTCCCATGCGGATCTCACCTTTCAGCACCTGTACCGGAGCATTCTTCAGGAGCTTATTCCAAGCTTTGTTGTTGGCTGCATTCCCGTAAAGGACCACATTGCGATCGGCATAAGCAGACGGGGTAAAGTCCTTGTCTGCAATCACGTCGATTGAACCGTTTCCTCTATAAAGGAAAGTCTCGGCATCGAAACGAGCCTTGTTCTGATACCAATTGTTTTCTTCCTTATTACCTCCTGTAGCATATACAAATACCACATTCTTGTCGAACGCCTGTTTAAAGCCTCCGTAACGAGACGGATATTTCTCTGTTGCAGGAATTTCATTCACCAATGTCCATTTACCGGAAACTTTCTTCAGCACAGCCGGCTGGGTACCATCTGCCGAAATTGTTTCATTGTCGATGGTGATGCTTGCTGCTGCCGGGAGTTTCAAGGCTGGCAGATCGAATGTCAGCGATGCCACGTTGGAAGTCGTACCCGAAATGCCATTATCCGTCTGTTTGAAAGAAACGGAAGAGAAAGCATAGGCCGTATCCTGCTGATTGATGGTTACCCAATAATCCTTAGCTGAGATAGCAGGGGAAGCAGTATGGAACTCCAGTTGCTTTACTTCGCCGTCTGCAGGTACTTTATGCCAGCGAAAATAATCGAAAATCGGTTTCCAGTCAACACTCTCATTACTGTACCAGTGCGACCCGCCCGGATATTCATAATAACAGAAGTCCGGATGGAATGTGCCTAATACTTCGCGCATCTGACGTACCTGCTGGATAGGAACGACATTATCCGAATCACCATGAAGAATATAGATACCCGATTGCAGGAAGTTCCTTTTCAAATCCAGCACACGTCCGGCATTGGCTGCCTGACAGATCGTTGTGAAATGTTTCTCGCCCACATTGGCTGCATCGGCATTCGGCCGCGAATAACGGGCTATATCCGGATAACTGGCACAAGGAGCGATAGCGGCAAAACGATCGGGATAGGTGACACCCAGGAACCAGGTACCGTGTCCGCCCATCGAATGCCCGGTAAGATAGGTGTGGGCAGGATCTGTTTTAAATACTTTCTCCGCTTCAGCCAGCACTTCCATCGCATCGATACGTCCCCACTCTTCCCAGTTAAAACCGAACGGGCGGCGGTTGGTCGGAGCGATGATGTGTCCCCAATCCTTCGGAGCATAAGCACGAGCCTGATTACGGGCTTCCACAGATGCTCCGTGAACAGACAAGAACAAAGCCTGATTATCACCTTGGGTAGTAGAAGGATTCACACTGTAATACTGTACACTCCCATCCACATCGCTGATGAAAGTACGTTCATGTATGACAGATGCGTCTTTTTGCTGCAAAACAATTTCCGTACGGTCGATCTCCTTGCCAGATTTGTCCTGCAGGATAACCGTTGCTTTCGTTGCCCCCGTCTTCGTCGACGTAGCAGCAGGGATACGGAATTTAACCTTGCGAACCATCATCGGCATGATATCATCCGTTGTCAGGGTGGCTGTTTCCCCATTTTCCAGTTTACATTGTATCTTTAATCCGGAAAGCGCTTTTTCCTGTGCATTCACGACACGGATAGCTCCCCACTTCTCTCCTTCTCCATTGATAATATCCGGAAGCGTCATATCCCGTTTGGTCAACATCACCGGTTTGGACGGAAGGATCAGTTTAGCGGCAACTCTGCCAAAACGTCCGGGCGTGAAAATAAATTCATTATTACCCTTCTGCATCCGGAAAGGGATCAACGTATAAGCAAAATCGTAATGATCTCCTTCGTGAGGCATACCGTTGATAAAAGTACGGGTGTTTCCGCTTGATTCGAGTAAGGCAATCTGAGGTTTATCGGCATTATATTCGGTAAAGACATAGGCACGGCGTAAAGCACGGTTGGCGAACTTACCGGTAGAATCAGCCTCGATCGGTGTCCATTGTACAGCTTCACGGGTTCGTCCGTAGTTGGTTGCTGTCAGGTTGTTTTCGGAAGGAGCCTTGAACTTACCGGTCGCAATCTCCCATCCCAGTCCGTCAGAGGTAGTGAATAAATAGCCGGAAGGAGCCGTTACCGGAACAAAATATCCCTGTTTGAAAGAGTGAAGTACGATACCTTCATCCATCCGTTCTACTCTTTCTTTTCCGAAATACTCGACAATATTACCTGTCTTCTGTTGTGCCGCCAACGGGCTTAGTCCCAGAAAGAGACTGGCAACAGTCATAATATAAACATTCTTCATTTCCATTATTTTAGTGGTTTATAATTGTTTAGAAACAAAAAGAAGACTGCGGCACGGGCTATCCAGTCCTTATGTCACAGCCTCCTTTTTTCAGTAAAAGCGTATAAACATTACCAGTAATACTGGTCCATTATTTCCTTCATCCGGGGTGTATCGGCATCTGTATCACCGACATCCGCACGGAGTTTCAACAGTTCCTGTTTCATCTCCTTGATCACATCGGCATATTGAGGATCGTTATACATGTTCTTGTCTTCTTTCGGATCGACCTGCAGATCATGAAATTCCCATGCCGGCGTAGTCGGTGTTTCTTCCGAGCCGGTTGCATTCAGACGGTCGCCATAGAGGAACATCAGTTTATAACGTTCGTTGCGGATACCCATATGAGCCGGGCGGATGGAATGATGTGTCCAGTAACGGTAGTACATCGCCTTGCGCCAGTCGGCAGGAGTCTCGCCTTTCAGGTTTTCACGGAAACTTTCTCCCTGCGATCTTTCCGGAGCTTTTATTCCGGCATAGTCGGCAAGTGTAGCGGCAAAGTCCACGTTCAGGATAATATCCTTATTGCGTGTTCCTGCAGGAATTTCTTTCGGATAACGGATCACGAACGGCATGTGCAGAGGTTCTTCATACATCATGCGTTTATCGAACATACCGTGTTCACCCAGGAAATATCCCTGGTCGGATACATACACGACGATCGTATTCTTGCTCAGTCCCTCTTCATCGAGCATCTTCAGCAAACGACCGATATTATCGTCGATCGTAGCACCGCAACGCAGATAATCCTTAATCATCTTCTGGTAAATCTTCTTACGGGCAGCCACTTTATCCATTCCCTTGGTAGAGAAAGGCAGTTCCGGATAACGACACCACCAGGCATCCGGGTCTTTCGAGGCAGTCTCCCAACGCCAGCCCATATTCTCCAGCTGCTGTCCTTGGAAAGCTCTACCCGATTCCTCCGGTCCGAACTCCATCATGCTCTCCGGTTCCGGGAAAACGACATCGTCATAGAGGTGCTTCATCCGTTCGGGGAAATCCCAGGGTTCGTGGGTTGCTTTGAAGTGGCAGCACATCATGAAAGGTTTCGTTTTGTCGCGGTTGCGTATCCATTCCATCGTCTGGTCGGTAACGATATCGGTCGAGAAACCTTTTACCTCAACGCCTTGTTTGCCTTTATCGTCGTCCACCCAGTTTTCAGCCGTCTTAAAAATAGGGTTAACATATTCGCCCTGGTCATGGAATACATTGAAATGGTCGAAACCGGCAGGTTGTCTCTTCAGATGCCATTTGCCGATCAGAGCTGTCTGGTAACCGCCGGCCTGCATCTGTTTGGCGATATTGTCGACAGCCGGATCCAGCCCGTCCTCCAATGTATACACTCCGTTGCGATGACTGTAAGCACCGGTCATGATAGCTGCACGGCTGGGAGCAGATATCGAGTTCGTGCAAAAGCAATTATCCAGCACACAACCCTCCTGGGCCAGACGGCGGATATTCTCATTCTTAACATAGTCAGCCAGGATACCTCCATAGATACCCCATGCTTGACCGGTGTGGTCGTCAGACAAAATAAAGAGGATATTCGGGCGTTCCTCCGCCTCTTTCTCCGTCTTTTTGTTCGAGTTGCAACCAATGATAGGCAGGCATGTTGCTAACAGACCAGCCTTCAAAATTAGATCAGCGTTTTTCATTACCTATATAATAATATATTATTTCAGTTTCCCCGGTTCACGACGTCCAGGACCTTTCACACGTGTCAGGTTATCTCCCAGATCCTTGCGCATATCATCGGCGATCTTCATCAGCTTGGCTGCTTCTTCCGGATATTGGGAAATGACATCGTAACGTTCTCCCGGATCACGGCGCAGGTCGTACATTTCAGCCTTTTTCAATTCCAGGTTCGTCAAATCACCCGGCTGACCGTCATTACCCGGCACGTAAGCACCATAAGTTACATACTTATGCGGGAAAACGAGTTTGAACTTGCCGTCTGTCACTGCTTCCAGATCATTCTTATGATAATAATAGACGAACGATTCACGCGGATTAGCATCCTTTTCTCCCTTGATTAACGGCAGGATACTTACACCGTCAATCTTACGCTGCGGCAGCGGAGCACCACTGATATCTGCCAGCGTAGGCAACAGGTCGATATTGGAAGCTAGTTTGTTGCAGGTTGTTCCCGGTTGGGTCACCCCTTTCCAGTACATGACGCAAGGAATACGGTTACCGCCATCGAAAGTGGTGGCCTTTGCTTCACGCAATCCTCCGGCAGAACCGGCATGGTTTCCGTAGTTAGCCCAGGGACCGTTATCGGAAGTGAGGACGATCAGGGTGTTTTCTTCCAATCCTTGTTCACGTAATGCTTTCAACACTTCACCGACACTCCAGTCCAGTTCCATCATTACATCACCGTATAACCCCTGTTCACTCTTTCCTTTAAACTTATCGGAAACAGCCAGTGGCACGTGCGGCATGGAATGCGCCAAATAGATAAAGAACGGTTTATTTTTGTTTTTCTTGATGAAGTTTACCGTACGATTCGTATAATCGGTTGTAAATTGGGTCTGATCGGTATTATAACCGACTATTTCGTTTCCATCGTAAGTCGGCAGATCCGGGAAATTGAACACTTCCCCCTGTTGCGGATGGAAAGGCCACATATCATTGGAATAAGGCAGCCCGTAATATTCATCGAAACCGTTCTGCAAAGGAAGAAATTGTTTGGCGTCTCCCAAATGCCATTTACCAAAAACAGCCGTACTATATCCTTTTTGTTTCAATAATTCCCCTATCGTCATTTCATCTGGACTGATACCATAATCAGAACCCGGTCCCGGTGCTCCGGCAAAACCGATACGGTTCGGATAGCAACCGGTCAGCAATCCGGCACGCGATGCACCGCTGATAGGTTGTCCGGCTAGGAAATGAGTGAAACGGACTCCTTCGGCAGCCATACGGTCGATGTTCGGCGTTTTATATCCGTAGGCACCGTTATAAGAGAAATCCCCATAACCTGCATCGTCGAGGTTGATGATGATAAAGTTGGTGTAGTTTGCGGCCACACCAGACATTGAAAATGCGGATGCAGCAGCCAGTAAGAATAGTTTGCTGTTCATGATATTATGTTTCTTGTTAAACTTTGCGCACCTTTTAGGCAAGACAAAGTTCGCAAAGTTTTCCAAAGAAACAAGTATCTGAACAGAACTTTCTCATGGAAATATCAACAGGAAAGCGTACATTTGTATGATTTTTACGAAAGGATTAGATTGCAGATGAAAGTATGTATTGCTGAAAAACCGAGTGTGGCACGCGAGATTGCCGAAGTACTGGGGGCTACAAAAAAGATGAACGGGTATATTGAAGGAAACGGATATCAGGTTACCTGGACATTCGGACATCTGTGTACACTGAAGGAGCCTCATGACTATGCCGACGAATGGAAACGGTGGAGCCTGAGTGCGCTTCCGATGATCCCGCCCCGTTTCGGTATCAAACTGATCAGTAACCCGACTTACGAGCAGCAGTTCAAAGTGATCGAAACCCTCATGCAGAATGCGGAAATGGTGATCAACTGCGGTGATGCCGGCCAGGAAGGGGAATTGATACAACGTTGGGTGATGCAGAAAGCCGGTTGTACCTGCCCGGTCTACCGACTGTGGATCTCTTCTCTGACCGAAGAGGCCATCCGCGAAGGTTTCCAGCATCTGAAGGAACAAACCGAATTTAAGACATTATACGAAGCCGGACTGTCACGTGCCATCGGCGACTGGCTATTGGGAATGAACGCTACCCGTTTATACACGATCCGTTACGGACAAAACCGCCAGGTCCTTTCCATCGGACGCGTTCAGACACCGACACTGGCACTGATCGTCAACCGGCAGGCAGAAATAGACAATTTCAAGCCCGAACCTTACTGGGAATTAAAGACGGTCTACCGGAATACGACGTTTTCCGCCACTAAAGGTAAATTTACCAAGAAAGAGGAAGGAGAAGCTTTTCTGGAAATCGTACAGCAGGAGGACTTCACCGTCACCGATATCTCCGAAAAGAAAGGGAAAGAATATGCTCCCCGTCTTTTCGACCTGACCTCGTTGCAGGTAGAGTGCAATAAGAAATTTGCCTTTACCGCCGACGATACGTTGAAACTGATCCAGTCATTATATGAAAAGAAAGTGACGACCTATCCGCGTGTAGATACCACATTCCTGAGTGAAGATATTTATCCGAAAGTCCCGAATACGCTGAAAGGTCTGGTGGACTATACCGAGCTGACTGCTCCGTTACTGAACGCCAAGATTCCTAAAAGCAAAAAGGTATTCGACAACTCGAAGGTTACCGATCACCATGCGATCATCCCGACCGGTGTTCCGGCCCGTAATCTGACGGAAAACGAACGGAAGGTGTATGACCTGGTTGCCCGCCGCTTTATAGCCGCCTTTTATCCGGATTGCGAAATATCAACTACTACCGTACTCGGCAAAGTGGGTAAGGTGGATTTTAAAGTGACCGGAAAGCAGATATTGAAGCCGGGATGGCGTGTCGTTTTCGGAGCGGAACAGAAAGACCCGGATGCCGAACCGACCGAAGAAGAAGGTGTTTTGCCTGACTTTACGAAAGGAGAGTCAGGTCCTCACAAACCATTGCTGAAGGAGACATGGACGACTCCCCCCAAGCCATATACGGAAGCGACCTTGCTTCGTGCCATGGAGACAGCCGGTAAATTAGTGGATAATGAAGACTTGCGGGATGCCTTGAAAGAGAATGGCATCGGTCGTCCTTCCACCCGTGCCGCAATTATCGAAACATTATTCAAACGGAACTATATCCGGAAAGAACGTAAGAACCTGTTCCCTACCGCAACAGGAAAGGAACTGATCGGTACGATACATGAAGAGCTGCTCAAAAGTGCCGAACTTACCGGTTTATGGGAAAAGAAACTGCGTCAGATAGAACGGGGCACATATGAAGCCCGGACTTTCCTGGAAGAACTGAAACAAATGGTAAACCAGGTAGTCATCAACGTACTGTCCGACCAGTCTACCCGCACGATCACCATCGAGGAGGCTGCCAAAGAAGCTCCGAAAGCAGAAAAAGGGACTAAAGAGGAGAAAAAGGAAAAGAAACCCCGCAAGCCACGTGCTAAGAAGGAAGAGAAACCGAAAGAAATAGAAAAACCTGTTTGTCCGATCTGTAAGAAAGGAAATATCCTGCGTGGCAAAACGGCATACGGCTGTTCCGAATATAAAAACGGCTGCACGTTCCGTCTGGATTATGCGACTTATGGAGAAGGGTTATCGGATAAGGAATTGGCGGATGTTATAAAAGCATTATAATGGCTCTATCATTTGTCATTATAATGCTCTTTCGCTTGTACTACCGTTACGATTACTTTGTCTTCCTCAACCGTATAAATTAACCGGTCTTTTTTATTGATACGGCGAGACCAATAGCCGGACCAGTTTCCCCGCAAAGCCTCAGGTTTACCGGTGCCGGTGTAAGGATGTTCACGTAATTCATTTAATAATGCATTCACTTTCTTAGCAGCTGCTTTATCACCTGTACTAGAGAAGGAAGCAATATCCACCTTAGCTTTCTCAGTAATAATCAGTTTATATTTCATAAACCAAGCAACTCTTTCTGAAGTTCAGGTGTCAACTCCACGACTTCTCCGTTTTCCTTCTGTTGCACAGATTTCCGGAAATGCGCCAAGTTTGCCGGGTTGGTAAAGAAAGGATCTTCTTTCGGAGTAGTAATACGTTTGATGGAGGCTTTTACTTTCTTTACTAAATCCATATCATCCAAGGCTAATACAATTCTTGCCAATTCAGCTTTTTCAGCTTCCAGGGCCATAGTTGATTTTGTCATAGTTATTTCTTTTTATTATGTCCTTTGCAAAAGTAATAATTAAAATCCATATTCCAACCTCCTTTATTCCTTATCTTTGCATGCTCAAAATATAGAAAAAGATGAAAGAAGAATGGTTCCCTCTGGTCAACGAAGAGGGAGAAACAATAGGTAAGGCGACTCGCCGGGAATGCCATAGTGGGAGTAAACAATTACACCCAGTCATCCACCTGCATATTTTTAATGATGCGGGAGAATTGTATCTGCAAAAGCGTTCGATGAATAAAGATATCCAGCCGGGTAAATGGGATACGGCTGTCGGCGGACATATCGATTATGGTGAAACAGTAGAGGATGCGCTTCGCCGGGAAGTTCGGGAAGAATTAGGTATAACCGAGTTTACACCACAATTCATCACCCGCTATGTTTTCGAATCGGTCATCGAAAAAGAACTGGTCAATACTTTCCGTACCGTTTATAACGGAGAAATCCAACCGGATGCCGAAGAGTTGGATGGCGGACGTTTCTGGCCGATGGAAGAGATAAAAGCCAATCTGGGGAAAAGCGTATTTACTCCGAATTTCGAGCAGGAGTTTCAGCGATTATTCTTATAACATATTAAAAATAGCATAAAAACCGTTCACCGTTCACCAATCCACATTCAACACATTGTAAAACAAGACACATCTCCGATAAACACTGGTGAATGGTTTCAAAAAGAGGTGAATGGTTAATAGTAAACCGTTCACCTTCATATTTTGTCAAATTTGAATGTAGTGTCGTTGGTAGGGGCGGTTCGCGAACCGCCCTTACAGGCGCCATCATAATGGAACAGGCAGGTTCGACCGTAGGGGCGGGGTCTGCCCGCCCTTCTTCACCGGTTGTTATATTATTGTCGCAAAGGGCGGGCAAACCCCGCCCCTACAAAACCTGTCATTTGGGTTCATTATTTTCTACACTTTCCTCACCAAACAATAATAATTCCCAGTCCTCGTATGTATCTTCCGAATCCCTGAGGCATTCAGCATTTTACCGAAACGACAAGCCGACGTATTACTGAACTTCCGTTTGGAGCGTTCCGAAATAATATCCAACAATTCGACTGACGTAAACCGCTCTTCCCGCTCCCCTTCTTCCGGCAAACGGAAATAACTGAACAGATATTGCATCTCCAACGGCTCGTCTTGAAAACCGGCATTACTCTGCGTCAACAGCTGCTCTTCTTCCGTATTCAGCCAATAACGTTCGCCCGAACGAATAGCATGGACTGCCTGCGCATACAACTGTTCGTACTCCAACGGAGAAGAAACATCGATCGGCCCCGTTACCTGTACACATACATACCGACGACTGCCGGTCGGATCGGTCAGCAACTCCATCGGATTGGCCGTAGCCGAAAAAGAAGCCAAACGCCTCATCTGCTGAAATGTCTTCTGATGCGGACGCCGTATCTTCACTTCCGGTTTCTGGATCAGGTGTTTCAAATCAGCCTGATACTTCCGGCTCAAACGGTCGAACTCATCGATCGTGATCAATACGTTCTGAGCCATCAGCAACTCCGCCTCACTCTTATTCTCCAAATTAATACTTTCCGCATGATAATCCCTTAACACAGGCGGCAGAAGCAAACGGAAAAACGTCGATTTCGAAATCCCTTGTCCGCCAACCAGTACCGGCACCAGGCTGTTCGCATACAACCGGTCTGTCTTTTGCCAATGCGCAACCATGCTGACAAACCAAACATAAAAACGATTCCTCCACTCCGGATCCGATGTCGGCACCGTATCCGCCAATGCACGTATCCGGTCCTTTCCGTCCCATCCCGGCAAATTGTATAGAAACTCCTCCAGCGGATTGTAGTTCGGTACCCGCGGTGAATAAATATAACGCCTCACATCTTTATCCCAGATATCGAGCCCTTCCTCCATCGCATTCAGACAGATCCCATTCAGCACCTCCGGCGTCACCGGTCGAAAACGAAAACAGAAAGAATGTTTCTCCCTGTACTCTACCTCCCCGATAATCTCGTTCTTCCGAAACTCATACCGCCGTTTCAGAAACTCCTCCATCCGTGCCAGCAGGTTCATCGGCTGCGGCAGGCAAGGTTTTTTCCCGAACGATTTACGCGAAAGATACACATTATGAACCGTCAGCCTCAGCAAAGGCTGATCGCCAAGACTCCACATCCGGAAATAAAGCCAGCGCACGACATCTTCCTCCGGAACACCCGAGTCGAAACAAAGCGCACTGACCGCCGCTATAAAATCTTTCGGTTCCTTCTCTCCCCAATCGGGACCCTGTTCACGATACACCTGATTCAGGCAAGTCTCGAAAAGCATTGCCATCTTATTATATTGCTCCACACCCGGCAAGATACGTGCCAGCGGATCATCAGAAACCCGTATCTGTTCCGTATATGCGGAATCTTCAGGCATCTTCAACGGCTGTTCCATCCGGACAGGCAACGACTCCGGATTATAAAAACACTCCGGATCGAACGACAAGCGGCATCCCCGGTCGAGCGACAGCTCCTTGAAATCGACCGGCCACTGTAATTGCGCCTGATAATGCAATACCGCCCTGCGATAGGCATGTGCATGAAAACAATCCGCCGCCTCTTTCTCCACCGGCAGCGAACCGTCCGGCAGCGTATAGCGAACCACGACCTTCACACTTAATCCGCTTGAACCGATAAAGGCCAATAAAGGCTGGTTATACTTCGTAATCTCATCACGCAACCGCCTGGCCTCCGCCCTGTTTGCCAAACGATTAAATTCCAGTAAAACCAAACCGTTATACTGCTTCCAAACCTGCTCCTTATAACCGGAAGCAAAGAGTACCACCGGAATTTTTTCCGCATCAGCCAACCGGCTTCCGGGCGAACAATAAGGAATCATTTCACGCATATCCCTCACCCGCCGGGCTTGATCCTCATCCTTTATACGTTCCGCGACGGTTTCCAGTGCCACCAGCTTGCCGGAACTCAGATTTCCTTTCAATAATGTAACTTTCATTTCACACCTCTTTTTTCTCCGCTAAAACATAAACAGCTACTTTCGGACCTCCCAGACGAACGATACGCCCCTCTTCTCTCAACAACTTCAGATCCTGCTGGGCTATATAACGGGAACAGACATTCACCCCCATGCAATCGGAACTGGTGACCTCCCTGTGATTCGACAGATAACGGAGAATACGTTCCTGACGTTGCCCGGGAATGTAGGCCACTTTTTTTCGATAATCCGTCGCCCTCTCGAAATGCATGGAGCTCATCTCCTTTTTCAGTTCCTTACAGGCCCGGAAAACAACTTTCGAAAACCGGATACTTTCCGCCCTGATCTCTTTGGGGTCACGTATAGGCGGACATTTAGCCGTAACATAAAACGAACCTATCCCATCGATCTCCACCGAGTCACCGTCTTTCAGTGCCCGAACCAACTCTTCTTTAAAAAAAGTCATTATACCTTTGACCTCTCCTTCATTGAAGGTACCGCGATCGGCAATTATCTCACATAACTTTTCAAAACGCAGCACCTGCCCTTCCACGACACGGGCATGCAATACGCCTTCTTCTTCTTCCTGTCCGGGAGAATGAGGATTTTTGTAAAACAAATACTTTGCTGGCATATATACGATTGTTTTTTCTACTTCCTGCCTCACTTGTAAGTAAGGAGTAAGTCAGTACTATTTAAGGCAAACCCTATAACTCTTTCACTTAACGACCGTGGTCGGCATGCTTAACCACCTCCGTCATCAAGCTTAACGACGGAGGTCGCAAAGCTTAACGACAGCCATCCTTTGATTTCAAAGTCGTATCTAAAGGTATAGTTTATTATTGGTTTTGTGGTAATATACAGGGAGAAAAGTGTTACTTATTTTAAGTGTGGGAAAATATGAAACTCAAAAGGTGAACGGTTTAAGCCAACCATTCACCTTTTAGAGAAACCGTTCACCCTCCATTCACCTACTTAAAGTAAAACAAACCAGCACTTTAAGAAGGAGAAGGTGAAGGGTGAATGGTTTATAAGTGTTTTTATATGTATTCTTTGGATTACTTGCACATCTCGTTGATCACCGCGATCAGTTCGCCGCCAATCTCTTCAGCTTCTTCCATAGTATGGGCTTCTGAATAGATACGGATGATCGGTTCTGTATTACTTTTACGAAGGTGAACCCATTTATCCGGGAAGTCGATCTTCACACCATCGATATCTGTAATATCATATTGAGCGAATTTCTCTTTTACTTTAGCCAAGATAGCATCCACATCGATCTCCGGAGTCAGTTGTACTTTCTGTTTAGAGATGAAATACGGAGGATAGCTGGCACGTAACTCACTTGTCTTCATTTTCTTCTTTGCCAGATGAGTCAGGAACAAAGCGATACCTACCAACGCATCACGACCGTAATGGCTGGCCGGATAGATCACACCGCCGTTGCCTTCACCGCCAATCACTGCATTGGTTGCTTTCATCTTCGTAACAACATTTACCTCACCTACAGCTGCTGCATTGTATTCGCAACCATGAGCACGAGTGACATCACGCAATGCACGGCTTGAACTCAGATTGCTGACAGTGTTACCCGGAGTATGACTCAAAATATAATCGGCAACAGCTACTAATGTATATTCTTCACCAAACATTTCACCGTCTTCGCAGATAATAGCCAAGCGGTCTACATCCGGATCGACAACGAAACCGACATCCGCTTTCGCATGCTTCATCAGGTCTGAAATCTCTGTCAGGTTTTCAGGGATAGGTTCCGGATTATGAGAGAAGTTTCCGTGAGGTGCACAATGCAGTTTAAAGATTTCCTTTACACCCAATGCATACAGCAAATCCGGCAAAACGATACCACCCACAGAGTTCACTGCATCAATAGCTACCCGGAAGTTAGCCGCCTTGATAGCTTCTACGTCCACCAAGTCAAGATTGAGTACACTCTCGATATGTTTCTGTTTATATGTATTGTCGACAATCACTTTTCCCAAATGATCGACATCTGCAAATTCAAAACTTTCGGAAGCTGCAATATCCAGTACCTCAGCACCTTCAGCAGCATTCAGGAACTCACCTTTCTCGTTCAACAACTTCAAGGCATTCCATTGTTTCGGATTATGACTGGCAGTCAATATAATACCACCGCATGCACCTTCCATAGCTACGGCTAATTCAGTAGTCGGGGTTGTAGCCAAATCGATATCGACAACATCGAATCCCATACCTGTAAGCGTACCCAAAACCACCTGTTTAACCATCGGTCCTGAGATGCGGGCATCGCGTCCGACTACGATTTTATTTGTTGTAACTGTCGTGTTTTTTCTGATGAAGGTAGCATAAGCTGCTACAAACTTCACTATGGCCAACGGATTTAGTCCGTCCTCCGGTGCTCCGCCTATTGTACCGCGAATACCGGAAATAGATTTAATTAGAGTCATAAGTAAATTAGATTATTTTTCAAATGTATATCTTACTTTTTTGAAATAAACCGGGAAATATTGGCTTTGAAAAGTATTTCCCATCCGCTTAAACGGAACAATCAGTCGAACGACAGCCCCTTCCCCTACATGATATAGAGGCGTTGCCAACCCTTCGCCGACAAATTGATCAGGGAAGTAATTTACATATTCTCCGGAATAAACATTATAACCGAAAACAAATTCAGTTGGATATCCATAGACATATGATGGTCCGTAAGTTAGGTTATTAGCCATTAAATAAGCTGTATCCGAATCCAGTATTCCATACGCTTCAAACCGGCAAAAGACCTTTGTTTGTCCCAATACCGCCCTATTCCCATTACCGGAATCTATCACGTTCAGATACACATCATTGTCCAACTTCACAAATTCATTTTCCTTAAAAACACCATCTGACGGATAGTTTTTAAGAATCTTAAATCCCTCATGATCAATCAACCGATCAATCGCTTTCCTCTCATCCTTCAAATGCTCAGTATACGACTTCGTTTTATCGCACGAAGCCACCAGCAGAGCCACACACAAAATCATCAGGATATTAAAACCTCTCTTCATCTGTTATTCTTTAATGTATAAATGAGCGACAAATGTAAATAATATCTGCCATATCTCAGGCAAGTTTCTCTATTTCTTCTGTTTTATTAGGATTAAATTCTTTCAATCCCTTTTCAAACGTAGCTACAGCATCCTCCAAAGAGCCGAAAAACTCTCCGCCGGAAGCATTTTTATGTCCGCCGCCATTAAAATACTGACAAGCAAACAGGTTACAAGGAAAATCACCTACCGAACGGAGTGAGACTTTAATATAATCTCTGTCTTCACGGATAAAGACACTGAATGTAACTCCCTCAATACTTAACGGCATATTGACAAAACCCTCCGTATCCCCTGTTTTGTAATGGAACCGATCCAATTCCTCCTTTGAAAGAGTTATCAGGGCCGCATGATGTTCCGGATAAATCTTCATCTTTTCATACAAGACATACCCTTGCATGCGCAGACGAGATTCAGAGTAAACCTGGAATACCTTACGATATATCAAGTCTTTATCGATCCCTTTCTTGATCAGTTCACTGATGATCGTATAAATTTCCGGTTTATTGGAATTATAAGTAAACGAACCGGTATCCGTCATCATCCCTGTATAGATACATGCAGCCGCCTCTTTCGTCATCAGGTCGAACATTCCCATACGGCAAATGAAACGGAAAACCATCTCGCTGGTCGACGACATTTCCGGATACGACATCGTTACCCGACAGAAATCGGCCGGATTCAGATGATGATCGATCATCACCTTACGCCCTTCAGAAGCGATAACGGCAGGAGCCAGCTTCTCGATACGCTTAGGCTCGTTAAAGTCCAGGCAAAAAATAACATCCGCATCATGGATCAGCTGTTCGGCAAAATCAGGATACTTCTCATGAATCACAATATCTTTTGCTCCCGGCATCCATCTGTAGAACGAGGGAAATTCATTCGGGACAACAACTGTTACATTATCTTTACCATACGTAGTAAGGAAATGGTACAACCCCAAAGAAGAACCAATAGCATCACCGTCAGGGGTGACATGGGTTACAATGACAAAACTTTCGCCTTTCTCAACGTATTTCTTGGCTTTCTGTATTTTCTCTTCGTGAATGATTTTTGTAATCATATATAATCTTGTTTACAGTGACAAAGGTAGTACTTTTTTGCGTTCTACCCAGTAAAAAAACGTTCAATAAGCAATTCAAAGAATATAAATAACAATAGAAGTAAACCTGCCAGAAGAAACCCCGGCCGCCTGGTTTTGACATACAATAAGAATGAGAGTATGGAAGAATATCCCAGCACGGTAAACCATACATCGATACGCCCCTGAAAAGTAACCTGCGTCACGCGGCTGAAAGCATCTACGATCCAAAACAAGGTATGCGTCAGCCTTTCTACAAACAGCTGCAACAATCCGTATCCGGGAATACCGGGAGGAAGCAAGAGCCAGACAAGCCCTGCCGGAATAAGAAAGGTCGACAGGAAGGTCAATGGCAGATTGGTGCATAGGAAGACCAGCGAGAACTGCCGGAAATAATAGAGGCAAAGCAAGGTCGTTCCCGCCTGAGCTGCCAGTGTGACGGTTATCCAGCCCCAGGGTATTGCCACCAACGGATTTCTCACGACGATAAGGTTCTGTAAACGAGGTTGTAGAAACAAGATCGCCAAGACAGCCAGATAGCTCAACTGAAAACCGACATCGAAGAGATACAACGGATTAAAGACCAACATGCAGAAAGCTGCTGCCGCCAATGTATTATACCCGTCAGTCCTCCGCCTAAGTACCTGCCCGGTCAGATAAAGCGTCAGCATCAAACCGGCACGAACAGCCGACGGTGCCAATCCGGTTACCACCACAAAACACCAAAGCAGGCAAAGCGTCGACAAATACCTCCCCCATCTACAGAAACCACTCTTAGGCAAAAAAGAGAACAGGAAAGACAGGAACCCGCAGACGACAGCCACATGAAAACCACTTACTGCCAAAAGATGGGCAACACCGGTGACGGAAAACCGCTTCCTCACATCACGGCTCATATCTTTACGATATCCCAGCGTAATGGTTGCCAGCACCGACTTCTCTTCTTTAGACAGATTCAGCCGGTCGAAAGGCTTCAGCAAGTCGGCTTGTTCCTGCCGGGCAAATTTCATTAATGAGGAAACAGCAGGTTCTTCCCTCCTGTCCTGCCAGTAAGCAGTCCGCTGTATCGAAAAGCTAAGCAATAAAGAAAGGAATACCACGCCCCATATCCAGCGTAATTCATAATTACAACCTTCCGGCTGCATGCCCGGAGCCAGCCAGGCAAAAGCGATGAAGATCATAGAAACTACGATCAGTAACAACGAGACGAGACTACAATGAAAGGAAGATTGCAGCAAGATTCCGGTTATCCAAATGAAAAGCGGCCTGACAAACGGCCGCTTCTGTATTTCTTTCAGGATCATACAAAGGTCGGTTTTGGTTGGTTATCAAATTCTCTACATCTCTTTCAGCTCTTTTATCGTTTGTATCGGATCAGGAGAGCTGAAAACAAAGCTACCGGCAACCAGTACATCCGCCCCGGCTTCAAGCAATCGTTTTCCTGTTTCCAGATTCACGCCCCCATCTACCTCGATCAGCGTATCCAGTCCCCTCTCGCGGATCATTTCTTTCAGACGAGCCGTCTTATTGACTGAATGCTCGATAAAACGTTGTCCGCCGAAGCCCGGATTAACCGACATCAGCAAGACCATATCCAAATCCTGTATAATATCTTCCAGCAGGCTGATCGGCGTATGCGGATTGAGCGTAACAGCCGCTTTCATGCCCGCCTCTTTTATCGCGCCGACAGTCCGATGCAGATGGGTACAGGCTTCATAATGAATATTCATCATATAAGCACCTGCAGCCGCCACCTCCTTGACAAACTTCTGGGGTTCGACGATCATCAGATGTACATCCATCGGTTTCTTCAGGATCGGTTTTACAGCGTTCAACACCGGAAAGCCAAAAGAAATATTCGGAACGAAAACACCGTCCATAATATCCATATGCAACCAGTCCGCCTCACTGTTATTGATCATTTCCACCTCTTTTTGCAGGTTCAGGAAATCGGCAGACAACAAAGAAGGAGCAATTTTATGTTTCATAATCTCAAGTCTTTTTGGCAAAGGTACAAAAAAAGGAAAGAGAACACGATGTTAGTGTCCTCTTTCCTTCAATTTCTTAGTTCATCACATAACCACAGAGTTCCGGTTGCAATGCAGGCTCTACGTGGTAGCTCCTTGCAAATTGAGAAAGGAAATCAAGCGTTTGTCTGCTTGGTGTACTTTTCTTCTCGTTCCGGTTCTTTTTAGTTCTATCTTTCAATCCATCCATACATTGTGTAGAAAATCTCTTCATAGGCATCCCCTTTTTATTCGTTTGATAATAAAACGGGAGATTATTCTACTTATTATATGAACCGGAGAATATTTTTTACCGGATGATAAAAATCACAATTGGCTCGTTTCGTGAACCGATCATGCCATAGATAACTCTATGCTGTTTTCTTCAGCCATACGGCGCATGTTCAGGATCGCATAACGCATGCGGCCCAATGCCGTATTTATACTGACACCTGTGATATCGGCAATTTCTTTAAAGCTCAGATCCTGATAATACCGCATCTCCAGCACTTCACGCTGACTGTCGGGCAAATGTTTTACCAGTTTCTTCACATCCGACAATACCTGGTGGCGTACGATGTTATCTTCAATCGTTCCGTCGCAAAGTTTTATATTATTGAACAGATCCACTTCCACTTCATCATTGGAAACCGTATTCTCACTGCGTTCCTGGCGGAAGTTATCAATGATCAGATTATGTGCAATACGTGTGATCCATGCTTTAAACTTACCGTTTTCTGTGTAACGGCCCTGCTTAATAGTCATAATCACCTTAACAAAAGTCTCCTGAAAGATATCTTCTGTCAATTCCTTATTGCGGACTATAAAGTAAATATAGGAATGGATACTACTTTTATGACGGTTCAACAACACATCAAACGCAGCATTATTACCTTGCGCATAAATGACAACCAGTTCTTCGTCGGTCATCGATTTTAAAGTCTTCATTACTTCTATGTTTTATAGTTTCTTTGAGTAATGTTTATGCTATAGGCAACGAGGTTTTAAATGTTAGACAATTTTGTTTTCGAAAGCAAAAGAACAAAAAGTATTTTAAACGGACAAATATTTCTGTTATTTTTATACAAAAATGTCCCCTGCCTGTACGTTTTATGTACAAACAGGGGACATTTGCTAACAAACTATATTTTTAGAACTTATACCCCAAGGTTAAAGCTACCTGCGTCGTTTTTGTCTTCAAAGAAGCAGGGTCGGATTTAACAAAAGATGTACCATCCGGCAAAAATGTGCTGGGGAAAGCATAAGCATCTTCCTTATACTCTCTGTACACACATGCTATATCCGTATAGAAGTTCGGTGTAAAACGATAGCCTAACCCAATCGAATAAGAATTAGTTCCCTTATCAATTGTATAATTAGGAATAGTACCGACAACCCCGACGGCATCTTTTAGATACTCTCCGCCTACCACTGGAGAAATACCGTCTTTCATATGCTTCTTCATCGGAGATGTTCTCCATAAAGTTCCAGCACGAACAGAAAACTGAGGAGTCACCTTATATTCCGCACCGACTTTCAAAGTTCCGGACATTCCAAAATCACTATCTATATCCTTCTGCTGATTCAATTCATATCCATCCAAGTCGTTCAGATTCATTCGCTTATAATTAGTCAATTCATAATCGGCACTGATCAGGAAGTTCTGTCCGACACCTGCCACACTGAATATCCAACGATCCGGAGTACGAAGATGATAATCTCCTGCCTGATATTCCGGTGTACTCACAGCATCCCATGCCTGATTATTGATGGTTGTTTGAGCTGTCCCACTAAAATAGTCGGTCAACTTATACCATGTCGGAGAATTATAGGCAACGCCAACACGCAGAAAATCTACCGGACGTACGATCGCTCCTATATTGAAAGCATAACCTGTTCCGTCCGTAGACAAACCATTATCCAGCCATAACTGACTCATTACAGAAAAGTCTTCTGTATACTTTGTCGTCATACTGAAATCGAGATCCGTTATAGCAACCGTTGCGCCCAGGAAAAAGCGATCGGAGATATTGGTTGCAAATGAAATATTATATTGACCGATAGATCCTTTCTCATTCACCAACAAATCGGCATTTTGAGGACTGTCAGCTTCCCAGCCGTTCGCACCCTGTTTCCCGAAAGCAGAATGATACTCGCTTCCTCCTTTTTCATAGGGATCGAAGAAACCTGCCTCGTAACCTAAAGTTGACAACCAGGGTACATCGGGGTTATTATAAGGGTCATAACCGCCATTCTTATCATAAATCAAATTACCTTCTTTAATACCATAAGTCAAGTCAGCCACATAATCAGCCAACGAGTAAGCCTGCGCCCCATTCATCCGGTAAGAACGGTTAAAACTCTTCACCCGATTATAGGAAATACCGAGATTCCAGCCTACAAGTCCTTCATCATTACCTGTCGGGAAATATCCCACATAAGCAATATTGTCAAAGTTAAACTTTGTCTTACTGGCATCCGCTTTAAAACCATTCCAGTTCGTATTTGCTTTTGACGTTGATAAACTTATCGTAGTAACCACTTCGGAGCTACGATATATCCCCAACCCGGCCGGGTTAGTAGACATAGACGATATATCCCCACCTAATGCACCAAAAGCGCCACTCATACCCAAATAACGGGCAGTCCCGTTCAAATCCGTCTGCGACAACCTGTATGCATCCATCTCACCTTGTGCATATGCGGCACCACCGGCCAGGAAAAATGCCGATATAAATAAGCACGTTATTCTTTTCATCGTTTCTGTTGTTAATACCTTTTAAATATATAAGGGCTCATGTAGGAATACAAGCCCTTATACTATAATTATATTATCTCTTTCATATTTTATCTGCGACCACCTGAACGACCGCCGCCTCCGCCGCCACTTGAACGGCTGCTACTGCTACCTCCACTGCTGAATGAGCTACTACGACTGCTGCTACTTCTGGAAGGAGCGGAATAAGTGCTCTGGCTTCTGGAAGGAGAAGAAGTGCTGAAACTTGAACGGCTGCTACTACTTCTTGCCGGAGCTGAATAAGATCCGGATGAAGACCTTGTACCTGAACCGGTATATTCGCTTCTACGAGTTGTCGTACTCGGACGGGTACGTACCGTAGATTCAGACTGTACGCGACCTGAAGAAGACGAACTTCTGCTAGAACGTATGCTACTATTGTTTCTTATGCTTTCTCCTCTCGTTGAAGAAGCAGACGACGAACGTGTAGAATAACGATCAGAACTCAATCCTCTTGCACTGCTTGCACGGTTGTTTTCACTTCTTAAAGAAGTTGCACGATTCGATGATCTGTAAGATGACGAACGGTTTGATGATGCAGAGCTATAGCGACTGGAAGAACTTCTTCCGGAAGTATAACGGCTTGACATTGCACGTCCCGACGATCTGTAGTTGTACGGGTTATAATAATGGTGGTGATGGTGTCCCCAATAGCCGCCACCTCCCCAGTAGCCGCCGCCCCAATAACCGCCGTACCAAGGACTGCTCCAGCCTGCATAGAAGCCACCCCAGCCCCAGCCGAATCCCCAGCGGGGACCATACCAGGAAGAGTAAGTCCACCACGGACTGTAACTATACCAAGGGTCATACCAGTTATTATACCACGGAGAGTTCCAACCGTACCAGCCTCCCCAGTTATTACCCACGTTAATGTTCACATTCACATTGGCATTACCGTCTGAGTAATCCGTATCGTAACCATAACTGTAATAACCGTCGCTCAGATACAGATCCACCTGGTCTGCACCGGCAATCGTGATCTTACTCGGAGAATGATAACGAACAATACGCTCCGTATATTCCGTATCCGAACGGCGTTCCGATTTCTTCGTTACCTTTTGGTTGTTATCCGGTAATTCTTCGATATAAGTTCCGTCCTCGTCATCGAAGTCCTCATCATAAGGTTCTTCCACGTCGACAGATGTATATCGCCTATTGTATTCATCTACGTCCCTGTTTTCTTCAAACGCCGGATGCGAATCCGAAGCCGATGCCAAAACGATTGCAGATGAAGATCCCGTTGCATCTTCTTTTTTGGGCTGTATAACCTTCTCTTCTGTTTTTTCTTTCTTTTTTTCTTTACTTGAAGAGAAATACACATCATCAAAGAACTCCTCCTGGGCTGCGGCACTGAAGCCAACCAGGAGCATCACCACTAAAGATGTTAATTTCATGGGTTTCATATTCGTTTCTCCTCTACATTAATATATTTATTCTACTGTTTAGACTCTGTTTCCATTGTCAGGGTTTAAATGCGTACTCTTAATAACTCTAAAAATCTCGCATTCTACATACAAATATAACGCGTTCCCAATAAGAACCAAGCATTTATATATACTTTAACTTTAATATTTATCCAGGCATTGCGTTTACATTAAATAAGATGCAGTTCGACTTACAAACGCTGCACCACTTCCCCTAAGAGAAAAAGACACGACTCACCGTCCGATTGTTTTTAGACTACTGTTTGATTTTTTCCAAAGATAAATCGTATATTTGTCCTTTGGTTTAAAACCTTGTAAACTGTATATTAACAAGATTAATTCTATTTGTAAATGGGAAGAGTATTAGTTATTGGTGCAGGGGGCGTAAGTACCGTTGCTGTTAAAAAGATCGCGATGAACGCTGATGTTTTTACCGATATCATGGTGGCCAGCCGCACGAAAAGCAAGTGCGACCAGATTGCTGCCGATATCAAGAATGTGAAGGTGAAGACAGCACAGGTCAATGCGGACAACGTGGACGAGCTCGTTGCATTGTTTAATGACTTCAAGCCCGAGTTGGTTGTCAACCTGGCTTTACCTTATCAGGACCTCTCCATCATGGACGCCTGCCTGGCTTACGGTGTCAGCTATCTCGACACCGCCAACTACGAACCGCTGGACGAGGCGAAATATGAATATAGCTGGCAGTGGGCCTACAAAGACCGCTTTGAAAAGGCGGGGCTGACGGCTATCCTGGGATGCGGATTCGATCCGGGCGTAACAGGAGTATATACAGCTTATGCAGCAAAGCATCATTTCGATGAAATCCAGTATCTGGACATCGTAGACTGCAACGCAGGCGATCACCACAAGGCATTCGCCACGAACTTCAATCCGGAAATTAATATCCGCGAAATCACCCAGCGTGGTAAATATTTCGAGGACGGGGAATGGAAAGACACCGATCCGCTGTCGGTACACAAGCCGCTGAACTACCCGAATGTAGGTCCGCGCGAATCGTACCTGATGTATCACGAAGAGCTGGAAAGTCTGACAAAGAACTTCCCGACCATCAAGCGTGCCCGCTTCTGGATGACGTTCGGACAGGAATACCTGACTCATTTACGTGTAATCCAGAATATCGGCATGTCGCGTATCGACCCGATCATGTACAACGGACAGGAGATCGTTCCGATCCAGTTCCTGAAAGCCGTACTGCCTAACCCGGGTGACCTGGGCGAAAACTATACGGGCGAAACTTCTATCGGCTGCCGTATCCGCGGTATCAAGGACGGAAAAGAACAGACTTACTACGTCTACAACAACTGCAGCCACGAAGCAGCCTACAAGGAAACAGGCGCACAGGGCGTAAGTTATACGACAGGCGTTCCCGCCATGATTGGTGCCAAGCTCTTCATGCAGGGAATATGGAAGAAACCGGGCGTATGGAACGTGGAAGAGTTCAATCCGGATCCGTTCATGAAAGAACTGAACGAGCAAGGTTTGCCCTGGCACGAAATGTTTAATGTAGACCTTGAGTTGTAAGAATAATGAGTAATATCTACAGGATACTGCGTCTTAGCACACGTATCAAAAGCAGAAGGATCAAGCTGTTAGGGATTTGGGCCTTTCACCTGCTGGGTAAAAGGTACATCGGCATTTTCCTCGATCCGGTACTGGCTTGCAACTACAGGTGCAAGATGTGTTATTTCAGCGATGAAGAAAAAAGAAAGACCTACCGTGGTATCCTGGGATATGAAGATATAGAAACAATTGCCGGCCGTTTGTTTCACCGGGCATTGAAGCTTCAGATTGGCTGCGGGGCGGAGCCTACATTATATAAAGACCTGGTAAAAGTCATTTCGCTGGGTAAAAAATACAATGTTCCTTACATCTCAATAACTTCAAACGGAGCTTTATTGACCAGGGAGTTATTGACGGAGGCAATCGAAGCCGGGCTCGACGAACTGACATTATCGGCGCACGGGGTCACACGGGAGACTTATGAATACCTGATGGCAAACGGCAAGTTTGACCGGTTCCAGGAGTTACTGGCTGATATTGCTGAAATAAAAAAGAAATATCCGGCATTCAAATTACGTATAAACTATACGATCAACAACAGGAATCTGAATGAGTTAAGCCGTATCTGGGAGGTGATCGGGGATGAAATGGACATTCTCCAGCTAAGGCCCATCCAAAAGATCGGGAATACCGAATACCAGGATTTCGACCTTACACAGATTTACGAGAAGTATGATACGATATTAGTCCCGTTGATAGAAGAATGCAAACGTAGAAATATTGTTTGCCTGGTTCCTCAGAAACAGAATCTTATCATACTCGAAAATGACGAGGTCGAGGACGACGGCATTGAAAAGGCTACTTACTGCTACGTCTCTCCCCAAGGCTGTTGGAAAGATGATTTCGATTACCGGACAGAGACATTCGAATCGTATGCATCCAGGGTACACCTGGGCAGGAAACTGTTCGGCAAAGTACTGAAAGGAGGCAACCACCGGAAAGTGGTAGTGACGCGTAAGATGAATTATAACATTAAATAAACTGAATAATATGGCATTACAAGTTGGAGACAAAGCCCCCGAAGTGTTGGGGACTGATCAGAACGGAAATGAAATAAAACTCAGCGATTTCAGAGGTAAGAAGCTAGCGCTTTACTTTTACCCGAAAGACAACACAAGCGGTTGCACGGCAGAAGCCTGCAGCCTGCGTGACGGTTACCAGGAGCTACAGGCAGCCGGTTACGAAGTGGTCGGGGTAAGTAAAGACAGCGCAAAATCCCACCAGGGATTCATTGCGAAGCAGAACCTGCCTTTCAACCTGATCGCTGACACGGACACAGCCCTGCAACAAGCCTTTGGCGTATGGGCGGAAAAGAAACTGTACGGACGTTCATACATGGGGACTCTCCGTACCACCTTTATTATCAACGAAGACGGTGTCATCGAAAAGATAATCGGTCCGAAAGAGGTGAAAACAAAAGACCATGCTAATCAAATCCTTAATTCATAAAAGGGATGGCAAAAGAAGACAATTTATTCGAAGAGGGAAAAACCCCGGAAGGTAAACCGGCTGTAAATGCCGACAAGTTAAAAGCATTGCGCGCAGCAATGGACAAGATTGAGAAGAACTACGGAAAAGGTTCTATCATGAAGTTGGGTGACGAAAGTATAGAAGCAATAGAAGTGGTTCCGACCGGTTCTATCGCACTGAACGCCGCTCTGGGCGTTGGCGGTTATCCGAAAGGACGCGTTATCGAGATATACGGACCGGAATCTTCCGGTAAGACAACCCTGGCGATTCACGCTATTGCCGAAGCACAAAAAGCGGGTGGTATCGCTGCCTTTATCGATGCGGAACATGCGTTCGACCGTTTCTATGCGGAAAAGCTGGGTGTCGATGTGGAAAACTTATGGATCTCACAGCCGGACAACGGTGAGCAGGCATTGGAAATTGCCGAACAGCTGATCCGTTCGTCTGCCGTGGATATTATCGTTATCGACTCTGTTGCGGCATTGACGCCGAAAGCCGAAATCGAAGGCGATATGGGTGACAGCAAGATGGGTCTGCAGGCACGTCTGATGTCTCAGGCATTGCGTAAGCTGACCGGTGCGATCAATAAGACAAACACGACTTGTATATTTATCAACCAGTTGCGTGATAAGATCGGTGTGATGTTCGGTAACCCGGAAACGACTACCGGCGGTAACGCGCTGAAATTCTATGCTTCCGTACGTCTGGATATCCGTAAGATCGGTACGTTGAAGGATGGCGACGAAGTGAAAGGCAACCAGGTTCGCGTGAAAGTAGTGAAGAACAAGGTGGCTCCTCCTTTCCGTAAGGCTGAATTTGATATCATGTTCGGCGAAGGTATTTCCAAGGCGGGAGAGATCATCGACCTGGGTGCAGAACTGAACATCATCAAGAAGAGCGGTTCCTGGTATAGCTACAACGATACAAAACTGGGACAGGGACGTGATGCCGCCAAACAATGCGTCAACGACAATCCTGAACTGGCAGAAGAATTATCCGGATTGATATTCGAAGCATTGAAAGGATAAGCTACGCAGATTATCAGAAAGCTATTACCGGACGCAGATTACGCAGAAAACGCAGACTTTCGCAGATTTATTTTTTTAACAAGTCTGCGAGATTCTGCGCTTCGTCTGCGTAATCTGCGTTCCCTAATATCAACTTTTGACACAGTTTTTATTTAATTCTCTTCCTATCATGACAAACAAAGACAAATATCGCTTTCTGTGCAGTAATGAAAGCAGCTTGCCGCTTTTTTCACGCGACTGGTGGTTGGATGTAGCCTGCGGAGAAACGAAATGGGATGTCTTGCTGGTCGAAGAGAAAGGGAAGATACTTGCCGCCATGCCTCTGTATATTCCCCATCAAGGAATCATATCGATGCCTGTCTATACGCAAACCATGGGTCCCTGGTTCGCTCCGGAACCTCCGGATGCCAAATATACCCGGACATTGGGGAAACGCCAGGCGATATGCAAGGAGTTCACAGACGCATTAAAGGCTTATCCGCATTTCCTGCAAAACTTCAATTACAGGATAACGGACTGGCTGCCTTTTTACTGGGAAGGATACAAACAGACGACACGTTATACGTATCTGTTGAATGCCATACAGGATGAGCCTGTCCTTTGGGAAAACATGAGTCCCAACATTCGCCGGAACATTACAAAAGCCAAAGAGAAATTCGGTATCACCATCCGGAAAGGAATATCCATAGCCGATTTCCTGAAGATACAATCGCTGACCTTCGAACGTCAGCATCTTGCCGCCCCCAAAAGGCAAGACACACTGAGACAGTTGATCACAGCCTGCCGCGAACGCAATCAGGGCGACTTATGGGGAGCCTATGACGACAAAGGACAACTACACGCAGTCGCTTTCATCGCCTGGCAGGAAAGCTGCGCTTATTACCTCGCCGGAGGAGGCGATCCGGCATTACGAGCTTCGGGAGCTCACAGCCTGCTCCTTTGGGAGTGTATCCGTTATGCCTCCCGATACACTACGACATTCGACTTCGAAGGTTCCATGATTCCGGGTGTTGAACGCTTTTTTCGTGAATTCGGGGCAATTCAGGCACCTTTCTTCACAATAACAAAAGGAAATCTCAGTTTATTACATAGAGCCTGGCTTAAGATAAAGGAACGGATATGAACAATCACGCTTTACATTATATAATACGCTTCCTTCTCGGAGAGGATATTCCCGGGGAAATTGTTGCTGCTATCGGATATACGAATAACATAAAACATTTTGAGCGTTATAGTATCGTGATCATACCTTCCGGATTCTTTTCCAGCCGCGTATACGGCACAGCTTCTTCCCTTCCGGAATTACCCTTGCAGGAAATCGAAGGGACTCCTCTCCTGTTCGGCTCGCCTTTGGTGGAGTTGGTTGGCGAAACACTGGTGATCCATGCGGATATCATTGCCAGCACGTACTTTCTTATCACCCGCTATGAGGAAATTATACAACGGAACGTCAGGGATGAACACGGACGTTTCCCCGGAAAGCAATCTCTTCCCTATCGGGCAGGGTTCCTTCACCGCCCGATCGTCGACGAATACCGCTTGCTCCTGCGCAAATGGTTGCAGCAATACGGTCTCCGCATACCGGATGTAAAGAAAGAAATACAGCATATTTACCTGACTCACGACCTGGACATGCCCACTCTTTACCGTACATGGAAAGGAGTTATCCGCTCGGTTCGGGATAAAAGAGGCATCCTGCAATCCGTACAAGGGAAATACGGACCGTTGGAAGAGGATCCGTACTATACATTTCCCTGGCTGTTTGAACAAAATAACGTATTACGGGAACAGGTTGGCAAAGATATTTGCCAGGCGATCCTTTTTATCCGCAGCGGAGGCAAAACCAAACAGGACAGACCTCGTTACAGCCTGCGCAGCAAAGACATAGGCCAGTTATTGGAGTCTGTTTACAGCAATGATATGGCTATCGGACTGCACGCCAGCTATCAGGCTGGTCTGTCACCGGACCTGATAAAAAAAGAGAAAGCCGTACTGGAAGAGCATACCGGAAAAAGCATCCGCCTGAACCGTCACCATTTCCTTTCCAGCCGTGAACCGGAAGATATGACTCAACTGGAAGCGGCCGGTATAACGGATGATTTTACGATGGGATATGCCGATGTTGCCGGATTCAGGTTAGGCACCAGTTATCCGGTGCGCTGGATCAATCCGGTCAGCCGTCGTTTGTCTTCCATCCTGCTGCATCCGCTCACGGTCATGGATTGTTCTTTAGAAGAAAAGAAATATATGGGATTGAATTACGAAGAAGCACAGGCATATAGCCTGAACCTTGCCGAACAAGTGAAAAATGCCGGCGGAGAACTGACACTCTTATGGCATAACACCAGTGCCCAAGAAAGCACTGATAGTTATTTACGCAAACTCTACAGCCATTTATTAAACGAACTCGCAAAGAAATGAAAATTGTCACTATTGTCGGAGCCAGGCCCCAATTCGTCAAGGCTGCCATGGTTAGCCGGGCGATTCATGAATACAACAAAAAGAATGAAACGCCGTATGAGGAACTGCTTCTTCATACGGGGCAGCATTATGATACCAATATGAGCGACATCTTTTTCAATAGCATGGGAATCCCCCAGCCCGCCTGGCAACTGCAATGCGGGAACGGGACGCATGGAGAGATGACCAGTCGTATGCTCATCGAAATAGAAAAAATATTACTGGATACTTTACCCGATTATGTGTTGGTTTACGGTGACACGAACTCGACACTGGCAGGTGCATTGGCTGCTTCCAAACTTCATATACCGGTAGTTCATGTAGAAGCCGGACTTCGCAGTTTCAACAAGCAGATGCCGGAAGAGATCAATCGCATCCTGACCGACCATATGGCAACGATCTTGTGTTGCCCGACTTTCGCTGCCGTCAGGCATTTGGCTAACGAAGGGATACAAGAGGGAGTTCACCATGTCGGGGATGTCATGTATGATGCCGCATTGACTTTCGGCAAATTGGCTGACACTTCCTCCGCTATACTCGACCGGCTGAAGCTGGCCAGCAAAGAGTTCAGAATATGTACGGTACACAGGGCAGAGAACACGGATAGTCCGGAGAGGATATCCGGTATCGTCGATGCAATCAAAGAAATATCGTCCCTTTCCTGCCCGACTGTTTTACCCCTCCATCCCCGTACACGAAATTGTCTGGAAAAGCAAGGTCTGTTACATTCACTGGAAAGTCACGAAGGGATACGGATCATTCCTCCGATCAGTTTCCTGGATATGGTCATGCTGGAAAAACATGCGGCAACGATCCTGACAGATTCGGGCGGCGTACAAAAAGAGGCATATTTCCATCACACTCCCTGTATAACATTACGGGATGAGACAGAATGGGTAGAGACGGTTGAAGCCGGCTGGAACCAGATTGCCGGATATAAAAAAGAGAATATCCTGCATTGTCTCGGGAAGCGGCCGGAAAGAAAAGAAATCCTGGAATACGGAACAGGAAGTGCTTCAAAAAACATTATCGATCTGCTATGAAGAAAGTACTGATCATCTGCGATCTTTTTCCACCGGCTTTCGGTCCGCGCATGGGATATCTATGCAAATATCTCGGAAGTTACGGATGGGAACCGGTTGTTCTGACGGAAGCCGTAGAAGAAAATACGTTTACATTCCTGGCAAATAAATGTGAAGTCGCATATGTGAATTATTATACAGCCAAAGGGCGCTTTACCCGAAAGTTACAATGGATCAGCACACTTTTGCTCGATCTTTGTTTCGGATATAAGGATATCCGTATGTATAAAGAGGCGGAAAAGCTGGTCAAAAGAAATAAGTTCGATCTGGTTTTATGCAGCAGCTTCCGGACATTTCCCTTGCCGGCAGCACGCAAGGTAGCCCGAAAACATCAACTGCCTTTAGTTGTCGACCTGCGGGATATCATCGAACAATATACCGGAAATGAATTTATATCTCACCCGCTCCCTTCTTTCCTGGGATTAAACAAATTGTTTGTTTCAGTCTTTAAACGGAAAAGTCTCAGGGATAGAAACCGGGTGTTAAGGCAGGCTGATTTTGTAACAACAATCTCTCCCTGGCATGTGAACATGCTGAAACAATATAATCCGAACGTTGAACTGATCTATAATGGGTTTGACTCTGAGTTGTTTTATCCGGAACAGAGAAAGACGGATCAATTCATCATCACCTATACGGGACGGTTGCTAAGTACAGCGATGCGTGATCCCGGGTTATTCTTGGAAGCATTACGGATCTTGTCTGAAGAAAAGGTATTGACCGTCAAGGATTGCCGGGTGTATTGGTATGTCGACGAAGCATCCTGGAAAATCATTACGGAAGAAGCTGAGAAACAGAACGTCCTTCCTTACATGGACTTTAAAGGATACGTTCCGGCATCGGATATTCCTTCCGTATTAAACAGCAGCTCTGTTTTATTATTGTTGACAAACCGTGCCACCGATTCCGGTCCCAAAGGCATCATGACAACCAAGTTTTTCGAATCGCTGGCTGTCGAGAAGCCGATACTCTGCGTACGGAGCGACGAAAGCCATTTGGCTGAAGCGATCAAAGAGACAAATGCCGGACTTGCCGCAACGAATGTAAATGAAGTATGCGATTTCCTTAAATCGTATTATCTGGAGTGGAAAGAAAAAGGATATGCTTCTTCTTCCATAAAAAAGGACAAACTGATCCGTTTCTCGCGGAAAGAACAGGCAAAGCAATTTATAGAAATCTTCGAAAAGGCTCAAATTCATGGATAAATACATCAATATAGTATCGTTCAATATTCCCTGGCCTGCCAATTATGGCGGAGTGATCGATGTGTATTACAAAATGCGGGCTTTACACAAGTGCGGGGTAAAAATCATTCTGCACTGTTTTGAGTACGAACGTCCTCATGCCAAAGAGTTAGCTTCCTTGTGCGAAAAAGTATATTATTACAAGCGTAAAACAGGGTTTTTATCCAATATAACCTGGTTACCCTACAATGTCTTTAGTCGCAAAGACCCGGAATTGCTCGATAATCTGCTGAAGAATGACTACCCGATCCTGTTTGACGGATTACATACCTGTTACTACATCAGCCATCCCCGATTGCAGGGACGGATGAAAATATACAGGGCATGTAATATCGAACATGATTATTACCGCCATCTTGCCAAGGGGGAAACAAACCGGATCAAAAAATGCTTCTTCCAAATTGAAGCCTGGCGGTTCGAACGTTATCAGGAGATTCTGAGACATGCCGATCTTATGCTGGCTGTTTCGACAACCGATACAGACTATCTCCGGAAGGTCTTCCCTGGGAAAAAGGTGGAATACATGCCCTGTTTTCATGTGAACGACCAGATAACCGTCCGAACAGGATCATCCGATTTTGTATTGTATCACGGAAAATTATCCGTCACGGAAAATTCGATTGCCGCCATCTATCTGATCAAGAATGTTTTCTGTAAACTACAGTATCCTTGTATCATAGCCGGCATGGATCCTCCTGCGGCATTATTGGAAGCCACGGCTCCCTATCCAAACATTACGGTTGAGGCAAATCCTTCCAACGAACGGATGGATTACCTCACCCATGAAGCGCAGGTACACATGCTGATCACTTTCCAGGATACAGGTCTGAAACTTAAATTGCTGAACAGTCTCTTCGGCGGAAGACATACGATAGCCAACCGGCAAATGGTTACAGGCAGTGGTCTGGAAGCTCTTTGTCACATAGCCGACACGCCGGAAGAATTGATAGCGACCTGCCATACATTCATGAAACAACCGATGACAGAAGAGCTGATCGCTCAACGAAAAGACTGGCTATTCCCTACCTTTTCAAACCAACAGCAGGGTGAACGTCTTTACAAGATGCTCTATCATCCCGAATAAGCAGAGTGGTCACTTTTCATCCAATGGTACATACAGCCTCAAAAAGATCAATCCGCTTTTCAGTTCTTTCTGAAGTTTCCATTTGGAATGAATGGCATTGATAGATTCATCATCCCAATTATACAGGTTTGAATAGATGATATACCGGCTCTTGTCCCAGTCGACAGGAGTAAACTGACGCTTATCCTCATTTATATCCAGATCCGCAAAGGGAGCGTTCAGAGGAAATGAAGCAGAAACATCATTCACGTCTATATGCTGGTCTTCAAGATATGTGATCATTTCCTGCCGTAACGAATAACAAGGCAGGTGGCAAAGGACACTATCCCATGCTTTAGACATTTTCTCGAAATAAACCCAAAAGTTGCCGCTGACCAATACCAGAAGCATCCCCACTAAAACGATCCGGATTTTCCTTGCCTCATACACTTTCGACAATAGCTGGGCGGTTATCAATGCCAACAGGATATATAATACGATAAAATAGCGATCACCAAAAGGATTCGTCACGGGAATTGTTACCAAAAACAAAGTGAATAGCACACTCAGGTAAATAATACTCAAGCGGGAATGCACGACAAAGGCGATAAAATTCTTTATACCCATCTTTATTATAGCCACCAGCAAAAACAGCCAGACAATGATCCTCCCCGAATCGAGCATTCGTATTGCCAAGCTCGCTATATTCTTAATGATATGGCTCAGGCTTGCCAATTCACGATGTTCCTGATATTCGAATCCCGGCTGATACAGAAAATATCCGGTTTCCAGTTTCCGGTAAAGAAACCATGCACCTAAAGCCAGTAAAACCGGAATAAAAGAAGGGAAAACATAGACAAACGCCTCCTTGAAAGATTTTTTTTCGATCACTTTCGCGATAACCAGGTACCCCAGTCCCAGTCCGGCACAAACAACAAATCCACGGATACTGACCAGTCCCAAGCAACATGCGGACACTGCCAGCCAGCCTCTCTTATTCTCCAGGAGCAAGTTTATACTTAACAAGGCAAAAAAGCACAAGATAACATCAGGAGAAATGAGAATCAGTTGGGTAGAAAGCGTTGGTTCCAATACTGCCAGCAAAAAGATATAAGGTGTATATTTTGTATTCAGCTTTTCACACAGACGCCAGACCTGCCAAATGACACCTACCGAGAATAAGGTGACAGATAAATGGGCCACCAGTAGATTTTTCCCTAACAGAGTCCATAATACAGCCAGATACATATGTGCCAAAGGTGGTTCCGAGACATAATTAACCGGATAGACAAAAGAGAAAAGGCCGTGTTCCAGTAAATAACTGGCGGGCATTGAATAACCGGCTACATTATCCCAGAAAAAACAATTATCTAATGTAAAGAACTTCAATACCAGAAACAGGACAAGTACAACGTATTTAGCCATACAATTTATTTATTCGGTTTATATTTTTCATGACCACCGGATTCGACCTCCTGCAGGAAACGGATTCCGGCTTTTACATACTCCCGTTGAAGATCTTCCGGCTTCAGAATAAGGTCGTTCCATTGAAGCAGGTCGATGTCGATAGGAATAATCCCTTCCGATTTACCGTTCGTCGTCCGTCCTAACGTCCTTTCCGTTTGTTTGAAAGCCGCGACCAGCCTGTCCGGCTCTTCCGAAGTAAAAGCGACTGCCACCCGATTCAGGAAAAGGGCTGGGTTATTCATGCCTACCGGCTCGGTATAAACGGCTGCGGAAAAACGGATCGAGACAAAACAGTCCTCTAACAGCCGGACGGCTGCTGCCATGTTCTTCTCTTTATCCAAGTTCGAACCAAGGCCGATTATCACTCTGTTCAACATATATCCTCCGGATTTGTTATTTTCAGACTTCAAAGATACAAAACATTCAGAAATAACATCCGATTCGACACATCTCCTCACGGGGACAATGCTTGCAGAAGTTTTTAAATACTGTCGCGCAGAATACCTAAAGTTAGGTATTGGTTTTGCAACCATTAAAATATACCTTTGCGGAAGATTTTTGAAAAAATGAGATTATCAGAACTTCATACCGGCGAGAAAGGTGTTATTGTTAAGGTAATGGGACGCGGAGCTTTCCGCAAACGCATTATCGAGATGGGATTTATCAGGGGAAAAGAGGTGGACGTTATACAAAATGCGCCACTTAAAGATCCTATTCATTATCGTGTAATGGGATACGATGTCTCCTTACGGCGAAATGACGCGGCGATGATCGAAGTGGTCAGCTCTGCCGAATATGCTAAAGCGCAAATGTCCCAACCAGACGAAACCCGTTCCGCGGACTCCTATATACAGCCTTCTACCGAAGATTTACAGGCAATCGCCATACATCGGGGAAAAACGATCAACGTTGCCTTGGTCGGAAATCCGAATTGCGGGAAAACATCCCTGTTCAACTTCGCCTCCGGTGCCCATGAACATGTGGGGAACTATAGCGGGGTAACCGTCGATGCCAAAGAAGGTACTTTCCAGCAAGATGGCTATACGTTCCGCATTGTCGATCTGCCCGGAACCTATTCACTGTCGGCTTATACTCCGGAGGAACTTTACGTACGTAAGCATATCAGCGAAGAACAGCCGGATGTCGTGATCAATGTGGTCGATGCATCCAACCTGGAACGAAATCTGTATCTGACCTGCCAGCTTATTGACATGGATATCCGGTCCGTAATAGCATTAAACATGTATGACGAACTGGAGCGGTCCGGCAATAAATTTGATTATAAGTCTCTTTCTCAAATGATCGGTACTCCGATCGTCCCGACTATCAGCCGGACTGGTTTTGGTATTGAAGATCTTTTCCGGCGGGTCATAAAAGTATATGAAGAAGAAGATCCCGTTATTCGTCATATCCATATAAATTACGGAGAGGTTCTCGAAAAAGGAATTAAAAATGTCCGCAGTGCCATCAAAGAAAATGGTAATGTAGCCAAAAGCTTGTCCAAACGTTACCTGTCCATCAAGCTGCTGGAAGGAGATCCTGAAATAGAGAAATTTATCCGGACATTACCGGGTTCTGACACTATCCTGGAAGAACGCGACCGAAATGTCGTCAAAATAGAAGAATTATTACTGGAAGATTCTGAAACCGCATTTACGAATGCCCGTTATGGGTTTATCTCCGGTGCTTTGCGGGAGACCTATGAACAGAATAAAATAAAAGAAGCTACCAGTACTCAGATCATAGATTTATTCGTGACACATAAGGTGTTGGGATTTCCCATATTCATCCTTTTCATGTGGATCATGTTCGAGGCGACATTCCGTTTGGGAGCATATCCTATGGAATGGATCGAAGAACTGGTCGGCTGGATAGGGAACTTCGTACGGGGGAATATGAGTGAAGGACCGCTGAAAGATTTGCTGGTTGACGGTATTATCGGTGGAGTCGGCGGCGTTATCGTCTTCCTCCCCAATATCCTGATATTATATCTGTTCATCTCCTTCATGGAAGACTCCGGGTATATGGCACGTGCAGCCTTTATCATGGATAAGATCATGCATAAAATGGGACTTCACGGTAAATCATTTATCCCTTTGGTGATGGGATTCGGTTGTAATGTGCCGGCCATTATGGCATCGCGTACAATCGAAAGCCGTAATAGCCGGATGATCACGATGCTGATCAATCCGTTGATGAGCTGTAGTGCGCGTTTGCCGGTATACGTTTTACTGGCAGGTGCATTTTTCCCCAATAATGCCAGTTTCATTCTCCTGTCGTTATACGTTTGCGGTATCCTGCTGGCGGTTGTAATGGCAAGGTTGTTCAAGCGTTTCCTGTTTAATGAAGAAGATGTTCCCTTTGTGATGGAGCTTCCCCCCTACCGCATGCCTACGGCTAAGTCGATCATGATCCATATGTGGGAAAAAGCCAAGCAGTATCTTCACAAAATGGGAGGTGTCATCCTGGTTGCTTCCATTATCATTTGGTTCCTGGGCTATTTCCCCCGTCATAATGAAATGGGAGATGCATTCGACCAGCAAATAGCAGAAGTTGAAAATGCAGAACTGGATTCTAAAGAAAAAACGGAAACAATTGCAGAGCTGGAACGGTTAAAGAATATGGAGCATCAAAAGAACTCCTATATCGGTACGATAGGACAAACAATCCAGCCGGTTCTTCATCCGTTAGGATTCGATTGGAAAATGAGTGTCAGCCTATTGACCGGTATGGCAGCCAAAGAGGTTGTTGTCAGCACGCTAAGTGTACTATATACCGGTGAAGAAGAAGACAGCCAGGCTTTGTCCGAACGTATAAAACAGGATTTGGATGAAGAAGGTAATCCGGTATTTACCCCTCTGATAGCTTTGAGCCTGATGCTGTTTGTTCTCATCTACTTCCCGTGCATCGCAACCATTTCAGCAATTGTGAATGAGTCGGGATCATGGAAGTGGGGTATATTCGTTATCGTATATACATGCGTTTTAGCATGGATCGTTTCGTTTGTGGTTTATCAGACGGGGAGTTTGATTATTAATTTGATAAATTAGGAGGTATTCTTATGTGGCAAAATATAGCTATAGGCATAATAGCCCTGCTAACCATAATATACATTGGAAGGAAAATATACAATCTATTCACAAGAAGCAAACATGCTCCTTCAGCATGCCAGGGATGCTGCGGATGCTCCTTAAGTAAAGAAAAAAATAAAACATGTGTGTAACACGAAAAGATTATGAATAAGATTCTGTTTTAGTAATACAGAATCTTATTCATGCTATATACTAATTTATCGGCACTTTAGCTGGATCATTCGGACCTTCAACAGATGTATTCTTATCTTCTGACATTATCAAACCGAGAAACATCATCATAAACAACCCCATACTACTTGTCAATGTTGCATTTGCCACATTCTCTATTGCCAAAAATCCAATTATAAGCAAAGACATGATCACTAATCGCGTACTATTCTTTTTTTGAAAATATCGAAATGCTTTTCTCAATATATAGATCCAAAACAAAACATATAAAAGAACCCCTACTATACCGAACTGAGCCAGTGACGGATAAAATGTATCGGTAATAAACTTATTATAATTCTTACTCAATCCCCAAATTCCATCGATGCCATATTCTGAATAAATAGGAGAATAACTAACACTTGAAGCATGCGTTGCAAAACTAGCCAAACCACTACCAAAAGGCATATAATCTTCAAAAATGGAAATTGAAGTAGCATAAAGAGCCAAGCGAGCCATTTCATCTTTTTCTTCCTCTCCTGTTATTCCTTGCACAAAATAGACATCTATCTTCTGCCAGGCAACTATGAGAATCAAAGTAAACATAAAAACAAAAGCAACCACATTCTTTAAATTAAATTTTAGATTTTTAGGAGAGCTAAAATAAAAAACAAGAACTATAGCACAAGCTAAAAAACCATAAAACTTTGATCGTGCAGACAATATACCTAGTGATAACATAAATATAAATATAAACTTATCTTTCAATGTATAATCACTACAATAAAGATAAATCAAAGAAGTTGCAACAACAGCTCCTGCAAAAACAGCTTGATGTCCAATCGAATAAATTAGAAAGTCCTGAATAAATAAACTTGGGAAACCAATCACACACAAAACACCCCACAACAAGAAAGAAGTATCCCTCAACAATTTTTTTTGAACTTTAGTAAAAGTTGGACTTAACTGATATACACAGAAAAAGGCCAAATAAGGTTTTAGCTGAATAAAAAAATCCATCAAAATACTCTTTGAGGTATTACTTTTTATGTAAAAAGAATATCCCAAATAAAAGAGAAAAATCAATAAAGTATATACAAATACTTTATTGATACGCCATTCTGATGTTTTGGATAGATAAAATGCATACATGGATATCAACAGAACTGCACATAATTCATCTATAAAATCCAATCCCAATTTTACATAAAAAATCGTTCCAAATATCCAAGTGATAAAAAACAACTCAAAAAAATGTTTATTTATAAAATTTCGCATACAAGCATTTATTTAACAAAAGTCATTATATTCCGCTAAAAATTATTCATTCACACAACGAGTAATAAACACACCAACGTTCACTTCTCTAGCAAAGTTTCATACACTTTTCTCAACATTCCAAACATTTTGTCCGGAAAATAAGGCTGAACCATCTCGTAAGCCTTTTTACCATAAATATCAATCAGCCCCGGATATTCAATAAAAAACAACAAAGCAGCCTTTATTTGTGCCAGATTACCAGGTTCTACTAAAATACCATTCTGTTTATTTTTTACCACTTCAGGAATACCTCCTACAAATGTTGAAATAATAGGGTGAGAATAACTCATCGCTTCTAAAATAGCAATAGGTAATCCTTCGTTATAAGATGGCAATACATAAACATCTGCCCAATTCAGACACTCAACTTTTTTATCTCCGGCAATCCAACCCTCGAATGAAGCAATATCTGATATATGATTATCCTGAATAAAAGCCTTTATTATATCCTCTTCCAAATTACCACCAATTCTTAATTTCATTTTTCCCCTGAATACAGATTGGTTGTTAATAATAACTTGCAATAAATCATAAATCCCTTTACGTTTACCTATTTCACCCAAAAACAAAAAATTAACTATCCCAGGGTCTTTCTTTACCTCTATCTTTATCGGAGGAGCTATTATGTTATTCATCACCACAATTTTATCAGGTTTAACCCCGATAGAAACAAAATAATCCTCCCAAGATTTTGAAAGGACAAAATAATAATCTACCATATTAATAGTGGATACAATCCAATTTTTCTTTTTGCTAGCATCATAATATGGGATAAAATCACATGCATGCATGTGAAAAATAATCTTCTTTTTAAATAAGGCTGCCAGTCGAATAAAAATAGCTTTTCTTTCAAAAGAGGCATTCGCTGCCCCTTGAATATGCACTATTTTTATCTTATGATTAAAAAGAAGCGTAATAATAAACTGGATAATAGAACTCAATGCATAATAAGCCTTAACCAAACGAGAAGATAAAGTCCAGGTGGTTATATACTGCATCTTTTCAAAATAAATATCATAAGCATTTACAACAGCAGACATTCCCCCTGGAACGTTCCGTTTAACCCCTACCATCAATATCTTTTCAGATAAACTACTGGGTATAAATTTCAATTGACTCATACTCTTTTTTCTTGATTCACAATAAAACTTAATACTTACTCGTCTTAAATGGATCCTTATAAAGACACAATAACTGTTTTCCGAAATAATAGAAAAACAACATATCATCTACAAAATAACGCTTAAACAAACGTCTAGGCTCTTTCAAAAAACGATAAAACCATTCCAATCCTATTTTTTGAAAAAATACAGGAGCACGTTTCAATACCTTTGCCTCAAAATCAATCGTTGCACCAAGTCCCATAAACAGGTCTATATTAGGCAATTCATTTCTATACTTAGCAATCCATATTTCTTGTTTTGGAGCCCCTACACCAACCAACAAAACATTGGCACCCGATCTACGTATGATGTCTATTATCTGACGACATTCTTCTTCATTCTTTTCAAAGCCAAAAGATGGCGAATGTGCTCCTACAACAATTTTTCGTCCCACCCAACCATTTATCTCCTCCATCGCCTTTAACGCAACACCTTCAGCCGCTCCTAATAAAAAAATCTTACAACCCGAATCATTTTTATGATACTGATAAAATGCCGTAAAAAAACTACTTCCAGGAATGGCCTGGGGCAATGAATGTTTTAATAGTTTAGACACCAGATACAAAATTTTACTGTCACAGATCACCCAATCAGCTTGCTGGTAAGCTGCATAAAACATCTTATCTTTTTGCAATTTAACCAAATGATCGACATTGGGTGTTACTAAAACTCCTTGCTTCATTCTAGATAATAAATCGCCTTGCGTTATTGACAATATATCAACATTCAATATTCTTACAATTTTTTCTTCCATGTCAAAAGATTTACCAACATCCTTATATCAATATAATTTCAATACCGCTCTCCAATTATAATCACCCTCACCAAACGTCTGTAAAAATACCCGAGAAAGACATTTACATAAATACGATGCCAGCAAAACAATGATTACCATTACAGGAAGATTTAATGGAAAAATACAATTCATTTTCGTAGTGAAAACACTATATTGAATAAGATAAGACTCTAGGCATAATCCAGAAACAGTCATAATGACTGCATATCCTTTATTGTTATCATATATTTTTTTCCAAAAACCAGCATTACACCACTTATAAAAATAGAAAACAATTCCCAATAAAGGTAATATTGTTAAAATCTGAAAAGGCGCAACAACCGGATATATCTTTCCTCCTAACTGGATACCATAAAACAAAATTAAGCAAGTCATAAGTAATAAAAAATCAACTACAGGCCTAAAATGTAAAAAAGGACGTTTTAGCCCCACATAGGCTCCAAGCATCATATAACCGAAATAGGGTATCCAACGAAAAAGCGTTGTAATACCATAAATACCCTGTTCTCCCAATTCATATTTATAAGGATACCACAACATATAAACTAACCAAGATACCATAAATATCAATACTAATATAACCAATACACAGTTCTTCAGATACTTGTTAATTCCATAAATAAGCATATAATAAACCATTATAGCAAGAATAAACTCACCGCCTCCCAATGTCAAAACACTCAATGTCCCATTCATCTGAAACAAGCATCCGACCAAAGCACATACAAACACAGATGGATAAATTCGATTAATTCTTCGCTTGTACCAATTATCAAACCTCAATTGTCTGCTACTCAACAACAAAGTGTAACCAGAACAAAAAAGAAACAATGCATCTCCAATTGCTCCTCCCGTAGCTAACATCTTAAATTTTGGATACAATGCATCCATGTGGCTGTTTATAATCAAGAAAACAGCAAAAAACTTCAACAGATCAACACTTACATCACGTTGCTTCATTATAATTCAGTCTTTCTTTTGAGCTTAAGACAACTAAAACTTGTTTTTAAATTAGTTTAAAATGGCCACTATATAACATTCGTTTCTCCTAAATCCGTGCAAGATATAAAAAAGCACATTACCGCGCAAGAAAGAAGACAAATAAATAGCAAACCATTCCTTAATTAAAAACGTAAACCACTTATCTATATTGTATAGAACAGAGATATACACTACATGTAGTATTCAGTAGCTCTCTTTCATGTCTTCAACGACAAAAGATATCCTAATAACTTCCTTATTCTATCTGAAATCAAAATTGCAAAAACCAACTATTTTTCGTAATTCTGGAAGACTTTTATAATCTCCTTAGACATAGAAGATTCGGGATAAAGGCAAAAAATGAGGTAATGATTTGGCAACCGTATCTATTTCTGCGCTTTGCTGTGAGTTGCTTTCATTGTCATTCGTCTTAGGACAAAGGTAGCAATAAAAATTGGAATACCTCGAATTGTGAGAAGACTTTTTGATTCATTTAAAAGTCTTCTCAACCTTTATCCCATATTCCGCAATCTTGGCGTACAGTGTTGACCTGCTGATGGCGAGAAGTCTGGCGGCAAGTATCTTGTTGCCGTTTGCCTGTTTCAATGCCCGTATGATTCGCTCCTTTTCCTCTTCTGCCGTCCGTAAGGCGAAACTAACCGTGGAAGAAGATGCGGATTCGTAACTTAGTTCCAAGTTTGAATCGGTTATCGTATCGCTCTCCGTATGTAGGACTGCCGTGAATATCTTTTGCTTCAATTCACGAACATTGCCCGACCATGTGTAGGTGAGCAGGGCTTTACGGGCGGAAGCGTCAAAACCTCTGACGTTCCGTCCAAGTTCGTCATTGGCTATCTCACGGAAGAAGTCAGCCAACGGCATGATGTCTTCCTGACAGTCACGCAACGGGGGAATGGTGATTACATATTCCTGCAACCTGTATAATAAGTCCTGCCGGAAACGCTTTTCCTTGACGGCATCATGCAGGTTCTCGTTGGTAGCAGCGATTATCCGCACGTTGGCGGTCTTTTCACCCTTTGCCCCGACAGGACGGTATCTTCTTTCCTGTATGGCACGAAGTAACATCTGTTGCATTTCCATCGTAAGATTGCCCACCTCGTCAAGAAACAGCGTACCGCCCTCGGCTTCCTGAAAATATCCGGTTCTGTTGCAGTCCGCACCCGTGAACGCTCCCTTGACATGACCGAAAAAAGCGGATGGGGCAAGTGCAGGTGCAAGTGAACCACAATCCACCGCCACGAAAGGTTTGTCGGAAAAGCGGCTTTGTGCATGGATGTCTTGGGCGATATGCTCCTTGCCCGTGCCGTTCTCGCCCAATATCAAAACGCTCATCCGAGTGGGTGCAACAAGGTGTACCCGTTTCTTGATGTTGCGGTACGCTTCCCCCTGCCGTATGAATATCGGTACTTGGCGTTGCCTTTTCTGTTCACGTTCCTTGATAATGGAATGGAGAAGCGGAACGAGTTTGTCCTCCACCAACTGTTTGGGAATATAGTCCAGCGAACCGAGCTTCATGCTCTCGACTGCCGTATGCACTTCGGCATAGTCGGTCATGATGATGAACGCCTGCCGTTTGTCATTGACACGCATCCATTTCAACAGTTCGATGCTTTCCCCGTCAGGCAGACGCAGGTCAGCAAGGACTATATCGTCATTGTCAGCCTTTATCAGAGCCTTTCTTGCAGATGACAGGTGATATACCTGTTCTGTCTTGAAACCTTCCTTTGCCAATATATTGCACACGAATGTATTATATACGGGGTTGTCCTCTACTACGATTATCTTCATCTTATCCATTATCGCATTTTCTCCTTTCTTCCTTTGCCTGTTCAATAATCATATCTCCTTTTTTCAATACGGCTTTAATCGCCTGTTGCAGTTCTGTGTCTGAACATTCCAATTGTATGCAGTTGTATAAATGCCATAAGGAATTGTCGGCACGGATAACCGCCCATGAACTCCGCAGACGGTGTGACAAATCCGCCAATGCCCTTCTATCAAGGTTTACTCCTGCCTTGCCTAAATCCTGCATGTCTTTTTCCGTTTCGGCAATCAGCCTGTCAAGCATCGCTCCACTGTCGCCATAAGCCAACAGGGATTTCAAATCGGGCAAATCATCATCGGGCTTTGTTTTCAAAGCATTTTCTGTGGCGGTAATCAGTTCCTCCAATGTAAAGGGCTTGAACAGGCATCCGGCAAAGCCTTTTGCCAGTAGTTGCTCTGTATCGCAACTGCCGGAAGCGGTAGCCACTATTACGGGAATGTCCTTTGCATTGCCGATATTTGAAGAACGCAACAGTTCCAATACCTCATAGCCGTTCATCTCCGGCATTTTCATGTCGGTGACAAGCAAGTCATAATTGCGCTTACGCATGGCTTCCAACATGTCGCCCACGTTATCGAAGGTATTACAACATACACCTGCATAGGCATACATTTCCTTTATCATGGAAAGCAACGTTTCATTATCATCAAGCACCAAGACGGAACACAGGGTTGGGATATGGCAGTTTGTCATATCCTGTGACTTAACTTCCGATACTGTTTCGGCAACAAACATCGGCAGTCTGACTGTGAAACGGCTGCCTTTCCCTTTTTCGCTCAGCAAGTCTATTGTACCTTTCAACATATCTACAATCCGTTTTACAACAGACAAGCCAAGCCCGAAACCGTCCTGTGCAGTGGCATTGGAAAGCCTTTCAAATGCGGTAAAAACCCGTTGTTGCTCATCTTCGGTCATGCCTGACCCCGTATCTTCAACAACAAGTGTCAGAACTCCGTTGTTATAGTCGGTTGTCATGGAAACACCTCCGTTTTCCGTGAATTTGATTGCATTGGAAAGTAGGTTGTTCCCGATTTGCAGGATACGGTTCTTATCACCCGTCAGCACAATATCCGCATTGTTTTCAATGACAAGACACAAGTTCTTGTTTTCAGCCATATTCTGAAATTCGACTTTCAATGTATGGGCAATGTCTTCCAATCTGAACGGAATGGAAACAAGCCGTTCCTTGCCGTTATCCAACCGGAAGAAATCCAGCAACGAATTGAGCATGGCAAGCATCCGTTGGGAGGACAGACGGATATGTTCCGAATATCGTCCGTTTTTTGAAGCATCTTTGTTTCTTTGGATTAGTTCTGCATACCCGTGAATTGCGGCAAGTGGTGTGCGTAATTCATGGGTAATGGTGTGCATGGCTTTCTTGCGTGAATTAATCAGTTCCTTATTCTGATTGACTGATTCCGTCAATTGTGAAATCAAGTCCTCCGTTTCACGTTTATATCGTTTGATACGTTTGCCGTCACGGTATATAATGATATAGGAAACAATCAACAGCAAAAGAACTAATCCCATCAAACCGCCCACATGCGTAAATGAACGTTCCCTCATGGCGGTAATCTCGTCTTCCCGTTTTTGCAGGTCGGTTTGCACCTTCTTTTCTATTTGGCGGATTAGCCTCCTCAACTGCCTGTTAAGTTCTGCATTGCGGGCAGCAAGACTGTCGGCTTGTTCCGACAATCGACGGCTCTGCGCTTTCTGTTCGCTGACCATGTTTCTATTGGGTGAACGAAGCATAGTCGTTGTTGTCGTTGACTTCGTTTTCTCTTTCTTGCCGAAGATGCCCAAGAAACCTTTTCGCTTCGGTTTCTTGGGCTGCTCCTGCACAATCTTCTGCACAATAACCGGTGTTTGACTGGCAATCCTTTTGTTGATGGATTGTTGTTCGTCAAGCATCAGCACAATCCAGCGCATCTGTCGTTCCTTATCCTCTAAAAGACTGCGCACACTGTCGATACGTCCAATTGCATGAGTTTCATTGAACAGGCACAATGTGCTGTCCAATGCGATACGTTGGGTACGGTAATTCTCCAAATCCGCTTCGTCCCAATCCAATACAGTTTCTCCCATCAGAGAGAACCCTATCAGGCGAATATGAATATCATTTACTTCAGCTCTAAATCTGTCTATTCGTCTGTTGCTTATTTCCAGTTTTTCAATAGCTTGCCATTCATAAAACCACAAATACATGATACCACCAGATAATAGGCATATCAACATGTAACCTACAGAAATCAAAATGCGAGAGATTTTTATTCTTATTATGCTATGTGGTTTCATTTCAATCAGTAATAAATATGATATTTATTTTATTGTACCCATATCAATTACATAGCGGAATTTTACTTTTCCGTTTATCACATTTTGATAAGCCTTGTCTATGGCAGAAGCATCGGCAGGGATAACGACCGTTTCGGGATAAATGTCGTGAGCCAGCGAGTAATCAACTACTTCCTGTGTTTCCTTGATACCGCCGATAATGGAAGTCGTGAGATAGCGACCTCGTAAAGCTGTCACACTGATATTAGGTGTTTCTTTAGCCGCAGGCATACCTACCACAGCTAATATACCACCCACTTTCAGGATATTTATATACATCATTGGATTATAGTTTGCAGGAATGGTGGAAAGAATGAATTTTAGCGTATTGTTAATACCCTGTAAATCTTCTTCACGTGTTACATTAATATATCGCTTTGCTCCCAAGCGCAGGGCATCTTCACGTTTTTCTTCGGTAATATCGAAAACGGTCACTTCCGCACCCAGACTGATAAGGTATTGTACTGCCATGTGTCCCAACCCACCGAAACCAGCCACACCTACTTTGTCACCAGCTTTGATTCCGCACTGCTTAATGGGCGACCAAGTTGTAATCCCAGCACACATCAGTGGTCCGACTTTCTCCAATGGAGCATTTTTCGGAACACAGATTGCAAATGCTTCATCCACTACCATATTGGTTGAATAACCGCCTTGTGTCATTTCTCCGTCATGATAGACATCTTTATTGGCATAGGTCAGCACACGTCCGTCAGTACAATATTGCTCTTGATTATCCTCGCAATATTCACAATGACGGCAAGAGTTTACCATACAACCTACTCCGGCAATATCGCCTACCTTGAATTTGCTTACGGCACTCCCTACTTTCACCACTTCGCCTACAATTTCGTGACCGGGAACTATTGGATATGTTTCCTCTTTCCAATCGCTATGTACTTGATGAATATCGCTGTGGCAGATGCCGCAGTATAGGGTGCGAATAAGTATGTCATGTTCACCTATGGAATGACGGGTAAACTCATAGGGTTGAAAACTTCCGTCCTTGCTGAATAGAGCATAGCCTTTAGACGGGATTCTGTTCTCTTGTGCTGAAACGTGCGTACACATAATGATTGTTGTTAAAATTAATATTATCTTTTTCATCGTTTCAAATAATTAAAGTTTTCTGATTACCCGACAAGGGTTTCCAACAGCTACACTATTAGCAGGAATGGAACGGGTAACGACACTTCCTGCCCCGATAGTAGTGCCTTCTCCGATTTCCACTCCGGGCAGAATGACTACCCCGCCACCTATCCACACCTTTGCCCCTATTTTGATAGGTCGTACCGATGCTTTTCCGGCTGTCCTTTCTTCGGGGTTGATAGGGTGAATAGTGGTATAAAACTTCACGTCCGAGCCGATATATACATCATCGCCAATCTCCACGCCGCCTGCGGGCTGAAAGGTACAATTGGCATTGATGAATACACGATGCCCGAAGCGGATATGATTGCCGCCATAGTTGCAGTGCATCGGCGGGGCAATACTGACATCTTCCAACGATTGTTGAAAAAGTTCTTTCAATACTTGTTTATCTCCACTTGTATTGAAACGAAGCATCGCCTTATGCGTTTCGTCCCTCAATGCTACCAGTTCTTTATCCCATGCCCGATATTCTCTTTCGGACAATAAATTCTTTTCGTTTCTATTTTCATTCATGGTTATTGTTTTTACGATGTTTTATATTTCAGATATACAATACTATTCACATATTGCTTCATATACATTTTAAGAGTTGATAATCTTCTTCATTTACCGCTTCCAACCATGTGTCCTTGTTCTTTTCGGGATTGGGAATGACAGAAAGGTGGCTGAACTCATGGCTTGCAGATGCCCCGTGCCAATGCACCACTCCCGGACGAATGACAACGACATCTCCGGTTTGTAATTCACGGGCTGCATGTCCTTGCTCCTGATACCAGCCTTTCCCGGCAGTACATAGCAATATTTGTGTCCCGGTATGAATGTGCCAGCGAGTTCGTGACCCGGCTTCAAATGTTACATTACTGGTTTGGCATTTAGTGATGCTATCACCCGATACTAAACGCTGGTTCCATACGGTTCCCGTGAAATAATCGGCGGTTGATATTCTGCCTCTCGGAAATATATCTTCGATAGGACAGCCCATTGAAAACTTACGTTCGTATGCGGCACTTATTACCTTATTGGCACAGTAGGCTTCTTTGTTGCCTACCTGTTCTTTCAGCACATCTACAATGTTCCAGATTTGCATTTCGCTCAATCCGGCATTGGTGGCATATCTCAAGTGGATTTTAATCTGTCCTTCAGTGCCTTCGAGTGCAGACAATGCGGATAGTGTAGCTATTTCACGGCTTGTCTCATCAAGATTGCCACGTCCGAAAAGATAGCCGAACAGATGCGCTTTCAGACAATAGTCTATGGCTGGTGCAAAATCCATTATACCTCCCTTTACAAGATGCCCGGATAAGCGAGTTTGTATCTCTGTCCCCAATTCATAGAAATTTTTATCTTCAAGGGATGAACTTGCATTTTCTCCTTCAATAATTTGTTTTCCATTAGCCTTGCGCTCTTCTATTACCGCCATAAACGATGACATTGAATTCAAACTACGGGGGAAACCCGTATAGGCATAAAGATGCGTGAGTACTTCTTTTATTTCGTTTACCGTTAATCCAGCATCAAGTCCTTCGTTGAGAGCTTTCGGCAAATGTTTCAAGTCCCCTTTTGCCATAAAAGCAGCAATGGGTATAATAGCCTGTTGTCTGACACTAAGCGTATCTACATTCTGCGCTTCTACTGAAAACATATCACTCGTACCAAGTGTGGCACATAGGGTAGTCATTGCTATTATTTTCTGCATTACATTCATCGCCTTAGTTATTGTTGTTATCACATCTTTCAAATCGAACATCAACATCGCCAATCCCAGCGAAGATGCCAACATTTTCCTTTATATTCCCAATTGACTGCATCTGGAAATGTTCTCCATTCTGTGCATACATTATGACAAAACTATGCATGGGAGGATAATAGACAATTTCACCCACCTCATAGCCTCGTGTCCGTGCATTATCCGTAGGCAATGCTTCTGGAAAACGATAACACATTTCCCGTCCATACAAATCCATCATAGGTAAGGTTATAGGCAGTTTAGCGGCAAAGGCTTGAGCCGTAACATTGTCTTCAAGTGAAGCGATTAATGTATGTGTTCCCACTGTAATCTTGATTTTTGTTGCCATATTATTCTCGTTCTGATTGTTGTCGTTATCATTATTACTGTTGTCTGGTTCTGTTGTTTCCTCTGGAATTACAGGTTCTTCCATTCTGTTGTCATGTTCACATGCTGATAGCGACATTATCATACACATCGCCACCGAAAAGATTAATGCTTTTTTCATTGTTTCTAATTTTTGATATTACCGATTTTTTTCTCAATGCAAAATTACCGCTGCTGTTATAAAGATTTGGTAATTAAAACTCTGTTAGTTCTACCAATTTCAACGGTCGTTGCTTGTTTGTAATACCAATTCTTCTTTTTACTACCATTTTCTACGATTCTTCTTTATTCTCATTGAAAATGAGTACCTTTGTAACAAATTAAAATACAAAGGAATGAGTGAACTGTTCAAAGCGAACAATATAAACCTATACAATGATTGGGCTGGAGTAGAAACACAAAACCCATTAGTGGGTTTTATTGACTTTTCTACTGTGAAGCCACTGCGCCATGTGCGAAAAGTATACGGTTTCTATGCCGTGTTTCTGAAAGACCAAAAGTGTGGAGAAGTACGCTATGGTCGCAGATACTACGATTACCAGAACGGGACACTGATATTCATAGCTCCCGGTCAGGTATTTGGCGCAGAAGATGACGGTATGGAGTTCCAGCCTGAAGGCTACCTGCTAATGTTCCATCCTGATTTGTTACGGAACACACCGCTCGGACGGATGATGGACGAATATTCGTTTTTCTCTTATGAAATTAACGAAGCACTGCATATTAGCACAGTAGAACGGCAAATCATCATGGATTGCTTCAAAAAAATCCAATATGAATTGAACCATCCGATAGACCGGCATAGCAAGAACCTAATCACGGATAACATTAAAACTTTTCTTGACTATTGCACACGTTTTTACGACCGCCAGTTTATTACACGCGATAATCATAATCACGATGTCCTTACAAGGTTTGAGCGACTTATTAACGACTATTTTAACGATGGGACAGCCAAACAAATTGGCTTGCCCACCGTACAATATTGTGCTGATAAATTGAACCTTTCACCTAACTATTTCAGTGATTTGTTGAAAAAAGAAACAGGTTTTACACCCTTACGCTTCATTCATAACAAGGCAATTGAGATTGCCAAGACCGAACTTGTTTCTACTGAGTGCACTATCAATGAGATTGCTTATAATCTCGGTTTTCAATACCCTCAACATTTCACTCGATTATTCAAGAAAGAGGTGGGTTGTACCCCTAATGAATATAGAATACAGTTATCTTGAAAGATAAGATGCAAAATTCCATAATCATAACCTCATTCCCCGTCTGCGCTTTTTCTTTCTACGCAATATTTCTGCCATCTCCTGATTGGCTTCCGCATCGGCAGCGTTACAGGATGAACCGTGACCGTTCAACAATCCCAATGAGCCTCTGAAAAGTTCACCTCTTACAGTGTCGGAAGTTGCACTTGAGGTATCTGTTGTATAAACTTTCGATTTCAGTTTCATGCATTCCTCATACCTGTTGCGCTGCAAGGTTGCATCAATCTTGGAGTAACTGAAACGCCTGTCCACTTTGGATCCGTTGAAGTGGTAGCCGTTCATGGTGAAGACCACACCCTGCACTTCATTTGTCTGTCCCTTGTGTTTGAAGTGGACTTCCACACCCTGACGGTTAAGGTTGGCGACAAGCACGTTCCAGTTGCCGCACCTGCCCACTTCCGTTTTCAGTATGTCGTACAGCCTGTATTTCGTCCTGTCCGGCTCTTTCAGACGGTTGCGCTTGACATTATCCTTGCCGTCAGCCATGTGCAGACCGTATTTCAAAGTAAGCTCCTTGCAGATACGGGTGCTGCGTAATCGGTCGTTTCTGTCCGAGAGTGTCCTGCCGTCATTGCCTATGCGGTTGAAGGCGATATGCACATGCGGATGCTCCTTGTCGAAGTGGCGGGCTATGAAGAACTGTGTGTTGCGCAATCCCATCCTCTCCATATATTCAAGCGCGATATGTGCCATGATATGGTTCGTCAACCGTGGCTCGTCCTCTTTGGAGAAGCTGAGGGCAATATGTCCGACAGGCTTCGCCACCTTGCCATTCATCTGCGACTGGATATTGAAACTCATAACGATGGTCTCCTTGCTTTCCAAAAACAAACCGTTGGCTGCGATTTTCTGCACTCCCTTGTCCTTGTCAAGGATGTAGTCCACCACACCCTTGAAGTCGCTTCCTTTTACGATTTTCGCCATCATATTCCTATCTTGGTTAAGAGTTCATGGATTCTTGCCACTGCCACCTTACAGTCGTTACGTTCCTCATAGAATCCCCCTGCATTCGCCTTGTGCGCAAGCTGGTTCAGGTTGTTCGCCATGCCGCACAGGTTCCGCACATGGGTGGCGTGTTCCTCCGACAGCCGTCCTTTCACATGACCGTTTCGGAAACACTCCCTCATGTATTCGCTACGTGACACTCCGGCATCATGCGCCCGTGTCAACAAGCGGAAGTAGTCGGCTGCCGCCAGTTTCACGACGACACGGTATTCCAGTTTCTCGGCAGTCCCTTTCTTCGGACGACCGCCCTTGTTGCGTTTCTTGTCTTCCTTATATTTCATTTTCAAGTATTGTCAGTATAGTTAATGTATAGACCAACGGGATGTCGCTCCTTTGTATTCGGGAGCGGGTGGCAAGGGGTTTCGGTCTGCCCGAAACATAAACTTGCTACCCCACGATTTTAACCGAATCAATTTCGAGCAACTCCCGTTTTTCTCTTTTGATGCTTTATAATCCAAGCCCTTTTTTCTTCGGTTTAACGATGTTTCGGGAAGGTGGATTGACGGTTAAATTCTGCCGCTTGCGTCCCCTGCCGATACCGAAGTCGCATGGGTTGAGTTCGGTGTTCACCTTGAACGAGGCTTTGGTTTCCTTTCTTAGCGGTGATTTGTACCACAGGCTTTCGCTCTGCTGTTTCACGGGCGAATAGCCCAAACTTTGCAGATAGTCTGCTATTCTGATTTGTTTTGCTTCATGTATTGTCATAATGTATATTTCTACGGATTTGATGATGGTTGATAAAACGATGTTTTGATGATTTATATATTTAATATATTGATATATAACATTATATACTCTCATCATACATTCATCAAATTGCTTGCGAAAAGAGAAAATCATCATTTGCGATGTCGGCATGGTCTGTCCGTACTGTTTTCTCTTTTCATCAGCATTTTATTCTTGATTAAGGTTTGATGATGATATATTCTACTGATATTCAACATTGTTATATTCTTATTCATCAATTCATCAAAAAAAGAATCATAGTGTTTCCAAAAACTCTCGTGTCACTGTATAGAACCGCCCTGTCGTACGTTTGGGCGCATAGCGGCACTCTCTCGTGTAGTCCACCTGATAGGTGGTATATGTGAGTGTGTTGTGGGCAGGTTTCAGTTTCCAACGCTCCTGCAATACTCTCCGCACTTGGTATCTTTCCGCCTTGACATGCGAGTTTGTCAACAGGACGAGGATGTCATCGGGGCAGAACGAGAAAGTCTCCGAACCTACCCTGTCCATAATGTCGAGGATAAGCTCGTGCATCTCTACCTCCAATCGGTTGCGGTTGCTGCGAATGATGCGCTGCAAGGCTTCGGTATGCAGCAGCGAGGGGGCGAACCACATACGGCTTTTCTTTTCGGTGGACAGACTGCGATGTTGCAGATGGTAGAGAAATGCGGGTATCTCCGCTTTCAGCTTTTGCAGGAAGTCGGTATCATCCGACTGCAAGCGGTCTATCTTGCGTACCCAATAGCGTGTTTCCCCTGCATCTATAATTACGGGCAGATACTCGTTGTTGGAACACAGCACGAACTTGGCGAAGAATGCTATCTCGTTACGGTCTTTTCCTTTGGCTTCCACCTTGTAGGATAGTGCCGTGCTTAGGTTCTTCAACCGCTCGCTGTCCTCCCTGCGGCTCAGCAGCACCTCGTCCACCATGATAAGGAGTTTCCCTGCCCAGTCGGAATTGAACTGGCTGCGGAAATCCTCGTTGGTGTTAAATGTTACATTGTTTTGAAACAGGGCTTTCAGAAAATTGAGGAAGGTGCTTTTGCCTGTGTTGCGTTCTTCCGATACCAACAGCAGGATGGGCAACTTCTGTATGGGTTGCAGGTAGAGCAGTTGCAGATAGTCCATCCCCAACTCGTATTGTTCCCCGAAGATATGTTCCACCAATGAGCGGATAGAGGGAAAATCACCCTCCATCGGCTTGTGGTCTATCGGCTTATAGAGGTTGAGGAACTTACCGACTACGGGTTGATAGTCCACGTGTTCGGGTACGGTACAGAAACCGTCATACTTCGGCACGGTGGCAAGATAGTGCTTGCCGTAATCCTGCCGGAGTGTCTCGTTGTTCCACACGATGCGTTTCTTCACATAGCCGCCGTTCAGACGGGGCTGGTTCACCAACTTGTAGAGGGTCGTACCCACTCGGATAAACTCCTCCTTTGCGATGTTTTTTTGTTTCATAAGCACTTCATTTTAGTTTAATCAGTGCAAAACTCGGCAATTCATATAAGACGGATATATGACTCACGTATGAGTCACGTATAATTTTTCTTGTATTTGGATCGGAGACATATAGACAAAGCCCGAAGAAACACCACTCCAATGGCTGTTTCTTCGGACTTATCGTATTCATTCACATGAATGGCAATACACCCATTTATTTATCCATATAAATAGATTGTTGGCAATGGGAATACGCAATGGGTTCATTACTTCATGTCGTCACATTGATAGATTTCATGCTTGATACTTAGATATTTCCATACTGTTAACACCCAGCGAAAAGAAGATATTTATTTTTTCTTTTCGCAAGTACACCCTTTCAAGAATGGCATTGCGCACTTGTTCCGCACCGAAAGTATTGATGCGGAAAGCAAGTGCTACCACCATCGGGAAGCTGAACACGTCGGCATGATAGCCGTTATCCAATCGAACATACTTCTGCGCCTCGTATTCTTTCAAGACTCCGCTTTTATACACGGCTCTAATGGCGGCACGGATTGTCGGGGCTATCACCCCGAACAGTTCCACAAGCTCCAACTCGCTCATCCAAATGTCAGCGACATTCTCCGGCATGATGATGTTGCCGGATTCGTTCATTGTTATGATACCTCTTTCCATGCTCATCCCATTAATATGTTGTTAAACGACTGGTTGAGTTTGTTGCCGAACCTTGTAAGGTCGTCATCTATCTTCTGTATGGTGATTTTTGCGTAGAGCTGGGTCGTGACAATATTCGTATGTCCCAATACACGGCTTACACTTTCGATTGGCATACCTTTACTCAGAGCCAGCGTTGCGAAGCCATGCCGACTGCAATGGAATGATATTGACTTGGTTATACCACATTCCTTTATCATCTTTTTCAGAGGTTTGCATACAGACCAATAGTTGAGATTAGGAAACACGAGGTTGTTTTCCTGCTTCGATTTGTAACGCTCGATAATCTGCAACGGAATATCCAACAGTTTCACTTGGAACGGTACTTTGGTCTTGTGTCGTTTGGATAATATCCACTTCTCGCCATTCACCTCCACAATATCATCATGGGTCAGTTCTTGAATATCCACGAACGAGAGGGCGGTGAAACTGGCAAAGACAAAGATGTCACGGATGTATGCGAGCTTGCTGTCTGCGAACTCGTGTGTCATTACCGCTTTCAATTCATCCTCCGTGAGATATTCCCGTTCCTTTACATTCGGGCTGATGTGGAACTGTGCGAAAGGGTTGCGTGGTATCAGTCCGTTGTAATGCGCTTTCATGACCACACCTTTCAGCCACATGCAGTTTGACCATATCGAACCGTTCTGCAATCCTGCTTCCGTTGAGAGGTATGCGGCAAACTCCTTGATGAAGTCAGGGGTAAGTTCCAGCATGGACATGTCGCTGCGCCTGTAGAACGACTTGATAAAGGCGGCTACATGGTTTCTTGCCCGTACCCTTGCCCGATAGGTTGCCAGCACCCTGTCTTTGCCCACACGTTTCTTGAACGTCTCGTTTTCCTTGTCAAACGCTTTCAACAGTGTTTCATACTCGCTGCCGATACCCTGATAGGCATTGCGTACCATTTCAGCCGTAACGTATGCCTCACGGTCTGAAATTCGCTGGTAATGCTTGATGATTTGCGCCTTGATGTTGTCCAAAGCGTGATTGATGTTTCGTGCTTCAACGCTCTTGCCTTTGGCTCGGTTGCCTTTCGCATCCCAAAGTGTTTTCGGGATACTCCGTTTGCAACTGAACTGCGCCACAGTCCCGTTGATTGTCACCCGTCCCATGATAGGGACAATGCCGTCCTTCTCCTTGCTGCCGTTCACGTAGAACAGCACTTTGAATGTACTTCTTGCCATACTCGTTTTTTGTTTGCAAAGTTAAATATCAACGAGTTAGACCTTGTAAGCCAATCAAAGCCATACGAAGTAAATATCAGTGTCATGTGTTAAAAATCACCTCTTACCGGGTAATGATTTGCAAACCGTTCTCCTGCTTAGCTCTGCTTTTCTTTGCTTTTTCTGCATTTTCGGTTTGGCATCACCTGACACCCTAACGGTATTGACATTAAGTCATTTAGTGCCATTTCTCCCATTTTTCGAGGTTATTCCAGAGATTTTTTGTAATTTTGTAAATATATAGAAGTTGCAATACGAAAAGCATGAGTATCTCTGAAAAAAATAAAGATATTAGTTGTGTCAAGCATCAATGTACCGGATGCGAAGCTTGTTTCAATATATGCCCCAAACAGTGTATCCATAAAAAAAAAGGGGAATTAGGACATATATACCCTGAAATTGACTATAATAAATGTATTAAATGTAGTCTTTGTTTTCAAATTTGTCCAGCTGTTCAAGTTATCAATTTTCACTATCCCTTAAAAGCTTATGCAGCCTGGAGTAAAGACGAAAACGATTATAAGACAAGTACATCCGGTGGTGCTGCTTCTGTCTTTTCACAAGTAATCATTCAAGAAGGAGGCATAGTTTACGGTTGTACGGCAGATGGATTAAATATCCATCATATCCGAGTAGCCAATTGTGAAAAACTACCTCTGCTAAAAGGTTCTAAATATGTCCAAAGCCAGATAGGAGACTGCTATAAACTCATTCAGAAAGATTTGAAAAGTGGCAAAAAAGTATTATTTATCGGTACCCCTTGTCAATGTTCCGGATTAAAATCCTTTTTAAGAAAAGAATATGAACAGCTTATTACTGTCGATTTAATCTGTCATGGAGTACCTTCCATATCTATTCTTGAACGACATGCTGAGAATAAACTACATTGTTCAAAAGATGAAATAGAAACCATTCGCTTTAGAGAGGGAGCAGAGTGTATTTTAACCTTAGCTAATAAAAAAAATATATACATCAGCAACTTATGGGAACAACGTTATGAAGATGCTTATTACAATGCCTTTATGGATGGCTTTTCCTACCGAGACAGTTGTTATCACTGCAAATTTGCTCAAATCAAACGTTGCACAGATATTACGATTGGTGATTTTTGGGGATTAGGGAAAAAAGTTCCATTCACTGTTTCACATCCATTCGGAGTATCTGTCTTATTGCCTTGTACACACAAAGGGTTAAATTTTATTCACAGTTTGAATAACTATCTTTTCTTGTTCGAAAGAGATATTAAAGAGGCTGAAGAGGGGAATGATCAACTACGTGGTCCCAAAAGAAAAGCAATACGAATTAGAATATTTCGTTACCTGTTCCGTTTATTCTCATTAGAGAATAGTTTCAGACTTGTGAATATAGATCATCTTATAAAAAAACACATTAAAAAGATATATGCTATCTTCAGATAATAAACGTATTGCTAAAAATGCTGGTATGCTCTATGTAAGAATGTTTTTTTTACTTCTTACAACCCTTTATACGTCAAGAGTAATATTAGCTTCCTTAGGCATTGTGGATTATGGAATACAAAATGTAGTTGCAGGAATAATAACTATGTTTTCATTTCTCAATACTTCTATGTCCACAGCAACCCAACGTTACTTAACTTTCACATTAGGAACAGGCAATCAAGAAGAATTAAAGCGTATTTTTAGTACCTCATTCATAATACATTGCGGCATAGCTATATTTCTTTTAATAATAGCAGAGTCTGTTGGTGTCTGGTTTGTAAATAATAAATTAAATATACCTTTCGAACGTCTAACTGCTGCAAACTGGATTTTCCAGTTCAGCATGTTAGCCATGACACTAACAATCATACAAATACCATTCAATGCATTGCTTATAGCACACGAAAAGATGAATATTTATGCTTATATGTCTATTTTCGATGTGTTAACTAAACTATTTATTGCCTATACAATTGCGTGGTTTGACGGAGATAGACTGATTCTGTATGGTTTTCTCCTATTCATTCAAACCTGTATTTCCACCAGTATTTATATATTTTACTGCTCGAATCATTACAAAGAGTGCCGGTTCCGTTTTTATTGGTATAAAGACCTATTTAAACAAATCACATCTTTTGCTGGATGGAATTTGTTTGGCAGTATCGCCTGGATTATTAAAAGCCAAGGTAATAATGTTGTCTTAAACCTATTTTTTGGCCCAGTTGTCAATGCTGCTTACGGTATTGCCTTTCAAGTAACTAATGCCATAAAAAATTTTGTCGGGAACATTCAAATGGCTTTCAACCCTCAAATAACCAAAAAATATGCAGAAAACAAACAAAAAGAAATGATCAGTTTAATCTTCCAAAGTTCTAAATATTCATTTTTTCTACTGTTTTTCTTATCTCTTCCTGTTTTTATGCAAACAGATTTCATTTTACATATATGGTTAAAACAAGTACCTGATTATGCTGTCATATTTACCCAATTAGTAATATTGGAAGCTTTAGTAGACACTTTATCCGGACCAATGATTACCGGATTGATGGCTACTGGAAAAATCAAAATGTATCAGATTATTGTCGGTTCATTATTAATCATACCACTGGGTATATCTATAATCCTTTTAAAGCAGGGATTCGGTGTGACAACCATATTCTGGGTATCTATCATATTTACTTGTATATCCATTGGAGCACGTACCTGGTTCGGAAAATTACAATTTGCATTATCGATTAAACGTTATATACGATTTGTTATTTTTCGTTCTGTTTGTGTTGCCATTCCTTCTGGATTACTCACTTACGCTGTTGCAACATCAAAACTTACACCATGGCTATTATTTATCACTACAGGTGTATGTAGTAGCGTTTCAATCCTATTTTTCATCTACCTGATCGGGCTAGAAGAAGAAGAACGTTTGTTAGTTAGAAATTTATCAAATAAATTTATTAGAAAAATAAAACATTCATGAACAAAAAAGTCGGAATTATCACCTATCATGCAGCCCACAATTACGGATCTATGTTACAGGCGTATGCCTTGCAGCAAACGATACTAAAAATGGGATTCGATTGCGAAATTATTAATTTCAGAACAAAAAGGCAGCGAGAAATGTACACTCCTCGTTTTATGAATGGAACAAGCATCAGAAAAATAATAAAATACATACTAACACTTGGATATATAAAACAAAGCTATCAACAATATCAACTATTTGAAGATTTTTTATCTACTCAATTAATACTCACAGATAAAGAATATACCACTCTAGAAGAGCTTGAACAAGAAACTTGTCTAAAATTCGATTACACCATATCTGGTAGTGATCAAATATGGAATACTTTCTGCAGAGATTTTGATTGGGCCTATTTTCTCCCATTCGTCCAAACAGGAAAACGTATAGCTTATGCTCCAAGTATGGGGAGAAAAGTGACTATCGAAATGGGGAATACATATGATAGACAAATTGAACTCCTTTTAAAACAGTATAATATACTAAGTGCCCGAGAAAAAATGACAGCTCAGAAAATAAAAGAAATCACAGAATATCTTCCTGAGGTTGTTGTAGATCCTACCCTACTCTATCCAAGTAGTAAATGGCGAGAATTAGCAGGCAATACACCGCTTATCAAAAAAGATTACGTATTCTTATATATGCCTTGGTTCGATCAAGAAACCTTTGATTTAGCAATAGAATATGGTCGTCGTAAACAATTACCTGTGGTCCTCACTCTTTTACCTAATCAATCGAGATGGGATGTAATACATTTATTGCGAAAAGGAGTACAAATCTATTGCTCGACCGGTCCTTTAGAATTTTTAAACATTTGCAAAAATGCAAAAATAATTATAGGTAAGTCTTTTCATGCAGTCATTTTCTCGATGATATTTGAACGTCCTTTTTATGCTGTAAAAGGAATTAGCGATGACAGAATTAATAATTTACTACAAAAAGCCGGTATACTGGAACAACATAATTTAGACTCAAATAACTTTGAAAAAGTTATACAAAATCAGATTCCTGATAAAAATAATTATGATAATGCTTTTCAGTCCCTCTCTCAAGAGATAGAAAATAGTTTCTCTTTTTTAAAAAAAGCTTTAAAATAAATATTGATGAAGTATTCCACTTTTATCTCCGTTATTGTTCCAATATATAATGCAGAATCCTTTTTGGACAAATGTATTCAGAGTGTTTTACAACAAAGTTTCATTCATTTTGAATTGTTATTAATTAATGATGGAAGCAATGATCGTTCTGGTGACATATGCGAGCATTATGCACAAAAGGACACACGTATTAAAGTTATTCACCAACCGAATGGAGGAGTTAGCAAAGCCAGAAACAAAGGATTAGAAATCGCAAACAGCGAGTGGGTTACATTTATTGATGCTGATGACTGGATAGAAAAAGATACCTTACAAACTTACATAAATCACCTAAAGCCGGAAATAGATATGATTATTATGGGATATAATTTTGTTACACAAACAAATAAAATCATAAGCTATACGAGTTCTAATTATTTGGAAACCTCCAATAAGGCCCAAGTTTTGATAAAAATGGAAAATTCGCATTATTACGGTTTCCTTTGGAACCGTATTTTTAAAAAAGAGATTCTGGAAAAAAACCATCTCAGATTTCAAGAAGATCTCACATGGTGTGAAGATCACCTGTTTACTCATCAATACTTAACTTCTACTAATAGTAAAACAATATTCTTACCTGATCATAAGTATAATCATACAATTGAGCTATCAGAAAGTCTTTCTTTTCGTTATAATCATCCTTCAAAAATATTAAAAGAAGCCATATTAGAACGAGAAACAGACCTTATTATATTAAATGAATATCCTCATGAAGAACTTGAATCAATTATCAATAGCACATTCAGGAGCAGAATCGATGTTGCATTATGTTCACTCAAACATAAAAATTGTCATTTAACAATTTATGAAAAAAAGGATATCTTCCAGTATGCAGGAAAACTATTGAAAACCAACAGTTACTTATTCTTCTTCAACCAACGAATAAAAGATATTATAATGAGAATAGGTACTTTCTTCAAAACAAAGTAAGTTTCTGATGAACACAATACTTTTTAGAAAAACAAGCCTCTGTCTAGCAAGTCATTCAGAAACATGCATAAATAGTGCCTTACACTTTTCTCCAAATATTTTTATTTTAAATAACCAATAAAGGGTTCTATAAGCTTTTTTCTCCAACAATAAGAAAAAGAAATAATGTTTTCTACACAACCGATGTATAGGATATATTCGCAACCTTTCTTGAACTTCTTTATTGGCAGATATTCTCTTTAATGCACATAACGCATCACTTTTATTGTATCTCACCTCAAACGAAACTGTATCCAGTGTTACCTTCAAAAGTAAATAATCCAAAAAGGTATCCATATTTTCCAATGAACTCGAAGCAACCATCTCCATGGAAGCTTTCCATAATTTCAAAACATCACCGAACCTGTCTTTTCTGTATGTTGTTGTCAATGAATTATCATTCAAACAATAATTATATAATAAGTCCGGTATAATAACAATCTTCCGGCACAAAGGAATTAGTGACAAATGAAATATCAAATCCTCAGAAATTAAATCCCTTTCAGAGCAGAAGCGGATCCCCCCCTCAGTGAAAAGAGTATTCTTATAAATGCCATGCCATACGGAATAATTATGACGATACGAATATTCGCTATCAGGATCAATACCGATCATTCCTCTCAACACATTATAACAATCTGGAGCTTCCATCACCATTTTCTGATCGACATCCTTATGTTCTGAAACACAAATATCATTTCGAACACTTTTATAGCCACACATAACATAATCAGCATTCTCTTCAAGAGCGACCTTCAATAATATTTCAAAAGCTGTTACACTTACAAAATCATCCGAATCAACAAAAGCGATATAATCTCCTGTAGCAATCTCCAACCCGGAATTACGAGCAAAACCTAAGCCTGCATTTTGCTTATGTATGACCTTTACCCTACTGTCTTCTTTTGCATACTGATCACACATCGCAGGAGAATTATCGGGTGAGCCATCATCTACCATAATAATCTCAATGTCTTTCAATGTCTGATTTAACAAAGAATACATACACCGATTCAAGTATTTCTCAACTTTATAAATCGGTAAAATCACACTAACTTTAGGCTTCATATTTCTACTCATTTTACAATCGACAATAATTTCTTTGCAATAAAAATCATATGAGGCATCCTCTTTTTAACAAGAAAGTGAAGTAAATCTTCTTTGGCAGAACAAGTTACAATTTCTTTATCAACAAATTCAACAATACAGTCTTTTATACTTTTTATAACTCTACCTTTTTGTGACATAGCAATATCTAAACTTACACGACAAAAATGATACATCAACCGCCCTTCTATAAAATGTCGTTTGTCTTTCGGCATTTCTATCGAAGATAGTAGTTCTTCCATCTTTTCTTGCCGTAATTGCAGTATTTCTTTATAATTTGCTGGTATCTTATTACTCAATGTCTTCCTCTTTTCATTCTCATAATGTACATATTTGTAAGAAGCATGAGCTAAAGACACAAAAGAAGAGGCATACATACAACAATCAAAATAAAACAATGAGTCTTCATGTAACGAAAATCTTTCATTAAATTTCAAAGAATGTTCTACCACTATATTCCTTCGAACAACAAGAGAACACATATACCCTAATAAATCAATTTTAAACAAAGCATATAGAATTTCAGACAATGTTTCATTATCATTATCCGAAATTTTAAACGGAGGTATACGCTTTTGAATTGAATGACCACCAAAAGTTACATCATCCAAACCTAAAAAAATAATATCAAATTTTCCAAGATAAGATTGTATCAGCAAAAAGAAATCATCTTGTATCCAATCATCAGAATCAATAAAGAGCAAATACTCACCTTTCGCTTCTCGAAGTCCCCTGTTTCTAGCACTGGAAACTCCTCCATTCACTTGGTGAAAAACATGAATTCGATCATCCTTTTGTTGATAATCATCGCAAATAGCACCACTCTTATCCGAGGATCCATCATCTACCAACAACAACTCAAAATCTTGAAAAGATTGCCTCAATATGCTTTCCAGACATACAGGCAATACTTTCTCAACATTATAAACTGGAACAATTATAGAGATTAACGGAATCCTCATTTACTCTGACTCAACTTCTTATATTCATCCCACAGTACAAAAATCTGTTCTTTGATAAAAAGATACACCGCAGGAACAATCAATGTAAATACGAAAATAAACAAAGCTGCATATATCATTCTTGGTGCTACCTTTTTTTGTTTCACATAAGCCATTTCCACAACCCGAGCCCGATCCTTGCTATCTCCTATTGAATGAATAAAATCTTCCTTTTTCTGTAATAAAATCAAATAAAGAGCTTGAAAAATTTCCTGCTGACGTCTAAAATCAATATATTCTCTTTCCAACGTAGGAACCACTCCCATCTTATCCAAAAGAACCTTTTCCTTTCCCTTTAAATCACCTAAAGTCAGAGCTAAACTCTTTTTAGCATTTTCAATGGAAAGAAACACACTTTCACGCAATTGATCTACCTGTAGATTGATCTGTCCAATCAAAGGGTTTTCAGTTTTTGTACTTTGCATCAACTTAATACGTTCCAGTAAAGCTTCATTATAAGTTGTCACTGGACTAGATGTACTCTCACCCGCTCCAGAAGCCAAAGTGATAGGTACCAAGTTATATTTATTTTTCGGATCTTTAATATAATCATCCAACAAACCTATTAAATGTCCTTGTGCTTCCAATTCGATGATTTTCACCTGCAACTCTTTCATTTGCTCAGCGTAAAACAAAACATCGGACTCAATGTTTGTCATTTTATTTTGCAACTTATACTGTTCAATCTTATACTCAACCCGCGATAATTCATCCTCTATTACCTTCAATCTTTCATCTAAAAAGCGGATACTCTTTCCACTTTCTGCCTTTTTCACTGAATCTTCCTGACTATTATAAAGTTGCACCAAAGTCGATAACAAATCAACCCCTCTCTTCTTCTCATAATCTGTACACGAAATCTCCAATACATTACTATTCTTTGAAAACTCTTCAAACTCCATCGACTCAGAAAGATTTTCTGCAACTGCAACTGCAGGAGATATAGATAAATCCAAAGACAGAGGTTTTATCTCATCTTCTCGATAAGACAAAACAAACGTACCTTCTTCCATCTTTATTACAGCAGGTAAAGATTGGAATTCAAATGTTTTTTCACTTATATCCGATTCTGTCTTTATTTTTACAAAACCGGCTTTGTTTATTTTTACGCTGAAATCAATAGAATATTCCAAATTATCTAAAGTTTTGGAATCTGCAGATAACAACAAAGGAACATCCTCATACATTTGATATTTATACGCATATGGCTTATAATAAGAGACATTCATCCCCAGCTTTAAAACGACTTCTTTCAACAAAGAAGTGGATGACAATTTAGCCCTCTCATCATCCAAACTAAAACCAGTTCCGCTGATTCCTCCCAAACCAAACGATTTCATCAGCCCTGAAGCATCCCCTATATTAAGTCCGGCTCCAGTAGTACCTTTATCCTCCAGCAACTGGACTTTTGTCATCATCTCGTATGTTTTAGGAGTAAGAAACAAGTATAGAAAAGCAATCAGCACCGAACACCCCCCTATTGAAAAAATCAATTTCCAATGAAGCAGATAATTGACAATGATATTCTTCAAACTAATAGTTTCATTATCGTGTTGAATAGATTCCATATATGCAATTATTTTCTATTTAAATTAACAATCGTGATTACCATACTCGTTATGATTGAAACAGAGCTTATTACAGAGGTCAAAAGAGACATTGTAAAAGAACGGTCTGAACTTGTTCTTGAACGTTGTTTTATTCTTATCGGCTCTACATAGACTATATCGTTTTGTTTCAAATAAAAACATGGCGACGCAAATATTCCCGGATCAGTTATATCCATCCGATAAGTTTCTTTCACACCGTTATTATCACGAATCACCAATATATTTTTTCGGTTTGCAGATAATTGCAAATCACCTGCCATACCAATTGCATCCAAAATTGAAACCCTGTCATTCTTTATAGCCAATGTACCCGGACGAGAAACATCCCCCATCATAGTAATCTTAAAATTAAGCAACTGCACGTTCACTAAAGGATTCTCGACATACTTGGATATCATCTCCTCCAATTTCCCCGCAACTTCCTGCCGTGTCAATCCTGCCACATGTACTTTACCTAATACCGGGAAATTAATATTACCGTCCTGATCGACCAAATATGTATATAAGTTCTGAGAAGAAGCTATAGGTTGTTCCCCCTGAGGAACTACAGAATAAGCAAAAACGGGAGGATTGAAAGGAGTCACAGCTGCCGGATCCCATGCCGTAACGTTGATTGATAATAAATCATCATTTGATATTTTTGTTGTATAAGTTTGGCTCATTTCTATAAGTTGCTCCGGTGTCAACTCATCAATACCCTGAAAATAAACAACATCCTGTGGTGCCTTACATGCACACATAAATCCGAACAAACAAACAAATAACCAATATTTCAATTTCATGCTGTTATATAAATATTTCTAAAATTAAAACTGCAAAGATATAACTTTTATAGTGACCAACCAGCAAAAGCGCCATTATAAAAATGTTTACTTTTATAACGATGCAAATTTTGATATATTGCTGCATCAAAACAAAAAAAATAGGATATTATGTCATTTTCGAGTACTTTTGTATCAAAAGAAAAAGATTATGCTTGAAATAGGAAAGTACAACACGCTTAAGATAGTAAAAGACCTGGATTTTGGAGTTTATCTGGATGGCGGCAATGGGAAAGAGATATTGCTGCCGGCTCGTTACGTTCCCAAAAACGTGAAACCGGGAGATGAAGTGGAAGTTTTTATCTATCATGATAATGAAGGCAGACTTATTGCTACTACAGCCCATCCTTTGGCTACCGTTGGCGAGTTTAAGTTTATGGAAGTCAAATCGGTAAATAATACGGGAGCATTTTTGGAATGGGGTTTAATGAAAGACCTGCTTGTCCCTTTCAAAGAACAAAAAATGCCGATGCGCGAAGGAAAATGGTATCTGGTTTATGTTCATATCGACCATATTACAGGACGTATCGTCGCTTCCGCACGTATTGACAAGTACCTGGACAATGTCATGCCTGACTATACTCCCAACCAGGAAGTCAATTTGCTGGTTGCCGATGAAACAGATATCGGCTACAAAGTCATTATAAATAATCTGCATTGGGGATTATTGTACTACAACGAAGTCTTCCGCCGTCTGGAAAAAGGAGAAGAACTGAAAGGCTATATCAAAGAAGTCAGGGAAGATGAAAAGATAGATGTCAGCCTGACACCATTGGGATATCAAAAAATAGATGGACTGGCAGGAGTGATCCTCGAATCTTTGAAAAGCCAAGGAGGATTTATCGCCGTACACGACAAAAGTGATCCGGAAGTCATTCAGTCACTTTTTCAATGCAGTAAGAAAAGCTTTAAGCAAGCTATCGGTGCGCTGTACAAACAGCATCTTATTACATTGGAAGATGGTGGCATTAGTTTAGCTAAAAATCAAGACCAAACAGCTGAATAGCACAATATCGAATTACATATCAACAATTTAAAGGTGACGTCGAATTGAGTTTACGATGTCACCTTCTATAGATTGATTTTTAATAGCTTCGATATATACACCTTTAAAGACGCAATTTTTAATCTAACTTTAATACAGCCAAGAATGCCTTCTGCGGAACTTCCACTGTTCCGATCTGTTTCATTCGCTTCTTACCTTCCTTCTGTTTTTCCAACAGTTTACGTTTACGCGAAATATCACCACCGTAACATTTGGCAGTTACATCTTTACGAACCGCCTTAATAGTTTCACGGGCGATGATCTTCGCACCGATCGCAGCCTGAATAGCAATATCGAACTGCTGGCGAGGTATCAGTTCTTTCAGTTTCTCGCACATACGACGCCCGAATGTTACACTGTTATCCACATGCGTCAAAGTAGACAAAGCATCTACCGGTTCACCGTTCAATAGAATATCCAGTTTTACCAGTTTACTCGGACGGAAATCATGAATATGGTAGTCGAAAGATGCATATCCTTTGGAGATACTTTTCAGCTTATCGTAAAAGTCAATCACAATTTCACCCAAAGGCATATCGTAATGGATCTCTACACGATCACCTGAAATATATTCCTGTTTCAGCAAAATACCACGTTTACCCAGACAAAGTGTCATGATCGGACCGATAAAAGTCGTATTGGTTATGACAGATGCGCGGATGTACGGTTCGTCAATATGATCGATCAGAGTCGGTTCTGGCAAACCGCTCGGATTATGAACTTCCAGGCAATTTCCCTTTTTATCATATACTTTATACGAAACGTTAGGCACTGTTGTAATCACATCCATATTGAACTCGCGATCCAGACGTTCCTGAACGATCTCCATATGCAACAATCCGAGGAAGCCACAACGGAAACCAAATCCCAAAGCTGCCGAACTTTCCGGCTGGAATGTCAGAGACGCGTCGTTCAATTGCAACTTTTCCAACGAAGCACGCAGATTCTCAAAATCCTCGCTGTCAATCGGATAAACGCCTGCAAAAACCATTGGCTTCACTTCCTCAAAACCAGCAATGGCCTCTTTAGCCGGACGCGCTACATGCGTGATGGTATCCCCTACCCGTACTTCACGGGAAGTCTTAATACCGGAAATAATATATCCCACATCACCGGTCCGGATCTCACTACGCGGAGACATTTCCAGTTTCAATACGCCGACTTCATCTGCATCATATTCTTTTCCTGTCGCGATGAATTTCACATGATCACCTTTACGGATCACACCGTTCACGACTTTAAAATAGGCTATAATACCGCGGAATGAGTTAAAGACAGAATCAAAGATAAGACATTGAAGCGGTCCTTCCGGATCACCCTTAGGAGCCGGAACCTTTTCTATGATCGCATCCAGTATCTCATAAACCCCTTCGCCGGTTTTTCCGCTTGCCCGGATAATATCTTCACGGGGACAGCCCAACAGTTCGACGATCTGGTCTTCCACTTCATCCGGCATCGCACTGGGAAGGTCGATCTTATTCATTACCGGAATAATCTCCAGGTCATTTTCGATCGCCATATACAGGTTGGATATAGTCTGTGCCTGGATTCCCTGGGCAGCATCGATAATAAGCAAAGCTCCTTCACAGGCTGCAATAGAACGGGAAACCTCATACGAAAAGTCCACATGTCCCGGAGTATCAATCAAATTCAGGATATATTCTTCACCTTTATAAGTATATTTCATCTGAATGGCATGACTCTTGATCGTAATGCCTCGTTCACGCTCCAGATCCATGTCGTCGAGGACCTGCGCTTGTAAGTCTTTCCCTTCGACAGTCTTGGTATATTCAAGCAACCGGTCTGCCAAAGTACTCTTACCATGGTCAATATGAGCAATAATACAGAAATTGCGGATATTCTTCATGTGCTAATTTATTTTAGGTGTGCAAAGATAGGAATTTTAGGTCAAAAACTATACTTTTGGCATACCATTTGTTGTTAATATTATATGACACTACAAGAAATAAATAAAGCATACAACCGTATAATCGGTTCATTAGATAGCAAGGAATTAAAGAATGCTTTTGATTCCATTCAGGCTCTCATATCCGGAAGTCGCGAATTATCGTTCCAGGATAAACTGAATGAATTGCAGGATACCTATAAATATATGTTACGTTATCGTATCGAAGGTGCTAAAGATCCGATGCAGGAGCAAATATATAACAAGATACAAACATCTTCGTACGAACTGGCCGACCGAATCAGGCACAAAGCACTGGCCGTCGAATCTCCTCTAGCCTTTTACAGCCGGCGCAGAAGTCTGAAGGTTCAACCGAATTTGACGTTCGAGAACTTGCATCTCCAGCTCAGCAAACATTATGCTACAGGCAACAATGCTGAATACGATGCCATACTGATGGTCCTGTTCAACAAAATATGGGTATCCGATCCTTTTACGGTCGAAGAAGCTTTTGTAATAAAGAATATCCTTTTCGATAACGAACTTCCGTTCACAACCGGTTGCCAGATCGTTTCATCATTGATGCTCGGACTTCAGGCGGCTTTCGATCTAGAAAAGCTCATGTTGCTGTTCGACGCTGCCGGTCATGAAAATGAAGAAATTAAAGTACGTGCATTAATTTCAATCCTGCTGACATTATATGTCTACAGAAAAAGGACGGCACTCTATCCGCAAATAATCAACAGACTGGATGCCCTTTCAGAGACTCCGGGCTTCACAAAAGCCATACGAACGATCACTTTGCGTTTCATCCTGGCCCGTGAAACAGAGAAGATCACTCGGAAACTACAGAACGAGATCATTCCTGAGATGATGAAGTTAAGCCCGAAGATCAGTAATAAAATAAATCTGAAAGATATTACACCTGAACAGTTGGGAGAAGAAATGAATCCTGAATGGGAAAATATATTCGCCGACAGTTCACTGGGAAAGAAGATGGAAGAATTCAGCGAACTGCAGCAAGAAGGTGCCGATGTGATGCACTCCACATTCGTTCATTTGAAAAGCTTCCCATTTTTCCGCGAATTAAGTAACTGGCTATTGCCTTTCACCACCGAACATTCATCGTTTGGTGACCGTTTCAATCAAAATAATGGGGAAAAACAGATGTTGGATTCCATGACTCTTGCTGCATTCATGTGTAATTCCGACAAATATTCATTGTATTTCAGCATGATGCAACTGCCTGAAGAAGCTAAGAAAATGATGATGAATCAATTTGACAGCCAGGCTTCTGAAATGATCCAGCAGAATAAGGAAGAACTGATCAGCAAACGGGGAAAACTGGAAACTATTACTGGACAGTATATACAGGACTTATACCGTTTCTTCAAAATATATCCGGGCCATTTGGACTTCAACGACATTTTCACAATGCCTTTGGACTTCCACAATTTAAGTATCTTGCGTCCGTATATTTCCGATGAAGAAAGTTTAAGCAGTATTGCTGAATACTATCTGCGTAAAAATTATTTCAGCGATGCTTTGACTATATTCAACCAGCTTGCTGAAACAAATCAGGAGAGTGATATTCTTTTCCAGAAGATAGGCTACTGCAAGCAGATGAATAATGACTTACAAGGGGCTTTGGAAGCCTACCTGCGAGCCGATCTTCTAAATCCAGGAAGCAAATGGGTTATCCGACGGATAGCCGGTTGTTATCGTTCTCTAAAAGAACCGGAAGAAGCATTAAAATATTATCGCAGATACGAAAAACTGAACCCCGACAATTTGTCAATTACGATTAGTATAGGACATTGTTATCTGGAACTCAGAAACTACAGTGAAGCATTAAAATGTTTTTATAAAGTCGACTATCTGGATAGTAACAATAAAGCATGGCGCCCTATCGCATGGTGCTCATTCCTGACCGGTAAATATGACCAGGCACGCAACTACTATAAAAAGATACTGGCCAACCAACCCAATACACAAGACCTGTTAAACGCAGGCCATACGGAATGGGCATTGCAAAACATAAAGGGAGCCATAGAGTTCTATAGGCAAGCTGTAGAAAAAGAAAACAGAGACTTCTATAAATTCCAGGAAGAGTTTAATCAAGATATTCCGGATTTGATTGTAGCCGGCATAGAAGATACTGAAATATCTTTGATGATGGATCAATTAAGATATGTATTAAGCGACTCTTTATAACATTCACTATAAACGGAAAAGTCCTATTCATTAAAGCATGAACAGGACTTTTTTATTAAAATTCGAATTGATATAATCGATAACCCGATTGATCTGTTTCGTATGGTCCTGTTGTTAGGAATACACATTTACATATAAAACAAAAAAGGAATCCACTCTTTCGAATGAACTCCTTTCTGTCTTTCAGCTTTCGCCTGAATAAAACGGCGGCTATCTACTCTCCCACTTTTACGCAGTACCATCGACGTGGTTGGGCTTAACTTCTCTGTTCGGAATGGGAAGAGGTGGATCCCCAACGCTATAACCACCTTAATTTCTTTTTAAGATGTTTGACTTGGACAACGTTACTTTAACGTAACCATAGAGCGAATCAATAATTGTCAATTCTTCAGATATATCAACCCTTTCTCCGGAAAAAGAAAGTCTCGGGCTATTAGTACTACTCGGCTTCGACATTACTGCCCTTACACCTGTAGCCTATCAACGTCGTAGTCTACGACGACCCTTGAGGGATATCTCATCTTGAGGCTGGCTTCGTACTTAGATGCTTTCAGCACTTATCCAATCCAGACTTAGCTACCCGGCGGTGCACCTGGCGGTACAACCGGTAAACCAGGGGTCTGTCCAACACGGTCCTCTCGTACTAGTGTCAGAGCCTCTCAAATATCCTACGCCCACGATAGATAGAGACCGAACTGTCTCACGACGTTCTGAACCCAGCTCGCGTGCCACTTTAATGGGCGAACAGCCCAACCCTTGGGACCCTCTCCAGCCCCAGGATGTGACGAGCCGACATCGAGGTGCCAAACCGCTCCGTCGATATGAGCTCTTGGGAGCGATCAGCCTGTTATCCCCGGAGTACCTTTTATCCTTTGAGCGATGGCCCTTCCATGCGGAACCACCGGATCACTATGCTCTAGTTTCCTACCTGATCGAGTTGTATCTCTCCCAGTCAAGCACCCTTATGCCATTACACTCTACGACCGGTTACCAATCGGTCTGAGGGTACCTTTAGAAGCCTCCGTTACTCTTTTGGAGGCGACCACCCCAGTCAAACTACCCACCATACAGTGTCCTCGCATACCGCGAGTTAGAACTCAAACAACCAAAGGGCCGTATTTCAACGGTGACTCCACAAACACTGGCGTGCCTGCTTCATAGTCTCCGGCCTATCCTACACATTAGTTGCCCAAATTCAATGTAAAGCTATAGTAAAGGTTCACGGGGTCTTTTCGTCCCATCGCGGGTAATCGGCATCTTCACCGATACTACAATTTCACCGAGCTCACGGTTGAGACAGTGTCCAGATCATTACACCATTCGTGCAGGTCGGAACTTACCCGACAAGGAATTTCGCTACCTTAGGACCGTTATAGTTACGGCCGCCGTTTACTGGGGCTTCAATTCAAAGCTTCTCTTGCGATGACTTCTCCTCTTAACCTTCCAGCACCGGCAGGTGTCAGGCTGTATACTTCATATTTCTATTTCGCACAGCCATGTGTTTTGTTAAACAGTTGCCTGGACCTATTCTCTGCGCCCTACCTTTCAGTAGGGACCCTTTATCCCGAAGTTACAGGGTCAATTTGCCTAGTTCCTTAACCGTGAATCACTCGAGCGCCTCAGTATTCTCAACCCAACTACGTGTGTCCGTTTACGGTACGGGTACTTTATAAATATGCTTAGCGGATTTTCTAGGAGCCTGTTTACATCCATATTACCTTGTACAAGTACTCGGTATACTGTCAGGTTCGACTCTCATGGCGGATTTGCCTACCACGATCGACATCTACACCCTTTAACCATCTATTCCGTCAGATGGCAGGACTGTCACTTCTCCGTCTCCACATCGCTCCATAAAGTAGTATGGGAATATTAAACCATTCTTCCATCGGAATCGCCGTTCGGCTTATCCTTAGGTCCCGACTTACCCTGATCCGATTAACGTTGATCAGGAAACCTTAGTCTTTCGGCGAGGAAGTTTCTCACTTCCTTTATCGTTACTTATACCTACATTTGCTTTTCCAGTTGCTCCAACAAGGGTTATCCCTTATCTTCTACGCGGCTGGAATGCTCCCCTACCATGTCTTACGACATCCATAGCTTCGGTAAACAGTTTATGCCCGAGTATTATCCACGCCAAACTCCTCGACTAGTGAGCTGTTACGCACTCTTTAAATGAATGGCTGCTTCCAAGCCAACATCCTAGCTGTCTCTGCAGTCTGACTTCGTTAGTTCAACTTAACTGTTATTTGGGGACCTTAGCTGATGGTCGGATTCTTCTCCTCTCGGACGCGGACCTTAGCACCCGCGCCCTCACTCCTTATCAATATATAGCACGCATTCGGAGTTTATCCGACTTGATAGGCGGTGAAGCCCGCATCCAATCAGTCGCTCTACCTCATGCTATACTAAATAAAGGCTGCACCTAAATGCATTTCGGGGAGTACGAGCTATCTCCAAGTTTGATTAGCCTTTCACCCCTACCCACAGTTCATCCGAAAGCTTTTCAACGCTTACCGGTTCGGTCCTCCAGTTAGTGTTACCTAACCTTCAACCTGACCATGGGTAGATCACTTGGTTTCGCGTCTACTCCCTCCGACTATACCGCCCTATTCAGACTCGCTTTCGCTTCGGCTCCGTGACTGAATCACTTAACCTTGCCGGAGAAAGTAACTCGTAGGTTCATTATGCAAAAGGCACGCCGTCACACTCGAAAGTGCTCCGACCGCTTGTAGGCAGACGGGTTCAGGGTCTATTTCACTCCTCTGTTCGAGGTTCTTTTCACCTTTCCCTCACGGTACTGGTTCGCTATCGGTCTCTCGGGAGTATTTAGCCTTACGGGATGGGCCCCGCTAATTCACACAGAATTCCTCGTGCTCCGCGCTACTCAGGATACCACTAGGCTTCGTCAGAAAGTCGTGTACGGGATTTTCACCCTCTCTGATCGCTTTTTCCAAAGCGTTCCACTTTCCTGATTTCTTGCCACGACGTGGTCCTACAACCCCGGTATTGCCTAAACAATACCGGTTTGGGCTCTTCCGCGTTCGCTCGCCACTACTTGCGGAATCATTCTTATTTTCTCCTCCTATGGGTACTTAGATGTTTCAGTTCCCCATGTTCGCCCCTCTTACGAGGTGACAGGCCTTCAACCTGCCGGGTTGCCCCATTCGGAAATCCGAGGATCAAGGATTATTTGCATCTCCCCCCGGCTTATCGCAGCTTATCACGTCCTTCATCGCCTCCGAGAGCCAAGGCATCCACCGTCTGCCCTTGCTTACTTTCTTTTTTCCGGTTACCATACGGTAAATCGGATTGATATATCTTCAGCTTGCTCTTGTTACTTTATTTTACGTTGTCCATCATGTCAAAGATCTTTTACTCATTGCTGAGTGATGTGGAGAATAACGGATTCGAACCGTTGACCCTCTGCGTGCAAGGCAGATGCTCTAGCCAGCTGAGCTAATCCCCCAGTACCTTCTTAGAGATTCTGTAGTCCCAGGCAGAGTTGAACTGCCGACCTCTACATTATCAGTGTAGCGCTCTAACCAACTGAGCTATAGGACTGTCAACTTTGCCTTGGTTGCCCTCAGCATCATTTTTCTCTCTTACTTACTTTTTATCGTAAGTATGATCTATATTTTATACATATTCAACCGTAGTACAAGTTAACTAATACCTTTAGCCAACTTGATAACGAATCCTTCGCTCCAGAAAGGAGGTGTTCCAGCCGCACCTTCCGGTACGGCTACCTTGTTACGACTTAGCCCCAGTCATCGGTTTTACCCTAGGCCGATCCTTCCGGTTACGGACTTTAGGTACCCCCAACTCCCATGGCTTGACGGGCGGTGTGTACAAGGCCCGGGAACGTATTCACCGCGCCATGGCTGATGCGCGATTACTAGCGAATCCAGCTTCACGAAGTCGGGTTGCAGACTTCGATCCGAACTGAGACATGGTTTGGAGATTAGCATCCTGTCGCCAGGTAGCTGCCCTTTGTCCATGCCATTGTAACACGTGTGTCGCCCCGGATGTAAGGGCCGTGCTGATTTGACGTCATCCCCACCTTCCTCACAGCTTACGCCGGCAGTCTCTTTAGAGTCCTCAGCACGACCTGTTAGTAACTAAAGATAAGGGTTGCGCTCGTTATGGCACTTAAGCCGACACCTCACGGCACGAGCTGACGACAACCATGCAGCACCTCGCAAATGGCTATTGCTAGAAGACCTCTTTCAAGGCCGGTCCAAATGCGTTCAAACCCGGGTAAGGTTCCTCGCGTATCATCGAATTAAACCACATGTTCCTCCGCTTGTGCGGGCCCCCGTCAATTCCTTTGAGTTTCACCGTTGCCGGCGTACTCCCCAGGTGGATTACTTAACGCTTTCGCTGTAGAGCTTACTGTGTATCGCAAACTCCTAGTAATCATCGTTTACTGCGTGGACTACCAGGGTATCTAATCCTGTTTGATCCCCACGCTTTCGTGCTTCAGTGTCAGTTATGGTTTAGTAAGCTGCCTTCGCAATCGGAGTTCTGCGTGATATCTATGCATTTCACCGCTACACCACGCATTCCGCCTACCTCAAACATACTCAAGTCCTCCAGTTTCAACGGCAATTTTATGGTTGAGCCACAAACTTTCACCGCTGACTTAAAAAACCACCTACGCACCCTTTAAACCCAATAAATCCGGATAACGCTCGGATCCTCCGTATTACCGCGGCTGCTGGCACGGAGTTAGCCGATCCTTATTCACAGGGTACATACAAAACCGGACACGTCCAGCACTTTATTCCCCTATAAAAGAAGTTTACGAACCATAGATCCTTCATCCTTCACGCGACTTGGCTGGTTCAGGCTCTCGCCCATTGACCAATATTCCTCACTGCTGCCTCCCCCGTAGGAGTCCGTCCGTGTCTCAGTACCAGTGTGGGGACCTTCCTCTCAGAACCCCTATCCATCGTGGACTTGGTGGGCCGTTACCCCACCAACTATCTAATGGAACGCATGCCCATCTATCAGCGATAACTCTTTAACAAATATCCCATGCGGGACCCCTGTTTTATGCGGTATTAGTCCGACTTTCGCCGGGTTATTCCCCTCTGATAGGCAGGTTGCATACGCGTTACTCACCCGTGCGCCGGTCGCCGGCAAAGTATTGCTACTCCCCGCTGCCCCTCGACTTGCATGTGTTAAGCCTGTCGCTAGCGTTCATCCTGAGCCAGGATCAAACTCTTCGTTGTTTAAATTGTTTTATATCTTTGCTCAGAATCCGTTAGTTTATTTTCAAGTTTTTGACGGTATTAATTTTTAATACTTGTACTACTTGTTGATATGTAAATCTTTCAAAGAACTCTTTTTGTTACACTCGCTAGATTTTTAGCGAACGTGGATGCAAAGATAAGGACTTTTATTTTATACTTCCAAATGTTTTAGGAAGTTTTTTCTAAAAGTTTTTCATCATGTTTTGCAGTGCCGTTCTCTCTCGAATGCGGATGCAAAAGTAGTGCTTTACAACATACGCTCCAAACTTTTCATGCTTTATTTTTCATAGAGAGTCGCCACATACAGAGTATAACACTGAGATACTGGTTATTAAGTACGAAAAAAAAATATTCAGCAACCTTTAAGTATTTTCTTAACAACCTGTATTATCTATATTATAGTATATATAAAAAACAAAAGCCCCGTATCCCTTTGGATATGGAGCTTTGTTTACCTCTTTGGTTTTACCCGAGGTCAACCTAAATACGATTTGAGGAGCTTGCTACGTGTTCCTTGTCTTAATCTTCTGATTGCTTTTTCCTTGATCTGGCGGACACGCTCTCTAGTGAGGCCAAATTTGTCGCCAATCTCTTCCAATGTCATTTCCTGACAGCCAATACCGAAAAACATTTTGATTATTTCGCATTCTCTTTCGGTCAGTGTAGCAAGTGCTCGGTCAATTTCTTTTGCCAATGACTCGTTCATCAACGATCGGTCAGCGATAGGAGCGTCGTCGTTCACAAGCACATCTAAAAGACTATTGTCTTCGCCCTCTACGAACGGTGCATCCACTGAGATATGTCTTCCGGATACCTTTAGAGTATCTGAAATCTTATCTACAGGAATATCCAGTTCGTCTGCCAATTCTTCGGGAGAAGGTCTACGCTCATTTTCCTGTTCGAATTTAGAGAAGGCTTTGCTGATTTTATTCAACGAACCTACCTGATTCAACGGAAGACGAACAATTCTAGACTGTTCTGCCAAAGCCTGCAAAATAGACTGACGAATCCACCATACTGCATAAGAAATAAACTTAAACCCTCTGGTTTCATCAAACTTCTCAGCCGCTTTAATCAATCCCAGGTTACCCTCGTTAATAAGGTCAGGTAAACTTAACCCCTGGTTTTGATATTGCTTAGCTACAGAAACGACGAAACGCAGGTTAGCTCTGGTTAATTTTTCCAATGCTCTCCGGTCGCCTCTTTTAATTGCCTGTGCCAATTCAACTTCCTCTTCCACTGTAATAAGATCTTCGCGGCCTATTTCCTGAAGATACTTATCAAGCGAAGCGCTTTCGCGATTGGTAATGGACTTTGTGATCTTTAACTGTCTCATCCAATGTTTTTAATTGAGAAATATCAGGGTGCAAAGATAATATTATTTTTATTGACAAAATTGGTCGAGTGCACCCTACACCCGACCAATTATAAACCTTTAACAATCTTCCCGCCAAATAAGACGAATATAACTTTATTTTATTATTCGGCTAGATCAATAGCATATACTTTTGTACGTCCGTTCGGATAAAAACCTTTTACTACGATGTAACGATCGTCTGCATTTCCTTTCAAGACCTTATCTACCAACTTCTCCAGTTGTTCGGGTGTAGAGATCTTCTGGTCATTGACAATCATGATAACGAAGCCTTTCTGGATTCCGGCATCTTTTAATTTACCTTTCAATAATCCTGCTACTTCAACACCATAACTTACACCAAGTTCACGTTTTTGTTTATCCGTCAACGCTTTAAAAGCGGCACCAAGAACATCTGCACTGTTATCACCTGCGCTCTTCACAACAGATGTACTACCCTGTGCATTACGAAGTTCTACATTAAATGTCTTACTGCTACCATTACGGTCTACAGTGACCTGAACTTTATCACCCGGGCGATATTTGCTAATTTGTTCCTGCAATGCATTAGCATTTTTAACTTTCGCTCCATTGACAGCAATAATCACGTCACCCTTCTCGATTCCAGCTTCTTTCGCAGAACTTCTATCAGCAAAATCTGATACACAAGCTCCCTCAGAAACTTTAATCTTCGATTTCAGTTCAGTCAACTCTTCTTTCAATTTACTATCCAAATTCGGATAACTCAACTGATCGGCAATATCGCCCACACTCATCATCAACACTCCAAGAACAGCACGCTGAACAGTACCATATTGTTTTAAATCGCTTGCCACCTTACCCGCAATACTGATAGGCACTGCAAATGAATATCCGGCAAAATTTCCTGTTTCAGAATAGATAGCTGTATTGATACCAACCAGTTCACCTTTCGTATTCACCAAAGCACCCCCACTGTTACCCGGGTTTACGGCTGCGTCTGTCTGAATGAATGATTCGATTTTACTTCTATCGCCTCCCATGGATATACCGCGTCCTTTTGCACTAACGATACCAGCAGTTACAGTCGATGTCAGGTTGAAAGGGTTACCTACAGCCAGCACCCACTCTCCTACTTTCAGTTTTTCAGAATCTCCAAACGGAATAGTCGGCAGATCTTTGGCATCTACTTTAATTAATGCAATATCTGTAGTAGGATCTGTTCCGATCAGTTTTGCTGAGAATTTACGGTTATCATTCAATGTTACTTCCAACTCATCGGCACCATCAATCACATGGTTATTTGTGATTATATATCCATCTGTAGAAATAATGACCCCCGAACCAGCTCCTACGCGAGGCTGCGGCTGTGGACGCTGGAAACCTCCCCGTCCTCCAAATCCGAAGAAATACTCAAAAGGATCCATATACTGCTGTTGACCTCCGCCACCCGCAGACTGTTTAGCATTCGTCGTTGCCTTGATATGTACAACTCCGTGCACCGTACTTTCCGCAGCTGTAGTAAAATCTGTATTTTCTGCAGCTACAGCATTCAGACCAGTCAACCGGTAAGGCTGATTAAAAGTATTCGCCGTTGTTGAGTTAGAGGCATTATATACGGATTGATTTTTATTCATAAGATAAGCACTCGTCCCAACTGCCGCTCCTGTACTAATAACAGCTACAAGAACAAATCCAAGCACATTTTTCCACATTTTTCTCATACTCTTTTTATTTTATCAAACATTTAAATTTAACACTTTTCTTTCGACAAAGAAAACTCAAAAAACGTGCGATTATTCCATTTGACCTTCATTTTTTATCACTTTTAACGGCGAATTATACAGGGTTAACTGCACTTAACAGTACTGTGTATTGCAAAGTACCTTTTTAACAATCATTCCCCGGTCAAATGGTCATGCTTTCAGTAATATAACAGAAAGAATGGCAGAAAGTTCAATCAAGTTGGCAGTTGACAAGTGACAATTGAGACAAAATTCTCAACCGTCTACCATCAACTGTCAACTAAAATACCTATCTTTGTCGCATTGCAGCCTGCCGGTCTGTCGCTCATCTTCGGGTGAGAGGAACGTCCGGGCAACGCAGAGCACCATACTTCTTAACGGGAAGCTGTCCGTAAGGGTAGAGTAACGTAACAGAGAATAACCGCCGGACATGTCCGGTAAGGGTGAAAAGGTGAGGTAAGAGCTCACCGGATGCCGTAGTAATACGGGATGCCGTACGTCTTATGGGTTGTAAGGTCATGTATACCGGCGCATGTAGGATTGCTCGTCCGATGCCGGGGGGTAGACCGCTAAAGCTTATCGGTGACGGTAAGACAAGATAAATGGCAGACGCTTTCGTGCAAACGGGAGTACAGAACCCGGCTTATAGGCAGGCTGCATTTTTTATTCATCAGGCAAACACCTTTTGCCCCTACAAATCACAGCATGAAGAAGAAGACGGATAAAAAGACTGCTGATAAAAAGCCTTTGATTGAACGGATCAACACCTTGCTGACAAGAACCATTCGTTTTGTAACTTACGACATTTGGAGAATCACAGAGAATGAAGTAAGCGGTCTGAAAGAGCTTTATATCAACACGATCAAAACAATCATACTTGCTGTACGCGGATTCAACAGCGAGAATCTGCAAACCAAAGCTTCAGCCCTTACCTACAGTACTTTTCTGGCAATTGTTCCTCTTTTGGCAGTATTGGTCGGGATAGCCAAAGGATTCGGATTCCAGGCCACTGTGAGGAAAGAACTACTTTATTACTTTCCCGGACATGAAAACGAACTGAACAAAGCCTTTCAATATGTGGAAAATTATTTGGCACAGGCACAGGGCGGCGTTATCATCGGAATCGGTCTTGTTCTGCTATTCTATACGGTCATCAACCTGATTTCTTCCATTGAAGATACTTTTAACGATATCTGGCAAATAAAGAAATCACGACCCTGGTATCGGAAAATATCCGACTATCTGGCTTTGTTCCTCATATTACCGATATTGATGACGGCCTCCAGCGGGCTTTCCATCTTTGCTTCTACGCTTCAAAATTCATTCTTGAGCAACTATCTGTTTTTCACTCCGATCGTGGAACTTGCTCTGAATGTAGTACCTTATATTATTACGATCATGGCTTTTACCGGTTTATACCTGTCTCTTCCCAATACAAAAGTCAGGTTCATCAACGGTTTGGTTGCAGGAGTGATTGCCGGTTGTGCTTTCCAGTTCTTTCAGTTCATATATATCAGCGGACAGATTTGGGTAAGTAAATACAATGCCATTTACGGTAGCTTTGCCGCTTTGCCTTTATTGCTGCTTTGGTTACAACTATCCTGGTTGATATGCCTTTTCGGAGCGGAACTGTCTTATGCCTCACAGAATGTGAAGAAGTTTAGTTTTGAGCGCGACAGTAAAAATATCAGCCGCAGATACAAAGATTTCCTGACCTTGCTTATCTCTTCCTTGATCATCAAACGGTTCGTCAATGGAGAGAAACCCTATACGGCCGATGAGCTGTCGGACGCTTATCGCATTCCCATCCGTCTCACGACAGACATACTTTATCTACTTACCGAACTCGGAATCATCATCGAAGTAAATTACGGCGACGATGAGCGTGTAGCCTACTATCAACCGGCCATCGACATCAATAAGATAACAGTCGGTTACCTGTTTGCAAAGATGGATGAATATGGTTCCGAAAATTTCAAGATAGATACTTCCAAACTTTTTACCAAAGAATGGCATGCATTACTGAAAACCCGGGAAGATATGATCAAAGCAAACGATAATATCCTGCTCAAAGATCTATGAACACCTCAGACCTGACACACGGTTCCGTATGGAAAGTGATCATTCGTTTCGCTTTGCCGCTGCTTATCGGGAACTTACTGCAACAGCTCTATAATATTACGGACAGTATTATCATCGGGCAGTTCTTGGGAAAAGAAGCACTAGCTGCCGTTTCCGCCTCTTTTTTCATTTACTATTTTATTATATCATTGGTTATCGGTGTCGGAAGCGGTACATCCGTTGTCGTTTCGCAATTCTTCGGAGCCAAACAATATGATAAAGTGCAGCGGGCATTCTCTTCCTTTTTTATATTTATGCTGGTGGCAGGCATCGCCCTTTCCATCGCCGGAATCATATTTGCAGAACCGATCTTCCGTCTGACCAATACACCGGAAGAAGTCATACCGGGTGCCGTTGCTTATTTCAGGATTTATATAGGAGGAACTTTCCTGTTTGTGACATTCAACAGTATTATCTCCATATTAAGGGGTGTAGGTGAATCGATCCGTCCGATGATCTTCATTTTCATCACGACAGTACTGAATATCGTCCTGGATTTACTTTTTATCGTAGGCTTCGACTGGGGAATCGAAGGAGCAGCACGTGCAACCGTCATCGCGCAGGGCATTGGCATGTGTGTCGCTTTGGGATATGTAAACAACACGCATCCCCTGCTCTCCATCAAAAAACAGGATTTACTGTTTGATATGAAACTCTTCAAGGAAGGTTTGAAAATAGGATTGCCGACCAGCGTCCAGCAGTGTGCAATCGCATTAGGGCTGATCGCACTCCTCGGAATAGTAAACAGTTTCGGTACTGATACGCTGACGGCCTATGGTGCTGCAGGCAAAATAGATACCATCATAACACAAGCCGTTCTCACCCTGTCCGGAGCACTGGCTGCCTTTTGCGGACAAAATATCGGAGCCGGTCGTTTCGACCGTGTTCGCCAGGGACTTCGTTTCACCATGCTGGTCAATGTTATATTCAGCGTGATCACTTTTGCCGCCGTTTACTTTTTCGGAGAGGAGATGATGTGCGCATTCACCAACGATCCGGCTGTTATCGCTATCGGGAAAGAATATTTACTGATCATCGGAGGATTCTTTATTGTACACGGTGCTTTGAACATATACAACGGAGCACTCCGTGGTGCAGGCGATACCATTTTCACGATGATTACCAGCCTGCTCTGTCTGTGGTTGATCCGTATTCCGCTGGCTTACCAACTAAGTGCCTGGTACGGGCGGCAAGGGATCTGGTGGGCAATCGGGATCAGTATTGCCATCGGGTTGCTTATTACCTATATATATTACAAGATGGATATTTGGAAGAAAAGATGTGTCGTGAAATGAATCGACAAAACGAAACCGGGTCGAATGCCCGGTCGCTCTGCCGTTGTCTGGCTTATGAGAGGAAATCTTTCATTTGAACTGCATCATTTTGCTGATGTACTTGCCTACAATATCAAATTCCAAATTGACTACCGTACCTTTTTCGATCTGGCAGAAGTTCGTATTATCATGTGTATAAGGAATAATAGCCACTTCAAAACTATTTTGCTGTGAGTTGCAGACAGTCAGGCTGACACCGTTCACGCAAACGGAACCTTTTTCCACCGTCATATACCCTTGTTGCGCCATTGCTTTGTCAAATGTATATTCAAATGTATAATACCAGCTACCGTCAGCCTCGCGTACATCTTTACATACAGCAGTCTGATCCACATGTCCCTGTACGATATGACCGTCCAGTCGACCATTCATCAGCATGCTTCGTTCCAGATTGACCAGATCACCCACTTTCAGCAATCCCAGATTAGATCGGTCCAGAGTTTCCTGAATGGCTGTCACCGTATATGTATCGTCAGTCAGACTTACAACTGTAAGGCATACGCCGTTATGTGCCACACTCTGATCAATTTTCAGCTCATTTACAAATGAACATTTCATTGTGATATGCAGGTTTCCCTGATCTGTGTTCAACGCAACCACCTGAGCTGCTTCTTCTACAATTCCTGAGAACATAGTCTATTTATTATTTAAATTAATATTTTCAACACCAAAGATAGATAGAAATGGTGTACTTTCCCTTAAAATGGGTAAATTTGTGCAGACAACCTTTTAAACTCATTTAATTACAGTCATTATGTCAATGCACGAAATAGAAAGTCTGGTAGAATATTCAGTGAAAACAGTCGCTACTGCATCACCCGTTCCGCCTTTAGCCAAGAGCATATGCTTCAGTCTTTACCAAATTCAAGATCTATTCGATTGCGGATACACCCTGCTACGGGTACGTGATGAATTAGTACAACTTGGATACCTCTACCTTCTACCACCGGAACTACTACCGGACCCAGAACGTAGCCAAGCAATGAAATTCAAGAAACGAAGTGGCTTTTTCGCCAAAGGAACATACTTTGACCACAAGACAAACCGCTGCTGCATCACTGCCGGTTCGAAACTATGGAAAAAACTACTGTCGCTCGGTATCCTGCCGGCAGAGGACCCACAGGAAGTCCGAGAGCTCTCTCCTTTTGAACTGATAGAAACCATTGTACCATTGGCTTCGGAACGATTTGCCCAAGGTGACCAGACTGCCGTTGATACACTGGGACTCTGGTATGGACTTTTTCCCATCATTTGTATTATGACAGGATACGACGAACAGCCGGAAGCTGAAAAGCTTGAGAATATGCTCAGCCTCGTTGCCTTCCCCGAAGCCTTTAAGGCCGCAGAAGAATATGTCAGAGATATGGATTTCGAAGATTTTATCGACGAGGAAGAGATGCCTTTCCTGGAGGAATGGAGTGCACCGTATAAATTATGGAAAGGACTGAATGATGAAGACGACTACGAAGATGAAGATGACGAAACGCTATGTCCGGAGTTTTACAGGAACCTGGTGTACGAGTGCATGAGCAAGAATGAGTTTGCAGAAGCCGATCGGTATGCTTCCTACATGGGAGATGAAAAGGATCCCTCATGTCTGCTCCATCGCTGTATGATAAGTCTCGCCTGCCACCATTGGATAAAAAGACAGACACCGCGTCCTCTGCCACCGGAAAGCCTTCTCACTATTGCCGAGACAAAAGCGGGACTTGAATATCTGATCGAACTACCGGTACCGGAACAAGAACGAACTTTATGCCGTATGTTTGTGTTGCAGACACTGATATTATCGGGTGATTATCCGGCTGCCGTCGAAATGCATCAACAGATGTACATCGAAGCGATTGCCGCCTTAAAAAAACGTCGCAATGGATATGCAAAACAAATGCAAGAGATTGCGTTATCCATCAGTTATTTCCAATTGCTCCAAGATAGCCTCCCGGACGACTATCTCCCGAAAAAAGAACTGATAAAAAGCGGCTTGCCGGGATTAATGAAACTGTCCGCCGCCAGGGAATTAAGTTGTAAATTACTCGACAAAAGACCGCAAGAAGCAGAGACATTACATGATTACCTGGAACAGTGTGATCTCCTGATGCCGTATATCGAAGAATAACATCCGCTGCATGCCTCAGTATAATATAAAATATTATATTTGTCACTAGTAAATCAATCTACAAAATTATGGACGCACAAAAAGTCGATATGTTCCTCATGACGAACAGTAGCAAATTGCCTGCCAGTCAGATGCCTTTTATCAGAGATCGTTTGTTAGCCTTAGATGAATCCAAGCTGATTTATTTACAAACCTGCGATTTTAAAGATCCGACAACGATACTTATCATTTCCGTCTTCCTGGGATCACTGGGTATAGACCGTTTCCTGATAGGTGACATAGGTTTGGGAGTCGGTAAATTAGTGACCCTGGGGGGCTGCGGAATCTGGTCGATCATCGACTGGTTCCTCATCATGGATGCTACTAAAAAGAAAAATCTGGAACAGCTACAAAACGTATTAATGCTTTAATCCTGTTTCTTGTGGGAATAAGAAATAAATATGTATATCCTGCCATAGTTATTATGGTGGGATATGCTTTATTATCAATCCCATGTATCTTCCATACCATTACCGGATATCCCTGTCCGGCATGCGGCACGCGACGTGCCTTACTCAGTCTGTTGAAAGGAGACATTTATACTTCTGTCCTGATCAATCCTTACGGATTACTATTGGCATTACTGGTTATTTTTTACACAACCGGACTTATATCCGATTTCGTACGAAAAAACCGCCAGTTCCGTGACTGGCTAAAAAGATCAGAACAGCTTCTTGCTAACAAATACATTCTCATGCTGATAATCTTACTTATGCTCCTGAATTGGATGTGGAATATCCATAAAGGTCTGTAGAAGACAGGAGAAATAACTATCTTTGCAAAACATTTATAATCTACTAACACGATCATATGGAAGCTAAAAAAGTAGACCAGTTCCTTCTGGCCAATGAACATAAATTTCCGGAATATGAGATTCCTATCAATCATCTGCTAAATCTCACCCCGGAAAAAGAATGCCTTTTAATGACAACTCCTTTTAAAAGTCCGGGTAAAATACTTCTAGCTTCTATCTTCCTCGGAATGTTTGGTGTGGACCGTTTCCTGGTCGGTAATATAGGGAAAGGGATCGGTAAACTTCTCACCGGAGGCGGATTGGGGATTTGGTGGCTCATCGACTGGTTCCTGATTACCGGAGTAACAAAAAGGAAAAATATGGAGAAACTCAATCTGATAGTCAACAACTAACCATCTAATGCATAGACGCACTGAACGCCATTGTCGTAATCAAGAAAAATAAAAGAGACTGTCAAAGTCTGTAGTAATACAAACTTTTGACAGTCTCTTCTTTTATATCATGCGCGGAACGCTATTACTTAGCCTGTTCCAACTGCAACGTCTTAGTCGGTTCGTCGCAAACTTCTGTCGGACCGAAGTACTGGATCGGACCCGGATAAACATAGCTTGTAGTCAATGCCCATTCGTCGCGGTTGGCAGCGAACTTCTTGAAAGGAGCACCGTCCAGTTTCACCAAAGCTTTCTGGATAACCGGTTTCATTTCGCCATGACGTTTTTCCATGTTCATCATCATTGTTACAGGAATACCACCGGCAATCCACTTGTCAGCAGGAGCAGTCGTATTACGTACAGATGACATATAACCAGTCTTACCAGAAGCGATCAGGCAAGAAGCAGTGTAACCCAAAGAATAGCAGTAGTCAGCATCGTAGTTAGACGGAGCAGCGCAACGACCTTCGTAACCGAAGAAGTGGTGCTGTGCAGCAAACTTACCGTTATATTTACCTTCTGCCTTCCACTGAGCCAGCTTGTTGCCAACCATTTCAGACAGCAGTTTTTCTGTTTCGATCAGAGAAACCTGAACGTTTCCGTGCGGGTCACGATCCAAAGAAAGCTGACGTGCAACGCCTTCCGGCAGAGAAGCATACAGGTCAGAGTTTTCTTTTGTCAGCTTGCTGATGATATAAGCACGCTGTTCGCTCTTCTTGATCATCTTAAATTCTGCATCGTGTTTAGCCAGGAAGTCGTTCAATTCAGCGATCAGACGCTTCATAGCCGGAACGAATTCAATCAGACCTTCAGGGATCAATACAGTACCGAAGTTATGTCCTTCTTCAGCACGTTTTGCAACGATACCTGCTATATATGTAACAATATCATCCAAAGACATGTTCTTTTCTTCCACTTCTTCAGAAATGATACAGATGTTCGGCTGAGTCTGCAAAGCACATTCCAGTGCGATGTGAGAAGCAGAACGTCCCATCAATTTGATGAAGTGCCAGTATTTCTGAGCTGAGTTACAATCACGTTGGATGTTACCGATCACTTCTGAATATACTTTACAAGCAGTATCGAAGCCGAAAGAAGTTTCAATCTGTTCGTTCTTCAAGTCACCATCGATCGTCTTCGGACAACCGATAACCTGTACACCTGCGTTGATAGCTTTGTAATATTCAGCCAATACGCAAGCATTTGTATTTGAGTCGTCACCACCGATAATAACCAGAGCAGAGATACCCAGTTCTTTCAGGATTTCAAGACCTTTGTCGAACTGTTCTTTTGTTTCCAGTTTAGTACGACCTGAACCGATCATATCGAAACCACCTGTATTACGATATTCATCGATAATATCAGCTGTCAGTTCCATATATTTGTGATCGATCAGACCACCGGGACCCAGGATAAAGCCATACAGACGAGAGTCTTTGTTTGTAGCTTTTACACCGTCGAAGATACCGGCAATCACGTTATGACCACCAGGAGCCTGACCGCCTGACAGGATCACACCTACATTGATAGCAGGCATATCTTTCTTTTCGCTGCTCTTTTCGAAAGTAACGATCGGCATCCCGTACGTGTTAGGGAACAGTTTTTTGATATCTTCCTGATCGGCTACTGATTCTGTATACTCGCCGTCAACGGCTTTTACAGCACCTTTCAATGCAGCGGGTACCTTAGGCTGGTAAGCTGCTCTTGCAATTTGTAATGCGCTCTTTGTCATTTCTTAATCTGATTTATATAGAAATTATCTGATTTACTCCTAAAAGCGGTGCAAATATAGAATTTTTTCTTTAATCGTGAAAGAGGAACACAGAGGTTTATTCCGCATTTTTCTTCAGCCACTCCAATCTGCGCAAATCGGGCAGATGCTTTACCTGAAAATGTTCGAACTTTACATTAAAACCGTTTCCGTCGGGACAAGCCCCCATAAAGCCGACCTTTACCGGTGTATTATCCTGTAGCCAGGCATTTCGCATCATGGTGTAGGTCTTGTCGTCGAAGGAGTAGAATATTTCGACGGCATCCAACCGTCTGACCGCCTTAATCCAGATATAAGGGACAGGTTTATCCAGCGTTATCACACTCCAGTCGCTGGTCTTATGGGTAACGACCGTGCTCAGATTGAATTTACCGTCTACAAATTCGATACCGGCCTTGATATAATTCTCATGGTCTATACGCAGCATCAGTCCCGCCTGGTCGAAACGCTCCTTATAATCGCCCGTGATCTTCACTTTGGCTTCAAACTCGCCGCCATAAGTCGCATAATAGAAAGGCGCATCATCGACGGTAAATCCATAATGAGAGATACGCCAGTAATCGCTTTGCGGGGTAACGAACATGGACAATGTCTTGTCCTTGATCTCCCATTGTGCTGGTTCGTTGAACCACTGCATCTTTTCGAGTGTCTGTGCCGATGTTGTTTCCATTGCCAGTAAGGCGAATACGCCTAAGATTATTTTCTTCATTGTTTTCATACATTTTATTTATCTTTGCAAAGGTAGACGCTTGCCGATAAACATGCAATACTGATTAATAACCATTCTACCCGTCAGATATGGATATCGTAAACAAACTGAACGACGAATTACTGAAACAGACATTCACAGAAGAGCAACAGTTATCGAACCGGCTCAATGAATGTAAACTGATCGCATCCACGTATGCACAGATTGAAAATTCGATCGCAGTACTAAGTGACATGAAAACGAACACGAGCCATATCTACTACGGAGGAATGGCGGAGAAACTGGGATTGACCGAACGAGGCTCCAACAAAACGATCCACTCGATCTGGGAAGAAGAGATCTTCAGCCGTATCCATCCCGACGACCTGCTGGAAAAACACCTCCAGGAACTCCGGTTCCTGGACTTTCTGAAAAGTATTCCGGAAAAGGAACGTGCCGACTATCATATTGTCAGTCATATCCGGATGCGTGATAATACCGACAAATATATCCATGTATTACACAGAATGTTCTACATCGCCAGCCAATCCAACGGCAGCATCCGGTTGTCTTTATGTCTTTACAACCTGACAGCCGATCCATCTTTAGACAGTGCCATCATCAACTCCGCCAACGGACAAATCCTGGAACTGCAGAAACAGACTTATAACGATATTTTATCCGTAAGAGAAAGAGAGATTCTACAACTAATAGAACAGGGCATGATGAGCAAAGAGATTGCTTCCACCCTCTCGATCAGCATAAATACGGTAAACAGGCATCGGCAGAATATCCTGGGAAAGCTGCACGTAAGCAATTCCATCGAGGCATGCCGGATAGCCAAAGGGCTGAAACTGATCTGACGGCACCGATCTCTCCCTGATTAAAACGTTACCGAAATAAAACTCCCCACCGTAAGGATCTGTGTACACTTCTTATCGGACGGGGCAGCCACCGGCGTCAAACTGTAATCCAGAAAGAACTTTACCCCTAGATTCTGTTTAGCCAGGAACGTCATCGAACCGCCCGTTTCCATACTCATACCGCCCCTATTACCGATCGTCACGGTCGACAGGTCACACGCGGAATAGTGACCGTATCCGGCCAGCAACTTACTACCGACCAACAGACGGGAAGCCAACGGATAAGAGAAGTATGCTCCGGCATATCCCGCTATCCAATCCAACGACTCGTCTTCGGCTACCTCATTCAAGATCACAGACATATTCGCTGCCGTAAACTTTCCGCCGAACCCGACATACGGGTTGATGAACCAGGCACCCTCGACACCCGCACTGCTACCGGAAGAAAAACTCATCCGGGAATGATCATTTAAGCGATACTCACCGGGAATAACACTAAGCCCCAGATGAAGCCCCAAAAATGAAGGAACATGGAAACGATCGAATGTCTCAGAAGAAGCGGAACGATTCAGCCCTTTCTCTTTGAATATCAGGTCAGCAAAGAAATATCCCAACTCCGTCGACAGGATACCGAAACCTGCCCCTGCTAGGATATCGCTCAGCCAATGCTTGTTGTTTGCCATCCGCGTAAGCCCGGTTGCAGTGGCCACCGAATAAGCCCCGATACTATACCACGGACTTTTGAAACCATATTCTTTGCTCATCATTGTCGCCGTCATAAATGCCGTTGCCGTATGGCCGGACGGAAAAGAATGATCGTTGGAACCATCAGGACGCATCACTTTGGTATGAACTTTCAACTGCCCCACTACCGTCGACATGATCACAGCGGAAAAAGCATCCGAAACCAGCATCCGTCCCCACGAACTTCGACTTTCCACACCTCCTGCTTTCATTCCCAGCATCACGGCAGCCGGAAGATATTGGGTATAATCATCGTAACGGCGGCTGAACGCAGGCAGGTAAGCATTCCTCAACTGCCGGAAATGATCGTCTTCACTTTTCACGATCAACCCTCCGACAACAAGCGGGACAACGATATAAGTCATCTGATAAGCCCGCGAAGAAGTTACCTTGTTTATAGTCCGCTGAAAGCCACTCTCCCGGGGAAAGATCTTTACAGTATCGACCTGTGCATGCACACCCCAAGAGACAGATAATAAGAATAAAAAGAATAATTTGCTACGCATCATTGAATACAACTATGAATGACGGCAGCAAAACTAGAAAGCAATTTTGTAGACAATTTGAATTTGGTCAGCCTACTTCCTTCTTGTCGAAAGATACGGTAAACCGATGCAAACCTTCCTTATATATATAATGTATATGCCAACCATGATATTCACATATAGCCTTTGCGATAGCCAACCCCAAACCGTTCCCCTGCACCTTCTCCGAAGGACGGTAAAAACGGCTGAACAACAACTGCTCGTCCAAACCCGCCTCCGCCGACGTATTCGCGATGGTCAGCCGGCGATCCGTTACGGAAATAAAGATTTCCCCGTCTTTCACATTATGACGCACAGCATTTATAATCAGGTTATTTATCAGGCTTTCTAATAACGTCCGGTTAGCCTCTACCTGAACCGGAAGAGCTCCGAGATCCGTATGCACCGTTATCCCTTCCGTCAGCTTTTCCAGTAAAGGCAACATTTCTTTCAAAGTCCGCGCCACATCCATCTCTTCCATCTGTTTATACTGATCGTTCTCGATACGGGCAAGCAGCAACAGGTTTTTATTCAGGCGGGACAGGCGGCGCGTCACTTCATACAGGCTCTGGACGATCTCCGCCTGTTCTTCCGTCATATCGGACTGCTGCAACAATAGATCCAGTTTGCTTTGAAACACAGCTAAAGGGGTTTGCAGTTCGTGCGAAGCATTCTCCGTAAACTCCTTCTGCAAACGGTAGCTCTCCAGGTTCTTTTTCATCAGCTGGGTAAGGGAGGCATTCAGCCGGGTAAACTCCTGTGTGTCATTCGGCATAAACCGGGGAATATTTCCTCCTTCGAGAGAAAATCTTTCTATACGCCGGAGCGTATCGTCGAAAGGTATCCACAGACGCTTGGAAATAAGCCTCATCATCAGGACAAGGGCAATACTCAACACACCGGTGATCAACACAAACTGCAGAACGACTCCGACCAGCAGATCCCTCTCCAGATCCATTGCCGGCAACGGATTTCCCGCTTCTACCGCCTCTATTATATCTATCAGATCCTCGGCATAAAATTGCTTCGTCAGATAATAGAACAAAGGAGTAGCAAGCAGCAACAACACAGCTGCACAGACGATAAACTGCGTCAGGCTTTTATGTAACAGACTTTTCATTCGATCCATTTATATCCGGTTCCATACACGTTCTTGATACAATCGTCCGCACCGGCTTCCGCCAACTTGGCCTTCAGGTTCTTGATATGGGCATATACAAAATCCTGGTTATCCAGCATATCGGCCATATCACCGCTCAGGTGTTCGGCAAGGGCACTTTTAGAGATCACCTTGTTGCGATTTCCGATAAAGAAAAGCAACAACTCATATTCTGTCCTGGTCAGAATCACTATCCTGTCTTTTACATGGACTTCCTTGCTTAACAGGTCGACGCTGATATCGTTGCTACACAACGTATTACTGCTTGAAAACTGCCTGCGGCGGATAATAGCATAAATACGCATGCTCAGTTCAGGCAGATGGAAAGGCTTGGCCAGATAATCATCAGCCCCGATCTTCAAACCGTTCACCTTATCATCCAAAGAGTCTTTCGCTGAAACGATGATCACTCCGGCCGGATTGTTCTGCCGTTTTATCTCCCGCAGGACATCCAAACCGTTGCCTCCGGGCAGCATCAGGTCCAGCAGGATACAGTCGTAATCGTATAAATTGACTTTCTCCATCGCCTCCCCGAAAGTAAAAGCCTGCTCACACAAATAGCTCTCGGAATTGAGGAAGGCGGCAATGCTGCCGGACAATTCCCGTTCGTCTTCAATGATCAACAGTTTCATTTCACAATCATTAAAATGCTTCCACCGGTTATCAGCAGTCCGCCGATAATCACTCTCAAACTTACAGGTTCCTTCAGAAAGAGGAAAGAAAGACAAATCGTGAGAACAACACTCAGCTTATCGATCGGAGCCACACGTGAAACATCCCCTTCCTGTATCGCCTTGAAATAAAACAACCAGGACAGCCCCGTCGCTATCCCCGACAGAATAAGGAAAATCCATGTATGCCGGTTGATCTCTTTTATCTCACCGACATGATTACCAAAGAATACGATCCCCCACGTGATCAACAAAATAACCAACGTCCGGATAGCCGTTGCCAGGTCTGAATTAATTCCTTTGACACCCACTTTCGCAAATATAGCCGTTAAGGCAGCAAAGAGAGCCGATAGAAGCGCATAATATTTCCACATAATACATACTGATTAGGATATGACAAATTTACATATTTCCTGAGAGAAACCAGCCAACCTCCTGAACGAAAGCCGGCAACTGCAAAACTAAGAGTGAATATTGAAGACATTTTGAAGATGACGATGGAAAGATTCCCTCATTTACCGCGACCTGACAAGAAATGTCTGCATCTTAACTCAAATAAGCCTTGAGTTACTTGCTTTTCATCCCCATGTTTATTATCTTTGGAAGGCGGGGAAGTTGTTGCCGACGCCCTCGGCAAAATAAACGACGCCCTCGACAGCTTTGCCGACGTCCTCAACAATATTGCCGAGAGCGTCGGCAACAACTTACATCGGCAGAAAAACACGATAAGATCGGACATAATCAAAGATAAGTCCGAGTAATTATAGATATAGATAACGATTAATTGACACTAGTATGGGGAGAATAAAATTCGGAGTATATAAGACTCCTAAAGGGAATGGGACAGAGCAACAGGCTTGCGCCCGGCTTATATCCAAAGGGACCATGAGAATGGAAGAGATTTGTGAATATCTTTCAGATTCAAGTTCGCTTACCTCAGCGGATATAAAAGGAGTGATCGAAGCATTGACCACTTATATAGGTAGGAATTTATCGCATGGATATTGTGTGGAACTGGAGGGGTTCGGGCACTTCTCCCCTGCCCTCAAAACGTTACAGAAAACAGATGAGAAAGGCCGGACTGTCTTCTTTGCGAGGGCTGACGGGGTAAACTTCCGTTGTTCCAAACGATTGAAAACATTGGTCAACAAGGAGCGACCGATAAAAGTCAAAAGGGAAAATGTAACTTCCAACGAACAGGAAGACCGGAAAAAGAAAATGCTCAGATACCTGCAAAACAATCCGTATATCAATCTGACGGATTATGCCTCGCTGAACAGTTGCAGCCGTTACCGGGCTACGGAGGATATGAAACAGTTTACGAAGGATGGAATAGTGATCAAGATGGGATATCGGACACACAGGGTGTATTCGTTGCCATCGCAGGCAGAGGAAATATCGCCCGCATAGACAAATGCGCCGACAGCAACCTGCGGCAGAATTCAAATTAAATAACTATATTTGCTACTTTATAAAGCAGTACGACTATGGCTAGATCAATCTTACGCAAATTCCCGATCGGGATGCAGAGTTTCAAAAAGATCCGCGACAATCACTTCCTGTATGTCGACAAAACAGCCCTTGTTTATGAACTGGCCAACAGCGGAGGCTCTTATTTCCTGAGCCGTCCGCGGCGATTCGGCAAAAGCTTGCTGATATCGACTATCGAAGCCTACTTCAAAGGACAAAAGGAGTTGTTTGAGGGACTTGCCATCGAACAGCTGGAAAAAGACTGGATCACCTATCCGGTATTGCACATAGATCTGAATGCCGAAAAGTTCGACGCTCCCGAACAGTTGGACGCCCTGCTCAGCAACCAGCTGACACAATGGGAAGAAATCTACGGAAAAGGGGAGGATGAAACAACCCTTTCCCTCCGTTTCAAAGGGGTGATACGCCGTGCTGCCGAGCAAACAGGCCGTCCCGCCGTTGTCCTGGTCGACGAATACGACAAGCCGCTATTGCAATCGCTACATAAAGAAGCACTCCATTCAGCCTACAAGGATACCTTGAAAGCGTTCTACGGCGTACTGAAAAGCGCCGACCAATATCTGAGATTCTATCTGTTGACAGGCGTCACCAAATTCAGCCAGGTCAGCGTCTTCAGCGACCTCAACCAGCTGAACGATATCAGTATGGACAAGCGTTATAACGAGATTTGCGGCCTCACCTGGCAAGAGATAGCCGACAATTTCGAACCCGAACTGAAAGAGTTGGGCGAAGACAACGACCTCACTCCCGAAGAGACGCGCGAAACCATGAAACGCCTCTACGACGGCTACCATTTCATGTTTGGGCAGGAAGGCATCTTCAACCCCTTCAGCGTCTTGAATGTGTTGGATAGAAGTCAATTCGACAACTACTGGTTTAAGACCGGAACCCCGACCTTCCTCGTCGAGCTGCTGCAAAAGACAGATTATGATCTGCGCGACATCGACGGCGTACAAATGGCAGTCGATGGTTTTGCCGATTATAGAGCCGACGTGCAACGTCCAATCCCGGTGATCTATCAAAGCGGTTACCTGACGATTAAAGGGTTTGATCCACGTTTCCGACTATATACGTTAGGCTTTCCTAACGAAGAAGTAAAATACGGATTCTTGAATTTTATCGTGCCATTCTATACTGCTATCCCCTCTACCGAGAGTTCTTTCTACATTGGAAAATTTGTTCGTGAACTGGAGTCGGGCGACGTAGATGCCTTTATGGAACGCCTGCGTGCCTTCTTTGCCGATATTCCCTACGAACTGAATGACAAGACCGAACGCCACTATCAGGCCGTCTTCTATCTCGTCTTCAAGCTTATGGGACAGTTCACGGAGGCCGAAGTGCGCAGTGCCCGCGGTCGTGCCGACGCCGTGGTGAAAACCCGCGACTACATCTACGTCTTCGAGTTCAAACTCGACGGTACCGTAGAAGAAGCCCTCCGCCAGATCGACGATAAGGGCTATCTCATCCCTTACCAGTCCGATGGCCGCCAACTAATCAAAGTCGGAGCCAATTTCAGTGCCGAAGAGCGCAATATCGAAAACTGGATGAATGTAAAATGAATATGAAAATTACCTTGACATGTTGATATGAATATCGAAGAGTTCAGAGAATATTGCCTTTCATTAAAAGGAGTACATGAAAAGATGCCGTTTCCCAATGTGGCGGATAAATACAGTCGGGATCTCTTGTGTTTCTATATTGCGGACAAATGGTTTTGCTTTGTGAATATCGAGGTCTTTGATTTCTGTTGTATCAAATGCAATCCGGATGAATCGGGGGAACTGCAAGGAAGGTATGCAGGCATTACGCCGGGGTGGCACATGAACAAGAAGTATTGGATCAGTGTCTATTTCAATCAGGATGTGCCGGATCAGAAGATTAAAGAGCTGGTGAAGAAATCGTATGAGATCGTAGTCGGGAGTCTTCCGAAAAAGGAAAAGGAGAAACTGCAAGAAAGGGATACATGATAAAAAGAACACGCATCCCTATTCCTTCTGCCGTTGTTTTAATTCTAATAATTACTGATAAGTAGTTGACAATGAATAAGGTTTGTCAGCTTCATCAAAGACACGCTTCTTGTTTGGAGCAGATGTCATTTCGAAGGTCAGCTCTCCCCCGTTCATTATATCTTGTTGAGTAATATATGCTTTGGTATATGGTTTCCCGTTCAGTTTTACGGATTTGACGTAACGGTTCTTGTCGCTTACCTTGTCGGCTCTGACTTCGAATGTCTTTCCGTTTTCAAGAGAGACTTTCATGTAAGGCAGATAAGGGGCACCCAATACATATTGGTCGGTTCCCGGACAAACAGGATAGAAGCCCATCGCCGACAGGATATACCAGGCAGACATCTGGCCGCAATCATCGTTACCGCACAGGCCGTCGATATTGTTGCGGTACATCTTGTTCATGATCTCACGTTGCCAGTACTGGGTTTTCCAGGGTTGTGTAGTCCACATATACAGGAATGGGATATGATGGCTCGGTTCGTTGCCATGTACGTAACCACCCAGAAGACCTTCTTTGGTAACATCTTCCGTTTCGGCGAAAAATTCGTCGGGCAGGTGCATAGTGAAGAGAGAGTCCAGTTTAGTGATGAATGACTTGTCGCCTCCCATCAACCGGATCATATTGTTTACATCCTGGGGAACATAGAACGAATAGTTCAGGCCATTGCCTTCGATAAAACCTTCGCCGTGTGTGCTCAGCAGGTTGAAGTTCTCTTTCCAGCGTCCGTCGGAATAACGGGGACGGGCATAACCGATACTGGTGTCGAATACATTGGTATAGTTCATAGCCCGCTTCTTATAACGGTCGGCCACTTCACGATTTCCTGCCAGAAGGGCTGTATTGTAAATCGTCCAGTCGTCGTAGGAATATTCCAGTGTCAACGAAGCGGCACTGCCACTACGGTCGAGGGAGACATATCCTTTCTCCATCAATTCTTTCGTCCCGTCATAATAAGGAATGGTAGAGCTGCTGACCATTGCTTTCAACACTTCCTCCTTATCCAGCGGCAAGCCTTTTGCCACGGCATCAGCCAATACGGATACGGAATGATAACCGATCATACACCAGTTCTCGTTTGCCATATGGCTCCATACAGGCAACGCCTTATGTACACTTTGTTCGCAATGTTTCAGCATGGAACGGGCGATATCGGTATTCACCTGGCGATTGATAATATTGAACAGCGGATGCAAAGCCCGGTAGGTATCCCAGACAGAGAAGACCGTGTAATTAGTGAAATCGTCTGCTTTATGAATATTACCATCCAGGCCACGATACTGACCATCTACATCGGTGTAGACACAAGGGTTGATCATCGTATGGTACAAAGAGGTATAAAGCATCGCCATCTGATCGTCAGAACCTTTCGCATCGATAATAGAAAGCTCCTTATTCCAGGTATCCGCAGCACGTGAGGCCAGTTGGTCAAAACTATATCCGGTAGCCTCGGCATGCAGGTTTTTCAAAGCGCCATCGGTGCTTACACCGGAAAGGGCTACTTTTACTTCCAGTTCATTCGAAGAAGCAGGATCGAAATCGAAATAAGCAACGATCTTCCGTCCGCCTATATCCGGGAAGTTCTCTTTCATATTGAACTTGCCGTAACCGCCGCGGTAATCGACTTTTGCTTTTTCATCGCAGCCGTAATGGATAACCGGTTTGGAGAAAGACATGGCGAAATAGGTGTAATTGGCTCGTGCCCAGCCGTTGGTTATACGATATCCTGTCACTAACGTATCATTTTCCACACGTATACTTGTCCATAGAACCTTTCCGTCGTAGTTGTAAATACCATGTATCATATCCAGGATAATACGCTGATTCTCCGTTTCTTTCGGGAAAGTATATTTATGTATTCCTGCCCGTTTGGTTGTAGTCAGTTGTGCTTTCACACCGTAATCGGCCAGCATCACTTCATAATAACCGGGACGGGAGATCTCTGTGTCGTGTGAGAATCGGGAACGATAGCCGCCGTCGGGATCGGTTGCTGTTCCGGGATTCAGTTTCAGGCAACCGGTAGTCGGCATAATCAGGATATCACCCAGGTCGGAGTGTCCGGTTCCGCTGAAATGGGTATGGCTGAAACCGACGATGCTGCTGTCTTTATGCTGGTAACCGGCACAATATTCGTAAGCGCGGGGTTGATATTTGCCGTCCACATTATGCGGGATCGTATCGGTATCCGGACTCAACTGTACCAGTCCGAACGGTACGCATGCTCCCGGAAAAGTATGTCCCATCCCGTTCGTTCCGATGATCGGGTTCACAAATGAGACTTTATCCTGCTGAGCAAATAAATTTCCTCCTGCCAGTAAAGCAGACAGAATTAAGGCTAAACATGTTGAAGACTTCATAATATATAATGTATTTGTTATTTCGTCAGGAACGCCTGGTACTCATTCCACATCCCTTCGATGCTGCTATCTTCACCGAAGACACTTTTTATCGCTTTATCGAAACTCCAGACTTCCAGGTCGCGGACAGTCAGATGGAATTTACGTATAGCATCCGGATCTTTGGTTTTCAGCCATTGGATAAAGAAACCCGTTGTGCGGTAACCATCCATCCAGTTACCTCCGGGCTTGCGTGTATTCATATCAAAAAAACCGGCTTCTGCCCGCACAGCATCAGCCATTCCTTCGATACAGGCCCAAAATTCCTTATTGGTGGAATAACTCCCGATACCTCTCGGTTCGAACTGATAAGCATGAACCAGCTCATGGTATAAGACGCCACGTGTCTCAAAATCGAGTTTATACAACGACTCGTTGGCTGACTTCTCTATGTGTTGTGTACTGTATTCGATGGAAATAACAGGGGGATTGCCGGATTTGGCAGATACACCGTCGTAGTCTTTCAGTGTATATTGAATGGTCTGCACGTCATTCATCGTATCCTGGGCGGTATAAAAAAGGATTTCCGCTACCTTTTCGGCATGGTATTTTATGTAAGCGTCCGGATCCTGCACCAGGTCGGCATAGATGGACGCCCCCTTTGTCTGAGGATCGAGCACCTCGAAGTCTACTTCGGGATATCTGAAATCTTTCCAGTCTGTCAGGAGGTTCTTTTCTGAGAAAGAGACATCGCCTATTATCAATATATCATTTCCCTCAGTGGATGCTTCCAGCATATACTGTTTATAATTTGAAGGATTAGCTATCGTGCAAAGTATCTCCTGATAGCGGGAGCAGAAACGCTGGTCTTTGCGTTCGTCAATCACCACCCATTTCGTTCCGTCGTACGAACCTTTTAATGTCCAGGTTGCCGGATCGTGTTCCGGCGTTTCTCCCGATGAGTAGAGTTTGTAACTTTGGATAGGAATGCTGCATTGAGTATCAAAAACGATTTTATTTAAGCCCTGCGCTCCCGTATAACAAGTGGTAGGATCTCCGTCCGATAATTCCGGGACATTTACAGAGATATTTTCCCTACATGCAGAGAATAAGAGTAAGCTAACTACTACAATTACATATTTATTCATAACAACACAACTTTACTGTTAACTCAATAATGCATTCACTATCCAAAGAAAACAACTCCCCAAAAACGCCTTTGTCTGAAAATGCCGATCAAACAAGGGCGGTGATAAATCACGAATGCAATATTAGTTAGTTTCCATTTCCCTTGGTTATTCCTCAAATACCAAAAGAGTGTCATAATCTGCCGGATGTAGATTATGACACTCTTTTGGTAATCCGGGACACTGATGGTTTCTTACAGGAAATGTCGAATGCTTCGGTTCGATGTCGTCGAGACGGTCGCTTCGACGCCATCGAGACGGTCGCTTCGACGCTATCGAGACGGTCGGTTCGACGCCATCGAGACGGTCGGTTCGACGCCATCGAAAGGATCGTCTCGACACCGTCGAAAAGATCGAGGGGTTAATTCTTCCGATATTCACCTGGTGTTTGGTTATACTTGGAGGCGAATTCGCGGTAGAAATAGGATTTATTTGAGATACCTACTTTATAGATGATCTCCTGTACATTCAGATTGGTCGTTACCAGCAATTGGGCAGCATACGTCAGCCGGTAATCCTTAATAAAGTCGGTCGGAGTAAGCGGAGATATTTTCTTGAACCGACGGTAAAGCGAACGGGTATTCATACCCATTTTCTCTGCAATCAGCTCGGGACGCAAAGTTTCCTTATCCAGATTCTCTGTGATGATAGCAATGACTTCATCCATAAATTCCTTGTCTTCCTGATGGATCAACTGTCCCCCGGATTGCTCGTAAGCACTTTCCGGTGAGTAGTAGTAATCTTTCAGTTCCTTCTTGCTTGTCATCAGACGATTCACCACCGAACGGAGCACAACCGACGAGAACGGTTTAGTCAGGTAAGCATCAGCCCCCAGGTCCAATCCTTCAGCCTGATCGCTTTCGGAGATACGGGCGGAAACGACGATCAACGGGATATGCCGGGTAAACTTATCCGACTTCACACGACTAATCAGCTCCAGACCGTCTATATCCGGCATCATTATATCTGTAATAATAAGAGCCGGTGTTTGTTTCTCCATCAAAGCGAGTGCCTCTTCTACACTGAACGCTTCTTCTATCGTATAAGCCGGGGATAAGGATTCTTTGATAAGCCAGACAATATCTTTATTGTCGTCTACCACAAGGATGCAAGGTTTGTCATCCGCAGATACCGGTACCCCTATCTCACCCTGATCCGGAGAAGTCGCTAAAATACAGGTATCAGGTTCTTCGTTATCTTCCACCGTATCGTCTTCATCTACTTCCAGATGTGGTAACCGGACGATAAATTCAGCAAATTTACCTTCTTCACTTTTCACTTCTATCGTACCACGCAAAGACTGCACCATACTATGACAGATAAACAATCCCAAACCGTTTCTGGAAGTCATTTGGGTATAATTGTTTCCATCCAGATCACCCAGTATACGATATCGGTCAAAGATTGTATTCAGGTCTGCTTCCGATATTCCTTTACCTGTATTATATACGCTGATGATTAACGAATCATCCTCTATCGTTGCCGAGATACGGATGCTACCGGCCTCGTCCGTATATTTGAAAGCGTTGGATATCAGATTAACCAAAATCTTCTTCAGACCGGTAGGATCGGTATTCCAATTAAGAGAGTCCGGCAGAGATATCGTAAAGTTTATTCCATTCTGCTCAGCAATAGGGGTAAAGGAGTCGTATTGCCTGCGGATAATATCGGAAACGGAAGTCTTTTTAATACTGAAATAGTTCATTCCTGCTTCCTCAATCTTGCGGAAGTCGAGGATTTCCTGGATCAGTTCGTTAAGGCTTACTACGTTATCCCGCAATATACGGATATATCTTATCAGTTTATTATCCGAAGTATTCTCCGCATAAGTATGGATATAATCCCCCACCCCGTTGATCAAAGTAAGCGGAGTGCAAAGTTCATGTGTGATATTGGCGAAGAAATTCAGCTTTGCCTCATACAGCTTTTCTTTTTGTTCTTCCCTGATCTTCCGTGCAACGAGTTGTTGCTTTTCTGCCATTCTCCGGTTGAAACGGTAAAATAACCCCGTTAATAAAAGAAGAAATGCAAACACATATAATACGATTGCCCAGGTTGAACGATACCAGGGAGGAAGTACCTTCAATGGTAAAAGGTATTCGCGGGCATTCGAGTCGTACACATCGTTTTTGTAGCGGACTTTCAGTACATAGTTACCGTAAGGAAGTTTGGTGAACGATATTTCGTTATTCTTCTGTAATTCCGTCCAGCCGGTATTATAATTCTGCAACAGGTAAGAGTATTCATAGTTTTCTCCATGAATATAATCTGTTGCAACAAACGAGATATTAAACGTCGAGATATCCGGAGGAATCACGAGCTGGGCAGACTCTGCATCCGTATAGTCGTAAAGACTGACCGTCTCCCCTCCCATCTTCAGTTCAAAGAAATGAAGGTCCGGCCGAAAGTTTTCCAACTGGTCATTTTGGGGGTCGATCCAGACGAGACCATCGATACCACCGAAAAACAACCGTCCGGTATATTCGCATATCCAATAGGCGTCATCCGAAAATTCAGTAACTTTCAACTCCTGATGCCCATAGTTATGAAAGAAACTGTTACGGGGATTATATTTCGTCAATCCTTTATTGGTACTTAACCAGATACATTCATCCCGGTCTTCCAGTATACCGTGGATCATATCGTTGCTGATACCGTCACTCCTGTCGAACTGCCTGACATCACAGGTACCTGATGAATTACATTTCATACGGGTCATTCCGGAACTGGCACCCAGATAAAAGGTCGAGTCGCTACTATAATATAGGCTTAATACGTCACCAATTGCCTGGTTGGATGAATTATTCATCGACATAAAGTCATATTCCCGGGTAAGCAGGTCAAAACATGCCATCCCGTATCCGCCGCGACTACCCAGATATATAGTCGATTTTCCGTCGTAATACATCGAATAGAATTCGTTACAGACTTTTCCATCCTTCTCCAGTTGATAGGAATCAATGTATTCGACGACCAGACCCGATTTACTTTTCTCCAGAATAACCTCGATCAATCCATCCCCTGTCGTGGCTACCCATAAAGTAGAATCGTTTACCTCACAGATGGAATGCACATATCTTAATTTTGTATCGATCTTACTGGGAAGTGTATGCACCTTCCCATCTTCATACGAATAATAGGAAAGCCCCGGACCATCCGTTCCGATCCACACCAAAGAATGATACCGGCTCTTATAAAAACAATATACACGGTTATTAGAAAGTCCGTTGGCTGTGGTATAACGGGTTATCTTATCGGAAGGTATCTGTTTTCCCTTATAAGAATCATACTCCTTTATACGAACAAAGCCATCGCCTTTTGTTCCGAACCATAACGTTTTATCTTCGTCGGTATAAACCGAACGTACAGGATTACGCATCACAAAAGGCAAATCTTCCAGCAACAACCCGTCAAAACGCTCTGACTTATCGTAAAACATCCTGACACCTTGTCCGTCCGTTCCGATCCAAAGAATATTCTGTTTATTGTCTTTAATCATACTAAAAATACCGATATTCAGATCGAAAGCTCCTTCCGGATCATCCAAATCCATCAATAAACCATCCCTGAACGCCAGGTATTGTTTCGACTGAAAAGAAACAATACGGGATATATCCCCATATTTCTTCATCCATACGGAAAGATCAGACAAATATTTTATCTTTTTATCCTTCATTCCATATTGATACAATTTGTTCTCAGTATCCACATAATAGAGAACACCTTCTTCATAAAAAGCCTGCCTTATCTCTTTATCATGTATTTTGCTTTCTTTTATCTGTAATTTAAGAGGTAAAGTAGAATAATCCGGAATGATCTTTTTCAGAAAGCCGTCAGACGAAAGAATATAAAAGTCCCTTTGCTCATCGGTAAACAAGGCTTTTACTGCATCCGGAGTTATCCCTTCTGTATAAATATCCTGAAAAGAACCAGCCCGGGCGGTATAACAAGAAATAAAATTCTTCCGGCTTACCAATAGCGTATTTTCCAGAGAGTCAGCAACAATCAGGCGGCATTCGGGATATTCCATATACGACTCCGTCACTTTGCGTTCTCTCAATGAAAACCGGTTCAGTCCCATCGAGGTCGAGATCCATAGATATTCTCCGCCACCTCCCGAAATCTTATGAATAATATTGCTGCAAAGTGTATTTTTATTATCAGGTTCAAAACGGTAAACATAGGTATTCTTCCCATTATACAAGTTCAATCCGTCATACGTTCCAAGCCATATATAACCATGAGTATCCTGGTAAATATCTATTATCGCATTATTCGACAAATCAATATTATTCGCTTTATGGAACGCCATCGATGCCGCTCCTTTAAAAAAAGGACACAGCAGGAATAAGCCCAATAATAGAAATCGTATTGATAGGAATCGAGTCATTATTATATTTATTATTGATCAGACGACAAATATAATCCATCTTTTCCGTAATATTAAAACTTTTTAAGCTTAAAGGAATAAAGGATTATTAATAAAGCGATAACTTCGCATATTCGAAGGTGATAATATCGTTTTAACACATATAATATATGAAAAAGTATCTACCTCTTGCTGCTTCCGCACTGCTTCTTGCTGCCTGCAGCGAAAAACCGGGTTACGAAATAACCGGTACAGTATCAAACGCCGATCTGAATGGAAAGTATGTATACCTCTATGAGTACGGAAATCCGGATGTCCCACCTTTGGACAGTGCATTAGTGGAAAACAACACTTTCAGATTTCAAGGGACACAAGAGGGTTCGCTGCTTGCTACTCTTCAGTTCTCGACGGATGTTGTTCCCGAAGAACGTGGCAAACCCAATTTGTTTAAAACAACCTTCACCCTTGAAAACGGAAAAATCATCGCCAACCTCGATACATTCTCTGTTGTGACCGGAACACCGGCCAATGATGCAGAAAAGGCATTGAAAGATGAGATCGCTCCGATTTATGATGAAATGGGTAAACTGGGGGATGCAATCCGTTCTGAAGATAAAGATATAGCCAAAGCCGCTGAAAAGAAGTATGACGAATTCAGTGAAAAGATCACACGGGCAATCTGTAACTATATCCTGGCCCATATGGATCAAAAAATGTCTGCTAAATATACGTTTGACAACCGTTACAATCTGAGTGAGGAACAACAGAGTGAAATCATCGCACAGGCTGACTCAACTTTCAAGGCATTCCCGGGTATCGACAAAATGATGAGCCGCCTCGAAATACTGAAAAATGTAGCTGTCGGCAAACAGTTCGTAGATTTCGAAATGGCTGATCCTAAAGGTGAAGTTCACAAACTGTCTGAATTTGTAGGTAATGGCAAAGTTGTCCTGATCGACTTCTGGGCCTCCTGGTGTCCTCCTTGCCGTAAAGAAACACCGCATTTAGTCGAACTATACAAACAATACAAGAATAAAGGTTTTGAAATCGTTGGTATTTCATTGGATAGTAAAGCCGATGCATGGGCAAAAGGTGTAAAAGACCTGAACATTACCTGGATACAACTATCTGACCTGAAAGGCTGGCAAAATGCAGGTGCCGCTCTATACGGAGTAAACAGCATTCCTCATACAGTTCTGGTCGACAAAGACGGAACAATCATCGCCAAGAACATTCACGGAGAGGATATAGATATTAAGCTGCAGGAAGTTATTAAATAAAAAGTTACGATATGCCTGCCCAAATAACCCTCGACTGGAAAAAAGATTCAGTCTTTGAGACACAGATGGATGGCCATACGGTAACAATCGACACCAGCAAAGAAGACGGCGGCACCGGTTCAGGTGTCCGCCCGAAAGCTTTAATGCTGGTTGCTATGGCCGGTTGCAGCGGATTAGATGTAGTCTCTCTTTTCAAAAAAATGAGAGTCCGCTTCGAGAAATTGTCGATCGACGTCAAAGCAGAGACATCCGATACCATCCCTATGCTCTATACAGCATTCGACGTAACATATCATGTTACAGGAAACGCCGACGACAGCGCCCGGATAGGAAAAGCGATCCGCCTCTCACAGGAAAAATACTGCGGTGTAGCGCTTATGATGAAAAAGATAGACCCTATCACTTACCGGATACTGCTTAACGGTACCGAACTTAATATTCAGCCAACCGAGAAATAACGAACTTTCCGTCTTGCATGGCTGAATTAAAAATTTTATCTTTGTGCGGTCTTTTAGAAAGCGATATTACATAGAAATTAGCAAAAAGTTTTATTATCACTTTAATATAATAAATTAGCGATTATGATTTATTCACATGAAGTTCAACACATGTGTGTTGTAAAGAAGGGAGCCAACCATCCTTGTGCTCCGATTCCTGAAGAAGGAAAATGGGTTAGATCTACTCAGATCACTGACATCTCAGGTTTGACTCATGGTGTGGGTTGGTGTGCTCCTCAGCAAGGTGCATGTAAACTGACACTGAACGTAAAGGAAGGAATCATTCAGGAAGCTCTGGTTGAAACAATCGGTTGCTCTGGTATGACTCACTCTGCTGCGATGGCATCAGAAATCCTTCCGGGCAAAACTCTTTTGGAAGCATTGAACACTGACCTTGTTTGCGACGCTATCAATACAGCTATGCGCGAATTATTCCTGCAGATCGTTTACGGACGTACACAGTCTGCTTTCTCTGAAGGAGGTCTGCCTATCGGAGCTGGTCTGGAAGACTTAGGAAAAGGTCTGCGTAGCCAGGTTGGTACTATGTTCGGTACTTTGGCTAAAGGTACTCGTTACCTGGAAATGGCAGAAGGTTACTGTACCCGTATGGCATTAGACGCTGACGATCAGGTAATCGGATATGAATTCATCCACCTGGGTAAATTCATGGAAATGGTAAAGAAAGGTATCGATGCTAACGAAGCATTAGAAAAAGCTAAGGGTTCTTACGGTCGTTTCAAAGAAGCTGTAAAATATATCGATCCTCGTAATGAATAAGAAAACACTGACACGCGTCCTGATCGGGCTAATTATCATAACTGTTATCGCGACGGTAATCACCTACTTCGTCATGAAGCCGGACCGTCCCTGGATGGCATTTTATATGGCCTGTTGCGGCGGTGTACTTGTTTTCAACTTTCTAATATCTTTATTCCTGGTAAATAAGAATTTAAAAAAGTAAAAATAATATGGCTTTATTTGAAAGTTACGACCGTCGTATCGATCATATCAACGCGGTTTTAAAAGAATATGGTATCAACGGTATCGAAGATGCAAAAGCTATCTGCGACGCTAAAGGTATCGATCCTTATACAATGTGTAAGGAAACTCAACCTATCTGTTTCGAAAATGCTGCATGGGCTTACGTTGTAGGTGCTGCTATCGCTATCAAGAAAGGTTGCACAAGCGCTGCTGACGCTGCCGAAGCTATCGGTATCGGTCTGCAGGCATTCTGTATCGCAGGTTCTGTTGCCGACGACCGTAAGGTTGGTATCGGCCACGGTAACCTGGGTGCACGTCTGCTTCGCGAAGAAACAAAATGTTTCGCATTCCTGGCAGGTCACGAATCTTTCGCTGCTGCTGAAGGTGCTATCAAGATCGCTGAAATGGCAAACAAAGTTCGTAAAGAACCGTTGCGTGTTATCCTGAACGGTCTGGGTAAAGATGCTGCTATGATCATTTCCCGTATCAACGGCTTTACTTATGTTCAGACTCAGTTCGACTATGCAACAGGTGCTTTGAACGTGATTAAAGAAACTCCGTATTCAGAAGGTCTTCGTGCAAAAGTAAAATGCTACGGTTGCGACGACGTTCGTGAAGGTGTTGCTGTAATGCGTGCTGAAGGTGTTGACGTATCTATCACAGGTAACTCAACTAACCCGACTCGTTTCCAACACCCGGTAGCCGGTACATACAAGAAAGAATGTATGGAAAATGGCCATAACTACTTCTCTGTTGCTTCAGGTGGTGGTACAGGCCGTACTCTGCACCCGGATAACATGGCTGCAGGTCCTGCTTCTTACGGTATGACAGACACAATGGGCCGTATGCACGGTGACGCTCAGTTCGCTGGTTCTTCATCAGTTCCTGCTCACGTAGAAATGATGGGATTCCTGGGTATGGGTAACAACCCGATGGTAGGTGCTACTGTTGCTGTAGCTGTTGCTATCGAGGAAGCGATGAAGAAGTAATCTGATAAATTACTTATATATGAACTCCTGCAATCTTTGGGTTGCGGGAGTTTTTTGTTTATGGAAATAACTTATATACTTCTCCTTTTTGGCTAATAAAAAAATACTTCTTATTTGATTTCTTCAATTGAACATGTATCTTTGTGGAAAACAATACCAATAAAGAATACCATAATGAACAATATGAAATTTTTGATGCAGTTCCCAATAATGTGCTTTATGGTATTGATGACAAGCTATATTTCATTGACACACAAATAAGATTGAAATAAACATTTTACCACAAAAGTCACTCTCTCACAAAAGTTGGAGAAATAAATATTCAAATTATTATCTTCGTCCTCCATTTCTTCCACCGGAATTTGTACGGCTGTTTGTTGTTCTTTTATTTTCCGTACGGTTGCTTGAACCGGAATTGGACGGGCGGGTTACTTCTGCCGGTTTTGTCTGAGGGCGGGTTGTTGTCGGACGGCTACTCTCAGGACGACTCGATTCGGGGCGACTCGGTCTGTTTGATTCGGGACGACTCGGACGATTCGATTCAGGACGGTTGGAACCCGGGCGATTGGGACGGTTCGGATGACTAGGATGATGATCCGGCGGATAAATATAGATAGGCCGTCCATAATCAGGAAATACCATTGGAGGGGCTACAGGCGGAATGTAAGTTACATCATCATACAAATATTCATACCCTGTCAGATAGTTATCCCAAAATTCCAGCGCATACACCTCATTACGGGCTGTCCGGTATTCCAGCACTTCTTGTATATAACCATCTTTCTTGTTGACAGCCAAGACCCGGTCAGGAGCCCCCATCAGGTTCTCCACCTCAGCGACAGTCATACCAGTAGTCAGCATACCTAAGTCTAGATATTTGTATGCTCCGCAAGCCACTAACAAGAAAGAGGTCAATAGGATCAAACTTATTTTCTTCATCTTTATTCTGAAATTAGAGACTCCAGATATTCGATAAATTCGGAAGTCATCCAATTCCCGTCAAAGGCTTCACCATTGACAAAGAAAGTCGGAGTTCCTTCCACTTTATTTTCCAATCCGGAATCATAATCATCTTTTACTTTTTGGTAGAAACGGTCTTTACCGAAATCCGTTTCAAACTCAGCAGTGTTTATTCCCAGTTTCCTGGCATATTCCAACAGGTAATAATCATCCAACGCATTCTGATTTTCAAAAAGAAGATCATGCATCTCCCAAAACTTACCGTCGGAAGCCGCTATCTCCGCAGCAATAGCGGCATGCAAAGCGTGCGGATGCAATTCCGTAAGCGGGAAATTACGGAAAACGAATTTAACCTTGTTCCCGAATTTCTTCTGTATATCCTTTACTATATAATATGCTTTCCTGCAATAAGGACACTGATAGTCTGCATACTCAATTAATTCTATCGGTGCATTGACCGGACCTTGAACATGATCGTTCTTATTTACTTCCAAATACATATCTGTTACTATATTGATTTCTAAATAATAACACCACAGGTATTTCTTTTGTTGTTCATATTAGTACTTCATTAACTGAATTGATTTTGTTTTTTATCTATCTTCGCATCTATGAAACGAGGTACAGCTGATTTGCCATTACATTACGGAACAGTCCCGCCCTGGCTGGCTCAACGTATGAGTTTGCTAGGAGGAGCCATTGCCGAAGCAATTATTATCGAATATGGTCGTCCGGCCTTATTACGACGGCTTAGTGATCCTTTCTGGTTCCAGTCGTTAGGATGTGTATTGGGTATGGACTGGCATTCGTCAGGTATTACGACATCCGTCATGAATGCCCTGAGAAAAGCGATCAATTACAGGTCGGAAGAACTGGGCGTTTATATTTGCGGAGGAAGGGGTAAATTTTCAAGAGAAACACCTAATCAACTCCTGGAAGTAGCCGATAAAACCGGATTGAACGGAAATGAACTGGTAAGATGCAGCAAACTGGCGGCCAAAGTCGATAATACAGCCGTTCAAGATGGTTTTCAACTTTATCTACATACGTTTATCGTCACCAAAGAGGGCGACTGGTCTGTCATACAACAAGGCATGAACCCGAATGAGCGTATGGCCCGGCGTTATCACTGGCTGTCGTCTTCGCTTCGTTCGTTTATGGAGGAGCCTCATACTTCCGTTTGTGGCAGAAACCAGGGATTGATACTCAACTTGACGGATAAGCTGGCCGCTCCTACTAAAGAGGGGATCGTCGAACTGACAAAAGAGACGCCCGACAAGCTGATGCGTGAAGTTTCTATCATTCTCCCTAATCATCATGAGGTAAGAGAGGAAGATGTTAACCTGAAACGCCTAGGGGCTGCACTATTGTTAGCTCATGAGACAAATGTGTCCGACATGGAATCATTGCTTTTACTGGAAGGTGTCGGGCCACGTACACTGCAATCGCTCACATTGGTCAGCGAAGTGATACACGGTACTCCATCCCGCTTCTCTGATCCAGCCCGTTTTTCATTCGCACACGGGGGAAAAGACGGACATCCGTTTCCTGTCCCGACAAGTGTTTATGATGAGACGGTTGAAGTATTCGACAAAGCCATACGACAGGCTCGTCTCGGGGATAAAGAGAAATCGGATGCTTTGAAGAATCTATCCAAGATATCACAGGAAATAGAAAAAGGATATACGCCAAGCAAATATTTTGATGATTGGGTACAGCACGAACGGGATACGTCTTATAAATATGGTGGAAAGACTGTTTTTGGTGATGCTAAAAAACCTGTAAAGAAAGAGGATAAGGGAAAGGGAGGAATACAGCTCAGTTTATGGGATTAAAAAATCAAATATTGTCAAAAGTGAACTATCTTGTCCCCATATCGGGCACGGGAATGGGATAGCCCAACCTTTATACCAAACAGTAGTTAATTTACTAATTATCAATAACTTTACATAAACAACCAACCAAAGAGCCCAAATCTCGTTTTAAACGAGCGAAAACTCGTTTTAAATGAGCTTACAGTCCGTTTTAAACGAAAAAAAACTCGCTTTAAACGAAGTGAGGGTTCGTTTAAAACGAGTTTTTAGGGAATCTATACCTATCGTCGCACCAACATATATTTATACGCCGTCTCCGAACAATCCTGGATAAACAAGGTATCGCCGTTTATAGACAACGGATAAGCCGGATTGGTAGCATAGAAGACATCCATCAGATAAGCATCGTATCCTGCGCCTGTATCAGCTTTTCGCCAGTTCAAATCACCGGGTTCGTCTTTGCCGTCTTCTGACCAGATGTATTTATCGCCGTCAAATGTGATGAAAGTATTTTCGAACTCACAAAGCTGGCCGGTATTCTGACCGCTGATCAATTCCCATTTCCCATCAACAAATTCTTTGATCTCGGGAAGCGATTTATCAAAGAGAGTCGCCCGAAGCGTTGTCTGGGATTCAATTTTGTCCGACGCTCCTCCCTGTCCAGACTTGCCTTTACAACCGCTTGTGCCGATCAGGCAAAAGCTAACAACTACCATAATGAAAATACTTTTCACACTCTTCATATCCGGTCTTATTTACAATGTTCTTTTATCAGTCTTTCTGCTAACGGATCCCCCAGTTCTTTTGCCTTGTTCAATGCTTCGCAGGCTTCCGCTTTCTTTTCCATACGCACATAACAGATACCTTTCAGACGATAACAAGCAGCAAAATCCGGAGCCACCTTCAAAGCCGCGTCAATACATGTCAGCGCTTCCGTATAATTTTTCAAACGAACATATACAGACGCTTCTTCTGCACGGTAATCAGGAATATCCGGACTGAGGCGAACAGCTTCTTTGATATCGGCCAGTGCACCATCCATATCTCCGGCACGGAACTTTGCCTGCTCGCGATAGAAATAGAAATCACTACCCACACTGCCGTTCATTGCCTTATAATACAAATTGTAATCTTCTATTGCTTCGGCATACTGTGACAAACGAAGCTTCCAGTCTATCCGTTCCAAAATATACTGACCGGCTTCAGAAGTAAGAGGTAACCCGCACTTTTCTACAGCACCGTCCAACAGGGCAATTACATCGCCGATATTGAATCCGGGTGTATTTTCTTTAGCCTTAGCCGCCCAATAGTAAGAAGTAGGCGATGCCAGGTCACTGTTGTTTACGATCATGTATTCATTATAAGCCTGGTCATATTCTTTCAGGAAGAAATGAATATCTCCCGCTAACTGATGATAAACAGGAAGATCCTCTTCACCGATAGCTTTCTGAATAGTCTCCATAGCAGACTGTACCGTCCACGCCGGGTCAGTCAAAGTCGTATCCGTGACAGCTACGCTATAGATCAGTTTCGCCTGGTTGTAATAAACATCCCCTTTTTTATCACTGTATTTGGAGGCTGTTCCAATATCATCCAACGCCAGTTTCAGAAATTTTTCCTGTTCGGCCGGAGTAGAAGCCAGCTCGGCACGCCGTCCGGCATAATGGCTGGCACGGTTCAGATAACCGTCTGCCGAATTCGGGAAAGTCGCGATAAAATCGTTCAATGTTTCCAAATATGTTTTGGCATCCTGTGTACTGCTTTTCAGGAACAAAGCAACCTGAGCCTGTTCCACATCTGCCGGCCACGCTTTCTTTATAGCTATACTATTATATACGGAATTTAGAAAATCGGTAGAAGTTATAGCCAAATTGTTCACATAAGATGCTGAAACAGCATACGATATATCCTTCTTTCCGGAAGCGTCCGCCTGCGCCAAACCGAAAACCTCTCCCTCGGCATTCAATATCGGAGAATTTACGTGGGCGTCTTCCAACGGAATGGATAATTTGTAGTAACTATACGGATCTTTCAGCTTGCTCACTTCCGTGATCGTTCCCTGTTCGAAACTGACTTTCTTTTCTGTTGTATAAGGCAACAAATAGGCAACTGCCCCTACTGCCAGCGGATCTGCTACTACAGGTAAGAACTGAACTTTCTTAGGCGTTTCCGCTTTTACCTTTATGACATCATACAACTCGTCTGCACCGACAATATGTGTAACCGGATAAGTTTTTCCTTCCATGTCCGTCACCGTAGCCTTCTCCGCCCCTTCGAACAGTTCATAGGCGGTGAGAACATCTCCCGTTTCGGAAACAAAGATACCTGTCCCCGAAGTCAGTTTAGTTCCGTCTTTTCCGTATGTAGTGATTAAAACAACGGCCTTTTTACTTTTTTCCATCCATTTAGGAGCGGCGTTCTTCTGTGCAGTTGCCGGTAATAAGTGGCAACAAATTAAAATAAGTAGTAATAGTGTTTGTTTCATTTCTTTTCTCATGTTATCAGATATGCCGACAAATGTAATACTTTATTGTCTTTGTACATATTGTCTGCGTATAAATTTATCGTCAGCTACTGTTATAGTTCTGTTTAAGTAGCTGACGATTGACACATAGCGTATCATTGGCACTTTCAATGATATGCTTTCCTTATATTATAGCGATAAGCTAAACATGCTAACCCAAAATATACTGCGCATTGAATCCACAAAGTAACATACTCCGTATGAATCTCAGCCATAGAAGCTCCCATCGAATTCAATTTGACATACGCCAGGGTTGCCGGGGCAGCCGGGATCAGGAAATGCGATAATTTCCAGTACCAGGGCATCAGTTCCAAAGGATAAGATACACCGGAAAGGAAAATCAATCCTACGGAGAAAAAGGCGATCATCAACAAAGGAGCATCCGAATCAGTAAAGAAAACGGAAGCCGCCAAGCCAAAGAAGCTGGTCGCCATCAGGAATGGGATGAGCAACATGGTGATATTCAACACATCCCCTATATCCGGCAGGTCGAAGATCAACGGGATCAATCCCAACAGGAATAGCGAAAAGATAGCATATAGCATCATATAGACAAACGTCTTTCCGGTCACCAATCTTGCCGCCTGCCCGAACGAAGGACGATTTCCCTGCAACAGCCGGAATTGACGTTCTTCCCCGCTGACCATTCCGATCACCATCAATAACGTCTGGAACATAATGACGATCAGCACGGCAGGTATCAGGTACGTTCCGTACCCCTCCGTATAATTGTACAAAGCAGTCCCAGCCACATTAATCGGTTGGGTAACCGAAAGTTGTGCCGCATCCTTGCTTGGAAGAAAGACTATCATCTCAGGACGGAAACGATCGTTGAGTGCCAGCATCGAACCTGCCGACGCTTCCTGTATCGACAGATAATAAAGGAAAGCACTGGTCGTTTCATACATGATAAAGATCGATTCGTCACCACGCGAAACCCGATCGGTAAAGTCGTAGGGCAAATACAGGATACCGGCAGCCTCATCACGTTTCATCAGTTCCTGCGCCTGAGGGAAATCCTCTCCGGTGGCTATCACATCGACCTGGGGCGTTGCATTCAGCAGGCGGATATATTCGCGGCTCAACTCCGTTTTCGAATTATCCACCACTACGACAGGTACATTACGCACCACGTCGGGAGCATACATATAATTATATAGCAGACCGTACATGAATATACCTCCCATCAGCACGAGAACGATGGCAAAGCTACCGGAAATGGTCTTGAACTCATTCAGGATGATGGAAGATATATTACTCAGACCTGCTTTTATGTTATTTGATGTTTTCATACTTATGACTTAAAATTGCTCTTTTTAAATGCGGCACCATCAGGAACGCTACCAGGATGAAACAGAATAAGGCACTGAAATTCCACCAGGTATAGGCAAACCCATAGTCGCCGTACAAAAGATTCTGATTGATCTCCACAAAATGACGTACCGGAAATAGGAACGAAGTGTAATAAACCGGAGCATACATAGATGGGGCCGGAAAGGTTACGCCCGACAAGGTTGCCCCTAACGATCCGACCATCGACACAATACTGATAATGATACTGATTGCCGGAAAGAGGGAAAAAAGGAATACAGCCAAAGCCTGCGAAGCAATCACAAACAGGATCGAAGTCAGATTCAAAGGCCAGAATCCGCACGAGAAAGGAATATTCATTATACCGAACATGACATAATTTCCCAGGATACTCATCAGGGAAAAGATAATCGTATAAGGAAGTAATTTCCCAAAAAGAGCCGTTACCATGTTCATCCTTGCCGTTGCCAGCCATTCATCGCCGGTACGGAACTTTATTTCACTTCCCACGGCATAGACTGTCGTAAGCAAAATGATCACCTGGAAGAAAATAAAGAAGAACGGATTACTCAGATACACTGAATAATCCAAATCCGGATTGAACAACGGATGGTTCTGTGCCTGGATAGGAACCAGGAAAGTGGATACCTCTTTCTGACTGATCCCCATAGCGGTCGCCTGCACCACGATCGGAACCATTGAAAACGTGCGCAGCAGACTTTCAAAAGCTCCCCGGACCTCTCCACCGACACTTAGCAATGCATAATGATAGTAATAAGATAAAGTAGCCTGCCTCCCACCCGTCACATCTTCTTCAAAACGGTTCGGGATAACCAGATAGCCATATATTTCTTTGGCTTGTGTCGCTTTCCGGGCTGTTTCGGCATCTGCATAATGATGTGTGACACGGAAAGTCGGGACAGCTTCGACCTGACGGGTCAATTCACGGGATAAAGCAGTCTGGTCCTGATCGACAATACCTACCGGAATGTTCTCCATCTGCCCGTTACCGAAGATCGTAGACATAAAAAAGATACAAAACAGCGGCAACACGATGCAGACTCCGAAATAAAGCCTGCGTGAAACCATCCGGCGTAGCTCGCGTTGAACAACGCGAGCCAATGGAGAATTGAAAATTGAGAATTGAAAATTCTTCATGCTCATCATGCTTAATTTTCAATTTTCAATTCTCCATTTTCAATTCGCACCAGCACCGACATGCCCGGACGCAATCCGTCAACCGGTTTTACCGGAAGGGCGTGTATCTCGAAGGTTCTCAAATCATAGCTGCCTGTCTGCTTGGTCGATTTCCAAGTGGCAAAACTACCCAGAGGACTGACGTAGTTGATCTTGAACTCAATATCGTTTGTGGCAATTGCCGGGACATCGGCACGGAAAGTTCCGCCCATCTTAAACAAAGGCAAGCGGTCTTCGCGAACATTCAGTACCACATGCACATCATCCATGACCACCAGATTCATGATCGGCATACCTGCACCGACCAGCTCTCCGCGTTTCGGGAAGATGGTCGATATCTGACCGGATTCGGGAGCCACCAGGCGGGCATCCTGCAGAAGGGCTTCCACTTCATTAACGGTTCCCTGAGCGGCAGTTACCAGTGAGCGGGCGCTTTCCTTATCTTGTATCTGCGCACCGTCAAGAGCCATCTCATATTGGCTATGGCAGGCACGTTCGTTCGCTACGGCAGCATTGTAAAGGGCTTCCACTTCGTCTTTTCGCTGGGAAGTGACTACGCTGTCTTTATAAAGGGCCTGGATGCGGTCGTAGGTCGTTTTAGCCAGTTGCAAGTCTGATTTTGCTTTGTTCCAGAGTTGTTCGACAGTGGCGATGATTTGTTTGCGGGTACCGTCGTCTATCTTTTGATGCTGGTATTTGGCAATATCTTCGAGGGCATTTACCTGCTGGTATTTAGCCTGTGCTTCGGGGCTGTTAATGATAACAAGCGTATCGCCCGCTTTCACGTTTTGTCCTTCTTTTACGAGGAACGTATCTATTCTACCGGGCAACTTGCCGGAGATTCGTATTTCGGTTGCTTCAATCTGTCCCTGCAGGATAACCGGCTTCTTTTTCAGCAACAGCATGCCGACGGCAGATATGATTATTACGGCGATCAGCACCACAACAAAGGAGATCGTCAGGTATTTTTTAGTCTTGTCCATAATTATTATTTGTGTTTATTGTTGATTCTTTCTATATAATCTCTGTTGTCCCTTCCAGGCGATATTGCTGGAACGATTCCGGTATGCCGCAGATCGACAGCAGGTTGATCAATGCGACATCATACTGGTAATAGGCGAGCAGGAAAGCTGTCTTTACTTTTGAGAGCATGACTTCAGCATCGACCACTTCCGTTGAAGTAGCCATTCCCTCCTGGAACGATTTCTGACGGATACGGACCAGTTCCTCACTCATTTCCAAGGTCGTATTCAGTGCCTTTACATTATCGAGTGCATTCTGTATTTGAGTATAGTATTTATCGACACCGACTTTCAACTCGGTAACGGCTTTATCCTTCCCGATCGCCAATGTCTGGCTGGTCAGTCGTGCCTGCCGGATTTTCTTCTCCCGGTTCAAACCATCAAAAATATTCCAGGTAAAACCGACCCCGATCATCGTACGGGGCATAAGATATTTATCTACGCCATTCGAATACAGTGTCTGTTTTCCGAACAAGGCAATAGTAGGAAGGTATCCGGTACGCCCGATCTTCAGCTCGTTGCCGGCAATATTCTCCTGTAACTTTAACTGATTTACCATATAGTTATTGACCGGAACCAACTCCCTGAAATAATCGGCTGAAGGAATATTTTCATTGATAAAAAGAGCGGTGGTCGTACTGATCTCCTTGTCTGCATCCATATCTATCAGGCTTTTCAACGCCTGTTGTGCCACTTCCAGGTCTTTGCGTGCCGATTCAAGTTCGCGTTTGGCTTCATCCATGCTCACCTGGGCAAAAAGACGTTCCGCCCGGTTGATCATCCCGTTCTGTTCCAGTTTAAGTGCCTGGTCATAATGGGTTTTCAACGAATTATAAGTAGCCTCCCTCACCGTTAAGACCCGCTGGCCCAAACGCAAACCGAAATAACATTCGATCAATTTCGATTGCTGGTCGGCGTTGACCTGTTCACGGTTCACTTCAGCAATACCGACCATCGTTTTTCCGATCTTACTGGCGAAGATTCGCTTCCCTCCGGTAAAGACCGGCCAGGTCACACTGGCGTCGATAGAAGTAATGTTCTGTGAAATAAGCGGAAGTGTCAGTGTATTTTGGCCGATTTTATCCAAAATGGAAGAGATAAACTGGTCGTCGGGCAGAATGGAATGAACAAAATCCTTGGCAGGATCGGTAAACTGGTCCAAAGGCTGACGAACCTCGACCGGATTCGACATGTGAACAAAGGCACCGGCTGCACCCACTGACGGATACCAGAACGAGTTAAGTTTCTGATGCTCGTTTTTTGCCAGTTCAACCTCCTTCCCTGCCATCCGAATACTCCGGTTTCCTTTTTGAAGCAACTCCATCGACTGTTCCAGACTGAGGTCGATCGTTGTTGTCTGAGCAGAAGTCACGGCAGGAAAAAGAAGCAGCAAGCCAATACTGAAATGCGTTAAGTTATTAATCATAAATGCGTTTAAATTTAGTTTGAGCGAAATTTATGATTAATAACAACCCCTTCTCCGGGATTGTTCAGCGGGCTAACTTCCTTTTTGGGTCGCTTTCTTTAAGTCAGGCAAGAACCAGGTGACCAGTCCGATCAGTGGCATATAGGCACAAACATTATAGACCGTCTCAATACCATAATGGTCCGCCAGATTACCCAGTACAGCCGAAGCGATCCCTGCTACTCCAAAAGAAAAGCCAAAGAACAAACCTGAGATAAGTCCCAATTTATAAGGTAATAACTCTTGGGCATACACTAAAATAGCCGGAAACGCAGACGATAAAACCAAACCGACACAAAAACTCAGAACCGCAGTCAGATACAAACTATCTACGTGAGGCATTAGCAAAGAAAAAGGAGCCGCCCCGAGAATGGAAGCCCAAATAACATATTTACGTCCAACTTTATCTCCTATAGGACCTCCCATCAATGTACCAATAGCAGTTGCTATCAGGAAAATAAATAAAAACAACTGGGAGGATTGAACACTGACCCCAAACTTCTCTATCAGATAAAAGGTATAATAACTGCTTAAACTTGCCATATAAATATATTTGGAAAAGATAAGAATCAACAAGATAGAAATGGAGAATATTGTTTTTCCCAGTGACAAAGGCATTTCGACATGTCGTCTGGCTACCCCCATATCTTCCTGTTTAAACCGTAAAAGCAGCCCTTTATACCAGCGCCCCACATATGTCATGACAAGAATAGCGATAAAAGCCAGGATAGAGAAAAAAGCAATGTTACTACGTCCGTAAGGAGCTACCACAATAGCCACGAGCAACGGTCCCAGCGATCCCCCCAGATTTCCCCCGACCTGAAATAACGATTGTGCCAGTCCTCTCTTTCCCCCTGATGCTAAAGAAGTCAATCGGGAAGCCTCCGGATGGAATATGGACGATCCCACACCAATCAAAGCTACAGAACATAAAATTCCGGGGAAACTATTGACCACAGAAAGTGAAAGCATCCCTATCAGCGTAAAAGTCATTCCGATAGGTAATGACCAAGGAGACGGACGTTTGTCAAAATATAATCCGGTAAGCGGCTGAAAAACAGATCCTGCTAACTGAAATACCAACGTGATCAACCCGATCTGCGCAAATGTCAACGCTAAATCATCTTTAAATAACGGATAAACGGCTGTTATGACGGATTGCAACGAATCATTTATACAATGTGAAATGCTTAACGCTACCAATATCCGGAAAGTAATGCCACTGACCGGTTCTACTCTATTTTGTCCCATTTGTTAACCTTATTGCCTGATTGGACCGCAAAATTACATATAAAAACAACGGATTGCTAATATCGCTACTTTTTATTTACAGGGGGATTTGTCGGGGAATAGTGTATTTTCTTTCTTTTTGGAGTTGTAAAAATCTATCAATTAACATTTACATTTGTTTCCATCCATTTCACACAAGACCTATGTTTCATAATCCGACTTTCAGTTCGGCACTCTTTTAACAAAACTTTTCTTTCAGTTCTTTTTGATTCTTTACGTAAATTGCCGTGAGCTAAATAGCCTTATGGTTGTTTTATCGTTGAACAACTAAACAAAAAACATGAATAATGAGATTTAAACTTTAGAGCTGCGCCGGAGATGAAAGGTAATCTTGTATCCATCTCTCCCGAAACCTACGCCAATTCCCCCTATCTCCCTTATCGCCCTGATGTAAGAGATCATTCACTCCGGGGCAGTATCTAAGTTTAATTTAAAAATCTTCCTCTTCTTCCCCTCCCGGAACATGAAGTATAAAAGTAGTCGCACCGATCGTCACAATAGCTCCTTCCCCGATACGCACCTGTTCTTTTTTTCCTAAAAGTACACTGCGAAGGAATGTACCGGTCATACTCTCATTATCACGCAAGGTATAAATCAATTTTCCCTGCTTATCTTCTTTTACATTAATAATACAATGTTTGCGTCCCACACTCGGATCACTGGTAATGATAGGCACATCCACACCTTCCGTATCTTTATTCCTTCGTCCTATCATATTATCGCCCATCACAAGCGGCAGTTCCTGTTTAAAACCAAACGTATTTTCGATCACAGTAATATAACCGCAAGAAAAATCAGGTTCCTTCACCTCTTTTTCCTGGCCGGACTCCGTACGGACCGTCTTACGTCCCAGCTTTATCTTGAACTGCGATCCGCATTGCGGACATACAAAAGCCAAAATCTTTCCATCCGGATATTTGGTTTCATCGAACGATAACTGATTATCACATTTGGGGCAGAATATTCTTTTCATATCTTTATTTGAAGCATTTACGTTTAACAGGGGTACAAAGATAAGTTTTTTCTACGGATATAAAGACCGATAGGCTATAAACGAAAAAAAGGCTATCCATCACGGACAGCCAATCTTCATTGTTAACCTTAAATCTAATACCATGAAAAACACGATGCAAATATAGAGGTTTTATGTTATGCAGCATAATATTTCACTTGGAAATCTCATTTATTTAACCAGGTTTAACAAATACATGCTATAAAACATCTTTCTAGAACAGTTTGACCTCTTCTAACGCTACTTCATTCTTGCATCGGCTCCCCACATCAGCTTCTCACGAAGTGTCTGATAGAAGGTATGATTATATCTTTTTATCACCTTCGTGGTATAATCGGCTTTTGTTATCGTCAACTGGATACCTGCCGGAAAAACTTCCGAACGACCGTCCAGGGAGATCAGAAAGGATTTGTTACGACTTTCTACCCCTAGCGTGATCGTATAGTTATCCGGTATGATCAGCGGACGCACATTCAGGGAATGGGGCGCAACAGGACTCAGTACCAGATTTTTGCTTTGGGGAATGATGATCGGACCGTTCACACTCATGGAATAAGCAGTCGAACCTGTCGGCGTTGCGATCAACAGACCGTCAGCCTGATAAGATGCCAGGTATTCATCATTCAGGGAAGTATGGATCGTGATCATCGAAGAGGTATCGCGCTTTAGGATCGCAATCTCATTCAAGGCATAATTGTAACCGCGAAATACCCGCCCTTCCGTATAAAGCCTCAACAGCGTGCGTTCTTCTATCTTATAATAGTTCTTGAACAATTCGTCCAGCGTATCCTCTATATCATTACCTCCCACATCGGCAAGAAATCCCAGCCGTCCGGTATTAATACCCAGTATAGGGATATCCTGACGGTTCACACGTGCCGCCGTCCGCAGAAACGTACCGTCGCCACCGACGCTCAGAGCTACATCGAGATCAAAATGATCGTCCGTCAGCAATCCTGCAATGGGAGGTTCATAATTCAGGCCATCAGCCAGAAAATTATAAAAACGGACATCCACATAGATCTCCGCCTCCTGCGATATCAGCTTTTCAAACAACCGTTTTATCTGACTTTGTTTCTCGACCTGATACTCGCTGCCAAAAATACCTACCTTCATATAATTGAAAATTGAAAATTGAAAATTGAGAATTAAGAGCTGAACACATTACTAATTTTCAATTCTCAATTCTCAATTTTCAATTTATTAAATGTTCATATAATGCAACAACTCGTTCATCCGCTGCTGCAACAGATCATCCACCATCCCTTTTTCCATGAAATAATAGAGGACGGTATAATTGAAACGCTCGAAACTACGGATCACCGGCGAAGCATCCTCCAGGTCGATCTTAATAATAAGATGTAACCTTCCGGTATCTTTATCCGTGTACGAAAGCAGATTCAATACATGCGCATTATTCGATTCGATCAAACGGGCAATATCCGTCAGTGAATAATCCTGCGGCATCACCTCCAGGACAAACACACTGCCCGAAGTTTCGGCATTACACAATTCCGAAAGAATATCGATCAGTTTCTCTCTTGTAATCGCCCCCTGATACTCCCCTTCCGGACTGACCACCGGCAACAGGCTCAACTGGTAGCGGGCGATCAGCGCAAGCGCCTCGTGGATATGCGTATTCTCCATCACACTGGGAGCAAACAGAACTGGCTCGCCAATCGTTGCCGCAGGATCAGGCATAGCCATCAGATCCTTTTCCGAAATCAGGCAACGGTATATCCCCTCGCTCAACAAAGGCAGATGTTTTAACTTAAAATCATCCATCAATGCCAACGCGTATTCCCCTGTGTCAAAACTTTTTAACACGGGAAGTTCCTTCGTTATGAAATCTTTCACCAACATTATTCTGTTAATTCCCTTAATTCTGCTAAATTTGCCGATACTTTTGTGCAAATGTAATGAAAGAAAAAAGATATAACGATATACGATGACAAATTTAAGTGTAAACATTAACAAGGTTGCAACCATCCGTAACGCACGCGGAGGTAACATGCCTGACATTTTAAAAGTAGCTCAAGATTGCGAAAATTTCGGTGCACAAGGAATTACAGTCCATCCACGTCCGGACGAACGACATATCAAATACAGTGACGTGTACGCGTTGAAACCTCTTATCAGGACAGAATTTAACATTGAAGGGTATCCTTGTAACAATTTTATAGACCTGGTATTAAAAGTAAAACCGACACAGGTGACACTGGTTCCGGATGCACCCGATGCCATCACCTCCAATGCCGGTTGGGATGTAAAGGCTAACTTCGACTTGTTGAGTGAACTGGTCGATACGTTCACGGCTCAGGGAATCCGCACTTCTATCTTCGTTGGAACCGACCTGGCCAACATCGAACTGGCGGCAAAAACAGGTACCGACCGCATCGAACTGTACACAGAGCCTTATGCGACCAATTACCCGGTAAACAAGGAAGAAGCCATCGCTCCTTTCGTTGCTGCCGCACAACTGGCAAAGAATCTGGGAATGGGAGTCAATGCGGGCCACGACCTGAGCCTGGAAAACCTGGCGTGGTTCAGTCAGAACATACCCTGGCTGGAAGAGGTTTCCATCGGTCATGCCCTGATCTGCGACGCGTTGTATCACGGATTGCAGGAGACCATTTCATTATATAAAGCATGCTTGCAACAATAAGAACGAACTAATATTAACGAATAAGTATACAAATCTATGAGTATTTTACTTTCCCTACAGGCAGTAGGGGCACAGACAGCAGAGCAGATGCCGGATCTGACGGCAGTAACAGTCCCCACTGAAGCAGAGATCAATGTAATAGACCTTGCATTCAAAGGAGGGTGGATCATGGTTGTACTATTGCTGTTATCACTAATGGCAGGCTACATCTTCATCCAGCGTTTATTAGTTATCCGCCGTGCGGGTAAAGAAGATCAGAATTTCATGAACCGTATCAAAGACTATATCCACGAAGGGAAAGTGGACTCGGCGCTGAACCTGTGCCGTAGCACCAACACCCCTTCCGCCCGTATGATCGAAAAGGGTATCACCCGTCTGGGACGCCCGATGAACGATGTACTCGTTGCCATCGAAAACGTGGGTAACCTGGAAATTGCGAAACTCGAAAAAGGCTTTCCGCTGATCGCTACGACAGCTGCCGGAGCTCCTATGTTGGGTTTCCTCGGAACGGTAACCGGTATGGTACGCGCCTTCTTCGATATGGCGAATGCCGGAACGAACGTTGACGTATCCTTATTGTCCGGAGGTATTTACGAAGCACTTGTAACCACCGTCGGCGGTCTGGTAGTCGGTATCATCACCCTGTTTGCTTACAACTACCTGGTTTCACAGGTCGATAACGTAGTGAACAAGATGGAAGCCCGCACCATGGAATTTATGGATTTATTGAACGAACCGGCTAATTAATTAAAAATGGAAAATTGAAAATTGAAAATTATCCATACACCTAATTTTCAACTTTCAATTTTCAATTATCAATTACAAAATGGCACTAAAACGAAGAACAAAAGTAAACGAAGCCTTCAGCATGGCCTCCATGACCGACGTCATATTCCTGCTGCTGATCTTCTTTATGGTCACCTCTACGGTAGTCATTCCGAATGCCATCAAGGTAACATTGCCGCAGGCGAAGAAGCAGACGGCAGCCAAACCGCTCACGCGGGTTACCATCGATGCCAACCTGAATTACTACGTAGCATTCGGTAACCAGCGGGAAACGCAGGTCACGTTCGACGAGATCACCCCGTTCCTGCAAGACAGTTACGCAAAAGAGCCCGAAATGTTCGTCGCCCTTTATGCAGACGAGACAGTTCCTTATAAAGAAATCGTAAAGATCCTGAACATAGCGAACGAAAACAAATTCAAGATGGTGCTTGCCACCCGTGCGCAGAAATAACAGATATGAAATTCAACAAAGATGACATATACAGTATAACCGGTTCGGTCGCATTTCACCTGGCGATCTTCCTGATCCTGTTGTTCACGGTACTACGTACGGAAATTCCGGAAGAAGACGGGGGTGTCCTTGTCAACTTCGGGAATGTAAACTCCGCCGCCGGTACCTTCGAACCTAAATACACCGGACAGGAACTGCCCCAGGAGACGACCACTCCTCCACCGCCACCCACTCCGCCGGTAGAAACACCGAAAGAGGAAGTGATCACGCAGGACATCGAAGAGAGTGTTGCCATAGCAGATGCTAAAAAGAAAGAAGAGCAACGCAAGAAGGAAGAAGAGCGTAAACGGAAAGAGGAAGAGGATCGCCGCAAACGGGAAGAGGCCGAAAAGAAACGCCTGGAAGAAGAACGTCGCAAGAAAGAGCAGGCCATCAGCAACCGTGTTGCCGGAGCATTCGGTATCGGCGGTGCTGAAGGAAACAGCCAGGGCGATGCAGAAAGCGGTACAGGTAACCAGGGAAGTCCGTTCGGCAACTCCGACCACGGAGCCAACGAAGGCGTAGGCGGATACGGTTCATTCAACCTGAACGGTCGTTCTATCGGAGCCGGAGGCTTGCCCCGCCCCGCTTACACGATCCAGGAAGAAGGAAAGATCGTGATCAACATTACAGTAGACCCGAAAGGGAATGTAATATTTACAGAAATAGGTAGAGGTACCAACATCGACAACGCTTCCATGCGTAAAAGTGCGTTGGATGCCGCCAAACGTGCTAAGTTCAATAGCATCAACGGGGCAAACAACCAGAGCGGTACGATAACCTATGTGTATAAACTTAAATAAGTTGACAACTGTCAACTAAAAAAGGAGGTAATATGAAGAAAGCAATTGTATTTTTAGCCAACGGCTTCGAAGAAATGGAAGCCCTGGGCACAGTCGATATCCTGCGCCGCGGAGGTATCGAAGTGACAACTGTTTCCATCACAGACAATCCTGTTGTAACAGGAGCACATAATGTTCCGGTTACCGCTGATACAACGCTGGGAAAAGCAGACCTGGCCGGAGCCGATGCACTTGTACTGCCCGGCGGTATGCCCGGAGCAGCCAACCTGAATGATTCGGAGCCGGTAAAAGAAGCCCTGTTGCAGCAATACCGTGAAGGAAAGATCGTTGCCGCCATCTGTGCAGCTCCGATGGTACTAGGCGGATTGGGATTGCTAAAAGACCGTAACGCTACCTGCTATCCGGGCTTCGAACCGAAACTGATCGGAGCTAATGTAACCGGTGAAGCTGTTGAAGTTTCCGACAATGTGATTACCGGCAAAGGTCCCGGATTAGTTATGAACTTTGCCCTTGCCTTAGTTGCAGCTATTAAGAGCGAAGCTGTGGCTGAAGAAGTGGCGGCTGGGTTGCTGTTATAAAAAACAAAGACTATATTAGGGAACGCAGATGACGCAGAATACACAGAGGTACGCAGATTAATTTTTTCTTTTAAATAAAATATCTGCGAGCTTCTGTGTATTCTGCGTCATCTGCGTTCCCTAATATTTTCGTATATTTGCAGCCGTTTTAGCAATCAGAAAAAGGTAAAAAGATGAACAGCAATTTGAAAGGATTCGTATACGGCATTGCCACTTCGGCTACATTCGGTTTGATACCATTATTTACATTGCCGCTGATGGCGAAGGGGATGCAGTTCGATTCGATCCTGTTCTACCGTTTCCTTTTTGCATCGATTGCCCTTGTCGGTATCATGGCGGTGAAAAAAGAATCCATGCGTATCGACAAAAAAGATATTCCCGTACTGATATTGCTCGGCTTCTTTTACACGGCATCCGCCATGTTCCTTTTCTGGGGATATAATTTCATGTCGGCAGGGATAGCTACAACATTACATTTCACCTATCCTATATTCGTCACCCTCCTCATGCTGGTGTTTTTCCGCGAAAAGACATCATGGGTCACGTTGATGGCGATTTGCCTGGCGATCTGCGGGGTTGCCCGTCTGTCTATCAATGAAGGGGAAATGAAACTGAGTGCATTGGGCGTTTTTATCGTGTTGCTTTCAGCCGTCGGTTATGCACTTTACATCACCACTGTCAACAAATCGAGGGTACATACTATGACCGGCAGGAAACTGACTTTCTACGTATTCATCGTCAGTACCCTCCTGTTCGCCATCAAAGCAAGTACCAACGAAGGCATACAACCCATACCCGACGCTATGTCGGTTATCAACCTGATACTGCTTGCCATTGTTCCGACAGTCATCTCCAACATTACGCTTGTTCTGGCAGTACACAATATCGGCGGTACACTCACAGCCGTACTCGGAGCAATGGAACCTGTCACCGCTGTTTTTGTAGGTGTGTTACTGTTCGGCGAACCATTCACTTTCAATCTGGCTATCGGTATCCTTCTCATAATCATTGCTGTCACAATGATCATTTTGTCAAAAACCATACAAAAAAGACTGAAAGAAACCCGTAGAAAACTCTTACATTACAGGAGATGACAACATTAAGTTTTACACAAGCAGCGTCACCATCCTATTTATTTAAGATAAACAAGTAATTACCAGCCTATTAAAAGGTGACACCTATGATTAAAACAGCGTCACCCATATTCTGATGCTTTTTAGGTCATATCCTATCGACTTCTTTACTTAAAGTTAGCGCTTTCTGACATAAAACTCACTATCTTTTAACCTTTCGACCTGGGGCAACTACATATTCGACCTGGGTAAAACCTACGGTTCACCTAGGTCAAATTCATAGTTGCCCCAGGTCGAATATATAATATATTACTTATTAGGCTATTAAAAGCTATGACTTTCATACTTATATACAATATAGATCGACTTTTTCAATTTATAGAATAAAAAACCACCCGTGACGCCACCAAAGAGTTCCGGCGTCACCTATATATCATCTGAATAACAACACACTAACCTACATATTCCGGTTGATGAAGCCAAAAAGACAACAACAATAATGACAGTAGTAAAGTAAAGAGGAAAACATTTCTGGCAGTATGTGCCAACGTCTTATTCAATTCTTTTCCCTCAAAATGGTATAACTCCCTCCAGGTTTTAATAAACAAGGTAAAGAATGCTGCAAAAAGAAGTAACACCCATGTAGAAGCTTCAAACAATAAAGGCATAGCCAACAAAAAAGCTACTATTCCATTCATCAGATAAAAGATCCGACCGAAGCCACGACCGAAAAGCACAATCGTAGTCCGTTTGCGAGCAGCTTTGTCCTGCACATAATCCCTATAGTTATTGACTACCAATATATTCGTAGAAAGTAATCCCAGCGACAGCGACAACAGGAAAGACAGCATGGAAAAAGAACCTGCCTGCACATAATAAGTAAAACATAGTGGGATAACCCCGTAAAATAATATCACACAGACATCTCCCAACCCATTATAAGCCAAAGGAAAAGGTCCGGCAGAATAGGCCAGCACACAAAGAGCAATGGCAATTCCGACCGGTATAAGCTCCCAGCCGGCATAAAACAAAAGCATACAACCACATAAACAAGAAAAGCCTAACGTTATAAACGTAGCTTTCAGCATCGTTCCAGGGGTAATCCATCCCTGAGCCACCGCACGCTCAGGGCCTAAACGGTCCTCCCTGTCCGCTCCTTTCTTAAAATCAAAATAATCATTAGCAAAATTACTGGCAATCTGTGCCAGCAAAGCCACTCCAAAACACAAAATAGCAGGTATCAACCGGAATACCCCTTCACACCAAGCTAAAACACAAGCTAACAACACCGGACTTAATGATGCCGGCAGTGTTTTAGGACGCGCGGCCTCTACCCATGATTTTAAAAGACTCTTCTTCTGTTCCATCTTTTCACGTTCACAATTCACGGACAAAAGTATAAACAAAAAGCACAATCATTTGTTTTTTTATTAAGAATTCGTATATCTTTGCAGCATGAAAAATTTTCTATTCATACTGACTCTGCTTTTCGGCTTCTTGCTTTTCTCTCCCCAAGAGGAGATCGAAAGCAACGATATCGCTGTGTCTCAAAAAGAGGCTGTCATGAAAGAAAAAAGTTCTGCAGATGTACAATACTACCTCAATGTATTAAGTACAGACCTGAAAGAAAGCAAAGGTCTGAATGCCCGCAGAACGGTTCAACTGACTAATAATACATTTCACTTACGCACGCTGAAAATAGCGGAGAAAGCTCTTCAGGATATCCGCCTGAAAGAAATGAATGTACAACGTAAAGTGTTGGAAAATGTATCGGAATGTCAAACTATAAATTTGTCTACACTTCTTTGCCGTACGGCACAACATGTGTTTGCCCTACGGAAACTCATTATTTAATTTTTAAAGGATAACTCCGTCTAATCGAATTCAGACTGGTTCGGCTTATGGGCGATGAAAGTAACTGTTCTCCTCTTGAGAGAGGATAAGGGAATGTTATGTTCTATAACGTTACTATCAGCTGCTACGAAACAGTTCAAAAAAAGCAATTTTACATTTATTTATCCATTTAAAAATTAAAATATTATGTCTACTAAAAAATCAAATAAAACACGTATTTATCTGTCGGTTATTATCACAATCATTGGTTGCGTATTAGCTTGTAGTTCCATCATTCCTAATGACTATATTAAGTTATTGGTTGTAATGTTTGCTTTGGGATATGGTTTGTTCGGTATTATGAAAGGCCTGAGCGGCACCGATTCTACTGAAGAAACAGCTGTCGAAGAAAAAAAGTAAAAATAATTGAACAAAAGTAACCTTTAATAAGTTAATAAAATGAAGATAAATAAGGACCTGGTAGACGCTGTCATGATGGTATCGTTTATCATATTGGTATTAATCGGTACAACCGATTTTGACAATGCAGTCACTAAAGATGTAACAATGGGAGTACTGGGGTTTGTAACAATCTGTATGGTCGTACTTCGAGGCATACAGTTGAGACAAGCGGCTAAAGAGCCAAAGGAAGAATACGAATATTAAATCACTAATACGAATATTCCTAACAACCCTAACTAAAATGTCTAGTAGCTTCCTGCTGTTACTCCGTAGTGATCCGGGGTTATCCAAGGTACGTTTTTCTGCCTAAAAAATAACTTGCTGTTTACTTGGTTACGATAATCTTTTGATTATCGGACAACAGGAAGCCAGACATTGTAATAAAAGATTAGTAAATTTGCGGCCATGATAACAAGCGTTACATTATTAATTCTTTCACTGTTTGCTCTCTATATCGGAGCGGGCTGGTTGGTTAAAGGGAGTTCTGAGTTAGCCCTGAAAGCAAAGATATCAAACCTGGTGATCGGTCTTACGATCGTTGCATTCGGAACAAGCGCACCGGAACTGGTGGTCAGCCTGAATGCCACCTTATCGGGCCAAGGGGATATATCAGTCGGTAACATCATCGGCTCCAACATTTTCAATATAGCAGCTATTCTCGGTATTTCTGCCGTTATCCAGCCATTGCAGGCCAAACGCCAGCTTACACGCCTGGACATTCCTATCCTGATCGTAGCCACTGTTGTTTTCACCCTGCTGTTCTGGAACGGAACGCTTGGAAGATTGGAAGGTTGCCTGTTCTTAGCCGGCATCATTCTTTATACGATTTTCAGTCTGTATTACTCACGCAAGCATGAAAAGAAAGTGGAAGAACTGGCGGGAGAGCTGGAAAAACAGCCTGAAGCCTGGTATAAAGATGTAATGTATATCGTAGGTGGCCTGGTTATTCTGATATTCGCTTCCAACCTGCTGGTCAATAATGCCGTATCGATAGCCCAGGAACTGGGTGTCAGCGAAGCGGTGATCGGATTGACTATCGTTGCAGCCGGGACAAGCCTGCCGGAACTGGCAACATCGGTCGTATCCGCACTCAAGAAAAATCCGGATATTGCCATCGGAAATATCGTTGGTTCCAACCTGTTCAATATCCTGGCAATTGCAGGAACCAGTTCGATGGTCAAACCTATCGTTGCAAAGAACGTAAACTATGTCGACCTGCTGGTCATGCTGGGGTTAACACTGCTTCTGCTACCGCTGGTAAAAAGCGGACAGAAAATATCGCGTGCCGAAGGGTGGGCACTGATTGTGGTGTACCTCTGTTATCTCGCCTGGTTACTCAGGGATCTGATCTGAGAATCTCAAAGCAGGACTTTTTGAAGGTCTTGCTTTTTTTATACCTTTGTGACTTCCATACATATTTATTTTAAACGATCAGCATGAGAAAGTTTTTTACTCTGGCGATTTTATTGCTCGCCGTTTTCTGTGGGAAAGCGCAAAACATTCAGTTACACTATGATTTCGGAGGTGCTCTCTATGACAAGGATCTGGACGGTCGCCCGGCACTGACTTCCACCGTGGAAATGTTCAAGCCTGACAAATGGGGAAGCACCTATTTTTTTGTAGATATAGATTACAAAAGCAGCGGAGTTGCTTCGGCATACTGGGAGATTGCCCGCGAACTGAGTTTCTGGCAACCGCCTTTCTCCGTCCATATAGAGTATAACGGAGGTTTGATGAAAGGGGCTTCCTATAATAATGCCTACCTAGGAGGTTTCACCTATACATATAATAATAAGGATTTCTCCAAAGGGTTTACTTTTACTCCTATGTACAAATATATCCAGAAACATCGTAGCCCGAACAATTTCCAATTGACGGGTACCTGGTATGTTCATTTTGCTAAAAACGGGTTGTGCACATTCAGCGGGTTTGCCGACTGGTGGCGGGAGAAGAACGACCACGGGAACTTCATTTTCCTTTCCGAACCGCAGATATGGGTGAACTTAAACAAGCTGAAAGGTGTTGATGATAAGTTCAAGCTGAGTGTCGGAAGTGAAGTGGAACTGAGTCATAACTTCGGCGGTCGCAACGGTTTTTATACCATTCCGACGCTGGCGATAAAGTGGACATTCGATTAATCCAAAATATATGATACAAAAACTATTAGGGTTTGACAAACAGACCATGACAATCCGTACGGAAGTGATCGCAGGAATAACGACCTTCCTGACAATGAGTTATATCCTGGCCGTCAACCCTTCTATCCTGGGCACTACCGGAATGGACAAAGGGGCTGTCTTCACAGCAACGGCACTGGCTTCCGCTATTGCGACTTTCCTGTTGGCTTTTATGGCCAAACTTCCGTTTGCACAGGCACCGAGTATGGCATTAAATGCATTTTTTGCTTTTACCCTGGTGCAGGGAATGGGGTATTCCTGGCAGACGGCAATGACGGCGATGTTTGTCGAAGGGGTGATATTTATCCTGATCACTTTCCTGAACATCCGGGAGATTATTCTCAACAGCATCCCGATGAACCTGCGATATGCCATCTCGGTCGGGATCGGTATGTTTATCGCTTTTATAGGGTTAAAAAATGCAGGGATCATTGCCCCGAATCCGGCAACGTTCGTTATGTTCGGGGAGTTCACGCCGTCTTCCGTCCTGGCAATGACGGGTATCCTACTGAGCGGAATCCTGGTTGTAAAGAAGGTGAAGGGTGCTTTATTTTACAGTATCCTGATTTGTACGTTGGCCGGGATACCGCTGGGAGTAACGGAAATACCGGAAGGTTTTCTTCCAGTCTCCATGCCTCATTCGATAGAGCCGACTTTCTGCAAATTCGATTTCTCCGAGTTCTTTACTTTGGATATGGCGATCGTTATTTTCACCTTATTGTTTATGAATATATTCGATACGGTAGGGACACTGGTCGGCCTGGCTTCCAAAACCGGGATCATGGGGAAAGACGGACATATTCCACATGTGAAAGAGGCGATGATGTCTGATGCGATAGGTACAACGATCGGGGCGATGATGGGTAGTTCAACCATTACCACTTATGTGGAAAGTGCTTCGGGCATTGCTGAAGGAGGACGTTCCGGTTTTACCTCCCTGGTAACAGGATTGCTGTTTATCCTGGCTTTGTTCTTTGCTCCGTTGTTCCTGCTTATTCCCAGTGCGGCAACAAGCGGAGCTTTAGTGCTTGTCGGGGTATTTATGATGGACTCGGTATCAAAGATCGATATGGATGATATATCCGAAGCACTCCCGGCTTTCATCACCATTATCATGATGGTACTCACCTACTCTATCGCAGACGGGATGGTCTTGGGATTACTTTGCTATGTATTGGTCAAATTGTTCTGTGGTAAACACAGGGATATAAGTATTACCATGTATATACTAGCAGCTCTGTTCCTTTTGAAATTTATATTTGCCTGAACAACTGTTTCAGGTATAAAAAAGCGGGATAATCGTAACGACTATCCCGCTTTATACATTATATATACTATCTGTATTCCAGCATTACCAAATCACTACGCGTTCAGCCGGCATCATATACATCGGATCACTTTCTTTAATATCGAAAGCCGAATAGAATGTATCGATATTACGCAAAGCGGCATTCACACGCCATTTACCCAAAGAGTGCGGGTCTATCTTCGTCAGACGCAGGATTTCTTCCGGACGGATATTCTGTCCCCACAGGGTTGCATATCCCAGGTAGAAACGCTGTTCATTCGTAAACCCGTCGATCGGAGCCGGAGTTTCCTTTCCTTTCAATGAGTTCAGATAAGCCAGATGAGATACCAACAAACCACCCTGGTCGGCAATGTTTTCACCTAAGGTATAGCGGCCATTGGCATGAACGCTGTCGATGACAATGATATTATCATATTGCTGTACCAGACGGTCGGCACGTTCTGTAAAACGAACGGCATCTTCGGCAGTCCACCAGTCAGTCAGGTTACCGTCCTTATCATAGTTACGTCCCTGGTCATCGAATCCGTGAGTCATTTCATGACCGATCACGACACCGATAGCACCATAATTGACAGCATCGTCGGCATCCGGATTAAAGAAAGGAGGTTGAAGGATCGCTGCCGGGAAACAGATTTCGTTTGTAGTCGGGTTGTAATAGGCATTCACTGTCTGCGGTGTCATTCCCCAACGGGCTTTGTCAACCGGCTTGCCTGCCTGTTGCAACATATAGTCCATCTCGAAGATATTCGAACGGCAAACATTTGCCCAGTAAGAGTCGTCTTTGATTTCCAGAGCCGTATAATCACGCCATTTATCCGGATAACCGATCTTTACGATAAAGGCAGACAATTTTTCCTGTGCTTTAGCCTTTGTCTCATCACTCATCCATTCAAGGCCGGCAATACGTTCGGACAATGCTTTCTGCAAGTTACCGACCAGCTCCAACATCTTTTCTTTAGACGAAGCCGGGAAATATTTTGCAACATACATCTGACCGACAGCTTCACCCAAAGCACCGTTGACTGTAGACAGGGAGCGTTTCCAACGAGGTTGCTGTTCCTGCTTTCCTGACATTGTCTTTCCGTAAAAATCAAATTCAGCAGCTACAAAATCATCACTCAGATAAGGGGCTGCCGCATTCAGAAGGTTAAATGCCAGATAATATTTTTGTTCGTCGATAGATACGTTTTTCAGGAATTCACCCAATGCTTCATAGAACGGAAGCTGTTTGGCATCCAGATATTCTATTTCCATCAGACCCATGCTCTCAAAATAGACATCCCAGTCCAAAGGATTATTCTTCGCCTTGAATTCATCCAGTTTGATCTTATTATAGTTTTTCTGCGTATCGCGTAAATCCTCACGGCTGAAAGAGATTTCAGCAATACCGGTTTCGATCTTCATCACTGCATTTACAGCAGCATCGGCTTGCTCCGGAGATGCTCCAGTCAATGTAAACAGTTGTCCGATAAATTGTTTGTAAGCATCACGCACTTTTAGAGTCGCATCATCGTCCAGCAGGTAATAATCGCGGTCACCCATACCTAAACCAGCCTGATACAATTGAACGATATTCATCGAGCTGTTCTTCTCATCCGCATCGACAAACAAAGCGAAGAATGGAGCCATTCCTTCTTTGTGCAAAACAGCGACCATTTTAGCAACATCAGCTTTTGTTCCCAGACGCTGGATAGCATCCAGTTGTTCTTTTACAGGAGACAGGCCATCCTTATTCAGCTTGACGCTATCCATACCCATTTCATACAACATTCCGATTTTCTGGGCTACACTTCCTGCTTCCTGCGAAGTAGTTCCCAGCTCATTGATAAGCGTACGTAATTGCTCCTGGTTGTTTTCACGCAACTGATCGAATGTTCCGAAACGTGAATATTCCGGTTTCAGAGGATTACTCTTGATCCATCCCCCGCAAGCATATTCATAAAAATCAGTACCGGGAGCGACTGTTGTGTCTAAATTTGCCAGATTGATGGCGTCCACTTTTGCAGTTTCCTTCACAGGTGATTTACTGCACCCCGCCATTGCCATCATGCCGACGGCTACCAACGGAATTACTATTAACTTCTTCATTTTTGTTCAACGTTTACTTGAATTATGCCGCAAAGGTACATAAATTCAGAAGAATAGAACCGATTTTAGTCCAATATGAACTATTATTATACCGATAATATTCACAAATTTATCTACTTTTACCATCCGAAAGTATTTATAAACTTAATTTTATCAAGAATCACCTTATGAAGAACATGACAATTCTGATGACCTTACTCCTTTTTCTGTTAGCCGGTTGCAACAGCAGCTCCGGAGAAAAAGGAAAATTCGAGATTGGAGACAAGACTTTTCTCCTGAACGACAAGCCTTTCACCATCAAGGCTGCCGAGATTCACTACACCCGTATACCAGTCGAATACTGGGAACACCGAATTCAGATGTGTAAGGCTTTAGGCATGAACACGATTTGTATCTATGCCTTTTGGAACATCCATGAACAGAAACCCGGAGAGTTCGATTTTACCGGACAAAATGATATCGCGGCATTCTGCCGTCTGGCTCAAAAACACGGTATGTATATCATGCTACGTCCCGGTCCGTATGTTTGCTCGGAATGGGAAATGGGCGGTCTCCCCTGGTGGTTGCTGAAGAAAGAAGACATACAACTGCGTACCAACGATCCGTATTTTATTGAACGCGTGCGTTTATACATGAATGAAATAGGGAAACAGCTGGCTGACATGCAAATCAGCCGCGGTGGTAATATCATCATGGTGCAGGTTGAAAATGAATATGGTGCATATGCTACCGACAAAGCCTATATTGCCAAAAACCGGGATATTCTGCGTGAAGCCGGATTTACCGATGTTCCGCTTTTCCAATGCGACTGGAGTTCCAACTTCCAGAACAATGCACTCGACGACCTGGTATGGACCGTCAATTTCGGAACCGGAGCCAATATAGAAGAACAATTCAAAAAACTGAAAGAAGTACGTCCGAACACTCCGCTCATGTGTAGTGAATTTTGGAGCGGATGGTTCGACCATTGGGGAAGGAAACACGAAACACGTGACGCGGAAACAATGATTGCCGGATTGAAAGATATGCTGGACCGGAATATCTCTTTCTCTTTATATATGACTCACGGAGGTACCACTTTCGGACATTGGGGAGGTGCAAACAGTCCTGCCTATTCAGCGATGTGCAGCTCGTATGATTATGATGCACCGATCAGCGAAGCCGGATGGACAACTCCGAAATACTACAAATTGCGTGAGCTTCTGGCCAAATATATGGAACCGGGTGAAGTTCAATCGGAAGTACCGGAAGCATTTCCTGTCATTGAAATCCCTGAGTTTGAAATGAAAGAGACAGCTTTGTTATTCGACAACCTGCCGGAACCCAAAAAGACTCACGACATCAAGCCTATGGAAGAGTTCGACCAAGGTTGGGGTTCAATCCTGTATCGCACGACCTTACCGGCAGTCAAAGCCGGAACAACCCTGTTAATAGACGAGGTGCACGACTGGGCACAGGTTTTCATTAACGGTAAACTGGTCGGTCGCCTGGATCGGCGCCGCGGAGAAAACACGATCAAACTGCCAGCCTCTGCAGCCGGAGCTCAGTTGGATATCCTTATCGAAGCGATGGGACGCGTCAACTTTGACAAGGCAATCCATGACCGGAAAGGTATTACGAATAAAGTAGCGCTGATCACCGAGAACTCTGCAGAGGAACTGAAAGACTGGACGGTTTACAACTTGCCTGTAGACTATTCATTCGTTAAAGATAAAAAATATGCACCCGGAACAAAAGTAGACGGACCGGCTTATTACCGGGCAACTTTCAATCTGGAAACTCCCGGCGATGTATTCCTGGATATGCAGACATGGGGAAAAGGTATGGTATGGGTGAACGGAAAGGCAATGGGACGTTTTTGGGAAATCGGTCCTCAACAGACGTTGTTCATGCCGGGCTGCTGGCTCAAAAAAGGAGAAAATGAAATTATTGTTCTCGACCTGAAAGGACCGGAAAAGGCATCTGTCAAAGGTTTAAAGACCCCTATCCTCGATATGTTGCGACCGGAAGCTCCGCTGACAAACCGGAAGGAAGGACAAAACCTGAATCTGAAAAATGAAAAACCGGTCGGACAAGGTTCCTTAAAGCCTGGTAACGGTTGGCAGGAAGTAAAATTCGATACACCTGTACAGGCTCGTCATTTCTGTCTGGAAGCACTCAATGCACAGGATGGTAAAGACATTGCTGCTCTTGCTGAATTCTATCTGCTGGACGAAAACGGCAAACCTCTCTCCCGTCAACATTGGAAAATAGTTTATGCAGACAGTGAAGAGACTTATGGTGGTAATTTCACAGCCGATAAAATATTCGACTTGCAGGAATCTACTTACTGGAGTACGGCGAGAAAGGCGAAATATCCTCACCAGGTAGTCATAGACCTGCGTGAAAATGTAACTATCTCCGGATTCCGTTATCTGCCGCGTGCCGAAGAAGGTTATCCCGGCATGATCAAAGACTATAAAGCGTATGCTAAAATGACACCGTTCAGTTATTAGTATCAAAGAGGCTGTATCAAAATAGCAATTACTGAACGCAGACGACGCAGAATACGCAGAGTTCCGCAGACTATGTTTATTAAAATCAATATTGTCTGCGTATTCTGCGTTCTTTAATACAGACTTTCGATACATCGCCTTTAATGCAATTCATTCTGTACGCAAACTGTCAACTGTCACTTGTCAACTATTATCTGTCCTTATCCAGATACTCTTTCTTAAACATGCTAAAGCAAAGTATAAAGACAGAGATCAGTAACGGTCCGAATATTATCCCCATAAAACCAAACAGGGACAAGCCGATAATTACTCCAAAGATAGTGATCAATGGATGGGTATCCGCCATTTTCTTCTGCAGAACGAAACGTATCAAATTATCCACATTGGTAATAACGATCAATGCATAAGCCATCAGAGCCAGCCCATTCACCCAATCACCGGTCAGCGCCATATACACCACCAGCGGCAACCAAACCAAAGCAGTTCCAACAACCGGGATAATCGTAGCAAAACAGGTTAGAAAACCGAACAGGAACGGGCTCGGGGCATTAAATATCCAATATCCTACCATCGCAATAGCTCCTTGAATAATTGCCAGTAAAGGAATACCGATAGCATTGGAAGTTACGATCATGTTGATCTCTTTCAACACTTCACGTTTGTTCTCCTTACTGAAAGGAAGGATCTCATAGAGATATGTTTCCATCTTACTTCCTCCAATCAACATAAAATAAAGAATAAGGACAAGAACTGCCACATTTACAGCAAAACCACTGATACCTCCCATCAAAACCTGACCTACCTTAGGCAATACAGATACAATGGAGGCTATATTATCTTTTTCAAGTACATCAAACCCGGTCTTCTCACGGATCAGGTCGGCAATATGCTCAAAGGAACTCACCAGCTCGGATGGGTTCAGGTTTATATTCTGCAATTTATTAACGAACAGCCAGACTGCCAGCGACAACGGAATAAGAAAACAAAGAATGGTTTCCAGCAATAACAGGATAGCGACCAGACTTCGGTTCAGCCGTTTCTTTTCTGTCAGGTATTGTAATTGCTTCCGCAATAAGATATAAATGGTAAAAGCTCCCAGTATCCCTCCCAGGAACGGGATAAATTCAATAAAAAGTATTATCCCCATTACCAGAATAATAATTATCAAGGAATATTTCCAGTACGATTCTTTCAAGCTCATATTTGTTTATAATATAAATTTCAACTTCCTATTTTGTAGTATGTCTTACGACCATTTTCTTATAAAACAAAATAAAGGGAAAGTTGTTAAGATTATATCATGTTTTTTATAGTTTTATATTCGCTTCTTCCAAATTAAAGCGAATACTATTTTATCGTAAAAAGAAAATGAGGTATCTTCGTTGTTATATATAAAAAGAACTACTAAAAGATATTCAGATGAAAAAAATTAACAACTCAGTTTTACGAAGTGCATTTGCTATGATTTTAGGATTTGTACTGGTCTTATGGCCGGAAGCTGCCATTACCTATTTGGTTATTGCCATAGGTATCTGCTTCATCATACCCGGCCTGTTTTCTTTGTTGAACTATTTCACACGGGAGAAAGTGGAAGGTGAACCCTCTCCTATGTTCCCTATCGACGGCGCCGGAAGTATTTTATTCGGAGCATGGCTTGTGATCATGCCGGAGTTTTTTGTCAATATATTAATGTATATCCTGGGAGCGTTACTGGTTATTGCCGGAATTCAGCAAATAGCCATGCTGGTATCTGCCCGCAAATGGAGTACAGTGCCGTTTGGTTTCTACATCATGCCTGCATTGATTTTATTGACAGGTATTATGATCATCGCCTATCCGTTCGGAGCTGCGGCGAACACATTTGTAATCTTTGGCGTAGCCAGTATCTTCTATGGAGTTATAGAATTGATCAACTGGTATAAATTCCGCCAAAGATAAAAGAGGAAAATATTAAGACTTGCGGTATTCCATCGGAGAAATACCCATATGCTTTTTAAAGAATTTACCAAACGTAGACTGATCGGAAAAATGAAGAATGTCTGCGACTTGCTGTACCGTTGCCTGCGGAGCTTTCAACAAGATCTTCGCCTCAACGATCAAAGCATCGTCAATCCATTTATTAGCAGATTTTCCGGTCAGTTCCTTTAAGATCAAAGACAGATATTGCGGAGTGATAAAAAGCTTCTCTGCATAGAAAGTAACCACATGCTGCTCCTTACAATGTTCAAACAGCAATTGAAGGAACTGTTCGAAAAGTTCTTCTTTGCGGGAAAGAGCCGGCATTAACAGACCATCTTTTTTTCCCATAAATATATTGGCTATCTCCAGAAGGAATCCGACAAAAGAGTTCTGCATCACTTCTTTCTGAAAAAAATGAGCCCGGTTCTTTATTTTACTCCTTAACAACTCGATGTAATTGTCTACCAACTCAGTTTCCTGTGGTTCAAAAGTAGTGCATGGATTTTTCCTCAGTTGCATATAATTAGCCATCGATGGACTACGTTTCGCCGTATTGCACTCATCGAGAAACTCACGCGAAATAACCAGTAATTTCCCTTTAAAATCCTTACTAATCTTACTAAGCTGTATCGTATGCGTCGGCATAATAATAGTAAAACTATTGCTTTCTATAGTATAAGGTACATAGTCCAGCGCTATTTCAGAAGATCCTTCCAGCACTAAGACCATCAATAATGCATCCAACCGCATCGGCATAGTATGTTCATACACTTCCTGGTCGTCCACACCCTGATTGCCATCAATATCGGCTATCAGAAAAATATCCTGGAAACTATCGCGGATTATTATACCCTTATTTAACTCAGCAAACTTTATCAAAGGGAGATTTTCCATAATTTTATATTTTACTCATCATTATAGTCTGCACAAAGATAGACATTTTTATATTCGATCAAAGAAGTTTGTTTCATTTTTCACCAATTCACACAGTTTTCCTCCCTATATAGCCCAAAACAGAAAATACTCCTTTCGTTTCAAACCAATCCTGTAACAGAATAAACCTTTTGAGTTTTCTAAATTAGGCAGATCTTTGTCACCGAGCATAATGGCAAGTGATTCAAAAAAATAAATATGACAAAAGAACAAGTTATGACGACGGCATTGGATCTGTTCTCACAATACGGTATCAAGAGTGTGAGCATGGACGATATTGCCCGGAATATCGGTATTTCAAAACGTACGATCTATGAATTCTTCGAAGACAAGGAAACATTATTACAGGAAGCTATTAAATCCTATAATAATAGCATGCGAAGCACACTTGCCGAACTGGAAAAAGGTCCATACACGGCTCTCGATGTTTTCGTCCTGTTCTACGAAGATTTTATGAAACGCCCCCGTTGGTACAATAAAAAATATTATGATGATCTGAAACGTTATCCGAAAGCATTGGAACAAGCTGAGAAAGACAAAGCGGATTTCACTAAAAGATGTATCAAGTTACTCAATCGGGGAGCTAAAGAAGGTGTTTTTCAGAAAGATGTAAATATCGAAATATTAGCTTTGCTGGCAAAAGAACAATTGAAAATGATCCGCCCGTCGAAAACATTTCTGAACCATTCGGTGGCAGAAGTATTCCAGACGGTATTGTTTACCTTCCTCCGGGGTATATGCACAGAGAAAGGCCTGACGATTTTGGAGCGTTATGCTTTGAAACACTCGCAGGACATATTATTAAGTGAAGAGTAATAGGAATTTTATTCAAAATCAAATCTAGTTTAAATGAAACGAGTATTAATTACTAAGAAGATGATGTGGGTAGTCATGATGTTGCTGCCTTCTTTGGTCTTTTCTACGGTGAAAGCACAGGATGTCCTGAAGCTCGACCTGGAAAAAGCATTGGAGATAGCATTGAGTGAAAACCCGACCGTGAAAGTCGCAGACAGAGAAATAGAAAAGAAAAAGTATGCACAGAAAGGCACCTATGCCGCTCTGTTCCCTCAGATTAATTTTACAGCCGATTATACCCGCACATTGAAAAAGCAGGTGATGTATATGGATGGTTTCGATATGGGTGGCGGCAGTGACGAATCGACGCCCGGTATGGAAGGTATCGATATGAGCAAAGGTATTGAGGTTGGCCGTGATAACAACTGGACTACCGGCTTCAATCTATCGATGCCCCTTGTCAACGCTACATTATGGAAAAGCCTCAGCATATCCGCCCTCGACGTGGAACTGTCTATAGAGCAGGCACGGTCATCCAAAATATCGATGGTAAACCAGGTAAAGAAAGGTTTCTATGCCGTTTTACTGGCAAACGATTCTTATCGTGTTTTCAAGGAAAGCTATGACAACGCGATGGAAAACTATCTGGATATCAAAAAGAAATATGACCAGGGAACGGTAGCCGAATACGATCTGATCCGTGCAGACGTGACCGTAAAGAACAGTGAACCGAATATGCTCCAGGCAGAAAACTCGCTGACATTGGCTAAATGGCAATTAAAGGCACTCCTGGGAATGGATCTAGAAATGGCTATCGACTGCGAAGGAGAACTGGCCGATTTCGAATCAGTCCTGTTTGCGGACTATATGGCAACCGATACGACATTGGCAGGCAACACCGATTTGAAACAGATCGATCTGCAGATGCAACAGTTGAAAAAGACTTTGACCATGCAGAAGTTCGACTATCTGCCTACATTATCGCTCACAGGTATGTACCAGTGGAATGCCATGAACAATGATTTCAAGTTCAAGAACTATAACTGGACTCCTTACTCGATTGTCGGTGTATCGCTTACGGTCCCTATCTTTTCCGGAGGCAGCAAATATCATAAGATCAAGCAGACGCAGGTATCCATGCATCAGATGGATTTACAGCGCGACGATACGAAACGCAACCTGCAGTTGGCTATCAAACAATATCTGGATAATATGAAAACCTGCGTGAAACAATTCGATGCCGCCCAGAAAGGTGTCGAACAGGCAAACAAAGGATATAAGATCGCCCAGAAGCGCTATGACACAGGAGCCGGAACATTGCTTGAAATGAACGATGCGGAACTGGCACTGACACAAGCGAAACTGAATCTGAACCAGTCCATCTACAATTATATGGTAGCTAAATCGGATATGGAAAAAGTTTTAGGTCAGGAACAAACGAATTAAGAAACAAGAATGAGAACAAAAATAAAAACAGTTTACAATATGAAAACACGTGAAATGCTGAAAGTTGTACCGCTCGTAACATTAGCCCTGCTGATGTCATGTACAGGTGAAAAGAAAGACTCTGAGGCAGATACCCATGATGAAAAAGTAAAAGTGAAGATTGAGCAGGTATCGGCTCAGGATGTAGACCAGCTGGCGGAATTTACTGCAACCGTAGAGGCAAACATAAAGAACAACATTGCGCCTCAGTCTCCGGTTCGTATTGAGAAGCTGTTCGCAGAAGTGGGTGACCATGTAAAAGAAGGCCAGGTACTTGTCAAGATGGACGAAACAAACCTGAAACAGGCCAAAATACAATTGGACAATCAGGAAATTGAATTCAAGCGCATCGACGAATTGTATAAAGTCGGCGGAGCTTCCAAATCGGCCTGGGATGCCCAGAAAACACAGTTGGACGTAAGCCGCGCAAGTTATAAGAACCTGCAGGATAACACTCAGTTGCTAAGTCCGATCAGCGGTATCATCACTGCCCGTAATTACGACAGCGGCGATATGTACAGCGGTGGTGATCCTATATATACAGTAGAACAGATCCGCCCGGTCAAACTGTTCGTGAACGTTTCCGAAAGTTATTTCACACAAGTGAAGAAAGGCAATGAAGTAGATATCAAGCTGGATGTATATGGCGACGAAGTATTCAAAGGCAAAGTAAGCCTGGTCTACCCGACCATAGATTCTTCCACCCGTACTTTCCCGGTAGAGATTAAGATTGCCAACACCGACGAACGCGTACGTCCAGGAATGTTTGCACGTACAACGATGAATTTCGGTACACGTAACCACGTAGTTGCACCGGACCAGTCCATTGTAAAACAATCCGGATCGGGTGACCGCTACATCTATGTTTACAAAGATGGAAAAGTATCCTACCAGAAGGTAGAACTGGGACGCCGCATGGGAAACAAATATGAGATCGTATCCGGCGTAGAAAATGGCGACCAGGTAGTAATAACCGGTCAGAACCGTTTGAGTAATGGAATGGAAGTAGAAATTGACAAGTAAGAAATAATACTATATGAGTTTATATGCAACAGCGGTAAAAAAGCCGGTAACCACCGCCCTCGTATTCGTGGCTGTGGTGATTATGGGACTTTTTTCCTTAACCCGATTATCAGTCGACTTGCTCCCGGAGATCGAGACCAACATGATCATGGTCATGACGGCCTACCCCGGAGCCAGCGCCACCGATATTGAAATGAACGTATCCAAACCATTGGAGAACGTATTGAACAGCGTGAGTGACTTGAAACACATCACCTCACAGTCTCGCGAAAACATCTCTATCGTTACACTGGAATTTGAATATGGTACCGATATCGATGTCGCGACCAACGACGTCCGGGATAAACTGGACATCGTAGAATCGTCTCTGCCGGATGACGTGGAAAACCCGATCATCTTTAAGTTCGGTACCGACGATATTCCAATCCTGTTGCTTTCGGTAACAGCAGAGGAAAGTACCAACGCCCTTTACAAAATCCTGGACGATAAAGTATCCAACCCGCTGGCACGTATCAGCGGAGTAGGTGCCGTATCTATTTCCGGTGCTCCGATCCGTGAAGTACAGGTATATTGCGACCCTTACAAATTGGAAGCTTACGGGCTGACCATCGAGGGAATCTCCTCTATCATTGCACAGGAGAACCGCAATACGCCGGGTGGTAGCATAGATATCGGTTCAAACACCTATACGCTCCGTGTACAAGGTGAATTTACCAATGCCAACCAAATGCTGGACCTAGTGGTAGGAAGCAATAACGGTAAGAATGTGTATCTGCGCGACGTTGCACAGGTAAAAGACTATATCGAAGAACGTGCCCAGGAAACCTTCAACAACGGAGGTAAGGGGGGTATGATCGTTATCCAGAAGCAGTCCGGAGCAAACTCGGTGAATATCGCTAAGAAAGTTCACGAAAAACTGCCGGAAATACAGGCCAGTTTGCCATCCGACGTACAACTGGGTGTGATCGTCGATACCTCGACCAACATCCTGAATACAATCGACAGTTTGCAGGAAACGATCATGATCACTTTCATTGTCGTTATGTTGGTGGTATTCATCTTCCTGGGACGCTGGAGAGCGACATTTATCATTATCCTGACGATCCCGATCTCACTGATCGCCGCATTCGCCTACTTGCTGGCATCCGGCAATACACTGAACATTATCTCGTTAAGTTCATTGTCTATTGCAATCGGTATGGTGGTGGATGACGCCATTGTGGTATTGGAGAATGTCACGACGCATATTGAAAGAGGTAGTAAACCGAAGCAGGCAGCCGTACACGCGACCAACGAGGTAGCTATATCCGTAATTGCTTCCACATTGACTATGTTGGCAGTATTCCTGCCATTGACAATGGTGACCGGTATGGCCGGTATCCTTTTCAAACAGTTAGGCTGGATCGTTAGTATCATCATGATCGTATCGACAGTCGGAGCTTTGACTTTGACACCGATGCTTTGTTCGCAGTTGTTACGTCTCGATCCGAAGAAAGGACGTCTGTACGTTTTGTTCTTCACTCCTATTGAAAAGGCACTGAATGCACTGGATGTTGCTTATGCACGTTTCCTGGACTGGGCAGTACGTCATCGTAAAACAGTTATTGCCGGTGCCTTCCTGATCTTTGCAGGCAGCATGATGATGATCCCTATGATTAAGACTGAGTTCTTCCCGACCCAGGATAATGCCCGTATCGGTATCACGATCGAAATGCCCATCGGTACCCGCCAGGAGATCACACGCGATCTGGCTTTGCGTATCGACAAACAGTTCCGTGAGAAATATCCGGAAATTCTGGTACTGAACTTCACCGAAGGACAGGCTGATACGGATAACACATTTGCCCAGTTGAGCGACAACGGTTCGCACATTATTGAAATGAATGTCAACCTGAGCAGTGTCGGCGACCGTGAAAGAGGATTGATCGAGATTTGTGATATAATGCGTCAGGATTTGGCTGAATACTCCGAGATTAAAGAGTACAAGGTTTTGGCCGGCGGCCAGTCCGGCTCTATGGGTGGTGAGAACGCTGTGGATATTGAAATCTACGGTTTCGACTTTGCCAAGACCGATGCTGTTGCAGCAGATCTGTCAAGACGTCTGGAAGGATTGAAGGGATGTTCACAGGTTAACATCAGCCGTAAAGATTATATCCCGGAATACCAGGTAGACTTCGACCGCGAAAAACTGGCAATGAACGGCCTGAACGTTACGACAGCCTCTTTATACCTGCGTAACCGTATCAACGGTTCCACCGCTTCCAAGTATCGTGAAGACGGTGACGAGTATGATATCAAAGTACGTTATGCTCCCGAATTCCGCCAGTCTATCGAAGATATCGAAAATATCATGATCTATAACAATGCCGGACAAGGGGTTCGTATCCGCGATGTAGGTAAAGTTGTAGAACGTATGACACCGCCGACTATCGAACGTAAAAACCGTGAACGTCTTATCACAGTATCTGCCGTTGTCGGTCAGGGTGCTGCATTAAGCGACCTGGTGTCTGCCGTTCAATCCGAGCTGAAGAAGATGGATATCCCGTCTGATGTAAGCTGGCAGCTGGGAGGTACATTCGAAGACCAGCAGGATACATTTACCGACCTGGGTATATTGATGGTATTGATCATCATCCTGGTATTTATTGTGATGGCAGCCCAGTTCGAATCGTTGACCGACCCGTTCGTGATCATGTTCTCCATCCCGTTCGCCTTTACTGGTGTAATTCTGGGATTGGCAATCACACAGACACCACTCGGGGTGATGGCTTTGATCGGTGTAATCATGTTGATGGGTATCGTTGTAAAGAACGGTATCGTACTGATCGACTACACGATCCTGTGCCGCGAACGCGGAATGAGTATTCTTACTGCTGCAGTTGCTGCCGGTAAATCCCGTCTCCGTCCGGTATTGATGACCACCCTGACTACCGTACTCGGTATGATCCCGATGGCTATCGGTACAGGTGAAGGTGCTGAAATGTGGCGCTCGATGGGTATGACGGTTGCATGGGGACTTTCAGTATCCACTTTGATCACACTGGTTATCGTACCGACGGTATATTGCGTATTTGCCGGAAACGGTGTAAAACGCCGCCGCCGTAAGATCGCAAGGTTGAATCATCTGGAACAATTATAAAATAACAGAACCGGGAGTGACAATCTCCCTTATCAGGGAATAGGTATTTCCCAGATAAGAGAGACAGCCACTCCCTAAGCTGGGAACCGGTTATTCCCGAATATAACATTAAAATACAAGAACAATGAAAGCTATATTCATATCATTCAATCAGGCTTACTACGAAATGATCCTCAGTATTATGGATCGCAGCAACATTCGCGGATTTACTTTCTGGGAAACAGTGCAGGGACGCGGCAGCCAAAAAGGCGAACCTCATTACGGTAGCCATGCCTGGCCAACCCTCAACTCAGCCATACTGGCCATGGTAGACGACGAAAAAGTCGATCCTTTCCTGGACCTGCTCCACAAAATGGATATGCAGACAGAAGCCCAGGGACTACGTGCATTCGTATGGAACATTGAAAAATCAATTTGACGGTTATGGAAGCACCTTCTACAATCACATTCAAATTGAGCAGGCATAAAAAGAGAGGATTGTTCCTGACAACGCTCCTCTCTGCCCTGATCGGTGCCGGAGCTTTGTATGCTGCTCATGACCTCAAATACGGGGAAGGACGTTTTGTCTTTATCTTCATCGGTGTCTTTGCTTTACTCACGACATTCTTCTGCTTAATCAGCTATTCATTCCTAACCCGCGAAAGTTTCAAGGCGATCTATATCTCCGACGAGGGGATCAATGATATATCGACAGGCAACCGGATAGGCACAATTTTGTGGAAAGATGTTGACAATATCAAAATAATGGACGACCTTAGCAACCTGAAACGTAAATATATCGTGCTGAAGGTAAAAAATCCGAACGAATATATTGACCGGGAGCCCACACGTAGCAAGAAGCGTTCCCTGGAACTGAAGCTTCAATACTACGGATCGCCTATTTGTATCTCCGACCGTGCGTTGGATTGTACATTTAAGGAACTCGAAAAGGCTGTATTCGAGAAATACAACCACTATAAAACATTACATAAAGAAGCATAATCTTATTACTCGATTTAAAATGACCCTTGATGAGTTTAATATATTGCTGATTATAATGGCGGTCATTGCCGCCATTGTTTTTGTTACCCTTTACTTCGTAGAAGCCGGATACGGCATGTTATTCGACAAAAAATGGGGTATCCCTATTCCAAACAAAATAGCCTGGATCTGTATGGAAGCACCTGTCTTTGGGGTGATGCTCTTCCTCTGGAGCCAGTCCGAACGGCAACTTGAAACCGTTCCCCTACTCTTCTTCCTCTTCTTCGAACTGCATTACCTGCAACGAGCATTTATATTCCCCTTACTGATCAAAGGTAAGAGCAAAATGCCTGTGGGCATTATGACAATGGGGATTGTCTTCAACCTGCTGAACGGTTACATACAAGGCATGTGGATATTTTACCTCGCCCCCGAAAATATGTATTCGAGCCAATGGCTGACCACTCCGCAATTCATTATCGGAACACTGATGTTCTTCAGCGGCATGTGGATCAACTGGCGGTCTGACTATATCGTCCGCCATCTCCGCAAGCCGGGCGACACCAATCATTACCTACCTAAAGGAGGTATGTTCAACTACGTAACCTCCGCCAACTATTTTGGCGAACTGGTGGAATGGTGTGGTTTTGCCATCCTAACCTGGAGCGCCAGCGGAGCATTGTTCGCTTGGTGGACATTTGCCAACCTGGTTCCGCGTGCCAATACGATCTGGCACAAGTACAAAGCCATGTTCGGCAAAGAAGTCGGGAACCGGAAACGAATTATCCCATTTATTTACTGATGTGATTATACAAAATACGACAACAAATAACTGGTTATTAATATGAATAAAGAATCTATGCTATTCACCCCGGCCTCTATCGGCCCGCTCACGCTCAGAAATCGTACGATCAGAGCGGCCGCTTTCGAAAGTATGTGCCCGGGGAACGCTCCGTCGGAAATGTTATATAACTACCATACCTCTGTGGCAGCCGGCGGAATCGGCATGACTACATTAGCCTATGCCGCTGTAACACAAAGCGGACTTTCATTCGAACGTCAGTTGTGGTTACGCCCTGAAATTATACCCGGTCTGAAGAAGATCACAGATGCCATCCATAAAGAGGGTGCTGCCGCTTCCATACAGATCGGACATTGCGGAAATATGTCTCACAAAAACATCTGCGGATGCACTCCTATTTCCGCCTCTACAGGATTCAACATCTATTCTCCGACTTTTGTTCGTGGGATGAAACAATCAGAGATAGCAGCCATAGCAAAAGCCTTCGGCCAGGCAGTTCACCTCGCCCGCGAAGCAGGAATGGATGCCGTCGAAGTACATGCCGGACACGGTTATCTGATCAGCCAGTTCCTCTCTCCTTATACCAACCGCCGGAAAGACGAATATGGCGGAAGCCTGGAAAACCGGATGCGTTTCATGAAGATGTGTATGGAAGAGGTAATGAAAGCAGCCGGTTCGGATATGGCAGTCCTGGTAAAGATGAATATGCGCGACGGCTTTAAAGGCGGCATGGAACTCGACGAGACGTTGGAAGTCGCCCGTACCCTGCAAAACCAATGCGGCGTACATGCCCTGATACTGAGCGGGGGATTTGTAAGCCGTGCTCCTATGTACGTCATGCGGGGAGCCATGCCTATCCGTACAATGACCCATTACATGCCAAACGGCTGGTTGCCCATTGGCGTTCGGATGGCAGGTCACCTGATGATACCTACCGAACCATTCAAGGAAGCATATTTTCTGGAAGATGCACTGAAGTTCCGGGCAGCCCTGAAAATGCCCCTTGTATATGTCGGCGGCCTTATCTCCCGTGAAAAGATAGAGGAAGTGCTCGGCCACGGATTCGAGTTTGTCAGCATGGCACGTGCACTGCTCAACGACCCGGCTTTCGTCAACCATATGAAAGAAGACGAACAGGCCCGTTGCGACTGCGGTCACAGCAACTATTGCATTGCCCGTATGTATTCACTGGAAATGGCTTGCCATAAACATATACAGAATCTACCTAAAAGTATTGTCAAAGAAATAGAAAAACTGGAGTATAAATAATAATGGAAAAAGGAATAGCCATTATAACCGGTGCCGACGGGGGCATGGGACAAGAGATCACCCTGGCACTGGCCAAAGACGGTTTTCAGATCATCATGGCGTGTAAAGAACCGGAGAAAGCATATCAGGTCTGCGAACGTATAAAACAAGAAAGCGGGAATAAGCAAATAGAGGTCCGCGGGATAGACCTCTCCTCTTTATCATCCGTCCATGCTTTCGCACAAAAGATACTGGCGGAAGGACGCCCGGTCAGCCGGTTAATGAACAATGCCGGAGTTCTGACCACCCATATCCGTCCTACAGTAGACGGATTGGAAACGATTGTCAGCGTTAATTACGTCGGTCCGTATCTGCTCACCCGGTTACTGCTTCCCCTGATGCATAAGGGAACCCGTATCGTCAATACAGTATCCTGCACGTACGCCATCGGTAAAATAGAATCCGACTTCTTCACGAAAGGGAAGAACGGACGCTTCAACCGGATATCGGTGTACGGAAATACCAAACTGGCCTTATTGCTCTTTACACGCGAGTTGGCGGAAAGGGTAAAAGAAAAAGGAATTACCGTCAACGCCTCCGACCCAGGTATCGTCAGTACGAATATGATCACGATGAATGCCTGGTTCGACCCGTTGACAGATATCCTGTTCCGTCCTTTCATCAAAACACCGCTGCAAGGAGCGGCAACAGCCATACACCTTGCTCTGTCGGAAGATGTGAACGATAAAAGTGGTGCATGCTACGCCAACTGCAAAGAGAAAAAGCTGTCGGAACGTATCCGAAACCATCCGGCACAAGTCAAGCTCTGGGGCGATACGGAGACATTGCTTCGTTCCCGTAATCTACTGGATTAAAAAAATATACACGGGACAGTTGGAACGTATTAATAAAAAACATACCTTTGCACCGCTTTTAACCCCCGTACGTGTGATGGGAAAATTAGGAAGCATAAATACTAATTTTGAGTAACACAAAAAATTAAAGAAATGAAGACATTCCAATTAGAAGGAAAAGGAAGAGAAGTAGCTGCTACTTCTTCTGATCAGAAAAGAGCTTTGAAAGCTATGCGTAAAAATCAGGAAATCCCTGCTGTATTATACGGTGGCGAAAAAGTAACTCACTTTACAGTAACTGTCGACAGTGTACGTAAACTGGTTTATACTCCGGAAATCTTCGCTGTTGAACTGAACATCGACGGAAAAAAGACTATGGCTATCGTTAAAGATATCCAGTTCCAAGCAGTAACCGATGCTATCATACACATGGACTTCATGGAAGTTTCAGAAAACAAACCGGTAACAATGGAAGTTCCTGTTGTTCTGACTGGTCACGCCGAAGGTGTTAAAGCCGGTGGTAAGCTGACATTGCGTATGAGAAAGCTGAAAGTAAAAGCTGTTTACACTCAGATCCCTGAAAAACTGACTATCAACGTTGATCACCTGGGCTTAGGTAAGTCTATGCAGGTGGGTGCTTTACACTTCGAAGGTCTGGAACTGACCAATGCAAAGAACGCTGTTGTTTGCGCCGTTCAGTTGACTCGTGCCGCTCGTGGTGCTCAAGCTACTGCTGGTAAGTAATCTGAAAAAGAGAATACCAAATAACGTGAGGGAGGAATGTTCAGGAGAATGTTCTTCCCTTTCTTATATTATATAATAATGCAAAAATCATGAAATATCTGATAACCGGACTTGGTAATATAGGCTCTGAATACTGGGGTACGCGGCATAATATCGGTTTCCGTGTCGTGAATGCTTTGGCTGAAGAAGCCGGAGTGCCTTTCACGGAAGAGCGTTACGGAGCAGTTGCCCGGATGCGGGTAAAGAACTGCGAGCTGATCCTGCTCAAACCGAATACATTTATGAACCTGAGCGGAAATGCTGTCCGCTACTGGTTACAAAAAGAGAACATTCCTGTAGAGAATCTGTTGGTCGTAGTAGACGACCTGGCTCTCCCCTTCGGTACTTTACGCCTGAAACCGAAGGGCAGCGACGCTGGTCACAACGGACTGAAAAACATCCAGCAGCTCCTGGGCACACAGGAATACAGCCGCCTGCGGTTCGGTATAGGCAGCGACTTTCCCCGCGGCGGACAAATAGATTACGTTTTAGGCAAGTTTCCGCCTGAAGAACTGGAACTGATGCCGGAAAAATTGAAACGGGCCATCGAGATCGTCAAGAGCTTCTGCCTGGCGGGAGTACAGATCACGATGAACCAGTTTAATAACAAGTAAAAAGTTATGAACGAAGTAAGAATAGACAAATGGATGTGGGCAACCCGCATCTTTAAAACTCGGACAATCGCAGCGGAAGCCTGCAAAAAAAGCCGGGTCATGATAAACAATGTCACCGTAAAACCGTCCCGCATGATCAAAGTCGGCGAAGTGATTCAGGTGCGCAAGCCGCCTGTAACTTTCTCTTTCAAAGTACTGGCACTGACGGAACGCCGGATGGGAGCCAAACTGGTTCCGGACTACCTGGAAAATGTCACGACACCAGACCAATACGAAATACTGGAAATGAACAAAATCTCCGGCTTCGTAGACCGTGCCCGCGGCTTGGGCCGCCCGACAAAGAAAGACCGTCGCGAACTGGAACAGTTCACTGATCCGGGAGTAATGGACGACGGCTTCGACTTTGATTTCGATTTTGATTCGGAAGAGGAATAGAAAGAATACGGCACACAGATGCTTTTAAGTTATATGCATTCCTGTGTGCCATATTATAAATGTTTTGCAAAACAGAACACACCTACTCTTTTTTCCCTCCCAAACAATCCCCATCCCAAAAAGGTTTATATCTTAGTAATTTCTGATATAAACAACTGCGTATGGAAACAACAAAAGAAAGCAACCCTAAGAAAAAAAGTATTTTACTACATGAGTATATCAAACAGCGAGCAGAAAGCAAGCGGTTGATAGGCAAAGACAGCACTGCTGATCTCTATCTGGCAGTAGCCCGGCATTTCGTCACATTCCAGGGGAACAAGGATATCCCAATCTGCGACATCACCCCTACCATGGTGAACGATTTCCAAACCTATCTACAGGCCAAACAATTAAAAATCAACTCTGTCAACAGCTATCTGAGCAGTCTCCGAGCCGTATACAATGCAGCCGTCGGCGAACAACTCTTCAAAAATAAGACCCAGCCGTTTCAGAAATTGAAACTAAAGAGGGACATAACAGTCAAAAAGCCTCTGTCAGATCAACAAGTGAAAAAAATGGCGACAGTCGATTTTCGTGACCGCCCCGAATTGGCTTTGGCAACAGATTTGGCTCTTTTCAGCTTTATGGCATACGGCATGCCTTTTGTGGACATAGTGCATCTGACCCGAAAGAATATACATGGACAAGCCATCGTGTATAACCGCCATAAGACCGGTATCGGGATACGCATCGAAATCACCTCCGGCATGTGGCAGATCCTCCGTAAATACGAATCATCCGACAGGGACTACCTTTTCCCGATAATGTTTCCTTCTGCCACTCACCACCAGTATAAGTCTATGCTGTCTGCCCATAACGAAACCTTGAAACAGGTGGGCCGGTTGTTGGATATTCATACAAACCTGACATCCTACGTAATGCGCTATACCTGGGCCTCCGAAGCTCGTCGTCAGCACGTGGATATAGCCGTGATCAGTCAGGCACTGGGACATACGAACGAAAAAACGACCCGGGGTTACTTCAACCGACTTGACCAGCCGGAACTCGACCTGGCCAATCGAAAGATCACGGATCCGATTTGTGAGATACTGAGGAATAAACCGAAAAACATAGATTGGAGAGGGATTGAAGGAACTTATTTATGAAATAAGAATAATTGCGTAATAAACGTTGATTCTTATTGTATTTTGCCTAATCATCTAATAGTTAGGCACTCACAAAGGTAAAAAGAAAAGAATAAAGAAAGAAAAAATCGATACTTTTTTTGTGTGTATCGGGAATAAATAGAATAGGGTATTAGTTTTTGACTTATGATTTACAATTTTTAGCCGGTAATAATCGTATTTGCTTCAATAAGAATATGACCGGTCAGTCTTTCTTGTGTTTTAACAGCTGTTATATGAATATAACAGTAGATTTATACTCTTTTAAACACAATCGAAAGATAAAATAAAAGAAAAAACCGTCTCATCGTCTCCTGTTTTTCCCCTTCAGTGTGGTTTTTCTCGTAGTAGAAAAACTTATTTCATAAATAAGTTTTAATAAAACAACACACTAGTATGAATAAAAGAACCCTTGAATCCAAAGTGTCTGAAAAGTTAGGGATTCCCCAATACAAGGTCAACCTATTCGTCAACACCTTGCTTGAATCCATCACGGAGGTACTGGAACAGAATGAAGAAGTATCCATCCGTGGTTTCGGTACATTTTTACCCAAGAGACAAAAGCCCCGCCCTGTACGCAACCCTCAGAACGGAGATCCCTGTATACTCGATCCCTCTCTCACTGTCAAATTCACCGTCGGCAGCGACCTGAAGAAACGGCTGAACGAAAACGACCGGACTCCGGAATATCAACAAATATAAAAACCCATAAATAACAGCTATATGATGAAGAACTTCCTCTTACTGATTTTCAGCTTCCTGGTCTCTACTCTTTCAGCTCAGACACTAGTACCCGAAAGCAAGGCGCCGGTAGTTGGCATCAAAACAAACCTCCCTTATTGGGGAACAGCCACCTTCAACGCCGGACTGGAATTTCGCCTGGCCAAGAAATGGAGCCTCGACATCGAAGCCGGCTTCAACCCCTTCGACGGCAAAAACGACGACGGCACTTACGACCGCTCGCTCAAGCACCTGCGCATTCAGCCCGAACTGCGCTACTGGTTCTGCGAAGCAAACAACGGACATTTCCTCGGTCTGCACGTCCCCTACTATTTATATAATGTAGCCGACGTGAAACTGCTCGACCTCGAAGGCGAACGTCGCGAAGGTTGGGGAGCAGGCGTAGGCCTGAGCTACGGCTACCAGTGGATGCTCTCCAAACACTGGAGCCTGGAGGCTACCGTGGGCGTAGGCTACATCTACTTCGAATACGACCGCTACCCCTGTGCCGAATGCGGCAACCGCGAGACGAACCGACACAAAAACTACTTCGGACCCACGCAGGCAGCACTCAACTTCATTTATCTATTCTAACAACAAACAATGAACCGTATGATGAAAAAGACTATAAGCACTCTATTGATGGGATTGTGCGCAGCCTCAGCCCTGCAAGCGCAGTCGCCCGTCACCGTCGAACGCCAGTCCGTGCAACGCTCCGGCAACGACCTGGTGGTGAACATGCATATCGACATCAGCCAGATGCAGCTGGGCAGCAACCGCACCGTGGTCTGCACCCCTCTCCTACAAAAAGGCGACAGCCTGCTCGCACTGCCCCCACTGGTAGTCAACGGTCGCACCCGCCAAATAGCCTACGAACGCCGCGACGGTAAAGCCCTCGTGCAGCCCGGCGAAGTGGTAGTACGCCGCAAAAACAACGCCGAGCAACAGGTAGACTACCTCGTGAAAGTGCCCTACCGCCCATGGATGAACCGCGCCGACGTGTCGATGGTGACCGACCTCTGCGGCTGTGGCTGGAAGAACCTTCAGAACGAAAAGGCACACCTCTTCGTCGTCAACCTGTCGATGCCCGAGGTCAAGCCTGTCCCCGCCTTCATCGCCCCGGCAGCCGAAGCCGTGAAACGCCGCGCCCTCAACGGGCAAGCCTATTTGGACTTCCCCGTCGGCAGCACCGCGATCCGCCCCGAATACCGCAAGAATCCCGGCGAACTCGCTGCCATACGTAACACCATCGAGACAGTCAAAAGCAATAGCAACGCCACCATCACACACGTGGCAATCAAAGGCTTCGCCTCACCCGAAGGCGCCTACGCCAACAACCGGCGCCTGGCGGAAGGACGCGCCCAGGCCCTGCTTGCCTACGTGAAAGAGCTGTACGACTTCAGCAACGTGCCCTGCGACGTAACCTCCGTGCCCGAAGACTGGGAAGGATTGGCGACCCGCCTCGCCGCCTCCACGAACGAAGGCCGCGACGAAGCCCTCGCCATCATCCGTGCCGACCAACCCGCCGACCCGGACGCCCGCGAATGGAAGCTGAAGCAACTCCCAGCCTACAAGCAAATCCTGGCAGACATCTACCCCGCCCTGCGTCATTCCGACTATGTGGTGGAATACAACATACGCAACTTCACCGTCGACGAAGCCCGCGACATCATCTACCGCGACCCTTCGCAGCTCAGCCTCGAAGAGATGCACCGTGTGGCGCTGACCTATCCGGCGGGAAGCGACGAATTTAAGGAAGTGTTCGAAATAGCCGTCCGCATGTATCCCGACGACCCCGTTTCGAACCTCAATGCCGCCAACATCGCCCTGCAAAACCGCCAGGCCGACAAGGCGCGACGCTACCTCGCCAAAGCCGCCCCTTCCGCCCAGAAGGAGCTGGCCGAAGCGATCCTCTTAATGCTCGACGAACGATGGGCCGATGCCGAAACGGCACTCAGTCGCCTCACCTCCCAACCGGAAGTGTCCGAAGCCGCAACTGCCAACCTGGAACTCGTGAAGCTGATGCGATAACAATCAACTTTTTAATTAAACAACGAAAACAACCTGAATCATGAGTGCCAAGTACAAACTGGTGAAGCGCAAAGACTTCTCCAAAGACGCACCGGAAGATGCGGTCAAGTATTTTGCCCAACTGGTGAACAACGGAACTGTCGGTTTCGAAGAACTCTGTGAAGGCATTGCCGAAGAAACGGCGCTGACAAGTGCCGATGTCAAATCCTGTCTCGACCGCTTGCCCAGGCATATAGCCCGCCACGTGAAGGAGGGCCGTACGGTGCAAGTCGGCGAGCTGGGCACCTTCCGCCCCACCGTGGGCAGCAAGGGAGCCGCCACCGAAGACGAGTTCGACGCCGCCACGATGATGAAGAAGCCGTCCGTCTCATTCCTTCCCGGCAAGGTGATACAAGCTGTCCGCAGCGCGATGACCTTCACCCGCGTAAAGAAAGACAACACGACAAAAGAAGAAGAGGACGACCGCCCCGTAATCGAATAGGCGAATCCCTCGAATGGCCCTTCCGAGGCCTGCCGCAGCGATGCTCCGACATCTGCAGCAGATCTGTTCTGACATCTGCCGCAGATCTCCGGGCACATCTGCGGCAGATGTCAGAACACTACTCCGGCAGGTCTCGGCGCACTGCTGCCGCACATATCGGAGTACACTATTAACAACTTAATTATCAATACATAAATAAACTTTAAACAACATGAATATGAAACTTAAAAGTACATTATGGGCACTCGCTTTCGCTTGCGCAGCGGTGTCTTGCTCGGATGATTTGGATGAGTCGGGCAAAGGAAATGGAACTGAAGGTAGTGGAGAAAAAGGCTACGTGAAAATTGCCATCAATAACGGAGTGGAGACAAAGGCCGATAGTGATCCTGCTGTCCCTCCCACTGCCGGAGAAGATGGTGATACCCCGAATGGAGAAGAAGGTACTGCAAATGAATACAAAATAAATAATGTAACCTTGATTCTTTTTAAGAATACAAGTGCCACCACTGGAAATGAATATAAACTGGTGAAAACCTCTACTATTGTAGGAGCCGGTTATGCAACTGCCGGCGCAGAGACAAATGGAGATGATGATTGGCATAAACACGGAGTGATGGTTGAAGTGAGTGTTACCCAGCAGGGAGAATCTTTCGACGGCAATACCTACGGAGTAATTACTGTGGCTAATATGGGTGAGACTTTATATAACTTGGTGACTAAACAAGGAACAACAAATCCCCAAATAACAACCGGTGAGGTCCTTGCCAACTATTTAGTGGATAAAGCACACACTAGTAATGAAAACTTTATCATGTCTTCCCATAAGGAAGAAGGAGAAAAAGTCACTTTACACGCAAACGAGAGTGCTGCAGAAGAAAGAACTACCGCTCTCCATGTAGAACGCTTGGCTGCAAAGGTGAGATTGAATCCGATTACTACTCCTACGCAGGATGGTTATGATTTCTTTTATACACATAAAGTAGGTACAGATGGCAACACTGAACTCGGTAAAGCCCGCCTGGACCACGTAGCTCTCATAAACAATCTGAGCAGTGGCTCTTATTTGCTGAAACGAGTAACAGGTGGTGATCAGGATGATGAATTAGGAGATGATGACACCAATGATATTTATTTGGGAGACGAAGAAGGTTCAGCCAATGCAGCAGAGAATTATGTAGTTGATCCTTGGACAAGAGGGAAAAAAACTACTGGGGCAGGCGATGCAATAGCTTTACTAGAGTTGGATCAGATCCAGGCAGCAGGCGTTACTCAGCCGATTGGGAGTGCAACTAAGACGTTAACATATACCAACTACTTCCAAGGTGGAATTACTTATGATATTTTGTGGGGAGGAAGAGCAGCAGATCAAGCAACAAGTACAGGCGCGGTAACCGCATTACAGAATACAATAGCTCTTGCCCAATCATCAGAAACTACAATACCTAGTCAAATAACCCTCGGCTACCCGATGGAAAACATTGCTGATCAAACCCTTTCTAAAAAAGGATATGTTACCGGTGCTTTGTTTAAAGCTGTTTATTTCCCGAAAGTGTGGGTGAATAATGCTGGCACGGTTGGTCAGACGGTGGTGTATGACGCTGGTGGAGATAGTGGTAACGGTTATGCAGATTTGGATAAAGACAGCGATGGTACAACTTTCTGCGTCTACCAAGGCAATGTCTACGAAAGCGAACAAGCTATCTTTAATCAAGTTATGACAACTGAACAGGTAAATAATATTACATATGAAACATTCAAAGCGGAAGCTAAGACCATCCTGTACTCCAATATAAAAGGCGCTTTAAATGTTGCTGACCCGTTCGGGTATATCGCATATCTAAATAAAAAGATAGACGAATACAACGCTGTAGACGGTCAGCAAGTGGAAGAGAATACAACACTTGAGACTTTAGGAGCCTCAAATCTTCCTGATTACTTGAAATCAGCTGAAGGAGCAGCCATATTCAACAAATTAGTAAGCGTATTCGAAGATGGCGTTTGCTACTATCCTTACTGGATTAAGCATGCTAATAACAATGATGTTAGTAGCGTAGGTATTATGGAGTTTGCAATCGTTCGTAACAACATCTACGACTTGACAGTAACTAAGGTTGGCAGATGGGGACTACCGGGTTCAGAAGTGACAGACCCGCCAGTAGATCCGGAAAGCCCGACATTCTACTTCAACGTAAATGTTAACGTATTGAACTGGAAAGAGCGTAAGAACGACAACATCGTTCTCTAACGACCGCTCCAATTTAAACATTTCATATACCTCATCAGATACCCGTGCCCCGACAGAGGCCTCCGGGTATCTGATACCTGACTTCTTTACCAAATTATCTTTGGCAGAAAACAAAATAAGTTTAACGAAACATGAGAAATATAGCAACAAGATTTACAAAAACAATCGGAACGATGATGATAGCAGGCATGGGGTTGACAGCCTGCGATTACTTCTCCGACGATTCGCTCAAACCTTGCGAATACCGGCTGCACTTCGTCTACGATTACAACATGAAATTTGCCGACGCTTTCCAGCATGAGGTCGAACGGGCCACATTGTTTATCTGCGACAACAAAGGTAATTACATCATGCAGCAAGACTTCAACGGCAACGCCCTGAAAGCAAACAATATCAAGCTCGACCTCGAACCGGGTACCTACTACACCGTCACCTGGGCAGGCCTGAGCGAACAGTCCTACTCCATGCCGGAACTCACCCCCGGCACGACCACGCTACAGGATCTGCGCCTGCGCACCCTACGTGAAGCCGATGCTACGCAACGGGACGAACTCTCACCCCTGTGGCACAGCCTCGACACACTGGTCATCACGCGCGACAAACACGAAGACAAAACCATCAGCCTCGCAAAAAACACAAACAAACTGCGCTTCGTCTTGCAGGACACCGACGGCAACTGCATGGACGTACGCGATTTCACTTTCGAGATCAAGGCAGACAACGGATATATGGACTACGACAACAGCCTGCTCGAAGACCCTGTAATCACCTACCTCCCTTACATGACTAAAAACGTCAACATCGCCGAGGGCGACAGCATCATGGGCAAGCCCGCCATGCAGACCGTCGCCGTAGCAGAAATGAACACCATGCGTCTGATGGCAGGCGAAAACTACCGCCTCATCGTGCGCCACAAAGACTGGGAAAAGGACGTGCTCAACATCAACCTCAACAATTACCTGCTCCTTACCCAGATGGAGGGCCACGCCATCAGCGCACAGGAATACCTCGACCGCCAGGACGAATACTCCATCGTCTTCTTCCTGACCCCGACCTACTGCCCGGATTGCCCCGACCCCAAACCGGATCCCGATCCTGAGGAGCCTGATCCTGGTCCCGAAGATCCCGACCCGGAAGACCCGGACCCCGAAAATCCGGACAAACCGGATCCCGAACCTGATCCGGACCCTGATCCGGACCCTGTACCGGATCCCGACGTCCCCATCGTACGCTACACCTGCCTGAAAGTCCAGGTGAAAGACTGGGTCATCCGAATCAACCAAGGTGAACTATAAAAACATTATCATCATGAAACATAACATATATAAAACCGTAAAAGCAGTAGCCCCCACGCTACTGCTCTTGCTATTTCTGCTCCCCTCCTGCTCGAAGGAGAATGGCGGCGAGCCGGAAATACCCGAAACAAAGTACGCGAAGCTGACGATTACGCTGGGCGGATTAGACAACTCCACCCCCAGCTATACGCGAGCCGACGGCGATGCCGACAATGACATTTCCGGCGAAGAAGACGATGAGGAATATGAACGCCATATCGATGACTGGTGGATTGTTGTCGTGAATGATGGCAATAAGAACAAGGATAAGGTCGAACAAGTATTGTCGAATACCTTAGGAGATGTTGGTAAACAATTAGATGACAACAACAATACGCATGAAGTAGGCGTAGAGCTATTGATTGGCGAAACATACCGGTTTTATGCGTTTGCTAATTTGAAGCATTTGCAGAATGGGGAGACAGTTATCGAGGAACTGGAAAGTTTAGTTACAGCAAGCAAGACATTCTCCGACTTCAGAGATACGGAAGCAACACTGCTAGCACTCACCGAATATACCAATAACAAGCAACAGTACATCCCCATGAGCAGCTACATGAAGTCTAAAATCGTCTCCGACAAGGAAACCGATAACAATGTTTCCCTCTCACTAATCCGTCTGTTGGGCAAAGTGAAGGTGGAGGTAACGAATGCCACGGGCAACAATGTTACAATAAATAACATAACAATGGGCAAGTTCCGCCAATCAGGAAGCATTTGGCTGTTGCCTTATGATGCGGCAGAGGACGATCCGGAGAAGGAAAACCTATTGATACAACAGGGAGAGAGCGACCAAATGTTGATGAATCCTAAATTCCCGCCTCAGACACCTCCAGTATCCGGAAGTGATTATGTATATACTCCAACCGAGCAGGAAAAAACAATAGCATCCACTGCCATCCCTACCCCCTACACCTTCTACATCAACGAAACCGATCAGGCAAGCGTAGGTGACAACGGAGCTTATATGACAATTGCTCTCGACGTGCTGGAATTTGAGACAGAGAAGAAAGAGCCTAAAATAACGGATTTCTCCTTCATCCGCCGCAACGACCTGTTGAATATACCTATCCTCATCTCCGATGCTGAAGTAAAGATTGGGTTCGAGCAGAAGCATATGCCGATTGGGGGAGTGCCGAAGCGATATACATTTTTAGAAGGTATAGAGATCGCTTCACGCACTTTCGTCACCAACCATGCAGGAGAGGTAACGATTACGTATAGCTTGGAGAAGTTGAATAATAACACAAACGACTGGTCTTTGAAATATTACAAAACACAAGACGAAGGTGGAGATGGCGAAGTCGAAGGAACAGACCATTTCTGTTATGCCTCACTGGAAGAAAACACAAAGGATCTGAATGGCAACGGCTATTTGATAGAACCGGAAACGAAAGATCAGGACCCTTTATCGTGGTGGGAAAAAAGTGCGAATGGACACCAACAACAACCGGATTGTGCATTTCCCTTACACCCAGCAAGCGGTGCAGAGTCCACTACCAAAGGCTCTTTCACCATCAACCTGCAAGAGCTAAGCAACACGGCCAGCGCAACAATCAAGCTGGTGCTAGTGGCAGAGAAGGACGGGGCCGAAGTGGTGTTGCCTTATACATTGGTTGTGACGAATAAAGAAGTAAAGATAGAAGGAGGTGAATAATATGAAACACTATACATTATATAATATACTAATCCTCACTTGCCTGATGTTGATGGCAGGTGCGGGGGACGCTTGGGGGCAAAATGATTTCTATTCGGTGAAAGCGGATCATACGATTATGGATGTGCTGTATGTAGATCCGGGTGAGCCAAAGACAGTAAGTTTTCAGGAGACCGGTGAAAGTACAGGAATGGATGGTTATGTCAGATGGTATGTCATAGATAAAGATAATAATACAGTGGAGATAGACGACCGTTTAGAACCAACAGTAAACTATAATTCTAAATTAACCCAATATGGTAATAGTTATGGATGGTATGCCACGAATAATAATCAAAAGCTCGGAAACGCAGCAAGTATAAGCTGTACATTCAGTGCAGAAGATATACGCAATGGAATGAAACTTGTTTACGAGGTCAGTTCGGTAGCGGCAGATAGAACACAATCAGGCAATGGCACGCTTGTTCCTCTAGTTATCGGTGTCCGCCATGTGTATGAATTAAGGAATGCAAATGAAAGGGCAACGTTATTAAAAACAAAGCTAACAGAATTCGAGTCATTAGGCATTAAAGAGAATAGTAATGATCTTACACCATTAAGGAAAGAGCAAGGAAAAGAATCAAACTATGTATTAAATGCCTATGACATATATATGCCAAAAGGTAAAGCATCTAATTTCAGATTACCGGAAGATTTAGACAATTATTATATTCAAGATGATAATGAAAATACGGTAAAAGCGACAGAGATACGTTGGAAGATAAATACGAGTAATGATGGCATTAACTGGGATACAAGGTCTCCTTATACGGGCAACCAGCCTAATCAGAACAATCCAGATGTCAAATATTCTACTAAAACGAATAATATTATTAACTACGAATTTACAACAAATGTCAAGAAAGCATGTATTTTAGCAGAGGTTCGTGGGGGAAATAGCACCCAAACATATACAGATTGGTATCCAGTATCCTTCCTGAACGTCACCATGGTTGATGATTCCGGAATTACTGAAGATGACTTAGAAGCAAATACAACCTTATATAAAAGATTGGCACGTATCTCTTTTGAGACAGAAGACGAGATTTTATACAACAATGAGCAAAATATAGTGAATCTATTAACAAATGACCCACTAAAAAATGTCAAAACAGAAGTCTTCACTACAGAGATAGAAGGAGAAGAAAGAGAGGTAGAGTCTTATTACGCCTTTGCCCATCCGGAGATGTATCAATATAGATATGGTAATGACTTAAAAGTTATGAAAGGCGAATATGCTTTATATCGAACGTTGAACTATCCGAATATTTCATATTCTACAGAAGGACATGGACGTAATGATCCAAACTTACCTACTATCCGATATAATCGCGAAGATGGTGAATATTCCGATTATTTTCCAGCACAATACGACCAATGGGTCACCGACCGCCTATGGGAAAAGGAAAACGGTCAGCAATCCGGATATTTCATGTACGTTGATGCCTCTGAAACCCCTGGTGTCATTACAAAAATACCAATTAGCGGACTTTGCCCGAATACAAGCTTGATTGTAAATGCATGGGTTTGTGATGTAACATCTGGCACCGGCAGAACCCCTGCCAATATAGGATTTACCCTGAAAGGAAAAGGAGAGAATAACACAGAAACCATCCTTGCTAAATATTATAGTGGGGCTATAGGGACAAAGGATAATGGTGATTTTGCCGCTTGGCAACGAGTCTCTTTCAAATTTTCCTTCTCGAAGACAGACATCAAGGATACGGATAATTTTATCCTGGAGATATCCAGCAATTGCGAAAGTTCCAACGGTGCCGACTTCGGTATCGATGATATCTCCGTCTATAGCACACTTCCTGCCATCACCGCCCAGCGAGAAGACGCTTGCGATGCCTCCGTATTGATGGTCAGCACCGACTATCAAACACTACAGAGCAATATGACGTGGGATATTTCTTCGGATGTGATTGATAAAGATCAGCTACAAGACTTCAACTACAGAAAATACCGCTATGGCTTGATGGGTAACGACCCCTACGCAGCCGTAGATGATATTATGCACCCGAACATTGGTAATGTGTACTTCGCATTTACCGAGATACAAGAAAACGGAGATGTAGGAAACTGGATTTCAGTCAATAAAGACTTGGTTGATCATACACATGACGATGAGTTAGTCAAGCCAGAAGAAGATACAGAAGTACTGAACAGACTACAATATGTCATGCGTGTAGCTGCTCAAACGGATATGAAAAAGTATACCGATGGAGATGGAAGATTATGGGTTCCTAAAACTCAGGAAGAAGCCAAGAAACTTGAAATCACAATGAATGTACATGCCATGAATGACTTCTTGGAGGATTTGAAGCGAAACTCAGATCTGAACGAGAGGTTTAAAAATGATCCACATGTGGAAGACTTGGAAAATATCATAAGTAACTTATGCAAGCGAGACGGGAGTACCTCCACAGATGCGGCAACTATTGGTAATCCTCTGTTGGTAACAGAAGTGTATGTGGATAAGATCATGAATCCTACTAGCACAGAATATGCAACATATGAAAAAGCAGCCCGCGACCTCTTCATCTGTTTAGGCATCCCCCGTATCCGTTGCCCTTGGCGAAGTGGGGACAATGCAATGTTATACTTAAGCGAAATAGACGTGCATAATACCGACTTGCGTTTCGCTGGCGAAATCTATAAGGATGAAGATGGCAATACGGTGGAACCGTCTGCGTCAGGAAGATATTATGTGGTATTATTCAGCGCAAAACAGATCGCAGAGTCAGAAGATCCTAACAAACCGAGCGAGCCTACCGATCCTGATGCCCCAGCTGTAGAAGATGTACTCGGCTTAAATACCCCATGTGCCTTAAAGAAGGTCATCTATGTAAGTCCCTCCATCACAATCAAAGTCGATACAGAAACATCGGCAACCGGCGTTACTTGTGAAGGTTCTATCCATACCTTAAATGCAAATCTGATGGTCACTCCGGTAGACAAAGTTGGAAATGTGACGGGTGAAGAGATGGTTGACTTTGATACATGGTATGAAAAAGAGGAATATAAATACACCTTTGATTGGTATTTAGGCTCAGAGAAAGAGGCTAACGAGCGAGTAGAGAACACTGGGCATAATACATTACAAGCACTTTTGAAAGCATTCCGTGATGGACTAGGCAACACAGCTGAAGAGAAAGTTGCAAACTTTACAGTCGAAGATGTGGAAAAATCTAAAGCTATTGATGATGATGCAAAAGCAATCTTAAAAGATCTGATAGGCAGCAGTACGGAAGAACCGAAACTCGTATTTGGTAAATCTCCCTCTTTCCGTTGGGTAGCCAAAGTAACGGCTATGCCTTACGTGGGTAGTGATGGTAATGACCTAGATCTACCAGCGGAAGGAGAAACCAAGAAGTTGTTCTGTACAGAACCTCAGGAACTTGAATTGGCTGCGGAATCGAATGTGCCTACACTAAATGTTGGTTTCGGAAATATAGACTATCCGAAGGATATACCATTAAATACCGTACCGCTACGTTTAGGACTTGCACACATAGAAAACAAAACGACATTGACTGTTCCGATTCAAAAAGAGATTACGTTCGGAATGCCTGAGCAATCTGATAACGAAGAAGATGCTTCAATGAAATATGTACTAAAAGCACTAGAAAATAACAAAAATGTTTACTTAAGAGATTATAACACGTATCAGGTAATTGGAACATTAAACTCTTTGATAGCGCAACAGGATAACAAAAACAATTCTTTGTCATTAACTTTTACTTTGGAGGAGAAGGATATACCAACCTACTTCAAAGAAGGGGGAATTTATGATCTTTATTTTCCTTTCGGGGAATATCAATATGCTTCCACAGAAGATATTGAAGACGCAGAATTGATACCTAATTCCTGCGAGGGCTACGCTTACCTCCGAATCAAGATCGTTCCCGAATACCTCACATGGTCTCCTAGCAAAGACAACCCTGTTTGGTATAACGATAAGAACTGGTATGCATCCACCAAAGACGAGTTGTATAGCGATCAGATTGGAGTTGGCGAAACGAAAACCAACCAACTCTCCCCCCTATACTTCACCAAAGTAACCGTGTTGGAAGATGAAGAGTTGGCTCTTGAGGATGATGAAGAATTGACAGAAAAAGACAATGGTGTATTGAAAATTACAGATTCAAATAGCACAATTCAATACGACATGGCTGTCAACAACACGGGAGAAAATGGTGCAATAGTAGTAAAGCCTTACTACATTAATAGGGTAGACCAAATCTACTTCAAGCCCAAAGCAACGTTGATGAACCAGCATTTCTTGGATTATCAAACAGCACGCGTAGAGTTTGAAATGAAAGAAAGCCAGCCTTACTGGCAGTCGTCTCCATTATATGATGTGTATGCGGGAGATATGTATGCTCCGAAACAAGTTGGTAATGATCTTAGTACAGCAGGAAAACAAGTTACTCCTGCTTTTGAAGATATCACATATAATCAAACAGGAGTCACCAACAGCCGTTGGAATCCAGCTTTCTATCAAAAGGCTTGGGATAAGTCGGTAGCTTATCAAGATCATGAAAACAAAACCGGTAGTGCAAACGCCGTCAAATCTAACTGGAGCATCGAATATAACGATGTTTGGGTTCCTTACGCGTTGGGTACAGGTTTCTATGCCCGCGTAGAAGAACAGAATGTTTTGGTGCGTCTGCCAAAAGCAGATAAGACCTACAACTACGAAGAAGCGGAACCACAGACTCGTGCCGGACTTTCTCCTGCTCCAACAAGCCGAGAAAAGTATGGTAAAATGGCAGACAAAGCAGCAGTGGAAGTTACCTTCACTCCTGAAAAAGATAGCGACGGCAACCACTTCTTGGTCGGTAATCCGTATATGACTTATTTGAATATGGAAGAATTCTTCAAGCAAAACAGTTCTTTAAATAGGAAATACTGGATTATAGATACAGAATCAAACACTACACAAGCGATTGTTGGCACTCCGGATATACCTTGGACTGGCGCAACGGAAAATGGCAACAATATGACCGGCTTGATTCTACCTATGACTGCTTTCTTTGTTGAACGCGCTGGTTATAATGAAGGAGAGGAAAAGCCGGAAGAAACACAAGCGGAAGAAGAAGAAACAAACAAAGAGGAAGTAAAGATTACATTCACAACCGACATGATGGCAGCCAAACCGTCAGCCAAAGCAACTCCCTCTACCCGCTCCCACGCAGCCACCGCCCCCGTGCTCACGCTGACTGCCGAACGTGACGGACAGAAAGGTCGCTCGGTAATCACCCTGCGTGACAATGCCGACAACGCCTATCAGCCGCAGGAGGATGCCGTGGTATTGCTCGACTCCGAACTGGATGCACCGGTAGCCTACTCCGTTGCCGGTAACCGCACCGCACAGGTGAATGCCCTGCGCAGCATCGACAACATCCCGGTAGGTGTCTACAACAGCCGCAAGGGAGACGTAAGCCTCACCATCGAAGGTATCTCCCAACTGGCCGAACCGCTCTACCTCTACGATAGCTACACCCGCAGCAGCACCCTGCTGGAAGGCGACAGCTATACGCTAGACCTCTCCGGCGAAAGCCACGGACGCTACTATCTACGCAGCTCTGCCACCGGAAGCATCGACACGAACGCAATCGCCATCTACTCCGTCAAAAACGGTAAAGTGATTGTCTCCTCAACCGAGGAAGTACGCAACATCAAGGTCTACTCTCTGAATGGCTCGCTGGTCAAAGAGATGAAGGTCAATACAACACAACATACTTTCAACCTGCCGAAAGGTATCTACATCGTCCGCGCCAAAGGCAATGCCGATGCAGTCAAGACCGAAAAGGTGATGGTGCGCTAAGCGATTGCTCGCTCCATAATCGAGGGGCATGTTATAGTTTTCCCATTTGGGACTATAACATGCCCCTTCTCTTATTCAAAACATAGGTATTTTAAATAATTGTCCGGCAGCCTTTGCAAAAAAGGTAGGCAGCTTTTTAGAAAAAGGTAGGCAGTAGTCTGACAATGGGTAAGCAGCCATTTGAGAATGAGTAGGCAGCCATTTGGGTAAGGCAAGACAGCAACCTGAGAAAGGCAAGACATCGCTTTAACAAAGGCAAGCCACTCACCTATTATCCGCTCACTGATAAATGTTTTGTTTTATCGGAATCACCACCTGTCTTTTTCACATCTAAACACTGATATTCAAACCATAAACTGGTGACGCCAGCTATAAAAACGGCGTCACCCTTCCATAGCAAGAAAATCAATGCATACATTCTGTATTTTGAAAGGTGACGCCGTGATTGATATATAAATTATTGCTTCTCTTCCGTCAGCAACTTCCCCTCTTCATCCCAGGTTCGCCAAACGCCGCTTTTCTTGCCGCGCGTATAGAACATTTCGAAACGCATGATGCCTTTGTCGTTCCAGATGCGCCAAGGGCCATCCTTCTCGCCCTCTTTGTAAGAGGCCAAGCCGATTAGCTGACCGGTCTCATTGTATGTTCGCCATTCCCCGTGGAAGATACCATGATAGTATGAGCGGACCTCGGCAATCTTTCCGGACGGATAATAGATAACATAGGTGCCTTCCGGGCGGCCGTCCTTCAGATACAACTCCATTTTCAGCATACCGTCGTCGTAAAACTCCGTATAGCGGCCGGTGTAAGGTGTCGTCTGCGTTTCGTCTGTATAATATTGTCCTTCGCTAAGCACCAGGTCCTGCGCCTGAATGGCTAAGGCGCTTCCGGCAAGCAATGTGGATGTTAATAACAATCTTTTGATCATATTAATAAGCTGTGTTTTGCGGGTCCCAGTTTACCCAGCCTTTTGTCCAGTCGTTTGTTCCGTCGAAGGCACCTTTGTAGGAAACCTTTTCGAAGAAGCCGTCAGACAGGACAACGTCGGAGAAGTCGGCACCGGTGATGTTGGCAGTCACTACCGAAGTGTAGTCTGCATTCGTAGCAATCAAGTCGTTGCTGGAAGCATACACCAGGTTGTTCAGCCCCTCTGTTTCGAAATAGCTCTTGCTTGCATCGTCTTTGAAATTTTCCCACATACCGGCGAAGATGACGTTCTTAACCGTAGCAGCCGAGTTGGCATTCTGTAAGTACAGACCATACGGCCAGCCGGTGAAAACAGAGTTATACACATTCAAAGCCGAGTTACGACGGATATGCATGGCAGCCTGGAACTGGCCGCCTTTAGCGCCGTTGGCCGCATCGTCTGTAGTGTAGAGAATATCGCTTTCAGCTTTACCTGCAGACTCGCCATAGAGCGGGCCGATCAGAGTGACGTTGGAAAATATCGGGTTGGTCAGCGGCTCATTACCCGAACCGTTCGCATCGTTATCAGACTCGAAACCGTTTGATTTAGATGTATCGGCATGTTTCGGATCACGAACACCCAACAGATACTGCAGTTTACCCTGGAAACCATAATCCGTATCGAACTCATCATCCCAACCTTTGTAAGCAATCAGGTGCTTTGCATTCACCGTACCACCGAACCATTCGAAAGAGTCGTCACCACAGAAAGCTACCTGGATATATTCAAGTGTCGTACCACGACCCACACCGCCACAAGTCAGACCGTTGATTTCCTTGTTCGGTTCCAGCGGATAGCCGGCAAACTCGATACGTACATACTTCACAACACCAGAATTATCTTCGGGATTGTCACCACCATAGACTGTACGTGGGCCACCTTCAATCTGCGGCTCGTTGGCATTCACAGGAGCGTTACCACAGAGGATCAAACCACCCCAATCGCCATAATCACGCGAACCGGCTGCCTGGTCGGAAGTAAAGACGATAGGCTTTTCTGCCGTACCTTCGGCAATGATCTTACCACCCGGTTCAACGATCAATGAACCCTTCGTTGCTTTCTCCCCTTTGATCACCGTACCCGGTTCGATAGTCAGGGTTACTCCTTTCGTTACATAAACAAAGCCTCTCAACAGATTGTTATCTGTTGCTTTCAAAGTCATATCCGAAGTAATTTCGTTTTCCAGTACAACGTCCTTGCTTTCTTCCGGAGTTTCACCTCCTTGTACAGGATCATCGTCGCTACAAGCTACGTTTCCAAACATCGTGGCCATACACAACATGGCAGCCACACCTTTCAATAAAAACTTGTTCATAATAAAACTAATTTAGTTTGTATAAGTGATTTCAATTAAAACTTAACGGATACTCCCACGTTGACCGTCACTCCCGGGCGGTAGCTGCGGACCAACTGTTCCACTTCGCGTTTCGCTCCGGCTGCATCTGTCAGCTCCAGGAATTGTTTATACTCGATCTTCGAGTTCAACAGGTCTTTGACACCGGCTTTCAGTTCCACATAGTTACCCAGCTTCTTCGAGAAACTCAGGTCCAGCGAGTTGCGAGGCATCTCATAGATATCGGGGATATCGTCGTTCGGGTTCTGCGCCGGTACACCCACCGTTTCGATACGCTTGCCGATCCGGTTGTAGAGAACCGAGGCCGACAACCCTTTCGTGTCATTCTGATAGAAAAGCCCTGTGTTGATCAGGTAAGGCGACTGTCCCTGCATAGCCCGGTCGCGTTCGAAAGAACCTTCAGGGAAATAGACCTTACTATGGATATAAGCACCGTTGAACACGAAGCTCAGGTCTTTCAGCCCGATAAAGTCCAGGTGCTTCTTAATATCCACTTCCACTCCGAACGCTTTGGCATGATCGGCATTGTGATAGGTATACTGCAAACCCGAACCCGCCTCACGGTAGGTCTGCTCGATCGGATCGGCAAAGTATTTATAGAAACCGCCTATCGTCACCGTCTCGCCCGGGGAAGGATACAGCTCGTAACGCAGATCCACACTATTGGTATACGCATTCTTCAAATCTACATTTCCGGTGATATTGGCATCGAGAGCAAAGTCGTAATACACATAGGGGACTACCTCGCGAAACTCGGGACGGTTCACCGAGCGACCATACGCCACCCTCACCTGCTGCTTGTCCGTCAGGCTGTAAGCCACATTCAGGGAAGGGAAGAACTCGGTCGAATTCTGGTCGAGGTGCACCGGTTTAATGCCATCCGACTCGTAACCGTCCAGCTTCAACTGGTAGTACTCCATACGGACACCGACATTTGCATTCAATTTCTCCCCGTAATTCAGCTTCGCAGACACATACCCCGCTCCCAACAGATTATCGGAGGTATAAGAGTCGCTTTTGTTTGTACTCTCTTTCATATAAATACGGTCGGCAGAGATATTCTCGTCCGAGAAGATCGAACTGTAATCCCATTCGGCAAAGCGGTTGTAACCGTTACCCAGCAGGTTGTAGACAAAACGACGGGCATCGAAATTACGTTTCTTATATTCACCGTATACACCGGCATTCAAGGTCGGTTTGAACAGATCGGACACGGTAAAGATATACTCGTAGTTGGTTGCCAGGGAAAAGCTGTTATCCTTCAGATCCTGATAGTAACGGGTGGGGTCGGATACGTAATACATCAGTTCGCCGTCCTGTTTGCGTTCCATCGACTTCACCACTTTGCGGTCGGGTTCATTGTAGGCGGCATAGGCATAACCGACCGTCCAGTCTACCTTGTCGACGTCGTCGTTCCAACGGTGCTCACCGGCCAGCTGACCGGCATAGGTAGTACGTCCGGTGTAGAGCGATTCCCATTTGCGGATATTTTCTTCCGAATAATAGTCCGTACCCTGGCGTTGCGTCAGGGAAGACGAACCGCGCTGATTAAAGAAGTTACGGAACTCATATTTCGTGTTCCCTTTCAGGAAAGACCAATTGAACAAAGCGCCCAGCTTAGTCGTATTCTTATATTGCACATCGTCGTATTTATAACGGTAAGACGACTGGTCGTTCGTCATATCATACGAGAGGTAGTTGTTGTTCTTCAGTTCGTAATAATCGTATCCCGTACTATAATTCACGTTAGTGATATTTCCGATCTTCCAATCGCCGATATTGAACAGGCGGTTCATGGTAAAGGTCAGCTTCTGTTCCGGCAGTGCGGTGAAATGGCTGATGTCCCAGCCCGTATTCACCCGGCGGGTAAAGGCGGCGGCATCCGAAGTGCTTACATCGTTCAGGTGGGCAGGCGTACCGGAAGGCAGCGCACGTTTACCGGCACCGAAACCCAGATAGTCGATCGCATGTCCTTTCGTCAACTGGAAATCACGGAAAGTAGCATTCGTATTAAAGCCCAGTTGGTAAGAGATATTGAAAGTATTTCCCTCTGGGACATTCTTCGTCATCAATCGTACGAAACCACCTGAGAAATCGGCAGGCAGTTCAGCCGACGGACTTTTATAGACCATCATATTATCGATCAGCGACGAAGGCAATACATCGAAGGAAAAGGCACGGCTATCCGTCTCACTCGACGGGGTGGTGGCATTGTTCAGCCAGACATTATTATAACGCTGCGCCAAGCCGCGAACCACAATGAAACGGTCATCCACGATCGTGATACCGGGAATACGACGAAGTACCTCGGCAGCATCGCTGTCCTGCGTCTTGCTGATCTGCTGGGCGGATATTCCGCTTACGACGGGAAGACTTTTGCGGACTGTGTTCAATACGGCAGTCTCCGTCCCCAGTTTCCGCTGGGCGACTACCACCACGTTTTGCAGTTGGAGATCGGCATCCGACAGTTCGATGCGTACGACTGCTTCCTGATGGGCTACTACCGCCACATCTTTTATATTTTGCGTTTTATAAGATACGTAAGATGCAACCAGCGTATACTTATCCGGCTGTACTTTTTCAATACGGAAATTTCCGTCTATATCCGTTATGGCTCCGATTGTCGTTCCTTCAATGGATACGGTTGCCCCGATCAATGGTTCTTTAAATTTAGCATCCGTTACAGTCCCGCAGATAACGCCTGTCTGTGCCTGGGCCGTCAGCGCAAGAAAACTTCCGAACAGCAGGAGGACCAGCATCAACAGCCCTCTCTTTTCACGCTTATTTCTCATTCTTTTACTTGTTGTTACATTTATTTGCCGCAAAAGTAGAGGTGGAATATTTCAGTTAAATTTAGAAGGGATGACAATACGGTAACGAGTGTTACGATTTGTTGACAAATAAATTTACTACATTTGCATCTTTATTAATCAAAAGCGTAAATGACGATTATAAGATGAAGAACACAAAGATTTTCCCAAAAGACTGGCTGCAACTGCATCCATATAAACAATCCGGACCAACCGACCTTTATTATACCCGTATCGCCAATCAGATACACGATATAATGTTACATACCGATCTGGCAAACTCGTTCGACAAAGAAGATGTTATCCAGATCAGTATGCGTATGGCGGCTTATTTCGAGGATGTAATCTCCGGCCTCAACATATGGCATTCTTTCATCACGGAATATAAGAAACAGACAGGCAACTATCTCCCTTTCTATACCGTCAGTGACCATTATTACGATGACGAAGCTAACCTCGAAGATGTCCGTTTCCTACTCTGGCACTACACCCAGCAGTATCACGGAGCCAAGAAAGGAACTTTCGTCAATCCGGATAACCCGGCGAACGAAGAGACAGGCCGCCTGATCTACCAGCTATTCTGCCAGGAGTGGACTACCGCCCCGGAAAACAGTAAGATGCAGGCTTTATTCGCCTCGGAAACGTCCTATGAGACAGCGGAAGAATATGAAATATTATTGCACTGGTTCCATTACGATTCGTATTTATTCACGGACACGAAATATAACCTGAGCGAAACGATCAAGGAGTTTTGGCGTCAGAACCCGGGCAATAAGGAGAATACGGAGGCAATCATGACGATCCATAATTCTCTGGCCCATATTGATCGTACGGCATTCCTGGCTTATACTTCACCCAAATGGCTGTCACTCATCCTGCCGGAAACGCATACTGCTCACGCTTTCTTCGCTGAACAGGCAGAGCAAGCAGAAAACTTCATCGACCCGGCCATCAAGGAAAGGGAAGAAAGCAACAAGGCTGCCTACGACAAATTCACCGCAGTTGCCGACGGTAAGTTGTTATTCTATATGAAGAGCAAGCAGGAGTTCATCGATTTCGCCTCTCAGCAGTTGAAACTGGAAGAAAGCGAATATACTCCGTTGGCAAACTGCATCGAATTCGACAAGTTTGCCGTATATGCGTCTCCCAAAGAGGGCCTGCAATTAATTGTGGACGGTATCGAATACATCAAAGACGAACAGAATCCTTTCTACAATGAGAAAAAGGCATCCGAACAGGCACTTGCTTTCTTCATCGTTAAACATTGTAGCATGGACTTGCTGAAAGCCCTAGAAGAACGTGGTATGCTGGCAGATGCACAGACGAAGAGCCTGTACAGCCCGGAACGCGGAAAAGAGATTATTCATGGGAACTGGGAGTTCCTGGCGAAGTATTTTATAAGAGAGGTGTAAGAATAATTATTAGCAAGATATGAGCTATCTATCCAGTTTGTATTAAGGAACGCAGATGACGCAGACGAGCGCAGATAATATATTGTTTTAAAGAAAATAAAAAGTCTGCGAGCATCTGCGTATTCTGTGTCATCTGCGTCCCCTAATACGATCTGAATAGGTTCAAAATTGACAAATAGTGAATCCCCCTCCACTACTTGTCAGCCGGATAAACAATCCCCAACTGCCTCCGTATCTCGTCGATAATCTCCAGGGTAATCAATGAATTGTCATGGCTATTAATAGACGACTCGCGTTCTCCGGCCTGTATAAGATTCAAAAACTCTGCCACTTCATAATAATATTCATTTTTATCTGTCACCGCACTTATATCTATCGGTTCAGAAATAGCTGTCTTTCCTGCACCCGCCGGGATGCGGGGGGTATAAGTAACCTTTCCTATTATATTTATACGATCCAGATTGATATTTCCCTCCTCACCCTGTATCTCCGTAGGCAGATAGGAATTAGCAATCTTTGAATAAAGGATAGTCGCATTCATCTCATCATACAGGAAATTCACCGCCCCTTGTCCGTCTGCTCCGGAGGAAAGTACAATACCCGTTGCTTCCACTTTCTTCGGTCGTCCGAACAGGACCACCATCGGATAAAGCGTATAGATACCTATATCCATCATCGCCCCGTTCGACAATTCCGGCTTAAAGGCATTCAATACGATCCCTTCCTTATACTTATCATAACGTGAGGAATACTGGCAATAGCAAGAGAAATAACGGCGTATCGTTCCCAAACGGCTCAGATTATCACGGACGGCACGGAAGTTCGGGGTCAATGTCGGCTTCATCGCCTCCATCAACGTTACGTTATATGTATGGGAAGCCTCAATCATCTTTTTCGCTTCCAGCGCATTCGAGGCAAAAGGTTTTTCACACAAGACATGCTTGCCGTATTTCATGCAAAGGATACTCTGTGCCGCATGCAAAAAATTAGGAGATGCAATATAAACAGCATCGATCAGCGGACTTTGTGCCATTTCCTCCAAAGAGGTAAAAGTATAAGGAATCTGATGTTTGGCAGCAAATTCATCCGCCCGCTCCTGTGTTCGTGAATAAACGGCCGCCAACTCAAAACGTTCATCCTGCCGTGCCCCGGCAATCACCCAGTCTGTTATAAAATTCGTTCCGACTACACCGAAACGTATCTTGTTATTCGTTGTCATTGTTCTTATCTTTCAATCGTTTATCAATATCAGTATTCTCTGGTTCTCAAAACTAAAACTCCTCCTTCTATCGTCAACTCCGGCACTACCGCCGCACTGTTCAAAGTCAGGCAATAAGGAACCGAATCTGCCAAATGATTTGCTTTCAAACGAGCCATATGATCCGTCGGATCGATATAAGCCAATAAGTTATCCCGGTTATTCGTCCACATATCGAGGGCAATGATCGCCGCATCGGTAGCCGGTTCATATTCACCGGTAGCAACAAGGGCATCGACCAAAGCACCTCCGAACAAAGTATCTTCTATATTCACCTTATCCTGCCAGCCGGAACACAATACGACAACATCTCGTCCATGCTTCCGGCAAAAGTCCGCCACTGCCTGCAAATTGATAAATGCTCCGGTGATAACACGATAAGCCGATTTAGCGATCGTTATCGCTTTGGTTCCGTTGGTCGTCGTAAAGATTACATCCTTTCCGACCACTTTCTCCGGCGTATAGTCGAACGGTGAATTTCCGAAGTCGGCAAAATCACATCGTTTCACATTGCGTTCGGCTCCGACCAACCAGCCTTTTCTCTTATATTCCATCGCTTCCTCCACGGAGGCAACCGGGCGGATACTACTTATTCCATTCTGAAAAGCCGCTGCCATCGTCGTCGTCGCACGGAATACATCCACCACGACAACGATCGCCTCCGGGTTATGATATACCGGATACAGCACCGGCGAAAAACAAACATCAATATTCATAATCATTTCGTTTTTATCATCCTATATCATTCACAAAAGTACTGGATAATTCGCTGAATACCTAATTCGAATACTCTGCAACTACCTATAATATAAAAGATTCTATAATAAAAATGAGGATTAACCAAATTACCCTGATAAAATGTTATAGTATCTACAATCGTCTATTTATTAGAAACCTTTTCATCATCCGCTTGTTTTTTTACTACATTTTGAAAACGTTTTAAACTAAATCGTATGAAAAGAATTGTATCTTTTATCGTCGTTTTCACTCTTGTTATAGGGGGAATGACACATGTACAGGCTCAGAGTAAAGCCGCAGAAAAAGCAGAGAAAAAGTTAGAAAGAGAAGCTAAAAGAGAAGCCAGAGAAGCTAAGGATGCTATCATGGATGAGCAGGAGTTCAACACAGCCATGCAAGCTATCAGCGACCAGTCTTTCGTTTTGGAAGCCAACTCCGTACAACCTATGAACGGAATGGTTTACTATGTGAACTCAAACACCAACTTCGTCTCTTTAAACAATGGCCAGGCAATGGTACAGATCGCATCCAACTCTCCGTACCCAGGTCCTAACGGCTTAGGTGGCGTAACAGTTCAAGGTAGCGCATCAAACATTCAGACCAAGCAGGATAAAGACGGGAATGTCTATCTGTCTATGAGTGTTCAGGGTATCTTCATCTCTGCCACAGTAAATCTGACACTGATGAACGGCAGCAACAGAGCAACCGTAACGGTAGACCCGAACTTCTCAGGAAGAGACTTGACAATGACAGGCACATTGCTCCCATATTCTCAATCAAACATTTTCCAGGGAACAACCTATTAATTGAAAAAGAAGGTATCCTTTTCAGGATACCTTCTCTATTTTTAGAATACTATTCTTATTTATCAAATGGGATCATATACTGAACGAATGCTTCGATCGCTTCATAAGAAGCCAAACCAAGTTCCTTGTACAACTCGGCTGTAGCACGGTTACGGTCTTCGGCACGTTGCCAGAACAAACGTTCGTCGTCACCCAGGAACGGTGCGCTTTCTGCCTGTGACTGGTGTTTCAAGATCGCATTACGTTTGAAGCGTAATTCTTCCGGACTGATAGGAACTGCCATTTCGATGTGGTCCATTTCCCATTCTGCCCATGCTCCGCGATACATCCAAACGCGGCAATGTTTCAGCCATTCTTCGTCTTTCAATTCGTCGATAGCAGCCAATACAGCATCCAGACAAACCTTATGTGTCCCGTGCGGGTCAGCCAGGTCACCGGCAACAAACATCTGATCCGGTTGGATATCCTGCAGCAATTTCTTAACGATAGCTACATCGGCATCTCCCAGGTCGTTCTTCTTCACAAGACCTGTTTCGTAGAACGGCAGATCCAGGAAGTGAACATTTTCATCTTTCACACCCGAATAACGGCAACCATGACGAGCTTCTTCACGACGAATAGTACCCTTCATAAACAGAACGTCTCTCTTTTCCGGCTCCCCGTTTTCCACTTTCTCGAAGCGCAGGTATTTGATGATCTCTTCCGCCTTATCCTTAACGGCTGTATCATTCGGAGAATATTTGTCACAAACATCACGCAGGTATTCGCAGTAACGGATTACTTCGTCATCACCAACAGCGATGTTACCGGAAGTTTCATAAGCCACATGCACGTCATGATGCTGGTCGCACAAACGACGCAATGTTCCACCCATAGAGATCACGTCATCATCCGGATGCGGGCTGAAAACAATCACTTTCTTTGGATACGGAGTAGCACGTTCCGGACGGTTGGAATCATCGGCATTCGGTTTACCACCCGGCCAGCCGGTAATGGTGTGCTGAATATCGTTGAAAATCTTGATATTTACATTATAAGCAGAACCGTACAGAGCCAAGAGTTCGCCCAGGCCATGTTCGCTATAATCCTTGTTTGTCAATTTCAGGATCGGTTTACCCGTCAACTGGCACAACCATACGATAGCACGGCGGATCAGTTTGTTATCCCAATCGCAGTTGGTAACCAACCAAGGATGACTGATTCTTGTCAGTTCATAAGCAGCAGACAAGTCGATAACCACTTTTGCATTCATATGATTCTGAAGGTAAGTAGAAGGAACTGTTTCGCTCACTTTGCCTTCAACCGTATTAGCTACGATATGTGATTTATCCTCACCCCAAGCCATCAGAATTACATTCTTGGCTTTCATGATGGTTGATATACCCATCGTGATCACACTTGCCGGAACATTTTCAATTGATTTGAATGTACGGGCAGCTTCTTTACGAGCATCGTTATCCAGTAATACAAGACGGGTACCTACATTTACAGAAGAACCCGGACCGTTAAAGCCGATATTACTTGCATGACCTACACCCAGCAGTATATAATCGATACCACCAAAACTCTGGATATGTTGTTCATATTGTCTGCAGAATTCGAATATATTATCCTTCGGCATAGAGCCGTCAGGAGAATAGATATTCTTCGGATCGATATCCACATGATTCAACAACGACTCTTTCAAATAAGCGAGATTGCTGTTTGTTGAAGCACTTAGCGGATAAAATTCATATACATTAAATACAATCACATTACGGAAGCTCAGTTGCTCTTCCTTGTGCATACGGATCAATTCTTTAAAAACACTCTGAGGAGAACGGCCTCCGGACAAAGCAAGAACAAAAGGCTCTCCGGCTTCCTGTTTCTTACGTATTTGTGATGCCAGTTCCTTTGCTATCGCGAAGGAGCCTTCATTTGCCGATTCGTAGATGTTTGTCGGAATCTTTTCCAAACGGGTTAAAACAGATTGCTCATAAGCGTTTTCCGGACGATAATACCGGGTCGGTATGCGCGTCAGGGTAATTTGAGAACTAAGGTTCGTCTTCATGTTTAATTACGATTTAGTACAACTTTTTTACTTGAATTACAAATATAACAATTCTTCGTCAAATAAAGATTAAAGAACCCTATCAAAAATATCTATTTACCTATAGGTTGGTATAAAAAAAGAAAAACTTTAGTTCCTTCCGAGAGAAATTTCCATTTCATTCGGAAGAAACTAAAGTTTCATTCGGAAGAAAAAAAACTCCTATTATGCCAGCGTATTCGTTCCTTCCACCAAATCTCCCATCGACCAAACAGAGCGGACATTCAACTTACGGTCCAGAATAACAATATCGGCATCTTTACCACGCTGCAAAGAACCCTTACGATCGTCTACACCCATCAGGCGGGCAGGGGTTTCGGAAGCCATACGGACTGCGTCAGCCAAAGGTACTCCGGCTTTTTGCGCCATCGTACGAACCAGAACATCCATCGTGGCAATACTTCCTACCAATGAAGAATGGTCGGCCAACTTACAAACGCCGTCTTCTATGATGATACGGGGATCATCTACCGGCTTTCCTTCGTTAGCAGCATAAGCCAATGCATCGGTAGACAAACAAGTACGTTCCACACCTTTCAACTTATAAACCAGACGCAAGATCGTTGAAGGCAAGTGGCGACCATCGGCTATCACTTCTACCGTCATGTCATCTTCCAGGAATACACTTTCTACCGTTCCTTCATATTTATATTCACGACGCTTGTGGAAACCGGGCATCGCATTATAGAAATGGGCCGCATGAGTGAAACCTGCTTCATAAGCCGCTTTAATATCGTCAAATTCAGCTTCCGTATGAGATACGGCTGCCAAAAGACCTTTTGAACGGACATAACGGGCAAAATCCAATGCCCCCGGCAATTCAGGACTCGCATCCCAACGTTTAATGCAAGTCGTACTTTCCAGTAATGATTTATATTCATCCGGATCCGGATTTTTCAACGCATCCGTCAATAAGCTACCCGCCATCTTCGGATTCAGGTACGGTCCTTCCAGTTGCAATCCCATAACAGGACTGTTTTTTTTAGCCATTACGCTTTCACATAAGGCTACAGCTTTCTGAATTTCTGTCATTGGGAGCGGAGACAACGTCGGAAAAATAGAAGTTGCACCATATTTCATGTGGGCGTTCACTGCCCCGTTGAAAGCTTCTTCCGTACATTCTTTAAAATCATATCCACCGCCACCATGTATATTCATAGCAACGAAACCCGGAATAATATACATACCTTTAGCATCCACCACAGTAGCCCCTATCACAGCCAGGTCGCTATTTGTTACTTCCAGTATTTTACCATCACTGATCAGGACTGAACCGTCTTTTAACCAGCCTTGCGGTGTCAGTATCTGTCCGTTTATTATTTGTGTCAGCATAATCAAAACAGTTTATTCGTTCCTTCAACCAATTTACCCATTGCCCAAACGGCACGTACATTCAAGTCTTTGTCCAATACCATCAGGTCGGCATCCTTACCACGTTGCAAAGAACCTTTCCGATCGTAAACCCCCATGATACGGGCAGGCGTTTCAGAAGCCATACGAACAGCATCCTCCAAAGGAATTTCAGCTTTCTGCACTACAGTACGGATCAAACGGTCCATAGTAGCTACACTACCGGCCAGCGCCGAACGGTCAGCCAGTTTACAAACTCCGTCTTCAATAATTACACGCGGATCGAAAGCCACCTGGCTGTCACTTGCCGCACAAGCCAGTGCATCCGTGATCAAACAAGTACGTTCCACACCTTTCACTTTATATACCAGGCGGAGGATCGTCGGAGGAACATGAATACCGTCAGCCACCACTTCCACTGTCATATCGTCGATCAGATAGATACTTTCTACTGTACCTTCATATTTATACTCCCGACGTTTATGAAAACCGGGCATTGCGTTATAGAAATGTGTAGCATGCGTATAGCCGGCTTCGTAAGCAGTTTGGATATCTTCATACTCAGCCTGTGTATGACCGACAGCAGCCAGTACGCCTTTAGAAGTGATATATTTACCGAACTGCATAGCTCCCGGTAATTCCGGTGCAGCATCCCAGCGCTTGATACAATTCGTTTCTTCCAGAAGAGGGATGTATTCCTCCGGATCCGGATTCTTGATATTTTCCGGAAGCTGACCACCCGCCATCTTCATATTGAAGTAATGCCCTTCCAGATGCAGCCCCAGAACAGGACTGTCTTTTTCAGCCATCAGCTTTTCGGTTGTAGCTGCCGCTTCACGGATCATCGGGATTGTTGAAGAAGATAATGTGGGGAATATACTGGTAGTCCCGTGTTGCATGTGAGTTGCTACAGCAGCACGGAATGCCTCTTCCGTTCCTTCCATAAAGTCACGTCCACCACCACCGTGAACATGGATTTCCACTCCACCGGGAACGATATACATTCCCTTGGCGTCAATCAGGTTTGCACCAACTATGGCCAGGTCACAGTTAGTCACTTCCAGAATCTTGTTATCGCTAATCAGAACAGAGCCATCTTTCATCCAGCCCTGTGGTGTCAGGATACGACCGTTAATAATTTGAGTCAGCATAATATTTTGTCTATATAAATTAGGCGTTTGTTATTTATCGATCGGCTCTAACTCATGGTATAATAAGCCAAAGTTTGCCACTGACAAAAGTAAATACTTTTTATTTAATGCTATCCCTCTTTAATCAATATATTTCAAAAAAAAGCGCCACCGGATTACCGGGACGCTTTCTCATTCAATTCTTCCAACTCTATGGTCAACTCTGTCCATGTATCCATCGTGTCGGACAACTCTTTCTTCAATGAAGAATAATCATTATATAAAGAGCTATCGGATGCACCTTCCGGAGTAGCCAGCCTGGCTTCGATAGCAGCAATGGAGTTTTCCAGTTCAGTTATTTTATTTTCGGCTTCAGCGACAGCCTTTTCTACTTTCTTGATCGCTTTACTCTGCTCCTTACGGGCTTCATACGATAACTTGTTCTGCGTAGGCTGGGCTTCCGTATCCGCTGTAGAAGAAGCAACCTGTGCTGTGCGTTCCAGTTCACGCAAGCTATCCATCTTCTTTCTTTCCAGGAACTCGTAGATGCCGCCCAGATGTTCTACGACACGCTGGTTTCCGAATTCATAAACCTTATCTACCAGGCCATCCAGAAATTCACGGTCATGGGAAACGACGATCACAGTCCCGTCGAACTCACGCAGTGCATCCTTCAACACATCTTTCGAACGCATATCCAAATGGTTGGTCGGCTCATCGAGAATCAGGAGATTGACAGGTTCCAGCAAAAGACGGATCATAGCCAAACGACTCCGCTCTCCACCGGACAATACCTTCACTTTCTTATCAGATGCTTCACCACCGAACATGAAAGCCCCGAGTATATCGCGAATCTTCGTACGTATATCTCCTTCTGCCACATAGTCAATCGTATCGAATACCGTCAGGTTATCGTCCAGCAACTGTGCCTGGTTCTGTGCAAAGTAACCGATCTTCACATTATGTCCCAACTGCAACTTACCCTCATAGTCGATCTGATCCATGATACATTTCACAAGCGTAGATTTACCTTCTCCGTTCTTACCGACGAAAGCAACCTTGTCCCCTCTGTTTATAGTCAATGTCACATCTTTAAATATCAGATGATCACCGTAGCGTTTTGCCACATTCTCCATGATTACCGGATAAGAACCTGACCGGGGAGCAGGCGGGAACTTCAGGCTTAACATCGCCGTATCGACCTCATCGACTTCGATACGTTCTACCTTTTCCAACTGCTTGATACGCGACTGTACCTGAACGGATTTTGTAGCCTTGTAGCGAAACCGTTCAATAAAGGCTTCCGTATCTGCCAGTTTCTTCTGCTGGTTCTCAAAAGCACGAAGCTGTTGTTCGCGGCGTTCCTTACGGAGCTCCACGTATTCTGAATATTTGACTTTATAATCGTAGATGCTTCCCAGTTCGATCTCGATCGTCCGGAAAGTTGTGTTATCGATAAAGGCACGGTCGTGTGAAACCAGGATCACCGCATTGGCACGGGTAGCTATAAAATTCTCCAACCATTGGATAGATTCAATATCCAGGTGGTTGGTCGGCTCATCGAGCAACAAGACATCCGGCCGACGAAGCAATAATTTCGCCAACTCGATACGCATACGCCATCCACCGCTAAATTCGGATGTCGGACGGTCGAAGTCAGTACGCTTAAATCCCAACCCGATCAATGTCCGCTCCAGTTCCGCATGATAGTTGCTTCCTCCCATCAGCTGAAAATGTTCGGAAAGATGCGTTACTTTATCTATCAGTTTTTGATATGATTCAGTCTCATAATCGGTCCGTTCAGCCAGTTCCATATTCAGCCGTTCGATCTCTTTTTCCATTTCCTGAATATGACCAAAAGCCTGTTCCGCTTCTTCGCGAACCGTACGGCTATCTGTCAACTGCATCTGCTGTGGCAAATAACCGATCGTTGTTTCTTTAGGAACACTCACCGTACCGGATGTCGGAGTTTGCAAACCTGCAAAAATCTTCAACATCGTAGATTTCCCCGCCCCGTTCTTTCCGACCAGCGCGATACGATCTTTCTTATTTACTACAAACGATACGTCATCAAAAAGCGTAAATCCGCCAAACTCAACTGTTAGTCCTTCAACCGAAATCATATTTATTTTGTATTACGGGCACAAAGATACAATTTCTATTTTGACAATATGTTAACCAATCAATGCTCTTTTCCTCAAATTGATTTGTTAAAATATATTACCCGGTATACTAATTCAAATTACTCGGTATATTAATCTCAAATACATGGCATGCTAGTGACATTTTGATAATCGGATGTTTTGAAATACTATTGTTTTTTCAAATCGACGAGAAATAAAAAGGAAGTCCAGTAATTGACTTAGTTCCTGCAGAACTATTTAATAATTACGTTGCAAATATAGCGCTTTTTTAATATATATGCTATAAATATTTAAAATTTAGATTCTTTCTTCAGAAAAACATATTCAAACGTTAAATAACCACGCATCATTTAACTTAACCTGCTTTAACTAAAGAACGTACCAAAAACATTAAACCACTAAATAACAATAATTTAACCAATACATAAAGGATATAGTTCTGCAGGAACTCCATACTAATTACGCAGTATTAATATTAATCATAATTAAAAAACGCATGAATTACAGGTCTTTTTTGAAGCAAAACAGATTCCCTTTGCTTTTAATTGCACTTGCTTTTCCTGTTTCGGTAACCACTTCTGCCTTGTACGCCAACGCAACAGAAGTATCTATTACACAACAGACAAAAGCCATAAGTGGAGTAGTCTTTGACGGTGGTTTGAATGAGCCACTTATCGGCGCCAACGTTGTCGTGAAAGGTACGACAAACGGAACAGTTACAGATCTGGATGGTAAATTCACCTTAGATGCTAATCCTAACGACATTCTGGTCATCAGTAGTATTGGTTTCAAAACACTTGAAATTAAAGCCTCGGAAGCGGCAAATGGAAAAATCGTTCTGAAAGAAGATTCACAAGCACTCGATGAAGTGGTTGTAGTAGGTTACGGTGTACAAAAGAAAGTCAACCTGACCGGTTCCGTATCTACAGTTAAAGCTGAAGCATTGGAATCAAGACCCGTATCCAGTGTATCGGCAGCATTGGCCGGACAGATGCCGGGTGTTACCAGTATTCAAAGTTCCGGACGTCCGGGTAGCCAGACTGGTACGATTACAATCCGCGGTAAGAACTCTGTGAATGCAGCCAGCCCACTGGTAATCGTTGACGGTGTGCCGGGTAGTATGAATACAATCGACCCGTCTGATATTGAAACGCTTTCTGTATTGAAAGATGCTTCTTCAGCCGCTATCTATGGTGTACAGGCTGCCAACGGTGTTATCTTGATTACAACTAAAAAGGGTAAAAAAGGAGACCGCACACGCGTAAACTATTCAGGAAGTGTGGGTTGGTCTACTCCAACAATGCGTCCTAAATTCCTGGGCTCTGCTGATTATGCTATATTATATAATGAAGCAACCCTGAATGATAACCCCAATAACCCGGTTCGTTTCTCAGACAACGATATCGAACTGTACCGCAATGGTACCGATCCTTACGGTCATCCCAATACCGACTGGTATGAAGAAACTATGAATAAGAATGCGATTGAAACCATGCATCACCTTTCAATCAGCGGTGGTTCTGAAAAGACCAGTTACAGCGCTTCTGTCGGTTACACACAACAGAACGGTTTGATCGATGCGAACGACTATAAACGTTTCAATGCCCGTACAAGCATTGATTCACAGATCAACAAATGGTTCTCTGCCGGTTTGAACGTATCTGGCTACAGAGGAACTCTGATGGATGGTTGGAACACTGTGGCAAGCATGACACAATTTACCAATCGTGCAACGCCAATAGAAGGTGTCCGCGATGAAAACGGCGACTTCCTGTATCATGGTAAAGACAATCCCGTAGCCTTGTTAGGACGCGACGGATTCAGAAGAACCATGGATCAACAGGCAAACGGAACGTTGTATGGACAGGTAAATATATTGCCTAATTTGACAGCAAAAGCCTTATTCTCCGTACGTAATGACGAAAGAAGTGAAGAAGGATTCAAAGCACAAGTCGAATATGGAAATAGTGGTGCTAATCTGCGTGAAGCATTCGAAAAACAGACTTGGTGGAACTGGTACACTACACAGGTATTGATCAACTACAACGAAACATGGGGCAAGCATGATTTAGGATTGTTAGGTGGTTTCGAACAGATCGATTACCGTTACAAACATCTGGAAGCAGAACGTAAAGGCGGTGGCAATAATGAGTTGCAGGAGTCACTCAGCACATTGGATGCCTCTTCTCAAACCAATAAAGAATCCAGATATGAAATAGCTCACCGTTCTTATTTCGCCCGCGCTCAATATGGCTTTGCCGATAAATATCTGCTTGAAGCTAATGTGCGTATCGACGGTTCTTCTCGCTTCTCTTCAGACAATCGTTGGGGGGCTTTCCCGGCTGTATCTGTGGGTTGGAGAATTACAGAAGAAGAATTTATGAAGAATGCAGATATTACTTGGTTGAGCAACTTGAAACTGCGTGCCGGATGGGGACAAACCGGTAATGAGGAGTTGAGCGAAAGCGAAGCTTACCTATACATCCCTTCGTATGCATACGAAAGCTATATGTTTAACAATACGCTCTATTCAACTGCTTACGAAAGCCGTTATGCAAACACCGATTTGAAATGGGCGACTGTAAACAGTATTGAAGGTGCTATCGAAGCCTCTTTCCTGAATAATAAAGTCGGATTCGAACTGGCCGGTTATAAAAAGACAACCAATGACATGTTGCTGTATCTGCCGGTGCAGGGTGTTTTAGGTATGGATGCTCCGCGTCAGAATGCCGGACAAGTTCAAAACACAGGTTTTGACTTGAACATCTTCCACAACAATACAGTCAGCAAAGATTTCCGTTACGACATCAATTTCAACGTTGCGTATGTTCATAATGAGCTGACTGACTTGAAAGGTACGGAAGGTAAAGAACCTGGCGACGGACGTGGCAATTTCTGGTTCCTGGAAGGTCATCCTATCGGTTCTTACTACGGATATGTAGCTGATGGTTTCTATAATACAGAAGAAGACCTGAAGGGTCCGAAACGTTTGGGAACAGAAAAGTTGGGTGACATCAAATACAAGGATTTGAATGGAGACGGCAAAATCGATGCTGCCAACGACCGTACCGTTATCGGTAAAGAGTTCCCGAGCTGGACAGCCGGTTTAGGCGCGAACCTGTATTACAAAGATTTCGACTTATCTTTCTTCTTCCAGGGTGCATTCGATGTGGATGCATACGTAAATGGTGAAGCAGCTTATGCTTTCTTCAATGGTGGTAAAGTATTGGAACGCCATCTGGATCGTTGGACACCGACTAACCACGATGCTTCTTATCCACGTATCACGATTGCCGACCAGACAAACTACGAGTTCTCGTCCTACTGGCTGGAAGATGCTTCTTACGTACGTCTAAAGAACCTGACGATTGGTTACAATGTTCCGAAAGCCCTGTTGAGCAAGGTGAATCTGGATCGTGTAAAGATCTTCCTGACAGGTGAAAACCTATTTACTATTACCGGTATGACAACACTCGACCCGGAATCGGCACCAAGCAACTCACGCGGCGGACTTTACTCTAACGTTCGCAAAATATCAATCGGTCTTAAAGTTGGTTTTTAAATAACAGATTATAAATCAGAAATATGAAAAAGAAATTTATCTATATAACAGCAATTCTAGCTACAACACTTTTGAGTTTCAGTTCTTGTAGCGACTTCCTGGATCGTATTCCGGATGACGAATTGTCTGACGGCAGCTTCTGGAAAACACCGGAAGATGCTAAAATGTTTATCGCCGATGTGTATCGTCAGACATTGCCCGGAGGTGATACAGGAGATATTGATAGCGACATCAACTCCGACAACGCCGTTCATGGTATCAAATGGGCAGCCGGTAACGTATCCAAAGGTATCTACGACCCGGCCGATATGGGATGGAGTGGCGACTACAAGGCTATTCGCGCCTGCAACGTCTTGATTAATAAAATCGAAGATATTCCCGATTACGACCAGGCAGACAAAGAAGCAACCATTGGGGAAGCCCGTTTCCTGCGTGGGTATCTTTACTTCGGACTGATTCAGAGTTACGGTGGAGTTCCCTACGTGGACCAGCCGCTCGATCTGAAAGAAATGGGTGAAATCACCCGCACACCGGTGGAAGAAGTGTATGACAAAGTCATGGAAGACTTCGATTACGCTATCGCCCATCTGCCTGCACAATGGGGCAGCAGCGACTACGGACGTGCTACTAAAGGAGCAGCCAATGCCATGAAAGCACGTGCAGCCCTTTATTTCAAACATTATGACACAGCAGCCGATGCTGCTAAAGCGGTAATGGATTCCGGAGAATATGAACTGTTTGACGCGGCTAATACCGGACAGTATGCCAAATTATTCTGGGAAGAACAGGAAGCTTGCAAAGAAGCCATTTTAGTTCGCCAGTTCAACGCACCTACGCTGACTAACTACATCATTGGTTGGGGATGTTTCCCGACAAAGGGATGGGGCGGTATCAACCCGACTCAGAGCCTGGTAGATGCTTTCGAATGTACAGACGGAGCGCCTATCACCACTTCTCCTTTGTATGACGAAACAGATCCATTTACAAATCGTGACCCGCGTCTGGAAGTTTGCGTATTGCACGACGGCGAAGAGATGTATGGCGTAACCATCAAGACTGCTCCGATGAAATCAAGCGGTAATACAGGTGTCGCACAGCATAATGACGCTACGGCAACCGGTTATTATAACCAGAAATATCTGGATCCGAGCATCGACCCGTCATCTGATGGTTGGGATATGGGAAAAGACTGGCATGTCATCCGCTATGCGGAAGTATTGCTGACATACGCCGAAGCTAAAAATGAAGTGACAGGACTGGATGCTTCTGCCTTCGACGCTGTCAACCAGGTACGCCGCCGTGTCGGTATGCCGGATCTGCAAAACACGGATGCCAGCAAACCGACCTATTGCGGCACACAGGATGCACTACGTCAGCGTATCCGCAACGAATGGCGTGTTGAATTTGCGATGGAAGGAGGCAAACGCCAGTGGGACATCCGCCGCTGGGGCATCGCCAACGAAGTGCTGAACGCTCCGTTCCTGGGTATGAAATACACAATTGTTGACGATCCGAATGCTCCGGCAGAAGATGAAGGTAAGAGATGTATTTTATATCAAGGCGAAAACATCAAGCTGACCGGCAGCAAGTATGAAGAGCATAACTATCTGTATCCGATACCGCAGACTGAAATCGACTTGAACAAGGCGTTGATTCAGAATCCGGGTTATCCGACAAAGTGATCCTTATTTTAGATCTATAATACATCTGCAAGAGGTGTGTCAAACTCTCTCCCGGGTTTGACACAACCTCTTTCCTTCCTTTAAATAACCTCGTACAAAATGAAGTATATCCAATATATCATTTTCAGCCTGCAGCTTTTTATCTGTTTCCTTTTACTGGAAGGACCCATGTTTCATATTCCTTATTATCATGAACAGCATCATCTATTTCTTTTTAACCAGGCTTATCTGGAAAAACACCTCTCCCATCCAGGTCAGCTGTTGGACTATCTGACCGATTTCTGTATTCAGTTTTTTTACCTGACGCATATCGGCAAACTGGTCTTTGCGCTACTATTATCCCTTCCTTTCCTGTTAAATACGCTTACTGTTAAAAATCTAATACAAAAACAAGATTTGTTCTTCTCCGGACTACTGTTGCCGCTTTATTTATTGGTGCGGCATGTGTCGATTGATTTTCCACTGACGCATTCGGTCGGTCTGGTATTTTGCCTATTGCTTTTCTATCCGGTCAGTCTGATTCGCAACCGGCGGTGGAGATATTTATGGGTGGCGATGGCCGTCATCGTGTTGTATTTCATTTGTGGATGGAAATATCCGGTCGTAGCATTGGGCTATCTGGCTGTTTCGTCGGCATTCGCCTTATTGACCGATCGTTATATAGCAAAGAAAATCATGCAACTGTCGGTCATGACCGTTTGCCTGATCATCTATGCCGGCACGACATTTTATTTCTTCGTGACCTCTTACAATATGCGCGAACGACGCATTATCGAAGCTGAAATATATCTGAAAGCCGGAGAATGGGAAAAGGTGATGGACTGCTGCCGCCGCTATCGGGGGAATAACCAGCTCGTCCTGTACTTCTATAATATGGCACTCTATCATACCGGCAGAATGCCATACGACCTGTTCGAAATACAACAGACCCTGGGAGCGGAATCCCTTTATCTACCCTGGAAAAGCGACAGCCGCCAAAGTGAATACGGCCATTATCTGTATGAGCAACTGGGACATATCAACGAGGCACACCGCTGGGAGTTTGAAGCGATGGTCGTATTCGGTGAGACAGCCCCTCATCTGATCAACCTGACCCGCTATAACATTGTGAACCAACGCCCCAAAGTAGCCATGAAGTTTATCCGCCAACTCCGACAGTCGCTCTTCTACCGCAAGCAGGCAGAAGAACTGGAACAGCAGGTTTCATCCGGCAAACTAGCGGGACTCAAAGCATTGCCTCATGACACGAACGAGCCGGTACGCTTCTCCAACGTATTCAATATCCTGCCTGAACTCTATTATTTAAGCTACCGCGATTCGACCAACCGGATGGCTTTCGAATACCTGATGAGCGACCTGCTGCTCAGTAACCGGTTGATACGTTTTGTAGAAAACCTGGACAAGATACACGCTTTCAACTATCCCGACCTACCGCGTATATACGAAGAGGCTCTTTATATCTATCGCTTGGGAACGGATGAAGAAACTTTCCAAAAATGCGGATTCACCATACGTCCGGAGACGGAAGAAAAATTCAAAAGATATTACTCACTCCACCAGCGGAACGATCTGAAAGAACTGAAAAGACAGTTTGGCAATACTTATTGGTATTACCTCCACTATATCAGCCCGCATGGTAATAAAATAATAGACAAATGAACAAGATGAGCCTTATACAATCTATACATTATCTGCTGATTGCCATCCTGCTGCAAAGTATGATGTGTAGTTGCAGCCATTCAGCTATCACGCCGAATGCACAATCCAACAAACCGGTGGCACTATTTCCCGACTATACCGGAGTCACCTTCCCATGCAACATCGCACCGCCCAATTTCAGAATCACGGAAGAGGGAGAAGCCTATTACACCGAAATCGGGAGCGGCAACCGGACATTCATCACCGTCCGTAGCCAGGCCTCTTCCGTCATCCTTCCGCCCGACAAATGGGAAAAGCTGCTCAAACAGGCTGCCGGCAGTAGCATCTATATTCGCATTTGTATCCTTCAGAACGGAAAATGGATACAATTTCCGGAGATTACAAACATTATATCCTCCTCTCCCATCGATCCTTATCTGATGTACCGACTTATCTATCCGGGCTATGAGCTTTGGAACGAAATGGGTATCTACCAGCGCGACCTGACCACTTACAAGGAAACTCCGCTAATTGAAAACCAGTCGGTCGAAAAGGGTTGCCTGAACTGCCATACCTTCTGCCAAAACAATCCGGAGACCATGATGATACATATCCGAGGAGCAGTAGGCGGCACGCTGATACACCGCCAGGGACAGACCAGCCGACTGGACATCAAGACACCGGACATGAAAAACGGCGGGACATATGCCGCCTGGCATCCGACAGGACGCTATCTAGCCTTCTCCGTCAACGAAATCCAACAATTCATCCACTCAACCGGTCCCAAAGCTGTTGAAGTATCCGACCTAGAATCGGATATAATCGTGCTGGACACGGAAACCAACCGGTTGCTCACCTCACCCGCCATCTATGGAGAAGAATGGATGGAGACATTCCCCTCCTGGAACCCCGATGGTAATATGCTCTATTTCTGCCGAAGTAAGGCAGTCGATCCGCAAACGCCTCTGGACAGTATCAGATATGATCTTTACCGCATTGCCTTTGACCCGGAAAAAGCCACTTTCGGCACGCCGGAATGCATCTATCCGGCTTCCGAAAAAGGGAAAAGCGTCTCCTTCCCCCGGATTTCGCCGGACGGCAAATATCTGATGTTCACCTGTTCCAATTATGGAAATTTTTCCATTTGGCATCCGGAAAGCGAACTGTATCTGTTAAACCTGGAAAGCAACGAAATACGCAATATGAAAGAGGTAAACAGTGCGGATGTAGAGAGCTTCCACACCTGGTCGTCTACCGGCGAATGGTTCGTGTTCAGCAGCAAGCGGATGGACGGTCTGTGGGCACATCCCTATATCGCGAAGTTCGACTCTCAAACGGGTACAGCCGGCAAGCCGTTCGTCCTGCCTCAGCAAGACCCGGATTTTTACCTCACTTTCACCCGTACATTCAACTTGCCCGAACTGCTCACCGCACCTGTAAAAAACGGGGATGAGCTGATTACCGCAAGCCGAAATAATAAAAGAACAGTAAGCAAATAAACAAATTATTATTATCTTCGTAGCCAAATAACTATTAACATTATATCACTCATGAAGAAAAAAAGTTTAACATTATTAGTGGCTACAACCTTGGCCAGCAGTGTTCTATTTTCATCTTGCATCGGATCATTCGGACTGACAAACAAACTCCTGGACTGGAACAGAAATATCGACAGTAAGTTCGTCAACGAATTGGTATTTGTCGCTTTCTGGATTGTCCCCGTTTATGAAATCTCTGCTCTTGCAGATATACTGGTTCTGAACTCTATCGAATTTTGGAGCGGAAACAATCCTGTTGCAGATGCAGGAACCGTAAAGACAATCAACGGAAAAGACGGTGTATACACTGTTGAAACCAAGAAAGACGGATATCATATCCAAAAAGAAGGTGAAGAAAAAGCAATCGACCTTGTATTCGACGAGACAGACAAGAGTTGGAGCGTAGAAGCTGACGGTGAAGCAACTAAGCTGTTAAAGTTCACCGACAATGACGAAGTTGTCATGTATTTGCCGGACGGTAAGGAAATGAACGTTGAATTGAATCAGGCAGGCGTTCTGGCATTCCGTCAGGTAGTTGAAGGCTACTCTTTCTACGCTGCTAAATAAAAAACAACACTTAAAATGGGAGACTGGTAATTGGTATATGCACATAATTACCTGCCTCCCATTTTTCAATAAGATACTACCAACCTAAATAAATACAAATGAAACACTCTATTAAGAAAGCAATGCTCACCGGAGCATTCGGTTGCTTCCTTCTGGGTTCTGCTTTTGCCGCTCATGCGACAGACTCACCGGATACGAAGCCGTACTGGCAGGACGTTCAGGTCGTTGCCGTAAACAAAGAACTGCCGCGCAGCTCGTTCATGACGTATGGCGACCGTTCGACAGCTCTCACTTCCAGTTTTGAAAAGAGTCCCTACTATTCATTACTGAACGGAACCTGGAAATTCTATTATGTCGATTCATACAAGGATCTTCCGGCAAATATCACTGACCCATCCACCAGCACTGCATCCTGGGATGATATCACCGTACCGGGGAACTGGGAACTTCAGGGACACGGCACAGCCATCTATACCAATCATGGCTATGAGTTCAAACCACGTAATCCGCAACCTCCGCTATTGCCTGAAGCCAATCCGGTAGGTGTTTACCGCCGCGACTTCGAAATCCCTGCAAACTGGGACGGACGCGATGTGTATCTGCATATCTCCGGTGCTAAATCGGGAGTTTATGTATATGTCAACGGGAAAGAAGTCGGCTACAGCGAAGATTCCAAGAACCCGGCAGAGTTCCTGATCAATAACTATCTGCAACCGGGAAAAAATGTATTGACACTGAAGATATTCAGATGGAGTACCGGTTCTTATTTGGAATGTCAGGACTTCTGGCGCATCAGCGGAATTGAACGTGACGTATTCCTGTGGTCACAGCCCAAGATTGCGGTAAACGATTTCCGCGTGATCTCTACCCTGGACGATACGTACAAGAATGGTATCTTCAATCTGGCTGTAGACATCAAAAACCATACGAAAGAAGCGAAAGACATCACCGTATCTTATGAACTGCTGGATACAAAAGGTCAGACTGTTGCTACAGCAGATAATAAGCTGTGGGTCGGAGCCAACAGTATCAAGACAGCCTCTTTTGAAAAAAATTTAAATGACGTAGCTACCTGGAGTGCCGAACATCCGAACCTTTACAAGTTATTGATGACTGTAAAGGAAGATGGCAAAGTAACAGAAGTCATCCCGTACAACGTCGGTTTCCGCCGTATCGAGATCAAACCGATCGACCAAATCGCTGGTAACGGCAAACCGTACACCGTACTGTTGTTCAACGGACAGCCGATCAAGTTCAAAGGGGTGAATATCCACGAACACAATCCCCTGACTGGTCATTATGTGACAGAGGAACTGATGCGTAAAGACTTCGAACTGATGAAAAAGAACAACATCAACTCGGTTCGTTTGTGCCACTACCCGCAGGACCGTCGGTTCTATGAACTTTGCGACGAATACGGGTTATATGTGTATGATGAAGCAAACGTGGAATCACACGGTATGTATTACAGCCTGAGCAAGGGCGGTTCACTGGGTAACAACCCGGAATGGTTGTTGCCGCACATGGATCGTACAATGAATATGTATGAACGCAACAAGAACTACCCGTCAGTAACTATCTGGTCGCTGGGTAACGAAGCCGGTAACGGATATAACTTCTATCAGACCTACCTTTACCTGAAAAACAAAGAAAAAGGTTTGATGGACCGTCCGGTCAACTACGAACGTGCCCTTTGGGAATGGAATACGGATATGTATGTTCCTCAGTATCCGAGTGCCGGATGGCTGGAAGAGATCGGTGCAAAAGGCAGCGACCGTCCGGTTGCTCCGTCCGAATATGCTCACGCAATGGGTAACTCGACAGGTAACCTTTGGGGACAGTGGAAAGCTATCTACAAATATCCGAACCTTCAGGGGGGCTGGATCTGGGACTGGGTAGACCAGGGTATTCTTGTAAAAGATGAGAATGGAAAAGAGTATTATGCTTATGGCGGTGACTTCGGTAAAGATATGCCCAGCGACGGAAACTTCCTTTGCAACGGTCTCGTCAATCCGGACCGTACCCCGCATCCGGCAATAGCAGAAGTGAAATTTACGCATCAGAATGTCGGTTTCGAAGCTGTTGATGCAGCAAACGGCGTATTCAAGATCACAAACCGTTTCTACTTCACCAACCTGAAAGATTATATGATCACCTATACCGTAAAGGCAAACAACAAAGTAATCAAGAGTAATAAAGTGTCACTCGACCTGGCTCCGCAGACTTCGCAGGAAATCACTGTTCCTGTAGCAGGTTTGAAACCACAAGCCGGTACCGATTATCTGGTTGACTTTGTCGTTACTTCTACCAAACAGGAAGGTGTTATCCCGGCCGGTTACGATATCGCACAGGATCAGTTCCGTTTGCCGATCGAAGCCGAAAAGGTAGCTTATAAGGCAGGTGGTCCTAAACTGACTGTATCTGAAGAAGGAGATAATGTAAAAGTAACTTCTTCTAAGGTTAACTTCGTATTCGATAAAAAAGCAGGTGTCGTTACTTCTTATAAAGTAGGCGGAACAGAATACTTCAACGAAGGTTTCGGTATCCAACCGAATTTCTGGCGCGCTCCTAACGACAACGATTACGGAAGCGGTGACCCGAAACGTTTGGAAATATGGGAACTATCCAGCCGCAACTTCAACGTAACGAATGCTTCTGCCGAGATCGTCGACGGTAATGCAATCGTAAACGTCGACTATAAATTACCGGCCGGCAACCAGTTCCTGATCACTTACAAGATCTACCCTGATGGTGTTATGAACGTGGCTACTCATTTCACTCCGACTTATCTGGATGGAAAGAAGATTGAAATTTCTGAAGCGACAGCCACTGCTACATTCTCCCCGGGCCGTGATAAGGTAAGCGACCGTGACAAGATGGTCGTTCCCCGTATCGGTGTTCGTTTCCGTCTACCGGTTACAATGGATCAGCTGGAATACTTCGGACGTGGTCCGCTGGAAAACTATTGGGACCGTAAAGCCGGTTACATGATCGGACAGTATAAGAGTACGGCTGAAGATCAGTATTTCCCCTACGTTCGTCCGCAAGAAAACGGTCACCATTGCGATACCCGCTGGATCACTTTAGGCGGCAAAGGCAAGAACCTGTTGATCGTTGCCGACGATGAAATGGAATTCAATGCAATGCGTAACTCTGTGGAAGATTTCGATGCCGGAAAGGCGACTCACCGTCCGTACCAGTGGAACAACTTCACACAAGAAGAGATCGATAACCGTCCGAACCTCGGCCCGTACGACAAACCCCGCCAGACACACATCAACGATATTACTCCGCGTAACTTCGTAGAGGTATGTGTCGACCTGAAACAACAGGGTCTGGCCGGTTACGACAGCTGGTATTCGCGTCCGGAACCTGAATATACATTACCTGCCGACAAAGAATACAAGTGGGGCTTCACTATCATTCCGGCAGCAAACGCAAACAGTGCACAAAAGAAAGCTGGCTATAGCTACAAATAAATAAGTGCCAATACATAAAAGAAAGCGATCTCCAAATGAACGGGGATCGCTTTTTTATTTACCGCATCAACAATGTAAAGCAAAGCCTCGTCAATGAAGAAACAAGATACATTCAAACAACAAAAGTTTAAGATTACATCATGAAGCTATGTAAAGCCAAGCGTATATCCGAATAACGAAATATATATCCGGCAGAAAGTAGCCGGGCAGGATAAGCCTGTTGTCCTTTGGTGATCACCTCCGCGCCTTCCCCATATACATATTGGAAAACTTTCCGGGGAATAGTCAGCCATGCCGGCCGATGCATCACCTCAGCGGTAGCTTTTGTAAAAGCCCGGTTCGTCAAAGGCTGGGGAGCAACGAGATTCACGACTCCTGATAAATCCTTATGATCGATAATAAACTGGATGGCATGCAATACATCTTCTATGTGTATCCAGGAGAATCCCTGTTTTCCGGAAGCGATCTTTCCACCGACAAAGAAGCGGAACGGCAATAACATTTTAGGCAACGCCCCTCCGTCTTTTGCCAGAACAACCCCGAAACGTGCAATGACCAGCCGGATATCTCTCGACAGCTTCTGTGCCTCATCTTCCCAACGGACGCATACATCAGCCAGGAAACCTGTTCCCTCCGACGTACTGCTCTCGGAATAAATACCCTTATCCGGATAAACGCCTACGGCAGAAGCAGAGATGAATACTTCCGGCTTCACCTCCATCTCATTAATGATCGAGACCAGTCGCCGGGTCGTATGAATACGGCTGTTCAGTATTTTACGCTTGGCTTTCCGGGTCCAGCGCTGATTGATAGTAGCTCCCGCCAAATTGATCACGACATTACATCCTGCCAACGCTTGCCTCAGCTTCTCATCCGACCTCGAACGGAACATCGAATGTTTCAAAGGGACAACAACATTTCCTCCGGCAGATAAAAACTCCGTCAGATGCCGTCCTATAAAACCTGAATTACCGCTGATTGCAATTCTCATCTCCTTCTTCATCAATTTATTATTCAATAATAAAACAAGAAGAGAGGTTTGTTTGTTGTAACTACCTGGATGACAATTGTATTAAAGGTTGTAATTCTTGTTCAAAAATATCTTTACTGATGATACGGTAATGCGGAGAGTAAGTCTCTTCGAACACTTTACTGTGATGACCGACATATTCACCCCGGTTCAAACGGTCGTCGATCTCTTTCCTGTCACTTTCATAGTCCGGCAAAGTTAGCTTCATCGAACGGATAATTGCTTCAATCCGGTTCCATTCTTTTTGCCATTCGGCAACGGTCACAGGACGGATTCCGTTCACGCTACGGACAAAAGCATCAAAAAAGGTTTGGTAAGGAATTTGCCCGTTCTTTATGACGGACAGGTTTACCCGGTAGAAGTTACCTTCCCAACCCGTCGGCTCTGCCAGTTCACCTTCTGTTTCCGTATAAGAAGCCATTTCACGGCGCAAATAATTTCCGGCAGCAGTCGTATCGCTGATAATATGTCCGGGACCGAACTTATCCTGAAAGAAATTCTTATACAGGTCTTTCAAGGTAGATTTCGGATAAAACTGCATCTGCCGCTCGACAGCCGTACGGACGGCTTTATCAAAATCAACCTTCTCCGCAGCGGAAACCCACAGGCAGAGAAGGCAGAAAAAGGATATAAGCAGATTTCGTTTCATGCTTATTTGATTACGTCTTTTAAAGTATTATGCAATTCTTCACCTGTGATATTCTTGGCTATGATCACACCGTCAGGATCCAGCAAGACATTAGCCGGAATGCCACGGACACCATACAAGGCCGGTATTTCCGAATCCCAGTATTTCAGGTCGGATACATGCGTCCAGGTCAGGTTATCATCAGCGATGGCCTTCAGCCATTTATCTTTATTATTATCCAGGGAAATACCGATGATCGTGAAGTTCTTATCCTTGTAATCCTGGAATGCTTTCACGACATTCGGATTCTCGCGACGGCAAGGAGGACACCAGGATGCCCAGAAATCCAACAGAACATATTTACCACGGAAGTCGGACAAGGAAACAGCCACTCCAGCCGTATCCGGTAAAGAGAAGTCAGGTGCCGTCTTACCGATCTGTACGTTTTCCAATTGACCGATGATACCATCCAGATCCTTCACATAAGGACAGTCAGCCAAAGCCGGAGAGATTTTGGAACGAGTAGCCTTCAACTGATCCAGCGGTAGCTGATACGTAAAATACCGGTACAGATAGAAAGCTGCAGCCGGTGAGTCAGGATATTTGCTAATCAGGCTATCGATATCGAACCCGTTCTCAAAGACCTTACTCTGGTTCTCCTGGAAAATCACATTAACAGGAGAATTCTGCACGATAATTGTCTCGCCGTCATTACCGATCGTTACGTCCATAGTAGCGTTCTCAACAAAGAGTTGTACCGGATAATTCATATCCTCGGTAGCCAGACCATACAACAGAGGCTGGTCTACTTCACCTTTGAACGTAAATTTCCCATCCTTAATCTCGGCGGTATCCACGTCAAAGAACATTTTATTGCGGAAAGATTTCAGATAGATCTTGCCGTCAGGCATATTCTCCACTACTCCGTTTATTACATAACCTTTGGGCGTTTCCTGACAGCTTGCCAACAGGAACAACGCCATAGCCATCATTACAAATTGTTTCATTTTTGCTTTGTTTATTGTTTAGTATCGGGATGATGATATCTTCCTTTCTTCAGGGTTATCTTACCATATTCGATGGCACGAACCGGACAGCGATGGATACAGGCGACACATTGTACACAAGTGTCCGACCATACCGGTTTGCCGTCTGCCAGGGTGATAGTCCCGGTAGGACAAACCCGCTCACACAGACCACATGATATGCAACCGTCTGTTACCCGGAAGGAGTTTTTCCCTATGGCAAAGTTAGCAAAAAGAGGATATATACAGTAGCTCTTCAATCCGGGCAGGCTTCCTTTCTTATATATATTAACTTTTTTATTCTCCCGGATAGCATCGGCTATAGCTGCCACTGCTGCAGGAGCTTCCTGCAGTTTCTGCTCTTCCACCTCCTTACTGTCCACATCGAAGCCCGGCAACAGTATATAGTTGTTAGGCATAATGACCGAATAGCCTTCAGTCAGGTTTATTCCTCTTTTATCCAATTCTTTACGCATCATATCTGCTGTATAGCCGCATTCATCTCCGCAAGTGGATACGGAATAAACCGGTTGTTTATCGTATCCCGTCAACCTCAGCTTTTCGATAAAACGAACGACAGGAACAGCCGGTCCCCATGAATGTACCGGATAGACAAACAGCACTTTCTCATCTTCCCTGAGCGGGCAGACAATTTCCTTTTTACCTGTTTTTAACTCTTCCGCCATCGAGACAACGGGTTCACCCAAAGTGATCCCCAAAGCATTCGCTACCCAACGGGAGTTCCCGGTTCCTGAAAAGTAAAATATCATACGTGTATTTCTTATTTGGTCACAAATGTAAATATAATTCAGAATTAATGTCTTATCTTTTTCAGATAAGAAAACCTAAAGCAAGCAATTATGACTACAATGGAATTAAATTTACGGAAACAATGTTTCACCGAGTTCATTCAGGCTACACGCACCGCACCTTTATTAAATTATTCTGTCATTATTTCCCGTATTTCATTTGGTACACGTTGATTTTATCCATTAATTTGCAATACTTAAACAAACACTGATATGAAAAGGACTATTCTTCTCTTTGCAACCATGGCCTGCATGACCATTTCATTCCTCCCGGCGCAGGAGGCTGCAGTAAACAAAATCATAGAAACCGGACGAACGGACAACCGGGTCATGAGCCATCTGGATATTCTGACCAACCGTTTCGGCGGACGCCCGATCGGTTCCGATGCCTATGATAATGCCACCGAATGGGTCGCCTCCAAATTTAAAGAATGGGGACTGGAAGTCGAACTACAGGAAGCTGGCACATTACCGGTCGGATTCAACCGAGGACCGTGGTTCGGCAAACTACTCGGTGAAAACGGTATGGACCTCCATTTCGTTACCCCCTCTTATACCTCCGGCACAAAAGGTCTTCAACGGGGACACGTGCTGCTCGAACCGCTTACACAGGATGAGTTCGACCGGATGAAAGGTCAACTGAAAGGAGCGTGGATATTAGTCAGCGGGACGAATGTCGGATGGCCGATAGCCCACTCTGCTTCGGCCGATTCCAGCCGCGCCGCGATTATCGCCGAGAATAATGAAATAGCCAAAAAGAACCGTGAAATAATGACCGACAACTGGGTAAATAAGAAGAATACCCCGTTGCTGCCTCTTAAAGAAGATGTACCGGCATTGTTCTACAAGGAGATGTGCGAAGCCGGTGTCTTAGGCTTTATTCAATCGGCCCCTGTTCCACTCCGTGCACTTTATGATAAGAACGTCGTATTCGATCAGGAAATGACAATAGAAAAACTCCCGACAGTTCCCGATATTAAGCTGGATGAACATCAATATGCCACCATTAAGCAGATGGTGAAAGAACGGCGTTCTTTCATGCTCGAATTCGATATACGTAACCACTTCCGTCTGGGACCGGTAAAATATTACAATGTAATAGGTTCCATCAAAGGGAGCAAATATCCCGGAGAATATGTCATGTTAAGCGGCCATCTCGACTCTTTCGATGTAGGAACAGGTGGTGTGGATGACGGTTCGGGCGTTACCCCCGTTATGGAAGCAGCCCGCCTGATCGCAACATCCGGAGCCAAACCCAAACGTACCATGCTATTCTGTGCCTTTGCCGGTGAAGAATTTGGTCTGCTGGGTGCTACAGCCTGGGTGAAAGGGAATCCGAAGAAACTGGAAAAGATATCCAACCTCTTCAACCGTGATGGCGGTCCTACTCCTCCGATTGGAATCAGTGTACCTAAAGCAATGTACGATGATTTTGTAAAGATATGCAAACCGATCCAAAAGATCGATCCGGAATATCCGTTCGAAGTCAAAGAAGCAGCTCCCCGCAAACAGCCGAAAACACCAGGTGGTACGGATGCTTCAGTCTTCGCCATCGAAGGTGTTCCGACCATTGGCTTTATGGAAAAGGATATCAAGGGATACAACTTCAGTTACGACGAAATATGGCATACGGAACGTGACTTATACACTAAGAGTATTCCTGAATACCAGGAACATGCTGCGACCGTTATGGCTATCGTCGGACTGGGAGTAGCTAACCTCGACCATCAATTGTCACGCGAAGGATTATATATAAAAGAAGAATAAAAGAAAATCAAGCAACCCTGTTAATCAAGTAAGGCAGACGCCCCTGGGCATCTGCCTTATCTCTTTTGCGATTATAAACCTTTTTCGATACATGCACCCGGTTATGACTTACCGGACGTCCGTGATTCTCTATTTCCGCTTCCCGGCTCCCTTTACGGTTCGCCTTGATGTACTCGTCCAACGGAGAGACTTTCTTTTTCTTCTTCATAGCTGTACTATTTAATTACAGCCACAAAGGTACAATTATTTTTCCGGATATTGTCTTTTCGGATTTTTCGGAAACCAACCTTTCAGTACACGCTCTTCCTGTTCGAATACTTCTTTGATCGTCCAAAACGAAGAGAAAGCGAAAACTCCACAGATAGCAGAGACAAAAACACTCTCGATCAGTAAGGAAGCAACCGTTCCGACAATCCCCAAAACGAGGAAGATCCACCAACACTTGGTCCCCCAATAATATTCAGCCTTCACAACTACCGGGTGGAACAACCCGATTATCAGAAAAGTAGCGATCCCGATTAATAGACCGTCGAAATTTATCATATCCATACTATTGTATTATTTAATATAAAACAGTTTGATCTGTCCCAACAAAGATACAAAAATCAACTGTCATTCCTCATAAAATATATCTATATAGCTATTGGTAAGAAACCTTTTAATACGGATACTTGCAATGTAGGGTGTAAATGTAAATCAACTTCATCAATCAGTACTGTTCCAATTGTCTTTTCGCAAGCCTGACTGCCATAATAACCAAAAGAAGGTTTATGGAAGTATTGCTTAAATCTCTTTTCTTCCAATTTTCTGTTACTATGAATATCTTCAGTAGTAAAACTGGCAAATAAAGGCAATGGCTTAACTTGTCGTTTATTCTCTATATCGAATAAACTATGTCGGCTCCCATCACAAATAGCTGCCGACCCATTTGAAATAACTCCGGCAGCTATTTGAAATAACTCCGGCAGCCATTTGAAACAGGTGCGGCAGCCATCTAATATAGGTACGGCAGCAACCGGATCATCATCTGCACACGATAAAAACAATTTTACCCTTCACCTGTCACGGCCTTCAACTTATTATGCATCAAAAGAATACGGTGAAACGTCTTTTGATCGGTTGAAAAAGACCGGTGTTTTTAAATGTTAAGACCAGTGTTTTAGAATCAAAAGTCCGGTCTTTTGATTGCAAAAGATATATGTTTTGAAAGCACGGCTTTGCGTGTTACATTTATTAAGATTTGGGCGTTTGGTGTTGTGAAACGTCTGGTGTCACAGGAATATACAGATTGACAGCAAGTTGCAGGAGTGTGAAAGGTGAAGCCTCTCGCTTTATATTGGCTGTAGAGTGTGTTTTTCCATAAAAAAAGCATCCCTTCCGGAATGCTTTTTTATATACATTTAAATATCTGATAAAATCAAACTTATTGTGCTTGTGCAGGTTCTTCAGCCGGAGCTTCTTCTTCAACCGGAGCATTAGCCGATGGCTGAGCCGTACCGAAGTTAGGAGCTACCGTATTCGGATCGATTGTAACAGCTTCATTTACCTGTTTTTTGATTTCAGATTGTGTAGTAGTTGTTGCTCTAGGGATAAATGCTGTAATAACGATACTACATACAATAACAAAACCAGCCAGGCCCCATGTTGCTTTTTCCAAAAAGTCTGTGGTTTTACGTACACCCATAATTTGGTTAGATGAAGAGAATCCTGAAGCCAGACCTCCCCCCTTTGAGTTCTGTATCAATACTATCAGGATCAAAAGTATTGAAGCGATCAGGATTAGAATAGAAATAAATACGTACATTTTAGTTTTATTTTTTAGTGTTAATAATCAATTTTTCCAAAAATCTAATTTGGTCTGCAAAGTAAGCATTTTTTTCTGGATAATTCAAATATAAGTTTTTAATAATTTGCAATGCCTTCTCATACCGTTTCTGTTTAACATAAATATGGGCCAATGTCTCGGTAAAATAAGAATCATCGTCCAACGAACGGGGGTGCTCACTCTCCTGTTCTTTTAACGGAGCCTGAGAAGATGCGGCATCCGGCTGCAAAGTCAGCGACAAACCGCTACCCGGTGCACGTTGTTCATCATTTTTAATGAAAGAATCGATCAGATCATGATGCTGAAGCCTGGCCGACGGTTCTTCTTCAGCCGGTGTCTCATCTTTGGATAACGACCAATAAATATAATCGGATGATACGGAAGGCTGAAATAATAGACTTTCATCGGTCGCCTGTTGCTCCCCTTCCCCCTCACGATCAGCCAGGAAAGCTTCGATCAAGGAGAAAGAATCTGCTGCCGATGCACCTTCCTCACCTGTAGCTGCCTTAAACGTCATACCGTAACGCTCTCCCTCGATCAGTGCAAATAATTTTCTTCTGTCCGGTATATAAACTGCCATTCTTTTCAACTCTGCGGCAAAACGTATATCGTTCAATACAGCCAGATTCTTCAGATAAAGCATTCGGGCTATATGAAAATAAGGATATTCATCCACTATCTGACGTAACGGGGAAAGTGTTTCCTTCGTCAGCAGAGAGGGATCTTCCATCAATAGATATAAGTCTGCAGCTTTCATAATTTTACCAATTGGCTACGGTTGCATTATAAATCTGATCTGTCAACTCATCGACGATCTCGGTACACAACTCTGCCTGCACATCCTGCAACATCCGGCTTGCATCGAACTCACGATAAGCAGAGAAACTCTGTTCGAAATCTTCATCCGGATTCGTCCGGTTGGAATAACGGACACGGACGGTGATCGTCAGCTTCGTCTGGGACGACCAGGCATCTTCCTTGACTGCCATCGGTGTCAGTTCGTAACCGGTAATTTCCCCTTCCAACTCCAGGTCTCCGTTGTTATTGACCATTTGGAGACGAGTCTGACGGATATAAATATCCTTCAACGCTTCGGTAAACTCCTGCGATAACGGAGGATACACCAAAGGAGCCTGGTTCGGAAAATCCTTGACAGTAATTGTTTTTACTTTTGTATAGTCAATCGAAGCTCCGTTGAACTTATAGGAAATAGAACAAGCCGTTACTATTACGCTTATCAGCAGACAGAGCCAGATCACATTCTTTCTCAACATATTATTCCAAATTATATTCTTTAATCTTTCTGTAAAGAGTACGTTCCGATATTTTCAGATCAGCAGCCGCATTCTTTCTGCGTCCGTTATGTTTCTCCAATGCTTTACGGATCATATCTTTTTCGACCTCTTCCAAAGAAAGTGTCTCTTCTTCTTCCACCGCTTCCGCTTCCTGGATAGGAGCCGAATGAACCGGATGGATCGGATGTGCATAAGCAGTCTCATCGGTTACCGGCATAGGCATCTTCCCTCCCATGATATCATGAACCAGCTTTTTCAGTTCATTGACATCTTTCTTCATATCGAAGAGGACCTGGTAAAGTATTTCGCGTTCACTGTTGAAAAATTTCTGGTCGTTTTCCTGCTGTTTGACCAGGACCGGATATTTCTCCACATTCAGATCCGGAAGATACAAACGCAGTATGCTGGCAGTGATATCCCGGTCTTCCTCGATCACTGAAATCCGTTCCGTAATATTCTTCAATTCGCGGACGTTTCCCGGCCAGCGGTAAGAAGTCAGCAACTGGCGAGCTTCTTCATCCAGGCGGATCGGCGGCATACGATATTTCTCGGCACAGTCTCCGGCAAATTTACGGAACAACAGGATAATGTCATCCGGACGTTCACGCAAAGGAGGTATCTGGATAGGTACTGTATTCAAACGATAGTACAGATCTTCACGGAATTTTCCGTCTGCCACCGCCTGCACCAGGTTCACATTAGTCGCAGCAACAATCCTCACATTCGTCTTCAGTACTTTTGATGAACCGACTTTAATAAATTCACCGGTCTCAAGAACACGCAACAGACGGGCTTGTGTCGGAGTAGGCAATTCCCCGACTTCGTCCAGAAAAATAGTTCCTCCGTCGGCTACTTCAAAATAACCTTTCCGGTCTGCCAATGCCCCTGTAAAAGATCCTTTTTCATGTCCGAACAACTCGGAGTCGATGGTTCCTTCCGGGATAGCACCACAGTTCACGGCTATATACTGACCATGTTTACGCGGACTGTTCTGATGTATGATCTGAGGAAAAGTTTCTTTACCGACACCACTTTCTCCTGTAATAAGCACAGACAAATCAGTCGGTGCCACTTGAAGAGCGACATCGATCGCCCTGTTCAGGCCAGGGCTATTTCCTATAATTCCAAAACGCTGTTTTATTTGCTGGACGTCAACCTTAATCATCATATCTATTGAATATCTGTAATTATTTCAGTTTGTCTGCCAAAATTACAAATCTTAATTCAAATTCCAGCTATCAAGAGCAGATTCTATCAGCGGTTTCTTATTTTTTAGCACCATAAGTACGGTTGAATAAAAATTCTGCCAATGCCGTATCATCCGTAAAATTCTTTATTTCGTCAGGCGAGATGGGCTCACCGACATATACATCGACTGTCTTTCCCCGTTTGTTGAAAGCTTCGGCTGGAATACGCAGAGTACGTATCTTCCAACTGATACTACCCAGCCAGTAAAAGAAGCGGGAATTCAAAAAATCAAAATAAACAGGATATATCGGAACATTGGCTTTGCGGATCAGACGGATCACGCTGTGCGTCCAGGGCAGGTCACGGATCACCTTGTCTTCTTTATTGTAGAAAGAAATCGCCCCTGCCGGGAAAAAGCCCATCGGATGCCCTTCTTTCAGGCGCTGCAATGAATAACGTACACCGTTTATATTGGCCGGGTTCGGACCATTACCGGTTGAATCGGGCAAGACTGAAACAAAATTATCCTTCATGGCACCGATCTTTACCAGGATCTCGTTCACCATCACCTTAAAGTCCGGACGGCGCGCTGCCATGATATCGATCAGTATGATCCCATCGACCGAACCGATAGGATGATTGGATATTGTTATAAATGCCCCTTCAGGCAAATGATCCAGTATTTCCCCATTATGCAGATGATACTTGATGTCGATCAAAGGATCATTCAGTAAGGCAGTAGTAAACGCTGCTCCACGCAAATGGCAATTATTGGCATGCACTTTGTTTACTTTGTCAACACTTAGCCATTTAATCAGTAATTTGCCAAGGAAGGTGCCTACACGGCTTCTGAAGAACGGGGCAGCTTCCTGCAAATCATTAATGTCTACTACGCTCTTTTTCATATTTTATTTATTCAATAAACGATGCACACATTTTTTCGTGCTTGCGCATCGACATCAGCAATACAAAATTCAACACGATTATTTCATACAGGAAATAAACCCACACTTCACCTACCAACACGACAACGAACATGACAATTGTACGCCCGTTAAATGTCAGCAGATCTATATAACGCATCAGGTCACGACTTTGTTTACGAAAAGCGACCCGTACATTCTCCGGAATATCATCCCCGTATTTAGCATGAAGGCTCTGCAACATATGCTGCAAAGAGGGAGTCGCTTTTACCTGGAGTAAAGTATATCCTCTGTAAAGAAAATAAAATGCTTTGTTGATACCCAGCTTCATCTCTTTATGACGGGCTATTACCTGTTCCAGAGACTGAAATTCTGCGCCTTTATCCTTACTGATGAAATAAAGGTGCAATGTTTTATAATAATCGGTTATATTCGCCTGCACCAGATGAGACAAGCCGGAGATAACGGCTAAAGCGAAAAACCAGTAAGTGCCATATTCATGGGATAAACGGAGAGCAAAACCGACATAGATGGAGGCAAACCAGATATCACCGGCAAATCCGTCAAGTATTCGTCCGATAGCCGACTTGATACCGGTCAGACGAGCCAGCTGGCCGTCTACACAATCGAGTATATTGGCAAAAACCAATAATAAAATACCACAGATATTATACACCAGATTGTCATGATAAAACATGTAGCCGGCACCTGCTCCTACAAAGATAGAAATAACCGTCACCATATTCGGGGTAATCCCCGTGCCACGCAGCATACGAGCGATACGAAAACCGATCGGACGGTAAAACGCCCGGTCCACTACATTTTCTGTTTCTATCGATTTTAGTGATGCTTCGTATTCTTTATCCAAATTACTCATGATCTATTATTTATACGAATATCCGCCGTCTACAACGACCACTTCGCCATTAAAATAACTATTTTCAATTAACATCTTATACACTTCGGCCAACTCTTCCGGATCACAAAAGCGTCCTAAAGAAACCTTGTTCTCTATATTTTTTCGTATCTCAGCCGGTTTGGTCTTCTGCCATTCGGTATCGACAAATCCGGGAGCGACTGCGTTCACACGCAACTCATAAGGAGTCAGGAATTTGACCATATTCTTAACAAGAGCATGCACAGCACTCTTCGTCACCCCATAAGCCAGGGAAACCGAATGAGGCTGAATACCCATCAAGGAGCCGGTAAAGACCACACTCCCCCCCTTATTGATCAATTGAACAACACGTTGTAATAAGAATACCGGGAAATGTATATTTGCAAAAAAGACCCGTTCCCAATCCGTGAGTGACAAATCCTCAAACGAATCACGACAAGTCAGTCCCGCATTAAAGATAACAGTATCCAACTGCAAATTCTTTTCCCGCAAATAAGCATCTATTTTATCAATGGATTCCTTTTTAGTAATATCAGCCTGTAGTACAGAGACTTTGATTCCAAATTGCTGTTGCAAACCATCACGTGTCTGTTCAGCCTTTTCCGAATCTGAAGCATATGTAAGCACAAGATCATACCCGGCTTTTCCCAAACAGAAAGCCACCGCTTTACCTATACCCTTCGTACCACCGGTAATTAAAGCACATTTTTCCATGAGTTCTTTTTATTCCTCCCCTTTCCCCTTTACAGTAGCAGGTTTAGCATGTCGTTGATATTTCAGGTTCTCTTCGTAAGAATCATGAATCGTCTTCTTCAAATTAGATGAAGAAACGCCGGTTCCGTATGGGAAATAAAAAACCTGTACACCTAAATCTTTCAGATAATCGTATTTACCGTACCAGTCGTCACCAACCACGAAAGCATCGATATTCAGCTTCTTCACAATCTCTGTATGATCGAGTGTATGCTGCGGTATGACAATATCCGGAGTTTTCAACGCTTCAATGATCTGAAGACGCTCGTTGAACGGGATAATAGGATTTGCTTTATAAGAAGAAACCAGTTCGTCCGTGCTTACTCCTACGATCAGGATATCAGCCAGGCTACGGGCATAATTGATCATCCGGAGATGATTATAATGAAACATATCGAATGTTCCGGAAGTATATACGATCGTTTTATCTTTAAACATAATTCATGTTGCAATTTTGAACCACAAACTTACGCAAACTTTTCCTATCAAAAAAAGTTTGAAGTCAAAAAGCGCAATATTGACCATTTTATTATAAAAAACAACAGGTATAAAGAACCGTTATTTATAACAAATATCCCCCGGAAACAGAGTTTTCCGAGGGATATTTCTTTATTATTTATTGAGAACAAACCTCTGCATCATCATCTTTGGTAAGATCCAGTTTTTCATTGTCGCCGCCCTTATCGAAATATTGTTTTCGGAGCGGATTTGCCGTCGCCTCACGATAGATCAACCGGTTACGGTAAATATCGAGAGCGGCATACAAAGCCTGGCGAAACGATTCTTCAGATGCAACATTCTGTCCGGCGATGTCATAGGCAGTCCCATGTGCCGGAGAAGTTCGTACGATCGACAGGCCGGCCGTATAATTAACACCGTCATCCATTGCCAGCGTTTTGAAGGGTGCCAGGCCCTGGTCATGGTACATGGCCAGTACTCCGTCGAACTTATCATACATTTGAGAACCGAAAAATCCGTCTGCCGCATACGGCCCGAAAGACATCACACCTCTTCTTTCAGCTTCTTCCATAGCCGGCAGTATGATCGTTTCCTCCTCTTTTCCCAACAAACCGTCATCGCCTGCATGCGGATTCAAGGAAAGAACGGCAATACGAGGTTTCACAATCCCAAAATCCTGTTTGAGCGATTGATTGAATATACGCAGCTTCGACACAATATCCTCTACGGTTATTTTTGAAGGGACCTCAGAAAGTGGAATATGCCCGGTCACCAAAGCGACACGCAAACCATCTTTCATCAGGATCATCAAGGCTTTCCGTCCTACACCGCCAAAACGTTCTTCCAGATATTCGGTATGTCCCGGAAAATGGAACTGATCATTCTGAATATTATGTTTATTGATCGGAGCTGTCAGCAAAACATCCACCGCTCCCCTTTTCAAATCGGTAACGGCTGCTTCCAATGCCAGGAATGCAGCTTCTCCTGCTATCGATGTCGACTGCGATAATTCTACTTTTGTCTCATCATCCACACAGTTAATGATATTCACCCGGTTAATTCCGGCATCTTCTGCCTGAGAGATGATATTCATATTCACAGGAGGCAACTCCAACGCTTTCCGGTGATAAGCTGCGATCTTCGACGATCCGTATATGACCGGAGTACAAAGTTCAGCAACCCTGGCATCTGAAAATGTTTTAAGTATCACTTCATATCCGATACCATTTATATCCCCGTGGGTAATGCCCACCTTTATCAATCGTTCTTCCATGTATTATGTTTGTTTATTTCTTACTTTCCGGAATGTCAAGCTTTTCTTCTACTGATTTATCAAATTCACCCGGCAGGCGAAGAGTATATAAAGCAGCTTCGGCACGGCGGATAAAGTTACGTTTATCTGTTTCAGGAGCAAAGACAAACCCTTCGGCAACAACTACGCGGTTGTTCTTTTCATCGAGACGGACATGACTGACAAACGGTCCTCCCATCATATCGCCAACCATCTTCCACAAACCACGCAACACACCGCAATACTTTCCATTCACCGTGATCGGCGTGTACTCAACGCCAAACCGGGATTCTGTCGTCATATATGAATCGGGAAAAGCACCCGGCAGATTCGCTTTCAGCACCGAGTCACGTTTCGCCACCAAATAATCGGCAGTGAACGTATTCGGGTCCGTATAAGGGAAAGTATATACAATCAAATCCGTACGTCCGGTATTGGCATTATTGGATGCCCAGAAAAAGTCTGTCGTATCCCGATAGTAAGTCATGTTAGCCGGAGCATTCAGCATCAGGTCGTACTTATCCTTCAAGTTCTCCATAACCACCGTACTATAATCTTTTTCCAACTGAGCTACAGCCCGGTTCATTTCGACTTTTACAAAGAAGTCTACAAGCGCTCTCGGATGTGCCTGTGCATATTCGATGATTGCTTCCGGAGAAGGAGCATTCAAGGTAACAACCACCTGGCCTTTTGCCCAGCGATCATTTTCATAGCTCAGCGAAGCCTTCGTATAAATGGCAGGATCTATGTTTACGATCAGGATATTGCGGACATAAGTCAACAACCCGTCAAATTGAGAAGGATCTACATAAGTTATTTTTAATGCAGGTTCAGATTGAGGAAGACCTGGGACATCTGATGTCAGTTCTTGCTTAATAGCCTTTCCCGAAGGGCCATCCCAGTTTGCTTTTTTCATTACTACAACAACCTCGTAAGCGAGGCCAGTGGCCCGTTTTCCAACCGGACCTGAGCTACATGATCCCAGCAATACCAGAAACATACATAAGCTAATCAGTAAAGAAATCTTTTTCATACCCATTCGTTTTTTATTACACAAATATAGTTCTTTTCCATTAAATGATCTGCCTTCTATCCATTTTGTTGCTTTTTTGCCGTTGACAGCATCCCACAAGCGGCAAATATATCTTCTCCTCTTGAAGCCCGGATTGTACAAACGAGCCCGGCATTATTCAGGGTATCACGGAATATTTCCATTTTCGCCAAATCCGAACTTTCCAACGGGACATTGGGTATAGCATGAAAACGTATCAGGTTCACCCGGCATTCCATTCCTTTTAATAAACCAATCAAAGCCTTAGCATGTTTCGGACTATCATTTAAATTTTTAAAAACTATATATTCAAAAGAAACGCGACGCTGATGGGAAAAGTCATATTGTTTAATCAGATCAATGACTTCCTGCGCCGGATACGCCTTTTCTACAGGCATCAAAGACAAACGCTCCTCATGGAAAGGAGAATGCAAGCTGACTGCCAGGTGGCAATCACTCTCTTCCAGAAAACGTTTCAGTCCTTTTATAACCCCAATAGTGGAGACGGTTATCCTTTTGGGACTCCAGCCATATCCATAAGACGACGTGAGGATTTCAAGTGCTTTGAACAGTTCGTCAACGTTATCCAAAGGTTCTCCCATCCCCATAAAGACCAGATTGGTCAACGAATCCGACTCCGGAAGAGACTGAATCTGATTCAATATCTGATTGGAGGTAAGATTGGTTGTGAATCCTTGTTTGCCTGTCATACAGAACAGACAATTCATCTTACAGCCTACCTGCGAAGAAACACATAATGTTGCCCGGTCGTTAGTCGGAATATAGACCGATTCGACAAAATTGCCGGGACCTGCGGCAAATAAATATTTGATCGTTCCATCCACCGATTTCATACAATCGACCGGAGGAACCGCGCCTATCTCAAAGGACTCCTCCAAAAGAGTACGTTTGGCTACGGCAATATTAGTCATTTCCTTAATGGCAGTCACTTTCTTCTTATACAGCCAATCTGCCATCTGCTTCGCTGCATAACCGGGCAAGCCGACCTGTGCAGCGACTTCTTTCAGTTCGTCCAGCGTCATGCCTAACAATCGTCTTTTCTCTTGCATTGTATTTTGTTCTATAACGATTAATTCAGTACAAAGATAAAAAAAGCTGCCGGACTTTTTTGAATAAGTCCGGCAGCTTTCACTGAAAAGGATCAAGTATATCCTTTATATCTTATTTGTTTAGAAGAAACGAATACGGTTATCTTCTACATCTGCCTTGTTTACCAATGACTGAATAGCCTGGAATCCGAAACGATAAGCATTTGAAGCATCTAACGTCTTGATCTCATCCGCTTCATTATATTCTTTAGCATCTTTGTTTCTGTCATATACTTTGAATACATATACGCCATTGTTTCCGACAACCGGTTCGCTTACCTGACCTACTTCAGCAACAGAAACCATTGCATTCAGTTTAGGCTCTACACCGATACCGGCGATACGACGAGTTCCGAAGTTGATAAACTTAACTGAATCTACTCTTGATCCCATAGCATCAGCATAAGACTCTACAGATGTCAGGTTCTTTGCTTTCAGATCAGCAGATATCTTTTCACCTTTCTTCTGAGCTGCAATTTCAGCTCTCAAAGTAGGAGTTAAAGAAGCAAGAGAACGGTAACCTTCTTTCAAAGTACCTTCAATACCTGCAATAACAAATTTATCGTCACATTCGAAGATTTCAGAGATTTTGCCTTTATCATTCTGGAATGCCCAACGGATAACCGGACGAGAGTTCTTGATACTTCCCAAAGTCTGATTATCTGCAGTAACAGTTACGCCTGAGATCAGGTTATAACCCGCTTCTTTAGCAGCATCATCCAATTTTGCCAAATCGTTATTTTTAGAAATGAACTGATTCAACTCGTTATAAATATTGCTATAAGTCTTGGAGCTGGGAGATACAGTCATGTCAATGTCAGCTACTTTATACTTGTTCACATTGGCTGTTTTTTCTGTAACCTTTACCAGGTGAGTTCCATATAAAGATTTAACTTTCACTACTTCATTAACCGGAGTTGAGAATACAGCGTTCTTGAAATCTTCGTTTACACCTCTCAGGGCTGTAATTTCAGTAAACCATCCCAGTTCACCGCCATTTTCAGCAGCCTGGTCAGCAGAGAATTCTTTTGCCAGTTCAGCAAAGTTTCCGCCATTCTTCAAAACGTTCATCAAACTATCAGCCAAAGCTGTTGTACGTGCTTCGTCACCGTTAGCCAACATGATATGACTTACCTTCACAGAGTCTGGAGCCATCTTTTTGTCTACCAACTTGAACATTCTGTATTTGTCATTGTCAAATACCGGACCATATACGGCACCCACTTCAGATGTTGTTGCGAATTGTTTCATTTCCGGATCGAATGCATTTTCTGTAAAGAATGCATCCATATAAGGTACTTCTGAATTTTCATTCACAATATCAGCGACTTTTTCTGATGTTGCAAATTCTTCTTTCAAAGATTCGATGTCTGCACTAGCCTTATCATAGTCTTCCTGGCTCGGGCGAATGTCTACAGCGATATATTTGATAACCTTACCTTCTTTTTGCTTGTAAAGCTCTTTACGCTGGTTGTACAGCTTCTCGATTTCGCTCTTGCTTACTTCAACCGTTGAATCAGGAATACTTGCATATGACTGCATAGCATAAACGATATCCGAATTTTCAGCTGCAGCATCAAATGCTTCTTTCGCATCCAATACATTAGCTGAAACTGCTTTGCTCAGCAAGGTTGTATATTTCTGTTCCAAACGCTGACGTTTGATGTTCTTTTCCCAGAACAACCAGAAATTACGAGCCTGAATCAATTGTGCCTGCTGATCAGCCGGATAGCTGGCAATATTGTCGTCATCAATTGTTTTAAGAAAGTTCAACAGAGCAGTCTTGTCGAATGCACCTGTCTGCGGATTAACAAACATCTGCATCTGCTGGATCATCGGTGAAATGTTTTCACCCTGAACCATGTCGAACAATTCTTCCGGGCTTACCCCCATACCTAATTTAGCTGTTGCTTCGTCTAGTACGACTTCCTGTACCATAGCGTCGAATACCGACTGACGGATTTGATTCATGTATTCCTCGGGAAGATTATTCTGACCGGACTGCATTTTATACATCTCAGTCATTTCATCAATACGTCCCTGATAATCCTGAATTTTAATTACTTCCCCGTCAACCTTAGCAACTCTCTCCTGAGTTTGTCTGAAATAAGTAGAACCGGAGTTCAAAAAGTCTCCAATGATAAAAGCGAACAATGCCAAACCCACAACGAGTACAAGCAGTCCAGCTTTGCTTCTGATTTTTTCCAGCGTAGCCATTTATCGTTATTTATTTTTAAAGTTTATATTTTACAGTTTAAGGGCACGAAGATACGAAAAAAAGGATTTGTTACATCTTTTATTCCATTTTTTTTCATCAATTGCCTACTTTCATTCGCACAAGTTCTATTTTCGTTGCCGTTACTTTTATTATTTTGAAAGTATATTTATCAATTACGATTGATTCATTCAATTTAGGAAATTTTTGGTAGAAATGCAATATGTAGCCGGCGATCGTCACATAATCGTCCGACTCCGGCAGCTCCAGATTAAACTTCTCATTCAAGGTGTCGATCTCCATACGACCCGATACGAGGTATTCATCCTCCGAAACCTTACGGGCTACATATGATTTCATATCATGTTCATCCTCAATCTCTCCGAATATTTCTTCCACCAAATCTTCCAATGTCACGATCCCGGCAGTACCGCCAAATTCATCCACTACAACCGCCATGCTCTTTTTCTCCTGCATCAGCACCTTCATCAGTTTATTGGCAGCCATTGTTTCGGGAACGATCGAGACAGTCTTGATATTCTGTGTCCAGTCTTCCGGATTCTTGAAGAGCTCCGATGAATGGATATATCCTATGATATCGTCGATATTCTCATTATATATCAGAATCTTTGACAATCCGGTCTCGATAAATTTAGAACGAAGTTCGTCGATACCGGCAGTCGTATCACAAGCAACGATCTCCGTACGGGGAACAATACAGTCACGCAAACGTACATTGGAGAAGTCGAGCGCATTCTGGAATATTTTCACTTCGGTATCCATGTCCGAATTCAAAGGTGCATCTTCAATACTTTGCTGAATAAAAAAGTCCAGATCGACTTTTCCCAAAGTACGCCTGCTCGACTGGGTGATATTCTTCACTCCCACCAGTTTCAGGATCAGATAGGATATCAAAGCGGAAAACTTCGATATCGGATATAATATAATGTATATGATCAGCAACGGAACCGAAAATAAGTTCAAGGAGAAATTCGGATTCAGCTTGAATATCGTTTTCGGAATAAACTCACCTGTAAACAGAATCAACAGTGTTGAGATAATCGATTGGATAAGAACGATCAAAGCCTCATTCGAAACGAACCGGGCAATAAACGGTTCCAGTATAATTGCCATTTGCAGACCGTAAACGACCAATGCGATATTATTACCCACCAGCATCGTAGAAATAAACTGGTTGGGATTCCGGTAAAAGATATCCAATATTTTACCGGCTATATTTTTATTCTTTTTATCCAGTTCATGCCGCAATTTATTGGAAGAAATAAACGCGATCTCCATGCCTGAAAAAAAAGCGGAAAAAGCTAATGAAATCAATATGTACGTTAATGCATTCACATCAATTCTATTTTATTGAATCTGTCTTTGTTATATCCACAACAGTCGAGTCTGTGGGAGTCACATTTACTCTTGACGAATCACGGGGAGATTCGCTTACGGGGAAAGTACCCTGTGAATTGAAAATCTTATATTTTGTCATATTTTGATTGGACTCGAAACCAATACCGGTGATAATCTTCTCTCCTTCCTGCAACTCAAAATATTGATCCGTATGAATCTTGTCCTCTTTTTGGTCAATAAACAATATCGAAGTATCCAGTTTCTTTCCTTCCAGGCTCAATACGCTCACATGGCCTATCAGCTTATACAATCCTTTCTTATCCCAATAATAAGCAGTATCTGCTTTTACACTAGCCTCTACATTAAAAAGAGAGTCAAACTTTTCCACATAAACACCCTGTGGCAAGTAATTATAAGGCTCTTTAGCCTTACCGAACATCAACCATTCTTTCGCATTCACCCGGTAACGGGTAATACCGGAGTCTGAGATCAGACTGGTCATGTCGGTCGTTCTCATAGTATACGTATTTTCCGGATCGAACTCAACCTCGACCACCTCTTTATTCTCCTTACCACAAGAAGCCATAAATAAAAGAAGCATAACAACTACCGCGAGGATAGTTGTTATGCCGTATTTGTTCGTTTTACCAGGAAAACGCGTTTCAGTCATAATTATCTGATTCTTGTTGTCTCACCGATCCAACCACCTACAGTAAACGCTTTACCTTTTTCCAGATCCGGATGCATAAAGATTTCTTCTGTAGAAGGTAAATGAGCACGGTAAGTACCGATCAACTTGTTAGCCTCGTCTTTACAGCTTTCATCAACCTGTTTTGCCTTTTCCCACTGGTCGATCGCTACGTTATAAGCTGCTCTTGCCAAAACGCCGTCATTCGGGAATACGTTCTTAACTGTCGCAGCATACATCTGTCCGATCAGGATATAAGGAGCACCATAGCTTCCGTTGATAGAAATAGCTTTCTTTGCATATTCTCTGGCTTTTGAATAACCTTTCTGGTCGAAAGACAACAGAGCCATCATATAATAATCTTCAGCTTTTGAAGAAGGATCTGTTTCCATATTGGCGGCTTCTTCAAAATATTTGATAGCCTTATCATAATCCTTGTTCTTTACAGCCTGTTTGGCAATACCGATAGCAGCATCAGCACTCGGTTCCAACTGATAAGCATAACCTGCAGCAGCAAAGAATGCATCGATTTCCTGACAACGTACACGTCTCAATAATGCAACGATTTCTTTCAAAGCAGCTAAATCGCTTTTACTTTCTTCCACTTTAGGAGCATACAAGTTCTGCAATGTTTCGCAGTCGGCAGCACCACTATTGGCAAACGCACCATTCACACTTGTTTTAAACGTAGTCAGGTTGTTTACTTCTTTTTCATTGTTTGCAGCCTGTGCAGCCTGCAACTGAGTATCCAATATTTTAGAAGCTTTCAGATAATCTTCTACATACTGTCCTTTGTGATTAGGATCATCAGCCATCTTCTGATAAGAAGCAAACATATACAGAGAAACACCTAATGCTTCCGTATTGTCACCATATTCGTTGATGATATCACCCAGCCAGCTATATAATTTATTGTAGTCGGCCTTTTCACCCATCTGCTGGATATAATCCTGGGCTTTACGAGAAACGATCCAGTCTTTACCGTAACGTTTATCATCACCGAAGTATTTCACACGTTTGTCATACACAGCCATCAGGTCATCAATCAAAGCAGCCTTCTTAGCCGGATCTTTCTCATTGGCAATCTTCCATGCCATGATCTTTACACCATGCAGATAAATATCCTTTGTAGCAGCAGGACATTCGTCATAAACAATTTTCCAAAAATCATATGCATCTTTAAAGTTCCCGGCCTTTGCATAAGGAACGAACAAGCTGATATTGGTTACACAACGGATACTGTCTTCACCTGATCCAAACTGTGTTCCATTATCTACTCCTTTCTGTGCATACGCGCCGAATGCTCCCATGGAACATGCAGCTGCAATTAACAATACCTTTATTTTCATATCTGTTTTAATTTAAGTTAGCAATTTAAATTAATCAACTTTTTTCTTCCAGAACCACATTTCATTGAATGTATAATTAACAGTAAAACGGAAATACTGTTCATCAATCATGTTTTTTCCACTAGGATTAATCTTCGTGTATTCAAAAGATATATTTACTAACGAACGGTTATCAATCAACGGCAATCCCATACCAACACTCACACCATATTCATTATATCCATTACCTTTATAGGCCGCATCATCCGTATTATTTATCATCAGATAAGAATTACTGTAATGAGCACCGGCACGGTATCTTATGCGACTAAAAAAGTTACGATTCTGATAGTTCGGAATAATTTCTCCACCGGCAGCTACCCGCACACGATTTTTGAAACTACTCTTTTCATCCGCATAAAAGGCTTTATCCCATGTTTCGTACAGTACGTCCGCCGCTAATGTCAGTTTATCTCTCTTCACATACGATGCACCGAAACCGATTGAATTCGGTATATCAAATGCCATATTTTTCGTTGTATCCGACGCAACCACTTCAGCTGAACCGGAAGAGGTAGACTTATACGTTGTATTAATATACGTCGAATTCAGACGATTTTTAGGAGAAAATACCAATCCCAATGTAATCTCTTCTCTTTTGCTGATCGGGTGAGTATACTGGACACCGAAATCAAGCTTTATATCCCGCACTTCCAGATTCTGATTCCGGATCGTATTGTATTCCGTACTGCTACCGACAATAGAAGTCTGCTCGTGCTTGATGTTGCCAAAAAGATATCCGACATTTGCTCCAACTGAAAGACGCTTCTTCCATATATCTATAGACAAACCAGCATACAAATCGTTTAATCCGCCGGAACCATTAAATGTTTCTACGTAATTGAATCCGCCTTCAGTCGTTCTCGGAGCGCCAAAGCTATATCCGACATAAGAATAAGGTAAAATCCCCACACTCATGGCAATACGTTTATGGATAGGGAACTGCAACGCAATGTATTCCACATTTCCATTAACATTATGTTGCTTATTAACTCCGTCGTCGAACCAGGATAATTGCCCTGAAACGCCAAAGTCAAAAAGGAATGTCAACGAATCCATGCAGCTATAAGATGCAGGGTTCATCGGGTTGATCTGTTTCGGCGATCTCAATCCGAAACCGATGCCACCCATTGCGCGTCCTGCTCCAAATGAGCGATCAGCCAATTCACCGTAACCGAAGCGGGTATATGGCGAGTTAGTGTTATTTTGTGCCGCTAGCGACAACTGTGTCAATATAAGAATGCTTGCTATTAGTAGCTTATTAATCTTCAACATTATACTCTAAGATTCTGTTTAATCCTGTCAACACTAAATTAATGTCTGCAAAGATGGAGTTTTTTAGCCGTCTTTCAAAATAAAACGAATGACCACCTGTTAAAAAAACCAAAAGATTAGGATATTTTATCCGTAGCTTCTCGATATATCCATCCATCTCGTAGACTATTCCATTTACTACTCCTGCTTGAATAGCACTCTCAGTATTTGTTCCCAACAAAGGGATCTCCTCCTGTTCCGTCACCAAAGGTAGTTTTTTGGTATAAGAATTCAAAGCTTTGAAACGTGTAGTCATCCCCGGAGATATATTTCCTCCCAGATAAGTACCCGAAGCTTCGATCAGTTCATAAGTGATTGCTGTGCCAGCGTCGATGACCAGCAGGTCTTTTCCCGGTTCCAGGTAATTAGCCCCGACTGCCGCAGCGAGCCGGTCTTTTCCCAAAGTTTCAGGCGTTTCATATTGAACCGAAATAGGCAACCGGATCGTTTCATCCAAAAAGATGAACCGCTGAAGTTTTCCCCGCAGGTAATCATTCAGCTCTTCATTCCGGCCTATCACAGTCGACAATATTCCATGTTCAAAATCGTATTTCCCAAAGAGAGACTCCAATTCATCAACATCGAATTTCTTGTATACAAAAGAGGCTTCCATATGCTTCTCGCTGTATACCGCAACTTTTGAAGAGGTGTTTCCTTGTTCTATAATTAAATTCACGTGACTGAAATTTTCCGCAAAGAAAAGCAAAATTGGTGAAATAACAGGCATAACTAAGGTACAACCTGCAAAATAATCAGCAAAAAAACTTTCAGATACTCCTATTTCTTTTGCTTTACCAACATAATCACCGGATTGTCTTCTTCATCCAACTTCGAGACAATTTCTTTCAATTTGCCATCTTTCAGTTGGCCTTTCTTGTAAATCTCAACAAGCCGGGATGCATTTAAACTAGTGGCGTTTTCGATTTCGCGATTAATCGACTTAGCAGTCATAGCGACAGTCCTTTTTTCAGCATAGTCGTCATTGCATACGGCTACTTGAAACATTGCTTTTTCTTCCCTGTCGTACACCAGTTCATCCGTATAGAATCCGTTTCCCTTTTCAAAGTTAAATACATTTTTAAGGGTTTGCATAAAATGATAGCGGTCGGTAGAAATACCCATATAAAGAAAAACTTCAGGCTGCATGGTATGTGCAGAAGGGGTTCTTACAATGAAGGGGATTAATGTACCATCCGGTGCATAGTGATACAATGTATCGGCAGATGTATCCACCAGTGTCCAAGCGTCGTGGCTCAGACGTATTGGATAAGAATAGCTTGCTATAAATTTATCTCCATCAACCACAATCGGCGTGTTAATCGTTTTGAAAGGAATAAAAATTTCCCGGGTAACACTTCCATCTTGTTTGGATATAATAATATGGTATGATTTGCTTCTATCCTTTCCCTTACTATGATAATCAGACATATCATAGCAAATTAAATTATTTTTGTCATAATCGAAAACAGATGAAACCTCCCGACCTAGATTCAAACACCGCTTGAATCCTCCGTAAAGATCATACACTAAAATTTTATTTCCCTGTGACTTTACGAATATTTCCCCATTACTTTCATCAAGAATAACGTCATTCATCCTTGTATATTCTTCCGCTCCTTGCCCCTGCCGGTTTATCTTCCTTACTCCTTTACCGGTTTTTCGGTCAAAAAGGAAAATATCCCCATCATTATTTCTATTTGTCGCCAATAAGTATTCTTTTCCTACATCTCGTACCAAACCTTGCGTAAGAAACTGGTCAGTGGTTTCCAGCGCAATATATTCCACATCCATAAAATCCTGAAGAACCAGTTCTTTTTTAGGATAGCTTGTTGTGACATCAACAGTGATGAGATCATCTGCCTGTTGTTTATTTTTTTCACATCCTGCTACTACTAACAGGATAAAAACTAAAATTAAATTTTGATTCTTCATATAAGTAGGAATGTTTTCTTTTAAACGTCCGAAAGTTACATAATATTACGAATATATCGTAAATAAAAGGATAAAAATATTTAACCATATAACATTTCATACTTGAACAACAAGAATACCGCCAACCATTCAATATAAATAAAAAACATCCTTATCAGAGAACAATTCCTTCTCATCCATTGTATATTTGTATCTGAAACTGTTTGCCTTTCGATAGCTATGGTAAAGCCTTTCGATAGCTGTGGAAAGATCTTACGATAGCTATCAAAAAGCCTTACCATAGCTATCGAAAGGCAAATGGTTTGAAAGATCACCGGAATAACATGCTGATGCCCCGACAAAGTCATCAGCAACTAATATTAAAAACATGGCTATAAGATTCACAGAACACAAAACACCGCGTCCGAAAGGCAACGAAGAAAAGCTGATACATGCCCGCACGACAGCCAGCCAGACCCGGCAGATGGATGATATTTGTAAAGTTATCTGTCAACGTTCCTCCATTTCGTCGGCCGATGTAAAAGCCGTTTTGGATTCATTTGTATGGTATATCGAATTCTCCCTGAGATACGGGGATCACGTGGAGCTGGAAGAGTTAGGTTATTTCTCACCGGCGCTTCGCACCCGTAAACAATCGGATGGAAAGTTTATGGTAACAGTAGACGGCGTAAACTTCCGGTGTTCTGAAAAACTGAAACAAAAGTTACGCACTGCAAAACTTGAAAAAGAGTCACAACCACAAACCTATCCACTGCAAAAACGGGAAGAACGGATGCGGGAATATTTCAAAGAACATGAAACCATCACAACACCCACCTATGCAAAACTGAACGCTTGCTCCCACTACCGGGCGAAAGCCGACTTGGAATCGTATCTGGAAAAAAAGATACTGATCCGTATCGGTGGCAGTACACATGTTTCTTACTTGTTAAATGAAAACACATTTCGTCAGAAATAATTTAAACATAAGTTCCCGATCCCTTGTTTATTAATAACAACACTAAATTAGGTTATTATGGGAATTATAGGTTCGATTATTATTGGTATCCTTGCCGGCTTTCTGGCTGGGAAAATATTAAAGGGAAGTGGATTCGGGTTGATTGTAAACCTGATAGTAGGTATCATCGGCGGTGTATTGGGCGGATGGCTATTCGGACTGCTGGGATTGAGCGTGAACGGAGTCATCGGAAGCCTGGTCATGTCGACCGTCGGTGCCATCGTTTTATTATGGATCGTTTCTCTATTTAAAAAATAGCTTTACCTTTGTGCGATAAAAATTTATCGTATGAAAAAGAACTTGCTTCTGCTTTTTCTGCTCCTTTGCCTGATCCCGGCAAAGGCGCAATACAGATTAAGCGACGAAGCGCAGATCAGCATATTGACGGCAGCTCCATCCGATGATGAAGTGTACACCTTGTACGGACATACGGCCATACGGGTGAAAGATTCTTTATATAAGCTCGATACTGTATTCAACTATGGCATTTTCGACTTTTCGAAACCGAACTTCATCTATCGTTTTACGAAAGGGGAAACGGATTATAAACTGGCTGCGTACAATTTCTCACATTATATAATAGAATATCAGATGCGGGGAAGCGAAGTGACCGAGCAGGTACTAAACCTCACCCCGGAAGAGATCAATAAGATATGGAATGCACTGATCGTCAATGCACAGCCGGAGAACGCCGTTTACCGGTACAATTTCTTTTTCGACAATTGTGCCACCCGACCGGTCGCTATCGTTGAAGAACAGGTAAACGGGAAAGTTAAATATAACAATCCGCCCGAACCGCAGACATTCCGCGATCTTATCAATTATTGTACGCGAAATAACTCATGGCTGACATTCGGATGCGACCTGGCATTGGGAAGTCCGACCGACCGGATCGCCACCCCACATGAAATGATGTTCCTGCCGGTTTACTTGAAAGATGAATTCGAAAAAGCAACCATTGTCAATCCGGACGGAAGCGAACGGAAGCTGATAAAACAGACAAACAGACTTTCGGAAGAGCTGATCAACGATACTAACACGACGAAAGAGTGGTTCACCCCTATGTTATGCAGCATGATTATTTTCCTGCTGGTACTGTCGATCACATTTGTCGAATGGCAGAGAAAAACCTATTTCCGCTTGGTGGACTGCATCCTCTTTTTCCTTGCAGGAGTGGCCGGTACGGTATTATTTTTCCTCTGTTTCATATCGACTCATCCCTGCGTCCGGCCGAACTGGTCGATCGTGTGGTTACAACCTTTCGACCTGATAGCTGTTATTTTGTTTGCAGTAAAAAAGTTCAGAAAGGCTGCATATTATTATCATTTTATTAACTTTGCGGCGCTTACGCTGCTGTTGGCGGGTTGGTATTTCATCCCACAACACTTAAATATAGCCTTTATCCCGCTTGTAGCCACGCTTTGGCTACGTTCCGGATACGGTATATACAGATGGCGGGCACATATTTGAACAGATGGAGAATCGAATGAGAAAAATAATAACGTCGCTTATCGCGATCCTGGTAGTCACAAACCTGGAGGCACAACAACGTACCCCCAAACTTGTAGTTTGTATTACCGTCGATCAGTTAAGGGGCGATTATATCGAATATTTCTACAATACATTCGGTGAACGTGGTTTCAAACGGTTGATGAACGAGGGTTTGGTATATAACAATATCAAATTTGAATTCACAGATGTCAACCAAGCAAGTGCTTTTGCGACCTTGTTTACCGGAAGTAATCCTTGTTTCCACGGAGTGACCGGAGATAAGTTTTACGATTTCGACAACGAAAAAGAAGTTTCCGTCCTATACGATAAAGACTATCTGGGAAATTATACGCGTGAAAACTATTCTCCCAAAAAGATGTTCAGCTCCACGATCGGAGATGAACTGAAAATCGCATCCAAAGGAAGAAGTGATGTCTATGCGATCGCTCCCGATGCTGAAAGTGCGATCCTTTCCGCAGGACATGCAGCCAACGGTGCATTCTGGATGGACGACATGAATGGGAAATGGGCAACAACCACCTATTATAAAGGTATCCCCTGGTATGTAGACCGCTATAACAATGGGGTCGAATCATTGTCCGCCCGCCTGGATCAGATGGTATGGACACCGTCCCTCCCACTGGATAAGTATAATGCATTTCCTTATGTGCTGGATGAAATTCCGTTCAAATATACCTTTAACGAAAAGACAACGGATTGTTTTCCGAAGCTGAAAACAACACCTTTCATTAATAAGGAGATCAACCGACTGGCATTGCAGTTCCTGGAATACGGGGCATTCGGTACACGAAGTTGTCCGGACATGCTGGCGATTACTTATTATGCGGGTAATTACAAGGGTATCATGAGCAAGGATTATACCCGTGAAATTCAGGATACCTATTACCAGCTGGATAAGGATATCGAGCAGTTGCTGGATGCCATCGACAAGAAAGTCGGTCTCGCCAACACATTGGTCGTATTTACCGGTTCCGGCTATTATACCAGTGAAGAGGAATATGCGGACGGATTACTGATTAATGGCGGTGAATTTCACCCGAAACGTTGCGTAGCATTGCTCAACATGTACCTGATGGCCATCTACGGTCAACAGAGCAGTTGGGTTAAAGGATTTTATAACAACCAGATATATCTGAACCGCAAGGCCATTGAAGATGCCAAACTCAGTTTGTCGGAGATTCAGAACAGATCCGCCGAGTTCCTGATGGAATTTAGCGGAGTTCAGCATGTAACAACCGATGATGCCCTGAGAACCGGTGCATGGAATGAAGGAACCGTCAAATTCCGTCAGGGAACCCATCACTTGAAACGTGGTGACCTGATCATCGAATTACAACCGGGCTGGATCATCAACAACGACAATCCAAAAGAAAAAGTTAAAATAATTCGTAACAACGCAGTCATTACTCCGCTTGTATTTATTGGTAACGGTATCAAGCCGGAACATATTTACCGCGAAGTAAAAGCCACAGAGGTAGCCCCTACGGTAACCCATGTGCTGAGGATACGGCCACCTAATGCATCCCAAAGTTTGCCTCTTTGGGAGTTGACGACCAAAAAATAAGACCCGGCCGGTCACAGGTATTGTTGTTAACCTCCCTCATAAAATAAACAAAGATTGACAGGTTTTTATTTTGGCACGAAGTTTGATAGAAGTATATCATTCCGGTGATCAATTAAATCCGATCGTCAACAAATAATCACTTTACGAAATAAATAAATTAATATATATCATGGGATTTAATGAAATTATGACGAAGCTGTTCGGCAACAAGTCGCAGCGAGACCTGAAAGAGATTACTCCATACGTGGATAAGATCAAGGCCGTATATCCGTCAATCCAAAAGCTCTCGAATGATGAACTGAGAGCAAAAACAGATGAAATCAAACAACGTATTCAGGATTATGTAGCTGCTGAACGGGCGCAGGTAGAAGAGCTTCGTAAAGGCATCGACGATAAAGAGCTGGAAGAACGTGAAGCCATCTGGGCAGAAGTAGATAAAATTGAAAAGGCGATCACCGACAAAATGGAGGTGGTCCTGGAAGAGTCTCTTCCGGAAGCATTCTCTATTATGAAAGAGACAGCCCGCCGCTTCACTGAAAACGAAGAAGTTGTAGTGACAGCTAATGACTTCGACCGTAATCTGGCAACCAAATATGATTTCGTTCGTATCGAAGACGATAAAGCCATCTTCCTGAATCACTGGAAAGCCGGTGGTAATGAAATTACCTGGGATATGGTACATTACGACGTTCAGTTGTTCGGTGGTGTCGTTCTGCATAAAGGTAAGATCGCCGAAATGGCAACCGGTGAAGGTAAAACTTTGGTCGCTACCCTGCCGGTATTCCTGAACGCCCTGACACGTAACGGTGTACATGTTGTTACCGTGAACGACTACCTGTCAAAACGTGACTCGGAATGGATGGGACCGCTTTATATGTTCCACGGACTTTCCGTAGACTGTATCGACAAACACCAGCCGAACTCGGATGCCCGCCGCGCTGCTTATAACGCCGACATCACATTCGGTACAAACAACGAATTTGGTTTCGACTACCTGCGTGACAATATGGCGATCAGCCCGAGCGACCTGGTACAGCGCAAACACAATTATGCCATCGTCGATGAGGTCGACTCCGTATTGATCGATGATGCCCGTACGCCGTTGATCATCTCCGGTCCGATCCCCCGTGGTGAAGAACAGTTGTTCGAACAGTTCCGTCCGAACGTGGAAGTGGTGGTTAACGCACAGAAAGACCTGTGCTCTAAATTGCTGATCGAAGCCAAGAAAAAGATGGCCAGCAGCGATCCGAAAGAAGTAGAAGAAGGTTCAATCCAATTATATCGTTCATTCAAAGGATATCCGCGTAACAAAGCGCTGATCAAATTCCTGAGTGAGCAGGGAGTAAAAGCTCAGATGTTGAAGACAGAAGAGTACTTCATGTCTGAAAACATGCGTCACATGCACGAAGCAACCGATGAACTGTACTTCGTGATCGACGAAAAGAACAACAGCGTAGAGCTGTCGGATAAAGGTATCGACCTGTTGACCGGCCGTTCTGACGACCCTACATTCTTCGTTCTGCCGGATATCACTTCCGAGCTGTCACAGCTGGAAAACTTCAAGGGCTCAGAAGAAGAAAAGCAGGCAAAGAAAGACGAGATCCTTGCCAACTACTCTGTAAAAAGCGAACGCGTACATACTATCAACCAGTTGCTGAAAGCCTACACATTGTTTGAAAAAGACGATGAATACGTAGTGATGGACAACAAGGTGATGATCGTAGACGAACAGACCGGACGTATCATGGACGGTCGCCGTTACTCAGACGGTCTGCACCAAGCTATCGAAGCCAAGGAAGGTGTAAAGGTGGAAGCTGCCACACAGACATTCGCAACTATCACTCTCCAAAACTATTTCCGTATGTATCACAAGCTGTCGGGTATGACCGGTACAGCCGAAACGGAAGCAGGCGAGTTTTGGGACATCTATAAACTGGATGTAGTGGTGATCCCGACAAACCGTCCGATCGCCCGTAACGATATGAACGACCGTATCTACAAGACCAAGCGTGAAAAATACGCTGCTGTTATCGAAGAAATCAGCGCTTTGGTCGAAGCCGGACGTCCGGTACTGGTCGGTACGACTTCAGTCGAAATCTCCGAATTATTGAGCCGTATGCTTACCCTGCGTAAGATCAAACATAACGTATTGAATGCGAAGTTACACCAAAAAGAAGCTGAGATCGTAGCATTGGCAGGTCAAAGCGGAACAGTGACTATCGCCACCAACATGGCCGGTCGTGGTACCGACATCAAGCTATCGGCTGAAGTTAAAGCTGCAGGCGGTTTGGCTATCATCGGTACGGAACGCCACGAGAGCCGTCGTGTAGACCGCCAGTTACGTGGTCGTGCAGGACGTCAGGGTGACCCGGGTTCTTCTGTATTCTATGTATCACTGGAAGATAACCTGATGCGTCTGTTCGCCTCCGACAAGATTGCCGGACTGATGGACAAACTGGGCTTCAAGGAAGGTGAAGTATTGGAACACAATATGCTGAGCAAATCAGTAGAACGTGCACAGAAGAAAGTGGAAGAAAACAACTTCGGTATCCGTAAACGTTTGCTGGAATATGACGACGTGATGAACTCACAACGTAACGTGATCTACACCCGTCGCCGTCACGCCTTGATGGGAGAACGTATCGGTTTGGATGTATTGAACACAATCTACGATACATCTATCGCTATTGCCGATCAACACTCTGACGGATTCGATTATGAAGGCTTCAAACTGGAACTGTTCAAGACGTTCGCTATGGAAAGTCCGTTCACAGAAGAGGAATTCAAGAACATGAAAGCAGCTCAACTGGGCGACAGACTGTTTGAGGAAGCATTGCAGTTGTTCAAACGCCGTATGGAACGCATGACTCAGGTAGCCAACCCGGTTATCAAACAGGTTTACGAACACCAGGGGGCTATGTACGAAAATATCATGATCCCTATCACGGACGGTAAACGTATGTATAACGTTTCATGTAATCTGAAAGAAGCATACGAAACAGAATGTAAAGCGATCACGAAAGCATTCCAAAAATCCATCGTACTGCATACGATCGACGAAGCATGGAAAGAACACCTGCGCGAAATGGACGAACTGCGTCATTCCGTTCAGAATGCAAGTTACGAAAACAAAGATCCATTGTTGATCTACAAGCTGGAATCATACAATCTGTTCAAATCGATGGTCGACACCATGAACCGTAAGACTGCTGCCGTATTGATGCGCGGACAGATTCCGGTACGCGAAGAACCGACCGAAGAAGAAAAGCAGGCTATGGCAGAACGCCAGGCAGCAGCACAGCAGGCTGCTCAACAAGCTGCCGCTGCAGAACGCCGTCGTATCGAAGTAAGACAGGCTGGTCCGGAAGAACGCCAGGACATGAGCCGTTACCGTACGGAGAAAACCGATATCAGCGGAAACAATGATCCGGAAGAACGTGCTCCGCAGCAACCGCGCCAGGAACCGATTCGCGCCGAAAAACGCGTAGGCCGTAACGATCTTTGTCCTTGCGGAAGCGGCAAGAAATACAAGAACTGTCACGGACAAGGTTTATAAAACCTGACAAGGTAACAGATAGAAAGGGTAGCTTACTGGTTAAGCTGCCCTTTTTTGTATCTTTACCCCATCCAAACAGATAGAAAATGAAAATAGTTATCGCCGTCGATTCTTTTAAAGGATGCCTCTCCTCCTCTTCCATCGCAAAGGCAGTGGAAGAAGGGATATTCAATACGTTGCCCGAATGTGAAGTGATCAAAGTTCCTATAGCCGATGGCGGTGAAGGGACCGTGGAAGCACTGGTAGATGCGACACAGGGGAAAAAAATAACCCTGCCGGTGCACAACCCTTTAATGCAACCCATTCATGCCGGTTACGGTATGACGGGAGACGGACGAACGGCCATCATTGAAATGTCGGCTGCCAGCGGACTGAATCTGATTCCCTTGAAACCGGGAAATATCATGAATACGACGACTTATGGAACGGGAGAAATGATAGCCGATGCCATAAAGAGGGGCTGTCGCAACTTCATTATCGGTGTAGGCGGCAGTGCCACAAATGACGCAGGAACAGGGATGATGCAAGCTTTAGGTGTTCGCTTTACAGACGATACGGGAAAAGAAGTGGAAAAAGGAGGAAAAAGTCTTTCTGCCATCCGCCATATCGACACACAAAATCAACTGCCGGAATTACAGGATTGTACATTTCATATAGCAACCGACGTAACCAATCCTTTTTATGGTCCGCAGGGAGCAGCCTGCATATTCGGTCCGCAAAAAGGCGGAGATGAAGAACAAATCAAGATACTTGACAGAGGGATGAAGCATCTTGCCGGACTTATCTTCGAAACAACAGGGAAAGATATTAGTTATCTCCCCGGATCAGGAGCCGGCGGCGGCATGGGAGGCGGATGCGTTGCTTTTCTGCAAGCCACTATATCTTCCGGTATCGAGCTTATCATGGACTATCTTCGTTTCGACGAACTTATACAGGGAGCCGATCTCCTGATTACCGGCGAAGGGAGAATGGACCGGCAGACCTTATTCGGGAAAGTGCCGGTCGGTATTGCCCGTGCTGCAGCTTCACGGCATATTCCTGTCATTGCTATCACCGGACAAGTGGATACTACAGCAGACAAGGCATTGCGGGAAGCAGGTCTGTCTGCTATATTCCCTATACACCCCGCTCCTATTTCCCTGGAAAAGGCAATGCAGCCCGACTACGCCTACCGTAATATCCGCCGAACGGTAGAACAAATCTGTTATATGCTACATCTTTGCCACTATCCTTTTGTCAATAAGTAATAAAAAGCATTCATTTACAGCATAATGTCAGATTTATATGTATATTGCAGCATAATAACTATTAAAGACTAACATTATGATCATCGGAATTCCCAAAGAAATCAAAAACAATGAGAACCGTGTAGCGCTTACGCCTGCCGGAGCTAAAGAATTGGTGAAGAGAGGACACACCGTGTATGTACAACATACAGCCGGTGAAAACAGCGGTTTTCCTGATTCAGCCTATGTAGAAGCCGGAGCACAGATTCTCCCGTCGATAAGCGACGTTTACCAGATTGCTGAAATGATCGTTAAAGTAAAAGAGCCGATTGCCGCTGAATACTCATTGGTACGAAAGGGGCAACTGGTCTTTACCTACTTCCATTTTGCCTCAGATGAAAAACTGACACTTGCCATGATGGACAGCGGTTCCATCTGCCTGGCTTATGAGACAGTGGAAAATCCGGACGGCACACTTCCGCTCCTGATCCCCATGAGTGAAGTAGCCGGACGCATGTCTATACAGGAAGGTGCCCGTTTCCTGGAGAAGCCTCAAGGTGGAAAAGGTATCCTCCTGGGGGGCGTACCGGGTGTAAAACCGGCCCGTGTACTGGTTTTAGGAGGAGGTATAGTCGGACACAGTGCAGCATTGATGGCAGCCGGTCTCGGTGCTGACGTGACAATAGCCGATATTTCACTTCCTCGCCTGCGTTACCTGGAGCAGATCATGCCTGCCAACGTAAAAACACTTTATTCTTCAACCCATAACATCGAGGCAGAGCTTCCATACACCGACCTTGTGATCGGTGCCGTTCTGATCCCCGGTGCCAAAGCACCTCATCTGATAACAAAGGATATGTTGCAACGAATGAAGCCGGGCAGTGTCCTGGTAGACGTTGCTATCGACCAGGGAGGTTGTTTCGAGACTTCGCATCCGACAACACATGCCGATCCGGTCTATACCGTCGACGACATCGTTCACTATTGCGTAGCCAATATTCCGGGTGCCGTTCCTCAAACCTCCACATTGGCTCTAACCAACGCTACGCTGCCTTATGTACTGGAACTGGCAGATAAAGGATGGAAAGAAGCCTGCAAAGAAGACAAGAGTCTTTATCCCGGACTGAATATCATAGAAGGAAAAATAGTCTATCCGGCAGTAGCCGAAGCATTCGGACTCCCCTGCTATCCTGCCGTATTATAACTCAAAAAACAAATGTAGGTCATGCATTTACCCCATATATTATGTATGACCTACATTTACAAGCCTTTATATTCAAACACTCTTCTTATTTCATATCCTTTTCACTCTCTTTCTAATCTAAATTAAGGTCTCATTCTTTTATAATATCCAAAAAAATGTAAAATCGTTTTGATACTTATACAGAGCTTACTACCTTAGCGCAACTAATAATAAAAATTAAATCGTTTAACAACCATGAAGAAAATTGTTTTGTTACTGGCTTTCTGCCTGAGTATTGGAAATGTATTTGCACAAGACGCTGATAAACTGCGTGATGAAGGTGATGCAGCATTAAAAGCTAAAAACTATGCGGAAGCATTTACTAAGTATGACGGGTTCCTGAAACAAACTAACAACGAAGATGCTGACCGTGTTTTTAATTGTGCATTCGCTGCTTTTCAAGCCAAGAAATATGAAGATGCAGTAAAATACTATGATTTAGCTATTCAAAAGAACAAAAACATCGACGATGCCTATACAGGAAAAGCAATGTCATTGCGTAACCTGAATAAAGCTGCCGAATTTACTGCAACAGTTGAAGCTGGTCTGAAAGCCAAACCGGGTGATGCAGACCTGGAAAAATTGCTTTATGTATATTGTATAAAACAAGGACAAGCTGCCCAAAAAGGAGGAAAAGTGGCTGAAGCAGAAGAACTGTATAAAGATGTCCTGATTGTAAGCAACCCGAAATATAAAGGAAATGCCCTTTACAGTTTAGGAGCTATGTTCTATAATGAAGGTGCAAAAATTCTGGCTGCTGCTACTGATCCTGCAAAATATGAAGCTGAAAAAGATAAGGCAGACGTTCAGATGAAGAAAGCAAAAGAATACCTGGAACAGGCGCTGGCTATCAATGCAGCAGACGCTAACTCAAAGAAAATCCTGGATTCTATCAACGAAACGTTGGCTAAATAAACGCACTAATAGCATTAAAATAGTTATTTACTTTTCAAAGGAGTATGTCGTTTTGGCATACTCCTTTTGAGTTTTACACCCCTAACAGCACTATAGTCTCAGCCCCCTAACACTAATGTCAGGACTTGAAGAAGAAACGGAATATGTCATTCCCGTTTGCATAGATCAGTAAAGCGAACAACAGGAACATACCGGTTATCTGTGCATATTCCAGGAATTTATCGCTCGGCTTGCGACGGGCAACCACTTCATAGAGCAGGAACATCACATGTCCGCCATCCAAAGCCGGAATAGGCAATATATTCATAAAGGCCAGGATGATCGACAAAAACGCCGTCTGCATCCAGAAGACCTGCCAGTTCCAGACTGTCGGGAAGATACTTCCGATCGTACCGAAACCTCCCAGGCTCGATGCTCCTTCTTTCGTAAAGACGTACTTCATATCATTGATATACCCTTTTAAGGTATTTACCCCCAGCATAGCACCGGCAGGGAATGATTCGAAAAATCCATATGTGCGGGTCACTGTCGGATATATATCGGATGATCTCATCAGATAAGCTCCCATCTTTCCGGCTGTATCCAACTGAAGAACGACAGATTGTTCCTTATTATCACGATAAAAGTTCAGCGTTATATTCTGTCCTTTATTCTGATCGAATAATTCAGCGACATCCTCCAGCAAGGGAGTTGACTGCCCATTCACAGCAACAATACTATCACCTGCCTGCAAACCGGCAACCGCAGCCGGTGATGTTTTTGACAACAGACTCCTTACGACCATCGGTATACGTTCCGGACTGGCAAAGCCTTTGCCTTCACGCATAAAACGCTGCATCATATCTTCCGGAATAGGAATGACCGTTTCTACACCGTCACGCAATACCGTCACATTATTTGCTTCCACTACTTTACGGAAACTTGCCTGATCCAAACGATCCAGCTCTTCGTTATTCGCTTTCAATAGAATATCGCCGTCCTGAAAACCTATTTCCTGGAAAGCTTCACTATAGTACATGCCATGCTGCATATTCTTCAGAGGCAGATAAGTTTCGCCCCAGGTGTAAAGTACCATCGAATAGATAAACAAAGCCAGCAGGAAGTTGAATAAAACCCCTGCAATCATGATCATCAAACGCTGTCCGGCAGGTTTGGAACGAAATTCATACGGTTTGGCAGGCTGCGACATCGCTTCCTTGTCCATACTTTCATCGATCATACCCGATATCTTGCAATAACCGCCCAAAGGCAACCAGCCGATACCATATTCTGTTTCACTGTTCTTCGGCTTGAATTTAAACAACGAGAACCAAGGATCAAAGAAAAGATAAAATTTCTCCACCCGGACCTTGAAAATACGGGCAAAGATAAAATGTCCGAACTCATGTACGAGGACCAATATCGATAAGCTCAGGATGAGCTGTAGCGCCCTAATTAAAAATGTCTCCATCTATTTATTTGTCTGTATTAATTTATTTCATTTTTACTCATATAATCTTTCCCGGTTTACGATCCGGCTATCGTTTTCATAACCTCTGCCGCCACCCGGCGTGCTTCGGTATCTGTTGCCACATAATCCTCATAAGCTGGTGTAGCTATGAAAGATGCCTTTTCCATTGTCTTTTCAATCACATCGCTCATTTGCAGGAACCCGATCTCATCCCGTAGGAATGCTGCGACCACGATCTCGTTGGCTGCATTCAAAATACACGGCATATTCCCTCCCGTACGAATTGCCTCAAAAGCAAATGCCAGGTTACGGAAACGCTTCATGTCGGGTTCTTCGAATGTCAGCGTGGAATACTGGTTAAAATCCAACCGGGGTGCTTTACTAGTCAAGCGCTTCGGATAGGAGAACGCGTAACTGATCGGCAACTTCATATCCGGAATACCCAACTGGGCCATCACAGCACCATCTTCAAACTGTACCATGGAATGGATGACCGACTGCGGATGTACTACGATCTGGATCTGTTCGGGTGTCACGCCAAACAACCATTTAGCTTCAATCATTTCAAAGCCTTTATTCATCATGGAAGCCGAATCGATCGTGATCTTTGCTCCCATACTCCAGTTCGGATGTTTCAATGCCTGGTCTTTGGTTACTAAAGCCAGTTCTTCCATCGTTTTCGTACGGAACGGACCGCCGGATGCAGTAAGCAAAATCTTCTCCACCTGATTCTCCCACTCTCCCGCTAAACACTGGAAAATGGCAGAATGTTCAGAATCGACCGGCAAGACCGGAACTTTATGCTCTGTAGCCAGCGAAGTGATCAACTCACCCGCCACGACCAACGTTTCTTTATTTGCCAATGCAATTGCTTTTCCTGCCTTAATGGCGGCAATTGTCGGTTTCAGTCCGGAATATCCGACCATAGCAGTCAAGACCATATCGATCGGCTCCGATTGTACCACCTGCGCAATTGCATCCGAACCCGCCCATACCTTGATCGGCAGATCTTCCAAAGCCTCTTTCAGCTCGGGATATTTCTGTTCGTTGGCAATTACAACCACTTCGGGCATATATTTACGTGCCTGATTAATCAGTAAATCTACCTGGTTGTTGGCGGTCAAAGCATACACTTCGAACAAGTCGGCATGCTCGCTGACCACTTCCAGGGCCTGTGTCCCTATCGAACCGGTAGAACCTAATATGGCTAAAGTCCTTTTCATCGATTTAAAAAGCTATATATTCTTCAGGATTGACCGGAATACCTTTATACCACAACTCGAAATGGAGATGCGGGCCGGTAGACAGTTTCCCCGTGTTTCCCACCAAAGCGATCGCTTCGCCGGCCACCACGTGGTCGCCAATCTCTTTCAGCAATAATTCATTATGTTTATAAACGGAAAGGAATCCGTTTTTGTGTTGCAACTGGATCACATTCCCGAAATTGGGATCAAATCCGGTAAATACCACCGTACCGTCCAAGGTCGCCAATACGCTTTCTTTCGGAGCAGCCACGAGGTCTACGCCGAAATGACGGGCATCCGCTTCATAATGTGAAGACACCACACCGTTGACAGGCTTGTAGAAAAAGATGCCGTCGGTAGAAACCGGATTCGGATTCAGCACCGTCAGGTTATATTTTTCTTCTTCCTCAAAACTCTTGACAAACTTTTCTTCCGATTTGCTGCGGGGGATTTCGTAGTTTGCATCCACATGCGCCAGGGAATCGATCTGACGGATAGAATCCAGCTCGATCGTACCGGACAGGATACCGGCTACATTCTCCAGATAAAGCGACTGGATAGACATCATCCGCTCCAGCGAATCGGCACGCAGTGCATTCTGCATAATTTCTTTACGTATTTCTACATCCAGGTAGCCCGGCAAATAGTTTCGTATCGGCGTTTTAATGATGATCAGCGAGGTGATGCCCACCAACATAAAAGCGAACAGGGCAAGCGTAAGAAATGCGGAAAGTTGTGACAAACGGAAAGACCATACTTCTTCCAGCGTCGTTTCATTGAAAAAAGACAGCTTGTATTTGAACCTGATCCGGTGCCAGAATGATTTCTTATTGTTCTTTCGTTGTTTTCGTGCCATGTTTTTATGTTAAAACGCAAAAGTAACAAAAACCGTATCGACACGGGCATTGTTTACTCTAATTAACGTTATTATAAATCAAGCAGACCTTCGGGAACGGAAACCCGGAGTGTTTTGTTTTCATGATCTGCAGAAGTTATCAACTCTTCGGCAGCGGGAAGGAGTATTTCGTTGCCTTTATGGTCGATCTGCAAAAGAACGTTGATTGTCGTTTCATCCACATCGGTGATCTTACCCAGTTCCCCGTGTAGCTCATCGATGACGGTATATCCGATAAAACTGTCCCACGACATATCGCCTACCAGGTCGTCTTCTCCCACATCCTCTAACGGGAAAAAGACTTCACGGTTCGTAAAATCGCGGGCGGCCTTCTCGTCGTTTACATTCTCCAGCTTCACCAACATCACCGTGTCGGTCTTATACCGGTATTCCTCAATAAAGAACGGAACCAGTATACCATCTATCTCGCAAATGACACAAGGGTCTTCTACATCATCAAACAAGTCGCAGTTCGTCACCAGCGAAATCTCTCCCTTGATCCCGTGAGGTTTGGCAAACTGCCCGATCTTAAAAACTTCTTCTTTTCTTATCATAACAGAGGTTGTCAGAGCCGGGTAATACGGGCTCCTATGCTATTCAAACGTTTATCGATATTCTGATATCCGCGGTCGATCTGGTCGATATTATGGATATGGCTGGTTCCTTCCGCACTCATGGCTGCTATCAACAGGGCTATACCGGCACGGATATCCGGTGAAACCATATTGGAACCACGCAGTTTGAAACGGTTACCCAAACCGATCACCGTCGCACGGTGCGGGTCACAAAGGATAATCTGTGCTCCCATGTCGATCAGCTTATCCACAAAGAACAGACGGCTTTCGAACATCTTCTGATGAATCAACACGCTACCTACGGATTGCGTCGCAACGACCAGGAGGACACTCAGCAAGTCAGGTGTCAATCCCGGCCAGGGAGCATCGGCAATGGTCATGATAGAGCCGTCGATGAAAGTATCTATTTCGTATGAATCGTGCGTTGGGATATGAATATCGTCACCAACCTGTTCAACAGAGATACCCAGGCGACGGAATGACTCGGGAATGATTCCCAGCATATCATATCCGGTATTTTTTATGATGATGTCTGATCCGGTCATGGCTGCCATACCGATAAAACTACCGACTTCAATCATGTCCGGCAAAATAGTATGGGTAGTTCCTCCCAGGGCATCGACACCTTCGATGGTCAGCAGGTTTGAACCTACTCCCGATATCTTTGCTCCCATCCGGTTGAGCATGGATGAAAGTTGCTGCAAATAGGGTTCGCAAGCTGCGTTATAAATGGTGGTAGTACCTTCTGCCAGCACGGCTGCCATGAGGATATTGGCCGTACCGGTTACCGAAGCTTCGTCCAGCAGCATGTAAGCACCCTTGAGACGCTCCGCTTCGATCTCGTACAACTGGCGTTCGGCATCGTAGCTAAAGCAGGCGCCGAGCTTCTGTATACCGACAAAATGCGTATCCAAACGACGGCGTCCGATCTTGTCGCCCCCCGGCTTCGGGATCAATGCCTTGCCGAAACGTGCCACCAACGGACCGACGATCATAACCGAACCACGCAACGATCCGCTTTTACGCAGGAAGTCGTCCGTATTCAGATAATCCAGATCGATGTTATCGGCCTGGAACGTATAGGTATCGGCTGCCGGATGTTCCACTTTCACCTGCATGTCGCGCAAAAGCTGAATAAGGTTGTTTACATCCAGGATATCGGGTACATTGTGGATCGTTACTTTCTCTGAAGTCAGCAAAACAGCACAGATCACCTCCAAGGCCTCATTTTTGGCACCTTGCGGAGTAATCTCGCCGGATAACTTATAGCCACCTTCTATAACAAATGAACTCATCGGCTTTTACGGGGATAATTCTTTTTGTTTGTATTATTTCGTGCCAGGATATCACGGCTTTCCACTAGTTTATGAACTTCTTCATCCAGCACGATCTGTCCCTCCGATAATTCATCGAGGTCCTTAAAAATCTTACGGTCGTCCACTGATTCTTTATTCCAGGTAAGGAAAGATTTCTTCATCTGGGTAGCCAACAACTTGATAAGTTGATCTTTCTCAATGCCCGGCTCCAGCTCCGTAGCCTTACGGATCATCAGCTCCAACGTTTTACCGTAATGACGATAACGGATACGGTTGTTATTATACGGGATACGCGGAGGGCGGGCATACAGATTTTCCTTCTTTACAATTTCGTAGGGATAATCGATATCCAGCTTAAAATCTGACATGATAGCCAGATGATCCCATAGAATGTGTTTAAAGTCGTTTACATCACGCAGATGGGGAAACATATTTCCCATGATGTTAATTATAGTATTGGCACAACGTTTACGTTCTTCTCTGTCCTCTATTGCCACACAATAGTCTACCATGTTCTGAATATTGCGTCCGTATTCGGGCATAGCCAATTTCTTCTCTTCTGTATTATATTTCATTATCATATTCGTTTATCCGGCAAATGTACTTATTTTAATTGATTTACACAAGATGTCCCTATACCTGCATTAAGAGGTATAGGGACAAAACCTATCAGCTAAACAAATATTATTTATTCAGATTGACTATTTACTTTGACAACTGGTTGATCACGGACTGGTTTGCTTTCTTCACGGCAGCTTCGTTGATCTTGATTTCTTTGCGGTCGTAGGTCATTAAGCCATTTACTTCACCTTCCACATCGGTGGTCTGTGTATAAACGGCAGCAGAGAAACCACGGTCAACCATACCTTTCAGTTCATTAGCATACTTTACATATTCAGCTGTCACCTCATCTCTGTTCTTAAACTGCACATATCCCCAGTTACGTTTATTCCACCACAAATGGTTTTCTAAAGGTAAACCAATGCCTCCGTATTCACCTAATACGGTCACCCGCTGCGGATCATACAGGAACATGCTCGGCCCCGGATAGTTATGCAAGTCGAGGATATCCCCACAAGCACGATGGTTACCACCACTGGCTGGATTTACCAGGCGGGAAGGATCGTACCCCTTTGTCCATTCGGTCACTTTTTCCGTATCGAACTGTCCCCATGCTTCATTGAAAGGAACCCATACGACTACGGAAGGATGAGACACACACAGATCCATAATCTCTTTCCATTCCTGATAATAGTTTGCCACAGAAGCTGCAGAACGATTCTTATCCGTACCACCGTTATATGTATGAGGAGCCCAGTGGTTTCCCATATCACCGCTCGGCATATCCTGCCAAACCAGGATACCTTCTTTATCGCAATGATAATACCAGCGTGACGGTTCCACCTTCACATGTTTACGGATCATATTGAATCCCCACTCTTTTGTTTTAATGATATCATAAAGCAATGCCTCGTCGGTCGGAGCTGTATACAATCCGTCAGGCCACCATCCCTGGTCTAGCGGACCATAGTGGAACAAATTCTTATTATTCAACTGCATACGCATAACACCGTTAGCATCTCTCTTTGCTGAGATTTTACGGAAAGCAGTATATGATTTCACGTTATCCAGGACTTTACCATCCTTTACCAGAGAAACCTTCATATCATACAGATACGGATTGGAGGTATCCCAAAGCGTAGGATTCTGTACAGCCAGACGCAGTTCTTTCCCTTGAATACCTTTTGCTGAAGCAACGACCTGTCCCTTATCGAGAAGATTAACCTCTACAATAGATGTATTACAAGGAACAGATGTACCGACTGTTACATTCATCGTTCCATTATCGATATTCGGGATTGACTTCACAGAAGTAATATGATTGGTCGCCACCGGTTCCAACCATACGGTCTGCCAGATTCCGGTCACAGGCGTGTACCAGATACCTTCCGGATTGGAAGTTTGTTTTCCTCGTGGTTGATATCCCTTATCACTCGGGTCCCAAACACGTACAACCAGTTTCTGGTTATTCTTGCCATTCAAGTAAGGGGTGATGTTGAAAGAGAACGGAGTAAATCCACCCTGGTGGGAACCGATCAGAATATCATTGATAAACACATCCGCTTTCCAGTCTACCGCCCCGAAATTAAGTACAATATCCTTGGTTTTCCAGTTAGCCGGAACAGAGAATGTCCGTTTATACCACAATTCATTCATATCCCCCACTTCTTTCTGAACCCCCGACAAGGAAGATTCCACAGCAAAAGGAACCAGTATATTTCCATCGAACGACTTTGGTTCAACCTCTCCTTTCGGCTTGATGGCATATTCCCATTCTCCGTTCAGGTTTACCCAATCCGTACGTTCCAGTTGCGGACGAGGATATTCGGGCAATACATTCTTGGGGTTGATTTGTTCCGCCCATTTTGTCTTGATCTTGTCACCCGCCGGCTTCCATTGAGCCTGTGCACACACAGTCAGTGCCAAAGCACAACATACCAATAATGTTTTTTTCATGTTCTTAAATATTAAAGTACGCCTTTTCATGGCATGTAGTTTTTATTGACACAAAGGAACGCTTTTTCAAGCAGAAGGACTTTCAATTTTCCTGCATAAGCTTTCAATAATCATTCAAAATGATCATTGTTTTTTTTTATTTATTAGCTTTGCCTTCGAGAAACACTATCATGATTTGATATGAAGAGAATACCGTTGCTAATCGTCTATATAATGCTATTGTTTATATGTCTGCCGGGAGTTTCTGAAAACTCACATTTCAGGCATTACAACAATAAGCACGGATTATCGCATAATACGGTATATTGCTCACTACAAGACCAGCGGGGATTCATGTGGTTTGGTACGGAAGACGGGCTGAACCGTTTCGACGGACATACATTTAAAATATACAGACATAATTCTTCTCATCCGAACAGCCTGCCGAATGATCATATCGGGAATCTTTTTGAAAGTTCGGACGGAAAAATCTGGGTATTTACTGCCGGAGGTACCTGTTATTACGATTACAAGACAGACACCTTTCAACCGTTTCGGCTGTCTCCCAGACAGAACGTACCGGAATCGTTTTCCGCTGTAACGGAAGACAAAGATCATCATCTCTGGTTCATCGGTTATAACCGGATTGTCCGGTACAACCCATCGGACACTACTTTCCACACCTATCCGGCAGAAAACAATTTCTACCCGGCTCTCATATCTTTGACAGAAGACGGAAATCCTCTGTTCTCTGACCGTCAATCCTTGTATACATACAAATCCGAAACTGACAATTTTCAGAAACACCCTCTTCTGAATGAAGAACAGATCGACAATCAGACCATCATACAGGCTATCTGCCAGATTCCAGACTTAGGTATTCTGGCAGGAACCAACCAGGCCGGACTACTGCTGTATAAATACCAGGACCGGAGTGTGATAAACATCATTCCGGAAATACAGGTACGTGCCATCACCCCATTCAGTACAATGACTTATTGGATCGCATCCGAATCAGGCATCTACATTTATAATATACTGGATCAGACGGTAACTAACCTGCGAAAATCCTTAACAAACGAATATGCCATCGCTGACAATGCCGTTTATTCACTGACCCGTGACCGTGAAGGAGGCATGTGGGCTGGTTCTTTCTTTGGAGGCATCAGTTACCTGCCGAAAGAATATAATCGGTTCAACTATTTCATCGGAGGAAAGACACATCCCCAGTTACCCGGAAACGCAATCCGTGAAATCGTACCGGACCAATATGGCAATCTATGGCTGGGGACAGAAGATAACGGCATCAACTGTTACAATCCTCAAAACGGACAAATAACAAATTATTCATACAACAATCCGAATCATCTCCTGTCAGCCACCAATATCCATGGACTGCTGGCCGACGGTAATCAATTATGGGTAGGTACATTCAATAAAGGGATCGACGTACTAGATATCCCGACCGGCAGGATCATCAAACATTATTCACGCGAAAACACAAATAATACCCTGAATAACAATTTCGTTCTTTGCTTCTGCAAAACAAAGAATGACGAATTTCTGATAGGAACCGGCAGCGGGATATTGTCTTACGACAGGCAGAAAGAAAGTTTTACACAATGGAATACTATCTACACCCTGACCAGACAGATATTTGAAGACAGTCGCGGAGATATATGGGCTGCTACCTCCAACGGTATTTATCATTACCTGCGTGAAAAGAATAAAACAGAGCAGTACAACACCGATATCAACAAACCACAGAGCATCGGCAGCAATAACACGACATCCGTTTTTGAAGATTCAAAAGGCAGGATATGGATCACTACCGTTAATGGATTATCCCTGTTCAACCGGGAGACCAAATCGTTCAACCGGATCACAGCCGAAGACGGATTACCCAGTAACATCATTTACCGGATCGTTGAAGACGATTCTCATAATTTTTGGTTATCCACAGCGAACGGACTGGTAAAGTTCAATCCGGAAACTTACGGGATGCAAATCTTCACCTATAAGGACGGGCTGCATGAGACACAGTTCAACTACAGTTCTTCCTACCAGGCCCCCGACAGAACAATTTATATGGGGACCATTAACGGGATGCTGTCATTCAATCCGTCCCGGTTCAAAGAAGATATATTCACCCCTCCTATGTATATCACCGGAATCGACCTTCCTGATAATGAAGCAAACAAGCATAACCTCACCTCCTCTTCTATCGAAGACAGGAAAGTTTTAAAATTACCTTACGATGCTTCTACTTTTACTCTGTCGTATATAGCCCTCAGCTATACTTCACCGGATGCAATCCGCTATGCCTACAAACTGGAAGGTGTCGATAAAGACTGGATCTATATGAATCAGAATAAAAACGTCACATTTGCCAATCTCTCTCCCGGAAAATACACTTTCAAAGTGAAATCGACCAACAGCAGTGGCATATGGCAGGATAACGAACAATCGTTACGGATCATCATCACCCCGCCTTTCTGGGCTACCGGTTGGGCTTTTCTAGTCTACGCCCTGATTATTGTTATCTGCATCGTCCTCTTTTATAATTACAAGAAAACAAAACTGGAAGAGAAACACCGTATAAACCAGGATTTGTTCGAAAGTAAAAAAGAAAAAGAACTATACGATGCAAAAATTCAGTTCTTTACTTTTATCACGCATGAAATACGGACACCGCTAACCCTCATCAAAGCCCCATTGGAAAAGATCATCAAATCGAACGATGGCAACCCGTCGACCAGGGAGAATCTGCAAATCATAGAAAAAAATACGCAACAGTTATTGAATCTGAGCAACCAGTTACTCGATTTCCGGAAAACGGAAAGCCGTGGATTCAAACTGAATTACGTAAATACGGACATCCCCCTTTGGCTTCATACAATCCTACAACCTTTCCTCCCTGTTATGGAGCATGAGGATAAAACATTTGCCTGCGACATTTCCGATGAAACATTTTCCGCCTTTATCGATCGGGAGGCTTTCTCCAAGATAATGAATAACCTGCTGACCAATGCCATAAAATATTCAGACAAGTATCTCGCTCTGCAATTACAGATACAGGAGGACAAGAACGAATTTATCATTTCCGTAACCAATGACGGCATGCTTATACCTGCCACTGAAAAAGAAAATATCTTCACTCCTTTCTACCGCTTGAAAGAAACAGAACACCAACAGGGAAGCGGTATCGGTCTTTCTCTCGCCCGTTCGTTGGCCGAATTCCACAATGGTTCACTTACCTATACTCAGACTCCGGAAAGAATGAACCGGTTCACACTTACCTTACCCAAAAAGCAGGAAGACTGTTATTTATTATCATCCGAAAAGAATACGGAAAATACTGTCGTTGATAATGACGACGATAGAGATACAGCAAAACCGGCAGTCCTGATCGTAGAAGACCAGGAAGATATGCGCCGGTTCATTGCGAAAGAGCTGGCAGAAACATACCGGGTCTGGGAAGCAGCCAACGGAAAAGAGGCTGTTACTCTTTTAAAAGATCATACGGTCAACCTGATCATCAGTGATGTCATGATGCCTGTTATGGATGGTTTTGAACTATGCAACAGAGTCAAGAACGATATCGACTACAGCCATATTCCCTTCATTCTGCTGACTGCCCAGCATAATCTGCAATCCCGGTTAAAAGGGTTGAATAACGGGGCTGATGCCTATATGGAAAAGCCTTTCTCGATAGAATTGCTGGTTGCCCAGGTCGCCAACTTGCTGAAAAGCCGGGAAATGCTGACCAAAACATATAAAGAAACTCCGGCAACTCCGGCAACCACATTGGCTGTCTCCACAGTTGATGATCTTTTCCTCCGTAAACTCAGCAATTATCTGGAAGAACATATCACCAACGAAGCGATGGGTGTAGAAATGCTGGCCACGGAAATGGGAATGAGTACATCCAGCCTGTACCGGAAAGTAAAAGGGCTATCGGGCCTGTCCCCGGTCGACTTTATCAAAGTAACCCGATTAAAAAAAGCGGTCCAGCTTATGGAAAAAGGAGAAAGCCGCATCAACGAAATAGCATTCCAGACCGGTTTTTCTTCGCCGGCTTATTTCTCAACCTGTTTCCAAAAGCAGTATGGGAAAACCCCGTCAGAATTTATGAAAGAATAATTCTTCCTATAAATACAGTCTATCGCCTCATAGATATTATCCATCAGATAAGTTTGGCAAGGGTAAACGAATAAGCGAACTTTGCTACAGAATCATGTAGTGTTATAAATAATAGGTAATAATTTAGTCAAAAGGAGGGCGATAAGGGATACGCCGTGAGATGGTGCAAAGTTCCATCATAACTAAGAGAAGAGGGTTAATCCCGGGAGTCCTTCCCGGGATTAATTTTTTATACTATATTTGTGCGTACAAATCACACCTGATAAAACACTAAAAATATGAGAACACAAATTTCCCTGCTTCTAATCGCCTGTTTTTGTAGCCTTACATGCCTGGCACAAAATGAGTTCGACAAATACTTCACCATCAAAAGCCTGCGGATAGATTTCGCATTAAGCGGAAATACACAGTTCCAGGCAGCAGCCATACAGCAACTGCGGGAAGAACCTGTATGGGGAGGTCCCGTGAAAAATTTGATCGACAAATTCAATTACGGAGGGTATTATGTCAATATATATGACAAATCAAATAACGAATTGATCTATTCGCGCGGCTTCAACACACTTTTTGAAGAATGGCGTAGCACAGAACAAGCTAAAACGGAAACTCAATCATGGACAAACAGTATCTCAGTGCCCTATCCGAAAACAACAGTCGTTGTCGAAATCACAGCACGCGACAAAGCGGATATGCAATTTCATTCCCTGTTAAAAATGGATATCGACCCGACCAGTATTTTTATCGACCGAGGTAAACTGAAAGACAATAAAGTGACTCAAATCCAATATAAAGGAGATTCTAAAGAAAAGGTCGACTTGGTCTTCATTGCTGAAGGTTACACCGCAGACGATCAGGAAAAATTTGTAGCCGATGCAAAGAAGTTCACTGAAACATTATTTCAGACACCACCCTATACTACACGCCGGGAAGACTTTAATGTATGGGCTGTAAATCTCATTTCAGAAGATAAAGGAACCGATATTTCCGGCAAAGGTATTTACAAGAACACGGCTTTGAATTCCGGATATTACACATTCGGAGTCGACCGCTATCTAACGACACCGGATATGAAATCCATCCGCGATGCCGTATGGAATGTTCCCTGCGATGCTATATTCCTGCTAGTCAATACGGACACATACGGCGGAGGCGGCATGTATAATTTCTATGCAATGGGAACAGCTGATAACGAAAAAACGCAGCATGTTTTCGTCCATGAGTTCGGACATAGTTTCGCCGGACTGGCAGACGAGTATTTCTCTTCCGAAGTAGCCTATCAGGATTTCTACAATCTGGAATACGAGCCCTGGGAACCCAATATCACCACACTGGTCGATTTTGACAGCAAGTGGAAAGATTTGTTACCCACCAATACCCCTGTTCCAACACCCCTGAACGCTACGTATAAAGACAAGCCCGGTGTATTTGAAGGAGGCGGCTACATATCCAAAGGAATTTACCGACCGATGGATCATTGCATGATGCGCGATTACGCCCCGTTCTGTCCGGCCTGTAGCCGTGCTATTCTTCGAATGATCGATTTTCTATCCGACAGAGACTACTAAAAAAATAGAAGGAGGTATGCCGTTACAACATACCTCCTTCATATCCATATTAACCAAAAGATCCAAAAAATCAATTCATCGGGACTTCCATCAATAAGACTTTCGCATCTTTCAGAACTTCTATCGTAATACTGTCAGTATCATAGAAGCCGGCACCATCCCGCTTGGATAAGGTGGTGTTATTCACCTCCACTTCTCCTTCGATAACGAAAAGATACACGCCTGTCTCTTTTTTATGAAGTTTATACTCCTTGATCTGTCCGGCATCCAATGTCCCTAACGAGAACCAGGCATCCTGATTGATCGCCGCCGGTGTTTCACCGTCTGGTGAAAGGATCAGAGATAACTCATTCTTTTTCAACAAAGGACGTACATCGTAATTGTTGTACTTCGGCTTGGTATTCTCTTCACGTGGGAAAATCCATATCTGCAGAAACTCCAGTTGCTGTTCAGCACTGTCATTAAACTCGCTGTGGAAAATACCCGTACCGGCACTCATCACCTGTATATCTCCCGAAGTGATCGTTTCACTATTTTGTATACTGTCTCCGTGCCGCAAATAACCATTCAGCGGTATAGAGATAACTTCCATATTCTTATGCGGGTGTGTATCGAAACCTTCACGCGGTGCAACCGTATCATCATTCAAGACACGCAACTTTCCGAAATGTACTCTTTTAGGGTTGTAATAATTGGCAAAACTAAATGTATGATATGTTTTCAGCCAGCCGTGGTTTGCATATCCGCGAGAGTTCGCCTTATCTACTACCATTTTCATAAAATATTCCTCCTCTTTAATTCACATATATAACATTTGAGCCATTGAAAAAGTTCCGGCATCCCCCCTCACTCTATAATACCCTTTTTTATTCGTATGAAAAATGGTTAGATATAAAACATATCTGAACAGAATTCAGTACTTTTGCACAAAAATTCATCCAGTAAATATTAATCATATGGCAGTTTACTTAAACGATGTATCTAGAACCTTCGGTGAATACCTTCTTATTCCCGGTCTGACTACAAAACAATGTGTGCCAACAAACGTATCTTTAAAAACTTCGCTTGTCAAACACAACGTTGGCGATAAGTCATCTATCGAATTAAATATCCCGTTTGTATCAGCAATCATGCAATCGGTATCCGGTCCGGAACTGGCAATTGAACTTGCCCGCAACGGTGGTCTTTCCTTCATTTTCGGTTCACAGCCTATTGAAAGCCAGGCTGAAATGGTTAGAAGAGTAAAGAAATTCAAAGCAGGTTTTGTTACCAGCGATTCCAATCTGACACCCGAAAACACACTGGCCGACGTGATCGACCTGGTGAACAAGACAGAACATTCCACAATCGGTATCACCGACGACGGAACCCCTAACGGTAAACTGCTGGGGTTGGTTACCAGCCGCGACTATCGTGCAGAAAAAGACGATCCTTCCACAAAAGTAAAAGAATTTATGACTCCTTTCTCCAAGCTGATCGTCGGCGAAGTCGGTATCACGCTGAAAGAAGCCAACCAAATCATCTGGGATCATAAACTGAATACACTTCCGATCATAGACAAAGACCAGAACCTGGCATATTTCGTATTCCGCAAGGATTATGACAGCCACCGCGAGAACCCGAACGAGATATCCGGTGCTGACAAGAAATTGCTGGTTGGTGCAGGTATCAATACCCGCGACTATACGGAACGCGTCCCTGCCCTGGTTGAAGCCGGTGTGGATGTATTGTGTATCGACTCTTCAGACGGTTATTCCGAATGGCAATATGAAACACTGAAATGGATCAAGAAGGAATATGGCGACAAAGTAAAGGTCGGAGCCGGAAACGTGGTAGACAGAGAAGGATTTTTATATCTGGTAGAAGCTGGAGCTGATTTTATCAAAGTCGGTATCGGCGGCGGCTCCATCTGTATTACACGTGAACAGAAAGGTATCGGGCGCGGACAGGCTACAGCCCTGATCGATGTTGCGCAAGCTCGCGACGAATACAAGGAAAAGACAGGCATTTATATTCCTATCTGTAGTGACGGTGGTCTGGTACACGATTATCACATGGTACTGGCATTGGCAATGGGTGCTGACTTCTTGATGATGGGACGTTATTTTGCCCGTTTCGACGAATCACCTACAAAGAAACTGCGTATCGGGAATAATTTCGTAAAAGAATACTGGGGGGAAGGTTCAAACCGTGCCCAAAACTGGCAACGTTACGATATGGGAGGAACTGCTTCACTGAAATTTGAAGAAGGTGTAGACAGCTACGTTCCTTATGCCGGTAAGATGAAAGACAATCTGAATCTGACGTTAGGCAAGATCAAATCAACTATGTGCAGTTGTGGTGCTATCACAATCCCCGCTTTGCAGAGAAGTGCTAAGATCACATTGGTTTCCTCAACAAGTATCGTAGAAGGCGGTGCACATGATGTAATCCTGAAAGAACAGAATTAATCAATCATATCTGATAAATTCAATCCCCCAACCGTAAACTTCCGGATAAAAAGTTTACAGTTGGGGAATTTTGTACCATAAAGCTTACCTATATAATACCTGATACCTTTGCTTGCCATTCACTTTGTAAAATAAATGGAGAATTTCCATTAACCACTCTCAATATGTTAGCCCAAACAATCAAACAAAAACCATTTGTATTCATTTTCCCCCGTGAGAAACGGATATTTTGAAAACAGACGTGAATATCTCCTATAAAACCTAGAGAAAACAGGGGTAAAATAACATTCTGTCAAAATGATATTAAATGATATCACTAGAAATCAAATATTTGAATATCTTTGAGGAGGATAAAGTCGTTCAAGAGTCGCTAGTATATGAAAAGGAGAAAGAAGAAAAGAAATACCAAACAGAATGCCGTTGTTGCTTTTTACGAAAAGAACAACAGATGGCCTATGCTTACATCAAAAAATGAAAAAGAGAGACATCTGGCTGAATGGATTATCAGATATAGATTTATCAGAAATCATACTCCGGAAAAGCTTACAGAAAAACAGATCCAATTAATCGACAGGATCGACGTAGAGAAGACTCAGAAAAAGGAAGAACAGTGGTTGACTAATTACGAGAATGTAAAGGAATTTATAGAAAGAGAAAAGCGATGGCCTTCCAACAAAACAACAGACCCGGAAGAACTCAGGCTTTTCCACTGGTGTCTGGCACAACGGATCACCAGAAAAAACACGCCTAAATACAAACTAAATAAAAAACGTATCAAATTGTTGGATGCTATCGGCTTTCGCTGGGATTCATATACATCGAGAAGGACATGGAAGGAATCTTTCGATCTGGTGAAGGAGTTCTATAACAATACGGGGCACTGGCCTGTCCACACTAAAGATCCGGAAGAAACGAAACTGGCCAAATGGTGCAGCAAAATGAGGGCTTACAAAAATCAGACGGACACAAGCGTCACGCTGACTTCCAGACAGATCAAAAAATTGAATGATCTGGGCTTCGACTGGACCGGCAGTTATGGCAACAACGGACGTTCTCCGGAGCGGGTCAACAGAATATGGATCGAAAGATATCACGAATTTTGTGAATTCACAGCAAGCAAAAAAAGATACCCCCGTGTCAAATCCGAAGATCCGATAGAAGAATCTCTATACTCGTGGTGGATGAGAATGGCTTATCTGAAAAGAAGAAACAAACTCAGCAGCGAACGTATCCATTTGCTTGATTGCATCGGTTTCAGATGGGGAAAAGGAAGTGAAGAATAAAAACAAAAAAAAGGTTTGAAAAATGAATTTCAAACCTTTCTTGTTGTTCTACCAGGGCTCGAACCTGGAATTTCAGGACCAGAATCTGACGTGTTACCATTACACCATAGAACAGTTTTTGTAGCTTCGAGTAGTATGTTTCTCGATTACGGGTGCAAAGATACGGACATTTTTTATTCTTGCAAATATTTTGCGAAAAAATTTCATCAAAATAAACATTTTTCTTTTTCTCCTGTTTTGAAATTACAGGGTTTATACATATATTAAAGAGAGAAAGGATGCAGATAATAAATTAAGGAGTATATTTGCAACTTCGAAAATTATTCAATAAAAAATAAATGGATCAAACAAACGAATTAGTAAAAACAATTGTAGAAGGCCTGCAAGATAAAAAAGGCAAAAATATTGTAACCGTAGATTTAACCCAGATACCCGGAGCGATTTGCCAATACATGGTGATCTGTGAAGGTAGCACCCCCACCCAAGTGTCGGCCCTATCTGATTCAGTATGGGATTTTGCACGTAGAGAGGCTGGAGAAAAGCCATTGTCTGTTGACGGCAACCAAAGTGCCGAGTGGATAGGAATGGATTATGGCACGGTTCTTGTACACATATTCTTACCGGAACAACGCGAGTTCTATAATCTGGAAACACTGTGGTCGGACGTTAAAGTCACGCAGATACCGGATCTCGATTAAGCCGGGTTAATATTATCGAATTCAAAGTATGGAAAATAAAAACGACATGTTTAATAAAGCGCCGAAGAACAATAAGCCTAAAATGTTCCGGTTTAACCTGTATTGGATGTACGGGCTAATATTCATAATGCTTTTTACGTTATACCTGACAAACGACTCCTCGGCATCGAAAGAGCTGGGATGGACTGAATTCCAGAAGCTGGCTCAGGAGAATGTGTTTGACAAAATGGTTGTCTACAACAAGAAAAATCTGGTTGAAGCCACCGTTAAAAGCGGAAAGAAAGGATTGGTATTTAAAAGTGACAGCACAGCACTGGGGACTAACCCGAAAGTATACGTAAAGATACCATCTGCAGACAAATTTTCCGATTTTTACGATAAAGCGGTGACAGATAATCATGTCGACACACAAGTGCGCTTCGAAGAAGGAGATGATGCCATATGGAACTTTTTGGTTTCTTTCGGACCGATCATCCTGATCATTGCCGTATGGATTTTCCTGATGAGAAGAATGTCCGGCGGTGCAGGCGGTGGTCCAGGTGGAGTATTCAGTGTCGGCAAAGCGAAAGCACAACTCTTTGACAAAGATAATGACCGGAAAGTGACATTTAAAGATGTAGCAGGTTTGTCAGAGGCCAAACAGGAAGTGGAAGAAATCGTTTCGTTCCTCAAAAATCCTGAAAAATATACGGAACTGGGTGGTAAAATTCCGAAGGGAGCTCTCTTGGTAGGTCCTCCGGGAACAGGTAAAACGTTGCTGGCAAAGGCTGTAGCAGGTGAAGCGGATGTTCCGTTTTTCTCACTGTCGGGTTCAGACTTCGTTGAAATGTTTGTCGGCGTGGGTGCATCACGTGTTCGTGACTTGTTCCGCCAGGCTAAAGAGAAGTCGCCTTGCATCGTGTTCATCGATGAAATTGATGCCGTAGGTCGTGCCCGTGGCAAAAACGTAAACATGAACAGCAACGACGAGCGTGAGAATACCTTGAACCAGTTGCTGACAGAAATGGACGGTTTCGGTTCAAACAGCGGTGTGATTATCCTGGCAGCAACCAACCGCGCCGATATTCTGGATAAGGCTTTACTGCGTGCAGGACGTTTCGACCGTCAGATCCATGTGGAATTGCCCGACCTGAATGAACGTAAAGAAATATTCGGCGTACATTTACGCCCGATCAAGATAGACGAAAGTGTCGATGCTGAATTTCTGGCTCGCCAGACTCCGGGATTCTCAGGTGCCGATATTGCCAATGTTTGTAATGAAGCAGCCTTGATCGCAGCCCGTAGCGGAAAGAAATTTGTACAAAAAGAAGATTTCATGAATGCTGTAGACCGTATTGTCGGCGGTCTGGAAAAACGGACTAAAATAACTACAGCTGACGAACGCAACAGCATCGCCAACCACGAAGCCGGACATGCCACATTGAGCTGGCTGCTTGAACATGCCAACCCGTTGGTAAAGGTAACGATTGTACCGCGAGGTAAAGCTCTTGGAGCTGCCTGGTATCTGCCGGAAGAACGTCAGATCACTACGCGCGAACAATTGCTCGACGAAATGTGTGCAACACTGGGCGGACGTGCTGCCGAAGAATTGTTCCTCGGTAAGATCTCGACCGGTGCATCCAACGACCTGGAGCGTGTAACCAAACAGGCATATGCCATGGTGGTTTATTTCGGTATGAGTGATAAACTTCCGAACCTGAATTATTACGATTCAACCGGTCAGGACTGGGGATTCACTAAACCATACAGTGAAGAGACATCCCGCATGATCGACCAGGAAGTACAAAAGATCATCAACGAACAATATGAACGCGCAAAGAAAATCCTGTCAGAAAATGCAGAAGGACACAACCAACTGGCACAGGTTCTACTCGAACGGGAAGTGATCTATACAGAAGATGTGGAGCATATCTTTGGTAAACGGGCCTGGATCTCACGCTCACAGGAAATCCTGGAGCTACAGGAAAAGGCGAATAATGAGAAACAGGCTTCCGACGATAAAAAGCCGGAAGATACAGACTGCCAATCAACCGATAATAAGGTCCAGGCTGTTACAGCGAATGTCAGTGAGACTGACAATATTGCCTGACAAACATTTATCCGATAAATAAAAAGAGACCGGACAGTATTCTTCAAGAAAGAACTGCCCGGTCTCTCTGTATATATTTAGATTTATTCTTTATCTTTGCACGAAAAATAAATCAACAAACGAACAAAACGATACAGTATTGAAAAATCTGATAAAACGGGCGCTTACCGGTATAATTTTCGTTGCGATCCTAGTGGGAGCTATTTGCTACCATCCAATCTCTTTCCTTGTTGTATTCGGCTTAATTACCGGATTGACTTTATGGGAATTTTACGGTTTAGTGAAACATTATGAAGAGGCCTCCATCAAACGAACTATATCTTCATTGGGAGGGGCTTATTTATTCGCTGCCACTTTTGCCTACACCAACCAACTGGCCGACGGTGTAGTCTTCCTGCCTTATCTCCTATTCCTTATATATACACTAGTTGCCGAATTATACTACAAAGCCCCGAACCCGATCAATAACTGGGCATTTACCATTTTTGCACAGGTCTATTGTGCCGGGACATTTTCGATGCTGAACTTTATAGCAGCCCTGCCGGATACTCCGGGGCAGATCGTTTATTCTCCATTATTTATTATGGCTATTTTCATTTTCATTTGGTTGAACGATACCGGAGCCTATCTGGTCGGTTCGATGATCGGGAAGAGGAAATTGTTTGAACGAATTTCCCCTAAAAAGTCATGGGAAGGATTCTTCGGAGGCCTGGCTGTCGTATTGAGTGCTTCACAAGCACTGGCATGGTATGCACCGGAAGTAAGCTGGTACAATTGGCTGGGATTATCAGCTACCGTTGTCCTGTTCGGCACCTGGGGAGATTTGATCGAATCGCTGTTGAAACGCACACTGGGTGTAAAAGACTCGGGGAACGTACTCCCCGGCCACGGCGGAATGCTCGACCGGTTCGACAGCCTGATGCTGGCTGCCCCTGCCGCCTACATTTATATAGAACTATTTATTCGAAATTAAACGTCAGCGAAACCATACGGGAAGTCGCTTTCGATAATGCATTCGGATATTTGATAAGATCTTTATCCGTCAGGTCACTACGGTCTTTCTGTAGCAGGTCGACCAGTCCGAAACTAAACTTCAATTCAGGACAGAGCTTGAAGAACGGCAGGTAAATATCACATCCTATACCGAATTCCAAACCAAAATCGGCTCCTTTCAATAAGACCGGCATTCCTTTCTTACGTCCGAGGTCCATTGCTCCGAATATACCGCCAATCAGATAAGGACGATAATTATTCAAACGGAGGGCTGAATATTTCACACTCAGAGGAAAGCTCAGGATCGTGGAACGAACAGAAGTAGTGAACTCTTCGCCGGTAGCTTGTTCGCGGAACAGAAACTTTTTATCTCCGAAATGCACCGTAGGTATAAAACGCAGATTAAAATAAGGATTCAGATACATATCCCCTATCACACCGACACTGAATCCGGGTGAATAACTGGGAATTTCAGCAAACCATGTCTCACCGTCGGTTGCCACACCGGTATTGGTCAATAACAAATCCTGCGCATGCAATCCGACATGGAATCCCAAATGAACCCACTTCAAGTCGGCATACGGCTGATTCTTAACCTTCTCTTTCTGTGCCATCACACCAGGAATGGCAAGACTACATATCAATAATAAAAATAATAGACGTCTCAACTCTCAATCAATTTTGAATAATAACGAAAAAGATCAGAACTTATTGCAGAAATACAAATAAAACTCTATTTTTGCACCAACTAATAGTTATCAATTTAAACGTTTAAGAAAATGGCTTATTTAATTAGTGAAGATTGTATTGCTTGTGGTACTTGCATCGACGAGTGTCCGGTAGGAGCAATTTCGGAAGGTGATATCTATCATATCGATCCTGAAATGTGTACAGATTGTGGCACTTGTGCTGACGCTTGTCCTACAGAAGCAATTCATCCGGCTTAAACCGCAGGAAATAGGCAAACCTGGCAACAGGCTACCTATAAAAGATAACGGACTGTTTTTTCTTTATCAGAAAAACAGTCCGTTATTATTTTTCCCCCTCTTTAGAAATCGATATCCAGCTTTATCTCATCCGAACCATCGTCTGTATTTGTCTCAGCATCCGGGGCCTGTGCTTTTTGATCTTCGGAGTTTCGTTGTTTGATGTAATTGATCACATCATTCATACCCTCCATAAACTTTTCAAAATCCTCCTTATAAAGGAAAATCTTATGTTTCTCGAAAGATACCTGTGTTCCGTTCTTAGGCTGTACCTTTTTACTTTCGGTCACCGCCAGGAACAAATCGTCTTTCAAGTTTTTCTTCACATCCAGATAATAGATCCGCTTACCTGCTTTTATGGCTTTAGAGTACAAAATCTCTTTATCGCCACCTTCAACCTGTATTTTCTTCACCGACTCATCCATATTAGCCAACATTTGTTAAAAACCCACCCAATATTCATAACTTGCTTCAAATATGTGCATTTTTTTTTAAACAACAACTATTTTAACGCATCAAAATATCTCATTTTACGTTTGAAAGTGTAAAATAACGCCTAACACATGTAAAATTAAATAAAGCGAGGCACTTTTATCAAAAGATTGACTACCTTTGCATCCTAATTTATAATAAAGTAGTTCCTTCAAACGATGATCAACAGAATTTTAATCCGCATTAAAGTTTTACAGATAGTTTACTCATTCTATCAAAACGGAAACAATGACCTCAAAGTAGCGGAAAATGAATTGCTTTTCAGCTTACGGAAGTCGTATGACTTATATCACTATTTCCTTCTTCTTATTATCGAAGTCACTAACCTGCAAAGACGGACACTCGACGCTAAAAAAAGCAAGTACATGCCGACTTATGCCGAATTGAACCCCAATACCCGTTTGGTGGATAACCGTTTCACCGCCCAGGTGGCAGAAAACGAAGCTCTCCAAAAATATGTAGCAGAACAAGGGTTGTCATGGGTTAACGACGAAGACTTCATCAAGAATGTATTGGATATAATCCTGGCTTCGGATTTGTACAACGAATATCTGGACAACGAGAACGATTCGTACGAAACAGACAAGGAATTCTGGCGTGCCGTATTCAAAAAGTTAATCTGTGGTAATGAAGTTATCGAAGATTACCTGGAAGACAAAAGCATCTACTGGAACGACGATATCGGAATCGTCGAAACGTTTACATTAAAAACGATCAAGCAATTTGAGGAAAAAAGCGGAAGCAAGCAGAAACTGTTGCCGATGTTCAAAGATCTGGAAGACCAGTCGTTTGCAATTAAACTGTTCCGCCAGTCTTTGTTGAAAGGCGCTGAATATCGCGAACGCATCAACAAGCATATGAAGAACTGGGAAGCTGAACGTATTGCCAATATGGACTTGATCATCATGCAGGTTGCACTGGCAGAGATCATGACATTCCCGTCAATACCTATCAACGTCACACTGAACGAATATATCGACATTGCAAAATATTACAGTACGCCAAAGAGCGGAGTATTTATCAACGGTATATTAGATTCTATCGTATCCGAGTTAAAAAAAGAAAAGGTATTGCTTAAAGACTAATTATTATACTTACATTTGTAGCTAGTCAACTTGGTACAAATTTATAAATGAATATAATTAATTATGAGCTTAGTTAGTATTTTACTTCAGGCTGCCGGAGGCCAGTCACAGTGGTCAGGCATCCTAATGATGGTGGTTATCGTTGCGATCTTCTATTTCTTTATGATCCGTCCGCAACAGAAAAAGCAGAAAGAGATCCAAAAATCGCGTGAAGCGTTGAAAGCTGGTGATAAAGTGATTACAGCCGGAGGTATCTACGGAAAGATTAAAGAAATCGGTGACACTTATATGCTGATAGAAATTTCAGACGGAGTACGTATCCGTGTCGATAAAACTTCTATCTTTGCTTCATCAGAAGACGCACAGCAAAAATAAGGAACAACAAATATGCCGCAGCTTGATAATATAAATCAATCATTCAAGTCTGCCCGGATGAAGATTAATGCTTTTCTGCGTCGTCAGAGATGGAAAGAAGCATTAATCTTTTTCTTTTTTGTACTACTGTCATTAGGCTTTTGGCTATTGCAGAGCCTTCAGCAGGAATACGAAATAGAGATCAACATACCGGTCAGATATAAGAATATCCCACCCGATATTTCTTTTACGGAAACGCCTCCGCAGGAGGTGATTGCTAAAGTAAAAGATAAAGGAAGTGTTCTGCTGAACTATTCCTTCGGGAGATCGTTTGCCCCGATCGAAATGAACATGAAAAATCAGGCAGAGAAAAGCGGCTCTTTATCCATTGCGAAAAAAGCGATTGAGAACGATATCCAAAAACAATTGCTGGCAACCACTTCGCTGGTAGGTTTCGAACCTCAGTACATTGAAGCGCCTTACAGTAAACGCATCAAGAAAGATATCCCGGTGGTTTTCAACGGGACAATCCAGACAAATCCAGGTTTCCACGTATCCGGAAGCATAACGATCTCACCGATGAATATCAGTGTATATGCCAGTGATGTAGTACTGGATACCCTGAACCAGGCTAAAACGGTATTTACTGAAATAAAAAAAGGCAACAAAACAATCACCAAGACGGTACAACTGCAAAAGGTCAGCGAAGCGACTTATGACCCGACGAGCGTTACCATCACGATTCCTATAGAGGAATTTACGGAAAAAACACTGGAAATACCGGTTCTTTGTACGGATTTACCTTCGCACTATACGTTGCGTACTTTCCCGTCTGTAGCAAAAGTTACATGCAGTATTCCATTGTCCCGGTTCAAGGACTTATCGGAAGACGCATTTGAGATCAAATTTTCATTTAAAGATCTGGAACAAAACGTGTCGGGTACCCTACCAATCCAACTGACGAAAAAGCCGGATTGGGTAACCACCACAACGCTTGTCCCGGACAAAATAGAATTCATCCTGGAACAAAACAACCTTCAATGATCAAAATCGGAATAACCGGTGGTATAGGAAGTGGCAAATCGGTCATTGCTTCCTTGCTGAACCTGTATGGAATACCGGTCTACGTAGCTGACACGGAGAGTAAGATTCTGACCGAAACATCACCGGCAATCAAAGAAAAGCTCACTGCTTTGTTCGGAGACGACCTTTATACCGACAAAGGACTGAACAAGAAGCTACTGGCTTCCCATATATTCACTAATCCGGAATATCTTCAACAGGTAAACGCCATTATCCATCCGGAAGTGAACAATCATTTTTCCGCCTGGACAAAAGCTCAGACCAGCCCCATATGTGCTATCGAATCGGCAATTCTCTTCGAATCGGGCTTCAACAAAGTCGTTGACAAAAGCCTGATGGTATATGCCCCCCAGGAGATCCGTATCGAACGGGCGGTTTCACGGGATAATACTGCCCGGGAAGAAATCATTCGCCGTATTGAGAACCAACTGCCGGATGAAACAAAAAGAGACTGGTCCGATTATGTTATCTACAATGACGATAAGCAGGCTTTACTGCCCCAGGTTGAAAAATTTCTGGCATCTTTATAGGAATAAATCGTATAGTTATGCTACATTTGCAGCTTTAAAGTTTAACACTATTAGAAAACAAAGATTATGTTGAAGACTATTTTGTCTATTTCGGGAAAACCGGGATTATTTAGATTGGTTTCCCACGGAAAGAACATGCTGATTGTCGAATCGCTGACAGATAAAAAAAGAGTACCAGCTTATGCAAAAGATAAAGTGATCTCGCTTGGTGATATCGCTATTTACACGAACGAGACTGAAGTTCCTTTGCACGAAGTGCTTACCAGCGTAAAAAATAAAGAAAACGGAGCCAAAGTAACAGTACCTTCCGACACAAAGGAATTGCGTACTTATTTTGCTGAAGTTTTACCTGATTTTGACCGCGAAAGAGTATATCCGAGCGATATCAAAAAATTGCTGACATGGTATAACATCCTGATCGGAGCTGAAATCACAGACTTCACACCGGAGGAAGAACCTGTCGCTGAAGAAGCAACAGCTGAAACAGAAACCAGCGCTGAAGAAAAAGCTGAATAAAAATCAATCAGTAATAAAAAAGCCGATGTATAAATTGATTTACATCGGATTTTTTATTTAGTCATGACGGATTTGATCCGTCATGATAACTATCAGAATAACGGATTATCTACTTTTTCCTTTAACAAGGCAAGATCGATCACTTGATGGATATCTTCCACATAATGGAAAGTCAATCCTTTTACATAATCCGCTTTGATCTCTTCGATATCCTTTTGGTTTTCCTTGCAAAGAATCAGTTCCTTGATACCTGCCCGTTTGGCAGCCAGGATCTTTTCCTTGATACCTCCAACCGGAAGCACCTTACCACGCAATGTAATCTCTCCGGTCATTGCCAGATTCTTCCGTACCTTACGCTGTGTAAATGCCGATACCAAAGACGTAACCATGGTCACACCGGCACTGGGCCCGTCTTTCGGGATCGCTCCTTCAGGAACATGGATATGTACATTCCAGTTTTCGAACAAATCCTCATTTATATTGAAGACAGAGGCATGGGCATGGATATACTCAAGTGCCAACATGGCAGATTCTTTCATTACATCCCCTAAGTTACCTGTCAAAGTTAACTTCGACCCTTTTCCCCGGCTCAGGCTGGATTCCACGAAAAGGATCTCTCCTCCTACAGCGGTCCACGCCAATCCGGTTACAACACCGGCATATTCATTCCCCTGATATTTATCACGACTGTATTCTACCGGCCCCAGATATTCATGCAGATCTTCCGGTTTGATCTGCGATGGGATAGCTTCGTCGGAAGCAACTTTACGAGCCAGTTTACGCATGATCTTGGCAATCTTTTTATCCAGTTCACGGACACCGCTTTCACGGGTATATGATTCGACAATAACCTGCAAAGTCTTTTTAGGAAACTTCACCTTGCCTTTACTAAGGCCATGAGCTTCCAGTTGCTTCGGTACCAAATGACGGGCAGCGATCTCTACTTTTTCTTCCAGGATATATCCGCTCACTTCAATCAACTCCATACGATCCAGCAAAGGCTGTGAAATCGTATTCAAATTGTTTGCCGTAGCGATAAACATGACTTTACTCAAATCATAATCGATATCCAAATAGTTATCGTGGAAAGCGGAGTTCTGTTCCGGATCCAGGACTTCCAGTAAGGCAGAAGCAGGATCACCTTTGAAATCATTCGTTACTTTATCTATTTCATCCAGGATAAACACAGGATTCGAGCTTCCCGACTTTTGGATATTTTGAATAATACGGCCACTCATAGCCCCTATATACGTACGACGATGACCGCGTATCTCTGCTTCATCATGCAGACCGCCTAACGATATACGCACATATTTACGGTGCAACGCTTCAGCGACAGATTTACCCAGCGAAGTTTTACCCACTCCCGGAGGTCCGTACAAACAGATAATCGGCGACTTCATGTCTCCTTTCAGCTTCAATACCGCCAAATGCTCGATGATACGTTCCTTTACCTTTTCCAGTCCGTAATGATCACGGTCAAGAACCTTTTGGGCATGTACCAGGTTGAAGTTATCTTTACTGTATTCATTCCACGGCAAATTAACGATCGTCTGTACATATTGTGTCTGTATGGAGAAGTCAGGCGATTGCGGATGCAAACGTTCCAGCTTACGTACCTCTTTCTCAAATATCTCAGCAACAGAAGCCGGCCATTTTTTCTTTCTAGCCTTTTCCCGTAACTCTTTTATTTCCAGTTCATTTATATTTCCACCCAGTTCTTCCTGAATAGTCTTGATCTGCTGCTGCAGGAAATATTCCCGTTGCTGCTGGTTTATATCTTCATGTGTTTTCATTTGGATAGAAGCCTTCAGTTCTACCAGCTGATATTCACGATTCAGAATAAACAACAAACGATAAGCACGATCCTTCAGGTCGCCGATCAACAGAAGTTCCTGCTTTTCTGAAGCTCCGCTGGGGATGTTGCTACAGGAGAAGTTGACCAGATAAAGGACATTCTTATTATTCTTTATGGAGAAGATCAAATCACGCGGCGGCTCGCTCATCGAACCCAACATTTTAATTGTCAGATCTTTGATCGTTGAGATAAGCGCCTCAAACTCACGGTCGGTCTTATCCGGCATCCTATCTTCCAGCAAAGTTATTTTTCCTTTCAGATAGGGTTCTGTTTCTTCCAGAGCATCCAGGGAGAAACGTTTCTTTCCTTGCAGAATCACCGTTGTCGTACCATCCGGCATTTCAAGTACACGGACAATATCTGCGATTACACCGGTCGTATACAAATCATTATACTCCGGATCCTCCGTGTTCACTTCTTTCTGACAGACAACACCGATCAAAGATTTATTGTGAACAGCCTCTTTTATCAGACGCATAGATTTAGGCCTGCCGACAATGACCGGCATGGCTACTCCCGGAAAAAGTACCATATTCCTCAACGGAAGAATAGGAACCACATTCCCTACTTTATCTATACCATCTGTAAAATCCTCATCCACATCACATTCTGTAAGGATAGGCATTACAATCCCAATATTATCGTCCAAATCGTCATACGACTCATCGGTAAACCTCTTCATTCTTTCTTTCATCATATTACTTCCCTATCAATTGTACTTATTGATACAATAAACGTGCCAAAGTTACAGCTTTTCAGGTAATTCTAGCTACTTTTGCCCCTCACAATATAAAAATATGTATGGCAAATCCTTATTTTCAATTCAAAAAGTTCACGATATGGCATGATAAGTGTGCAATGAAAGTCGGAACAGACGCCGTTTTGCTCGGAGCATGGGGCAATCTCGCCGACTGTAAAAACATTTTGGATATAGGAACCGGTACAGGAATCATCGCTCTAATGCTCGCCCAGCGAAGTACGGGAGATATCGATGCGATCGACATAGACAACGATGCCTGTATCCAGGCGAAAGAGAATGTGAAGGCATCTCCATTCGCTGAAAGAATCAGGGTTATACATGCTGCCTGTTCGGAATTTGCCGGTTCGGTTACCCGTAAAAAATACGATCTGATCGTTTCCAATCCTCCCTATTTTATAAATTCCTTGAAATGTCCGGACAATAAACGTTCGGTTGCACGCCATACGGACAGCCTGCCTTTATCCGAACTGGTTGAAAATGCCTGTTCCCTGTTATCTTCTTCCGGACGTATAGCCCTGGTCCTGCCTTACGAACAATTGGAGGAAGTAGAATCGATTGCCTGGAAAAATTCTTTATTTGTTTCCAGACAGACAGACGTAATACCTGTCCCCGGAGCTCACCCCAAACGATTACTGATTGAGTTATCGGCAGTAGAAGCAGATACAACAAACCGGGATACACTGGTCATAGAAGAATCCAGACACCAGTACACCCCGGAATACATAGCATTAACCAAAGATTTTTATCTGAAAATGTAAGGTAGTTTCTTGTCGAAGAAACGCGTTACTTCACCAAACAAATTATGAACCTCCTCGGTAAAGGATATCACTTCAGGCGTTATCACATGTAAAGACTGCGGTATGACCGAAATATCGATCCGGCTATCTGCCATAACAGGCTCTCCATCTAGATGCATAACACCCGGACTCTGACGGATAATGGTTACCTGACGCGCTTTCATCGTCTTGATCTTACTGTTCCGATCGATCTGCTTTGTAAATAACTGGATTGCCAAAGGCGCTATATCCAACGGTGTAAAAGGCGACAATATAGTCAAATCCATCTGCCCGTCCTGTATATTGGCATGAGGGGCAATGAACGCATTGTTTCCATACTGGGAGGCGTTGGCACATGCTACCAAAAAAGCTTTCTCCTTAATGGTCTGGTTATCCACCAGCAACTCATATGGTTCCGGCTTGTAACTCAAATATTCCGCCACCGTATTTTTTATATAGGTAAGAGATCCGCGCCGTTTTTCCTCAGCGAACTTCTGGCTTACCGCCGCATCAAAACCTACCCCACAGGTACAAAAGAATACACGGTCGTTCGCCTTGCAGCAATCGATAGTGGAAACATGTCCTTTGATTATCAGCTCCAATGCCCGTTTAGCATCCATCGGTATATGGAGCTCACGGGCCAACCCGTTGCCGGACCCTTTCGGGACAATCCCCAAAACGGCATCCGAATGAACCATCGCACGGGCTATTTCATTCACCGTGCCGTCGCCACCTACAGCTATAATACAATTGGCTCCTTCGTCAATTGCCTTTCTCGTCAACTCACTGGCATGCCCCGCATATTCGGTGAAAGAAATCTCCAACGGACAATCGCCTTTCTCGCACATTTGCTCGATCATCTTAGGTATCTTTCTTTTCGAACCGACACCGGAAATAGGATTTATTATAGCCTGCACCTTTATTTTTTTTCCGCCCATCCTAACTGTTTATAAAGATTGAAGCGACAAAAATAATGCTTTTGTAAAACTTTTAAAGCATTAAGGCTACTATAAGTTATTTTTTTACTACTTTTGCGGCTGGATTTGCCGAAACATAGGTGAATATGTATACGACAAACCCTTAATTCTATAATGGAATTTTAATAAGCGAGAAAATCATTCTCTTCAATAATAATATGAAACTTTTACAAGAGAAACTAGCAAAGTACGATGCTCCTCAAAAAGCGATGGCTGCAGGAATTTACCCTTATTTCAGAATGATCGAAAGCGATCAGGATACTGAAGTAATGATCAGTGGTAAAAAAGTCTTGATGTTTGGCTCAAACGCTTATTTAGGATTGACTAATCATCCTAAAGTAAAAGAGGCTGCAATTGAAGCGATCAAAAAGTACGGTACGGGTTGTGCCGGTTCACGTTTCCTGAATGGTACGCTTGACATCCATATTGAATTGGAAAAACGTCTGGCTGAATTCGTAGGAAAAGAAGATGCGATCGTGTATTCAACAGGTTTCCAGGTGAACCTGGGAGTAGTTTCCTGTCTGACAGGACGTGAAGATTATATCTTGTGGGATGAACTGGACCACGCCTCCATCATTGAAGGCCATCGTCTGTCTTTCTCAACTAAACTGAAATACAAGCATAACGACATGGAATCGCTGGAAAAACAACTCCAGAAATGCGAACCTGACAAGGTGAAGCTGATCGTTATCGACGGGGTATTCAGTATGGAAGGAGATATAGCCAAACTTCCCGAAATCGTAGCACTGGCAAAGAAATACAATGCCAGCGTCATGGTTGACGAAGCACACGGCCTGGGAGTTCTAGGTGATCACGGACGCGGAACATGTAACCACTTCGGTGTTACCGACGACGTAGACCTCATTATGGGTACATTCAGTAAATCACTGGCTTCTATCGGTGGATTTATCGCTTCTGATAAAGACACGATCAACTACCTCCGTCACAATTCACGTTCTTACATCTTCAGTGCCAGCAACACGCCGGCAGCTACAGCAGCAGCAGGTGCCGCACTCGATATCATGTTGAGCGAACCGGAACGTATCGAACATCTGTGGGATCTGACTCACTATGCCCTGGACGGTTTCCGTAACATGGGTTGTGAAATCGGACATACCGCCACTCCGATCATTCCGTTATTCATCCGTGATAACGATCTGACATTCCTGATCGTTAAAGAATTGTTCGAAGCCGGAATCTTTGTAAATCCGGTAGTTTCTCCGGCCGTTGCTCCGGAAGACACGCTGATCCGTTTCTCACTGATGGCTACTCACACGAAAGAGCAGTTGGATTATGCACTTGAAGCAATTCACAAGGTATTTAAAAGTCACGGCTTAGTAGACTAAACTGTTACTATTTTTATAATAAAAGGCTCCCAAACGGTAGAAATATCAGCTTGGGGGCCTTTCACGTTTTCCCTATTCTTGTTTTTTCACTTTCCCTTGCTCATTCTCTGAGAATATTTGACTATTTTTGCGTAATTGTACAGACTATAAATACATATACAACTAGAAAATGGATTTCAAACTAAATAAAGGAAGTTGCTGCATGGGGAAAAAAGGATGCAGCAAAATACAAAATAATAAACTGAATACCTACGATTGGCTCTGCGATGTGCCCGATGCGGAAAATGCAACCGATTACGTAGAAGTGCAATTCAAAAACACCCGTAAAGGGTATTATCTGAATAGTTCAAAAATACCTCTTGAAAAAGGGGATATGGTTGCTGTCGAAGCCAGTCCCGGACATGATATAGGGACTGTCACCCTTACCGGAAAACTTGTTCTTCTTCAAATGAAAAAGAACAATGTACGTACAGGGGAAGGATATGAACCTAAGAAGGTATATCGCAAAGCGAAACCGACTGATATAGAGAAGTACGAAGAAGCAAAGGCGAAAGAACATGCCACTATGATCCGTTCACGACAGATCGCAGCAGACCTGGGACTGAACATGAAGATCGGCGACGTAGAATACCAGGGAGATGGCAACAAGGCTATTTTCTATTATATCGCCGACGAGCGTGTCGATTTCCGCCAACTGATCAAAGTCCTGGCAGAAGCATTCCGTGTACGTATCGAAATGAAACAGATCGGTGCCCGTCAGGAAGCCGGACGCATCGGTGGTATAGGTCCTTGCGGACGTGAATTGTGCTGTTCCAGTTGGATGACGAGCTTTGTTTCAGTGGCTACCGGTGCTGCCCGCTATCAGGATATATCCATGAACCCTCAGAAACTGGCCGGACAATGTGCCAAACTGAAATGTTGCATCAACTATGAAGTGGATGCTTACGTGGAAGCCCAAAAGCGTTTACCGTCCAGGGAAATCGTACTTGAAACAAAGGATAACAATTACTATCACTTCAAGACAGACATCTTCAAACGTGAGATAACTTATTCAACCGACAAATCTTTTGCCGCCAACCTGGTTACGATATCAGCAGATCGTGCTTTCGATGTGATCAATATGAATAAGAAAGGAAGCAAACCGGTTACTCTGGAAGCCGACACCAAACCGCAACCGCCTAAACGCGATGCACAGGATATTCTCGGTCAGGATAGCGTCACTCGTTTTGACTCTGTCAAGAAAAAGAAGAAAAAACGTCCATCAGGCAATGGAGGAAACGGAGGCAACGGCAATAATAGCGGAGGGAATCATCCGAACGCTTCTGCCAACGGAGAAAATAGAGAAAACGGTAACAACAAACCGGCAAATAACCGGCCTTCGGGTAACGACAAACAGCCCAGAAACGAAAAGGCTCCCAACAATAATAACAATAACAACTCCGGAGGTAATAAAGGAGGCGGTAATAATAACAACCGCAACAACAATAATAACAACCGGAATAACAGAAACAGACAAAAGCCTAAAGAGAATAATGACAAACAAGCGAATAATGACAAACCTCAGCATCAAGCTAAACCGGGAGGAAACAAACCGGAGAATAAGCCCGAAGCTTAAAGGAATCGTTGTCGTTCTCTTTGTATTCTTATGCTTCTCCTGCGATCAACAGGCCTTGTACGACCAGTACCAGGCCATTGATAACACAACGTGGGGGAAGGATAAGGAATATTATTTTTCTTTTCACGTAGACGACATCACCACTCCTTACAACCTGACTTTTGAGGTTCGCAACAACAATATGTATCCTTATCAGAATCTTTGGCTATTCTGCAACGAAGAACAGCCGATCGGTCCTTTGAAGAGGGATACGATAGAATGTGTTTTAGCGGATGAATTCGGAAAATGGTATGGACACGGTATCTCCTTATTTCAGTCCAGTTTTCCCATACGGACAAATTATAAATTCGAACATCCGGGGATGTATACGTTCAGCTTCCGCCAGGGTATGCGTGACAGTACATTAAGAGGTATACAGGAAATCGGCTTCCGGGTAGAAAAAGTGAACTGATCAACGAAGATCAACGCTCTCTCCGGGAAGCATCCAGCCGAAGGAAAATAAATAATAAGATTGTAAAACCTAATAAAGAAGAGCCTCCATAACTGAAGAAAGGCAACGGAATACCGATCACAGGAGTCAGCCCGGTAACCATTCCGACGTTGATAGCCAGGTGAAAGAAGAATATGGAGGCAACACTATATCCGTACACCCTGCCAAATGTTGTATTCTGCCGTTCTGCAAGCACGACTAATCGGATAATAAATGCCCCAAACAGGAGAAGGACAAGCGTAGAACCGACAAAACCATGTTCCTCGCCTACCGTACAAAAAATAAAATCGGTTTCCTGCTCCGGCACATATTTCAATTTGGTCTGTGTCCCGTTTAAAAAACCTTTCCCGGTCAACCCACCCGACCCGATAGCGATCTTCGACTGATTCACATTATAACCTGCTCCGCTGGGATCATCTTCCAATCCCAACGACACTTTGATACGAATTTGCTGGTGAGGCTCCAGTATTTCATCGAATACATAATCCACCGAATACATAAAAGCCATCGACCCTAAAGCAAAAGCCGCTATCATTCCATAATGCCACACCCAGTTACGAAGAGAAAGATATATCAGATAAACGATAGCCAGTCCGACTAATCCCACTGAAACCCAGGCAAAATTTACGGGGATAAAAAGAGAAGTTATATAAGCTACCAGATACACGAGAGCCGTCCCTCCCAGCATAATCTGTAAAGCCATCCTGTTCTTGCGAATTCTAGCCACAAGAAAAAAAGAAATAACCAATATCATTGAAGAGACAATCAATGTTCCCATATCCGTTGCACCTACTACAACATCCGAGAACTTCATGGTCGTCACAAAAAAAGCTACCGCACAAACACCTGCCAGCAGAATATATCCGGACATGCCCTCCCGATATAGCATCAGGAAAAAAGCAAAATAAACCAATGCCGAACCGGTTTCTTTTTGCAGAATGATACAAATCATCGGCAGGAAAATAAGCAGGAGTGTTATAGAAAAGTTCTTGACTGTGGTCAGTTGAAATCCATAAGAATTCATGAACTTCGCCACAGCCAGTGCCGTTGCAAACTTTGCAAACTCCGCCGGCTGTATACGGAAAGACCCCAGTTGCAACCATGAATGAGATCCTTTGATATTCGGAGCAAAAAAGATAGTAGCTATCAGCAAAAGGATAATAGCTGCATATATCAGATAACCGAAGACATCGAAGAAATCGCTTTCCAGCATCAGTATGACAAAAATAACCACCATAGAAATACCCACCCACATCAGCTGCGATCCGGGACGTCCGTTTATATCAAACAGGCTCATGCTGTCAAACTCAAAACTGGCACCACAAATAGTGAACCAACCGGCTACTATCATCAACATATAAAGTATAATGGTAAACCAGTCAATCGTCTTCCACATTTCAGTCTTTCTGTACCCCATAATCAGATAATAAATAAACACGGTCTTCAGTTACCACCGAATTTGTCATTTTTTCTTCCAAGGCTTTATCTTCCGGTGATATTTCACCCTTCAGATAATATTCCATCATTAACTTACCGATAGGAACTCCAAACGCCGCACCGAAACCTCCATTTTGAACATAGACGCAAATAGCCACTTTCGGGTTCTTATAAGGAGCAAAGCCGATAAAGGCAGAATGGTCCTTTCCATGAGGGTTTTCAGCTGTACCGGTTTTACCGCATACTTCAATACCGGGAATCGCTGCAGCCCAGCAAGTACCGCCCAGTACCGCATTGCGCATACCTTCCGCAACAACTTCATAATGTTTTGCATCCACAGTCGGATATCGTTTGTTTGTATAAAGAGTATCCAAAGGTGTATCCTGTATTTCTTTCACGACATGAGGGGTAATAAAATATCCCCGATTGGCAATTGTTGCCGCCAAATTACAAATTTGTAACGGCGTTGCTGCTATTTCTCCCTGACCGATTGCAATAGAGATGACTGTCGTAGAAGTCCAACGGTGATAATAATTATCATAAAACTTACTGTTCGGGACAAATCCTCTTCTTTCTCCAGGCAAATCGATTCCCAACTGATAGCCGTATCCCATAGATACCAGGTGATTCTTCCAAACCTCAAAACCTTTTTGTATGGTCGGATAACGACGGCGGCTATCCAGCATATCATGTAACCCCCAACAGAAATAAGAGTTACAGGAAGTTGCCAAAGCCGGGACCAGACTCAAAGGAGAAGGATGTCCGTGACAGGCCGGTTTCCGCTTTGGAGAATAAGTATATCCATGCGCACAGGTATACATCGTTTCAGGCGTTATCACCCCTTCCTGTAAAAAGATCAGCCCCTGTGTGGGTTTAAACGTCGAACCGGGAGGATAAAAACCGGTTATAGAACGATCGATAAGCGGAGTCTGGGGAGTCTCCTCCAGCATCTTATGATTCTTACCCCGCTGGCGTCCGACCAGCAAGCTCGGATCGTAATTAGGTGAAGAAACCATACAAAGCACTTCACCTGTTTCCGGTTCTATCATCACGATACTTCCAACCTTATTCCGCATCAGCTTCTCTCCGTAAGCCTGCAAATCAATATCTATTGCCAGTTTCAAACTCTTACCCGAAACCGGATGAATATCGCTGTTCCCGTCATCGTATTTTCCCTTTATACGACCATGCACATCCCGTAAAAGAATCTCCACTCCTTTTACACCACGCAACTCTTTCTCATATGAACGTTCAACTCCTGCACGACCGGCGTAATCTCCCTGTACATAATAATCGTCTTTTTCTATATCTTTCCGGTTTACTTCCCCTATATTACCCAACACATGTGCCGCATAGGGATATTCATATTGACGAATCGTACGGTTCTGAATATAAAAGCCGGGGAATTTATACAGTTTTTCCTGCAATACGCCACACTCCTGTGCTGAAAGATGATTCATAAACAATTGCGGGACATATGACGAATATCCCGGATTCAACCGGCGGTTCTTGATATTGGCGATCTGCTTTTCGAACTGCTCCTTGGTTATATTGAGGATATTACAGAAATCCAGCGTATCGAAAGGCTGAACCTCACGCATAATAAGCATCACATCATAAGCCGGTTGATTGTAGACTAACAGTTTATCATTACGGTCATAGATCATCCCACGGGAGGGGTTCAGGGTCTTTTTCAAAAACGCATTGCTGTCAGCCCATGCTTTATAATCGTTTTCCACCACCTGAAGGTAGAACAAACGAACAATAAAGATGAGAACCAACAGAACTACGGCACCTATTATTACATAACGCCTGTTCTCAAGTGTATACTTCGTATTAGTCTCCACTCTTCTGTGTCTCTATATTGAAAGCTTCTATCGTACAAATTAATAATGTAGTCGTTACCACACTCGCACCGATACGGATCGCAAGGAATAACGGATCGAATAAAGTCAGCGATTCGATCAGGAATAAAGTGACATGATGGATCACCACGAATGAGAAAACATATCGGAAGAAACCACCATAGCCAAAGGTCTTATAGGAAGGGTAGATCCCTTCGGGCAGGTCCTTTCCCATGAAAAAGCGAATCAAGGGTTCACGTATAACCCCAGCCAGTGTACATGCCGCAGCATGCATTCCCGGCGTATTTGAGAACATATCGATCACCAGCCCGATCAGAAAAGAAGACAAAACAACCACATCGCGCGACGTTCCTACCGGCATCTTTATGATGAAATAAAGATATAAAAACGGCGTTGCGACCCGCAGGAAATGTATATTGTTCAGGATCAACACCTGAATCAATACCAATACAACGAAATAAATCAACCCCCGTAATAAATTAATCATTTCTCCTCGCCTCTTGTTCTACTCTTCTCTGTTCTGCCTGATTATAATTCTTAATGATCCTGACGTTGTTTAACGACTGAAAATCTGTCGCCAGTTCCACCTCCAGTGAAAAGAAGTTATCGTCGTGCTGTTTCTCAAAGTCGGAAACCGTACCGACAACCAGTCCTGCCGGGAACACACTCGAATAACCGCTCGTCACGATCGTATCTCCTTTCTGAAACTCCACATGCCGTGGCAGTTCTTCCAGGTTGGCATAGCGGGTATTTCGTCCATTCCAACTCAACGAACCGAAATAACTACTTCCCAACACCTTGCAACTCAACCGTGATTTAGGATTAAGTAAAGGGATGATCACTGAGAACTGATCTGTCACAGTGGAAACAATGCCAACAACTCCCCTTTCGGAAACAACGCCCATATCCGGTGCGATACCGTCTTTACGTCCTTTATTCACAGTGATGTAATTCGAAAGATGGCTTACACTATTATTCACAACCTCCGCCAAGACAAAACTATACGGAAACTGTTCGGTCGAATCAGGAGCAAACCCGCTAAAAGTAAGTGTATCGGCGACCATCATATCTAGACGGTCCTGCAACTCCAGCAAATCCATTTCCAACTGCCCGTTCCTCTCCAGCAACTCCTTGTTTATTTCACGCAGGTCCAGATAGGATGTCACATAACCGGAAACAGATGAAATATGACCGGTCAATACGTTTGCCGAACTAAAGATGATATTCCGCTGGTATGCATTATTACGATAGATCAGCATCAACGAAACAATCTCAAGCAAAACAAACAGAAACCAATGCCTCTTTCTTACCAGGAAGTCCAGCAGTTTACGCATAAGCCATATAACAAGTTAACAGTTGACAAGTGACAGTTGACAGTTAGAATAAAAATTAAACTGTCACTTGTCAACTGTCAACTGTCAACTATTTTATCGGATAAGGAAATTAAATTTATCTATATTCTTCAATGCTACGCCCGTACCTTTTGCAACCGCATGCAACGGATCTTCTGCAATATGGAACGGGATATTGATCTTGTCCGTCAGACGCTTGTCAAGCCCGCGCATCAGAGCACCACCACCTGCCAAATAGATACCGTTGCGTACGATATCGGCATACAGTTCGGGAGGAGTCTGTTCGAGTGCGCTCAGGATAGCTGCTTCCATCTTGGAAATAGATTTTTCCAGACAGTGTGCTATTTCCTGATAAGAAACAGGAACTTCCATCGGAAGAGCCGTCATCTGATTCGGACCATGTACAATATAATCTTCAGGAGGATTATCCAGGAACGTCAATGCAGAACCGACATTGATCTTGATCAACTCGGCTGTACGTTCACCGACTTTCACATTATGCTGGCGACGCATATATTCCATTATATCAGCCGTCAGGTCATCCCCGGCGATACGGATCGATTTATTGGAAACGATACCACCCAACGAGATAACAGCGATCTCAGTCGTACCACCGCCTATATCCACGATCATGTTTCCTTCGGGCGCTTCCACATCGATACCGATACCGATCGCAGCTGCCATAGGTTCATAGATCATATAAACATCGCGTCCTCCGGCATGCTCGGCAGAGTCACGTACGGCACGTATCTCCACTTCAGTGCTTCCGGACGGGATACAAACCACGATCCGCAATGAAGGAGAAAACCAGCGATGTTTCGGATTTATCATTTTGATCATACCGCGTATCATTTGCTCGGCAGCAAAGAAGTCGGCAATCACACCATCGCGCAACGGACGGATCGTACGAATATTCTCGTGCGTCTTTCCGTGCATCTGGCGTGCCTTCTCTCCGACTGCCAGCACCTTGTCGGTACGCCGGTCGAGGGCAACTACCGATGGCTGATCTACCACGACCTTACCACCACTGATGATGATGGTATTCGCAGTACCCAGGTCCATCGCTATTTCTTGTGTAAAAGAAAATAATCCCATTTTTTAATAAGGTGTTTTTTTAGTGTTTGAAATGACGGACTCCCGTCTTAACCATAGCCAAGCCATGTTCATTACAATAATCAACAGACAGCTTGTCATTTACAGAACCACCCGGTTGGATAACGGCAGTAATACCTGCCTTATCAGCAATCTCAACACAGTCAGGAAACGGGAAAAATGCATCAGAAGCCATAACGGCACCTTTCAGATCAAATTTGAAAGAGTTTGCCTTTTCAATAGCTTGTTTCAAAGAATCTACGCGCGATGTCTGACCGATACCACTGGCACAAAGCTGTTTGTTCTTTACCAATGTGATAGCGTTCGATTTGCTGTGTTTCACCAGTTTATTAGCGAACAACAGGTCTGCCGTTTCCTGTGCGGAAGGCTTTTTGTCAGTCATCGGTTCCAGATCTGCAGCAGTCTGGATGCTCAGGTCTTTTTCCTGCATCAATGCACCATTCAATAGTGAGCGGAATTGCATCGGACATGTCTTTGCTTCCTTACGGATCAGAATGATGCGGTTTTTCTTCTGCATCAGCACTTCCAAAGCGTCTTTTGTATATTCCGGGGCGATGATCACTTCGAAGAAGATCTTGTTGATCTCTTCTGCTACTTCTTTATCGATCACGCTGTTGGTAATCAGGATACCGCCGAAAGCAGAAACCGGGTCACCGGCCAATGCATCTTTCCATGCTTCGAGCACAGTCGGACGGGATGCGATACCACATGCGTTATTATGTTTCAGGATAGCGAATGTCAGTTCGTCGAACTCGTCGATCAGGCTGACAGCAGCATCGATATCCAGCAAGTTGTTGTAAGAAATTTCCTTACCATGGATCTGATCGAACATATCGTTGAACTTACCATAGTATTTGGCAGCCTGGTGCGGGTTTTCACCGTAACGCAGGTGCATTGGCTGATCTACAGCAACACGCAGGTGAGAGCCTTCGCGTCCGTCAAAATAATTGAAAATAGCAGAATCATAGCCAGAAGAAACAGCAAAAGCTTCTTTGGCAAACCATTTACGGTCTTCCAGGGAAGTTTCTGCCCCTTTTTCATTCAGCACTTGCATCAAAGGCTGATACTGTGCTTTAGATGCTACGATCACTACATCTTTGAAGTTCTTTGCAGCGGCACGGATCAATGAGATACCGCCTATATCTATCTTTTCGATGATTGCCTGTTCTTCAGCTCCGGAAGCAACTGTTTCCTCAAACGGATACAGGTCTACAATCACGAGGTCAATTTCTGGAATTTCGTATTGAGCGATCTGTTCTCTGTCGCCTTCATTTTCTCTACGATTAAGAATGCCGCCAAAAACTTTCGGGTGAAGTGTTTTAACACGTCCTCCCAAGATAGAAGGATAACCAGTCAGGTCTTCTACCGCATCGCAAGGGATGCCTAATGATTCGATAAACGTCTGAGTTCCACCAGTTGACACAAAAGTCACACCTTCATTGTGGAGTTTTTTTAAGATTTCATCCAGTCCCTCTTTATGAAACACGGAGACCAATGCACGCTTAATACGTTTTGTTGCAGCCATCTTTGTTAGGTTTATTTTAATGTTTTAGAGCACAAAAGTAGATAATTATTTTCAATATGTATATGAATGTTGAGAATTAATTTCCCGAGGCAATTCATTAATAAAACTTAGAATCTGTTGAAAACTGTAGGGGCAAATCCCGAAAAAACAGAAAAAACAACGAAAAAGACAAAAAGGAAAGACTCAACAATGCCATTATCCAGAAAGATGTGAAGCAATAATAGAGATAATTGACATACAATATTAACGGAACGCAGATAAGCCTTCACCCGTCACCGCTTACATCTATCTATGTATCTGCATTTTCCGGTGACACGTCTTTATAAAGGCTAAAAATCACAAATCAAAAGTAGGGTCTTTTGAAATGTTAAGACAAGACTTTTAAAATCAAAAGAAGGGACTTTTATCTTCAAAAGAGCTATCTTTTTTTCGGAAATACTTACGTATTCTCTTCAATGGGCGGGCACTTATTCAAAATGAGTAGGCACCCGTTCGTATTGGCTGCGGCACCCACTGAAAATAGCTCCGGCATCCATTGGAAGTAGCTCCGGCAGTCACAGATATTGGCTCCGGCGGCTATTTTGTCAGTGAAACGTCACCATTCACCGTATCTAACTGCTTAACAGGCTAATACAACACGAGTGACAGGTGAAGGGTATGGGCGAAATAAATTCCGCCAACGGGTTATCTTTTATAAAAATACACGATATTTTGATGCGGTTACTCCGATTAAAACGATTCGGGCTGGCACAGAACGTCTGTTTTTAGTATCTTTGCACACTCATTCGAAATTTAATAGATACTCAAAATATGATAACAGTAAACAATCTGGACGTACAGTTCGGCAAACGTATCCTTTTTCAGGATGTAAACATGAAGTTTACGCCGGGTAACTGCTACGGTATTATCGGTGCCAACGGTGCCGGAAAATCAACATTTCTTCGCGTGATCAGCAAACAGCTCGACCCGACGCGCGGTTCGGTGAGCCTGGGTCCGGGAGAACGTCTTTCGGTATTGAGCCAGGACCACTTTGCTTTCGACGAATATACGGTGATGGATACCGTTTTGATGGGACATACCACCCTGTGGGAGGTGATGAGCGAAAAGAATGCGCTTTACGAAAAACCGGATTTCAGCGATGCCGACGGTATCCGCGTATCGGAACTGGAAGAGAAGTTCGCCGAAATGGAAGGATGGAACGCCGAAAGCGATGCAGCCAGCCTACTCAGCGGTCTGGGTATCAGCGAAGAATATCATTACAGCATGATGAAAGACCTGAGTGGTAAGCAGAAGGTGCGTATCTTGCTTGCACGCGCTCTGTTTGGTCAGCCGGACAACCTGTTGCTGGATGAGCCGACCAACGACCTCGACCTTGAAACGGTTGGCTGGTTGGAGAACTATCTGTCTAACTCGGAACATACCATCTTGGTTGTGAGCCACGACCGCCACTTCCTCGACTCTGTTTGTACACATACGGTAGATATCGACTTCGGTAAGCTACAGATGTTTGCCGGCAACTATAGCTTCTGGTACGAATCAAGCCAGTTGGCACTTCGCCAGCAGCAGAACCAAAACAAGAAGGCGGAAGAAAAGAAGAAGGAGCTGGAAGAATTTATTCGCCGTTTCAGTGCCAACGTGGCTAAGTCTAAGCAGACTACCAGCCGTAAGAAGATGTTGGAGAAACTGAATATAGAAGAGATCAAGCCGTCTTCACGCCGCTATCCAGGCATCATCTTCACGCCGAATCGTGAGCCGGGCAATCAGATTCTGGAAGTAAAAGGACTGACGAAGAGCATTGAAGGCAAAGTATTGTTTAAGGATTTGAACTTCAACGTTGAGAAGGAAGACAAAGTGGTATTCATCAGCCGCGACCCGCGTGCCATGACTGCCCTGTTCCAAATTATCAACGGCGAGGAGAAGGCCGACGAAGGTACTTATCAGTGGGGGCAGACCATTACGACAAGCTATCTGCCGTTGGATAACGCCAAATATTTCGCTTCCGATTATAATCTGATCGACTGGTTGAGCCAGTTCTCACCGGACACGAACGATGTGTTCTTGAAAGGATTCCTCGGCCGCATGTTGTTCTCCGGCGAAGAGTTGTTGAAGAAGGTGAGCGTATTGTCCGGAGGTGAGAAGATGCGTTGTATGATTTCACGCATGATGCTTACGGATGCGAACTGTCTGATTCTAGATACACCGACCAACCATTTGGATTTGGAGTCTATTCAGGCATTCAATAATACATTGCAGCAGTTTAAGGGTAATATCCTGTTCTCCAGCCATGACCATGAGTTTATTCAGACGGTTTCGAACCGTATTATCGAACTGACTCCGAATGGTATTATCGACAAGATGATGGATTACGATGATTACATCACCGATCCGACAGTAGCCGAACTACGTGAAAAGTTATACAAATAATTATAAAGGGCGGCTGTAACAGTCGCCCTTCTTTATTTTATACTACACCCAAATAGACAGAGTGATGAAAAAACGGTTATTATTTATTCTGACAGTATTTTTTTGCTGGCTTCCGATCCTTGCAATTCAAAAGCCGGTCTTCATTTTATATCACCACGCCTTAGCGAACGGGTGTTCGCTAACCGATTACCTTAAGGTAATCACACATGGTTTATTGCTTGACTGTACGGTTTCGGGATATCTGACTGCTATTCCTCTACTTTGTATATTGATCTCCATCTGGTTGCCGGGAGCATTCTATCAGAAATTTCTGAAAGGATATTTTGGGGTTGCAGCACTTCTGATCGCAGCGATCTTTGCTGTCGACGTGGCACTTTACGGATATTGGGGCTTCCGGCTGGATGCCACATTATTCTTCTACCTGCAATCTCCGGCTGATGCGATGGCAAGCGTTCCTGTCGGAACCTTCTTTCTGCAGTTTCTGCTATTCCTTATATATGCATATGGAATATTTTGGGTATTCAAACGCTTTATTATTCCGCTATTCCCTGCAACCCCTGTCCGCAGCAGATTAGGAGGGACAATGATCGTTCTCCTGTTGGGAGGCATACTATTCATCCCGATCCGGGGAGGTGTAACGACTTCTACCGCCAATGTCGGCATGGTTTATTTCAGTAAGAATCAATTCCTGAACCATTCAGCAATCAATCCGGCTTTCAGCTTGCTTGCGTCATTGAGCAAACAGCAGGATTTTGCAGCCCAGTTCAATTTCTTTCCCGAAGAAGAGAGACAGGAACGATATACAGCCTTAACGCAAACCAACGACACATTGCCCGGAAATGCAGAAAAGCGATCTTTACTGACAACCGATCGCCCCAATATCCTGATTATTCTGATGGAAAGTTTTACAGCAAATGCTATCGAAGCAGTAGGCGGTGAACCCGGAATCACTCCCAACCTCAACAAACTAAGCCAGGAAGGAATCACTTTCACGAATATGTATGCCAATTCTTTCCGTACCGACCGGGGAATAGTATCCGTACTGAATGGCTATTTGGCACAACCGACCACTTCTATCATGAAGTATCCCGCCAAAAGCCAGACACTCCCGTCCATTGCCAAAAGCCTGGGTGAACAGGGATATACAGCCGATATGCTTTATGGCGGAGATATCAACTTCACCAATATGCAAAGTTATTTCTTCAGCTCCGGGTACAGCCAAATAACTGCCGACCGTGATTTCCCGCTTTCCAGCAGGTTAAGCAAATGGGGAGCCAATGACAATATAACCTTTACCCACCTGTACGAATCGATCCGGGAAAGAGACGAAAAGACACCGTGGCTCAGTACCTTCCTGACATTGAGCAGCCACGAACCATTCGAAGTGCCCTACCATCACCTGGAAGACCCGTATCTCAACTCGATGGCTTTCACCGATAGCTGTATCGGCAGTTTCATCGGCCAGCTAAAGGAATTACCCGTCTGGAAAAACACCTTGGTCGTATTGGTTTCCGACCACGGCTACCGTTATCCTGCATCGTTAACGGACTATGAACCCCGACGCTTCCATATCCCGATGATCTGGCTGGGCGGTACAATCAAAGAACCTGCAATCATCGACACATATGCCAATCAGACAGACCTGGCAGCGACATTGCTAAGCCAACTGAACTTACCTCACGATTCCTTCACATTCAGCCGCGACATACTGGCTCCCGGATACCCGGAATATGCATTCTATACATTCCCGAACGGGTTCGGATTCATCAACAGCACAGGTATCTCCGTATATGACAACGAGAGTAACAAACCACTGATCGAAAGCCCGGCAGAGAACAGCAACGAACGCCTGAATAAAGGAAAAGTTCTGCTACAAACACTATACGACGACCTGGGTAACCGGTAACCTAAACAGGCAGAAATAAAAAGGCAGATCTTCCGATCTGCCTTTTTTTATTGAATTATAATTTACTTAATTATATACGCTTATTTCGCATAACTTACAGCACGTGTTTCACGGATAACCGTTATCTTCACCTGACCCGGATAAGTCATTTCGTCCTGGATCTTCTTTGCTATTTCGTTTGACAGATTTTCCGTATCCTTATCGTCGATCTTATCCGCTCCTACGATTACGCGAAGCTCACGACCAGCCTGAATAGCATAGGTCTTCACAACACCCGGATAAGACAGCGCCAATTGTTCCAGATCATTCAAACGTTTGATATAAGCTTCTACGATCTCACGACGGGCACCCGGACGAGCACCGGAGATAGCATCACATACCTGAACGATCGGAGCCAACAGCGTCTGCATCTCGATCTCATCGTGGTGAGCACCTACCGCATTGCAAATATCCGGTTTTTCCTTATATTTCTCGCAAAGCTTCATACCCAGGATTGCGTGCGGCAATTCCGGTTCGTCATCAGGCACTTTACCTATATCATGTAACAGGCCTGCACGTTTTGCTTTCTTCGGGTTCAGTCCCAGCTCAGAAGCCATCACAGCACAAAGGTTGGCTGTTTCACGAGCATGCTGCAACAGGTTCTGACCATAAGAAGAACGATATTTCATCTTACCGATCATACGGATCAGTTCAGGATGCAATCCATGAACCCCCAGGTCGATCACGGTACGTTTACCTGTTTCAACCACTTCGTCTTCCACCTGCTTTTTCACTTTAGTCACCACTTCTTCGATACGTGCCGGGTGAATACGTCCGTCCTGTACCAACTGGTGCAATGCCAAACGGGCTATTTCACGACGGACAGGATCGAATCCGGAAAGCACGATTGCTTCAGGAGTATCGTCCACCACGATCTCAATACCGGTAGCAGCTTCCAGTGCGCGGATGTTACGACCTTCACGACCGATGATACGGCCTTTGATCTCGTCCGATTCGATATGGAATACAGTGATTGAGTTTTCAATCGCCGTTTCAGTCGCGACACGCTGGATAGACTGGATAACGATCTTCTTCGCTTCTTTATTAGCCGTCATCTTTGCTTCTTCCATGATCTCATTGATATAAGAAGTAGCTTCCGATTTGGCTTCGTCTTTCAACGATTCGATCAAACGTTCTTTTGCTTCGTCGGCAGAAAGACCAGAAAGAGCTTCCAACTGTTCGATCTCTCTCTGATGAAGTTTTTCCAGATCCTGCTTTTTACGATCTACCAGTTCCAGCTGGTTAGCCAGATTCTCCTTTACCGCATCTATTTCGCAGTTTTTACGCTGCAAATCTTCCTGACGCTGGTTTAATGTCAGTTCACGTTGTTTCAACTTACCTTCGGCAGACTGAATCTTTGCATTCCTTGCCGATACTTGTTTCTCCAAATCTGCTTTCAGGTGAAGAAATTTCTCCTTTACTTCCAGCAATTTGTTTTTCTTGATCACTTCTGCTTCCTTCTCAGCTTCCCTCAGCACGGAATCGTACCTCGACTTCAGAAGAAAACGCATGCTCAACCATGTCAACAACCCTCCTATCAGGAGAGCCACAATTGATGATATGATTATATACACAGCCATTTTACTTATAGTTTAAATTCATTTATATATAAAAACAAAAAAAACACTACAATACACGATTCACCGTGCAGAGCAGTGCGGAAACTCTTCTTACAATTATTATATAATTACTTATCCTTCAGATACCGTTCCAACTCACCCGTGAGCTCCTGTATCTTATCTGTAATAGGACTTGTATCGTTTTTATCTTCCAATTGCAAATTACTCATAGACAATTGAAAAGCAACCATGGCTAACAAATCTTTTACATCCAAATCGGATTTAGCAAAATATTGCCGATACTGGTTAATCTTATTCCGGATCTGCTTGGCGGCATCCCGCGCAAGTTGTTCTTCTCCCCGATTAATCCAGAGGCCGTAGCTCTTTTCGGCTATTTCTAAATGTATAAGAAATTTATCGTCCATCGCTTCTATTCGTTTAATAGTGCAATGCACTTGTCTACTTCCCGCACTAACTTCGATAAACGCATCCTGGCACTTTTCATTTCCCCTTCATTTACAGAAACTACTCTTGCCGTCAACAGCTTATCGCATTTGGTATTCAACTCTTCGATCGTTTTCATTGCCTGCTTCAATTCTGTCTCTTTATGGTTCAAAACAGTTGTGAGCTCGTCGATCTTATGGTTTTGCTTATTACATAATTCCATTAAATCACGAACTCTAACCTCAAATACAGCCAACAATCTCTTTTGATCTTCGGTCATTTCACACCAAATTCTATACAAAAGTAAAATTTTGAATTGAATTAAACAACACTCCGTCCGTTTTTTTAAACTGAAAACGTACAGATACACAAAAGGCCGTCCAAATACTATCCGAACAGCCCTCCTTTACCTAGTATCGGTTACGTGATTAAATCAGCGCAACAAATAATTCACCTTCAACTTCTTCAAAAGACAACTTGCCTTCTTTTGCTAACCAACCAAACGCAGCATACATGTCTTTTTCTGCTTTGATCTTTGTTGCTTTCTTTACTGCCTTTACACTCATTTTTCCGCCTTCATTCAGTACTTTCCAAACGAGGCCGGCGTTTGTTCCAATCAATTCGATCATTTTCTTTTTCGTTTTGTTAATTCGTTAACGGGGGCAAATTTAGAGATTAATCGATTAAAACAAAAGGAAATAGATGTTTTTTAGCATAAAAAGCAGCGTTTTTGATGTTTCTAAACATAATTAACGCGTTTATAACAATATTTTCACTCTACTTCCAGGCGTTATTTCCTCCATTTCGAAGTTTGTTGCTGAAACATATCGGCTTAAAAGACCGGCACCATAAGCAACCGCATCCCGCAAACCACTCTCTCCCAAGTACCCGTTTATAATCATTAACAGCTTTTTCGTATGCAGGTCGATTTTGGTCCGTTCCTCATCGCTGGTCGGAGTTCCAACGCCTCCCTGGTTATCGCGATATACCGGAAGACCGGCTATATTCAGTTCGCCACGCCCGATACCATGATAAAGCTCACCCTCCTTACCGACTCCCAAGACCAGGTTTCCGTCGATCTTATCGGCATCGAACCCACCGATAGAGTAGCCGCTTTGGATAGACAAAAGATTGATGATATCGACCAGCGTATCTATTTTATATAAAGGTAACTCACGAAGAATACGTCTGCGAAGGGCTTCCGCCGAAGGACGGTACCGGTTCGGATCTTTCCCCAGTCGCTTATAAGCCTGTCGGGTTGCCTGTATAGGCAGGAATTTGTTTATCTCTTCCAGCTTGCAGGAGGTACGGACAAGGGTTTCCATTTCCGTGATCTCTTTCCACAATTGTTCGTCTGATGCTGTATTTACTACGTCGCATTGTACAATTGCGACATGCAATTCCGGACAAGCCTTTGCCATTTCTTCCGAGATAGAAACATGTATCATATCGTATTACTCTTTAATTAGTATGCCGGACAGGATACGTCCGCTTTTAATACCCAGCCGACGGGCTGAGAAAAAATCTTTATCGTGCTGATAAGTACAGATACCCGAAACCTCGATGCGATCTGCCTGTAATCCGGCTTGAAGCAATTGAATACGGTTGGCCTCCCAAAGATCGATATGCGCTTTACCCGTCTGAGGATGCCGTTTCATGATACGGTCCATATCCACTCCGGTTGTCCGGAAAGCATCAGCCACCTCCTCGCCTACTTCAAAAGCAGCCTGCCCGATCGACGGGGCAATACCAGCCATCATTCGGGAAGGATCGCAGGAATAACGGTCAGCCATACAAGCGATGGTTTTAGCTACGATCTGTTTTACCGTTCCGCGCCATCCGGCATGGATAGCCGCCACTACCTTTTTGTCCGGTGCATACACCAGGACAGGGACGCAATCAGCCGTAGAGACAGCCACGCAAACGCCGGGCATATCGGTCACCAAAGCATCTTTCCCATTCATTGCTTCTTTCTGCAACGTCTCCGTAAGAGAAAGGAAACCGGCATCGATACAACCAATTTCCGCCTCATGTATCTGGAAAGGGGCAAAGATCCGTTCGGGAGAAATTCCGATTACATCCGAAAGGAGTTGCCGGTTCATCCGGACGGAAGCCAAATCGTCTCCGCTATACGCTCCCGGATTCATCGTGGCATAGTTGCCTGTACTCACACCACCGTGACGGGTCGTTATAAAATGAGAAATGTTGCATTCTCCGCTTAATCCGGAGAATTGCAACATTTCAACTGTCTTATTTTTCAGTTTCTTCATCTTCGTCGTCCCACTCGTATTCTTCATACTCTTCATCCGGATCATCCTCATCCTCATCCTCATCCACAGGAAAGACGAAATCGTCGTCGTCATCCAGCGGAATAGAACTCACATCGATATTCTGATGGACGATATTCTCGACCTGATGGAAAGTTTCCTTATTCAGTTCCTTCCACAGCAAGTCTTTCAGTTCCGTAATGCCTTGCTGGGTGATCGAGGAGATAAACACATGCGGGACACCTTCCGGCAAGTCCGCCGACAGCGCCTCGATCAGCTCGTCGTCCAGCATATCGCTTTTGGTGATAGCCAGCACACGGCTCTTGCTCAGCAACTCCGGATTGTATTTGACCAGTTCGTTATGAAGGATCTCATATTCCTTTTTAATATCGTCGGAATCTGCCGGAATCATGAACAGAAGCAGCGAGTTTCGTTCGATATGACGGAGGAAACGAAGTCCGAGACCTTTCCCTTCGCTGGCACCTTCTATGATACCGGGGATATCCGCCATCACAAACGAGCGGTGGTCACGATAACTAACGATACCCAGGTTCGGTTCCAGTGTCGTGAACGGATAGTTCGCAATCTTCGGTTTGGCAGCCGATACGACAGAAAGCAACGTAGACTTTCCAGCATTCGGGAAACCTACCAGGCCAACGTCGGCAAGAAGCTTCAACTGCAGGATCACTTTACGTTCCTGAGCCGGTTCACCCGGTTGGGAATAACGGGGCGCCTGGTTGGTAGAGGTTTTGAAATGCCAGTTACCCAATCCGCCTCGTCCGCCTTTCAGCAGCATGACTTCCTGTCCGTCTTCGGTAACGTCGCAGATATATTCACCAGTTTCGGCATCATATACTACGGTTCCGCAAGGCACTTCGATCACCCGGTCTTCACCGTCTTTACCGAAGCTGCGTTTGGCACTTCCGCCTTCTCCGTTCGTCGCCATGATATGACGTTCGAACTTCAGATGCAGGAGAGTCCAGTAGTTCCGGTTACCGCGAAGATATACATGGCCTCCTCTCCCCCCGTCGCCTCCGTCGGGACCTCCTTTCGGAATATATTTCTCACGACGAAAGTGAGAAGACCCTCTTCCGCCCTTTCCCGAGCGGCAATAGATCTTTACGTAATCTACAAAGTTTGATTCAGCCATTTTCTTATTTCTTTCTTATTTTACTTTATTTACTGCTTCCTTGATACGACCGAAGATTTCTTCGATTGTACCCATGCCATGAATACCCACGTGCTTGCCTTCGCCTACATAGTAGTCAGCCAAAGGAGCTGTCTGGTTATGGTAAACTTCCAGACGGGATTTGATTGTTTCCAAATTGTCGTCAGAACGTCCTGATACTTTACCGCGTTCCAGCAGACGGTTGATCAGCTCTTCTTCTTCCACCTGCAGGTTCAGCATAACAGATACATCCGTACCACGTTTGTTCAACATCTCTTTCAGCGCTTTAGCCTGCGGAATAGTACGAGGGAAACCGTCGAAGATAACACCTTTAGAACCAGCCTTGCTGTCCAATACCTTTGCCAGCATATCGACAATCAGTTCATCCGGTACAAGCTGACCTTTTTCAATATAATCTTTTGCGATCTTGCCAAGTTCTGTTTCACCTTTCATCTCAGCACGCAACACATCACCTGTTGAAATGTGATCCAAACCATACTCTTTAATGATCAACTCGCTCTGTGTTCCCTTTCCTGATCCGGGAGCACCAAAAATAACAACGTTCAACATAATATTGTTTCTTAATTATATAAATGTATAACCTTTTAACCTATTACCTTATATATATCCCGATAGGCACGTCCCATCTCGTCGTAATCCAGTCCGTAGCCTACAATAAAATCGCTGGGAATCTGTATGCCCACATAGTCGGGCTTCAAATCACATTTCAGGGAATCCGGTTTGAACAACATCGTAGCCAGCTTGACATCGGCAGCCCCGTCGTTTCTCAACTTATCCATCACGAACTGCATCGTGTAGCCGGTATCGATGATATCTTCGAGCAAGATCAGGGTACGTCCTTTCACATCGGCCTGCACCGGCATGATCTCGCGAACAACTCCGGTGGTATTGAGACCCCGGTAAGAAGAATAACGGGCAAATGTAATTTCATAATGTGCATCCATCTGCCTCATCAGTTCGGCAGTAAACATAAACGCTCCGTTCAACACCCCTACGAAGAGAGGATTGCTGTCGCCTACATCTGCCTTGATCCGTTCAGCCATCTTCGCAATGGCCTCCCTGATCTCTTTTTCCGGGATAAACAGTTCAAATTCTTTGTCTTTTAATCGGATCTTATCCATATACCGTTTATTTTTCGAGGGAGCAAAGGTACAACATTTTCAGCGAAGCACAAACAGGATGGCAGAGCATATATGTCCGTTCAGAAAAAGTTTATGGTATTTTCGGGTTCATCCATCCGTCAGAGGGTCGAACGTTATGATTATAGGAAGCCACCCAGGGTGAAGCCAACTAAGAAAATGGCTTCACCCTGGGCAAGATTAAGTATCATTTTACATTATTTATAGCTTTCCGTCAGGATATTTCCGTCCATCATACGGATCAGCCGTCCTGCCATCCGTGCGTTTTCTTCCGAGTGGGTAACCATGACAACGGTCGACCCTTCCTTGTTCAATTCGAGAAGCAGGTTCATCACCTCGCTGCCGTTTACAGAGTCCAGGTTTCCGGTCGGTTCGTCGGCAAGGATGATATGCGGATTCGTTACTATGGCACGGGCTATTGCTACACGCTGTTGCTGACCGCCGGAGAGTTGCTGCGGATAATGTTCCGTCCGGTGAGCGATCTGCATCCGGTCGAGTGCAGCATTGACCCGCGTTATCCGTTCTTTTGCCGGAACCCCGGCATACAACAGAGGAAGTTCTACATTTTCAAATACGGTCAGTTCGTCTATCAGGTTGAAACTCTGGAAGACAAACCCCAGGTTGCCGTTCCGCAGGTCGGTACGGTTGTTCTCCGTATAACGGGAAACCTCCTCTCCCATAAACCACAGTTCGCCGGAAGTCGGGTTATCCAGCAACCCCAGTAAATTGAGCAAGGTGGATTTGCCGCAACCGGAAGGGCCCATAATAGCCAGGAACTCTCCTTTGTTTATTTCTAGATTAATGCCGTTAAGGGCTGTCGTCTCCACACTTTCCGTACGAAACACTTTCGTTAAATTGACTGCTTTTATCATGATCTTTCTATTATTATTCTTATTGTTTTATTCATACCGCAACGATTCCACCGGATTCCGGGAAGCGGCATGCCAGGTTTGCAATACCACTGTCAGGATGGTGATCAGCAAAATGACCAGTCCCGATACGGGGAAGAGCCACCAGCTGATCGTCGTCTGATAAGCAAAGTTACTCAGCCAGCGGACCATCAGGAGATAACCGAGCGGACACGCCGCCACAAAGGCAATCCCCACCCAAAGCATATACTCCCGGCAAAACATCCGCACGATCCTGTCGGAATGTGCTCCGTTCACTTTGCGGACACCGATCTCTTTCGTCCGTTGCGCAGTGGCGAGGGCAACCAGTCCCAGTACGCCTATCATCGCCACGATGATCGCCAATACCGTAAACACCAGGAACATTTCCCCCAGCTGTTGTTCGTGGGCATAGTTCCGGTTCAGCGCATCCGAGAAGAAACGGTAAGAGAACACATTATTCGGACGCATTTCCTCATATTTATCTTTCAGGAACTTCAGGGTTTCCGCCTTGTTCTCCGGTGCGATCTTGATATACAGCGTATTCAACAGCTGGCGGGAATAATACAGATAGGCAGGTTTCACCTTCTCACGCAACGGCTGGAAATGGAAATCCTTTACCACTCCGACGATCCGGGAAGTCTCTCCGAACCATCCGTTATTCTGAACGATCATGCCGACCGGATCTTTCACATTCATCATCTTCCACGCCGTTTCGTTGATCACGACAGGCGATTCTTTACTATATGTCCCATCCATATAAGCATTCTTGTCGGCACCGAACATATCTCCTTTGAGCAGTGTCAGTCCCAGGGTTTTCATGAAATGACCGTCGCCCACAACGCCTACGAGCTTCAGCGAGTCGACCTGTCCGTTTTCGCGCTGCCAGTTGAAGACGGTTTCTTCCGTCTTATGCCCGCGAAGGTAATTCGACAGTTCCACGCCGCCTGCCACATCCCTGACATTCGGGTTCTTCATCACTTCCTGCCGGTAATCGTCGATCCCCTGACCACCGAAGTAAGCCATCAGCTCGAACTCTCCGCAATTGACGACTATCATATCTTCCCTATCCAACCCCAGGTCCGCATTCTGCAGGTAATGCAGTTGCCTGAATACCACCGAAGTGGAGAAAAGCATCGTGATCGCCAGAACAAACTGGACGCAAACCAATCCTTTGATCAGCATCCCTTTCTTTCCGGTAGCCTTTCCGCCTTTGAAAGCGAGCAACGGATTGAATGACGACATATAAAAAGCCGGAAAAGCCCCCGCCAGGCTGCCGACCCCGACAATACCGAACAGGATAAACAGCAGGGTCTGCCAGTTGAACTGCAAAGTAATGTCCTTGTCGACAAACACATTGAAGAAAGGCAACAACAGCTCTGTCAGTGCCAACGCCAGGACCAGCGAAAGAAAAGCCTGCACCATACTTTCCGACAGGAACTGCACGATCAGCATCCGGCGTTTCGCCCCTGTCACTTTCCGGACACCGATTTCTTTATAACGCAGGGAAGCACGTGCGGTCGACAAAGTAGTAAAGTTGAATGCGCCCATAAAAATGATCAGCAATGCCAGGGCGGTAAACAGCCATATCTGCGAAATACTTCCGTAGTTGCTGACTTCCGGATCTTTAAACCAGGTATGCAAATGAATATCCTTCAATGGCTGGAACTCCAAAGCCAGTCCGTCTTCCTGCCTGTCCTGCCAGGCATGGCTCATCGCCTGCCGGTCGGCATCGGAGAGAACAGTTCCTTTTTTAAGCTGGATATAGACATTGGTTCCCTCCACATACTCCCAGCTCATCGGCTCAAAATAAGCCTGCTCACTGAGCAAGACTTCAAACCGGATATGACTTTTACGGGGCACATCCAGCACGGCTGCTACTTTATAGCGGTTGACCTGCCCCAGGAATTGACAGGTTACCTCTCTCCCGACAGCCGCTGTTTGTCCGAACAGCTTTTCTGCTGCAGACCGGGCAAGCACGATTTGCTGCGGGTCTTTCTTTATCAGATTCGGATCGCCCGCCAGGACCGGAAAACTGAATACATCAAAGAAAGTGGTATCTACATAGGTATATTTTGCTTCGATCAGATTGGCTCCCGAATGGAGGTTCAGCGTGCCGAAGTTAAGCATAAAGGTTGCGTTCTCCACTTGCGGGAAATCTTCGCGGAATGTTTTGCTCAACGGTGCCACCGTATAGGCGGATTCTTTCGTCTGTCCGCCCTCGTCCCGGTTCACGGCAATTACACGGTAGACAGTGTCTCCGTTCCGATGAAAATCCTCGAACGTCAGTTCATCCACGATCCAAAGGTAAATAAGGAAAGCGGCTGTCATTCCTAATACAAATCCCAGCATATTGATTGAAGAGAACAGAAAACTCCGCTTTATCAACCGAAGGGCGACTTTTACATAATGTTTCAACATATCGTTATCGTTTGTTTGATGTTTTATTCATATCGTAAAGATTCTACCGGATTCCGGGATGCGGCACGCCAGGTCTGCGCCATGACGGTCAACAGGGTTATCAGTAAGATAATGCCGCCCGCCAACGGGAAGAGCCACCAGCTGATCGTCGTCTGATAGGCAAAGTTACTCAGCCATTTCAGCATAAACAGGTAACCGACCGGACAGGCAATCACGAAAGCAATGCCTACCCAGATCATATATTCGCGGCAGAACATCTTCACGATCCGGTCGGAATGTGCCCCATTCACCTTGCGGACACCTATTTCCTTCGTCCGCTGCACCGTAGAGAGCGCCACCAGCCCGAAGACACCCATCATGGCAACGATGATCGCCAGTACGGTAAAGATCAGGAACATCCGGCTTTGCTGCTGCTCGCGGGCATAATTCTCATTCAACACGTCCGTCAGGAAGCGGTAGTTGAAAAGCATATCCGGACGTTCTTCTTCATATTGCTTTTTCAGGAACTTCAAAGTAGCCGCCTGGTTCTCCGCCGAGATACGGATATACATATAATTGAACAGCTGAACCGTATAATAGAAGAATGCCGGTTTTATCTTTTCCCGCAACGGCTGGAAGTTAAAGTCCTTCACAACGCCAACGACCCTCGAATTACGGATACCGATACCGCCGCCCGTCAACAGCATGCCGACCGGATTCCCGACTTTCAGCATCTTCCAGGCAGTTTCATTGATAACGATCGGCGATTCCTTCCCATAGGAGCCGTCCCAGTAATGGTCGGGATTCGTGCCGAATGTTTCCCCTTTCAGCAAGGTCAGTCCCAAAGTCGGGATAAAGTCGCTGTCGCCCACCATTCCGACCATCATCATCGAATCTGCCTTTCCGGTTTCATCTTCCCAATGGAACATACTTTGTTCATAACCGTATCCCTGCAGGTAGTCCGTGATCTCCACGCCCAGCGCCACGCTCTTTACATATGGGTTCTTGAGTATCTTCTGTTTAAAACCTTCGGTTCCCCGCCGCCAGTCCATAACATCCACTTCAATCAGATGTTCCTTGTCCAGTCCCAGGTCGGCATTCTGCAGATAATGGAGTTGCTTGAATATGACGGTCGTACAAATAATCATGGTGATTGCGATCACGAACTGCACACAAACCAGCCCTTTGATCAATGTCCCTTTCTTACCGGTCGCCTGCCCTCCCTTGAAAGCCAGCAGCGGACTGAACGACGACATATAGAAAGCAGGGAACGCCCCTGCCAGGCAACCGACCCCGACAATACCGAACAGGACAAACAACAACGTCTGCCAATTGAACTGCAACGTGATATCCTTCCCGACAAACAGATTGAAAAACGGCAGCAACAGTTCCGTCAGTGCCAACGCCAGCAGCAACGAGATAAAAGCCTGCACCAGACTTTCCGACAGGAACTGCATGACCAGCTTGTTCTTTTTCGCCCCGGTCACTTTCCGGACTCCGATCTCTTTCGACCGCAGGGAGGCACGCGCCGTCGACAAAGTCATAAAGTTGAATGCCCCCATAAAGATGATCAGGACAGCCAGCACCGCAAAGAGGTAAATCTGTTGTATATTGCCATGATTGAACACATCGTTCGGTTCTTTGAAAGATGTACGCAGATGAATGTCTTTCAACGGCTGGAAAGCGAGCGGCTTTCCCCATTGCGAATGTTTCACCCAGACATCGCGCATGGCTGACCGGTCGGCATCCGTCAGTGTATTTCCTTTCTTCAGTTGGATAAAGACGTGCATCCTTTCCGAAAAGCTCCAAATCTCATCTTCTATGCCCGCCCACTTATAAGAGTCCCAACTCGCCAGTACATCAAACTGTATATGGCTTTTGCGCGGTACTTTCAGGACAGCGGCTACCTTATAATATTTATTATTCAATCTGCAGGAAACTTCTTTCCCGACAGCCGACGTCTTACCGAACAGTTTCCCGGCTGTCGCTTCCGACAATACGATCATCTGCGGGTCTTTCTTCAGCAGGGACGGATCGCCTGCCACAACCGGAAAGCTGAATACATCGAAGAAAGTCGAATCGACAAATGCGTAGCTAGCTTCCAAAGCCACAGCGTCCGTACGAATGTCATATGTACCGCCGTACTTTATAAAAGTAGCATTCTCCACCTTCGGAAATTCTTTCCGGAAGGTTTCGCTGAGCGGAGTGACCGTAGAGGGGACTTGCCCGTTGGCGGTTTGTTCTTCCCGGATCACCCGATAGATGGAGTCGCCGTTCTTATTAAAATCCTCAAACGTCAGTTCATCCACAATCCATAAATAAATAAGGAAGGCGGCAGTCATGCCCAATACAAAACCGAATATATTGATGGAGGAAAACAGAAAACTCCGTTTCACCTGGCGGATAGCTACTTTAATGTAATGTTTAAACATGATTCTGAACAATATTAGGTTACTTTCTGAATAGTTACATTCAATATCCATGCCATTTTCATAAGGCGTTAAAAATTAAAGATATATACATCCTCCAAAACATAACAACCGTACGATATCGTACACTTCCCATACGATACCGTACGGTTCATAACTAATAACTAGCTCCCGACACAGGAGCAACTAGTCTTTTTCTAAGGAAGAACTAATTGTTAAGTCTTCTATTTTTATACTTTTTTCCTTGCTTCAAATCAATTTTTAGCTAGCTAAAAATTAAATTCAAGCATGCTAAAAATCAATTTCGGGCATGCTAAAAAGAATAAAAAGTGAGGAGATTTCAGATAAATAGTAGGCAGGTAAACATTAATTATTCGGATAGTACGTATTAGTTTGTCATCTATCCGGAAATTTTACCTAAGTTTGGGGCACTCTATAACACACGAAGAACAAATAGCATGGCAGTACGACAAGGAAAAATATTAGTGATCGACGACAACGAAGACATACTCTTTACTTTGAAGATGTTGCTTCGCCCGCTGGCGGAAAGCGTTACGACCAGCACCAACCCGAAAGAGATCAACCGCCTGGTGTCGACTACCAAATACAACGTGATCCTGCTCGATATGAACTTTACCGCCGATGCCGTCAGCGGCAAAGAAGGTTTTTACTGGCTGGAACGCATCCGCGAAATATCGCCCGAGACGGTCGTGATCCTGATCACCGCCTATTCGGATACGGAAAAAGCCGTCCGTGCCATCAAAGCAGGCGCCACCGACTTTATCCCGAAACCCTGGCAGAACGAAAAGATGCTGGCAACCATCTCGTCCGCCCTCGAACTCAGCCTGCGCCGCGGTGAAGTACAGACGCTGAAAGAACAGAAATCGGTGCTCACCACCACAGAGCCGGAGATAGAGGTGATCGGCGAATCTCCTGTGATGGAACAGATATTCAGGACGCTGGAGAAGCTGAAACATGCGGATGCCAATATCCTGCTGCAGGGCGAGAACGGGACGGGAAAAGACCTGATCGCCTATACGCTTCACAAACAATCGCCGCGCAACCAGGAGGCATTTGTCCCTATCGACCTGGGAAGTATCCCGCACAACCTGTTCGAAAGCGAACTGTTCGGATACGAAAAAGGGGCGTTTACCGATGCGGGGAAAAGCAAGTCGGGACGTTTCGAGATCGCCTCCGGCGGCACGCTCTTTCTGAATGAGATCGGAAACCTGCCGCTTATGCTCCAGTCGAAGCTGCTCACGGTGATCGAACAGCAAAAGATAAACCGCCTGGGATCGACCAAGGAGACACAGATAGATGTCCGGCTGATCTGTGCGACCAACACCGACCTGCATGCGGCAGTACGCGACGGCAGTTTCCGCCAGGACCTGCTTTACCGGATCAACACGATCGAGCTGTTCGTCCCTCCCCTGCGCGAAAGGGGAAACGACATCTCCCTCCTTGCCGATCATTTCCTGAAACGTTACAGCCTGAAATACAAGAAAGAGGTCGACGGCTTCTCACGGGAAGCACGCCAGCTGCTGAAACAATATCACTGGCCGGGCAATGTCCGCGAACTGCAACACGTCATCGAACGGGCGGTCATCCTTTCCGACCAGAAGAAACTGCAATACGACGACTTCATGCTCCGTACCCCCGTTTCCAGCTATCGGGAGAAAGAAGAGAAATTCAATCTGGAGGAACTGGAGAAGCATACGATACAGGAAGCCTTGCAACATTGTTCCGGTAATCTGACACAGGCTGCCGACCTGTTGGGTATAACGCGTACATCTTTATATAGGCGACTGGAAAAATACGGATTATGAAACAGTATTCGAAAAAGGCTATCGCCTCGATCCTCTTAATACTGGTCACCAGCCTGGCGGGGGCTTTCCTGGTGGCTGGGAAGTTTTATATCTCCGCGCTGATTGCCGGTATCGCTCTCCTGATCGAATCCTGGTACTTGCTGCGGCAGATGGAACGGAGCGACCGGTTGTTCCGCCAGTTTGTCTGGTCGGTGCGCTACTCCGATTTCCTGTCTTCGGGAAAAGCACCCAGGGAAAATCCGGATACGCTTCCCCGTGAGCTGACCGAAGCGATGGAGGAGGCTTTGCTGCATTACAAAACCCATCTGCAACAGAAGGAAAGTCAACTGCAGTATTTCCAGGCGCTTGCCAATCATATCGACCTTTCCGTCTTCGTCTATTCGTCCGAGACGGCACAGATCGAGTGGATGAACCAGGCTGCCAAGATACAAACCGGACTGAATTTCGCCGAAACGATCGACGATCTGGCTGCTTATCATCCGGAACTTCCCGCGCGGCTGCGTATTCTGCATCCCGGCGAACTCTCCATCCTGCAGGTCCGCCGCCAAGAAGATTATTCGCAACTGATACTCTCTTCCATGTCGTTCGTGGTTTTGAACAAGCCGCTTACGGTCGTCAGCATGAAGAACATCCGTTCCGTACTGGAAAACAAGGAGACCGAAGCGTGGCAGAAGCTGATCCGCGTACTGACGCATGAGATCATGAACTCGATGACTCCGATCGTCTCCCTCTCCGAACTGTTGAAAAACAAACAGGCTTCGGAAGAGATCAACGAAGAGGACCGGGAGGAGATGAACCAGGCGATCGATACTATTTTCCGGAGAAGCAGCGGGCTGGTCCGTTTCGTGGAGAATTACCGGAAAGTAACGGGTATTCCTACGCCTGTCCCCGAGATCATTCCGGTAGACAGCCTGTTCGGTAACGTCGTTCCTCTGTTCAAGGAAGAAACGGATGCGATCCGGATACTTCCTGCCTCCTCGCATCTGCAGGTCATTGCAGATAAAACGCTGATCGAACAAATCCTTATCAATCTGATAAAGAATGCACTGGACGCGACAAAGGAGTGTACAGACCCGCAAATAGAGTTGTCGGCCGGCATCAATGCGGAAGGGAAAACCTTCATCCAGGTCAAAGACAACGGGACAGGCATTCCGGCAGATGTTCAGGAACGCATCTTTATCCCGTTCTTCACCACCAAGCCGGTCGGTTCCGGTATCGGATTAAGTATTTCCCGGCAAATCATGTACATGCATAAAGGGAGCCTGACCGTCATTTCGGAAGCCGGAAAGGGCAGCCGCTTCCTGCTTACTTTCGTTTAGCTATCAGATGGCACACTGATGACACAGATTAAGCAGATGACCACAGATTTATTTTATTCTGAGAAATAATAATCTGCGTAAATCTGCTTAATCTGTGTTATCTGTGTGCCATTTACAAAGTTTGTTATACTTTTGTATGCAGAATAAACATCTGATGTCTTACAATTATGATAAAGATATTTCCAACCGAGAAGGTTAAAGAACTCGATCAATACACGATTCAAAACGAGCCAATCAGCTCTATCGATCTGGTAGAACGCGCCTCGACAGTCTTTGTGCAAGAATTTTGCCGCCGTTATTCGAAGCAAACCCGCATCATCGTCTTTGCCGGACAAGGCAACAACGGTGCCGACGCGCTTGCCATCGCACGTCTGCTGAAAGATGAATGCTACAAAGTAGAAACGTATCTGTTCAACCCGACCGAGCATCTTTCGTTTGATTGCGAAATGAACAAGCAACGGATACTCGGATTAGAGAAAGTGGAGTTCACTGAAGTGGTTGCCGATTTCGTTCCTCCGGTACTGACTGACCGCGATGTCGTGATCGACGGCTTGTTCGGTTCCGGTCTGAACCGTCCGCTGACCGGCGGATTCGCTGCCATGGTAAAATATATCAACCAGTCGGAAGCTACGATCGTATCTATAGACATTCCCTCCGGACTGTTTGGCGAGAATAATCAGACCAACGACCCGGATGCTATCATACGGGCAAGCCTGACACTGACGTTCGGTTTCCCGAAACTGGCCTTCTTCTTCCCCGAAAATGCCGAATATGTAGGCGAATGGAAAGTGCTGGATATCGGTATTCATCAAGATATCGTCGACCAAACTCCTACCCCGTATATGATGGTGACGGAAGAAGATATGGCGGAAGTATTCCAGCCCCGCGACAAGTTTTCTCATAAAGGGACTTTCGGTCACGCTCTGCTTATCGCCGGAAGCAAAGGTAAAATGGGTGCCGCCCTGCTGGCTGCCCGCTCCTGCCTGAGAAGCGGAAGCGGATTGCTGACCGTTCATATTCCCCAACGCGGTGAAGTAATCATGCAGACAGCCTTCCCCGAAGCGATGGTCAGCTTCGATCCGCATACCGATTATTTCACGACTGTCCCCGAAATGTCAGCCTATTCCGCTATCGGCGTAGGACCGGGATTAGGTCAGCACCTCGAATCGGCCGCTGCCTTGGAACGTCTGCTTCAGACAACGGAAAAGCCTGTCGTACTGGATGCCGACGCGCTCAATCTGATCGCTTCCAATAACGATCTGCTGAACCGCATCCCTCCGCGTAGCATCCTGACCCCGCATCCGAAGGAGTTCGACCGCATCGCCGGAGAAAGCAGCAGCATGTTCGAACGTCTGCGGAAAGCGCAGTCTTTTGCTGTCGACCATAAACTTTGCATCGTACTGAAAGGTACTTACACGGCAATCTGTACTCCCGGAGGTAACATCTATTTCAACAGTTGCGGAAATCCGGGCATGGCAACGGCAGGTAGCGGAGATGTCCTGACCGGTATCATCCTGGGCTTGCTGGCTCAAGGGGCAGAAACCGAAACAGCGGCTGTATCAGGAGTTTTCCTGCATGGTACGGCCGGCGACCTGGCTGCCGTTTACCGTTCGGAAGAGAGTATGATCGCCGGAGATATTACCGATATGCTGGGAAAAGCGTTCAAGCAGATCAAATAACAGACAGAATACTTTCTGATTTATATCATCAGCCAGGTCTCATCAGGGATCTGGCTATTTTTTTTAAATATGTATACTCTTTCATATTCATTGCCTTTTACCACATATACTAAATAATCTCTGCTTTTACAATATTTGTTATCGCAGTAAGTTTCAAAAAAAAGCAATATATTCGACGACAAATAAGAAACTAATGAATAGGAGATTTAAACATATTACTTTATTTTTCGTACTGGTCAGTGTTCTTTGTATCCTTTCCTGTTCAAACAAAAACTCTGCTGCAATCGAATTGCAACAGGCAAAGTTATTGATGGAAACAGCCCCCGATAGTGCACTGACTATTCTCAACAGCATACAATCACCCGAAAACTTATCAGACCAGGAATATGCCTCTTATTGCCTGCAACTCACACAGGCACTCGACAAGAACTATATCCTATTGACAACTGATACCCTGATAAAAAAAGCTGAGATTTATTATGAAGAGCAGGAAGATATCCCTTCCCTGGCTCTGACATATTACTATATGGGTAGGGTATATTCTGATATGCAAGATGCTATGCAGGCACAGCAGTACTATCTGAAAGCACTCGAACTGGGTAAAAGTGTAAACGAAACCGATCTGCTTATTAAAGCAAACAACAGCTTAGGTACGCTTTATTCTTACCAAAGTATTTATGAGACGGCATTGCCTCTGTATAAAAACACATTACAGTTACTTGAAGGTAGCAAAGACTCAACAAGAACCTCTTTCGCTTTACGTAATACAGCTCGTGTTTTTACAGAAACACAACAATTAGACAGTGCTATATATTATTATCAACAAGCTATAAGAATGGCGACTCCACAAAGTTCTTCTTCTTTATATAACGATTTGGGGACTTTATATCTAAAAACAGGTCAATATACAAAAGCATATGATTGCATACAGAACTCTATACAAACAGTTTCAAAATCCAGACCCCGGTTCCATCTATATCTAACTTATGGAGAATATCTATTAAAAACAGCACAATACGATTCAGCTCAATATTACCTGCAGCAAAGTTTACAAAGTCCCAGTATTTACACTCAAGCCGGCAGTTTATATTTTTTAGCCCAAATAGAAAGACACAAATCCGACTTTACAAACTATTTCAAATATTGGGATCGTTATGAACAGTTAAGAGATTCCATCAACAAAGATTCTCATTATGAAAATATACGCATGGTACAAAGTATGTTCAACTACCAGCATATAGCCGATGAAAAGATAAAATATGAAAAAGAAGCAGCCCAAAGAATGATTATCATATATCGAATATTAATAATCTCAGCAATTTTACTCATTATAGGCTTTTTTATCTTGAAAAAAGAACAAAAGAAAAAGAAAAAATTGCTTGACCTGAAAGAGCAATTATATAAACAAAGCCAACGGCACTTAGAAGATAATAAAAAACAGATACAATTACTTGAAAACGAATTATCTAACGGGCAAGAAACTTTAAGTGATGTAAAGAAACAGCTATTCGAAGCCCAAAAACTAATGCTGGAAATGGAGAATAGACAAATTTGTTTAAAGCAAAATACTTTAGAGTTACTGGAACAGGATTTAAAGAAATCTTCCTTATATATCAAAATACATAAGGCAGAATCCGGATTAATCGAAAGCGAATGGTCTGAACTAGCTTTGTTGATTGATGCCACCTATTCTGACTTTACAAAACGTATTGTCGCTCTATCTCCGCGGATCTCAACAGAAGAACTGCGTATATGCTATTTAGTCAAAATAGGTATCCCGGTTAAAAAGATCGCAATATTAACGAATTTAACTAGTTCCGGAGTCTCACAATGTCGCAGAAGACTGTATAAAAAATTGACACAAGAGCCTGAAAACGCAGAAAACTTCGACATATTTATATCTGATTTCTAACCAGTTAAACATTGTCACCATTTTGTCAACAAAAATATAATCCATATTAGAATATGAGTTCTATTTTTGTAAGGCATTTTTAATTTTATCAACCGACAATTAAAAGTTTAAGATCATGAAACAATTAATTACAGCTTTATTTTTAGTTATTTGTGGAGTCTTTTGTACTCAAAATATGTATGCAGACGATATTCCTACTAAAGGTAAATGGGGACCTGAAGATATTAAATCCATCTTTCCAGCACCTCCTGCAGCATCAGTAGACGGGAACAATCTGACAATTACATTTACTAGTCCGCTAACAAACCTGACTGTTCAGGTAAAAGATATTACAGGTACGGTAGTCTATGAAGAATGTATTTCTGCTACAAGTCCGCAGGCTTATACTATCCCATTAAACGTTGAAAATGGAGAATATACGCTGAACTTAATACACAGATACGGATACCTGACCGGCTCATTCGTTATCGAATAGCATTCAATGCACTAAATTTATGTTTATACGCAACTCGTGAGTATGATTTAGCCAAGCCCCTCTATATCTCGATCTCCTTTTCCACTCGCGAGTTGCTTCCCTTTGCCAAAACATTAACTATGATTTTATCTCTTTCCGCCCAATATGCCATAATCTTACTGATCAACTGCATTACTGAAAATCTAAAAGACGGTTCTACGGTTGGTTACTAACAAAATATTTCCTAGTTTTGTGGAATCATTATTGAGATAATAAATTGTTTGGATATGAAGAATCTGATCACAATAGCATGTCTTTTGTTTAGTATACCGCTCATGGCTCAAACCAAAGTGGTAAAGAAAAATGCCGTCAAAGCTAATAATTTCGGTATTACCTATTCATTACCGAAAACACAACTAATCGTTGATTCGGAAGTAACAAAGGTCACTTGCAAAGCCGGGCCTTATTACAAATATGCAGAAAAATACCTCGGAGTAAAAGATGCAATAACAGAAGATAAAGTATATTATGAGTTAGGAAAAGTATCGCTTGTCAACAAGGGAATACCTGATCCTGACAATACTTATATCGTTGAATTTAAAAGCGGGACAGTAGCTCCATACGCTTATCTGACAGAAGAAGGATTATTATGTTCCATCAATGCCGAATACACTCCTGAAGAGTCAGAACTCGAAACGATCAAGAAAAATGGACAAGCACCGGTTAAAGTGACCGACGCATCCGTATTCTCTGAAGAATTACTTATGGCCGGATCGACTGCCAGACAAGCTGAAGTTGCAGCCAAACAGATCTATCGTATCCGCGAAAGCCGCTTGAATATATTGACCGGAGACGCAGATAATCTGCCACCCGACGGTGAAGCTATGAAATTGGTTATCCAGCAGTTGGAAGAACAGGAAAAAGCATTAACCAATCTGTTCACAGGTATTGTAACCAAAGAAACTACCCACTATGAGGTAAACATCACCCCTTATGATAACCTGGATAAGGAAGTCCTGTTCCGTTTCTCCAACCTGATGGGGATTGTCGATGCAGACGACCTGGGCGGCGTTCCGGTCTATATGAACTTGAAAGCGACCGACCGTGCTCCGGTTCTCGACCCGAAAGAAGCCGAGAAGAAGGAAAAATCACTGAAAGGTATCGTTTATAACGTACCGGGAAAAGCCAGTATCGAGATCAGCATGAACAAGAAAACACTATATAAAGGAGAAGCCCAAATCACCCAGTTCGGTTCACGCGAAGGCCTTGCTCCTGTTATGTTCGAAGACAAAAAAGCTCCGGTGAAAGTCTATTTCTATCCGGAGACCGGCGCCATAAAACAAATAATTCAATAATAATCTAATTTAAATTTCTATGTTTGAAGGACAACCTAAAGGTTTATACGCGTTAGCCTTAGCGAATACCGGCGAGCGTTTCGGGTATTACACGATGCTCGCGATTTTTACTCTATTCTTACAAGCTAAGTTCGGCTTTACAGCCGCCGAGACATCAACCATCTTCGGTTCTTTCTTAGCAGCAGTGTATTTCATGCCACTCGTCGGAGGTATCCTCGCCGATAAGTTCGGATATGGAAAAATGGTAACAACAGGTATCATTGTGATGTTTATCGGATATGTATTGTTATCTATTCCGACACCCTCTTCTACCGGAAAAGTACTGATGTTCGGAGCTTTAGCCCTGATTGCCTGTGGTACAGGTCTTTTCAAAGGAAACCTGCAGGTAATGGTAGGTAACCTATACGATGCTCCCGAATACAGAGCGAAACGTGATACTGCATTCAGTATATTCTATATGGCGATCAACATCGGTGCGATGTATGCTCCGACAGCAGCTACTATGATCACTAACAAGATGTTGGGAAAAGCCGGATTCACTTATGTGCCGCAGATCCCTTCACTCGCCCATCAATTCCTGAACGGAACGATTACAGAAGAAGGAGCAACAACGCTGAGCGGCTTACAGGCTGCCCAGAATTTCGTTGGCGATACAGCTGCTTTCTGTACGACTTATATCGACAAATTATCCGAGGCTTACAACTACGGCTTCGCTATTGCTTGTATCTCCCTGGTCGTATCCATGTTGATCTACGTGGTGTTCCGCCCGACATTCAAACATGCCGATTACAACTCTAAACAGGCTAAACCTGCCAACGTACAGGAAGAAGAACTGACACCGGAACAGACAAAAGCACGTATCCAGGCTCTGTTGCTGGTATTTGCCGTTGTTATTTTCTTCTGGATGGCATTCCATCAGAACGGTTTAACACTGACATTCTTTGCACGTGACTATACCGCACAGGCTGTAACAGGTCTGGATCGTTTAGGATTCAATATCGTAAACCTCACTTTCCTGCTGGTGGTTGTTTATTCAGCATTCTCCTTGTTCCAGTCAAAGACAGGTAAGGCTAAAGGTATCTCAGCCGGTGTATTGATAATCATGCTGGGGTTATTGGGATGGAGTTATAGTTCTATGGACTCGACAGTGACTATCCTGCCACAGATCTTCCAGCAGTTCAACCCGTTCTTTGTAATTGTGCTGACTCCGGTATCACTGGCAGTATTCGGTTACCTGGCAAAGAAAAAGAAAGAACCTTCTGCTCCGCGTAAGATCGGTATCGGTATGGTTATCGCTGCTTGCGGTTTCCTTATCATGGCCGTTGGTTCACTAGGGCTGCCGACACCGGCTGCTGTTGAAGCGAATGGTATTTCTGCTGATGTACTGGTTTCTCCTAACTGGTTGATCTCTACTTACCTGGTATTGACCTTCGCCGAGTTATTATTATCGCCGATGGGTATTTCATTCGTATCCAAGGTGGCACCTCCTAAATATAAAGGTATGATGATGGGAGGATGGTTCGTAGCTACGGCTATCGGTAACTATCTGGTGGCTATCATCGGTTACTTGTGGGGAGGAATGCAGTTGTGGATGGTATGGAGCGTACTGATCGTGTGCTGTCTGTTATCGGCACTGTTCATATTCTCTATCATGAAACGATTGGAAAAAGTAGCCAAATAAGACAAAACTGAAATATGAAGTTGCAGCAAAGATATTTCACGCAAAATTCTTTCCGGTTCAAAAGATGGAGCCGGAAAGGGTATGCTGCATTCTTCAGTCTTAGCCGAAGCGTTACGATCGGGCAACTTTCTTCCAATGTATCGGAAAGATTCCAGGTCAAGAACGGTTCCAACCACTCGTCTGTATTAGTTGCCGGACAGATAAACACAGAAGAGACCGAGGTCGTAACAGACAGCTCACAAGAGCGATCGGGCACGGAAACCTTTACGTGGATTTCGCAACTGTTGCTTCTTTTATTCTCTTTGCCGGCTGTTAAACAGACATCGGTAGCGGCTTCGCACGTACATATTAATCTATTTATACATCCTAAAGCGGGAAGTTTCAGTATATGCTGAGACTTTCCGCTTTTTTATTTCTTAAAAGACAAAGCGATATGATTGAGACACTTAAACAGTTTGTTATCGAAGGGGGAAAAATAAATGAGGAACAAGCAACTGCTCTCTCCCGATGTACGGATAAAGAGGCGTTGTATAAAGCTGCGCACCAAATCACCCGGCATTTTATGGGAGATAAGTTCGACACCTGTTCCATCATCAATGCCAAAAGCGGAAATTGCAGCGAGAACTGTAAATGGTGTGCACAATCCGGACATTACAATACGGTTGTAGCCCTGTATCCCCTCCTCCCGGCAGAAGAATGCGTTCATCAGGCATTACACAACCGCCAGCAGGGAATCGAACGTTTCGGACTGGTGACCAGCGGGAAGCGTCTATCCGACGGAGAGATAAAGAAACTGACGGAGACAGTCCGCTACATCAAGCAGGCAAGCGATATCAAATGTTGTGCTTCCCTGGGACTTTTGAATAAAGAACAGCTGAAGGAGTTGCGTGAAAGCGGCGTAGAGAATTACCATTGTAATATAGAAACAGCTCCCTCCTATTTCCGTACATTATGCACGACACATACGATCGAGCAAAAGCTGGAAACGATCCATGCAGCCCGGGAAGAGGGTTTCCGTATCTGTTCCGGAGGTATAGTCGGCATGGGGGAAACGATGGAACAACGAATAGAGATGGCTCTGTTATTACAACAAGAACAGGTACACTCCATTCCCCTGAATTTATTACAACCGATACCAGGTACTCCGCTTGCAGGTACTCCGCAATTGTCTGAAGAAGAGTTTCTGACGACAATCGCCTTATTCCGTTTCATCAATCCGGAGGCTTATCTCCGTTTCTCCGGCGGACGTTCCCTGTTGAGCAAAGAAACACAACGGAAAGCATTATATATAGGCATAAACGCAGCCATCATCGGCGACCTGCTGACAACTATCGGAAGCTGTGTGGCTGATGATAAAGAGCTTTTCACCGAAGCAGGCTATTCACTAACAAGAGAAACCGACTGGGTCGGATAAAACAGACAGACAAATGACTACAAACGAATTATTACAATACGACAGGGAGCACGTGTGGCATCCCTATACTTCCACCATCGACCCACTTCCCGTTTATCCGGTAGCCGGAGCAGAAGGTGTGGAAATTATCCTGGCAGACGGCAGACGACTGATCGACGGTATGTCTTCCTGGTGGGCGGCAGTCCACGGATATAACCATCCGGTATTGAATGCGGCAGCCAACGAGCAGTTGAAAAAGACGAGCCATATCATGTTCGGCGGTATCACCCATGAACCGGCTGTCGAACTGGCACAAAAGTTATTGGATATACTCCCTCCTGAGATGGATAAGATATTCTTTGCCGATAGTGGCTCGGTTGCCGTTGAAGTGGCAATGAAGATGGCTATCCAATACTGGCAGTCGCAGGGGAAAACGGCAAAGCATGCTTTTGCGACTATCCGCAGTGGTTATCATGGAGATACCTGGCATGCGATGTCTGTCTGCGATCCGGTCACAGGTATGCACGGGATATTCGCCGGTAGCCTTCCGGTGCAATACTTTATACCACAACCTTCCGTGAAGTTCGGGGAAGAATGGAATGAAGAGGCGATGAAACCGTTGGCTGATTTACTGGAACAACATGCAAACGACATTGCCGCCCTGATACTGGAACCGATCGTTCAGGGAGCCGGAGGAATGTATTTCTACTCACCGACATTCCTGGTGCGTGCCAGGGAATTATGTGAACAATACGATGTATTGCTGATCTTCGATGAGATTGCTACCGGCTTCGGACGTACCGGCAAGCTCTTTGCCTGGGAACATGCGGGAGTCGTACCGGATATCATGTGCATAGGCAAGGCATTGACCGGAGGTTATCTGACGTTATCAGCTACACTGACTACGGAAAGAGTGGCGACGACGATCTGCTCCGGCGAAGCAGGCTGTTTCATGCATGGCCCCACTTTTATGGGAAATCCGCTTGCCTGCGCCATTGCCTCCGCTTCCGTTTCGTTGCTCCTGGAAAGCGGATGGAAAGAGAAGGTGAGCGCTATCGAAAAACAACTTCGTCGAGAACTGGCACCTGCCCGATTATTCGACCATGTGCAGGAGGTACGCGTACTGGGAGCTATCGGAGTCATCGAGATGAAAGAGCCGGTCAACATGGCCATCCTGCAACGCCGTTTTGTAGAAGCCGGTATTTGGGTTCGTCCCTTCGGCAAGCTGGTTTACCTGATGCCCCCGTTTATTATCCAGCCGGAGCAACTTACACGGCTGACTTCCGGAGTATTAAAATGTATCGAAGAATGAAAGATTATAATTCTATATTAAACCAACTCAAGGTAACCGGCAGCTACCGCCAGTTACCGACGGTAACGCATCACGGCAACCGGATAGAGAAAGACGGGCAGATAATGCTTAACCTGTCGTCCAACGACTACCTGGGTTTGGCTTCCTGCGCCGACCTTCAAAAGGCTTTCCTGGAAGAATGGCAGGAACAGAAATACCCCTTCTCCTCCTCTTCTTCCCGACTGCTGACCGGCAACTTTACCGCTTATACGGAACTGGAACAACTGATGGCGGAACGTTTCAACCGCGAAGCCGCCCTGATCTTCAACAGCGGTTACCATGCCAATACAGGAATACTCCCTGCACTAGCCGATAAGCAAAGCCTTATCCTTGCCGACAAACTGGTGCATGCCAGCATTATCGATGGCATTTTACTGAGCGGTGCGTCTTTCCAACGCTACCGGCACAATGACTATGAACAGTTGGAAACACTCCTGAAGAAGTCTGCCGGAGAATACGAGCAAGTCTTTGTTGTCACGGAAAGCATCTTCAGCATGGACGGCGATGTTGCCGACCTTCACCGCCTGGTCGAACTAAAGAAAAGCTATCCGAATGTTGTCTTATATGTCGATGAAGCACACGCCATCGGTGTCCGCGGTCGAAACGGGCTGGGAATTGCGGAAGAGCAAGGCTGCATCGGAGAGATAGACCTACTGGTAGGTACATTCGGCAAAGCTCTTGCTTCCATGGGAGCCTATATCGTATGCGACCGCACTATTCGGGAATATCTGATCAATCGGATGCGCCCGCTAATATTCAGTACAGCTTTACCTCCTTTTCAGATTGCCTGGACACGGTTTATAGTGGAACTGTTGCCGGAGATCACCCCGCTTCGCGAAAGACTGGCACAAACCAGCCATATACTAGCCGAAGCACTGAAGGGCAAAGGCGGAGAAGTCAGCGGAAGCCATATCATCCCTTATATAATAGGTGATAACAAAGACTGTATCCTCAAAGCGGAAGAGCTGCAACGTAAAGGCTTCTACTGTCTCCCCGTTCGTCCCCCGACGGTACCGAAAGGAACGGCACGCATCCGTTTCTCATTGACAGCAGATGTGACAATCGAAGACCTGCAACCGTTAATACAGGCCTTGTAGGGGATACCGTTATACATTTAATTATGCAATATGAAAATAATAAAACAAACAGATAATCACGCCGCACGTCTCCTTCTCTTCTTCTCCGGCTGGTCCGCATCTCCGAAGCTATTCACCCGGTTGGAGACCAGGGAAGAAACAGACATTATGCTCTGCTACGATTACAGGGAGACGGCATTCGAGGAAGACCTCAGCCGGTACGATGAGATACACCTCGTCGCCTGGTCGATGGGAGTCCGGATGGCAGAATGTGCATTGACAGACAAATACACACTCACCTCTGCAACCGCCATCAACGGAACCTCCCGTCCGATACATGACGCATACGGCATTCCCGAAAAGATTTTCAAGGGTACACTCGACAATCTGACAGCCGAAGGTCTCCGACGTTTCAACCGCCGCATGTGCGGTACCCGCGAGATACTCGCCCGATACGATGCTTGTCCGCCCCGCCCGTTGGAAGAGGTAAAGGAAGAATTAGAAGCCATCTACAACCGCTTCGCTCCGTCGACCGATACTGCCGACAAGCAGTTCCCCTGGACACGTGCCGTCATCGGTTCAGACGACCATATATTCCCGGTAGCCAACCAGCACGCCTGGTGGGACAGCCGCTGTCCGGTAACCGAAATAACAGCCCCTCATTACCCCTTTTACCTATGGAAACAGTGGAACGAATTATAACCCGCTTCAGCCGTGCGCTGGACAGCTACGACCGGTATGCGGAAGCCCAGCAACAAATCTGCCGGAAACTAACCGCCCTATTATCACGTTACACCGGCATGCACTTTCAGCGCGCCCTCGAAATCGGCTGCGGCACAGGCGGTTTCACCCACCTGCTGAAAGAAAGCTGCGTCATCGACGAATGGTATCTAAATGACCTTTGTGAAGGTTGCTACGAGAAGATCGCCCGACTCTTTCATGGGCAGTCGATCGCTTTTATCGCCGGGAATGCCGAAGAAATCCCTTTCCCCGGCAGTCTGGACCTGATCGCTTCCGCTTCCGCTTTCCAATGGATGAAGGAGCCGGTCACCTTCCTGCATAAGTTGGCGGAGATGTTAACTCCCAACGGCACATTGGTATTCAACACCTTTGCACCCGGCAACCTGGCAGAGATCAAGAAACTGACAGGCAAAGGTCTCGACTACCCAACTCCCGAACAGCTGACAGAATGGCTGACGGCAGACTTCAATCTGCTTCACCTCCGGCAAGAAGAGATCGTCCTCACCTTCGACACACCGCTCGACGTACTCCGCCATCTGAAATATACGGGGGTGACTGCCACGAGCGACGGCTGCTGGACACGCCGTCTCCAGGAAAATTTCTGCCGCAATTACACCGCCCTGTATGGCACAAAAGATCACAAAGTAACACTCACTTACTGCCCGGTTTATGTCCTCGCAGTAAAAAAATAACAAATAAAATGAAAGGAAAAGTATTATTTATCTCAGGTATCGACACCAATGTCGGTAAAACCTATGCCACCGGAATCCTCGCCCGCCAGCTAGCAGCCGAAGGTCACACAGTCATTACCCAAAAGATGATTCAGACAGGCTGTACAGACATTTCAGAAGATATTGAAATGCATCGCCAATTGATGGGAATCCCCTTTACGGAAGAAGATAAAGCCGGCCTCACCTGCCCCTATATCTTCACCTATCCCTGCTCCCCTCACATGGCAGCCGAACGGGATGGCCGCCGGATCGACTTGTCTGTCATCACCCGAGCAACGCAAGAGTTACAGAAACACTACGAATACGTCCTCCTTGAAGGTGCCGGCGGATTAATGGTCCCCAACGACTTCCATTCATTAGCTATCGACTACATCCGCGAGCAAAACTATCCGCTCATCCTTGTCACCTCCGGCAAGTTGGGAAGCATCAACCACACCCTGCTAAGCCTCTATGCCTGCCGTCAGCAAGGTATTCAGGTAGACAGTGTTATTTACAACCTATATCCGCATACCGACCAGCTGATTGAAGACAATACATTAGAATATCTCCGGCAATATCTCCGCCGTGAATGGCCGGATACGCATTTGCGGCTTCTACCGGAAAAGAGCTCTTATCCTCCACATTCTGAAATGGCTATCCCAACCGAATAGCATACAACCCAACATCGTGATACAGGCATACCAAGCCTGTATCTACTAATTAAAAGACGAAATAAATCTCATTGTCTTTTTTAACGCCAAACCAACTTTATATCGTTTTCAAATCTGTATCTTTATATTGTTTGTACCAGTTCGCCAACAATCAATGCAGCTCGTATTGCCGGAAGAATTCTGGCAGGAGGACATGATGTGCCAATTTCCAAGATTATATCACGGTATCAGAAATCAATCGCTAATTGCAGCTTGGTATCTAAATTGACAGACCGCACTTATATCTACGATAATTCCATTGATTTTGATGAGGCTCATTTATTGTTTCGGCTAACAGAAGGCAAATTGAAAAAGCAATATGTAGATGTTATCCCTGATTGGGCAACAGCGATCTTGCCTTAACAAACATTCAATTCTTACACCTTCCCCGTTCCCATAATCTCCGCCACCCGCTCATTGGCACGGGCCTTGATTTCCGGGGTGATGCTATCCTTGATCATGCTGATGACGAGGGTCATAACGGCAATATCGTCGGTAAAGCCGATCACCGGAAGAATCCCGTCGGGTATCAAGTCTATCGGCAGGATAAAATAACCGAGTGCACCGATGATATACGCTTTATGCTTCACCGGCACCTTCTCATCCTGCAATGTATAATAGAGTGTGAAAACAGGCAGCAGTACCGTAGCGCCGACCTTCTTCGCCACCCGTTCTATCTTTTTCCAAAAGCGGTTATCCGAATAATACGTACCGTACTTTTGTACTTCATGCACCTCTTCGAAAGGCACATCTTCAATCCTATTTCTACTCATACTCATTCTTTTTATCGTACAGGCAGTTCATGAACCGCCCCTCCGCTAGCAAAGATAAATAATTTCGTCCGGAATAGAAACAGCCTCAAACATCCCAAAGGTTTTAATTATTATAAAAAGAGTTTCAGATATTGTCAGATATGAATGTAGCGTCGTTGGTAGGGGCGGTTCGCGAACCGCCCTTACAGGCGTCGTCACAATGGAACAGGCAGGTTTTGTAGGGGCGGGGTCTGCCCGCCCCTACAAAACCTGTCATTTAGGTTCATATCTTGCTAAATTTGCACATCGACTCATTATTCCTATGTACAATTGCGAAGTCTAACTATTAATTGAGACTTGAAGGCTGGTATTAAGTGTTTTTAAAATTAACTATCATACCATCATTATTTCAGTATACCGCTTGAATATCAAAAGATAAATCAATGATAGTTACCCATTTTAACTATCATTCAACTATCATAAAACGATCTGTTTGAGGTAATGTATCGTAAAAAAGGGGATTAAAAACGTTCAGATGCCTACCATTTTCCGATAGTACCCTACATATTTAGCTCAAATATGACAGTTATTTTCGGGAAAACTACTTATTCTTCTCCCTGAGATCCCCTTTTCAGGCCCTTTTACACCCGGATTTGAACGATGCTAAGATCCGGGTGTGAAGGGTACTGAGACCCGGGTTTCAGAAAAGAAAAGCACTTAATTTACTGAAAATAAGTCATATACTTCGTTAATTTTGCTAGGCTATTTTATGATAGTATGATGGTTAAAAATGGAACTATCACACGTACTATCATAACATGTAAGCATTGTATTTCAATACACAAGAGCCTATAAATGATAGCATGACAGTTCTGTTGGACAATATCCGTTTATGTATAGGTTCAATTCCTCCTAAAGATGTATCTGCAACCCGAAAGAAACCGGATGGAGTGCCGGGCCTTTGTTGTTCTCGAACATTTCGATAGGAGAATATTTGCAGTAAACGCCCATACAGCCGACACCCGCCTGGAAAAGGAGATCCATTGTCACGGGACGCAGGTTCATGCCGCCGTCCATCTTCTGCTTGCGCGTCTTTCCCCGTTCGTCCTCATAAACCACTTTGGATGAAGAAGTTGTCTTGATCACAGCGACAACACCACCGGAGATAAAGAAACGCGGGCGATGCCGCACCTTCTTGGTCTGCCACTCCAGCAAGACGGGGATGGTGACACTGGTCATATTCAACTTGCTTTTCTTATAGGTGATACCATCGGCGGCAGGAACTAACTGAGTGATACCGTCCACCTCCTGAAAATGAACATTCCCGTCGATGCGGTAACGGTTCCAGCGCAGACCGGCACCGGTCACTACCGCCCAGTTATAGCGGGAGAAAGGAAGGCTGAATTCCATAAAGTTAAGATTGTATTCCAGTGAGTTACCTTTGCGCAGGGACACATCGTCTCCTGTGAAGCTGTTGAAGCCCATACCGAAGCCCGCCCAGTGTGCGGAGAAATCACGATCCCAGGTAGGAAGAGGAATGTTAAGCGTCTTGATATGTTTGCGTCGCTCGTAGCTCTGGCCGTCACGGTATTGTCCTTCGAAGACCATTTCGTCGTCTATCTCAGTGCCGTCCTCCTGTTCTTCATAGACGCGGACTTTCATCCGGTCGCCGTTATCTTTCACTTCTATGCGTTTCTTTTCCAACCGGAAGATTGTATCGGCCGGCATTGGTCCGGCTTCGGCAGCCAGCAAGCCCATCACAGGGAGAAAGGCTGCCACGATCAGTAATAATCTTTTCATCTTTGTATTGTTTTATTCGTTTATAAATCTTTTTTGGTGAAGAGGATCGTGATCAGGTCGTCGCTGTCCAGATCACCTTCGATATAAACCAGGGTGATCACCCCTTTGGAGCTGACCTTGAAAAGGACGAAGCGGTTGATGTCTGCCTCCTTACCGGGTAGCTGGTAGTAGGCGGAGATAACGCCGCCATCGTCGGTCACTTCCTTGATCTTCCGGGCTCCCTTCTGGTCGGCTTCCAGGCATTGGCGGGTGAAGCGCAGGGCGTCGGGATCGTTCTTGATCGTGATGCTCTTATACCGGGTCATGCCGTAGGTTTCGAGCATCTCGTTGGATAGTTCGACCATCGTTACATTTTTCTTCCGGCCGTAACGCTGGAAAACATCCTGTATTTTCAGGTCTTTTTGCAGCACCTCTGCATCTGTTGCCCCTGCTCCTGAAGGCAGCAGGAAAAGGGCTGCCAGCAATACGAGTAATGTGTATCTTATCTGTTTCATCGCTACATGTTTTTATTCGTCTTCACTAAATATGGAACCGAGTTCCTTTAACTGGTTATCGATAATCCGGCGGTCGGCTTCATCGCTGTCTTCCTCGGGAAAATATTCGTCGGCAGGAGTGGCCACCTCATGCAACGCCTCGAAAGCAGAAGACCGTACCTTATGGATATCGGTATAACACCGACCGTTTATCACTACATAATTATCCGAACAGAAACAGGGGTCGGTCGGATACAACAATTGGCTGATCCCCAGCAGTGCCACCACACAAGCTGCCACCGTAGAGAGAAGATATACGATCGACCGCCGGCTCATCGCAAAACGCTTCACAGCCGGTGTCGTGGCTGTCACCTCCGCCCATATCTCTTCTGCCGGATCGTGCTGCGCTGCAATCTCTTCATCAAAGTATGCGAACAGCGGACGGTAGGCGGACAGATGATCCGGAACGTTCGCCCCAGCAAAGAAACGGCGGAGTTCGCGTTCCTCGGCTACCGAAGTTTCTCCTTCAAAATACCGGTTTAATACCTCTTCTATATTCATAACTGCTCCTGTTTGTTTAACTGTAAAAATTGTTCCCGTATCTTTTTCCTTGCCCTCGAAAGGTTGCTGCGGACGGCTTCGATGGCTGATCCTGTTATTTCCGCGATCTCGGACAGTTCGTAGCCTTCCACGTCTTTCATCCGGATGATAGTCTGCTGCACGGTGGGCAACCCGGCAATCAGTTCGCGGATACGGGCGGCGGCATCCTTTTGTTCCAACAGTTCTGCCGGCGAACGACTTCCCGAGTCGATCGACAAAGTGTAGATGTCGGGGCCTTCCGGACGACGTGCTCTCAGTTTATCCAGCGTCAGATTCTTGGTGACTTGCATCGCCAGGGCTTCCACACTATGATAACCGTCCAGCTTCTCGCGGATATACCAGAGCTTCAGGAAAGCCTCCTGCACGATATCCTCGGCGTCGGCTCTCTCCTGCGTCAGTTTCAGGGAAAAGTTGATCAGCTTTTCCCGGAGTGGCAGTACGGTTATTTTAAACGTTTCAAGTTCCATTCTGTTTATATGACGGCAAAGGAAAGAAAACATAACATCAATATTCCTGTTTTTTGCCAGAATTATTGCATAACTTTGTAAACAAACAAGATAGCTCATGAAAATTCTGATTGTAGAAGACGAAGATTCTTTGCGTGAAATAATGATCCGTTCGTTGGAGAAGGAGCGTTACGTCGTGGAAAGTGCCGCCAACTATAACGAAGCATTATTGAAGATCAATGATTATGATTACGACTGTATCGTGTTGGATATCATGCTGCCGGGTGGCAGCGGGCTCGATCTGCTTGAAGAGCTTAAAAAGATGCGGAAGAAGGATAGTGTCATCATCGTCTCTGCCAAAGACTCGATCGAAGACAAAGTGACGGGCCTCGACCTGGGTGCGGACGATTACCTGACGAAGCCGTTCCACCTGGCAGAACTGAATGCGCGTATCAAATGTATCATCCGCCGCAAGCAACAGGACGGCGAACTGCATATCAACCTGTCCAATATCACTGTCTATCCGGATCGTCGTGCCGTATATATTAATGAAGAGGAACTGGCTTTGAACCGGAAGGAGTTCGACCTATTGTATTATTTTGTCACCAATCCCGATCGCCTGATCAGTAAAGGAGCGCTTGCCGAGTCCATCTGGGGAGATTATATCGACCAGGCGGATAGCTTCGACTTCATCTACAGCCAGGTGAAGAATCTGCGCAAGAAGTTGAAGTCAGCCGGGGCTGTCCCGGAAATAAAGGCCGTATACGGTTATGGCTATAAAATGGTAAATGAAGAATAGCCGATGAAACTGATCCATTATACATTCCGCAACCTGTCCATCCCGCTGTTGATCATTCTAACGGCCTGGGCATGTTGTTTCTATTTCGTCATCATGCATGAAATAGATGACGAGACCAACGATAGCCTGGAAAATTACAAGGAGATCATCATCAAGACGGTACTTGCCGACAGCACGCTCCTGCATGACCATGTGGATATAATGACTAAATATTATATCCGCGAAGTCCCCGAATCGGAAGCCGATCTGGATAAAGACGAGTTCTTCGATTCGACAACTTACATCGAAATAGAGATGGAAGATGAACCGGTACGTGTGTTACGCACCTGGTTCATGACAGCCGACCGGAAATATTACGAACTGACGATCGAAACCTCCACCCTTGAAAAAGAGGATATGGCGGAAGCGATTTTTGTGAGTATCATTATTCTATATGTAAGCCTTTTGTGCTGTATCCTGCTGGTATCGCATTTCGTATTCAAATCCAGCTTCCGACCGCTTTATACGTTGATAAAGTGGTTGAAAGAATACCGGCCCGGAAAACAACAGGCTCCATTGATAAACCAAACCAAGGTGGAAGAGTTCAAAATACTGAACCAGGCTATCCAAACGGCAACCAACCGGAGTACGGAAATGTATAACCAGCAAAAACAATTTGTAGAGAATGCTTCCCACGAGTTGCAAACCCCGCTTGCCATCTGCATGAATAAACTGGAACTGCTCAGCGAAAACCCCGACTGCACGGAAGAGCAACTCTCCGAAATAGCCGGGATCAACCATACGCTTCGGGGCATCATCAAAATGAACAAGTCTTTGCTGCTTCTTTCGCGTATCGACAACAAACAGTTCCCCGATACTTCCGAGATAGACTTCAATAAACTAATCAATAAATATTTGCCGGACTTCGAGGATATGTATGAATACAAGAATATACATGTCACCTATACCGAAACCGGTACATTAATATATACAATGAATGAATCGCTGGCCTCTACCCTGCTCAGCAATCTTTTAAAGAATGCTTTTATACATAATATAGAAAGCGGATCGATCGCCATTTCGGTAACCGGCCGGACACTGACAATATCAAACAGCAGTGAAAGCACCGGACTGAATGAAGCGACCTTATTCAATCGTTTCGAAAAGCAAACGCATAAGAAAGAATCGACAGGATTGGGATTAGCTATCGTTAAGTCGATCATCTCCATTTATGGAATAGATATAAAATATGAATATAACGGACTGCATAAATTCATTTTAACATTCAGATGACCTCTTTTCCCAAATCTTTCCCAAATGTACCCTTTTCTTTGCAGTATAAATTAAAAGAAGAATGTTATGAAGAAGTTTGGATTAATTCTGGCCAGCCTGTTATTATCTGTCATGGCCATTTTCGCTGATAACGAAAAGGTAACAAGAGACAAATCGGTTTTGCCTTCTGTATGTCGAAATTTCATCACTGCCAATTTCGGACAAACGGATATTTCGCATATTAAGATCGAGAGTAATCTATTGGGTGTTAAAGGATACGATGTCATCCTGACGAACGGAACAAATGTCGAGTTCGACAAGTCCGGTGAATGGAAAGAGATTGAAGCGCGTCACGCATCTATCCCATTAAGTGTTTTACCGGAAAGAATAGCGGATTATATCCGGAAAAACTTTCCCGACAATACTGTTGTTTCAGTAGATAAAGATACACGTGAATATGAGGTCAAGCTAAACACAGACCTCGAACTCAAGTTCGACCGTAACGGCAATTTTAAAAAGTTTGATTAATAACAGAACAAAAAGAAAGAAATATGAGAACAAAATTATCTGTATTAGCATTAGCAATGTGTGGTTTACTGGCTTTTACAAGCTGTGATGATGATGACAACAACTACCTGCCTGACCAGACAGTCACAAAGGCATTCGATACCAAATATCCGGATGCAGGAAAAGTGGAATGGGAAACCAAGAGCGGCTACGAAGTGGCAGATTTTCATATAAGCGGCAACGATGCAGAAGCTTGGTTCGACAATAAAGGCAACTGGTTGATGACAAAGACCGAAATCAATTTCGGCCTGCTTCCGGAAGCCGTACGCAAAGACCTGCGGGCCAATGAATATGCCGATTGGAAATATACTGACTTCGATAAGCTCGAACGTTCCAATGCAGCCACAATATATGTGATCGAAGCCGAACAGGGAGAAAAGGAAGTCGATCTGTATTATGCCGAAGACGGCACGCTCATAAAAGTAGTCAACGATACCGACGATGACAACAGCCACTTCCAACCGACTACCATTCCACAGGCTATCACAGACGCAATCAACGAAATGTATGCAGGTGCCACTATCGTCGATTTCGACCAGGAAAAGAATGGCTTCGAGGTGGATATTCTTCACAACAGCATTTACAAAGACGTATATTTCAATGCTGCCAATGAATGGATTTCTACCGAATGGGACATCACGGAAGATAAAGTACCGGCTATTGTCATGAATGCCCTCAAAGCTTCCGACTATAAAAATTACCGGATCGAAGATATAGATCAGATCGAAAAGCCGGCAGGAACATTTTACCTGTTTGAACTGGAACAGGGCGACAATGATGTTGAAGTAACGATCAGTGCCGAAGGGAACATAGAGAATGTCCGCAAAGATTAACTATGTAAAAAGAACTTTGTAGATAGTCTATTTGTTTCTTACGAGAATAAACTGCACGAATACAATGGCTGAACCTCCATTGTGTTCGTGTTTTCTTTTATAAACAATTAAAATTAAACGTCATGAAAGAAAAACTATCCGTTTTAGCTATTCTCGTATGTTGCATTTCCCTGTTTACCGGCTGCAATGATCATCAGAAGAAAGTAAATAAGACCGTCGAAATCCCACAGGCTCTCCAAAACTTTATCTCTACCAAGTATCCGCAGGCTACAGTCCTGAAGTTCGATCAGGAAAAGAAGGGCACAGAAGTGGATATAAAAGACAAAGACATTAACAAAGAGGTTGTATTCAATGATAAGAACGAATGGATAAGCACCAAATGGGACACTCGTCCGGAAGATGTGCCTGTTGCCGTGATAGATGAACTGGCCAGCTCCGCCTACAATCAATACAAAGTGCTGGAAGTGGATGCGATAGAAAAACCGGCAGGTATGTTCTATACATTCGAACTGAAAATGGATAATAACGAAGTAAAGCTGACTTTTGACGCGGAGGGACAACTCGTGGAGTAACGGGCAGTTTATATTATCTGTTGAAAGCCTTACCAATAAAGAGACAGTGTCCTGCCAGCGGTAATAGTAAAAGGTTAAATACACAGTAAAAAAGTAGCCTCCCCAGTAAAGTAAAGCACTTTATAGAGGAGGCTATAATTTATAAAGTATAATCGCTTATTTGAAATGGAACTTCTCCCAGGTATATACTTTCGGAGACTCTTTTATAAAAGGCGTTACATTCTTTCGGTCCTCCCGGCTAAGATACAAGGGAGTTGTATACGTGGCCGTCAGTGTCAGGTTGTCGGGACTTAAACTGTACTGTATCAGATCCATATCCAAACGGGATGTAGCATCCAGAAAAGCTGTACTGTTCTTATCCGCATCCTCTTTCATAAACCAATCGGCAGAAACCGGAGTGAACAAATCAGAAGCGGCCAACGGTTCCCATTCAGTAGTAAAAAAGTCTACCTGGCTGTCAGCTACCGGACCATTCACCGTTTTCACCATACAAATCACATTCGTATTATTCACTAACGGCAATAACTTCATTTCGATAGTACTCCGTTCGGTTGCCTGCAGCAATAAATAATCAGAGGTCAGCTTCTTCAAGGTAGAAAAGCCATTCATCGTATTTTTCAAACGGGCTTCCTTACCCGATTTATACAAATCGATTAAATCTTTACGCCAGGCATTTTCCAGTAGAGGAATATTACTGTCCGGCATGGATACAAATAAAGCATCCATCTCCTGTGCTTTCACCCCAAAAGCAAAAACACAAATCAATATAGAAAAAATAAGTCGTTTCATGTTCTATTATCTATTTCGTCCCCAAATATAGGAATATCATTCCTAACAACACAAGGAATAAGTCCACAGCCTTGCTCTTTAAGTTTTTTTCATGGAAGAAGAGCGCTCCGGCGACAAAAGTGACCAGCACATTGCTACGGCGTATCATGGATACGATCGAGATCATTGAATCGGGGAAGCTCAGGGCATAAAAGTAAATCCAATCGGCAATGATCAGGAAGACGGAAATAAAGACGATATTCCAGTGCCAAACGAACGGCGTACTCTTTTTCCGCTGCGGATACCATAACAATAACAGGATCGGCAGCATGATCAGACATTGATATACATTAAACCAAACCTGTACCGTCATCACATCCATACTCCCCATCAGATGCTTGTCGTATAAACCGCTCATAGCACCGGTCAGGATAGAAATCACCGTGAAAAAGATCCATTTATTATGAGTGAAATGGATCCCCTCTTTCTTTCCGGAAGAAGAAAGCATATAAAAAGAAGCGATCGAAAGCAACACACCGATCCATTGGTACAGATTCAGCCGTTCACCGAAAATAACCATCGCACCGACCAGCGTAAGTACCGGCTGGGTCGCCTTGATCGGTCCGGTGATGGTTAGCGGTAAATGTTTCAATGCAAAATAACCGGAGATCCAGGATGATAATACGATTACCGCCTTAATCAACACCGCTACATGTGTTTCAAAGGAAACGCGCGGAACATAAAACATCGTACCGTCCAGCACATTTGTGTAGAACGATAAAAGTATGAAAGGAACGAAGATAAGACTGCTTATCAACGTATTCAGAAACAACACCGGAATTACGGCATTCCCATTCAGGGAAATCTTCTTATTCACCTCATAACATCCCAGCAGGAATGCTGAGGCAAATGCTAATGCTACCCACATAACAGTTGACAGTTGATAGTTGATAGTTGACAATTGACAGTTAATAGTTTATTATACTTCAAAAAGGGATTCGGGATACGTGACGTTTACCAGGAAAAGTGCATGACCGGGAACAGATCCCCCAGCTTTACATCTGTCTTTTGCCTCTATAACTTTACGAAAGCCATCGATTGTCAGTTTTCCCCTGCCTACATCCAGCAGCGTACCCACTATCGCCCGCACCATATTGCGCAAGAAACGATCCGCCTGCACCGTAAACACCCAAACATCCCCCTCCTGTTTCCATCCCGCCTGATAGATCCGGCAGTTATTTGTTTTGACATCCGTATGCAACTTGCTGAAGCTGGTGAAATCGATGTAATCGAACAACACCTTACAGGCCTCGTTCATCGCCTCGAAATCCAGTTTCCCATTCATCCGGTAGACCAGATCGTAATTAAACGGATCCTTCCGGGTAGTGACATAATATTTATACGTACGCGAAGTAGCATCAAAGCGGGCATGTGCCTCCGGTTTGACAGGCACCACACGATAAACGGCAATATCTTTCGGAAGCAAACGATTCAGCTTCTCTGCCAGGAAAGCCGGATCAGCAAGCGGTTCGTCCCAATCAAAATGAGCCACCATCAGCCGGGCATGCACTCCCGCATCCGTACGCCCTGCCCCGACTACCGGGACCGGTCGACGCAACAACGTACCCAAAGCCTCCTCCAGGCATTGTTGCACGGTTAAACCATTGGGCTGTATCTGCCATCCGCTGAAATTCTTACCATTATAACCTAAATAAATAAAATAACGATTCACGCGCAGGATATTTACTTCTTAATAATTCGCTGCAAAGGTAACAGAATTATCGCCGGGAGATTGCCTATACGTCTAAAAAAGTGTACTTTTGCACTCTCAAATCTACACAATAAAACTATTTGACATGTTTGAAACATTGCTTCAATCGTCTTATTTTTCTTTGTTTCTGATCGTTGCATTAGGATTTATTCTGGGCAGGATACAGATCAAAGGGCTTTCACTAGACGTTTCTGCCGTTATTTTTATTGCACTTCTGTTCGGGCACTTCGGAGTAACTATCCCCAAGGAATTAGGTAACATCGGTTTGGTACTATTCATTTTCACCATTGGTATCCAGGCTGGTCCCGGATTCTTCGATTCTTTCCGTTCAAAAGGTAAAACACTGATTATCATTACCCTACTTATTATCGGATCAGCCAGTCTGACAGGAATCATTTTTAAATATGCCCTTGGCATCGATACCCCGAGTATCGTCGGACTGATTGCCGGAGCACTGACCAGTACGCCCGGTTTGGCGGTAGCCATCGATACCACCCAATCTTCTTCAGCTTCTATCGCCTATGGTATCGCCTATCCTTTCGGCGTGATCGGTGTGATTTTATTTATCAAATTATTACCCAAAATACTCCGTATCGATTTGAATGCCGAAGCACAGGCACTGGAAGCCAAACGGAAAAGCAAATATCCCCCGCTCCATACTGCCGCATTCCGTATTATCAACAGCAATATCTGCGATAAGACACTGGCTCAATTGCAACTGCGTAGCATGACAGGAGCTGTTGTTTCCCGCATCAAACACAATGAAAAAACATCTATCCCTACAGCTAATACGGTTTTAAAAGAGGGAGATTTGATTAAAGCCGTCGGAAACGATAAGTCATTGGAGCAACTGGAAATATTAGTAGGTGAACGCATCAAGGAAGATCTACCTTTTAATAGTACCCAGGAACTTCAGTCTATGCTGGTTACTAACAAAAACATACTAAATAAGACATTGGGATATTTAAACCTGCAAAGTACTTTTAACTGCACGGTAACACGTGTTCGCCGAAGTGGTATCGACCTTCCTCCCGAACCGGATCTGACTCTGAAATTTGGTGACAAACTGATGATTGCCGGAGAAAAGGAAGACTTGAAAGAAGTGGGACAGGTACTCGGTAATGACGAAAAGAAACTTTCCGACACCGATTTCTTCCCTATCGCAGCAGGTATCGTATTAGGAGTATTATTCGGAAAACTGAATCTCTCCTTTTCCGACTCATTCTCTTTCTCACCGGGACTGACCGGAGGTATCCTGATGGTGGCGCTTATTTTAAGTGCAATCGGAAAAACCGGACCGATCGTCTGGTCTATGTCAGGTTCCGCCAACCAGTTGTTACGTCAGCTGGGATTGTTATTATTCCTGGCTGAAGTAGGAACATCAGCCGGTGTCAATCTGGTATCCACCTTTCAGGAAAGCGGTTGGACGCTATTCGGGGTCGGAATGGCGATAACCATGGTTCCGATGCTCATCGCCCTCATTTTCGGATACTGGGTATTTAAAATCAATATCCTCGACCTGATCGGTACAGTTGCCGGAGGTATGACCAGTACCCCTGGACTGGCTGCTGCAGACTCTATGACAGACAGTTCGGCTCCAAGTATTGCCTATGCAACCGTTTACCCTATTGCAATGGTTTTCCTGATTTTATCTATTCAGTTGATCGCAAATCTGATTGTCTGAGAAAAAGTATAAATAAAAAAGGGTCTTGTCTGCTTGATTTTTGGTAGACAAGACCCTTTTTCACGTTTTTTTATTTTATATTTGCAGATACCATAAACAATAGATCTATGAACATGCAAATGAACCAACAATTTGACCTGGCCTTCAACTTCCTACAGAACACAGGAACACACCTCTTTCTGACAGGAAAAGCCGGAACCGGAAAAACTACGTTTCTGAAAAAGCTGAAAGAGGTTTCTCCTAAACGTATGATTATTGTCGCCCCTACCGGTGTTGCTGCTATAAACGCAGGAGGTGTAACCATCCATTCTTTTTTTCAGTTACCTTTCGGTCCTTACATTCCTTCCGCTAACAGAGAAGGTAATCAAAGTAACAACTATATGAATAAATTCAGCCGGGATAAGATCAACATCATCCGGAGTATGGATTTACTCGTGATAGACGAAGTCAGTATGGTACGGGCCGACCTGCTGGATGCTATCAGTGATGTCCTTTGCCGTTATAAAGACCGAACAAAGCCATTCGGCGGAGTACAGCTATTATTGATCGGCGACCTGCAACAGCTGGCGCCGGTTGCCAAAGAGGAAGAATGGAATCTATTGAAAGAACATTATCCCTCCACCTTTTTCTTTGACAGCAAAGCGCTTCGGGAAAGTAATTACTACTGCATCGAACTGACACAGGTATATCGCCAAAGCGACAGTTCGTTTATCAATCTATTGAATAACATCAGGGAAAACAGGTTCGATGACGACACATTACATTGTCTGAACCAACGCTATATACCGGACTTCACACCGGATGACGGACAGGGATATATCACCCTGACCACCCATAATTATCAGGCCCAGCAACTCAACAACCGTAAACTGGCGGAATTACCGGGTAAGTCGTACACATTCAATGCGGAAATAAACAATGACTTTCCTGAATACTCCTATCCAACCGATCAGCACCTGGAATTGAAATGCGGTGCCCAGGTTATGTTTGTCAAGAACGATTCTTCCGGCGAACATCGGTATTATAATGGAAAAATCGGTAAGATCGTTTTCATCAACCCGAACAAAATCACCGTTGTCGGAGAAGACGGGAACGAGATACAAGTTGAAAAAGAGACCTGGAGCAACGTCAAATATACGATCAATCCCGAGACCAAAGAGATCACAGAGACGATTGCCGGAACTTTCAGTCAATATCCGCTGAAAACAGCCTGGGCAATCACGATCCATAAAAGCCAGGGATTGACTTTCGATCATGCTATCATCGATGCTTCCGCCGCCTTCTCACATGGCCAGGTGTATGTTGCCCTTAGCCGGTGTAAAACACTGGAAGGATTGGTTTTAAGCAGTCCCATTACCCGTAATGCCATGATCAAGGATTTACGGATACAGGAATTTTCCTCTACCGTCGCCGAAAAACAACCGCAAAAAGAACAACTGGAACTGGCGCAACAAGAATATTTCCTGGAACTGGCTCTCGAACTTTTCAACTTCGAGAGTATCCAGCAACGGCTGCAATATGCGGCTTATATGGTTTATACGCATTTACAAAAGCTATATCCGGAACTCAACACGCAATATGCGAATACCCGGGATGCTTTCCGTTCCGTGATAACAGAGGTCGGCGGACGTTTCCAGCAGCAACTGACCCGCATGATCACAGGCAATCCGAATTACCGGGAAGACGAAGCGATACAGGAACGTGTCCGAAAAGGTGTTACTTATTTTATAGAGCATATCGATAGCCTTTGTACGTCTCTGGAAGAAAACTCGGCTGTCGAAATAGACAACAAGGAAAGCCGGAAGGCCGTCAATAATGCGGTCGGCAAATTTACGGAAGAATTACATCTGAAGCAGGAGACATTGAAAGCGTGCCAGAACGGTTTTTCTGTCGTTGGCTATCTCTCCGCCAAGGCCAAAGCATCAATTGAACCGCCTGCATCGACCAAAAAACGTTCCGAGCGCTCTTCATCACAGACGGCAAAAGTGGAGATTTCCAGCGACATCTTACATCCGGACCTTTACAACAGCATCAGAAACTGGCGTTACGAGCTGGCCGTAGAAAAAGAGTTGCCTCCCTACACGATCCTGCAACAGAAAGCCTTATTGGGTATCGTAAATACATTACCGACCAACTCCAAAGAGTTGCTGGCTATTCCCGGAATAGGAAAGAAAGTCATAGAAAACTACGGCAGTATATTACTGAAACTGGTTGATGAGTTCCGTAAAGGATAACAGTATGTATAAATAAATTTTGAAAGTCAATTTACTCGCTTTAAACGAGCATGGAACTCGTTTTAAATGAATTTTTATTCGTTTTAAACGGACTATAAGCTCGTTTTAAACGAGTTTTTGCCCGTTTTAAACGAGATTTACCTCCCATCTGACTATTTTATACTAATTTATCCATCGGAGTCATCCCTTTCTAGTAAAAAAATCGGATATTTGCATATCTTTTCAGTAAGTTTAAAAAGATAAATATCAAGCAAATAGATATTTGATATGGAGATAAAAGAATTATTAAAAAAGTATTCGGTTTTTATTTTAGGATTATATTTTTTAGCAGTAGGTATTGTATTGATCGTACGCTCTACTTTAGGCACCACCCCTATTTCCAGTGTTAATTACGTATTAAGTCTTAATACACCTTTCTCGTTAGGGACCTGGACGTTTATCGTGAATATTTTATTGATCATGGGGCAATTCTGGCTGATCAGGAAAGACAGAAGCCGGCAGGATACAATAGAAATTCTTCTTCAGATACCTTTTTCATTCATCTTCTCGGCTTTTATAGATTTCAATATGATACTGACCAGCAATTTACAGCCTTCCAGTTATGGGATGGCGATGGGATTGTTACTCGTAGGATGCCTCGTACAGTCTATCGGTGTCGTACTCGAAATCAAACCCAAAGTGGCAATGATGAGTGCCGAAGCGTTTGTAAAATATGCTTCCCGTTGCTATAACAAGGAATTCGGAAAGTTTAAAGTTTATTTTGATGTTACATTGGTTACTTTAGCGGTACTAATTTCGCTCATGTTTACACAAGGGATCGAAGGCATACGCGAAGGATCACTTATTGCAGCTTGCATTACAGGGTATATCGTCAGTTTCCTGAATCAGAAGATTATGACGAAAAAGACGCTTTACAGGTTATTATCCGGTTTAAAATAAAAAAATAAGGCTGAACGAGCTTTACCGGAGTAGCGAAGCGATTCAGCCTTGATCTGTTGTCTGCTTTTGGATCAAGTCCAAAGCTGAATTATTTCTTCAATTCAAATCCCAGCATCATCCCATCATATTCACTGGCCAGTTTATTAACCAACTTCAACGTGGAATTATCAGAGATAGAAGATATCTTCGACAGAAAATCCAGTAACTTATCGGCATTGAAAAGCAAGGACAACTCATCACCGGAGATAACGACATGAGCTGTCAGCGTAGTTACTTTCAGTTTTCCACCCAAAGCATATTTCAACTCAACCGTCTTCTCATCCGGATTAACAGAGAAAGTACCTTTCAAGGTTTTCTTCTTCAACGCATTCGTAAATGTACTGTCACTATTGAATACATAATTGAACATCCCCTCAACAATACCCACTTTGGCGCAATATGTTTTCAACTTCTTTTCCAGTTCACCGGCTGCCACACTTCCGGCTACATTCTTCAAGGCATTATCTCCTTCCAGCTGGACAGCCGGATTCGTATACGTCCAGGTTCCCGTCAGATTTTCTACCGTCAGTTTTTTACCACCCGTTACAGAAGTCACCGCATCTTTTACAGTAGATGAATTCAAGATGTCTTTCAACGATTGTCCGTATGCCTGACCGGATACAGACAGCAGGATGCTGATAGCAACCACTAATCCCCACACTTTTTTCATTTTTCTCTAGTTTTACTCTTTTTAAAAACGTACAAAGATACAAATATTATAGCTACATTTGTTTTTCACATTTATTTGTGCAGCAAAAGATCTTGAACTTAACAACATAAATCTTATGAGAAATCTAACTAAACGCATCTGCATCATGCTTATTTGCTCATTAGCGTATCTGTACGGACAAGCGGCTATTGCCCCGTCCGTCGTACAATCGACAATCAACGCGTTAACCACCAAAGACAACAGTAACAAAAACGGTATTGAAAAAGGGGTCAACCAGGTTGCCCGTCTCTGGCTGGAAACCGATGGCGACAATGCAGCTTTCCAGGCTTTCTGTGAAGCGAATTATATCGCTGATCCGGAAGAAAAGTATCAGACATTTCTCAAAATCAGTGATTACCTGGAAAGCATTTACGGTCATTTCAACGAAATGTCCCTGCGCCTGCAGAAAAACCTGCATCTGGATAACGGACCGCTGCTCTCTATCGATGAGAAGTTCGGTTCATACAGTCCGTCCACTCACCTGAGCGATGACTTGTACAACAACAAAATCGCCTTTATCATTGTCCTGAATTTTCCGCATCTCACCCTTGAAGAAAAGGAAGCACTCGGAACCGACCGTAAAGCATGGGCTTACGCACGTATGGGGGACCTGTTCACGGAACGCATCCCGGCCTCCCTGTTGCAAGCTGCATCAAACGCTGAAAGCGATGCCGATATCTATATTTCCCAGTACAATATTTATATGGGGCATGTGACAAACAAGAAAGGGCAGTTGCTGTTTCCGCAAGACATGATCCTGTTATCACACTGGAATTTGCGTGACGAGATCAAAGCGAACTATAACAAAGGAAAAGAAGGGCTGGATAAGCAACGTACGGTTTACGAAGTGATGAAACGTATCATATCGCAGGATATACCTCTTGAAGTAATCAATTCAGGAGCCTATGAATGGGATCCGTATACAAACACAATCAAACAAAACGGTAAAGAGGTAAAATCGACACCCGAATCGACAACCCGTTATCAGAAGATGCTGAACAATTTCAAAGCTATGCAAGGCATCGACCAATACACTGGAAATACTTATATCGACCGCAAATTCAATGATGATATGGAAGTAGCCCTGCAAGATGTAGAAAAACTGTTTGACGAATTTCTTTCTGCCCCCGAACTGAAAGAGGTCGGTAAAATGATCTCCAAGCGTCTGGGACGTAAGTTGGAAGCTTACGACATCTGGTACGATGGTTTCAAAGCCCGCAGCAACCTGGATGAAACGAAGCTGGATGCACAAACGCAGACTCTTTACCCGGATGCTGCTGCACTGGATAAAAAACTGCCGGATATCCTGATGAAACTGGGATTCAGTGCCGAACGCGCAAACTACCTGGCAGACAAGATCACAGTAGATGCGGCCCGTGGTTCAGGACACGCCTGGGGAGCTTCGATGAAAGGACAACAGTCGCGCCTTCGCACCCGTATCCCTTCTTCCGGAATGAATTACAAAGGGTATAACATTGCCATTCATGAATTTGGTCATAATGTGGAACAGACGCTGTCACTTTATGATGTGGATTATTATATGTTACATGGCGTTCCGAACACCGCTTTCACCGAGGCGCTGGCATTTGTTTTCCAAAAACGTGATCTTGAAATTTTAGGCATCACCGATCCGAATCCGGAAAAGAAAGCTATGGATGTGCTGGACAAGATTTGGAGTATGTATGAGATCTGCGGTGTTTCCATGTTGGATATTTCTGTTTGGAAATGGATGTATGCCCATCCGGACGCAACAGCGGAACAGCTGAAAGAAGCAACCATCTTATTGTCTAAAGAAATATGGAACAAATATTATGCTCCTGTTTTCGGGGTAAAAGATGAAACCGTACTGGCTGTTTACTCCCATATGATCAGTTATCCGCTGTATTTATCGGCCTATGCATTCGGACAGATCATCGAATTTCAACTCGACCAATATCTGGAAGGGAAGGATTTCGCCAATGAAGTCGAACGTATCTTCCGACAGGGATGTCTGACACCTAACCAGTGGATGATATTGGCAACCGGCAGTCCGTTGACAGTCGAACCGATGTTGGAAGCGGTAAGAGAAGTCATTAAGTAATTATGATAAAATGATATTGCAAAATCGCGCCATATCTGTAAATGAGAACGACGGATTACCATTACCCAAGCGTTACTGGGCTATTTTAGCCACTGCCCTGGGAGTAGGAATGTCTGTGATAGACGGCACCATCGCCAATGTGGCTTTACCGACAATCGCCCGTGACCTGGGAACTTCACCGTCCGTAACGATCTGGGTAGTCAATGCTTATCAGCTGGCTATTACCATTTCGCTGCTCTCTTTCTCTTCGTTGGGAGACATTTACGGTTACCGGAAGATTTACTTATCAGGGATTTTGCTATTCAGCATCACGTCTGCCATCTGCGCCTTTGCCGATTCATTCTGGATGCTGACAGCCGCCCGTATCTTACAAGGATTCGGAGCAGCCGCAATCACAAGCGTGAATACGGCGCTGCTCCGGATCATCTATCCCAAACGTTTTCTAGGTCGTGGGATGGGTATCAACGCCCTTGTCGTTGCCGTATCGATTGCTGCCGGACCTACAATCGCTTCAATCATTCTCTCATTGGGTTCGTGGCATTGGCTTTTTGCCATCAATATCCCGATAGGAATTGCTGCACTCGCAATCGGACTGATGCACCTGCCTGACAATCCGGTAAAAGTAACCGGACGCCGTTTCGACAAGCTCAGTTGTCTGATGAACGCAGTCACCTTTGGTCTGCTTATATTCTCGTTAGAGGGTATTGCCCACAAAGAAAACACAACATTGATCATAGCCGGGATATTTGCATTGTTCGTGATCGGTTATTTCTTTGTACGCCGCCAACTGCATGAGAAGTTTCCGTTGCTGCCGGTCGACCTGATGCGTATCCCGATCTTCTCCATGTCGATCGGCACATCTATCTGTTCTTTCACCGGGCAAATGCTGGCAATGATCTCCCTCCCTTTTTTCCTTCAAGGTTCGTTGGGACGTAGCGATGTAACAACCGGATTACTTCTGACACCCTGGCCACTTGCCACTATGATCATGGCTCCACTTGCGGGTCGGTTGGTGGAACGTATCCATGCAGGTATATTAGGAGGTATCGGCATGACCGTATTTGCAGCCGGTCTTTTCCTTCTCGCCATACTGCCTGAAAATCCGACAAATATGGATATAGTATGGCGCCTGTTTATTTGTGGAGCCGGCTTCGGCTTATTCCAGACACCCAACAACAGCACTATTATCTCTTCCGCCCCATCCAACCGAAGTGGCGGAGCAAGCGGGATGCTGGGCACCGCCCGTCTACTGGGACAAACACTGGGAGCGACACTGGTTGCCATGATATTCAATTTAGTTCCCAACAACAGTACACAGGCTTGTCTATATTTAGCTACCGGATTTGCTATTGTCGCTGCAATAGTCAGCAGCCTGAGAATTTCACAACCACGCCCACTGAAAGGATTCAAATAAAAAAAGCCACCCTGCAAATGCAGAGTGGCTTCCTATATTTAATCTGTAACTTGGATTAAAGTTTGTTGTCAGAACCCAAAACGTTAAGAATTTTGTGTTTGTACAGTTTTTCCATGTTATCACGAGCCGGGCCTAGATATTTACGAGGGTCAAATTCTGCCGGTTTTTCAGCGAAAGTCTTACGGATTGCAGCAGTCATAGCCAGACGAGAGTCTGAGTCAATGTTGATCTTGCATACTGCAGACTTAGCAGCCTTACGCAATTCTTCTTCAGGAATACCGATAGCAGCCTTCAAAGCACCACCGTATTTGTTGATAGTTTCAACTTCTTCTTCAGGAACAGAAGAAGAACCGTGAAGAACGATAGGGAATCCCGGAAGTTTTTCCATTACAGCGTCCAATACTTCGAATGCCAATGGAGGAGGAACCATCTTGCCAGTCTTCGGATCGATATGGCATTGTTCCGGAGTAAATTTGTAAGCACCGTGAGAAGTACCGATTGAGATAGCCAAAGAATCGCAACCTGTGCGAGTAGCGAAATCAATTACTTCTTCAGGGTCAGTATATGTGTGATGATCAGAAGAAACTTCGTCTTCAACGCCAGCCAATACACCCAGTTCACCTTCAACTGTTACATCGAACTGATGAGCATATTCAACCACTTTCTTAGTCAAAGCAACATTTTCTTCGTAAGGCAGGTGAGAACCGTCAATCATTACAGAAGAGAAACCTGAATCGATACAGCTCTTGCAAGTTTCAAATGTATCACCATGATCCAGGTGAAGAACGATCTGCGGATTTTCGCAACCTAATTCCTTTGCATATTCAACTGCACCCTGAGCCATGTAACGCAACAGAGTTGCATTAGCATACTGACGAGCACCCTTAGATACCTGCAGGATAACCGGAGATTTTGTTTCAACAGCAGCCTTGATGATAGCCTGCATCTGTTCCATGTTATTGAAGTTGAAAGCCGGAATTGCATATCCGCCTTTGATGGCTTTAGCAAACATTTCTCTAGTGTTTACCAAACCTAAGTCTTTGTAATTTACCATTGTTGTATATGTTATTACGTTAATGATTGAAAATCTTGTACAAAGATAAAAACTATCCAAATATATTATGCTATTAAGCATATAAAATAACACAAAAGTCAAGGTTTCGGAAAAAATAGTCGGAATTTCTTTGTTTGTTTAGAGCAAATCCATACCTTTGCAAGCCAATTTACCGGTTACCAAACTAATAAGAGTTTAAATTAAATAGATAATAAAGCAATGAAAAAAGGAATTCATCCTGAAAACTATCGTCCTGTAGTATTCAAGGACATGTCAAATAACGACGTATTTATTACTCGTTCTACTATCAATGCAAAAGAAACTATCGAAATTGATGGTGTAACTTATCCATTGGTTAAGGTCGAAATTTCAAATACTTCTCACCCGTTCTATACAGGTAAGTCTACTTTGATCGATACTGCCGGACGTGTTGATAAGTTCATGAGCCGCTACGGTAACCGTAACAAGAAATAATCATTTCCCACAAGGATTTGAAAAAAGGCTGCGATTCAGTTCGTAGCCTTTTTTTGTGTTGTCCCATTTTAGGGATAAGATGGATGGGAAATCAAAAATATTCCTATATTTGTAGCTTGTTAAAAGCTATATTAATCGAATAAAATACCATGGCAAAAACAAAAGAAGAATTACTGAACATTCTCGACCAGTTCACACTGGCAGAAAAAGTTGTTTCCGCTGAACCTTTCGGAAACGGACACATTAACGATACGCTGAAAGTAACGAACGAAAAAGGTGAAATCAAATACGTATTACAACGTATCAACCATCTGATCTTTACAAATGTAGATATGTTACAGAATAATATCAACACTGTAACGACACATATCCGTAAGAAACTGGAAGCCAAGGGTGAAAGTGATATCGACCGTAAAGTATTGACTTTCCTTCCGACAAAAGACGGCAAACCTTATTACTTCGACGGCGACAGCTACTGGCGTGTATGCCTGTTCATCCCGAACAGCAAAAGCTACGAAGAAGTAACTCCCGAACTGTCTTATGAAGCAGGAAAAGCTTTCGGCGATTTCCAATCCATGTTGTCAGACCTGCCGGAAGGATCGCTGGGTGAAACAATTCCTAACTTCCATAATATGGAATTCCGCCTGCAACAATTCCATGACGCTGTAAAAGCAAATGCTGCAGGACGTCTGGAAGAAGTAAAAGACCTGATCGAAGAAGTAGAAAAACGTGCGGAAGCTATGTGCATCCAGGAACGTTTGTACCGTGAAGGCAAACTTCAGAAACGTACAAACCATTGCGATACAAAGGTGAACAACATGATGTTCGATGCCGATACTGACAAAGTGCTTTGTGTGATCGACCTTGACACCGTTATGCCTGGATTCGTTTTGTCGGATATCGGTGACTTTATCCGTACAGGAGCAAACACCGGTGCAGAAGACGATGAAAACCTGGACAACGTAAATGTAAACATGGATATCTTCAAAGCATATACCCGTGGTTACATGGAAACAGCCAAGGCATTCCTTTCTCCGCTTGAAATCAGCCTGCTTCCTTATGGCGGTCGTTTATTGACTTATATGCAGACTGTACGCTTCCTGACAGACTACATCAACGGCGATACTTATTATAAGATCCATAGCCCGAAACATAACCTGATCCGTACAAAAGCTCAGTTCAAACTGCTACAAAGCCTGGAAGAACATGCTGAAGAGATGGACGACTTTATGAAAGAATGGCTGTAAACAGGTGATAGTGGACAGATGACAGTGGACAGTTAATAGATATTTCAATCATACTATTCAACTATTAACTGTCATCTGTGTTACTTGTCAACTCAATAAGTGGAAATAGAGAAGCAACGGCAAATAATCTTTCAAATCCTTTTTCAGTATTTCAATTGCCTTTGCTTTATAACGTTCCACCGTACGTAAAGGTATATTCAGTTTTTCGGCAATCTCCGTATTGCTATTGTTCTCCAACCGACTCATTTCAAAAATAAGACGATACGTCTCCGGTAGTTTTGCCAGTGCTTCATCCAAAAGCTTCTGAAGTTCGGTCAGCAGATAAAATTCATCATAATCGGACTGATCTGCATTCTTTGCCAGATAAGCATCGATATAATTTTGCTTGTACCCTTCCCGCTTCAGGTAATTGAGGCATTGATTCCTGACACTGACAACCAGATAATTTCTGGCAGACGATTCCACTCTTATTTTCTTCCTGCTTTCCCACAAAGTTACAAATACATCCTGAACCAGATCTTCGGCAACAGCCCGCTCTTCGACATAGCGTTTGGCAAAGAGACATAATGCCGGATAAAAAAGATCGAAAAGTATTCGATAAGCCTCTTTATCATCGTTTATGGCAATCTTCCATAACAATTCATCAGGATTCTGTATTTGAGTAGTCATTTCCATACAGATACAAATGTATTGAAAATTTTCTGAAAAAAATCATGAAATAACTGGCGGTCTTTTTACGGTCAGTTATCCTATATATAAAGAAGCATATTTTTCATCTATCAAAGATAACATTATCGACAATGAAAAAAAAAGATTTTTTTGATTTGGAAAAGGAGACATTATTAATAAAATATACGCAGAAGCAAACCACCCCGGAAGAAACCCGGCAAGTAGAATCCTGGCTGAAAGAATCGAATGACTATCAAAAGGAATCAGACATTCTCCGTCAGGCTTTGGAATTGAAAACGAAGATAAATGAGCATAATTCATTCAATTCGCAGGAGGCATTTGCCGAAGTGAACAGAGAGCTGGAAAAGAGAAACAGAAGAAAGACCCTGGTAAATTATTTATCGCGTGTCGCTGCGATTATTAGTATACCTCTCCTACTCTCTACACTGACTTTCGGATATCTGTACTTTGAACAGCAAGTACCGGCGATCGAAAGCTCCGTACAATTCATGGAGGTTCTTTCCGCCCCGGGTATGGTCACACGGCTGGAACTGCCGGATCACTCGAAAGTCTGCCTGAACGCAGGAAGTACATTACGTTACCCGACCGTTTTCACCGGAAACACCAGGGAAGTAGAATTGACAGGAGAAGGTTATTTCGAAGTGCAATCGGATAAGGAACACCCTTTCTTCGTCACTACCAAATCCGGTCTGAAAGTGATGGCACACGGTACGCAATTCAATGTAAACACATACGATGAACGTGAAGAAGTCGAAGCAATCCTGGTAGAAGGACTGGTGGATATTCACTCTTACGATAAGTTCATTGCCGGACTGAAACCGGGAGAGAGATTGTCTTACAACAAACGAACGAATAAATATGAGATCCGGAAAGTCAACATCTATGAGAACACGGCCTGGAAAGACGGCAAAATTGTTTTCAGGAATGCCTCACTCGACGACGTATTCCGGGTACTCGGCCATCGTTTCAATGTAGAGATAGTGCTCCACAATCAGAAAAAGGATAAGGAATATAATTGTTGGGCCACATTTACCGACGAAACGATCTATCAGATATTCAGTTATTTGGAACAAGCCACACCGATCAGGTGGAAAGTAAATGCGATGAAACAAAACAGCGATGCCACATTTGCTAAACAGCGAATCGACGTTTGGTTAAAATAAAACAGTATGAATTGTTAAACTTAAATGATTGAAGCCTATGGAGAGAGATTGAAAATACAGACATAAGAAAAACAAGAGCGAGTTGCACCTCACTCTTGTTCGCGAAAATCACATCTTTGGCACAAGATCCAAAGACATAATTAATCACTAAATCAACAACAAAGTTATGAAAATCCAGAAATTATTCGGGGATATAGGATCCCTATATTTCTTTAAAACTTGTCGAAAAATGAGAATAGGTATATTTTTATTGTTAATCGCGATCCTGCAGATAAGAGCAGAAGAATCCTATTCACAATCTGTATCGTTATCGCTCGCTTTTTCACATGCGACGATCGAACAGGTATTGGAACAAATCGAAAAAGAGACTGAATTTACCTTCCTGTTTACCGACAATACGCTCGACATCAGTAAATCGGTGAACATACAGGTTAAAAATCAGGAGATAGGCAAAGTTCTGAACCAATTATTCAAAAACACGGATGTACAATACAGCATTGTAGACCGTCAGATCATTTTGTCTAAAAAAGGAACTCCGTTTACCACCCAGCAAAGTAAACGGGTACAGGGAACGGTCAGAGATGAAGCCGGCATTCCCGTTATCGGTGCCAACGTTTCCGTCAAAGGAACTACGATCGGTACTATTACGGATATGGACGGGCACTTCAGCCTGGACGTTCCTGAGAACTCCCTCCTGTTGATATCATATATCGGATATCTATCCAAGGAAATCAGAGCCGAAGCCGGTAAAGCACTTACCATCACACTTTCAGAAGATACACAAAGCCTGGATGAAGTCGTGGTAGTAGGTTTCGGTACACAGAAGAAAGTAAACCTGACAGGTTCCGTCGGGATCGCCAATGCAAAAGACCTGGAAGCACGTCCGGTAACCACCGCCACACAAGCCTTACAGGGTTTGGTCCCGGGTTTGCAGATCACACAACGTTCCGGTGACCTGAGCCAGACAGCCGATATAAACATCCGTGGTATCGCCACGATCGGACAAGGTTCAAGCGGCAGTCCGCTGATCCTGATCGACGGGATGGAAGGAGATATCAATGCACTGAACCCGCAGGACATAGAAAATATCTCCGTATTGAAAGATGCGGCAGCTTCCTCCATCTATGGTTCGCGTGCACCTTTCGGCGTGATACTGATCACCACGAAAACCGGTGTCAGCGGCAAACCCGTCATCAACTATAACAACAGTTTCCGCTGGAACGACCCCGTTCTGTTGCAAGACCAGGTGGACTCCTATAAATTCGCTTTATACTTCAACGAAGCGAGAGCGAATGCCGGACAAACACCTTTTTTCGATGCTACATGGTTACAACGAATCAAAGATAACCGAGATGGACATCCATCTACACCTACCATGATTGAGAACCCTGACAATCCTGGTTATTGGATGGATCCTTATGGCTCCGGTAGTGCCAACCATGATTGGTATAACACCATCTTTGGGCATTGGGCTTTCTCGCAGGAACACAATTTCAGTTTGAACGGAGGGAATGACAAGGTTACTTATTACTTGTCTATAAACTATTTAGACCAAAACGGTCTATTAAAAATATCCGATGATAAATTCGGTCGTTATACTGCTACCGGAAAGATCAATGTCAAGATGACAGACTGGGCACAAATGAACTACAGCAGCCGTTTCATTCGTGAAGATATTTCCAAACCGACAACTCTGGACGGTGTATACGAAGGGTTAACCCGCCAGGCATGGCCTTATATGCCGGCTTACGATCCGAACGGTTACCTTTATAGTGCTCCCACTCCAGCACTAGACTTAGTGGAGGGTGGCAGGATCAAGAAACAGGCCGACTATCTGTATCAGCAGGCACAGTTAGTACTGGAACCGATCAAAGACTGGAAAACATTCGTCGACGTAAACTATCGTATCTACAACTCGACACAGCATACAGACCGCCAGATCACCTATAACCACAATGTTGCCGGCGACCCGTATGTTTATAATTCAACCAGCTATGTATCCGAAGACATGTCGAAAGAAAATTATTTAAACTTCAATGCCTATACGGAATACAGCAAGCAACTGGAATCTGGTCATAACTTCAAAGGCATGTTCGGTTTCCAGTCTGAGTTATCGAAGAAAAAATATACCTACCTGCAACGTAACGGTATCATTGTGCCGGGACTGCCGGAAACAGATATTACTTCCGGTGTCGATATCAATGGCAACCCGATCACACCGACTGTAAAAGGCTCTTCCGATCATTGGGCTACTACCGGTTTCTTCGGGCGTATCAACTATGATTATGAGGGTAAATACCTGGCAGAAGTCAACCTGCGTTATGACGGAACATCACGCTTCCGTTCATCGGAACGCTGGAACCTGTTCCCCTCCTTCTCACTGGGGTGGAACCTGGCACGTGAAAATTTCTGGGAACCGATCGCCGATCACGTAGGCACATTCAAACTCAGAGGTTCTTACGGAGAATTAGGGAACCAAAATACGACAAGCCTGTACCCGACATATGCACAGATGCAATTCCAGGCCTCGAACGGAACGTGGCTGATCAATGGAATGAGACCCAATATCGCCATCACACCGGAACTGATCGCCTCCTCCCTGACGTGGGAAAGGGTAAAAACATGGAATATAGGTCTCGACTTCGGTGCATTGAACAACCGGCTGACCGGATCGTTCGACTACTTCGTCAGAAACACACTCGATATGATCGGCCCGGCTCCGGAACTTCCGATCACGTTAGGAACAAACGTACCGCGCACCAATAACACCGACTTGAAAACCTATGGCTGGGAACTTTCTGTCGGCTGGAACGACCGCCTGCAAAATGGACTGGGTTACGGTGTACGGCTTATGCTGTCCGACTCACAGACTGAGATCACCCGCTATCCGAACAAAACCGGTGTCATTGCAAGCGATACATACCGGAAAGGAATGAAAGTCGGAGAAATATGGGGTTATACCACAGTCGGTATCGCCAAGACACAGGCCGAAATGGACCAGCATCTAGCCAGCCTGCCTAACGGCGGACAAAGTGCGCTGGGTTCGCTCTGGGCCGCCGGTGATATCATGTACGCCGATACGAACGGCGACGGTAAAGTAGATGCCGGTGCCAATACGATCAGCGACCACGGAGACCTTTCCATCATTGGAAACTCGACACCGCGCTACCATTTCGGTATCGACCTGACAGCTGATTGGAAAGGTATCGATTTCCGTGCCTTCTTCCAAGGTGTGATGAAACGCGATTACTACCAGAACAGCGCAACGTTCTGGGGAAGCCACGGCGGCATATGGTGGTCGACCTGTTACGAACCTCACCTGGACTATTTCCGTGACGAGAATTCAGTTATGGTACAAGCTGGTGAAGCCGGCGTCAACCTGGATGCTTATTTCCCGCGTCCCAGTTTCCGTACGAACATGAACCATAACATACAGACCCGTTACCTGCAAAACGCAGCTTATATCCGTCTGAAGAACGTACAGTTAGGCTATACATTGCCTTCGTCTCTCACCAACAAATTCTATGTATCCAAACTGAGAGTATTCGTCTCCGGCGAAAACCTTTGGACAGGAACCGGTTTATTCAAAACCCTCGACCCGGAAACGATCGATGCCGGTTACGGTGGTAGCGGATATCCTTTGTCCAAGACTTTATCGTTTGGTTTAAGTGTAACCTTATAAAACAGAATCATTATGAACCGTATAAATAATATATGCAAACAGACAGCAGGCATTATCCTGGCCGGACTCTTATTCTCGTGTAACGATTATCTGGACAGAGAGCCGCTCTCACAAATCACACCCGAATATTACCTGACGGAAGAAAGCCAGTTGGCTTCCTATATAAATAATGTGTATCCGGATATCCTGCCTTCACACAACACAGACATCAATTGGTACGGCACATTCGGATGGGATGTCGGGACAGATAATATGATCGCCAAAGGTGATTATAAAGACTATGTTCCCGGCGAGTTAAAAACGGCACAGACCGGCGGCGACTGGGAGTTCACCAAGATATACAAATGTAATTATTTCCTCGGCAGGGTTGTGGATAAATGGAAAGCCGGAGAGATCAGCGGAAACGAAGAGAATGTGAAACATTATATCGGTGAAGTCTATTTCCTCCGTGCCTATGAATATTTCAATAAGCTACAAGCTTTCGGTGATTTCCCGATCCTTCACCGTCCGGTCATCGACGAACAGGAAGCGTTGACCGAAGCCAGTAAACGGGCACCACGGAACGAGGTGGCACGTTTCATCTTGGCTGACCTCGATTCGGCGATCGTTATGCTGAAAGACGCTTCGCCCGACGGCAAAAAGAACCGCCTCTCCCGTAACTGCGCCTATCTGTTCAAATCGAGAGTTGCATTGTTCGAGGGTACCTGGCTGAAGTATTTCCGCAATACCCCATTCGTGCCCGACGGTAGCGGATGGCCCGGAAAAAGTAAAGATTATAATGCCAACTTCCAGTATCCTTCAGGAAGTATCGACAATGAGATCGACTATTTCCTCGGCCAGGCGATGGATGCGGCGAAAGTCGTAGCCGATGCTGTTTCATTGACAGAGAACAATGGTATTTTACAACAAAGCACGGAAGATACCCCGAACCCATATTATAATATGTATGCTGATGAAAATATGGCAAGTTATGACGAGGTTCTCATGTGGCGCCAGTATGATAAAGGATTAGGGTTGACACACGGTGTCGTCCAATTTGCACAAAAAGGGAATGCAGGCCAGGGTATCACACGCGGCATGGTCAATACCTTCCTGATGGCTAACGGATTGCCGATCTATGCTACCGGTTCGGGTTACGCCGGTGACGATTATGTCTCCGATGTACGTAAAGAACGCGACGGTCGCCTATGGCTCTTCCTTAAAGAACCGGGACAGACCAACGTGCTCTATCCTTCTTCCGACGGAACACATGCCACCCCGGTTGAACCGGTTCCCGACATCACTATCGGTAATGCCGACGTGTATTATTCCACAGGGTATGCCATCCGTAAAGGCGGCAACTTCGATGCCAAGCATTGTGCGAACTTCGGTTCGTATACCGGAAGCATCACCTTCCGCGCAGCCGAGGCTTACCTGAACTATATCGAAGCCTCTTACGAAAGAACCGGGGCGATCGACGGAACTGCCGCTTCCTACTGGCGTGCCATCCGTACTCGTGCCCATCTCGATACGGATTACAACAAAAGTATCGCAACTACCAATATGAGTGAAGAGGGTAAATATAACTGGGGAGCCTATTCTGCCGGTCAGCTGATCAGTCCGACGCTTTACAACATCCGCCGCGAGCGCAACTGCGAACTGATGGCCGAAGGTTTCCGCCACATGGACCTGAAACGCTGGCGTGCTATGGATCAACTGATCTCCAATCCTTATCATATCGAAGGTTTCAAGCTTTGGGGACCGATGAAAGACTGGTATAAAGACAGCGAGGGAAACAGTATCCTGATCTATGGTGCAAACGATTCCAGATCGAACGTCTCCGCACCGGAACTGAGCCAGTATCTGCGTCCGCAGGAAGTGGCAGGTAACTCACTGATCATGCAACAGGGAGGTTTCAAATGGGCAATGGCTCATTACCTTTCACCGATCGCCATACAGAATTTCCTGAATACCTCTGCAGACGGTAGTGATGTGGCTACCTCCCCGATCTATCAGAACCCGGGATGGCCAACCACACCAAACCTCGGAGCCGAAAATCTGTAATAGGGATCATTTTAAAGAGCAGACATCGTATTTAGGGTGATACGATGTCTGCCCCCTATCATCGACGGACATCGTCGACGACCACTGACGAGTATCGTCGATGGTAACCGATGACCACCGTCGACGAGAGAAGACGGTCAGTTCTTGTCCCAATCATAACATTGTCCATCTTTTAGATGGTTTTATCTATTTAATCTTCATACAGAATCCTGTTAATTTGCAGAATATGCACATTATATCTCATTTATAATTCAATACTCATGAAAAAGTACTTGTTGATCTTACTTTCCTTTTTAGCTCTGACAGCCTGCCGTCAGGCAGATAATAAACAATCACTGCAAGGTGAATGGCGCTTTGCCCTCGACCGGAACGACCGGGGACTGGCAGAACAATGGTATACCCGGTCATTAACCGACACGATCCATCTGCCCGGCTCGCTTCAGGAACAAGGATACGGTGATGAGGTCGGGATTGAAACGCCTTGGACCGGACAGATCGTCGACAAGTCATGGTACGACTCCCCTTTATATGAGAAATTCCGCCAGCCGGGAAATATCAAAGTGCCTTTCTGGCTGAATCCGGACAGACATTATGTAGGAGTTGCCTGGTATCAGAAAGAGATCGATATACCTGCTTCATGGAACGGTAGTCCGGTACAACTTGAACTGGAACGTACGCATTGGGAAACGACACTCTTCCTCGACGGTGTCGAAATGGGAAAACACGAATCATTATCTACTCCCTATCGTCATACGTTCAAAGAGTTGACACCCGGAAAACATACGCTCACCCTTCGCGTAGACAACCGGGTCAATATTGAAGTCGGCGTAAATGCACACAGCGTTTCCGACCATACACAATCGAACTGGAACGGTGTGATCGGAATGATCAGCCTGACAGCCAAACCGTCCCTTTATATAGACGACATACAGATATATCCGAACATCGCCGATAAGACAATTAAAGTAGCCGTATCGTTGGACGGCACGACTACAACGAACGATGCCACCCTCCTTCTTCAAGTAGAGAAAAAAGACGGCGGTGTGGTTGGCAAACCTCATAAAGTCACCATCAACCCCGAAGCCGGGATGACACAGGAAATCACTCTATCTATGGGAGAAGATGCCCTGCTCTGGTCGGAACACAGTCCGAATCTTTACACACTATGTGCTGTCGTAGAGAGTGACGGAAAGAAAGAGGAGCAATACCGTACTTTCGGCCTCCGCGAGTTCAAGGCAAACGGTACACGTTTCGAAGTAAACGGTCACCCGGTATTCCTCCGGGGAACCCTGGAATGCTGTATATTCCCACTGACCGGATATCCCGCTACAGATCGCGCCTACTGGACAAAAATATATAACCAGTGTAAATCGTACGGTCTGAACCATGTCCGTTTCCACTCCTGGTGTCCTCCCGAAGCAGCCTTCGCCGTTGCCGACAGTATGGGATTCTATCTGCAGGTCGAATGTGCAGGTTGGGCAACCGTAGGCGACGGCGGTTACTCCGACCAGTGGTTCCGCGAAGAAAGCGACCGCATCCTGAAAGAATACGGCAACCATCCTTCTTTCTGCTTGATGGCCTACGGGAACGAACCGGGTGGAGCAAACCAGGTAAAATATCTTTCCGAACTGATCGACCACTGGAAATCGAAAGATCTACGCCGTGCCTACACAAGTGCTGGAGGATGGCCTTACGTAGAAAATGCAGACTACTGGAATGCCCCCGATCCGCGTATACAAGGATGGGGAGAAGGATTGCGCAGCATTATCAATGCCCAACCACCCCGTACCGACTACAACTTCGCTCATATCATCCGGGAAAATATGCCGACAGTCAGCCATGAGATCGGACAGTGGTGTGTATATCCGAACTTAAAAGAAATAGATAAATACACCGGAATCCTGAAAGCTAAAAACTTCGAGATATTCCGCGAAACACTGAAAGATCATCACATGGCCGACCTCGCCGATGCATTCCTGTATGCTTCCGGCCGGTTACAAACGCTTTGTTACAAAGCCGATATAGAAGCTGCGTTACGTACTCCGGGCTTTGCCGGTTTCCAGCTGCTCGACCTGCATGATTTCCCGGGGCAGGGAACAGCGCTTGTTGGCGTACTCGATCCTTTCTGGGATGAAAAAGGATATGTAACAGGCAAAGAATACAGCACATTCTGTAATAATACAGTTCCGCTTATCCGCTTTCCGAAAATGGTCTGGTTGAACAATGAGACATTGAACGTCCCGATCGAAATAGCCCATTTCGGAGAAAAGCCTTTACAGGCCGCCCATATCAACTGGCAGATCAGCGACCGTGTCGGCAATGAACTGGCACAAGGCAGTTTCACGAAAGACCTTCCGTTAACCAACTGTATCCCGGCTGGTGAAATCAAATATGCCCTCTCCGGTATCGGTGAACCGTCACAACTGATCGTCAGCGTCGAAGTGAAAGAGACAAACAGCAAGAACCAATGGAATATCTGGGTATATCCTGCCAAACAGGAAGCCGTAGAGCAACTGCCCTATATAACCTCTACACTCGATAACCAGACAATGGTACGCCTCGACAAAGGCGAAAATGTGCTGCTCCTGTTAACTCCTGGAAGTATCCTGCCGGAAAAAGGCGGAGATATCCGTGTCGGTTTCTCTTCCATCTTCTGGAATACCGCCTGGACAAACAAACAACCTCCCCACACATTGGGAATCCTCTGCGACCCGGCACATCCGGCACTGGCAGCCTTCCCTACCGAAGGATACAGCGATTATCAATGGTGGGACCTGGTAAGCAACTGCAATGCAATGGTACTGGATGACTTCCCGGCAGACTATCGTCCGGTAGTGCAGCTGATAGACGACTGGTTCACAAACCGGAAACTGGGAATCTTGCTGGAAGGCAAAGTAGGCAACGGCAAACTGATGGTATGCAGTGCAGACCTTCAAAAAGACCTGGATAAACGTCCGGCAGCACGCCAGCTCCGACAGAGTATCCTGCAATATATGGCATCCAACCGTTTCAATCCGCCTGCTTCGCTCGATCCGGCATTGGTGAAGGCTTTATATCAAAAATAAGTCATATCTTACAAGCAATATGATTTACTTAACAAAAAAATCGATAAAAATACTTCTAGCCTAAGCATCATGAATAAAAAAAGACTTTATGTTATATTGGTATCTATATTGGTATTACAGTTAACCGTATCCTCTACTTTCAGTCAAAGACTGAAAAATAAATCCGAAAGCACTCTCATACAAAAAGCTTTACCGGTATGGGTAGCGGGTCGAGAAAAAGAAATGAATCTAAACTTGGGGTTTCGTGGTTCTTTTCATGCAGAAAAAGGACAAAAAGCCACTCTCAAAATTACAGCTTCTACTCTTTATCGGCTTTTCATCAATGGAGAGTTCGTTGGTTCCGGACCAGCACGTACTGCACATGGATATTTCCGGGTAGATGAGTATGACTTAGGAGATCACATTAAAACAGGAAACAACATTGTGGCAATCGAAGTCGCAGGATATAACATTAATACATATTATACGCTCGATCAGCCCTCATTCCTATTATCGGAAGTTAACATTGATGGCAAGGTGGTTTTGGCGACAGGAAATGCCTCCTCTTTTGAGGCTTTTCAACTTGAAGAAAGACTACAAAAAGTAGAACGTTATAGTTTCCAACGCCCTTTTACTGAATATTATCGAATGAAAGAGGGATATGATAAATGGCGTTATTCTACATACATACCTCTCAAGAAGTTAGAACTTTCAAGTTCTTTATCAATCAATCTATTGCCTCGAAATGTATTATTACCTGATTTTCTAAAACAAAATCCCGTATCAGTTTATCTGTCCGGTACTGTTAAAAAGGTACAACCCGAAAAATATTATAAAGACAGGTCTCTTGTAAATATAGGAAAAAAGCTGAAAGGTTATAAAGAATCAGAATTAGAAACACCACCTCCTTCACAAGAAATACAAGAAATTATTACAGATGTTAGACATATAATCAACAAACCTTTCTCCTCCCAAAAAAGTTATCCATTAAAAACCGGAGAGTTTTACATATTTGATTTTGGGATAAATCGTTCTGGTTTTTTGGGTGCTAAGCTGGTTTGTCCGATGAAAGCCAAGGTATATTTTTATTTCGACGAATTATTGACAGAGGGAGATGTTAACACTAAACAAAGGATGGCTGATATCAATAATCAAATCGTATTTGAGTTGGAACCTGGAACATATAATTTGGAGTCATTCGAATCGTATACTTGCAGATATTTGAAGATAATCGCAGTGGAGGGTGATTGCCGTATAGATAACGTTTATTTGAGAGAGTTTGCCTATCCAGAAAATAAACAGGCCACTTTTACCTGTAACAATTATAAACTGAATGCCATTTATAACGCAGCAAAAGAAACATTCAGACAGAATGCAGTCGATGTGTTTACGGATTGTCCTTCACGGGAACGTGCCGGTTGGTTATGTGACAGCTATTTTGCAGGAATTATGGAAAGGGAGTTTACCGGACATGCGGATGTTGCCCATAATTTTTATGAGAATTATGCATTACCGGAGCACTTTGAATTTCTTCCGGAAGGCATGGTTCCTATGTGTTATCCGGCTGATCATAATGATGGAATTTTCATTCCCAACTGGTCCTTGTGGTTTATTTTACAGGTGGATGATTATGCACAGAATGGCGGTGATCCGAGATTAATCGCCCAGCTAAAACCTCGAATAGAAAAGTTATTGCAATACTTTGCCCGATTTGAAAACAGTGACGGATTATTGGAAAATCTGGAAAGTTGGGTATTTATTGAATGGTCGAAATCAAGCGAATTTGTTCAGGATGTCAATTATCCATCCAATATGTTATATGTCGCAGCCTTGAAAAGTGCCGCCCGGTTATACAACAACGGGAAATGGAAGCAGAAAGCAGAAAAGATACGTCAGACTATCCTACGACAATCCTTCAATGGGGAGTTTTTTGTAGATAATGCAGTGAGAGAAAATGAGCAATTGAAAGTCACAGAAAATACGACGGAAGTCTGTCAGTATTATGCATTCTTTTTTGATATTGCAACACCCGAATCACATCCGGAGCTTTGGAAAAAACTGACAACTCAGTTCGGTCCAAACAGGAACGATTCAGTAACTTATCCAAAGGTGTTTCGGGCAAATGCTTTTATGGGAAATTATATGCGGATGGATTTACTTTCCCGTTATGGGCTACAGAGTCAGATATTATTTGAAATTCAAGATTATTTCTTTACAATGGCTGATCTTACCGGAACCTTATGGGAACACATGGGGAGTTATGCTAGTTGTAATCACGGTTTTGCTTCTTATATCGGCCATGTACTTTATAGAGATATTTTGGGGATCAGTAAAATTGATTATCGAAAAAAGGTGGTTAACATTCGTTTTTCAGATATTGTTTTAAATCATTGTTCCGGTACGATTCCAGTAGGAGGTGAGAAGATCGGATTGAAATGGACACGTTCGGGAAATAATATAGAGTATTCTTTACAGCTACCGGAAGGCTACAAAGTAAAGATAGAAAACGAGAGTTCAGCTCAACTTTGTGAACGAAATTTCCAGTCCTTGTCATCCCCGATTGCACAAAGACAGGAGAATAAGATTCCTTTGCCGACGGAAGCACAGCTGCGTTGGCATAATTACGAACGTGTAATGTTCGTCCATTACGGTCCGGCAGCCTGGCAAGGACGGGAATATGATAATTTCACGACTCCACTCGATCGTCTGAAAATACCCGACTTGAATACCGACCAGTGGTGTGAAGTGGCCCGGTCGTGGGGAGCCGGAATGGTTCTTTTCGTAGCCAAACATTGCGGCGGCTTTTGCTGGTGGCAAACAGAGACGTCCGATTACGGAGTCAAGGAAATACCCTGGCGGAACGGTAAAGGCGATGTGCTGAAAAACCTCTCCGAATCCTGTAAAAAGTATGGTCTCGACCTGGGTATCTACATCTATCCGGGCGACGACCGCTGGGGAGCCGGTATCGGTAGCGGAGGAATCACGCAAGACCCGTCCAAACAGGAAGCCTACAACAAAGTCTTCCGTACCCAGCTGATCGAAGTCCTCACCCAATACGGTCCGATCAGCGAGGTCTGGTTCGATGGCAACTGCTGCATCCCTGTGAAAGATATCCTCGATAAATATGCCTCCAACTCCGTCATCTTCCAGGGTGAACAGGCAAATCTCCGATGGGTGGGGAATGAGGATGGTTATGCCCCTTATCCCAACTGGTATACTATAAAGAAAGAGGACCTCACTTCCGGCGTTTCCACCGCCCTCCATTCAGATGTGGACGGTGATTGTTATGCACCTGTGGAAGTCGATGTTCCGTTACTCAAGAACAAAGGACACAAATGGTTCTGGGCACCCGGATGCGATACGCTATTGATGACACAGGAGCAACTGATGAACCTGTATTATAAATCTGTCGGACGGGGTTCCGTCCTTCTCCTTAATTCCACACCCGATACGACCGGAGTCATCCCCCATACACATGCCGCCGTCTATCAGGCTTTCGGCAAAGAAATAGAGAACCGGTTCGCCCACCCGCTGAAACAAACGGCAGGCAACGGCGACATGCTTGAACTTGAATTTTCCGGACCGACAACCGTCAACCATTGTATTCTACAGGAAGATCTGAGCGGAGGACAGCGCGTCCTCGCCTATCAGCTGGAAGGATATACGGAGGACAATCAATGGATACCTGTTTACAAAGGTAGTTCCATCGGAAATAAAAAGATAGATCATTTCCCTTCACTCCGCCTGAAAAAGCTACGCGTTCATTTCACGCAATCGAAAGCAACACCGCGCATAAAGAATTTCTCCGCATTCCATGTGGTCAGCGAACTCAATGATCTGCAAGACGATCGTCTACAGGATAACCCCCAGGTCATAGAAACCTGGTCTGCCAAGACATTCAACCCTGACCGATGGACAGAGATCAGTCTCGACCTCACTCCTTACGTCAATCAGATCGGCGAATATGAGATTGTTTTCTCCCGGCTGGCGACCGATTATCTGAGTAACAAATCCTCTGATCTGGAATTTAAAGACCCCGTACTTTTCATGTATGGAGAAAAACAATTATCTTCGCTCGCCCTTTTACCAAAGAAACATACTTTCAGGATTACCCGTTCACAACAAACACTGGATGAATTTCCTACTACCCTGAATGTAAAAGTAAAAAATAAAGGGGCATCATCAATCGGCGAGATAACGATCAAAAGGTTAACATATTAAACAAACAAACATGAAACAACTCTCTCTAATCGGCAGAATTGTTCTGCTTTTCGTATTCGTGCAGGTCTTTCAGGCCGGGGCACAGAATATAAATCTAAAAACTCGTTCTACTCAAATCGGAATCAATAACGAAGGTTATTTCTCTTCCATCCAGGTTGAAGGCAAAGATATCCTTCACACAGGGAAGTACCCGCTTGTAACGGCCTGCACAGGTAACCAACTGGTTACCCCGAGCAAATTGACTTCCAGCGGTAATCAACTGAAACTGACCATGTCCGACGGAGGTACCATCTCCCTGAAACACAAAGAAAGTGATGTTTGCATCACACTGGAGGTCGCCAGCATCCCGGAGAAATACGAGGTATTACTATTCGGTCCGTTAGCCGTCAACATCAATGAGATAGTCGGCGATGTAGTCGGTGTCGCCCAGGGCAACGGCGTTGCTTTCGGTATACAAGCGCTGAACATCAAGACTAATGCAGGTATCCCGGAAGAATACGGACAGCTGGTTACACAAACTTACGGTTACAGTGGAAAAGCAGCCGAGTTATCCGTTGCCAGCATTCCGGATTACAAACTGGCGGCAGCCGATATCTCGGACGGTACGGTCTTCCATTTCTCCGCCCGCAGAAGAAATAAACAGGAATACCGTCAGGTACAGGGACTGAATAACTCGCTGGTTCTCCCGGTAGAAGGAGCAGACGGTCTGATCAAAGGGGCTAAAATAGCTTTCTTCGGAAGTAAGAATACAGAAGCCCTTGCCCGTATCGGAGAAATCGAACTGGAGCAAGGCTTGCCGCATCCCTTGTTCGACGGCGAATGGGGCAAAACCGCCCGTGCTGCCATGAAGTCTTATCTGATCTCCGACTTCTCGGAAGATAATTTCGATATGATCCTCGATAAAGCTAAGATTGCCGGATTCAAATATGTGTACCATAGCGGTCCGTTCCTGGATTGGGGACATTTCAACTGGGATCCTAAATTTACAAAAAGCGGCGACGAAGGTGTCAGGAAAATGGTAGACAAGGCAAAGGCTGAAGGCATTGCCGTCGGCGTACATACGCTCAGTAACTTTATGACAACCAACGATGCGTATGTCACTCCCGTCCCAACCGAACACCTGCTGAAGCAAGGTGTTTTATCACTCACAGCCGACCTGGACAAAGACCAGACAGAAATCACAATCAAAAAATCAAGCCTGTTCGATAGACCCATGACGCTAAACGCCATGCAGATTGACCAGGAACTGATCACTTACGGAAGCACGGAGGACAAAGGAGAAACTCTTCTGCTGAAAAACTGTAAAAGAGGCGCATACGGTACAACTGCCGCAGCTCATTCGCAAAAGACACCTCTTTACAAGCTATGGGATTATCCATACAAAACCTTGTTCCCCGACCTGGTCCTACAGGACAAATTCTCCGACCGACTGGCGGAGATCATAAATAAAACAGGACTTTGCCAGATATCTTTCGATGGTCTGGAAGGATGCTCTTACACCGGACAGGACGAATATGCAAACAACCGCTTTGTCTATCGCTGGTACAATCAACTGAACCATAACGTACTGAACGATGCCAGCCGCCTCAGCCATAACTTATGGCATATCCATACCCGCATGAACTGGGGTGAACCCTGGGGAGAAGCCATGCGTACAGGACAGGTAGAAAACCGTATCAAGAACCAGGCATTCTTCAAACGCAACCTTTTCCCACGCATGCTGGGATGGTTCCTGATCCGTCTGGCAGACCGTAACTTCGAATGTTCTTCTTTGGAGGATTTGGAATGGGCATTATCCGAATCAGCCGGTTTCGACGCCGGTTATGCTATGACAATCAACAGTAACACATTACGCCGCCACGGACAGATCGACAAATTACTGGAAGCTATCAAAAACTGGGATAAGCTACGTGAAGCCGAAGCTTTCACGGAAGAACAGAAAGCCCGTCTGAGAGATCCGCAAACTGAATGGCACCTGGAAAAAGTCAATGAAGAAAACTATAACCTGTATCCGCTCCATATCTCCAAACATTACCGTTGCAACCTGGCAGAAATGCAACCGGGACAACCGGGCGGAGCAGACTGGTCCTGGGAAAGCCCCTATGAAAGTGCATACGCAATCCGTCTGAAAGTAGATGGAGACGGCACAATCAAAGACCCGTCTTTCACAACCCCAAAAGGAGTGATCAAGTTCCCTTGCGAGATTTCCGATCGCCAGTATCTGCTTTATACGTTTGACGGCAAAGCGGTGGTGACCGATAAGAATTACAATGTGATCAGCGAAGTACAGCCTCAGGGAAGTGCCTTGCTTCCTGCCGGTTCATCGGCTGTCGCTTTCTCTTGCGAACAGACCAGCGAAGATGCACCTGAAGTGATCATCCGCTACATCACCAAAGGAACACCGGAAGTTGTCAATTTAAAGAAGTAATAACGGCTCATCCTCCTGCTTTGAAGCGGCTTACTGACCGTGACAATAAAAGTGTTTCACCCTAATGGAACAGTTGTTTCTACGTAATGAAACAGTTGTTCCATTAGGGTGAAACACTTTTAGGCATATAAACAAAAACTACTTTTTACTGCATACTATAATTCTCCGATTTCAATGCATTGAATTGTTTCAGCCGATACTCCCTGGGAGAACAGCGGACCATCTTCGAGAACAGACGGGAGAACTGGGACAGATTACTAATACCGACCTTTTCTGCAATCTCGATGATCGACATATGGGAAGTCAGCAGCAAAGTCTGTGCCCGCTCAATCCGCTTCATCTGGATATATTCACAGGGTGGCATCCCAACGATCCGTTTAAATACTTTAGAGAAATGATCGGGCGTAATGCACATCAGATCGGCGAGGGTTGAAACAGAGATACGACGGTCTAGATGCTTATTGATATGCTGTATCGCCACATCCAGCTTCTCATACAAACTATTCGCTTCCGGCAAAAGCAGGCATTCTTCCGTTATAAAACGGGAAAAGAGCTGCAGCAGAATACCACTGCTCTCCACGAGGTCCGAGAATGTAGAAACGGAAACCTCATCTTCTTTGTTATAAATATTCCGGTCATTGTCATAATGCTTCGGGTCTGATGTCGGTAGCGATTTATACGGATTAAGAGCCAGGAAACGCTCCATCAGCGAATAATCCATCGGAGTAGCCTGTACCTGCAAATTCATTTTCATCGGATTACTGATACCCTTCCCCCCTTTCGTTTCGTCAAAGAAACAGATATAATAATGCTCCATGAAATCATCGCATTCATAACTATGGAAAGCAAACTTGGGTATCAGGAACAGTTGACCGGGCAGCAGTTCATATCCTTTCTTATTGATATAAACCTTGCCCCTGCCTTTCGTGATCAGGTAAAGCCGGTAGAACGGACTGATCACATCCTGATAATTCCACCAGGTTTCCACCCGGGAATGATCGGCATAAAGCAAAGGCAACGACAGATCGTACGGAGAATAAGAGACAAGCATATCAGACATTTATTAGTTAACTGCCGTAAATATAGGAATTAAAATTAAATCACTATATCGGATTATGCAAAGTATTCATCTTATTTTGTCAAAGTTAAGAAAAAGAGATACTTTATTTTTGTAATTACTAAACTTCATCTTATATAACATAATTCTAACACTATGAAACGGTTCATTACAGCACTGTTCATTTTTTCCGGACTATGTGGTAGTCCGTCCTTACTTTCCGCACAGGACTCCTGGCAAAGCCTGATCAACCGGATCAACTATTACTCGCCGGAAAAATACAAATCGGCGATCGATCATCTGAAGAAAAAATATCCGGATAGCTACCGTCCGGATAAGGACTGGGAAAAAGCGCTCGATGAGTTGAAAACAGACAAGGAAAAACTGATCGACGGTCTGAAGTCCAAAGACCCGAAAGCCGGGAAGCAGGCCCAGAAGTTATTGAAGCAACTGGATGCTGCCCTACTGGCAAATCCGTTGCTGGCAGACAAGCAGGTGGTGGCTATCCGCAGATCGCTCGGCGACAAGGCACGCAAAGCCATGAGCGGCGAACTGGGCATCGCTCCTTCCAATTTCCAAAACAACTCCGAGATATGGAATCCTAAAACCGGCTGGACGAACGAGTTTGTCTCGCTCACCATCCAACCCGGTAAAATCAAACAAGCGACCTTATACAAACCGGAAGCAGGAATGATCATCACCGATCCGGAACCTCATTTCGACGGAAAGCGACTGATGTATTCCTCCATCGGTTCGTCCGACCGCTGGCATCTGTTCGAACTCGACATCACAACCGGTAAAACCCATCAACTAACCCCCGATACATATAAAGACTTCGACAGTTTCGACGGTTGCTATACGCCGGACGGACGGTATATTTTCTGCTCGACAGGGACCTTCCTGGGATTGCCCTGTACAGACGGCGGAAACAAGATGTGCGGACTGTTCCTGTATGATCCGAAAACAAAACAAACCCGTCAGCTGACCTACGACCAGGACAGCAACTGGGGTCCGGTCATCATGGACAACGGTACCGTACTCTATCAGCGTTGGGAGTATGCAGACCTGCCCCACTCCAATTCGCGCCTGCTGTTTACGATGAATCCGGACGGTACCACGCAGTCGGCTTTCTACGGTTCGAACTCCTACTTTCCGACTTCGTTCTTCAACGCCCGCCCCATACCGGGACGACCGTCGGCGGTAGTCGGTATCGCTTCCGGTCACCACAGCGTTTCACGAAGCGGACGCATGTTGATCATCGATACCAATAAAGGCCGTCACGAAGCAGACGGAGTCGTTGCCGAAATCCCGTATGCCGGCAAAAAAGTGGAAGCTGTCGTTCGCGACCGCCTGCCCGACGGTATCTGGCCGCAGTTCCTGCAACCGTATCCGTTGAATGATACCTATTATCTGGTTTCCATGAAGGAAAGTCCGGAAAGCCTGTGGGGACTTTACCTGGTCGACACATTCGACAACCGTACCCTGATTGCCGAAGAGGAGAACGTTGCCTACCTCGAACCGGTGTTGATGGACAGCCGTAAAACACCGAATGTCATCCCCGACCGTGTTGACCTGACATCTTCTACGTCTACTGTTTTCCTGCAGGATATCTATGAAGGCGATGGATTGAAAGGCATTCCGCGTGGCACAGTAAAGAAACTGCGCATCGGTTCTTTCAACTTCAGTCCGTGGGGTCAAGGCGGCCTGCTGGGCACCATTGGTATGGACGGACCATGGGACATCAAACGAATCCTGGGTGAAGTAGATGTTGAAGAAGACGGCTCGGCTATGTTTACCATCCCTGCCAATACGGCTGTATTCGTACAACCGCTGGATGCAGAGGGAAAAGCATTACAAGTCATGAGAAGCTGGTTCACCGGCATGCCGGGCGAAACAGTCTCTTGTATCGGCTGCCACGAAGAAAAATCGACCATAGCCATTCCGAAGCGGACGAAAGCATCCCTGCAAAAACCGCAGGCTATCAAAGAATGGTACGGTAAAGAGAGAGGATTCAGCTACCGCCACGAAGTACAGCCCGTTTTGGATAAATATTGCATCTCCTGCCACAATCAGGACAAACCCGGAAAACCATACCTGAAAGGGGACAAATGGATCGAAGACTGGACTTCGAACATATCGGGAAAGGCCTGGAAGAACGGCGGGCATTTTACGCTTTCATATGCTAACCTGCACCGTTACGTGCGTCGTCCGGGTATCGAGAGCGATATGCACATGCTCGTTCCGATGGACGTACATGCCGATCAGACCGAATTGATGCAGATTCTACAAAAAGGCCACTATGGTGTCAAACTGGACAAAGAATCCATGGAGAAGCTGGCGTGCTGGATAGACTTCAATGCTCCTTTCCACGGACGTCGTTCCGACATTCCTAAGTTTGAAGATGCAGAACAGAGCAATGAGCTGCGGGAGCTATACCGCGAAATGTTCGGTGCTCCGAAGTCGACAGCCGAATGGTTGCCGGAAATCCCGCAGAACATCGAACCGGTCCGGTTTGAGAAGGAACAGAAAGCAATTGGCGATACTCTACTGGAGAAATGGCCGATCTACAACCCGACAGAAAAACCTTACGACCAATGGAGTGATGCCCAATGGAAACAACTGGCTTTGGGGAATTTCCAGAAGAGTATCTCACTGGGCAACGGCATCACATTGGAACTGGTCAAGATACCGGCAGGCTCATTTATTATGGGTAGCGACCGGCATCCGGACGAACTGCCGCAAACGATCGTACAGATAGACAAACCTTTCTGGATGGGACGTTTCGAGATCACAAATGCACAGTTCAGAGCCTATAACCCGGCACACGACAGTCGCGACGAACACCGTCACGGTTACCAGTTCGGACGGAAAGGCTATTCGATGAATCATCCGGACCAGCCCGCCGTACGCCTCTCCTGGCAGGAAGCGATGGACTATTGTAAATGGTTATCCGAAAAGACCGGCATGAAGTTCTCCCTCCCTACGGAAGCACAGTGGGAATGGGCCTGCCGGGCTGGAAGCGATACGCCTTTCTGGTATGGTGGCATGTCTGCCGACTTCTCCCGCTATGCCAACCTGGGAGACATCAAACTGAAAGAATTTGCCGCCTGTACCGCTTACAAATTCTATGAAAGTGCTATGGTCATCGAGAATCCGAACAAGTATGACGACTGGATTCCACGCGACACGACTTATAATGACGGAGGGTTTATTTCCGAACCGGTAGGCCGTTATGTCCGCAATCCATGGGATCTGTTCGACATGCACGGGAATGTATGGGAATGGACGTTATCATCCTATCAACCTTATCCTTATAAGGAAAATGACGGACGAAACGATGCTGTTTCTGAAAACGGCAAACGCGTTGTGCGCGGTGGTTCCTGGTATGACCGCCCTTACCGCTCGACCTCGTCTTTCCGTCTGCCGTACCGTGAATATCAGAAAGTTTACAATGTAGGATTCCGTGTAGTAATGACAGAAGAATGATTGGACGCTATTTTAAATACTTGTTTTTCATAGCAATGATTAGCACTTATTGCTCATGTAATAATAGTAGAGAAAAGTTACTCGTTTCCGGCTGCGGCTGGAAACAGGTAGCGATTCTCGACAAGAAAACAGGAGAGATCGAATGGAGCCATCCGCTGGCGGCTCATGAAGATTGCAACGATGTTGAAATAACCAAAGAAGGAAATATCTTGTATGCCTATACTTCCGGTGCCCGGCTGATTGACCGCGAACAGCAGACGCTATGGGACTTCAAAGCACGAAAAGGGGAAGAATTATTTACTGCTACCCAATTGCCTTCGGGCCGTTATATGCTGGCTATCTGCGGCACGCCTTCCCGGATCATCGAACTCGATCCGCAAGGGCAACCCGTAGAAGAAATAGAGTTCGACACCAGTATCACCGGTGTGCACGACCAATTCCGCCAAATCGTAAAAACGCCGCAGAACACTTATCTGATCCCCTTGATGGGTAAAGGAGAGGTCGTTGAAATGAATAAAGAGAAAGAGATCGTCAACAGGGCCGAATGCGGGGGAAATCCTTTCGCCATTCAAATACTCAAAAATGGGAATTGGCTGGTATCCTGCGGCGATGCCCATAACTTTGTAGAGATCGATCCGGACAGCAAACTGATTGTCCGGAAAGTCGGAAGCGATGACCTGCAGAACATCTCTTTATTATTCGTCGCCGAACTGGTACGATACAAAAACGGGAATACGCTGATAAGCAACTGGAACGGGCATAGTCAGGATAAATCGCAACCCTTGCTGATAGAGGTCGATCCGGATAACCGGGTCGTGTGGACGCTTCCCCTCCATCCGGATATTGTGAATATATCGGCTGTATATTCATTCAAAGAGTAAAAAGGACCTCCCCCTAACGCTTCGATTTTATTCGAAGAGGATACGGAACCGGGTCAGGCCATCCGTATAGGTACGAAGGGAGAAAGAACAATTCTGCTTCTGTAGTACCTCGCGGATAAAAATCAGTCCGATGCCCTGTCCGTTAGGTTTGGTAGAGAAGAAGGGGCTGAACAGTTTCTTTTCAGTCTCTTTGTCTATACCTTTGCCGGTATCTGCTATTTCGAGACAGACCGGATTACGTGAAGTACGTATATAGATCTGTCCGTCCTGCCCGATCGATTCCGCCGCATTCTTGATAATATTGACCAGGACCTGTTCAAAAAGCGAACTATCCAATTTCACTACAGGGGATACTTCATCCAGTTCCATATGGATCCGAATATTGCGGTTCAGGCAGATCGTTTCCATAAAACGTTTACAGGAGACCACAACCGCATTCAGTTCGTGATTACGCAGCTGAGGTTCCGGAATACGTACGACATCGGCGAAGTTCGTGATGAAATGGCTCATGCTGTAACAACGTTCGATAGAGACACGCAACACGTCACATATGTCTTCCGTGTTCTCCATCTCGCTGAAGGTAGACTCCAATGTATCCAGCGTCGAAGTGATACCGGCTGTCGTATTATTCACTTCATGGGCGATCATACGGATCACCTTCTCGTAAGCTTTCTTCTCCGCCTTGAAAACTTCCTGTGTCAATATCTCCACCAGATAGAACGAATGATGGAATCCCCTGTCCACAAAAGATGAATGCGTACATTTATATACATTGGCATCATTCAGGCGGACGGTCTGTGACCCATACAAAGGGATACGCGCCAACTCCATTGCCAGCGGAGAGTCTATCTCCAGAAAGGACTTTCCGGTAACATCGACAGACGACGGCTGGCCGAACATCTTACGTGCCGACGGATTAAGCGAAATGATCTCGCCATCCAGGTTCAGCATGATCACTCCCATAGGAGACGCATTGATCAGCAAGTCCAGGAAATGATTCTGTTCCCGCAGATGCAGACGCTCGTTCTTCAGCTGTTCCATCATCTTATTGAAAATATCCACGATACGGTCGGCTTCCTTCTGTCCGACACGACTCAGGCGGGAACTGAAATCCTGCTCTTTCAGCAGTTCCATACCATTGCCGATTATATCCAGCGGCTTGATGATACGGCGGTAAAAAAGGAAAAGATAAATGACGGTTATCAGGACAACCCCTTCCACGATAAAAAATAGAGTGGAAGAGAAATTATAGAAGACATAGTAGGTGATCACTCCTAAAATAGTCAGCAGCAACCCTGTCAGTATCCAAAACAATCCTTTGACCCTCATCTGAATCATATTTATTTATCGGTTGGTATTCCGTATTTCTCCAACCGGCGGTATAAAGCAGCCCGACTGATTCCCAGTGCGGAAGCTACATGAGATAGATTTCCTTCGTGTGTTTCCAATGCCTGCAAAATGGTCTGCCGCTCTATCTCATCCAATGTCATTCCCTCCAAACTGACGGATCCGCCTTTCCGTACCGATTGATTATTCCCCAGGTTCAGGCATTGTCCTTCAAAGTCGGAAACCTCCAGCAACGACTTGCCGGAGACCAGCATCGTCCTTTCTACCAGGTTCTTCAACTCACGAATATTACCCGGATAAGGAAGACGCCGCAGAAAGTTCATAGCATCGGATGAGAACGATACTTTCGGCAAACCATTTACCTCCGATTGCTTGTCGGCAAAATAACGGGCAAGCAAAGGAATATCGTCTTTCCTCTCGCGGAGAGCGGGCAGATGAATGGTGATCAGGTTGATCCGATAGAACAGGTCTTCCCGGAAAGTACGGGCAGCCACCATTTCCGGCAACTTGCAGTTAGTGGCACTGACCACACGGATATCGACTTTGCGGGGACGGCTGTCACCCAACACTTCAAATGTCTGGTCCTGCAGAACCCTTAACAGTTTCACCTGGCAGGATAATTCCAGATCGCCTATCTCGTCCAGGAAGATAGTACCTTTATTGGCCATTTCAAAACGTCCGGTACGATCGATATAGGCATCTGTAAACGCCCCTTTCTTATGTCCGAACATCTCGCTTTCGAAAAGGCTTTGCGACAGTCCGCCCAGGTTTACCTTTACAAAAGCTTCTTTCATCCGCGGACTATTGGCATGGATTGCTTCAGCAATCAACTCCTTTCCCGTTCCACTCTCGCCGGTAATCAAAACGGAGGCATTCGTAGGGGCTATGCGTGAAACAGTACCCAATACCTCCATCAATGCATCACTTTGGCCGATTATCTTTTCAAAATGAAATTTATTATCTGCATCATTCCGATTCAACGGAGAGTTCTTTTCTTTCTTCTGTTCGTTCAACTCCAGGGCTGTACGGATCGACTTCAACAGCACGAGGTTGTTCCAGGGCTTGGTGACAAAATCGAATGCACCGGCCTGCATACCTTGCACTGCCAGGGAAATGGATCCCCAGGCAGTCATTAGAATGACCGGTACATCCGGCTGAAATATCTTTACTTGTTTTAATAACTGTATTCCTTCTTCTCCCGTCGTAGTCAAGGTAAAGTTCATATCCATCAGAATCAGTTGCGGCGCTTCGCGGCGCACTATAGCCAACGCTTCATCAGGTCCCGGAACAGCTTCCGGTTCAAAGCCCGCCCGCTTCAGCAAAAAAGTAAGCGAAGAACGGACAACAGCGTCATCATCGACAATCAATATCATATAGGTTTCTTTTAAGATTGGTAAAGATACTACTTTCTGACGATATCTTCAAAGTCCGCATCCAGATTACGGTCGTTCAAGAAATCGTACAGGGTCACACTGCGGACATTATAAAAGTAGCTCCAAAATCCATACAGCTCCTGAATATGTTTCTGTTTAGCATCGTCTTTCGATTGCTGGGCATCATTCAGGTCAAGAATGTTAATCTTTCCGATCATGAACGTTTCGATAGAGGTCCGGTAACGCTTCTGGGCAATCTCATCCGCCTCTTCCGCTATTTCCAGCTGGGCTGCCTGGTTATTAAAATTCTCCACCAGGAGGAAGATGTTCTGATTAAAAGTCATCTGATCCTGGCGGTTTTTGGAGAGTACGACTTCACGGTTCGACTCGGCAACCTTCACTTTTCCTTTCCGTTTTCCCCAATCCAGCAGGGGAATACTGAAACCGACCTCGATCACCTGGTTATCCCGCAAGGGATTATAAGCACCTCTAAATTCACTGTCTTTACCCGTATATCCTACGGAAGCAAACAGATTGATATCACGGCGCTTTCCTTTTGCTGTCGCCACGGCATAATCGGCTTCCAGTTGTTCTCGCAGAATACGTTTTGCGAACGAGTTATTCTCCTGGGCTTTCTCCAACACCTCCTGATAAACCAGGCGCATATCCGGCACTGACTCCGGGATGACAGGTTCTATCACATCCTCCTCACTCAATCCGAGGAAAGAACGTAACTGAAACATCTTGGCATTCAGGTTGGACTGGGCTTCCGTCAACTTGCCTTTCGCCTGCAATGCCGATAATTTCAACTGCATCAGTTCGCTTTCGGATATATGCCCGATCTTCCGCTTGGCTATCGCAATATCGTAGAGTTTGTTCGCATTCTCCAGGTTCTGCATAGAGGTCGCCAGATTTTCTTTCGCCAGCAGCAGGTTAAAGAAATAAGCGATCGTAGAGATCGTTACCCCTTCCACACTTTCTATATAGGCTGCCTTTGCTTCCTGGTAACGGACAGGCTCGATCCGGCGATTCCATTTCTGATCGTTTACTCCGAAGACCGGTTGTGTCAGAGTCAGACCGATCGGCACACTCATATATTCATTGAAAGCACCATGTCCCAACTGACGGGAGAAGTTAAGAGAAGAATTCAATGATATTTTACCACCGGTCAGTGCTATATTCTGATCGACAGAGATCGCACCGTTCATCGACAGATTATTATCCTGCACAAAGGCATAAGTCCCGTCCGACTGCTGGTAGCGGCTGTATTGTTTGCTATAACTGGGGATCGTACCTTTGAAATTGACTTCCGGTAACTGGTCGGCAACATGCGTACGGTATTCCCAGTAAGACGTTTTCAGCTCGTTCAAAGCGACCGCGGCATCTACAGACTGGTGTTGTGCCAATGCGATCGCTTCTTTCAACGTCAGATGGACAATATTATCTTGTTCTTCGGCTCGTAAACCAAAGCTTGTCAGCAATAAATAAGTAATGGCTATATAGATCTTTTTCATCGTAATATATGTTTTACCCACTATAGGCAAAAGCTATGCCAAAAACATATATCATTGATTTTCTGAAGAGTAGCATCACTAAGAGGTGTCCGATAATGAACAGTATGTCCGATAATGAAACCTGAGGGAAAAGATGACGTAGTTCGTTAAGAACTAAGGAAAAATTGTAATCAGAAACTCACTGAATATCTCGTCATGCCTTAATTTATATGGCGAGTAGAAAGCATAGGAGAAAGCATCTATATTACTATGTCCCAAATAGTACCATTGTGAAGACAAAATTGTGCCACAGTGATGACATTACGGTGTCAATAGGAGGTTACAACTCTGTCATTTCTATGGCACAGGAGGTTACTTACGTAAGTAACCTCCTGTGCCATAGAAATGACAGAGTAATAAGATTCGAATTGTATCTTTCCTTTCCTATTCGTGTGGTACTTTTATAGGATTTGAATTTTTCTAAATGATTATCAGTATGAAAGACTTTATAGGAGATATGATGAATTTAGGCGGATGTTTGATGATGTATCCTTTGTATTTGTTATCTACAATTAGTTCTTAACGAACTCCATTAAATTCAATAAACTCGTTTTAGGCAACAAGAACAAGTTTATTATGTCCTGATTAAAGATGCTTGCATTGATTTGAGGGATATTATTCGGAAATAATGATACTCTGCTTCTACCGTAGATTATCATTTCCGATCAAGTATCCGATAGATTTGGATCAAAAACGATTTAAACCAGTAATATATGAATAAAAGTAAATTGATCGAACAAATAGCAGCAGATACCGGCATGAAGAAAACAGTGGTAAAAGCGGTGATCAACTCCTTTATAGAAAACGCGACCGAAGCTTTCCTGGAAGGCGATCAGGTTGTATTTCAGGGATTCGGAACACTTCTCCCCTGGCAACAAACCGAACGCCCTGCCCGGAATCCTCAGACAGGAGAGCCGGTTATGATCAAACCGCGCATGTCTGTCAAGTTCCGTGCCGGATCAGACCTATTAAAGGCCCTGAACAAATAATTTCAATATTCTCGGGCAATAAGCTTCTCAAAAATACAGATTTACTACCTTTGAAGGACTTATCGGCAGATAATACTTATGTGAAACTTTAAAGAGATAGAAATGAGAAGCTTATTGATTGTACTGATGATCGGAGCATCATCCGTTATGGCTCAGAATGAAAAGATCGACCTGTCCGTTGCCCAAAAGATCAAGCAGGAAGAACAACAGAACTCGGATATAGAGCGATTGTCCTATCGTTTACTTGATTATGCAGGTCCCCGTCTAACCGGTTCCGACGGCATGGAAAGAGGCTACCGGGTCGCGAAAGAAATGATGGAAGAATACAAATTATCCAATCCCCGTATCGAGTTTGCCCGTGACTGGCCCCGGGGCGGATGGGATATCCAAAAGGCGTACGCAGCCATGACTGTACCTTACTATATTCCGATCTTTCCGGCTCCCGTAGCCTGGACCAACGGAACCAACGGACCAGCCAAAAGCGAAGTGGTTCTGATCACAGCCAAAGATCAACAAGAATTACAGGCGTTAAAAGGAACTCTAAAAGACAAAATCGTTCTGATGCCTTCCGTCATGGAATACCAGATCAGTTTCGAACCGATGGCACGCCGCCATACCGAAGAATCCCTGAAACAAACGGCGGAATACCCGATCACCAAAGTGCGTCCCCGACAGCGACGTGCTGCCCCTCCGGTGGAAGGAAGTGAACTAACATATGCAGAAATACTCCACTTTGTTTATAAAGAAGAACCGGCTGTTATCATCCACGAATCGGGAAGCTACAGTGTGCCGGGATTGAATTTCCACAAACTGGAAGAGGTCGGTCCTGTCCCCTGCGAGCTGAATATCTCCTGCGAAAATCACGGTCTGATGGAACGTTTGATCCGGAATGGCGAAAAGGTAGAGATGGAAGTCGATATTGCAGTGAAGTTTGAATCCGATCGTAAGATATATAATGTTATTGCCGAAATACCCGGTACCGACCCAAAGCTGAAAGATCAGCTGGTCATTATCGGAGGACATCTTGACTGCTATCACATGAGTCCGGGAGCCGGCGATGATGGTGCCGGTTTTATTGCCATGCTTGAAGCTATGCGTATCCTCAAAGCGATTGGCGTACAACCGCGCCGAACCATTCGCGTTGCTTTCTGGGGTGGCGAAGAAGTAGGATTACACGGCTCCAGCGGATATGTGGAACAATTCGTACAAGATCCAAAGACACTGGAGAAAAAGAAAGAATATGATAAGATATCCGTCTATTTTAATTCGGATTACGGTCCCGGGAAGTTCCGTGGTATCTTTACACAGGATAACCTGATGGCTCACCCGATCTTCACCGACTGGATGCAACCTTTCCTCGATACCGGTTTTACCACCGTCTCCAACCGGAGTGTAGGAAGTACGGATCACATACCGTTCGACAATGCGGGAATCCCCGCTTTCCAGTTCATCCAGGACCCGATGGAATGGGGGCGACATTCACATCGTACACAGGATTTCTCCGATCGCCTGGTGCTGGACGATATACGCCATAATGCTGTTATCGTAGCTTGGTTTGCCTATAATGCAGCCATGCGGGATGAGATGATGCCTCGAAAATAAGAGTTTCCTAAATCCAGATAATAGAATCTTGTCACATCATTTACCGTCTTTTCAACAATGCTTAAATACATATTGAAAAGATTGGCATAGTACAAAAATAAAAAGGAGTTGTCTGTTAAAGACAACTCCTTTTTATTTAGTGATCGAGCTGGGATTCGAACCCAGGACCCACAGCTTAGAAGGCTGTTGCTCTATCCAGCTGAGCTACCCGACCGTCCTTATTTGCGGTGCAAAGGTAATATTATTATTTATATCTGCAAACAGGAAAGCCTTTTTTTTCATTAGAAGGGATAGCCCACGGCAAAATGCCAGGCAAAATTATTACGTAGATTCGGTTTCAGAATAGCCCACCGGTCCTTTCCACGCTCCATCGGATTATATGCTTTCATACCTGTATCGAAACGGATCAGGAAGAAATCGAAATCAAGACGTAATCCCAAACCATAGGAAACGGCAATCTCTTTATAGAAACGTGAGAAATCGAAGTTCCCGTCTTCACGTTCCTTATCCGCCCGCATGGTCCATATATTTCCGGCATCGACATAAGCAGCCAGTTCAAATTTCCAAAACATCTTGGTCCGGTATTCCAGATTCAGATCCAGACGGATGTCCCCGACCTGATCAGCAAACGACTTCACGGAATCAGCCAACATTCCTCCCGGTCCCAATGTCCGCACCGACCATCCACGGACGCTATTGGCACCGCCGGAGAAATAAGTCCGTTCAAAAGGCAATATCTTCGAGTTCCCGTAAGGATAACCGATACCGACTCCCACATGAAAGGCTATTTTATTACGATCGTCCAGAACGATACTCTTACTAAAATCGACATCCCCTTTTATAAACTGCGAATAATTGATCCCGAACAGATTGTATAAACCGTCCTTGTCCTTTTTAGCCTGCGTCATTTTAGAAAACGCATACAACAGGTTACCCGCCATCTCGAACGAGACACGCAGAGAATGTGTATTCCGGAGACGATTCTGGGGATTATAGTTCGTAAATGAATACGTATAACCGGACCCTACAACAAACTGGTCCGTAAAATTATAAATCCGTGTAGAATTGGGCAGATTGGCATCGAAAGTCGAATCGATCTTCGGCAAATGCACATAATCGATATCCAGTAATTTAAACACATGCCGGGCCTGTGTGTTCGACCGCTCCTGCCAGATATAACTCCATCCTCCGGAAAGGATCGCCCGCCTGTATTCCGGACGTGTCTGAATACTGTAACTGACCCTCAGTTCCGTAGAGGCACGTACCCTGCGTTTGAAATTCTCATTGACAAAAGGAAACAGGAAACGGGGAAACAACACAGAAGTCTCCGCTCCCAACTCCCAGTAATTACCGCCTGTCGAACTTTTAGTCAGCGCTTCGTAAGCACCGCGCACCTTTGCAGAGAAAACCTCCGAGCCCTTGAACAGATTCCGGTGCTGATAATTCAAACTGGAAGCAAACCCGAAATCGCCGGCCGAATTTGTCCCTTCCAGGTCAACACCAAAGCCCTGCAACTTGGCCGGAGAAGTCAGGATCGTACAATTGAGCTTCATCGTATCCTGTTCCTCCACCTCCGTAAAACGGATATTCACATTCCTCAAGGCACGGAGAGCTGCAAAAGAAGAATACGTCTGCTCGACCGCCCGTTCATTAAACAACCTGCCGGGTGTAATATAAGTACTTCTGCGCAACACATTCGGACGGATACTCCTGCCGTTATTCCCGTACAGGATCTGCAGGTTGCCTACATTCACCGTATCGGCTGCAATATTCGACAAATCCCCCTGGTTCAGCGGATCATAATCCGTTACGATTGTCACATCCTTTATATAATAGGGACGATGGAGGGTATCGACCACCGAACCATCCGGTTTCAGTTTGCGGTAAGGCTTCAGGATCATATCCAGATCGACAATATTCCTATTATAGGAACTGTCTGCCAGATATGCCAGGTAATCACGGTTGAACGCATAATATCCCCGGCGGCGGAGCAAAGAGGTAATCCGCTGCCGTTCCTTATCCAAAACATCCCTGTCAAACAAAGCACTGTCTTTCACCAAAGAGGTATAATCCTCCGGATAAATACGGAAAGCCGACGAAACAGCCGAACGTTTAGGTGCATCCAAATGCGCTATGCTGTCGATCTTCGGATCGTTCAGCTCCATCGTATAGTTATGTATGCGGTAAGGCGTATTCGAATTGATCTTGTAAGTAACGACCGCTTTCTTCTGCCGCGAAGTATCCACTTCCGCCTCCACCTCCGCATTGACATACCCTTTATTGATGAAAAAGCGCCTCAGCTCATCCGTCGACTGCGCGACCAGCATGGTATCCAAAATAACAGGCGGCTCACCGATACGGCGGAGCTGCTTACTGAGCCAGCGTTTTTCATTCCGTCCCGACCAGTCATAGACAAAAAGCTGCCACTTCATCAGCCCGAACACCTTAAAGTTAGGCTGCTGCCGGAGATAAGGCTTCAGATCATTCGTTTTATAGGCTTTATTATCAGAGACGATCTCCACTTTATCAAGCAGATATTCACCGTCACCGACATATTTTGTCGTACTGCAGGCGGCCAGTATCCAAACAAGGCATATGAAATATAATATATGGAGGGTTCCCTTCATCATTCGACCTTTTACGCACGCAAATGTAACTGAAATTAAATAAAATCCCTTACTTTTGCTTTGTAAAAAGAGTAAAGATGCTGAGTAAGTCAAAAGTAAAACAGATACGTTCATTAGAATTAAAGAAGTTTCGCAACGAGACAAACACGTTTGTAGCCGAAGGGAATAAACTGGTGGCAGATATGCTGCATGCATTCGAATGCGACCTGCTGATCGCCAAACCGTCATGGATGGCAACGCAAGGCGATATTCCCGCCAAAGAACTGCTGGAAGCCGATGACGACGATATACGCAAAGCCAGCTTCCTGAAGAACCCGCAAGACGTACTGGCCGTTTTCCAACGTCCCGCCTGGTCATTGGAAGACGCCGATCCCCAAAATCAGCTCATCCTGGCTCTCGACGGCATACAGGATCCCGGCAACCTGGGAACGATCATACGGCTTGCCGACTGGTTCGGCATCGAACATATCGTCTGCAGCCAGGATACAGCCGATGCATTCAGTCCCAAGACAGTACAGGCGACCATGGGAGCACTCGTCCACGTAAAGGTCCATTACACAGACCTGCACGTTTATCTGCAAAAACAAGCGGAACAGCAGGTACCGCTATACGGAACATTCCTCGACGGAGAGAACATATACGCCAAAGAACTGTCAGAAACAGGCATTATCATTATGGGAAATGAAGGGAACGGCATCCGCCCCGAAACGGAAACGCTCGTGAATGAAAAGCTCTATATACCCAATTATCCCCAAGAAAGAGAAACGTCAGAGTCTCTGAACGTGGCAATCGCCACAGCCGTGGTCTGCGCCGAGTTCAGACGTCGCAGGGGAAACACCGGCTAACCAGTAGACATTCACCGGAGAGGAAACAACCACGGAGTCTGAGACAGTCAGCCACTCCGTAGAGAAAGCTCCGGAAGGCGGATAATCCGTCTCCGAAGGTACAAGGATCAATGTACCGTCATAAAATTCAGTATTCGCTATCTCCTGTTCCAGGGGAAAAACACCGACCAGACAGCCTTCCGCATCCAGTTCCAGATAATGCATGCGATACCATTTCTGCCAGTATATATAATGGGAAGCGATCCTGCGCATCGGTGCAGTCAAATTATTGTTTGGCGTTTTTTAGAGAGTCCGTCCCGACGGTATAGCGTCCGTAGTTATACCGCATCAGGTTCAGGCTATCCACATATATCTTGAAATAAGAGGCGGAATCACCTTTTCCTTCCAGGCGGATAGAACCGAATACGCTTCTGACCTGCTTGGTCGGTATCGTACGGAGAACCGTCTCATGATAACCGTCATGCAGAATCTTTTCGTTTACAACGATGGTCGTATCTCCCTGGTTGGCACTCAGCCTGATTACCGGACGACCCTTCATCGCGTCGTTCAATCCCCAGACACGCATACCCAAGACAAACGTACTGCCGGACGGATAATTCGTCTCCGGCTTGATATCGACCGTTATCCCGTTGAATACAGCCCTCGGCTCGAAGGTAAGATACGTAAGGCGCGGCCAGATATCCACCGAATCCTGCTTGGATACGGGAGCGGCACTAGCCTGCACATCCCCCAATGCCTTCTGCCGTTCGTTCAGTTCTGCCAGCACCAGGTCGTATACCTGCATATACACATCCAGGTTACGCCCGTACCAAACCAGCGAACTGTCGTAAACAGCCTGTTCGATATTATGCTTGCGAAATACGGACTGATAAAGCACTTCCTTCTCAGCATCGTCGCTATACTTCTTATAGTCGGTACTGATCATGGCTTCCGCCAGCTGCATATCGATCAGGACAGCCTTCATCTCCTTTTCCGACAAAATACCATCAGGCACCTTACTACAGGAAACCACCAAAGCCGCCGTCAACAATACGACACCGTATCTGCGCAATTTATTCCGCATTTATTTACTACTTTCTTTTTCTTTTGAGAGACTCGCCGACAAAGTATGCCGGTAAAATATCAATAACAGGAACACACCCACACAGATAGCCGAATCTGCCAGGTTGAAGATCGGACGGAAGAAGACGAACTCCTCTCCCCCCCAGATTGGAACCCAGTCCGGCAACACCGTCTGGATCAACGGGAAATAAAACATATCCACCACTTTTCCGTGCAGCCAGGTAGCATAACCACCACCGGCAGGCATGAAAGAGGCGATCTGGCCAAAGCTATGGTCAAATATGACCCCATAAAATATAGAGTCGATTATATTACCGATGGCTCCCGCAAAGATCAGCGAGACACACGCAATAAAGCCGAAATTGTACTTCTCCTTCACCAGCTTATACAGGTAATAACCGATAAAGCCGACCGCCACGATGCGGAATACGGATAAGAACAATTTGCCTATCACCTCGATACCGAAAGCCATTCCGGGATTTTCGGTAAAGTACAAATAAAACCACGGAGTGATCTCTATACTTTCGTGCAACTGCATATGTGTCTTGATCCAGATTTTAAGAGCCTGGTCAAGAATAAGGAGCAGCATTACAATTAACACTGCTCCCCAACCTTTGGAAAATTTCATTTATCTTTTACCTCCTTGTTTTGCTTCGATACTCAAAGTAGCATGAGGTACGGCACGTAGTCTCTCCTTCGGGATCAGCTTACCCGTTTCGCGACAAATGCCATAAGTCTTATTTTCAATACGGATCAAAGCGGCCTGCAAGTTCTGTATGAACTTCATCTGGCGCTGTGCCAGACGTCCGGCCTCTTCCTTCGACAAAGTTGCGGCACCTTCTTCCAACACTTTGAATGTTGGTGACGTATCAGCCACATCGTTCCCATCAGAATTGGTTACACCCGATCTCAACAACTCGTAATCCTTTCTGGCTACCTCCAACTTCTCTAAAATAATGGCGCGGAACTCCTCGAGTTCAGCATCCGAATATCTTGTCTTTTCTGCCATGGTTCATTTAATTTTAGGTTCCACAATTCATAATATATATCAGGCGATCCAAAGTCGCAGTCCAAATATACGACAATATTTATATGCGGCAAGGGACGCCTTTCTTTTTTAAGAAAAAAATCACTCTTTCTCGATACGCACCGACAGGTTGAAATCTTCGAAATCAAGGACGGTCGCATCGCTTATCGCATGCTCTGTAATCTCAACAGATACAGCCAGCACCTGGTTCGCAATGTATTCGTTAAATTCCTTAATTGCGTCGTCCATTTCATCGGAAGAAAGAACGGTCACGTTGATCTTATCGGTTATATCGTATCCGTTGCTCTTACGCAGGTTCTGGATACGGTTCACCAATTCACGTGCCAGCCCTTCTTTGCGCAGGCTTTCCGTCACGGTGATGTCGAGGGCAACCGTCAGGCGGCCTTCGTTGGCAACCAGCCATCCCGGTATATCTTCAGAGATGATTTCCACATCAGCCAGTTCGACCGTTGCATCCTGTCCTTCCACATTCAGCGTGAATGTACCGGCAGCTTCGAAAGCAAGGATATTTTCCTGGCTCATGCCCTGGATAGCGGCAGCCAGGCTCTTCATGATCTTACCGTAACGCGGGCCTAACTTCTTAAAGTCCGGCTTGATACGTTTCACCAGGATACCGGCAGCGTTATCGACAAACTTCAGTTCCTTCACATTCACTTCGTTCAGGATCAGGTTCTTTACCGCCTCGATGCTTTCCTGCTGGTGAGCATCGGCAACAGGCACCATGATGGTCTGCAGCGGCTGGCGAACTTTGATATTTACTTTACGACGCAGAGCTAGTACCATAGAAGACACATCCTGTGCCATCCTCATACGTTCTTCCAAATCCTTGTCGATCAATGCTTCATCATATTTCGGGAAGTCCGACAGGTGTACGGATTCCACTGTTTCACGTCCGGTAACGGCAATCAGGTCACTGAACAGCTGGTCGCCATAGAACGGAGCGATCGGAGACATCAGCTTGGCTACTGTTTCCAGGCAAGTATATAAAGTCTGGTAAGCAGACAATTTATCCGTTGTCATGCCTCCCCCCCAGAAACGGCGGCGGTTCAGGCGTACGTACCAGTTACTCAGGTTGTCGTTTACAAATTCAGAGATAGCACGTCCCGCACGGGTCGGTTCGTAGGTATCATAGTATCCGTCTACATCTTTCACCAGTGTATTCAGCAAAGAAAGGATCCAGCGGTCGATTTCCGGGCGTTCGTTCAGAGGAACATCCGGCTGTGAGTAATCGAAGCCGTCCACATTTGCATACAGGGCAAAGAATGAATATGTATTATATAATGTACCGAAGAATTTACGGCGCACTTCATCCATTCCGTCGATATCGAACTTGATATTATCCCACGGAGACGCATTGGTGATCATATACCAGCGCAACGGATCAGAACCATACTGTTCGATCGTAGAGAACGGATCGACGGCATTGCCCAGACGTTTGGACATCTTGTTACCGTTCTTATCCAATACAAGACCATTAGACACAACCGCTTTATAAGCCACACTGTCGAACACCATCGTTGCCAGTGCATGCAGGGTAAAGAACCAGCCACGCGTCTGGTCTACACCTTCGGCGATAAAGTCAGCCGGATATACCTCGCGACTATCCAGTAACTCCTTATTCTCGAACGGATAATGGATCTGTGCATAAGGCATCGCACCCGAGTCGAACCAAACGTCGATCAGGTCGGTTTCACGTTTCATCGGCTTGCCGCTTTCAGAAACAAGGATCACCTCATCCACATACGGACGGTGCAGGTCGATCTTTTCGTAATTGTCCTTATTGTATTCGCCCGGATTGAAACCTCTGTCCTTATACGGATTCGATTCCATATATCCTTTCTCAACGGCTTTCTCTATTTCATTGTACAGTTCTTCTACCGAACCGATACACTTTTCTTCCGTACCGTCTTCCGTACGCCAGATAGGCAGCGGAGTTCCCCAGTAACGGCTGCGGCTCAGGTTCCAGTCCTGCAGGTTTTCCAACCATTTACCGAAGCGGCCTGTACCGGTACTCTGCGGTTTCCAGTTGATCGTATTGTTCAGTTCGATCATACGGTCGCGGCAGGCAGTGGTACGGATAAACCAGCTATCCAGCGGATAGTATAATACCGGTTTGTCGGTACGCCAGCAGTGCGGATAGTTGTGTATCTGCTTTTCGATACGGAACACACGGTTCTGTACCTTCAACATCATACATATCTCCACATCTAATGTTTCATCTTTATCCGTTTTTTCCGGATCGTAGGCATTCTTTACGAACTTACCTTCGAACGGGTCATAATCGGCTGCATTCATACGAGTCTGTACGAACTTAGGATCAAGGTCTTCCATCAGATAAAACTTACCGGTCATATCCACCATAGGACGATTATTACCATCCTTATCAACCATCATCAAAGGAGGCACGCCACTGGCTTTCGCCACACGGTCGTCGTCTGCACCGAATGTCGGAGCAATATGAACGATACCGGTACCATCTTCAACGGTTACATAATCGCCTGTAATTACACGGAAAGCACCTTCACCCGGATTAACCCATGGGATCAACTGTTCGTAGTGCATGCCGGCCAGTTCCGGCCCTTTCCATTCGCCTACGACTTTGAAAGGAACCAGTTTATCGCCGATCTTATAGTCTGCCAATTCAAGATCAGCCGCTTTCGGATTGAAATAAACATTCAACAGATCTTTTGCCAATACAGCCGTCATCGGCATTCCCGTGTAGGGATTGTAAGTCTGAACAGCCACATAGGTAAAATTCGGGCCTACGCAAAGAGCCGTATTGGAAGGCAATGTCCACGGAGTAGTTGTCCAAGCCAGGAAAAACGGTTCGCCGAACTGCGCCATTTCCGGCTTCGGATCAAGTATACGGAATTGTGCCGTACAAGTGGTATCCTTCACGTCACGGTAGCAACCCGGCTGGTTCAACTCGTGTGAGCTAAGACCTGTCCCGGCAGCCGGTGAATACGGCTGGATAGTATATCCCTTGTACAGTAAACCTTTCTTATATAATTCTTTCAGCAAATACCACAATGTTTCGATGTAACGGTTATCGTAAGTGATATACGGGTTTTCCATATCCACCCAGTAGCCCATCTTGTCGGTGAGGTCTTCCCATTCTTTGGTAAACTTCATCACATCGCGGCGGCAAGCTGCGTTATAGTCAGCGACAGAAATCTTCTTACCGATATCTTCCTTGGTTATACCCATAGATTTCTCTACGCCCAGCTCAACCGGCAGGCCGTGAGTATCCCATCCTGCCTTACGGTTCACCAGATATCCTTTCATGGTCTTGTAACGGCAGAAAATATCTTTAATCGAACGAGCAATAACATGGTGAATACCCGGCATTCCGTTTGCAGAAGGCGGACCTTCATAAAATACAAACGAGGGGTATCCTTCACGGATTTCAAGACTCTTATGGAAGATGTCGCCATCCTGCCATTTCTTCAACACCTCTTTATTGACGTTCGACAAGTCGAACTTAGAGTATTCGGTAAATTTCTTACTCATATCGCGTTATTTTTATCAATCTTCTAAAAATGCCGCAAAGTTAGTGATTTAATTCTAATTAGAAAAAAACCTTTTTCTCTTTTCCGTTTTTATTAATATCTTTGTGATACAGACATGTAATAGCAAAGAAATATGCAACAAGCAACAACAATCCTAAAAGTCCTAATTTGCTTGATATAATTAATCTTTCCTAAATTAAATATGAGAAAGATCAGCAATAATATTTATCTTTGTATAGGATTTATAAAATAAGACCTGCATTATGACAACAATAGAACTTGAAACCAGCAAAGCAGAATTGGTTCGTGAAATATTAAATATCGACAATAGCGAAACCATCGGGAAACTCCGTAAATATCTAAGTAAAATCCGAAGTGACAAACAGAAGGTAAGCCCCTGTGAATATACGCTTGAAGAGGTACGCCAACGATTATCCGTCACAGGAAAAGATGCTATTGCCGGAATAGGAATCAGCGGAGATGAAATGGAACAGCACATGAAAAATATTATATGATGGAGATAATATGGCATCCATTCGCTTCAAACGATTTTGACCAAATTATATTTTATTATCGGAATACTTTTGGAATTAAAACAGCTCGAAAAGTTCGTGATACACTTCACCATGACATATATCATTTACTCATCTCACACCCTTCTCTGGGATTTTGTGAAACCAGCCTCGACAATATCGACCAACTCACCTATCGCTCACTAGTTTCCGGTCATATTAAAATAATTTATACCGTCCACAATAAATATCTATATATTCATATGCTTTGGGATTGTAGACGTAATCCGGAACTACTTCAAAGCGAAATGAAAGAGCGCAAGCAAAACAGAACAGATGATTTTTAAGCCTAACATATTACAGAAAATGCAGAAACTATGGCGTTAGGTTCTGTTCTGTAGGCATACCTAAAATTGCTGATCCTATCCAGCAGTTTTCTTATAAAAGTGCTGATTTTGTTAGGCATATTTTACATCTTTACATGCAAGAAACCTATTAATCAAACAATGGAACAGCTGGCGGACAAAACAAACAACAGAAGCAGATACAGGGAATAAGCGATGCCTACATCGTGAAAGACGATATTGAATATGGACACCGGAATGTAATTCCTCTTTGGCATTTCGGTTTCAATTATTGAATCCGATTTGCACAAAAGTTTTCTAAAAATATTCCCTCATTCCTTCAGCCATAATTTATTTATCTAATTATAAACCAATTACAGCTGAAGGATTTTTACAGACACACACCCAAATGAAGAAAAATCACTTTATTTCCTTCACGTGATACAAGTTTCCTCGTTCTGTATGCCGGTTTGGGACATTGTTACGACGCAATAGGCGGCCGAAAGCATTTATGGTTGTGTTGCTAAAAGTCAGGTGGCTACGCTTGCGGATACGTTGCATAATCTCGGCAGCAGGAAGCCATTCGCCGATTTCACCATCTTCTTCGGACAACGGCTTGAAATATTGCAGGAAAAGCTGCTCTTCCACCGGTACCTGTTCGAACACTTCATTCTGGCGAGTAATCGTTTTTTCTTCCTCCCGCGTCAGCCAATACCGTTCGCCCGCACGGAGTGCATGGATCGCCTGAGCATACAGCTGGTCATAATCGATAAAATGCCTGCGGTCTATCTCACCATTTATTTCTACACACAGGAAACGCCGGCTGCCGGTCGGATCGGATAACAAGTCCATATTATTACAAGTTCCGACAAATCCGGCATACCGTTTCAAAGCCTGCACACTCGATTTGTAGGCACGACGGGCATTCACCTCGGGCTTTTGAAGCAGGTGTTTCAGAAAAGACTGACGGGAATTTCCTATCGAGTCGAACTCGTCGATATTTATAAGGGCAAAACGGTGCAGCATCAGTTCAGCATCACGACGATTTCCAAAATCGATACTGTCGGTATAAAACTCACGCAAGACCGGTGGCATTAAATTACGGCACCAGGTAGACTTTCCACACCCCTGATCCCCCACCAATAAAGGCAATAGGCTGTTAGCATGCACCCCACCCATCTGTTTCCATTGGGCGACAAGCCCCAGGAACCAGATATAAAAATGCTCGCGCCACAACTTCGATGATGTCGGTACCGTATCCGCCAAGGCACGTATATGATCTTTCCTGTCCCATTCCGGCAGATTATCCAGATAATCATCCAGCGGATTGAACAGCGGAATCTTATTGGAATAGATATAACGTTTCACATCACGATCCCACAAATCGAGTCCTTCCGCCTGTGCATGCAGGGAGATCGTATTGAGAACCTCGTCGGTAACAGGAAAGAAACTATAATAATAGGAACGTCGTTCGCGATATTCCACTTCACCTTTCAGCTCGTTCCTCCGCAACTCATAGCGACGTTTCATAAACTCTTCCATCCGAAATACGAGGTTCTGGCAAGCCGGCATGACCGGACCGGCACCAAAATATTTATCCAGCAGATAAGTATTGTGTACCGCCGCCCGCAGTTCCGTCTCGTTCCGTTGGAAATGTACGTTCACATACGCCCATTTCACCACATCTTCCTCCGGTATGCCTGCACGAAGGCAATTCTCCGCCAATCGCACCAGCAAAGCATCCGCCGTTGTATCGTCCGATTCCTTCCCCACCTCTTCAATCGCCTTTTTCAAGGCTACCTGAAAAAGCAGGTAAACGGAACAACTGCGTTCATGCCCCGCCTCCATCCGTTGAAGCGGCAACGGTTCCTGTTGTTTCAGCTCACGGAAAGTCGGTTCGCCCGGCATTTGCAAGGGCTGTTCAAGTGTAGCCGGTACAGCCGCCGGATTAAAATAAAGATCCGGATCGTAGGATATGCGACAGGCTTGCACCACAGCTGGTTGCCCATAGGGTATTTCCCGTTGCAGTTGCATCCGGTAATAATTCAGTGCCCGCTGATAGGCATGCGCATGAAACCACTCCGCCAACTCACGGCTGGAAGGCAAAGATCCATCCGGCAACGTAAAAGGGACAACAATCTTCACGCTTTTGCGGCTCGAACCGATAAATGCAAGCATTGTTTGCAGTGAACCGGCCGCCTTCCGCCGTATCTCCACCGCCTCCGTATAACCTGATAAATTATTGATCTCCAACAGAATAAGCCCGTTGTAAGCCTTCATTTCCACAACCTCTTTTTTCTTATTCAATTCGGCACCGAAAACGATTTTGGGCAGCTTGGCTGACGCCGGACAAGGATAACCCGGAGGATATTCCTCCAGTTTTTCCCGAAATTCTTTTACCGTTCGTCCGGCCACCGGGTCTTTCATCGTTTCTATTAAATCATTAAAGGAAAGCGTCTTAACGGATTTATTTCCGTCTTTGTACAGTGTGATATTCATTCGCTTGTAATTTAAGGTGTACTTTCTGCCTAAAAGTAAGAAAAAAAGCCATATAAAACAAGGCTTCTCTCAATTATTATTTATATCTTTAGTCCGTTATTCCTTCTTGTTTGACAACTGGCAAACGCTTGTAAGACAGTTATCGAATAAGCGTTTGTCAGCTGTCAAACAAGCGTACGGCAATTGATAAACAAAAAAAAGTAAGGCACTTCGGAATTACCGGATAGTAGGTTAAACCATAAATCATAGTAGTTATGTGTGCAAGATATCGAATGGTTCGCAATCCGAACCCTACAGGAGACAAGAAAAAACAGGCGTTGCATCCGCGGGTGGTACCTTATGGAACTATCAGTACAGAGGAATTGATGCGGGATATAGAAGGACGATCCGGATTTTCGGGAGCCGACATCAAGGGGGCTTTGCGGGTAATTGCCGATGCGATGGCTTTCCGGCTGGATGAAGGATATAACGTAGAATTAGACGGCCTCGGCTTTTTCAGCGTCTCGCTTGTTTCGCGTCCGGTCATGGATAGAAAGGAGATCCGCAGCGAGTCAGTACATTTCCGCAATGTGAATTTCCGCTGTGGCAAATACCTGAAAAGCAAACTAAAATCGATCTCCCTGGAGCGTATGCCGGAAGGAAAAGGCGTTCTGCCCTCTTTCGATGAACGGGTACGCCGACTGACGGAATATCTGAACACACATCATTATATCACTTGCGGTGACTACCGGGAGCTGACAGGCTGCTCCAAATATCGTGCGCTGGAAGATCTGAAGAAGCTGATAGATGAAGGAAAATTGGAGAAAAACGGGTATAGGAGCACAAGGGTTTATTCATTTCCTTCAGCTGTAAATCACTGATAATAAAACAAGAAAGATTACAGCTGAAGGAATGAAGGATTATTTTTGAAAAACTATTATTATAAAGGTTGGGAAGTATTATGCTACGATATGTTCAGATTTTTGGTAACAAATACGACAAAACCGGTTTTGACACATGAAAAGCCCCATTTCATCGCATAGCATACTAGTCACAGGCTCCGTCACACAGAGTAGTGCTAATACAGGCAGGACTATAGTGCTGATAATGCTAACACTATAGTCCTGTCTTCAAATAAGTGGCATTTCATCGAAAAAAACAAATATTTCACTTTGTATTTTCCGACTTTTATCATTTAGTAGTATAAAAAACCTCCCTAATCTACCGGTACAAAATGTATCAAAATATCTTTATTGTTATAATTAGCTGCAGCTACATATTGGAGTTTTCCATTCACAAAATCAACAGCTTCTTCATGCGTATGTCCTGCATAAACACCTATCACCTCCGGACTATTCAGAACCAAATCACAGAATTGATAAGTTGTTTCCATAAATCCATTTTCCGGCCAAGATTCCCTACGTTCGATTTCATAATATATATCGTTCTTTTTGTTCCAGTCCGGATGTCCACAACCATAATCAATATTATGCCCAGGCAAATAAACCGGAATATGCATTGATAAAACAATTGGCAAGCCTTTACCGACCTGCTTCTGAAAGAAATCCAACTGCTCCTTAGTTATTTCAAATGCAGAATTATCAATCGTTACAAAGTTTACACCATGTACCGTTTGAGCATTAAACATCGGATTCTGCCCTTGGTACAAATCATTCAGATTAGAAGCAGTCCACTTATCTCTTTGCAAGAAAGAACTTCCAGATTCACCCTCATAATGCCAATCATGGTTACCCGCAACATATATCCAGTTTAAACCTGATTCATCAAGTATGGATTTGATATATTCAACCGAAGCCAGAGAAGGGAAGTTAATAATATCACCACCCAGAATCACCAGTTCCGAACCTGCCTTTTTAGCTTTATCAAGAGAAGCACGAAAAGCCAGATCACGTCCATTTCCTTTTCCATAATTTTCAGGCTCCACTGCACCTCCTCCCATTCGATGAGTATAGGCATAATACTCTTTTCCACGTTCATCTTCTACTGTAAAATGAGTATCAGAAAGAAATAATACATTAAACGGCTTTTCTAATCCCTTTATATAATAATAAACATTTCCATTTTGTACCGTAATATTCTCTACCATCCGTGAGGTCTGCACTTCCCCGCAGCCTGTCAAAAGACAGGCAAGGAAAGTGACATAAAAGAAAAACTTTATTTTTATCATCATCATTTTTTCAATATCCACATTAAATCGTTGTTGGTATCTTTGCCATTATACTGACGATCCAAAGCGACTTTCAAGTTTTCTCCATTTTCATCATATTCTCGTTGTGGATACATCCAACGCTTGGGTAACTGATCAGGGATATCATTCATATTGGTCGACGGATCAATCGGCAAAACAGGATATAAAACCCGACGATATTCATAATATCCATCCCATGGATTTTGTAAAAAATAGATAAAATACTTTTGCTGGAAAATTTGTTTTAACTGAGTATCCGTATCCGAGGCAAACGCAGCTCGCCCATTCGACAAATAATCAGTAATGTATTCGTCAGTAATGGCTGGTCTTCCTTCTACATACATATCAGGAGTATGATCTTTTACAAACAACATTGCCGCACGAACTCCCCGTTCATAAAACTCCTTGGCATTTCCAGGCATCCATCCTCTTACAATTCCTTCTGCAATATTAAAACATTGTTCAGCATAACCAATTCTCATGATAGGCTCGCCGGCTGGATTATTAATATCTCGGTAACGTAGATTTAATTTACAACATTTACCATCACCATACAATTTTGTAATATCGCTAAAAGGTAAACTAGGATCAATAGATACATAAGCATCAAAATCTCCCTCCGACAGACCTTGTGACACAGCATCTGCTGAAGGTTCTGCAAAATAGAACAGACGGTTATCTTTTAACACTTTTAATGAATCAACCAGATTGGAAGACAAGACACAATATCCATTACTTCGGGCCCACAAATCATTGAAAGGATACACCTGTCCTCCTTTATTGGAATAAACTAACTGAAAATTATCATCATTGCTTTCCATTAATGACTTGCTGTTTACCAATTCAGCAAACTGAGACTGAATATTCAAGTCAGCTTCCGTATCATGCATATACAAATTAATAAGCACTTTCAACTTAAAGCCATTCACAACTTTCACCCATTTCACAGGATCTCCATTCAAAATTGGATCTCCTTCGAAACTTTGACTATTCCCGAATAGTTCAGCAGCTTTATCCAAATCGGTCAAAATAGCCTGCATCACTTCTTTCTGTGTATCGTATTTGGGTGTATAATTTATTGTTTCTGGATTCACCGCTTCCGAATAAGGTATATCTCCGAACGTCAGTGATAAATAAAAGCCTTTATAAGCCTTAATAAAACTAGCCAAAGCCTCGTAAGGCATCCTGTTTTCGGGAGTTGCAGACGCAACCATCTGATTTGCATTTGTTATATCCAAAAAAGAATCGAAGCCTGAACGTGAAATCTTATTATACAATTCATTTCGAATCAATTCTGCTGTAATGGCATGCTTGCTCATGAAATTATGATCGATAAATGATCCGTACTCATAATCTTGCTTGGTCATTCCTATTAATAACCCGGTAGCTAGCAATCCCGGTGCAACTTGATTTGTCGCATTTGGATCGTTATTTATTTCATCGAAATTGGAACAAGAGGATAAAATCCCTAAACAAATTCCTAAAACAATAAATGATCTTATATATTTATTCATAATATCTTTTACTTTTTAAAATGAAGTTTTCAAATTGAATCCAATGTATCTCATAGATGGTGAATTTAAGTTATCCTCCCCTTTATCCGGATCCGAATATTTAAATTCATTTGTCCATAACAACAAATTATTACCAGTAATACCTACCGTTAAATCAGTCATTTTTATTTTTTTCGTCAATGCATTCGGCACTGTATAGTTTAATGCAATTTCACGAAGTTTAAAATATGTACGATTGTAATAAGATTGTGGTTTACCTGCATAATAGTCATTAGAATAATGACGAATATAATTTTCATACGATACTCTTGCATCGTTCGGAGCATATACACGATTATCACTGATAACCTGTCCATATTCATCCCGCTCAATCGTTCCAGAAATAACTTTCACACCAGGACCAATATAACTAATATTCTTGTTTACAACCTCATCATACCGCCATTGATTATCTGATTCAATATGAGATCCGGAATTCCACATCACCTGGTCTGTCCAGTTATAAGCGACTCCACCGACACACCCGTCAAAAGCAAAATGGAAGGTAAAATCTTTGTAGCGCAAGGTATTTGAGAATCCCCAAATCCAATCGGGTGATGAATATCCCATCAAGCCCTTATAAGGTATACTCTCCGGCAATCCGCTTGCTCCATGCACTATATTCCCATACGGATCAGTATCCCAAAGAGGAGCAGTAAGATAGTCACAACGCATTCCCTCTTTTACCCATGGTGCTTTAGTCGAATATTTAGAATCCAGTTTCACAAAAACATCACGTTCGGATGACCAGTTAAACAACGTATTCCATTCAAAATCTTTCGTTTTTACCGGAGTAGCGCCAATGGAGAGTTCAAAACCTCTTCTCTCCCGTTCTTCTTTCGAATTAATGTAGGTCTGATCATATCCTGAACTCATACTTAGCGGGGCTTTCACGGCAAAATCTTTCCTCCGTTTATTATAATAGGTCAAATCTACCCAAACTCTGTTATTCAAAAAGTTTGCATTCGCACCCAATTCATAAGAACGTGAACTTTCCGGGAGCAAGTCAATCCCTCTTATCACTTTAGGATAATAAGCTGCCGTTTTTCCATCCCATATATTAGTAGTGATTGAATAAGTATTGTTTATTGCATAAATATCCAAGTCATTTTTATTTTGTGTCCATGACCCTCTCATTTTTAATAAGCTAATCCAATCCGGCATTTTAAGCAACTCTGAAACGACCAAACTAGCAGCTACTGACGGATAAAAATAAGAACGAGTAGAGCTAGGCAATGTACTTGACCAGTCATTACGAGCCGTAACATCGACAAATAACAGACTTCCCCAGGATAGAGTAGCTTTTCCAAAAATACTGTTCACTTGTTTCTTAAATCCCTTCTGTCCGGTTTTTGCTGGATCAACAGAAGCATTTAAAGAATAGAATCCAGGGATAGTCAGTCCGTTATTAGTTTCTCCCCATACATTGCTTCCTTGTTTATAATTGATAGTTCCACCTATCAATCCGTCAATACCAAACTTTCCAAATTGATGATTTGCCGTCACCAGGAAATCGTTATTCATACTAAAGGCATTCTCCTGATCTACATAGTAGTAGCCTTTTTTATTCATAGTATAAGTTTTAGCATATTTCCACTCTTCTTTATCCTGATAATAATCAAAACCGGAACGAAGTGTCATACTCAACCAAGGTAGCACATCATACTTCATCGACAAAGATCCATTTGTCACATCATAATCATCGTTGTGCCGTACCTCATTAGCCAAAAAATAAGGATTGTCATACCAAGTGTTTTCCATCCAGTTCTGCGCTTCTCCTTCTTTACCCCTCTGCCAATAATCTTTATAATCCCGAATATCATATTCTGTACCAGACCAAACCACAAGATTATAGATAAAACCGCCGGAACCATATTTAGTACCTTTATCATTCGGGTAAAAACGTTTATTGTAAGTCAGATTTCCTTCGAAACTAAATTTATCTACTTTAAAATCACCACCAACTGAGTAAGTAAATTTATTCAATTTCGTATTAGGGTATTGTCCTTTATTATAAACATGTGTCAGAGAAGTTCGGAAACTTCCTTTTTCACTCTGATAAGAGAGATTGATATTATTATTGGTAATGAAACCTGTTTCCAGAAAATTCTTAAAATTGTCTTTTCCTTTTGAAACAAGTTCTTTCTCTTCCCAGTCGTAGGTGTACGGATTGTACTGGGTTGCCATATATCCAGCATCTAGAGGAGCTCCCCAAACAAAATCACCTGTACGATATTGTCCGGCACCTCCTGAACTGTAAGAAGTCTGAACTTCCGGAAATGCCACATAACCAGCCTCAAACATAGTATTACTACTAACATTCACCTGCAAACCACCTTTCTCATTTCCTTTTTTCGTGGTAATGATAATTGCTCCTGAACCACCCCGAGATCCATAAAGGGCAGAAGCTGTAGCCCCCTTCAATACACTCATTGATTCGACGTCATCTGCTGCTATATCTCGTAAAGATATGTTTGTATAAGGAACACCGTCTATTACCAACAAAGGAGATTCTCCACGCAATGTCAATGTTGGAGCTTCATTAAACTCTGTACTACTTTTTACATTCATGCCCGCAACTTTTCCGATCAGGTTGGATGTGACATCAATATTTTTTACGCTTGTCAGTTTATCTCCATCCACTTTTTGGACAGAATATCCTAATCCTTTTTCTGAGCGCTTGATACCCAAAGCTGTAACCACTACCTCCTCTAAATTTTGTGAATCTTCTACTAAAGTTAATTGTAATATATTTCTTCCTTTTACAGAGACTTCCTGATCCACAAAACCAATAAAGCTCACCAATACAGAAGCATTATCATCGACTTCCAAAACAAACTTACCTTCTAAATCAGTTATTGTCCCATTCGTTGTTCCTTTTTCCACTATATTAGCACCAATAACAGGTACTCCATTTGGTTCACAGACAAATCCTTCTATTTTTTTCTTCTTACTTATCTGTTGAATTTCTTGTTTTTCTGTTGAAAGAATAATCTTACTGTCTACTACTGTATAACGTACATTCGTTCCAGCAAATACTGTATCTAACACTTTAAATATATCGCTTTTATCAACTACAACAGAAACCTTCCGTTGCAAATCGACATGTTTGATATTGAAGAAGAAAGAGAAGTCAGACTGTTCCTCGATCTCATCCAACACTTCTTTTACCGTTTGGTTTCGCATCTCCAGACTTACAGTAGCATTCTGGGCATAGCTACCTGTTGCTTGTGCCAAACCAATAGTACATATTAGTAAGAAGACTGATAACTTCATAACTCTTGGTATTTTATTTAAGATAAACCGCAGAAACTCTGCTACCCAATACTGTTGGGTATTAAAATGTTTTTGCATAACTTTGTACTGATCTAATTAATAAAAAATGATTTACTATGCTTGTCGCCAAACAAGCGTTTTAAATGAATTCTTTCCATCCGATGAAATACGCCAATATTTCATCGGATGTTTTTCTCTAGGGTGGTTTACTTTTCATGATTTTTTCAATTAGGTTAATAAATTTCTATTCGAGTTCTCTCATTCGTCGTATCCTGGATATCCAGGTAACGCCATTTTATATTCGATGATATTTTAAATATTTCCAATATACGTTCTAACCGTTGATTGGTAAATGAGCCGTTGAATGCCTCTGTACGAAGACGGTTATTGGATAACACGAAGTCAACATTAAACCGCTTCTCCAACATCCGCAACGCTTCCGGCAGCGGCGTTGCCAGGAAAACGATCTTTCCGTCTTTCCAGGCCGTTTCGGTTTCACCGCTTGTCTGGATCAGTTTGACCTGCGAAGAAGTTGTATTGTACATCAGTTTCTGTCCGGGCTTCATGACTACCGTTGTGGACTGCTGGTTCTTCTGATAGGCAAAGCGGACTTTACCCTCAACCAGCGTAGTGGATATAAATGAATCTCTCTCAAATGCTTCCACATTAAAGGAAGTACCCAATACCTCGATCTGCGTATGGTTGGGGGCTGAAACAATAAAACGATGTTCGGGGTCCTTCTGCACTTCAAAGAAAGCCTCCCCTTTCAACTGCACGCTTCTCTTGTCTTCACTGAAAAAAGAAGGATAGGTCAAAGAAGATTCCGAATTGAGGTATACTTTGGAGCCGTCCGGCAGATCGACGGTGGTCGTCATTCCTGGATTGGTCTTTATCTCGATCATATGGGCTATATCCCTCCGGGGAGTAAAATGCTCGATCCCCCAGGTGATAAGGAGAGGGATAAAAAGAATCGCAGCCACCCGCTGCACCCAGGTGAACCAGCTCACCTGCGGACGTTCCTTAGTCATTCTACGGCTTACGGATGCCAAAGCCTTTTCGGTATCCACCTTCGATTCCATCTGTGCTGTACCCATTACCTGATCAATGGCATAGATTTGTTTGACAATCCGGTAGTTATCTTCCGACTGCCCGATCCATTCCTCCACCATCCGGCATTCCTCTACCGTCGCCTCGCCGGAACAATACCGGGGAAGAAGTTCTTCTATCTGATCTATATTGAATGTTTCCATTTGCATTTTTATGCCTGTTTATATATTAGACAAGGGAACTCCGACGGATTACTAAACGGAAGTCCACTTTTTTTTGATATTTTTTTTATTCAACAAAAAAGCTAACTTTGCCGACAGGGAGACAGTTGTATGAAAAAGACCTCACAAGCAATAGACGATTCATTTCTGTTATCGGCCATGCAACATGGAGATAAAAAAGCCTATGGTACCTTATTCAGAAGATACTACCCGATGTTGTGCACGTATGCGAACCGGTTCGTCAGTCAGGAAGATGCCGAAGAGATCGTGCAGGATGTCATGTTATGGTTATGGGAAAACAGGGAAGCACAAATATTCAATACCTCTTTCAGCCAGTATCTGTACAAAACAGTCTATCACAGAAGTATCAACCAGCTTACCCGCCAGCAGTCGCAATTGCGGGCAGAGACACGTTACTATGAATATATGTTGGAGATGTTGCAGGACAGCGATTTCTACCAGGCGGAAGAACTGAAAAAACAGATCAGCCAGGCGATTCATGCCTTACCCGCCAGCTACCGGGAAGCATTTATCATGCACCGTTTCGAAAATAAAAGCTACAAAGAGATAGCCGAGATCCTGCAGGTTTCCACCCAAACGGTAAATTACCGGATTACTCAAGCCTTGAAACAACTGCGAGTTACCTTGAAAGATTACCTGCCGCTGATATTGTTGTTATCGAAATATATGAACTAGGTATATGCAATCGAATTATACATGCCTGTTCATCCGAGCCCGACAATAATATCCTAAGAATGCCTATCGTTAACCTCTAACAATGGGCATTCTTAGAGGTTAACGATAGGCATTCTTAAGTGCTAACGACTGGGGCGTTAATCACTCCGCACCAGCTTCCTGGAACTGTTCTATCAGTTTGTCCATATTTTCAGGACTCGATGCGACTTTAAATTGCAGTTCCCCTTTTTTGTTGATGATGGCGCAATGAGGGATATACAAGGCTCCATTGTTACCGAAAGTATTGTAGATATCCATTTTAAAAGATTCGTTGATGAGTACGTGCTCCCCTTTCAGATTATAGTATCCTGCCATTTTCTTCCATAAATCGGCTTCAGTCGGACGGTCGATGGAAACATAAAGCAGCACGATATCATTCTCCTTTGCATACTTCTGCAAGGGTTCAACATGGGCAAAAGACTGACGGCAAGGACCACACCAGGTTGCCCAGATATCGATAAAGATCACTTTTCCCGGATAGCGGTCGGTTATCTCTTTAAAAGAACGCACACTGTCGGTGTTCAGGATATGAATATCTGCGGGAAGCTCCTGCTTGTTAAACGAGATGTTCTTCCGTATCGCCTCCTCCAGCGATGATTGAAGGATACTGGCCGGATACAGCACTTTAAACTGTTCGTATAGCTCCGGTATGCCTGTCGAATAACTTTCGTTCGCAGCATCATCCAGGATAATATTAGCCATGGCGATTTCCTGTACACGTCCTTTCAGGTTCTCCTTATACCAGTCGAAAAGCATTACCTTGCCTTCATTCCGGTCTTTCGGCTGTTGCTTGGTTTTCATATAAAGCTCTATCCCGGCAATGTTCGACACCACATCGGAGAATGCGTCGGAAAAGACATTCTCCGGCTGGGTAATATCGGCATATTCCAGCATTTCCGGATAAACGGCCTCCCACTCTTTCTTTGTCTCTTCCGTTCCCCGGTAATTAATCCCGAAATACTGATTCATAAAGGCCAGCAACATCTGCATACGGACATCCTGCACGGCTCTTTTCTTAAAGAGGTCGTCGACTCCGGTTATCTTCTGTTCTATACCGGCTCCATAGTCCGTCAGTTTCTTGTAAACAGAAGAAGCTACCGTATCTTTTGCTACCTGGAACACATCTTTTTCGCGGGCTCTCAAACCAAAGACATCCTTCTGCAAACGGGCAAGTTCTTCCACGATTTCATTCTCCTTCACCAGCTTATTCTCCACATTCAGATTGCTTTCAAGGGAGGCATCGATATCGAGCCCGTTCTTACCGGGTTCGACGTAAACCGTACCCAGATACTTTTGCCCGTACACGTAAAACGAGACTTTCTCATTCTCTTTTCCAGGAAGTGTTATCCGATAGGTACTGTCCGCCTGCACAAAGAGGGTATCTCTCTGAGTAAACTGATATACACCGTCGATTGTAGAATTATAGACGATCGTATTACCGGAAAGATTGGATACTTTTCCTTCAATGGTTATCGGTTGAGAGGAACAACCTGCCAGTCCGAATGCGACGATACCGGCCAGCATATAAGCGAGTCTTTGATTTTCCATCTTATTAGTTTTAAAGCATGATAAATGAGTACGTCACGAGACGCAGACGGTTACAAATGTAGCAGTTTATTTTGTATTAACAGCCATCAGAAGTGCCACTACCTCAGAATAATTTTTACGTCCGGAGGGGATATTGTTACTTTTCAGGAACCAGTTATAAAGCGTATCCTGCATATCCCCGATCATCGGACTATACAAACCCTGCCAATAAGCGACCTTATCGTTGTATGCCTTTTTTACTTCAGGCGATATCGTTTCCTTCCATTGCTCGAAGTCTTCTTCCGGCAATAACTGCCAGGCATTACCCAACACATAAGGCAACAAGGCAAACCAGGCAGAGAAACGGATCTCCGGCACTTCGGAACGTGAGCAGACCAGAAAGCCATACAGGTTGGCCTCCGCCTCACTGGAGATGCCCAGTACATGCGCCATTTCATGGGCATACGTGAAAGGATACTGGACAGGAAGCAGGTCCGGATTCAGATTGTATTCGATAAAAAAGGGACCAATATATCCCAAAACTCCCACACCGCTCATCAACGACGGGAGCAGCATCGGTTTCGGATGAAGGTAACCGACGGGAGACACCAGCCCGAAACGTCCGGCTATCTCCTGGTAACCGTTCTTCACCTCCGAGGCAATGACGGCCTGATCCACCTTTTCAACCGGAGTGAAAGAGGCATTCAGCGAATCGGTATAAGCCGAAAGGAAAGAGCGGAAATCCTCTTCCGAATAATCGGCATAAGGGAGTTGTGTCCGTGTAAAGAAGTCCTCCCGGAAATAATTCAGTCCCCAGGCCAGATAGAACCAGGCATACACCCATAACAGGTATTCGACCGTACGCCCGACTGTCTTTTTCCATGAACGCTTCTTCACAAAAGCATAGATCAGATAGACCAGGATACCGACAATGCTTCCGTAGATGAAACAATCACCTACGGAAAAAGGGAAAGGGGATGAGATGCGGGACAGCACACCGGAAACAGCCGGATAGATCCGACGGGCATAAAATTCGGCTGCCACCGGCAACCGCATGACAATCCACACCCCGATCAACAATCCTGCCAGTAACGACCAGCGTATATATCTCCACATGCTCTTTACATTTATCTGTTTACGATATATTCTTATTCAGCAGCTTCTTCGCATCCGCTTCCGACAGATTGCGACGGGCAGCGTAATCTTTCATCTGCTCTTCATCGATCGAACCGATCATGAAATACTGCGAATCCGGATGAGCGATGTAAATACCGCTTACCGTTGCTGTCGGATACATGGCGCCGTTCTCTGTCAGCTTCACCCCGATCTGCGACATATCCAGCAGATTATCCAGCGTGTAATTCAACAACTGATCCGGCAACGAAGGATAACCTACCGCCGGACGGATTCCCTGATATTTCACCTTATACAGATCCGGGATGGATAAAGACTCGTCCGGAGCATATCCCCAGTATTCCTTACGCACCTTCTCATGCAGATATTCGGCAAGTGCTTCTGCCAGACGGTCCGTTAATGTCTGGAGCAACATCGAACTGTAGGTATCGCCCTCCTCCTCGAACTGGTTCTTCAGAGCCTCGGCACCGACACCGGCTGTTACGACAAAAGCACCGACATAATCCGTACGGCCTTCCGAAGCAGGCATGACATAATCGGCAAGCGATTTATAAACACCCTCGTCCTTCTTTGCCTGCTGACGCAATACAGGGATCACGATATCGCCCATCCGGATACTATCCCCGTCACTATTAGCCGGGAAGAATCCGTAAATGGCTTTACAATATTCCGCCTTCCTGTCCACCAGCCGATTCAGCAGACGGACGGCATCTTTATGCAACTGCATGGCTTCGGCTGCCTTCGCACGGTCTCCTTCCGGAAAACTAGCCAACCACTGGGCACGACAGGAGTCGCATCCGTGCAATTGGGCGATTCCGGCAAAACGTCCGCTCAGTTTCCAGGCAGAGAAGAAGAAGGTCCAGTGTATATAAGGTATGATTTCCTCCAATGGAATATACGGCAGAACATGGACACCCAACTGATTCGGGGTCGTAGGATTCCAGCCGGTCCAGTCTATTTTCTGCGGATGGAGGCGAGCTTCACTTAGCGGAACTAATATCTCCTTTTTCTGATCCATCGAAACGCGCAATGCTTCGTATTCCTTATTCAGGCTTTCAATATAAGCATCACGGGTATCCGGATTCAGCAGTTTGGCGGCAATCAGCGGGTTCTGCGACGCATCGAGTACGTGGATCACCGGATAATCATAATGAGGGGCTATCTTTATAGCCGTATGTAGCTTGGAGGTGGTTGCGCCACCGACCATGATCGGAATAGTCAATCCGGCTTTCTGCATCTCGTCCGTCACGTGTACCATCTCTTCCAGGGAGGGCGTGATCAGTCCTGACAGGCAGACCAGGTCGGGTTGCTCGTCGATGGCAGTCTTCACGATCACCTCGGCAGGAACCATCACACCCAGGTCGATCACTTCGTAATTGTTGCAGGCAAGAACGATCGAAACGATGTTTTTGCCGATGTCATGTACGTCGCCTTTCACCGTTGCGAAAAGAACCTTTCCGGCTTTCGCCGAGCCGGATGCCGTTTTATCGGCTTCAATGGCTGGCTGAAGGATGGCTACCGCCTTTTTCATGGTACGAGCTGTCTTTACCACCTGCGGCAAGAACATCTTCCCGGCACCGAACAGTTCACCGACCTTATTCATACCGCTCATCAGCGGACCGTCGATAATATTCACAGGACGCGGATATTCTTTCAATGCTTCCTGCAAGTCTTCTTCCAGATGGTCGCCGATCCCTTTGATCAGGGCATACTCCAGACGTTCCTTCAGCGGTTGTTCGCGCCAGGCTTCCTGTTTTGCTTCTCCTCCCCCCTGCTTATCCACATGCAGGTTCTGGGCATACGTAATCAGCTCTTCGGCGGCTTCCGGACGACGGTACAGAATCACATCTTCCAGCAAATTACGGAACTCCGGTTCGATATCTTCATAGATTACGGCAGAAGAAGGATTTACAATACCCATATCCAGCCCTTTACTAATAGCATGGTACAGGAATACGGAGTGCATCGCTTCACGCACATAATTATTTCCACGGAACGAGAAAGATAGGTTACTGATACCGCCGCTCACCTTGGCTCCCGGCAGATTCTGCTTGATCCACTCGACGGCACGGATAAAGTCCAGACCGTATCCGTTATGTTCTTCCATACCGGTAGCGATTGCCAGTACATTCGGATCGAAAATAATTCCGTTCGGATCAAAATCTATTTTCTCCCGAAGCAAACGATATGCGCGTCCGCAGACTTCCACTTTCCGTTCGAATGTATCCGCCTGCCCTTTCTCATCGAAAGCCATGACGACGACAGCCGCTCCCAACTGTTTGATGCGGGCGGCATGAGCCAGGAATACTTCTTCTCCTTCTTTCAGGGAAATCGAGTTGACGATACTTTTTCCCTGTACGCACATCAGCCCTTCTTCGATCACCTGCCATTTGGAAGAGTCGATCATGACAGGCACCCGGGCGATATCCGGTTCGGAAGCGACCAGATTCAGGAAAGTCGTCATTTCCTTGACGGCATCCAGCATCCCGTCGTCCATATTGATATCGATCACCTGCGCACCGTCTTCCACCTGCTTGCGGGCAATCGTCAAGGCTTCTTCGTAGTTCCCTTCCTTGATCAGACGAAGGAACTTACGGGAACCGGCGACGTTACAACGTTCGCCTATATTGATAAAGTTATTTTCTTTCTTTACTTCCAGCAGCTCAAGACCGGACAGCCACAGACAATCCGGCTTCGCGGCAGGCACATGCGGCTTTGCTCCTTTTATCAACGCCGGATACTGGGCGATATGGGCGGGTGTGGTACCACAACAACCTCCCAGTATATTCACCAGCCCCTCTTCGATGAACGGCTTCACATGCCCCGCCATCTTTTCCGGAGTCTCGTCATAAGTACCGAACGTATTGGGTAATCCGGCATTCGGATAAGCGCTTATATAATAGGGAGCATGTTTGGCCAGGTCGGCAAGGAAAGGCTTCATATCCGCTGCTCCGAAGGAACAGTTTAAACCGATACTGACCAGGTTGACATGCTGGACCGAAGCCAGGCAGGCACCCAGTGTCTGACCGGAAAGAGTACGTCCCCCCTGGGCAGAAAGCGTCAGTGACAACATGATCGGCAACTCTTTCCCTTTTTCTTTCAAAACAGTTTCAGCAGCTTCCAGTCCCGCTTTCACATTCAGCGTATCGAAAGTCGTTTCAAAAAGAATGATGTCCACGCCTCCGTCGACCAGCGCCTCCACCTGTTCTTTGTAGGCTTTATATATATCTTTATAGGTTACCGCACGATAAGCTGGATTACTCACATCGGGGCTCATGGATGCCGTCTTGTTGGTCGGGCCGATAGAACCGGCGACAAAGATCGTCCGGTCCGGATGCTCCGCCATAAACCCGTCGGCTACTTCCCGTCCGAGCTTTCCGGCAGCCAAGTTAATCTCACGCACATACTCCTGCATGGCGTAATCTTCCATCGAAATGGCGTTCGCATTGAATGTATTGGTAGCGAAGATATCTGCCCCGGCATCCAGATACTGCCGGTGGATCGACTTGATCACATCCGGACGGGTGATGCACAACAGGTCGTTGTTCCCTTTCAGCTGTCCGGGAAAATCGACGAAACGGTCGCCTCTGTAATCCTGTTCAGTCAGTTTGAATCCCTGGATCATAGTACCCATACCACCGTCCAGTATCAGGATACGTTCCTGCAGGGAGCGTATAAATGTTTCCTTATTCATAGATATGTCTTTTCCGTTTGAAAAAAGAAACGGCAAGAGTTTCTCTTACCGTCTAAATGCTCTGTCCATCTCCCGCTTGTCGTCACGGGCTTTGATGGAATCTCGTTTATCGTATTCCTTCTTACCTTTGGCTATGGCTACGACCACTTTCGCCAACCCTTTCTCGTTGATGAACATACGGGTCGGGATAATGGTAAAACCACTGTTACGGGCTGCATTGTCTATCTTGCGCAGCTCCTTTTTGGTAAGCAGCAATTTACGGTCGCGGCGTGCGACATGATTATTATAGGTACCGTAAAAATACTCGGCGATGTACATGTTCTTCACCCACAACTCGCCTTTCTCCATGATACAGAACGTATCGACCAGGCTGGCTTTTCCCAGGCGGATGGATTTGATCTCCGTCCCGGTCAGCACGATCCCGGCAGTAAACGTATCGAGCAATTCATAATCGAAGGTTGCCCGCTTGTTCTTTATCTGTATATTATTACTAATCTTCTCTTTCATCTTTTTCTAACTGTCAAAAACGTAATCCCGGCATCAGCATGAACAGCACAAACTCGATCACCGCCGGTGTCAGCAAAATGATAACGGTCGTTATACCGGCAAACTTCAGCCGTTCCTTTTCTTCCATCTGCATATAAGGACCGGCTCCTTCCCATACAATATAAAATGTATATAAAATGAAGATGCGCAGGAAGAAAAACTCCGGCAGCAGCATCAGCACGATATTCAAGGCAAACATCAGCGATGACGAATAACCGACAAAACGCTGGCAGAGTTTCATGTCCTTTTCTCTTCCAAACCATCCCTGCCAGGCTTCATTCAGAAAATAGGCTCCCAAATAGAAACCTCCGAAAGAAGCGACCAGGGTTTTGATCGACGATTTCAAAGCAAGCTCTACATCAAACTCCTTCCGCGTAAACAACACGCCCAGAAAAGCAGCCACTGTAACCAGTCCGATTAACGGATATATGAATCGCGACAAGAACTCATCGCCCTTCTCTTCTTTTCTTGACAACATATCCCAGGCCTTCCCCGGTTGAGATATGATGGCTATTACCCATTTGATTATCTCCTTATACATCTCTCCGTTTTTCTATTTAATACCCCTTTATCTTCCCTTATTCAACTCTTTCACTAAACGAAATCAACATCGGCTCCGTCGTACTCCACAAACAGGCTGTCGTATCCTTATTATATGCCGAAGCGTAATTTATTGCTATAGAAAGTCCTTTTTCTCCCTTTTCCTCTTCCTGTACTTTCGCTTTATCAAAGAACTCCTCGATATTGAATGCATTTGTAATCAAGACCTTTACAGTCTTTTCAGTTTCGGTTGTTCCTTCACCTTCTTCTTTATTATCATCACCGCTGCCTTCTTCCGGCTTCGTCACTTTCTTTATAGCCCGAAGGTAGAGATTGTAAATCCGCTTCCCCTCCTCTATGGTATACATCTTTTCCGGATTATAGCTGAGCATGAAACTATCCTGCTGAGATTCCGTCTCCGTATGATTGGACCATAAGAACAGACGTCCTTTGATATAGGCCTTGCGGCCCAGTAATGATTCCGTCAGGACTTCGTTATTCAATATCTTTGTCGTATCCGTCATCTGGCTGTCCAAAGGCCATAAAGGTACACTGACCGGTTGTTCAATCAGCTCGATGGACAGACTGTCCGTGCCTTGCAACTCCGGAGCTGCAGAATCGAATGAGTATTCTATCAGAAAACAATCGCCGGTATCCCCCGTTACACTCAGGTTTGAGCCATAAAGGAAACGACCGCCATCCACATAAAACCCTTTGGTCGGACGTGACTGATAGACAGCTTCCTGCTCTCCCACCGTTATCCGGGTATTCGTATCTCCGAGACAAGAGGAGAACATCAGCAAACAAATCATGAGTATGCTATATAACTCTTTCTTTTTCATCACATTCTATCTTTTATAAACATTCAAGATTTATCACACCCCACATCACGGGATCGTACAAAGGTAGTAAAAAAGGAAACACTACAAATAAAAAAACAGGAAAAGAGAAAGAGCCTCAATGGTAAAGCAGACTGATAGCTCTATTGTGTTACAAGGGATAGCACTATTGTGTTAATAGGAGCAGCACTATAGTGTTAAGATACCTGACACTATAGTGCTGTTTAAACTTCTTATAAGATAATTAAATCGTATCGGAATAGTACGCCTTCGGAAGCTGGCGACAGTTATATTGGGAGGCCATCACCTCGCCGTAAGCACCGGCTGAACGCAAGGCGATCAGGTCACCGCGGTGTGCCTTATTCAGCTCGACATCTTTACCGAATACATCGGATGATTCGCAGATAGGCCCTACTACATCATACAGTTCGACCGCTTCGTCACTGGATATATTCTCGATCCGGTGATAGGCATCGTACATGGCAGGACGGATCAGTTCGGTAAATCCGGCATCCAGAATGGCAAACTGTTTTGTCTCACCGACTTTAACATACAGAACCTTCGAGATCAGTGTCCCGCATTGGGCAACGACCGAACGGCCCGGTTCGAAATGTACCTGCTGACCGGGACGTACTTTCAGCAATTTATTGAATACGGCAAAGTAGTTATCGAATGCCGGGATAGGCAGATGGTTCGGGTGATAATAATCGATACCCAATCCGCCGCCGAAGTTCAGATTCTCTATTTGAATACCACGGGCTTCCAACTCTTCCTGTATCTCGTTTACACGGATAACCAGGTTACGGAATGCGGACATATCCGTGATCTGCGAACCGATATGGCAATGGATACCGATCAGTTTCACATGTTTCAGTTTCGCCAGGTTATCCAGCACCTGTCCCAGCTGGCTCAGATTGATACCGAACTTATTTTCTTTCATTCCAGTGGTGATCTTCGCATGGGTATGGGCATCCACTTCCGGATTGATACGCAGGGCAACCGAAGCCACTTTGTTTTTAGCGGCAGCCAGTTCGTCGATGATATCCAGCTCGACAGCCGATTCCACATTGAAACAGAAGATATCGTTGTCCAGTCCCAGGTTGATTTCCCAATCGGCTTTACCGACACCGGCAAAGACCACTTTACCGGCAGGGAATCCGGCATTCAGGGCAGCCTGCACCTCACCACCGCTCACGCAGTCGGCCCCCAGACCGTTCTCCGCTATAACGGACAGGATACGCGGATTGGCATTTGCCTTGACTGCATAGTGTACATGATAGCCGTATTTACCGGCTTCATTCTTCACCATATCCAGTGTATCCTGCAACAATTTTACATCATAATAATAAAAAGGCGTAGGAAGTGCCTTCAGTTTATCTATCGGGAATGTTCCTTTGAGCATAATAAGAGAATTGAGAATTGAAAATTGAGAATTGAAAATTAGTTACCATCTATTAATTTTCAATTCTCAATTCTCAATTTTTAATTATTAAATAGGTGATCGCTTAACGCCTGGAGCGCTTTCTTCTTGTCTGCCGACTTGATCAGCAGCGACACATTGTAGTTGCTGCCTCCGTAGGAGATCATACGCACCGGCACATCCTTCATCGCCTGGACGATACGGGCTTCGAAGCCGACGTTATCCCATTCCAGGTCGCCTACCACACAAACAATCACCATATCTTCATCCACCGTAACCGTACCGTATTTCTTCAGGTCGTCTACGATTTCTTCCAGATGCTTGCGGTTGTCAATCGTTACCGATACACCTACTTCCGAAGTGGTAACCATATCGATCGGTGTCTGGTAGTTTTCGAAGATTTCGAATACCTTACGCAGGAAACCGGTAGCCAGCAACATACGGCCGCTCTTTACCTTGATGGAGATGATATTATCTTTTGCCGCAACAGCCTTGATCTTTCCTTTTTCCGTTTCGTTGGAGATCAACGTTCCGGGAGCTTCCGGCTGCATGGTGTTCAGCAGACGAACCGGGATATTGTTCAGCTTGGCAGGCAAAATACAAGTAGGATGCAGGATCTTCGCACCGAAGTAAGCCAGTTCTGCTGCTTCTTCGAAATGCAGGTTGCGAACCGGTGATGTTTTGTCAACGATACGCGGATCGTTATTATGCATACCGTCGATATCCGTCCATATCTGGATTTCTTCCGCATTCACAGCCGCACCGATCAGGGAAGCGCTATAGTCGCTGCCGCCACGCTGCAGGTTATCGACCTCGCCGTAGGCATTCCGGCAGATATATCCCTGAGTGATATATAAGTCGGCATCTTTATGTTCGTTCAGCTGTTTTACCAGACGTTCCTTAATATAAACGGGATCCGGTTCAGCATTCTTGTCCGTACGCATATATTCCAAAGCAGGAAGCAGGACGGAGTTCACGCCGGTTTCATTCAGATACAGGTTCATCATACCGGTAGAGATCAGTTCTCCCTGAGCCAGCACGACCTTTTCTTCAAACAAGGTGAACAGGTCTTTCGTGAAAGTACGGATATAATCGAAATGAGATTTTACAAGTTCTTTGGCTTTCTGCTTATATTCGTCGGTGCTGTACAGTTCTTCGATATGTCCGTAATATTTCTGCGCAAGCTTATTGATGATTTCATTTGCACCATCCGGATTCTTCTTGTACAGGTAGTCGGATATCTCAACCAACGAGTTGGTTGTACCTGACATGGCAGACAATACGACAATATTACGGTCGCCTGAGCAAATCAATTTTGCTACCTCTTTCATTCTCTGTGCAGATCCCACAGAAGTACCGCCAAACTTTAAAACTTTCATTTTCTTTTCCTATAATTAAATTGTTTGTTCCTTGCTATTTTGCGTGTGCAAAGTTACATAAAAAATCATTCTCCGACATCACCGAGGCATGCATTCTCACATTTTACTATACGGGCGGGATAATTATGTACCAGTGTATAGTTATGCGTGGTCATAATCACCGCCGTACCTTTCTGGCAAATATCATGCAGAAGCTGTACGATCTGCCCGCTTGTTTCCGGGTCCAGATTACCTGTAGGCTCGTCGGCCAATATAAGTTCAGGGTCATTCAGGAGTGCTCTTGCTATCACGATACGCTGTTGTTCGCCGCCCGACAGTTCGTGCGGCATCTTATATCCTTTGGTCTGCATGCCTACCTGATGAAGCACCTCTTCGATGCGTTCTTTGATCTCGCTCTTTTTCTTCCATCCGGTCGCCCGCAGGACGAACTCCAGATTTTTGATCACCGAGCGGTCGGTAAGCAACTGAAAATCCTGAAAAACAATACCCAGCTTACGGCGAAGATAGGGTATGTCCTTCCGTTTCATCTTACAGAGATTGTAATCCAACAGCCAGGCATCGCCCTGACTGATCGGGATTTCGCAATACAAGGATTTCAACAGACTGCTCTTTCCGGAGCCTACTTTCCCGATTACATACACAAACTCCCCGTTACGCAAGGTAAAAGAGGCATTATGCAGTATGACATTTTCGTCGCGACAGATTTCTACGCCTTCCAGTCTGAGCAGTGTTGTATCTTCCATAGCAATTTATCCTTTATGTCTTTTCTTTAATTCGCGTGCCAGATCTTCCAGACGAAGACCTTTGCTGGTCAATAATACGATCAGATGATAAACCAGGTCGGATGCTTCATAAATAAAGCCTTCTTCTGTTCCGTTGGTTGCTTCGATCACGGTCTCGACAGCTTCTTCCCCTACCTTCTGCGCCATACGGTTCACTCCTTTCAAGAACAAGGAAGTGGTATAAGAACCTTCCGGCATCTCCTGACGGCGCTGTTCGATAAAGTCCTGCAGATATTTCAGGAACATGATGTCTTCCTTATTCTTTTCGCCGAAACAAGTATCAGCTCCTGTATGGCAAACCGGACCGGCCGGAATAGCCTTGATAAGGATGGTATCGTTATCGCAATCCACCATCATACTCACCACCTGCAAGGTGTTACCGCTGGTTTCACCTTTCATCCACAAACGGTTCTTCGTACGACTGAAGAAGGTTACCTTGCCTGTTTCCTTTGTTTCTTCATAGGCTTCTTCATTCATAAAACCCAGCATCAATACTTTGTTGGTATTGTTATCCTGAACGATTGCCGGGATAAGTCCGCCCATTTTTTCAAAATCTAATTTCATCTTATTCTTGTAATTATATTCTTACATTGATTCCTTCTTTATTCAGATACTGCTTCAGGTCGGCTATGCCGATCTCCCCGAAATGGAATACGCTGGCAGCCAGCGCGGCATCCGCTTTTCCTTCTGCAAAGGTATCACGGAAATGTTCCATCTTGCCGGCTCCTCCCGAAGCGATGACCGGAATATGCAGGTTGTCAGCCAAAGCCGAGAGTGCCTCATTGGCATATCCGTCTTTTACACCGTCGTGCGTCATACTGGTGAACAGGATCTCGCCTGCTCCGCGGCTTTCGGCTTCAGAAGCCCACTGATAAAGATGCTTCTCCGTCGGGATACGGCCTCCGTTCAGATAGCAGAGCCAGTCTCCGTTCTCGTAGTTCGCATCGATGGCGACCACACAGACCTGGCTTCCGAAATTCTTCGCGATCTCTTCGATCAGCGAAGGGTTGCGCAGTGCCGCCGAGTTGATCGATACCTTGTCGGCACCGGCACTCAACAGACGGTCTACGTCTTTCAGTTCGTTAATGCCGCCTCCCACCGTAAAAGGGATACTGATATTAGCGGCTACTTTTTTGACCAGTTCAGTGAAGGTTTTACGGCCTTCATGCGAAGCGGTTATATCCAGGTAGACAAGCTCGTCGGCTCCCTCCCGGCTGTATTGTGACCCCAGTTCGACCGGATCGCCTGCGTCGCGGAAGTTCACAAAATTAATTCCTTTTACTGTTTTTCCATCTTTGATATCCAGACAGGGTACTATTCTCTTGGCTAGCATACGTTGATTTCTCCTCCTCTTTTCAGGTAAAACGAAGCAGATCCTTTAATTCGATCTTTCCTTCGTAGATGGCCTTGCCGAAAATTACCGCCGGTATTCCTGCTTCAGCCAGTTTTTCTATATCTTCAATCGAACTGACTCCTCCGCTGGCTATGATATATAGAAAAGGGATTGCCTCCCGTATCTCCTCATACAATCCGATAGCCGGTCCCTGTAACATGCCATCGCGGCTGATATCCGTACAGATCACTTTCGTGATTCCCTTGTCGTAATACTCCCGGATGAAAGGGATCAGTTCTTTATCAGTAGTCTCTTCCCACCCGCTGATGGCAATCTTTTTCTCTTTCGCATCAGCTCCCAATATAATCTTTTCGCTTCCGAACTTCCGGATCCAGGAAGTAAAAACCTCTGGATTTTTTACCGCTATACTTCCACCGGTCACCATCTGGGCACCGCTTTCGAATGCGATCTCCAAATCATCTTCCTGCTTCAGACCTCCGCCGAAATCGATCACCAGAGAGGTGCGTGTAGCCAGTCTTTCCAATACGCGGTAGTTGATGATCCGTCCCTGACGGGCACCATCCAGATCAACCACATGCAAGCGACAGATACCATGCGCTTCGAACATCTTCGCTACTTCCAGCGGATCTTCGTTATACACTTTTTTCGTATCATAGTCGCCTTGCGTAAGGCGTACACATTTGCCATCAATCAAATCTATAGCTGGGATAAGCTCGATCATATATCTTACAATTTTAGAAAGTTCCTCAGAATCACTTCACCGACTGAACCGCTCTTCTCCGGATGGAACTGCGTTGCATAAAAATTGTCTTTATGCAGCGAAGCACTGAACGGTTGAATATAATTCGTGGTTGCAGCCGTATATTCATTTACCGGTACATAATAACTATGTACGAAGTAAACAAATTTGTTCTCCAATTGTGCGGTAAATAAACCGTCTTTAACTTGTGTGATCGTATTCCATCCCATATGGGGCACCTTGTCCTCATGGCGATGGGGCACGAACTTCTTTACTTCCGCATCAAAAATCCCCAGGCATTCTGCATCTCCTTCTTCAGAATGACGACACATTAATTGCATACCCAGACAAATACCCAGTACGGGTTGTTTCAGATCCTTAATAACAGCATCCAGTTTATGTTCTTTCAGATAATCCATGGTAGTCTGTGCTTCCCCTACACCGGGGAAAATTACCTTATCTGCTTTACTTAATACTTCCGGGTCGGCTGTAATCACTGGACTTACACCTAATCTTTTCAAGGCATAACTCACTGAGTAGATATTTCCGGCATTATACTTAATAATGGCGACGTCCATTTTCTTTCTCCGTTTTCTTTTTTATATTGAGTTGCAAAAGTAACAAATTATCATAACATATTCCCCTTTGGTTTATGAAAAGTTGCCAAACAGTGTAGAAATGTGACAAACCTGTTTTAAATTGCCGGATAGAGAACTCCGTTACTTTTGAAAACAGTGAAAAAAATTTCATTTCTTAACCTGCTGCATATCAGCCATGATTAAAAAAAAGACATATTTTCTTTACCGAAGGTATTGCAGAATTGAAAATAATACTTACCTTTGCACCGCAATCGAGAGAGATTGATAATGAAAAGAGGTTCGGTAGTTCAGTTGGTTAGAATACATGCCTGTCACGCATGGGGTCGCGGGTTCGAGTCCCGTCCGGACCGCCTCTTTTAATTATTATTTCCTTATTTGTTTTGGTTCGGTAGTTCAGCTGGTTAGAATACATGCCTGTCACGCATGGGGTCGCGGGTTCGAGTCCCGTCCGGACCGCCAATAAAGCCTGTTAATCATATGATTAACAGGCTTTATTATTTCTACAAAATATATAAATCCTAATTTTACTTTTTGAGTATTCTCATTAAGCTGGCAGCATCCTGTAATAAATTCACCGTCTCAAAATGTCCTTTATAAAACACTGCCCAGTTGTTGAAAACACAAGGTAGCTCCTTAGCTTTTTGTAGGGTATCCACTTGGATGAAAGATACAGGAACATCATTCGTTTCACAATACTGTCTGACAATCCCGATTTTTTGATCGATATAAGGACACTGCACATCATAATAAATTGTCAGTTCTTTGTTTTCGATTCCCTGTTTCTTTACATTATGTGCAAACGTCGGCTTTATTCCGTCAAAAGAGAGTGCCAGCAATTCATATCCATTATCGGTAACATCAACAGTCTCAAAGCCAAACTTCTTCGCAAACGACTGGTCGGAAAGCCAGGATTTTTGTTTTTTTGCTCCTAGCATACAAATACCGGATTTACCCTTTTCTTTAGCATCGGCTATACAATATTCCATCAGCGACTTCCCATACCCTTTCCCTTTGTAACTACCCAAAGTCCATAAGCAATAGATATAATAATAATTATCACCCGTTATGGGAACCCAGGCTGTTTCCAAAGGGGCATACTCTATAAAAACCGTGGCCTTTGCATTCAACTTTCTAAAGACATGACCTTCATTCAGCCGTTCAGAAAGCCATTGCCGCTTTGCCTCAACACCAGGATGGCGCTTTTTAGTACGGATAATGCAACACAAATGCTCATCTGCAAGATTGTCTGTTGTTAAGTTTATAAATTCTGTATCCATATATATCTTCATTTCAAATTAGATATTATCAATTAACAGGAGCTGGTCGTAGTTATGTCACTTTATTATTGTTGACAAATTATGACGTGTAAATGTAGTGAATTTATACGGATCACTTCAACTTTACCCGACATTTGGCTATAACACGGTTTATTCATACAAAGTAAACAAAACATCAGCGGAAAGATTATATAAGGCTATCGCCATTTTTCAGTTTTAAAAGGATTCAAAGAAGACATTTCATTTTGCCTGGCAAATCAGGCAATCTTCCCTATCCCCGTATTACTGAAAACTGCCTATCTTTTTTCAGTGTTTACACAGACAATAGTTTTCAGTTACAAATACAATTGTATTTGTAACTGAAAAACAATTGCTTTTGAACACAAATACAATTGTTTTTATAGACGGAAATCAATTAAAAAAACTTCCGGAAAATCGATTATTATTCCTATTGGGTCCCATTCAGTCCATTCGTTCCATATCCTCCTCCTATCTTTGTAAAGTATTTCAAGAGAATAGCACCGGTAAGTTCGATTAATCTTCCACCTGTATCACATTGGCATCATTTATAAATAACCTTAAAACCACATACAAATTTACATTTAATTCATTGATATGCAATTATCTTATATACATTTGCAAACAATCAATATTCATAGAGGCCATGAAGAATATAATCGGATCGCTATTTTTACTATTATCTGTTTTTTTGTTTATTGCATGTAGTAAAGACAATGACGAAGAACTAATCGAAGAAAAACAATATGAATTTAGTTCTATCATGTGGGCTTTGCAGGAAGGTGACGGAGAAGAGCTTTTTGAAATAAAAACACCTGAACAGGTTTTCCGTAATACAGGGAATACAACAAAAGACATTGTTATTAATTCATCTGAAAAAGTAGAAGAATCCTCTCAGTTTTTCATTGACGAAAATATATTGCCTTATTTGCCGGAAGAAGAGATATCGATTGCTTTTCCTGATGTATTCGAATTGCTATCTTCTGAATACAAATATTTCATTGGAGATAGAAAAGCACCTTTCAAAAATGAAAAAACACCTCTTCCTCCAAACAGAACAACTACAGAAACAATATCATTAGCTCCCTCATGTGAGTTACGAAACAGCTCAACTTTTACAATGAAAAAGATAAAAGCGACATATCGAATCCGTTTTGTTGAGAAAGAAGGTATTGATAGCTATGAGAAAGAAGGCAAATGGGAAGGTGTATTTATCGTTTTTGAAAGCAGCGAAACTGTTATTAATGAAATAAAATAACCGGCTTCATCTGTTCGATGAACAAGCATTACATTCCAATTGTTATAAATAGAAAAACAATATGGAAACTTTCAAAGATATTATAAACGGAGATAAACCTGTATTAGTAGACTTTTTCGCCACTTGGTGTGGTCCATGTAAAGTAATGAGCCCGACAGTTGAAGCATTGGGTAAGGAAGTGGCAGGGCAAGCACGTGTCCTGAAAATCGATGTAGACAAAAATGAGGCTGTAGCCAATCTGTATCGGATTCAATCCGTTCCGACATTGATCATTTTCAAGAAAGGTGAAATAGTCTGGCGTACTTCCGGTGTTGTGGAGAAAAGAGTTCTCCTAGAACAAATACAGAAGTTTAAAAATTAGTATATAGCAGAAATATATTACAAAATCGGCATGTGTAGACGATACTTTGGTGTTCGTTTCACACATGCCGATTTGTTTATTTTATCAATTCGTTGTTTCCTTTAAAATAGGAAAACCCATCAACTTTGATGTTCCCCAAGTAGCAGCAGTTGTATCCTTATTAAACTCTTTAATATAATTCAGACGAATATACAAAGCGTCTTGATTATCTGCTTTTTCTTTCGACTTCAACATTTCAATAGCACTTCCTGCTCTAAATACATAGTTCAAAGTATTAGTACCTACAGTACCCTTTCCGTCAGCCTGCTTAACAACACGCAAAAAGAAATCGTACACTCTCTTTCCTTCCACTTCTTTTGGTGTTTGAGATGGATCATATTGTAACTCATACATATTCTTTTGATCCGACGATATATTGGGATGGCTAGAACTTAAGAAAAGATAATTTTTTACTGTACCACAACCATAACCTGTACCATCAGAACTGATCACAGAGGCATCCATAGTTGTAATTTCATTTTTTCTAATATCTGCCGTATCAACAGTTGTCACCAACAAACCTTCGTCCAGCTTATTATAACCAGCCACTGTTGCTGTCAAATATTTATTTGTTCCACTGTTCATTGGATCATCATAGTTTATAGTATAAGGAAAAACTATACAATCCCCTGTAGTCAATGATTCAAATTGAGGAGAATAAAGTGCCGTATAATCATTCACATAAGCTAAATTCTTCATGGCTTCCATTGAAAAATCAACCACTCCGATTGCCGCTCCCGATTGTTCATTATTTCCCCCGTCCAAACAAGAGGTGAATAAAAGTGCAGCCATAGCCATCACCCCTAAAAACTTTAGTTTCTTCATTTCTGTTTTTTTATTTTTATGTTATTAGTATTTGTTTCTTATTCGATTAAAAACCTAACCGGAAACCGGCCTGCAGATTTACATTAAATGGTTTCTCAGAACGAACGGTTTCGATGGAACTTCCGTTATCGAAGTAATAATCCGCTCCCACTTCAGCATAAAGGCTTACGAAACGGAGCAGCGGATAACTGACACCGGCACGGGCATTAACAGACCACATCCATTCTTTCATCCGGATATGTTCAGACTCTTTTTCGTATAATTCTTTATGCATATATTTTTTCGTAACCAATTTACCAGACACATTCACTTCTGTCATGACTCCTGCAGCAGCATACACCTGGAAACGTTTCCACTCTGCTATTTTATAAGACAAAGACAACGGTACACCTATAAAATGGAGCTTTTGACTCGTTTTATTATGATAGGTATCGGTTGTTTCCCAAGAAGAAGACAATAAAGAATAATTCAGACCGGTAACTAAAGCAAACCGATTATTCAAAGAATAACTTACCGACATACCCACAGAAACCGGTGTCTTATGCTTCACGTTCGTTCTTCGAGTTGAATTCTCAAAATTAGCAGAATTCAGGAATAACAACTCCTGATCTGTCAACGATGTATTCTTCAAGACATATGTATTCAACGAATTACTTGTCCCTGTAGTAACACTACCGCCTCCCATTCCGAATCCCCAACGACGCGGAGAAACAGTCTTCTCTTTCTTACCTGCCGGAGCAGCGTCTGCTACCAACGAACGGGGATCATTAGCAGAACCTACTTCCGGATGATCCTGTACAACATCTTCTGTTTCAACCACATCAGTTTCATCCGAATGTATTATTACTTCTGCTTTCTCCTCCATATCATCATCTGAAGAAATAACAGCAGGTTCAGTATCGGCAACCTTTACAGCCGCCTTATATGTTTCACGCACCACCGGTTGTTGCACTTTAGCTATCGGTGTTGCAGGTATTTGCTCTTCTACAGGCTGTATGGCAGTAACCGGTACTTCCGACTCTTTTGCCAGCTCTGTTTCCATTTTCTTTGTTTCCTGTTCGATCCTGTCAGCAACCGGAGGTGGCTCCTTCTCTGATCTGAACAAATAAACGCCACTTGTTATCATCAACAGCGAAACAACCGCTGCCGCAGCCCAGTAGCGCAAAGTCCGGCGGAAAGGTACCGGTGCTTTACCCGGCAAACGATCGGCTATAGCCTCCCAGTCGCCCGGCATTGTCTCCTCCTCAAAATCATACAATTTCGAGCGGAACAAATCATCTATTGTATCTCTTTCCTTTTCCATTCTTTCCTCTTAATACAAAGCGTTAATCCTCTTTTGCAACATCTGTTTGGCGCGCGTGAACTGTGAACGTGACGTACTCTCCGTTATATTCAGCATATCACTGATCTCCTTATGCGAATATCCTTCGATCGCGAACAAGTTGAATACGGTACGAAAACCTGCCGGCAACTCCTGCACCAGCTTCATCAACTCCGCCGCCGACATATCCGAGATAACGGAACCAGCCGGCTGTATCAATTCAGCCGTGTTATCCAAGTCTGTCGATTCGCGCAACACATCTGATTTACGCAAATACTCCAATGCACAATTTACAAAGATCTTACGCATCCATCCCTCAAATGAACCAGTTCCCGAAAAAGAGTCCATACTGGTAAAAACTTTCACGAATCCATCCTGCAACAAATCGCGGGCAGTCTCCCTGTCGTTCACATAACGCAGACAAACTCCCATCATCCTGCGGGAATACCTCTCGTAAAGCTCTTTCTGAGCCAGCCTGTCCCCCTTCCTACAACCATTTATCAGTTGTGACTCGTCCATTACAAATATAATGATGTTATTCTCGTGCAAAACGCTGCATGTTTCATGAACTTTTTTTCATAAAAGAGGCGGACACATAGATCCGCCCCATACAGGTATGCTTTGCAAAGATAAGATGTTCTGCTGAATTTTCGTGTTAACGAAATACAGACTGCTTAATTTTTTTTCGCAGGACTGACCGGACAACCGGCACCGTCGTCTACCGGCACTGCTTCCATGCCTATCTTTTTAAAGGCTGAAGCTAATTTCGTTTTCGATGTCTTATCCGTCTTGTAAGTGACCTCTACCGTACGGGTTGTCAGGTCGCACTTCATATCGGTCACTCCCTTTTCGAACGAGATATTCTTTTCTACCTTTTTCTGGCAATTGGCACATTCCATTCCTTCCACGAAGAAAGTAACTTTGTCCTTTTTCTTTTTTGCATCTTGTGCATAGGCCGAAGAAAAAGTAAATACGGCGCAGATTAATGCTACTACAAACTGTTTCATAATGTATCTGTATTAATTGGTAAATAATTCATCTGTAATTTAATCACGACTGATGTTGAAGCGCAAGCCGGCATATATTTTCCGTCCGTGAACCGGTCCCCAGACCATCGAACCGTCGAAGTTCTCCCCTCTCGGATTTCCGGCGTCTATAATAGGATGGGATTGTTTATAATCAAACAGGTTCTCCGCACCTAGATAAACAGACCATCTGCGAAAATACTTTGTAATTTGCGCATTCACAACTGTATATGCGTTAAAGTCGGGTTCCCACAGCGGATTTGTCGCATCCGGTGTCGGCATCCGGCCTCCTCCGTTGAACTGGCCGGTCAGGTCGAACTGCCATTTCTTCAACGGTGTTTGATAGGAAGCGGTCAGCAGCCCCTTGTAATCGCTGACCAGCGGCTTCTTCAATCGCTGCGTTACGCCTGCAGCATTCCGGTAATCGGTTTTTGCATCCGTATAACGGTATGCGGCTGTCAGGGTAAATCCGCGGAAAAAAGGATAGGTAGCCTCTACCTGAAAACTGTTCGAATAAGATTTGCCGTCCAGGTTATAAAAGCTCACGGCATGAGGATCGCTGTCCATATCGACTACGACCTGTTTCCGGAAATCAGTGTAATACCATTCTCCGTTAAGCGTCAGTTCTTTACCGAACAACGGGATGTAGAAAGCCAGATTGACTCCCGCATTCCAGGCTTCTTCCTGATCCAGATTGTCGGCAATATTCATTTTACGGCTACTCGACAGCAGGAAGTTATTCTCTGCAAGTATATTCGCCGTACGGAATCCTTTACCGGCAGAAGCACGGACATGGAACCAGTCGAACGGGTTATACTTAATATGTACGCGAGGCGTGACAAAGAAGTCATACAAAGAGCTGTAATCAGCCCGGATACCACCCAACACAATCAACTTGTCATTCAGATTATACGTATATTGCACATAAGCTCCCGGCACCACTTCCGTCCGGTCAAAAACATTGCGCACTCCATTCTGCAACAGGTTTTCATCGAAACCGTCATAATTCATACTCAGACCGGTACTCAGGCTATGCGCCGGAGAAAACTCTTTCTCGTAAAGCAGGCTCGCATACACATTGTTCTGATACACATTGTAAGGAGTACGGTCATACATGGATTTCTGCTCATGGTAGGAACCCGAGAGGATCAATGCTACACTTTCCACTTTCTCCTTGTCAATAATATAGGCTTGTTTTGTATACAGTTCCGCCCGGTTCGTATTCAGATGCACCTTGTAAGGATCGGTAAAATCATGATGTTTGGTGGCTTGTCCCCCTGTACGGCTTTCGTGCAGATAACGGACACCATACTGGGCGACGTAATTATCCAGTTTATGATACCAGCGGTTCATCAGGTTGACCTGTTCCCGCAACGGCGTATCCAGGAAACCGTCGTCATTGCCGTCATGCTGCTTCTTATCATTTGAATAATGCACCAGCAAACCGGTAGAGACCTTGTCATTGATATGCCAGGAAGCATCCGCATTCCCCTCATAACGACCTGCATCACTACCGAACAGGTTCACGGAAAAGATATCTGCCGTCGGCGGTTTCTTAAATTCCACATTGATCTGACCCGCCAATGCCTCATAGCCATTCTTTACGGAAGAAGTCCCTTTAGAAACCTGGATACTTTCCATCCAGGCACCAGGCACATAATCCAGTCCGTAAAGAGAAGCAGCCCCGCGGAAATTCGGATAATTCTCGGTCAGCATCTGAACATAAGTTCCTGCCAGTCCCAACAATTTGATTTGCCGTGCTCCGGTTGCCGCATCCGCATAGGAGACATCGACGGACGGGTTTGTCTCGAAACTCTCTGCCAGGTTACAACAGGCGGCACGGCACAGTTCGTCGTACGTGATCTTCTGCGTCTGCAGGACACTGGTTCTTGAAGCGATCGTACCCATCTTACGTTCGCTGATCACGACCTCTTCCAGGGTGACTTCCCCTTTCAGCTTTATCATCAAAGGCTCGTCTACATTCGTAACCGATAAGATAAAAGTCTCATAACCGATATAACTTACGACCAGTTTATTCGCGCCTTCCCTTGTTTTCAGTTTGAAAGCACCGTCTACATCGGTCGTCGTCCCTTGCTGGGTTCCTTCCCAATAGACATTCGCTCCGATTATCGGTTGGTCATTATCATCAAATACATGCCCTTTTACATCTTTCGCCTGGGCAGAGAGGGCGAAGAATAGTATAAATAGAGTAATATAGAGTTGTTTCAACATTGCTTTACATTTTGATTCAGTAATAAGGTATACCCAAGATTGCAATCCTGCTTATGAAAGACTACATGATCCTAAGTAAAAGGTTTTGCCATAAGCATGGCAGAGCTTTGCCATCATATTGGCACTGTTCTGCCATCGTATTGGCACTGTTCTGCCACGAGCATGGCAGAGTATAGCCAACAGCATGACACAGTTGTGACATTACGGAAAGGTTATCAGGATGATCTAAATCAAAAGTGAAGTAAGCAAATACAGGTAGACACGCGGACAGACCACAGGCGGTCCATCCTGCTCCTGTGAAATGTATTCTTTCAGGAAAGGAACCAAAACCAGTGAGGCTAACGGAGAAGCAAACGACAAAAGGTCGGTCACTGCCGGTTGTAATTCTACTATCGGATTATTGGAACTGCTCCAATCGAAGCTGATCCGCTCCATGTCACAGCAGTCTTCTTCGCAGCAACCGGAGTCGCATGCCGAAACCTCATCCGCAGTGCTGCAACAGCTATGCTCGTGCACATCACAACAAGTATCGTTCAGCAATACGACTACCCCTTCCGTGCGGCAATCGCCACAGCAATAGGTAATCAGGTTCACCCCGGCACCTCCATAAAAAATAAGAGACGCCAAAAAGACGATAAACAGATATGTGACAGCATTTTTCATTCAACGCAAAGATAGTGCTTTCACATATCCACTCCTAATCGTTAATATTATTTAGGAAATTTGGATAAGTAATAATAGGTTTCCGGAGAAGGCAGCCCTTCTATATGGTAGCGGGTAGATGCCGAAACACTGAAACTGTAACCTCTCTCCTCATTCGCTCCTACAGGAAGATACAAAACAGTATCCCTGACTCCTGTTGCCAGCATGGATTTGGCAGATGCCGTATCGATCGAATCCGTCAACGAATAATAAACAGTATAGGTAAGATCCTCCTTTTCCTCCGCCGGTTTCTGCCAGGATAATTTCAATTCATCTCCCTCCCGTTCCACACGGATATCACCAGGTGAAGCGGGAATACGATCATTCAACCAGGTCAGCGGTACTAATTGCGCCGGATATTTATAGTAATTATCTTTCAGTTCATCATACAGTCCCTTCGTATTATCCAGCACATTCGCGCAACGGAAAAAAGCAGCTCCCGCACCTCCGTAATAACGGCTGTAGTCTATCTGATCGGTAATGTCATTGACTGTCCAGTCCGCTTCCGACTTATCCATCCGGTAAGCACCCAGTCCCGGAACGACCAGGCGTCCGTTGCAGTTCTCCACCCAGTTGTCGACAAAAGGGAAAAAATTGTCATGCAGATAGTACATCATCGGTACGATCATGTCCTGTTTTCCTTTCTGCATCCACATTTTAGGGTCTTGGAAAACACTTTCATACGCGGTCCATCCGGCATTGGGGACCCGTTCGATACGATTGTATTTACCCAGCGGCGAACTGCTGACCTGCACCCAGGGCTTTGCCGCTTTTACCCAGTCGTAAATGCGATAGACCATCTTATTGATATTCTCACGCCGCCAATCAGCCAGTCGGGCCGATTTCCCATATTTCTTATGGACTGCTTTGTCCGGAAAGCTCTTTGCCTGTTCAGGATAACGGATATAATCGAACTGGATGCCATCGATATCGTATCCGTTTACCAGCTCTTTTACCATTGATAATATATAATCGGCAGTCTCCGGCACTCCGGGATCGAGATACCATTCACCGTTATGCCGTTTGCAGAGTTTCGGTTTACGTTTCACAACGGAAAGTTTTCCCTGTTCCTTGACCGCTTTGTCCGTACCGACAGGAAATGTGACAAACCAGGCATGACACTCCATTCCACGCTTGTGACATTCTTCTATCGCAAAAGCCAGCGGATCGTATCCGGGCATTGTGCCGTATTTACCTGAGAATGTTTTCGAAGCCGGTTCAATAGCCGAACGGTAAATAACGTCCCCCCGCAGGCGGACCTGCAAAAAGACAGCATTGAAATTCGCATCGGCGAGCCGGTCCAGGATAGTACATAATTCCTGTTGCTGGGCTTTCCTGCCGGCTTCGGTTGTCGCCGGTCTTTTGGGCCAGTCCAGTCCATAAACGGTAGTCAGCCAAACCGCACGTATCTCATGTTTCGGAGATTCTACTGCACGGACAGCTCCTATTATCAATAAAAATACAGGTAATAACAACAAAACTTTCTTCATACCACTCCCTCTACGATATTATTTGGGGGACAAAAATAATACATCTATGCATGATACATAGATGTATTACCTATTATTTTTCTGCTAATTAGCTTAAATAGCAGACCTTATTTTCCTACTTCTGACAGGTAACGTTCAGCTTCAATGGCTGCCTTACAACCACTGCCTGCTGCGGTAATCGCCTGACGATAGTGCGGATCTGCCACATCACCGGCAGCAAAGACTCCGGGAACTTTTGTACGCGGTGTGTCGGGAATTGTTTTGATATAACCGATTTCATCCGTTTCCAGCCACGGTTTGAATATATCAGAGTTCGGTTTGTGTCCGATAGCCAGGAAAAAGCCGTCGATAGCGATATCCACTTTTTCTTCGTCCGGTTCACCCATACGTTTTACCAGGTGGGCACCTTCCACACCGTTTTCACCAAACAGGCCGATTGTATTATGTTCGAACAGCACCATAATATTCGGCGTATTGAACACACGTTCCTGCATCACTTTCGAAGCACGCAGATACGATTTACGCACGATCAGATAGACCTGTTTAGCCAATCCAGCCAGGTAAATAGCTTCTTCACAAGCCGTATCGCCGCCGCCGACTACTGCTACCACTTTCTTACGATAGAAGAAACCGTCGCAGGTCGCACAGGCAGAAACACCCATTCCGGCATATTTATGTTCGTCGGGAATACCCAGGTATTTGGCGGTTGCACCAGTGGCGATGATCAATGTTTCTGTTTCGATCACCTTCTCACCGTCGATCGTTATTTTGTAAGGAGCTGCGGAAAGATCAGTCGCCGTAGCAATACCGAAACGGATATCGGCACCGAAACGCAGAGCCTGCTGTTTCAGGTCTTCCATTAACTCCGGACCAGTGATACCTTCAGGATATCCCGGGAAATTTTCTACTTCCGTAGTTGTTGTCAACTGGCCGCCCGGTTGAATGCCTTCGTATAAGACGGGAGACAGATTAGCACGTGATGCATAGATAGCTGCTGTATATCCAGCAGGACCGGAACCTATAATCAGGCAACGAACCTTTTCATTTATTGAATCGCTCATAGTTTTTATGTTAATTGAATAGATACTAGAAACTTATTTTATCGCTTATATTTTAACGCAGGTCGATCACTTCGGCATCCGGATAATCGCTTTCCTTAAAAACAAAAAAGTCATCCGGTTGGTTTACCCCCGTCTTCAAATTACTGATATGAATCGTACTACTGATGCCATTCTTTGCCTCAACCTTGATCTTCGCCGGAAAATTGGACGACTTCTCGATCTGCAGTTCGACCTTCAGGATGTCGCCTTTCTTTTTAGGCGTCAGTTCGATATCATAAGCTGACTTTCCGCTGGAAGCCGTGCTTTCACCGATATATTTGGGGGTAAAACCTTTCTTATACATTCGCAACAACAGAGCCGGATTGGTAAATTGCAGTTCTTCGCCCGTCGGCGTACTGACATTGACTTCTTCGTTACGTTCCACATAAGACCATTGAGTCGTTCCGTCAAACCAGGTGGTCATATCCGGAGTGACCAATGTAAATTTGTCTCCTTTCATATGGATCGTTCCTTCGAAACTCTCGGAGACCTTCTGAACATCCGAACGGGTATTCAATGTAAAGGAGGCAGAAATCCCATTCGAGTTCTCGTAAGCACCGGCAGCCTTATCCAAAATGGAAACGGCATTCTGCGCCCGGCTTGTTACCCGGATACCGAAAAGAAGGCAAGCCAACAATCCGAAAAGAGCAATCGCTCTCCATATCTTTATCTTTTGTTCTCTTTTCATAGGAGTCTACTTTATTAAGAGGTAATAGAGATCTTATTTCAACGAATTCAGCAACTGTTCCAAATTATATTCATCCTGGATCAATACCTGACGAGCTTTACTTCCTTCAAACGGTCCGACGATACCGGCAGCTTCCAACTGGTCCATCAGACGGCCTGCACGGTTATAACCGATAGCGAACTTACGCTGGATCAGCGATGTCGATCCCTGCTGCTGGATTACGATCAGACGGGCTGCCTCATCGAACAACGGGTCACGATCGGACAGATCGACTGCTCCCGGAGCTTTGTCTTCACCGCCTTCGCCCACATATTCAGGCAACAGGAAGGCTGTCGCGTATCCAGCCTGGGCAGATATATTGTTGACGATCTGTTCCACTTCCGGCGTATCGACAAAGGCACACTGCACACGATTGGTATCTCCGCCCTGCGAGAACAGCAAGTCACCACGACCGATCAACTGGTTGGCTCCCGGAGCATCGAGGATCGTACGCGAGTCGACCATCTGCATCACACGGAATGCCATACGAGCCGGGAAGTTTGCCTTGATAATACCGGTAATGATATTGGTAGAAGGACGCTGCGTGGCAATGATCATATGGATACCGACAGCACGCGCTTTCTGTGCGATACGGGCAATCGGTGTTTCGATTTCTTTACCGGCCTGCATGATCAGGTCACCGAACTCATCGATGATCACTACGATGAACGGCATGAACTTATGTCCTTTTTCCGGATTCAGATGACGGGAAACAAACTTGGCATTATATTCCTTGATGTTACGCACATGGGCTTTCATCAGCAATTCATAACGGTCGTCCATTTCCTTACAAACGGAATTAAGCGTCATGATCACCTTGGTACAATCGGTAATAACGGCTTTGTCGGCATCGGGCAGTTTCGCCAGATAATGACGTTCCAGATCGGAATAGATACCAAATTCCACCATCTTCGGATCGACCAGTACAAACTTCAGTTCCGACGGATGCTTTTTATATAACAAAGAAGTGATCACAGCATTCAAGCCGACTGATTTACCCTGTCCGGTAGCACCCGCCACCAGCAGGTGAGGCATCTTACAGAGGTCGAACATGAAAATCTCATTCGTAATGGTCTTACCCAAAACGACCGGCAGGTCATATTTGGACTCCTGGAATTTACGTGAAGCGACCACCGACTGCATGGATACGATCTGCGGGTCTTTGTTCGGCACCTCGATACCGATCGTTCCTTTACCCGGCATCGGGGCTATGATACGGATACCCAAAGCCGACAGGTTCAGGGCAATATCGTCTTCCAGGTTCTTGATCTTCGAGATACGGACACCTGTATCCGGAATTACTTCGTACAACGTAATAGTCGGACCAACAGTCGCTTTAATAGAGGCAATACTGATACCGAAACTTTCCAATGTCTGTTTGATTCGTTTCTGGTTCGCCATCTGTTCGTCCATATCGACCTGATGATCGCTTACATCATATTTCTTCAGCAGCTCGATCGGCGGATTGCGGAAGTTGGACAAATCTAATTTCGGGTCGTAATCGCCCAAAGCAGAGGCATCATACACTTCGTCGTCACCGGTCGGAACCTCGACTGTAAAACGAGGATCGCCAGGGAGGTCTTCCGGATCATCCGGCTGATTTTCTGCATTCGGAGCTTCATATGCTTCTTCCTCCTGGGGCACTGTCACCTCAAAGGCTTCGTCATTGGAGATGTTTGAATAAGTTTCTGTTTTCGGCTTGCTTTCTTCGTGACGGGCTGTCTCTATTTCTTTTTCCGTATCGAAAACAAAATCTTCTGTTTCCGGTTTCTCGTCCGGTTGTTCCCCGGTCACCCGTTCGGATATATTTTCTTCAACGGTATCTTCTCTACTGTCTTCAGCTTCGTCCGTCTCCTCCGGTTCTTCCGTCTTGTCTCTCTTCAAACGGTTCTTCAACCATCCGAATGAAAGTATACTTTGCAGGAACGGGATCGTTCTCTTACTGGAAAATATAGCGATGATCAGAAAGACCCCGACTAACAGCAATATAGTTCCGGGAATACCGACATTTGTAATCATCATCTCCGACAGGTAATATCCATGCTGTCCCCCCAGATAAATGAATGTATCTTCATATCCGGTGATAAACACAAAAGCAAAAAACATAGATCCCCAAATCAGCATGGCTGCACAAAACAAGAATCGCTTTAACAGCGATACGCGGCGCAAGTTCATGAGTTTAGCTCCAACCGATCCCAAAAAGAACAGGATCATAAAAGAAGAGATCCCGAACCAGCGGTTCATCAGCAGGTCCGCCAGGACGGCCCCCCTCACTCCGGTCCAGTTCTCGACCGACCCTCTGTTCGTCAGCAGATCCGTTAACGGGACGTTTTCTATTTTACTCTGATCGGCACCTCCTGTAAAGAAGAAGGAAATCAATGCTAATCCGATATAAATAGTTATAATTGCGATTACCAATCCGGTGATGAAGCGGGTACGTTCATTGGTGAAAAACATTTTCATCATCGCGAATTTACCCGGTCCGTTGTTACTATTTTGTTTTGTTGTAGTTGCTTTCTTTGCCATATAAAATCCTCGTTAACCGATATCCGAATATATCCGGTATATCTTTTTTATAACTTGCAAATATACAAGATTATCTCCAAACTGCCACGTAAAAAATATTTTATTCCCGATTGGTTTCTTTCGGGCAACCTTAAAATAAAAAAGAGAGGTTACGCCCAAAAAAATGACGCAACCTCTTATTTTCTCAACTTCTAATCAGGGATCAGTTCAATAAACATACAATTTAGAAGCTTCATCCCAGGACATCTTTCCCGGTCTTCCCATCCAGTAATGCAAATCCAGATTACAGAAGTCGTTATTCTTTTTCATCTCTTCTTTCAAGATACGCTTATAAGCCTGTTTTTTGAAATCGTACTTTGCATCTGCAGCCAGGTTTACCATCTCGTCCGGGTCAGTCTGCAGGTTGAACAACTGTTCCGTAATGACACCATCCACGTTATAAATGATATATTTCCAGCCATCCTTCACCAAACCTCTTTGGAAACTATTATAGGCAAGGAACAACTGATCTCTATGCTTGGTTGCTCCATGCAGAACCGGAAGTAGCGATTTTCCTGTAACAGATGGTGTCGGCTGAATATGCAGCAAATCGCAAAGCGTAGGATAAATATCATACAAATAACAATCGACGTCCTTACTCGTTCCTTTCTCCATACCAGGGATAATCATTGCCATGGGGACACTGATACTATGTTCATATAAATTCTGCTTACCCAAAAGCCCATGACGACCGACAGCCAAACCATTATCGGAAGCAAAGACAATAATCGTATTTTCCAACTCTCCTTTTTCCCGCAAGGTATTCATAATACGACCGATTTGTGTATCGACTTCGCTAATCATGCCATAATAGTCAGCCAAATCCTTCTTCATCATAGCTTCTGTCCGGGGGAAAGGTAATAAGACCTCATCACGGATTTTTAATTCTCCATTATCAAACGGATGCTGTGGCAGGAAATTAACGGGCAATTCCACGTCTTCCGGATTATAGTGATGTCCATATTCCGGATGCTTCATACGCGGATCGTGCGGCGAAGTAAAAGCGACAAAGGCAAAGAATGGTTTGTCATTCTTCTTTCTTTTATTCAGAAAATCAACAGCGGCATCGGCAAACATCTCGGAAGAGAATTTATCTCCAACAAAAGGTTTGTCGTATTTTCCTTCCGGGTCATAATGGTTCAAACGGGGAGCGACATGCCCGTTCGTTTCATAGGAATGCATTCCTCCGAAAAAGATGTTTTCTCCCTGGGCGAATGAACGATTAAAAGCCAATCGGTCAGCATGCCATTTTCCGGTAGCAAATGTCTCGTATCCATTCGAACGCAATAACTCCGGCAATGTGACATGTTGTTCCGGAATCACAGCTCCATCACCACTCACTTCATAGACGCCTCGACCTGTCATTATCATGGCACGACTAGGCATAGATAAGGCTCCTCCCAACGAACCGTTCGTATAGGTATGCGTAAAAGAAATGCCTTGATTGACTATATTGTCAATATTAGGTGATACGACCTGACTATTACCATAGGCATGGATGCAGGTCTTCTGCATATCATCGACAAGGATAAACAGCACATTCTTTGCTTCTTTTCCCTTTGCCCACGCCGAGCAACTCAATGTAGCCAAAGCGGCTACAGAATAAAGAATCTTTCTCATAATTGATTACCAACCTGGATTTTGTTTTAAATTTTTATTAATAACCAGTTCTTCTGTCGGAAGCGGGAAGTAATAATGTGTCTTTTCCTGATTTAGCAAGACACATCTGTTACTCTAAAACAGAAGAACAATAAGTGCTAACGATAAATGATGCTGAATATAATATTTGCTTTTTCATGAATATACTTTTTAATTATACCTTCATTTATAAATGTTGTTACTTATAGTTTGGATTTTGGACTAATATACCTCCGGCCTTTTCTATTTCACTGTAAGGAAGAGGCAAATAAAAGTACTCTTTAATATAAGTTGTTTTATAATCAGGCATCGTACCATCAAGTACTAATCCATCGAGTTTATTCATAATTCTCCAGCGTTTCATATCGTAGATACGTATTCCTTCGAACGCGGTTTCCACACGTCTCTCATGACGAATTATTTCACGCAACTTACCTTGATCCGTCGATGACGAAATGGAGAACAATCCAGCCCGATCACGGATCATATTCACCAACTCCACAGCCTCAATGGTATGTCCGAGTTCATTGGCAGCTTCTGCTTTTAACAAAACCAATTCACCCCAACGCAATAAAACAATATCCACATCGCTTCTATCGGACTGTGTCCACATATCCGAAGTATTTTTTATCGGACGAACCCATTTTAACATATGTTTATTGATCGTAGACGGAGCAAACGTGATCTCCTCACCACCAGGCCACGTATATGTTTTTCCAGCAATTGTCAAATTCCTTCTTTCATCTCCTTCTTCAAAATCTTCATACAAATTATCCACGGGTTGTACCTGATTATACAAACCGTATAATAAGTCAATCGTATGATAATTATTAGGAGCCAAATATTTAATCGAAAATATTATTTCCGGACAAGTTTCCTGATCATCTTTTCTAAAATTGTTAGCGAAATTTTCATCCAGACTATAACCGTGTATATCAGACAAAGCAGTATAAGCTTCCTGAACCAATGCCTTATCTGCTATACCATTTTCATCATAAGCTTCAAACATCAATAACCTTGCAAATAATCCTTGTGCAGCCCCTTTAGTTACTTTTCCGCCTGATTCTTTATATGTTTTATCTGGTAAACAAGAAATACACATCTGTAAATCTTTATAAATCTGACCATAAACTTCAGTCAACGAGTTTTTGGGCTGATATTGTGTTTCTATGGTTAACGGCTCTGTCACCACAGGGACTTCCCCATAATGAAAATATAACAGAAAGTAACAGTAACACCGTAAAAACGTAGCCTCTCCCACAAATTGTCGGCGTAATTCATCAGAAATATCTCCCCCTTTATATAAATTCAAACGAGACAGGAAAATATTTACACGTGTAATGGCTTTATAACATTGCTGATATAAATCAGAAACTATACCTTCCATTTCCGGATAAACCTGTCCTCTCTGAATATTACCGGCACATAAAACGCCATAACTTCCCTCATTACAAAATGCATTATCTGTCATACAATCATAAACAGATATAGCCGGAGCGATTGCTTGTTGCTGTAAACTTGAATAGCATCCCTTCAATGCCATCTGAAAATCAGCTTCAGATTGCCAGAATATATCTTCCGAAGGCTCTTTCGTCGGAGGAGTATCCAGTACTCCGGTACAAGCATTACAAACAGCAACTATCGTCAATAATATGATATAAATATTCTTTTTCATCTTTATACGTTTTAAAATTCGACATTTATACCTAACGAATAAACTTTATTCTGCGGATAATATACCAATCTTGTACCATTCATCGAGTTATAATTCCTCTCCGGATCCCCTCCCTGAGGAAATTTCGTAAATGTCAATAAATTATCTCCGGAAAAATAAAACCTCAACTTATTTACTCTAATCTTTTGAGTCAATTCTTTTGGAACCGTATATCCAAATGTTAGATTCTTTAAACGAAAATAGGAAGCATTATGAATCCAGTATGTACTTTCGCGAGTATTCTTTGTTCCTCCCATATTATCATAATAAAGTCGCGGATATTTACCATTCGGATTCTCTTCGGTCCACATATTTTCTATATAATCATAACTAATTGGCGATCCCTGATAGAACGGACGTAATCCCCAAGCTACAGCATAATGTTTTACCCCCTGAACTCCCTGTCCCATCAACGAAAGATCAAAGCCTTTCCAACTAGCACTCAGATTGATAGAATACTCAAATTTAGGGAAACGCCCATCGACAACTATTTTATCATAACTATCTACTATTCCGTCAGGAACCCCATCCGGTCCGCTAACATCCCGATATTTAATATCACCAGGCAAAGTCTCATCATTGAATTGCTTAGGAGATGTTTTTACATCTTCTTCATCCTTGAATATTCCAATAGCATCCCAAGCATAGAAAGAACCATACGGCAAACCCTCTTGATATATCAAACCATTTCCATACTCAGTTGCACCAAACTTAGTCAACTCATTCCGTGAACGGTCTATATGAAAACCTGCATTATAGTACAGTCCCTTAAACAAACCTCCCTGAATCGTATTTGCATATTGAATATCAAATTCAATACCTTTATTCTCTAACTCTCCGTCATTTATATAAGGAGCATCCAGACCTAACAAGAAAGATGACTGGGCTTGTCTCAAAATATCATAAGTTTTCTTTTTATACCATTCAAATGTAATATTCAGACTATTAAATAAAGATAAATCAACACCGATATCTGTGATAGCCGTTGTTTCCCATTTCAGATTACGATTACTGATTTTCTTCTGGCCGGCTCCTGTTTCTAGTGTCGTATTATCAAAAGTATAATTCATATCGGCCGAAATCTTGGCATAATAGGAATATAAAGAGACATTTTGATTCCCTAATGTACCCCAGGAACCTCTTAATTTTGCATTCGTAAGCCAATGCTGATTTAGATCCTTAAACCAGTCTTCTTCTGTTATACGCCAACCAACAGAAAACGAAGGGAAAACACCCCAACGAGTTTCCGGAGCGATACGGGAAGAGCCGTCATAACGTGCATTTACTTCAGCCAGGTATTTTTCTTTATAATTATAATTCAAACGGAAAAAACCAGACATCAAGGCCCATTCTTCGGAATAACCGCTAGTAGTTTGAGTACTGTTTTCACCAGCATCCAGTTCATGCAGATTAAATGTAAAATCCTTTTTATATCCTTCCAAATGATTATAAACCCTATCTTCCACACTATATCCAGCCATTGCCGAAAAAGCATGTGCGTTATCCGCCAACGACCAGTCGTATTTCAAATAAGTATATAAATTAAGATAAGTAGATGTATACATTATATTGGTCAAACCATCCCCACCCTTATTCAGGAATATACCAAAATCACCAGTATGTGTATAATATAACGGAACAGAATTGGAAGCCCAGTCTTTTGATTGCCGTTGATTGTAACGAACGGCACCTTTCGTATACCATGTCAGACCTTTTCCAAGTTTTACATCCAACCAAAGTTGCGTATTGACATCTGTTGTTGTATAATCAATGAAGTTCTCATTATTCACCAATGCTGCCATGTTCTTATTATTTGCTTCAAAAACATAAGCCTTATAGGCCCATTTTCGCACTCCGGAACCATCATCCGGTAACCAGGGCATATAGGTCGGAGCCTGAGAGATTGTAGACAAATAAGCATCCGTATCTCCTCTTCGGGTTTCTCTACGAGAACTGCGGCTACCAGAGAAATAAGCCCCTAACTTGATCCAGTCATTTACCGAAGAAGACAGATCGATCGCCATATTATAGCGTTTATATTTATGGCCTCTCAATGTGCCGGGCTGATTAATCATACTTAATGAAACGTTATATGAAGTCCTTCCTGATGATCCCAAAGCATTTAAATTATGCTGTTGCACAAAAGGATTTACAAACATATAATCTAGCCAATTAAAACTTGGATATTTCTCCGGATCAGAAGGATTAGTATACAAATCTATCATTTCCTGAGTGTACATCTCAGCCACAGGTTTTCCAGAATTCTTCTTTGCTATATTCCAATATTTCATATAAGTCGGAGAATCCCAAACCAAATCCAACAAATTAATCGGAGCATGAATAGCATAATTTCCTCTATAAGAAATTGCCACTTTATCCTTTATACTTTCCCCGCTTTTAGTAGTTACCAAAATCACGCCATTCGCAGCTCTGGCCCCATAAATAGAAGCAGATGCAGCATCTTTCAAGACTGATACACTCTCGATAATATTAGGATCTAAAGTAGACAGATCACCTTCCACTCCATTAATCAGAATTAAAGGATCTGAACCAGCTGAAGAATAAGTCCCCTGACCACGAATACGAAATTGAACACTTTCACTTCCCGGTTGCCCTTTATCAGAAGTCACACGTAAACCGGGAATTTGTCCCTGCAACATAGTACTTGTATTGGCTACCGGTCGTTTAGAAATATCTTCTCCTTTTACTGACGAAACAGCCCCCGTCAAATTTACTTTCTTTTGCGTTCCGTAACCGACAACCACTACCTCTTCCAGGGTTTCCGAATCTTCTTTCAAGGTTATTGACAAATTATGCTTATTAGCTACTGCCACTTCCTCTGTTTTATATCCTATATAAGAGATCACTAATGTTGCATTGGAAGCAACTTCCAAAAAGAATCGCCCGTCTATATCCGTAATGACACCATTCACCGTTCCTTTTTCCATTACATTGGCACCAATGACAGGTTCTCCCGTAGGATCAAAAACAACGCCTTCGATCTTCACTTTATTTTGCTGTACAATAGACTCTTCCTGTTTTGACAATATAATGTAATTATTGACAAACTCATATTTCAAGCCATGTCCTCTCAATGCTTCATCCAAATGCTCAGAGACTTTAGCTTTCTTTTTCGTTAATGACAAATCAAAGTTTGAACGGACACCACTCGTACTGTATATCACGAGGTAATCCGTCTGTTTCTCTATTTCCTTAAACAGTTCTTCTATTGAAAGCTTGTTCGATTTCAACTCGATGGTTACATTCTGTGCATCAGTATTCAATGCAAACAACTGGCACACAAACACAAACAGGATAAAAAAGGATAGTTTCATAATTCTGAATGCCTTTTGATAATTTTTTAGACACAAGGAATGCGTTAACAAAGGATTTATTTTCATATCTTTGTTTTGTTAAGTAAATACTAATTTTTAAACACAAATGGATTTGCTTTTCGCTAAATCGGTAGATAGGCCAATATCTGCCGATTTTTTTGTTTTTTTCATGGACTCATTTCATACGAATTTTAGAGGTTAATAACTATTTCACTTACTCAGTACTATTTGATTCGAATCGTCATCTTTGTTGATTTTAAATTTATGTATCCGTTGGATTAAGCGAAGAATTTCCATCACACCATCTCTTTGACGGAACTTCCCGACATATTCATAATTCAATATTTCTTTATCTTTTACTATGATCTTTACATCATAATATAATTCAAGTTTTTTTATGATACTTCCCAGCTTCTGTCTTTTGAAAGTATAGATACCTTCACGCCATAACAAATCGTCCGGATCCATTGTGGAAAGTTTAAATTGTTTGCCCTCTTGTATCAAATATTGTTCCGGAGACAACACAACACCTTCTGTTTCTGAAGACGGGAAGTAGGCTTTTACTTTTCCCTCTTGAAGATAAACACTGGTATAATCGCTTGTAGGATAACTGAACACATTAAACTGGGTTCCCAAAGCTTTTACATCAATTGTTCGGGTTGATACGATGAAAGGGACTTTTTCATTTTTGGCTACATTAAAGAATCCTTCTCCCGATAAAAAGACCTTTCGCTCTTTCTCAAAAAATGAAGGATAGGATAATTTGGAGCCTGCATTCAACCAGACTCTCGTTCCGTCAGGCAATGTCAGTTCTGCACGTTGTCCGGCAGGGACTAGCAGTTCCTGTTGAAAAGCAATCAGCTCCTGTTCATCTGATATCTTTCCCGACAAATAGTAAGATGCCAGCATCCATGCAGATACAAAGGCAATCACTATAACGGCAGCATAACGGCTCAATGAAACCAGCCAAACTTTTCTCTTCTGAGAATTCACAAGTCTTTTAAAGTTGCCATATTCCTTATATCCCTGCCGGACATCGGCTTTTTCGGGAACCAATTCCAACAAACTATGTAAGTGCTGATAATCTATTATCTGAGCTTTCAGTTCCGGATTATCATAGGCTTCCTTCAAAAGCAGGTCCTGTTCCTGTTTCGACAATAGTCCCTGACAATATTTTATGATTCTTTCATCCATTCTTTACGTTCTTTATATAGTAAACGAACAGAAAAAATAATCCCCCTAAAGAAATCTGATTATTTTTCTATTTTCTCAATTTTCACAAGAAAATAAAATAAACAGCAACAGGGGTAAATGGTTTTTCAATTCTTCTCTTAACTTTTTATAGGCAATAGTCATCTGTGCTTCAATGGTTTTGACAGATACATTCAATTCTTCTGCTATCTCTTTCTGCTTTTTCCCTTCCAATTTACTCAATATAAATATTTCCCGACATCGTTCAGGCAGTGTATTAAGTGCTTTTTCTATTATATCCTTTATATTATCCTCCGAAAGTCCCTCTACATCGAAAGCTTCCAAAGAATCGAACTTCATGCGGAAAGACAAATCAAAATCCTCCTGCATCTTTGAGGTGGCTTCCTGTTCCAAAAGTTTACGCCGCAAATAATCAATACACCTGTTCTTCACTGATGTAAACAAATAGGCAATCACATTTATATGGAAATCAAGCGATTCTCTCTTTTGATAGAAATCCAGAAAAACATCTTGTGTAATGTTCTCCGCTTCTTCTTCAGAAAGGACATAGTCACGTGCAAAGTGCTTGACACGTGAATACCATGTTATATAAAAGTTCTCGAAATCCATTCCTCAATCTCCCTTATACTGTACAGGTTTGCTCAATAATATGCGTAAAAGTACTCATTTGATGGATAAAACAAAATAAGATCACGAATTAAAATCTACTTACTGCCTTCATCAAATCTCACAAAAACTCCATATTTGTCCAGGTAACGACCATGACTATCACAAGCGGGCTGCCATTTTCCCGGAATTTTTCCAACTAACTTTATTGCTTGTTCTTCAAAGAGAAGGTTCGTTTTTTTACTCAATATTTTAGTTTTTTGTATTCGTCCCAATGTGTCAATAGTTAATTCACAAACCACTACCGCTTTCAAGCCGGATCCTTTTAATGCAGCAGGATAATATGTATTTCTTTTAATAAACATATCCAATGCCTCATAACCATCCTTATATTGAACGGGGCTCCAATCCGGCTCCTTATATATTTGAGCAATCTCATGCGTATTGGAAAGAGAAAAATTACCGATAACCAAATAAGATTGGTTTGCCTTATCTATTGTCTTTACAATCCGATACTTTCCTGGTTCATGCTTATATAGAAAAGCGTTGCCATCACAATATCCATGAGAAGGTACAGGATGAGCCATCAAGGTGTAAACAGCATTCTCCGGATAAGTATTCACCCAAGTAGAAGCAATTGTATCATAATACTCAATCTTCACATCATCTCCGAAGACTGCTTCTCCGTCCGAATGATTATATATTGTAAAATACACTCTATCCTCTGTTACAGGGAGAACTTCTGCATATAATCTCATTTCAAAAGAACTCTCATCCGGAACCATTGCGACAGAGGACTTATTTACAGTATCCTGTTTAGGTAAATAAGATATCTGCTCCTTATTCCCTTCCTTATGCTGGCACCCCAAGCATGCAATTGCTATTAAATAATAAAAAAGTTTGTTTTTCATCATATAGCAGTCAAATTTTATATTAAACTATTCTTGTACATCAATAACCGTGCTTCCTGAATACCCTGTAAACTCAGGAGCATACACAGATCGTACAGTCGTTATTCCGGTCTGATAAACTCCCGGACGATCCAGATAGATCTTATATTCTAACTGAACAGTGCCTTTACGAAACTTATCTATAAAAAACTCGATAGAAGAATCCTTTATCACTTGATAACAACCGATATTATCGGAAAAAACATAACCGGATAATTTCTCTTTAGGCTCCATAGAGGCGGCACGGGAATCCGTGATATGTATAAAATCCATGTCTCGGTCAGCCTTCACCGTAAGCTGTACCGTTAATTCATCTCCCACATGCAACTCTGTTTTCGGAGAAACAGTTTTTCCATTCTTACTATAAGTGCGGGTTATTTTTAAACCATTTCCTTTTGCCTTCCGAACCTTTCCCATATCTTCCATATATTGTGCATATACAGCGGCCCATCCCATACCTGCACCGGAACGACTGATCTCTATCTCCCGAACTTCTGCTTCTTTTCCGAAAAACGTATGACTGGCATACCCCAACGTATCGTTAGGAGTCACCACTTCCTTCTCTGCTATTTTTGCTTTTACACGACCGTTTCCAGATATGCTTTTTTTACTGTCGGAAAGAAAAGCATACACCGCATCGGCAGTAGCAACAGATGTCTCCCATACTTGCACCTGTTTCTGTTTCAACAACCATTGCTTCATTTCATTTATCATGACGGAATCATAGTCTATACAGGATATGGCCTCGATTGCAGCGACCTGTGTAGGAATACGGTAACTGTTCCAGGAATAGGTTGCTTTAGATGTATCGAAATAACGTCCCATTTCATCTGTAGTCACAGTATATTCTTTTATAGAGCGTACCAGTTCTTTTGCCTTTGCATGTTTATCAGCCTCATATAGTATGAGAGCTACACGGGCTTTCTCGTAAATCGTATAATCAGATTTCCCGGATTCAAGTTTATCGATCATGTACGAACAGGCCTTTTTTTCAATTTTGGAAGCTGCTTGTTTATCCAGTGCACAGATGTATAAATAATTGATGGATTGTCCGTCCGGCATCAAATCCTTTTTTCCTTTCTTTTCCTCTGCTATCATTTGCCTGTAAGCAGTCATCCAGCGATCAGCTAAATAGTCCAAAGCTTTATCATACATATCTTTCACAGGTTCTACAGATATATTCATCGCTTGCAGTCGGGCAAACATCTCCGCTATTTGGTAGGTAACATGATCATTTCCTCGCATACCTTTATACCAGCTCCATGATCCATCAGGTAACTGCAATTCACGTAAACGGGAAACAGCCGTCTTATTATCAGCATTGGTATTGAGAATCGCATCAGACAAAGAATTGGCATAAAAAACAGTTGCCCACGATAAAGCATCATCGTTATCCGCCTCAGCAATCACTGGAAGAGCTTGTACGGCATACCATTCCGGATTAGCTGTCAACTCGACTGTCAGTTGCTTACGAATTGCCGTTTTACTATCGTCGTTATACAAACCGTCCAATGCAACCGTTTTATTATCCGTTCCATTCAACTGGACGTATATAGCATCTGTCATCCACTGTTTATCTGACAAAACCGGAAGAAGATGTTGCTCTCCGTCACTGAACCCATCAGTCTCGGCAACAATCCGACAAATATAAGCCGAATATTTATCATCCCCTTTCACATCGAACGAAACTGCCATTGTACGATGGGCATCAACATTGAACGTCCGCTTTTGAGTCGATATGACTTCGCGGGTCTCCGGAACTATCAATTCCATCCGGATAATCCCCTGAGCCGTTTTTTCCGAGATATTGGTAATTGTCGTACTGATAACCGCCTCATCATTCACCCTGATAAAACGCGGCATATTTGTTTCCACCATAAATGACTTAACAGCTTTCGCTTTAGCGGTTATAAAACCATAATCCATAGTAGATGTATGAGCAAGCCCCATAAATTTCCATTCAGTCAGCGTTTCCGGAAGCGTAAACGCGATACTGACAACTCCATTCGTATCCGTCCGAAGAGAAGGATAGAAAAATGCAGTTTCTACAAAGTTCTCACGGAGGGGAACATACGGAGAACTATCGTCCAATTCAAGAGGAGATGAAGATTCAGCTATAGCCATCACAGAAGTTCCGTCCCCAAAATCAAAACCATTATCCACCGAGATTTCATCTGCAATCTCAACGTTTGTAGCCTTCTTCATCCGGCTTGTTACTTTTTCCTTGAAACTAAGACCGGCATACGGAACACGCCATAGAGGAACACGCATATAACTAAAGTCATTCCAGCTAAAACCATGTGCAGAACTGGCAGAATAAGGGAAACTGCTATACATCCAGATCGAATGGCCATGAACAATCATATTATGCCGTATGTCAGGCGTAAAACGAGGATAATTCAATCTGAAGTCCCAGTCATTGAGATACAGTTTATCGAGCGATGCATCATAAAGAGTCGCCAGCAAACAGGCATCCGCTGCTTTCTTGTCCGGTGACATTATCCGGAGTTCCCAGGTTTCCTCTCCTCCCGGCAGCAACTTATCACGAAACGTTTTCCATTGCAGTTTGAGTTCCTTCTTCGGACAAGGCCGGGTTATTTTTATTTGCTTGGAATAAAAAACACCCTTACGCATAAAAGCGAAATTAACAGTAATACCATCACCATACTCAGGCTTATACACATAAGAAAACGGACGGATTTCATCAGACAGTGTCATCCTTTCCGAATGGATACGTTTTTTTCCACAAAATACATCGTAAAACAGACAGACATCTTTCTCACTGGTTCCAACATACAAGTTTACAGGTTGTTCTCCATAGAATGTTGTCCCATCTTGATAAAACCATTCCGGCGAAGCGATCGGAAGTCGACGATCAGACAGTGAAAAGAGGACAAAGTCCTGACTCGCCGAGCACAATCTACCCTGTTCATCCATTGCAGCAACTTCCATTCGGTAATTAGCAGCAGGAAGTTTCAATAGCTCGTGGGGGACAAACATTCGCTGGGTTTCAATGGTATCTCGCCAAACTTCATCTCTTTTTCTCCCAGCCTCATCCAAAGAATAAACCACACAGACCGTCTGGCTTTTTACAAGCTGTCCGCTCAGATTCGTAGCAAGGATTTCCATGGAGTCACGCTTCTCCCGTGCCACTTTGGAACGTAATCCACGGATACGCAAAGCCAACGATTGTAAGCCTACAGGCAAAGAGAGAGAATTACTTTCCATTTCACCGACTTTATTAATCACCTGGGCCGTCACGTTAAAAGTATAATAACGTCCGGGATCATTCGTATTGAAATCATCCGGTTTACGCAGAAAAACAGGTAATTCAAAACTTCCATCAGCATTTGTCAAAAGTTTTCCGGTCTCCAATATCGTCTCACTACCGGAAATACGCCAAAACTCATTTTGTGAACGAACCGTTTTGTAGCTCAGCTCACATTCTCCTACTGGCACACCGGCAAAGGTTTTAACCTCCCCCGTTACTAATAATGTATCCCCCATTTGATAAGAGGAGCGATACGGATGAAAAATTACATCAAAAGTGGGGCGTTTATATTCATCCACCCGAATATAACGGCTGTCTCCATCTTTCACCGCCAGTTCAAACTCCCCAGGCCGAGCGGTTTCCGGTAATACAAAGTTTCCGGAAAATGAACCTAGACTGTCCGTTGTCAAATTCAGTTTGCCTATTTCCTGTCTGTTCGCATCACGCAGAATAACTTCACTTTCCGTTGCCGGAAGCACATAGGTCGAGTCTCCTTGTTGTCCGTAGACCCATCCTGCCACATAGACTATCTGACCGGGACGATAAAGAGCACGATCCGTAAAAAGAGATATCTTTTTCTGTTCTCCCGGCTTGGTATTTCCATTATATCTATGAACAGAACGTTCCGCATAAGTAATTTCCATATAATCGGCTTCCGGTTTGCGCACATTGATACCCAACCAGTTCTCTTCTTTTGGAGGAACCAGTGTCACGCACCCTTTATTATTGGTCGGATGTGTTTCAATCAACCGGAAACCTCCTCCCTGATCCACACGATAATAAGCAACTTCCGTACCAACCACCGGATGCCCGGTCAGTTTATCGACGACTGTTATTTCCTGTTTCCCATCGGGCAAATCCAATAAAACCGCCTGGAGGGTGGAAACATAAGCTCTTCCGTAAGCAGTATATGCCGGATTACCGTCCGGGATAGACTTAACGACATAAATACCTTCCGTCGGAAACCTGTAATGTACCAATGTATCCGTTTCCTTGTAATCAGGAGTTTCGGCTAACTGATAATGACGGCTATCCACTAACCTGCCATACTTTTTTACAACTGAAGAATGAATTTCTCCACCTGCCAATACACTACTTGTCGGCGTCAAATCCATCCGGTAGAGTTCAACAGTAAAACCAGACAGATTCCGATAATGAATCTTAAAATCAACATCCATTCCGGGATAGGCAAAAGGAATATCAGCATTGAAACGAGGTGTCAGTACCTCAGCAACCTGCTCTTTTAAGTCACGACAGGAAGGCGATTGGGGATATTTCTCTAACCCTGTTTGCGCCACTTGTAGTTTGGCTACATAATCACCCATCGCATCATAGCGTACAGCCAACTGGTTATACACTTCACCACAAACCGGAGAATCCGCAAACTCGACAGTCCACTGTTTCAGCAAATCGACAACACGCTCCTGTGTCAATCTCAGCTTTTCACCCACTCCTCCCCGACCGACATCATACCCTTCCATATATAACTTATCCAGTAACGACAACAACAGGGCATCTCTCATTCCCTGTTGCTTATAATAGGATATTAAACGGTCATGGATGGCAAGAACTTCTGTTTCTATTTTTGTTCTCAACGCCGGATCAACGATCCAATATCCTTTCAACCGTGTGATAGCCTGACTGGCAAGCAATTGAAACATGTTATCGTTATAATATGTTTCACTCAATTTCGCACTTACCGTCATAGGACGATAGTTCCCGGCCGGTTGCGTAGCCAGTATCTCCGGATTTTGGAGAGAAAGACAAAAATAAGAAATAGCACTGTCGATTGTCGCTTCATCTCTTTTACCTGTGTCCAATATATAATACCCCAACAGATTATTCAGTACGGCTTGATGTACCGGATCCGTTTCTTCGATAGCCCATTTTTTCAACCGGTCTAACTCGCCGGGTAGACTGTCCGGCGTTACATCGATATGTAAAGAGGCTTTCGTCAACCAGGCTTTCATCAATTGAGGAACATTCTTTTCCCGGCTGGCACGATCATAGATTTTCTGAACTTCTCCAACGGCTGATTTCGGCAGTTGTTTCTGTTCCATCACCTCTACCTGTTCCCACATTTGCTCATAAGACTGGGCTACAGTCCGGAAAGAAACAGTATGCAATACTAAAAGACATAGCAGAAAAACACGGAACAATCTATTCTTTTTCATAAAGCCTTCGTTTTTTGTTTACAATCAGACAATCCCTACCCACACAGTTATATATTTATCATTTTTTTAAATCACCGACAAATAAAATCGGATTATCATCAAACCCTCCGCCCAATTCTTCCGCAGGAAATGTCAATACTACTTTTTGTGGATTTAAAGAAGAGATATGAGATAAAAGATCGGGCAACTGATCCCCAATATATTTCTTATTTGTTGGAGAAAATGTACATCCGGTAATTTCGTCCACTTCTTTCAGTTCATGATTATAAAGGTAATACCTGTATTCATCCGGAATCATTTCCAAAAGTTGTCCCTCTGCATCCGTTGCATTCAACACATATTCAACTCTTGTAAGCATACAGTTATTCCCTGAAGAGAACAGGGTATTAAAGAAAATTTGATTCTCTTGGATATCTTTCTTATTGACATCGTCCACCCTCTTCTTTCCTTTTGAAAAAACAAATACAGGCAGATGCGTCGTCACATTATAAACAGTATCTTCATATAATCCCTGATAGAGTATGTCATCATTCAAAAAATACAGATTGATTGGTGATTGAACAAAAGGGCCATCGGGTTCTTCTATCTTTAAAGGTGCCGTGTCAAGTAAATTGCCCATCAAATCCTGGGTATAACAAGACTGGCTTTTATTACCTACATACGGAAAACACGTTATACCATTCGTATTAAATACAAAAGATTTTAGCATCTTCCGGACTGCTATTGGAACAACACCGATTGATCCGTCCTTCAATGATATAGAGTGTATATTCTCTGTATCAAATATTTCAAGATAATATAAGATTTGGTTTTCTTCATCAACCACACAATCTAATAAATAGTTAATTTCACCCGGACCGTTACCTCCCTGAGCAACATTCTTTATAAACTTACCATCATAATCAAACATCATAATTTTATTGGGCGAATAGACAATGATATATTCTTTACATGGATAAAAATGAGTAGCCTTATCAACCAAACAAAGCGAATCTGTTTCCAGAATCACTTTTCTCCATGAATCGACATATTCATCGAGATCAACACTCTTTTGAGGAAAGTCTCGGGAAGAGAAATCAACCGTATAAATAGTCCCCTTTTCCTTCGTACAGGATAACAGCGACATCAATGGAATTAGGCAATAAACAAAAATATGGGTTTTCATAAGCTGATCTTTTTAAGGTGTTTAATCCGGAATTTCTTTCAATCGTAAAACTACATAAAGAAAAACATTAAAACAACATCCACATCTTTTATTTTTCAATAGATCAAACATTTAAAATCAGAGATTACCAGATACCTCTTTTTTACCTCATAATAAAAGGATATTCTATTGTTAATTCATATACCCAGTCCGGATAACCACAATTGGGAAAACGAATCATTTTCAATTTTCCAGAACTACTGATCAAGACTAAAAACGTATAATCCAACGAAGGCGTATATAACTTCAGCACATTTCCCTCTTTTTCCCATTTTCCTTCTGGTACAGGCATGTTATTCCATTTCGATTTCACATTCTGCCACAAGCTACCATTTCCTAACGAATAAGATTGAGGATATTCCATAATTAGTTAAATGTACGGTTCATAATTATCAGCCGCTGATTTCATTCGTTACAAATATACAATAGAAAGCCTTGAATTATTCCGGTTATCCGTTATTTTTTTGACAATACTCAATAATAAAATTAGTTGACGATACGTTTTAAACTTTCACAATGTAAGGAGAAAGACCTTAATTAAGAATTAATAATTCTAATTATCGCAATATATTTGTTACTTTTGCAGGTTAGAAATCTTAGGTACACCATAAGAAGTAACATGGAAAAGGAAAACAACCCCATATACGAACGTAATACGCTGGAGTTTGTAACTGTAGCGCTGGAGTTTTGTACATTTGTTGAAACAGCCGGAGAAAAAGGCCTTTTCGACTTTGTGGACAAAGCGGTCAAACTATTGCCGTTACTTTATCTGAAAGCAACACTTTTGCCGGATGTCGAGCCGGACGAAGATGATGAACCGGAACTGACCGTTACGGAAGACATGTACGAGTCTGTCCGTACCCGGATTGCAGGATTGCTGGGAGAAAAGGATTCTTATCTGGAAACCTTTCATCCGGACATGCAGTACAGTGATACGCCTATCGCCGCTTTTATCTCCGAAAATATCGCCGATGTCTATCAGGATACCGGAAATTTCGTTTCACTTTTCCGTCAAGGAAACGAAGAAGTCATGCTTCAGTCTATTGCCTTATGCCGTACTAACTTCCAGGAGTTCTGGGGACAGCAGCTCCTTAACGCATTGAAGGCACTCCACGCTGCCCGTTACAGTGATGATGAAATTTTTGAAACGAACGAGGAATGATGACACAATATACACACACAATAACAAAAGAAGAAATATCTCTTCTTGAAATAGAAGAATTTTTAGGACGGATTATCGTGATCGACACAGAGAAAGACACGGATAAGGCTGTCAGCTATTTATCCGGATTCGAAGCGGTAGGTTTCGATACGGAAACACGTCCCAGTTTTAAAAAAGGGACACGCTATAAAATTTCATTGATGCAGATCTCCACAGATGAGGCCTGCTTCCTTTTCCGGCTGAACCGGATCGGTATTCCACAGTCGCTGGAAGATTTTCTTGTGAATGACAAAATACTGAAAATCGGGCTTTCCCTGCGTGACGATTTTGGTGCCATACGGAAACGGACTGACATCAAACCGGCCAACTTCCTCGATTTGCAGAATTATGTCGGCCAATTCGGAATTGAAGATGCCAGCTTGCAAAAGATATATGCCATCCTTTTTGATAAAAAAATATCGAAAGGACAGCGCCTAAGCAACTGGGAAGCCGATGTACTGACCGAACAACAAAAGAAATATGCAGCCCTCGACGCCTGGGCCTGCCTGAAAATATACAACCAATTGAATCAAGATAAATAAATGAGTTACTGTAAAGTTTTTCTCAAACCGAAAAAGGAAGAGTCGTTGCTTCGCTTTCATCCGTGGGTATTCTCCGGAGCTATCCAAAGCATTGAAGGTAATCCGGAAGAGGGTGACCTGGTAGAAGTGTATGGAACAAATCAGCGCTTCCTGGCTATCGGCCACTATCAGATCGGCAGTATTGCCGTGCGTGTTTTATCATTTAAGCAGATCTCGATCGACGCGAATTTCTGGGAAGAACGTATTCGTGTTGCCTACACGCTCCGTAAAGAACTGGAACTGGCAGAAGTGGAAAACAATGATACCTATCGTCTGATTCATGGTGAAGGAGACAACCTCCCCGGACTGGTCATCGACATTTATGCTCACACAGCCGTTATGCAGGCTCATTCGGTGGGTATGCATTATGCTCGTCATGATATTGCCGAAGCATTAAAAACTGTGCTGGGAGAAAATTTACAAAATATCTATTACAAATCGGAAGCAACTCTTCCCTACAAAGCCAATCTCGGAAGTGAAGATGGCTATTTATATGGTGGAGAGGTAGAAGATATTGCCACAGAGAACGGCTTGAAATTCTGCGTAGACTGGCAGAAAGGACAAAAGACAGGTTTCTTTGTAGACCAACGTGAAAATCGTTCGTTACTGGAAAAGTATGCAAAAGGTCATTCGGTATTGAATATGTTTTGCTATACGGGTGGTTTTTCTTTCTATGCCATGCGTGGCGGTGCCGAAGTGGTTCACTCGGTTGATAGTTCAGCCAAAGCGATTTCGCTGACGAATAAAAATGTGGAACTGAATTTCCCGGGAGATCTGCGTCATAAAGCATTTGCTGAAGATGCCTTCAAATACCTGGAAAAGATGGGAAGCAATTACGACCTTATCATTCTCGATCCTCCTGCATTTGCCAAACATAAGAATGTATTGCGCAACGCTTTGCAAGGATATCGCAAACTGAATGCGATCGCTTTTGAAAAGATCAAACCGGGAGGTATCCTGTTTACCTTCTCTTGTTCACAGGTAGTCAGCAAAGAGAATTTCCGCCTGGCAGTGTTCAGTGCTGCCGCACAATCAGGACGTAGCGTACGTATCCTGCATCAATTGACGCAGCCGGCCGATCATCCGGTCAATATCTACCATCCGGAAGGAGAATATCTGAAAGGATTGGTCTTATACGTAGAATAAAAAAGAGACTGATTTTTTCTATTCAAAATATATTACCCAGGTTTACGGTACTCAACGTATCCCTGGGTATTTTTTATGATTATCTTATCTTCCTTGTCTTTCATGACATAATATTAATGCCCATTTTTTGTCTAAAGTGAAGAAATATGCCTATTTTTGTAATGTTCGATAGAACAAATACATCTTAGAAAATTAGGAAGTGCCTTACTTTCGTTAAAATCGCCAGTTTTGACAGCACACAAGGCACAAGTCTCTGCTATATCTAGCGGGTTGCTTGTCTACGTGTGCTATGGGTTTCTGGCGATACCTAACGAAGTGTAGACAGTGATCCGCTTCTTTTTGTATTCAAAATATTAATAACGTCGTCATTGTAAAGTGATATACTGTGACCTTATATATTAAACATGAAAGAAAATATATCAAATATATGATTACATTTGTGGTATTTTGTAGTTAATAGTTAATCGAAATGTAATGCTATAAAAAGGAGTAATAGTTAAATTTGTAATAATTTACAGCTAGTATAATTGAAATAGCCAGGAGAATGTATCAAAAAACGGATGAAATAATATGGGACCTTTGTCTTAAAGGAGATCGTAAAGCTTTTGAAGTTTTATACAGGAGATATTATCCCATATTATATAATTACGGGAAGATATATTCGAAAGATACCGATCTCGTAAAGAATTGCCTGCAAAATTTCTTCGTTAAACTAATGTGCAACTACTCAAGCTTATCAGAAACAGCTTCCGTACGTTGTTATTTACTGAAAGCTTTCCGGTATGCCTTGTATAACGAATTGAAATCCGAACAAATCCGTAACGGCAAACTGGTCTGTTGTCCCGATGAGATCCTAACCGTCAAATCAGATCAATTTTTAGATGAAGAAGATCTGTCACCCCGGAATGAACTTATAAGCGCAGCCTTCAGAAAGCTGTCTTCCAAACAACAGGAGATCCTGTACCTCTATTATATCAGGGAGTTAACTCATGATGAAATAGCCAACCTGCTGAATATCAATTATCAGTCCAGCAAAAATCTACTTTTCAGATCGATTGCCAAATTAAGAGATTTACTTCTCTCCGATCCTTCCTTGAAGGATAAATAATACACTCCATATCAACGGCCATTCGATAACAAATGTTAAATACAACCATCTGAGTGTTAAATCACTGTTTGATTGAGTACCGTCGGAGCAGGCAAATTGTACTTAATATAAAAAGTACTGCTCGTATGGCTAAAAACAAAATACCAAAGACAGAGTTCGACAACGAGATGAAACAATTCATTTCACTGGTCAAGAAACACGAACAAGTTCCCGATATGGAAATAGAGGAAGCGTGGGCAAACGTGAAAGAATTGTCATCTGCCGGGTCCATAGAAAAGGATAAAAAGAAACCCCTTCGATATGTTCTTGCCGGATTATCTGTCGCCGCATCGATAGCCATCCTGTTCTTTATTTCTGTTCATTATAATCAATCGCAGGAAGAATCCTCTTTTCTTACTGAACTAGAAAAAGTAACTCCTATCGATAGCCTAAATCAGATATATCTAGTCCTTTCCCAAAATCAACAAGTTAAATTAGAAAACGAATCTCATGTCAATTATGATAAAGAGGGTAGCGTAACTGTAAACAACCAGTCTCCAAAAATTGCAGAAGATCTGACAAACGGAGCAAATAATCTAAACCACATAATCGTTCCTAAGGGAAAACGTACCCACATAACATTATCGGATGGGACAAAAATGTATGTAAATGCAGCAAGTCATGTTATTTATCCATCGATTTTCAGTGAAGACAAAAGAGAAATTGCAGTAGAAGGAGAGGTCTTTCTAGAAGTTGCCCATAATCCGAAAGTGCCTTTTATAGTAAAAACAAAAGGATTAGATGTAAAGGTTCTAGGTACTGTTTTTAATGTAACAGCCTATGAAGAAGATGATATCTCAGTTGTACTGGTTAATGGACGTGTGGAAGTAAACTCATCTGCAAAAGAAAAAATGATATTAAATCCATCCCAAATGGTTAATTGGAAAGCTGGTATTATGAAAAAAGAAGAGGTTGATGTAACAAAATATATCTGCTGGAAAGATAATGTCATGCTTTTAGAGATGGAAACTGTATCTAAAGTCCTGGATAATTTATCCCGTTATTATGGGATACCTATTTGGTATGATAAGAATATAGCCGACCGGAAACTATCCGGTAAACTAGACCTCTGTGAATCTATCGATGGAGTACTGGATATCGTAAAGATTTCAGCTTCATTGAATGTTGAAAAGATAAACGGTGGAGGATATCATTTCTATAAATAGGAACAAAAACGAGAATAAGAACAGAGAGTATTAACAAATAACAGATTTGCCTATGAAGAAGTAAAAATAAAAATAAAAAAGATCGGACACTGTTGGCGCAATTATCCGATCTATTTTGAGAAATAATCCTTAAGTTGTTTTAAAAGATTAATATACAAAGGTATGGAAAATATCACAGCAATTAATCGAAAAAAGATTAATTATGTAAAATTAGCATGTTTATTGATATCTTTAATATCATTTTCTTCATTAATTACCCATGCATCAAATCCCTCAGAAACCTCCGAGGAAGTATTGACTGTTCAGATGCAGAACAAAACATTGAAAGAAGTTTTTTCATATATAGAAAAAAACAGCAGCTATGTGTTTATATATGAAGAAGCCGTAGATCTTGAAAAAAAGATCAATGTCAATATTTCAGACAAATCCATTGAAGATATTATAAAAGAAGTCTTCTCTTCAAATGGTTTTTCTTATATTATCAAAGGCAGGCAAGTTATTGTAAAGAAAGCAAAAGAGACGAATTCATCTATTCCTGTTACTGCACAAAACGACATTGTTATACGAGGTACTGTGACAGACCATACAGGCATGCCGCTTGTCGGAGTAAATGTAATAGTAAAAGGAGCAACAATCGGAACCGTAACAGATATCGACGGTCACTTCGACCTGGCAAATGTTCCGAAAGAAGCTACCCTCCTGTTCTCATACATAGGTTACCAAAGTCAGGAAGTGAAGGTTCAAGAAACAATGACCATCAAACTAAAAGAAGACAATGAACTATTGGAAGAAGTGGTAGTTGTCGGATATGGTACTCAAAAGAAAGCTAATTTGACTGGTGCAGTAGATAAAATCTCTTCTGAAACAATGGACGCTTTACAGGTGAATACAATAGGAGAAGCTTTACAAGGACAAATACCCAATTTGAACATAGATATTGCGGATGGTAAACCTGGGCGTGATGCCAGTTTTAATATACGTGGAACCACATCTCTTAATGGAGGATCCCCTTTGATTATCATCGATGGCATACCTTCGAATGAAACCCAGCTGAACAATTTATCTCCACGCGATGTAGAAGATATATCCGTATTGAAAGATGCAGCATCTGCCGCAATCTACGGAGCTCGTGGTACATTTGGTGTTATTTTGGTACAAACTAAACGGGCAAAACAAGGAGAATTCAAAATCAGTTACAATAATCGTTTTGGTTGGAGCAAAGCAACTAAAATTGTAGAGCCTTACGGGAATGCCTCTGACTATCTGGATATTATACAAAATGAGTTTAATAATAATATCGGTCAATATGGTGTTATCAGTCAAGCTGAAATAGATTATGCACATCAAGCAGCTGCTGATCCGTCTTTACCGCCTTATAAATTTATACAGGAAGGAGGACAACAAAAATTAGTCGCAGGTGGGCATGTTCAAGATTTTTATCATGAATGGTTTAAAACCTATTCTCCTAAGCAAAGTCATCATATATCAATATCTGGAGGTGGTGAAAAATTACGCTATTTTGTATCCGGTGACTTTAATCATGAAGAAGGTGCCTTAAAATTAAAACCAGATAAAATTAATCGTTATACTATTCATTCAAATATAGTTTATGACATTAACAAAACAATCAGTTTTTTCAATAAATCTTCGTTTACCATCAGGGATGAAAAATTACCCAATATGTATGTGACCGGTTGGAGATCTAATATTTGGCGCTGGATGGAAATGTTTAATCACGCATTATGGCCAACGGATGTTGAAATAGATGGAAAAACAGTTGTTACTGAATCCGGTTTTTTAAAACGTTTTATCTCTGACTATTCCGATTATACCAAAAAGAGACATGAAATTTCGAATACATTAGGCTTGGATTTATCTTTTTTGAAAGGTGATTTAAAAATCCACGGTGATTTCACATATCAATATTCCAATTTACATACCCAACAATGGGGCGATGTTACTGGAGTCGGACAAGTATGGGCAGATAACAATGCTCTGTTAAATGCTTATGGAGCCAACTCTTACTTCAGAAGAAGTATGGAAAATGCTCGTAATATGAATGTGAATGCTTATGCCACTTATGATAAATCAGTAAAAGATCATCATTTTACCCTGATGGCCGGTATGAACTGGGAAGATTATGATTTTATCAATGAATATGCTGAGCGTAAAGATCCGCTAAGCATCAACGAACATTCACTTAACATGGGTACCGGTGAATTTACCGCCAGTGATTCAGATAGTAAATATGCCAACCAAAGTACATTCTTCCGCGTAAACTATGATTATATGAGTCGCTATCTACTGGAAATAAATGGTTGTTACAATATATCTTCACGTTTTGCCGCCGGGAATAGAGATGCCTTTTTTGCATCCGTCTCTAGTGGATGGAGGGTGTCAGAAGAAGCTTTTTTTGAGCCATTGAAAAAAACTATAGATAATTTAAAGCTAAGATTATCCTACGGATCATTAGGTAATCAGAATATAGGGGTATGGAGTTACCTGTCCATGTTGCAGATGACACAATCCAATTTTAATTTGGAAGGATCGCAAGTTAGCTATACCAACAATCCAAGTCCTAAATCTTCTAATTTTACCTGGGAAACGACAGAAACAATAGATGTCGGAGCTGACATTACTCTATTAAACAGATTATCGGCAACATTCGATTGGTACCAACGTACCACCAAAGATATGTTAACAAAATATCACTCGCTGCCTTCTGTATATGGAGCTACTGTACCGCAAGAAAATAATGCGACATTGAGAAACAGAGGCTGGGAAGTTTCACTAAACTGGAAAGATCAGTTTAAACTAGCCGACAAGAATTTTTCTTATGGTATTCGTTTAAGTCTATCTGATTACAAATCAATCATTACTGATTACTATAATCCGACTAATTATTTAGGCGATTATTATGAAGGAATGGAATTGGGTGAAATTTGGGGATTGAATACATTGGGATTATTTGCGACCGATGAAGAAGCCAAAAACAGTCCTATCCTAGATACAAACGGATATCGTCAATATATAGCTGCAGGATGTCTCAAATTTGAAGATGTAGATAAAGATGGTAAAATTAGCAGAAATAATTGGACATTGGATGACCATGGAGATTTTAAAATAATAGGAAACACTACTCCCCGTTATCAATATGGAATCACTTTGAATGCCGCCTGGAGTGGATTTGATCTCAATATATTCTTTAAAGGTGTAGGTAAAAGAGATATTTATCCTTCTGGAGAATCTGCCGCTTTTTGGGGACCATACAGTCGTAGATATACAATCATGCCTCAACATGTAGCAGATGACAGATGGACTGAAGAAAACCCGAACGCCTATTTCCCCCGTCCACAAGGATATATTGCCGGGAATGGTAATTACGATTTGAATGTGACACAAACTCGTTACCTACAAAACGCAGCCTATCTTCGTCTTAAAAATTTGGTAGTCGGATATACTATCCCCAAAGTATTGACACGAAAAGCCAAAATAGAAAATCTGCGTGTTTTCTTAAGTGGACAAAATTTATTTGAGTTTACCAAACTTCATGATTCATTGGATCCTGAAGGACTTGCACTTGATCCTGATGCTGAATCGGCTAGTGGCTGGGTAGGCATGGGTACTGCGTATCCCGTACAGAGAGTATTTTCTTTCGGTTTGGAAGTTCAGTTCTAATTAAATGATTAAAAGCATGAAAAAGATAATAATACTGATTATATGGGCTGTTTTTATGGCTTCTTGTAGCAATGACTACCTAGAAAGAATGCCTTCCACACAAGTGGGAGAGTCTCAAGACTTTTTTAACACAGCCAGTGGTTTGGAAATATATTCAAACAGTTTTTATAATTATATCGAATATACTTCCATCACAGAAGATATGAGTAGTGACAATTGTGAAAATTCAACAAGTCCGGCCGACATTCGCCTAGCCAACTATGTATTACCGACAGCTTTGGGCAGCGGGGGATGGAACTGGACCCAATTGCGTAACATCAATTATTTCATTGACAGATGTATGGCATCAATTGTCAGTGATGAAGTAAAAATGGAATACATTGCATTGGCCAAATATTTCCGTGCTCAATTTTATTACAATAAAATAAAAACATTTGGTGATGTTCCTTGGTATTCGCATCCTTTAGGAACGAACGAAGATGACCAATTATTTAAAGGACGTGATTCAAGAATACTTGTAATGGACTCGGTATTAAATGATTTGAATGACGCAGTAAATTATTTGCCAGAAAAGAAGTATAGGAATAGAATCTCCAAATATGCAGCTTTGGCATTAAAATCAAGAATATGTTTATATGAAGGCACTTGGCGAAAATATCATAAGGAAAAGGCTTATCCCGATGCTGAACGCTTCTTAACAGAAGCAGCCAATGCAGCAAAAGAACTGATGGATAAGAAGATTTATAGCTTATATTCTACCGGTGATGTAAAAAATGATTTCAGGAATCTGTTTCTAGCTCCGTCTGTTAGTTTAGATGAGGTGATATTGGCTTATTCTTTTGCTTCCGGTAAATATCATGCTTATACTTGTTTTTATACAATACCTTCCAGAGGAACATATGGAGCTACCCGTTCCTTAATATCAGACTTTGGCATGGATGATGGTCGTTCTTTCTACGAAGCATATCCAGATAAAGCGGTTCGTGATAAAATGTTATTTAGACAAGAAATGCAAAATAGAGATCCCAGGCTAACTCAATCTATCGTTTATCCAGGGTATGTGCGTACTGGTACGACAATCGTTAATGCTTGTGCCGATTTTACACAAACAAGAACCGGTTATCAAATCACCAAACGGGTCGGTGCTCCGTCAGAAGATGACGCAGGTGATGCACGCGATGTTATCATAATTAGATATGCTGAAGTCCTCCTGAATTATGCGGAAGCTAAAGCTGAGCTGGGAACACTGACACAAGAAGATGTGGATCTGACGATCAACATGCTTCGAAAAAGGGCAGGACTACCAGGGCGCTCTTTACCTTTTAAAACAGATGATTCACAACGTGAAATGTATAGAAATACGACAGATGAAAATGTGATGGAAGTCAGAAGAGAAAGACGTATCGAGTTAGCATTTGAAGGTTTCCGTAAACAGGATATCATAAGATGGGCCGAAGGTCATCTGTTCAGAAGTACATATGAAGGCATTTATGTAGAAGGGCTCAATCAACCTATTGACATGAATAATGATGGTAAACCAGATGTCTATTTTTATAATGGTGAAGCACCTGTCGATAAAATAGAAAATGTCATTTATATTGGTTTACAGGCCAAAAATGGTCTTTCAGAAGATACGGAAGGGCGTTTTATCCCATATAAAAATGCACTTCCTGCCTTTAGAGATTGGGAATACGTCAATCCTATCCCAAGTGAAGAATTGACTCTAAATAAAAATTTGGAACAAAATGCCGGTTGGGATCAACTATGATATAATATCGGCACAAAGATAGATTCATTTTCTAAAAAAAGAAGAATCGATATGATACGAAAACTAGTAAGTTTAGTAGGAGCATTTCTCTCTATAATAGAAATAAATGCTCAAAAAAACGACTTAATATTGCATAAAACATTTGATAATGAGATTGTCTGTTTTGATTCCATTGATATCAAAATTAAACATTCCGGGATTTCACGCGATGTATTTATGCCGGTCTATAGTCAAGGAATAAAAGGGTTAGCATTGGATTTAAGTGAAGATGTACCGATTCGCATACCACAAAGATTAGCTCCCGAAGAGACTCCCGATTATTCAAAGTCATTTTCTTTTGGGGTTTGGATACAAACAAAACCTGATGCTCGTCAAGGTACTGCCATTATGGGGAATAAAAAGAATTATCCTCCCCGATTACAAGCGCATACAGAAATACGCCATGTACAAGATGACTACGTATATAGTGATGAATCTGTCACTCCAGGATGGCTACTTGGATCGACAGATGAAGGTGGATGGTTTTTTCAGGCAGGGGATGGTAAATATTCGTATGCGTATGCTCCAACAGTCGAAAGACAACGTTTAAATGATGGAAAATGGCATTTCATTGCCATCAGCTTCGATCAGGATAAAAAAGAACTATGGCTCTATTGGGATGGTCATAATGTGGCAATTTATAATGTAGAGGAATTAGATTCAATAGTTAATGATTTGCCAACTGTTATCGGAGGAACAACCGAATACACCGAATGGGGACATCATCATTCAAGAGGAGAGTGGACAGCTTTTAATGGCAAAATCGATGAAGTCAGATTTTGGAAAGGAATCATTTCACCGGAAAGTGTGAAAGCAGAATATGTCAATTATTTTCCAATAGAAGATCACAGAGAAGCTCAATATGCACAAGACCGATTGAAAGTACAGGTATGGAATATTTGGCATGGCGGACATCGCTTCGGTCAACATGTTGGTGTCAAGAGGGTGATAGACGTTTTGAAAAGCGAAAATGCTGATATTATAGGACTGGTGGAAACATACGGGTCAGGAGCTGTTATTGCCGATTCTTTACAATATTATTACTACTTGATAAGTGACAATTTAAGTATTATGAGTCGTTATCCGATTGATTCAACCATCCAATTGTATAAATCATTCAGATCTGGAGGTGTGGTATTAAATTTGGACAATCAAAGACAACTAGCCTTTTTTGATATATGGCTTGATTGGAGAATTGACGAATACCGTTCAAATGACATCCGGGAAATAGAGAAAGTACTATCTAGATATGCAGGAAAATCCAATCAAATCCCAGTTATGGCTGTTGGTGATTTTAACTCCGGCTCCCATTTGGATAATTGGGGAAAGATTAATAATTCTCCTGACATCTCCTGGCCTTCCCTAACGATGATGAAAATGGGATTTGCTGATAGTTTTAGAGAAATGAACCGAGACTCGGATATCTATCCAGGATATACGTGGACTCCCATGACCAATTCGGCCTTGGAAAATCAGAAAAGTTTAAACCGAGTTGATTTTATTTATTATAAAGGAAAAAACTTAAAACTATATCGTTCCGAAACGATTAATCATCATCCGGTATTATGGCCTTCGGACCATGCCAGTGTGATCTCATATTTCTATATAAAATAGATTTATAGTAAGTTGTGTTTTTTATTATTTATAAAAAGAAGGCGAATTTACATGAATTAATTCGCCTTCTTAGCAATTTTACAAAAAACAACCAATATGGATAGAAGAAATTTTATCAAAAAAACTTCTCTTTTAACAATAAGTGGATTGTCCACTTATAAAGAAGCTCATTCTTCTAATAATAATGAACCAAATAAAGTTGACATAAAAGGGATTTCCCCTCGTGCTATAACGATGTGGGATTTTTCATGGTTAGAACGACGTTGGCCCGGAGCGGGATATGAAAATTGGGATAAAATATTAGATGAATTAGAAGAACGAGGATATAATGCTATTCGAATAGATGCATTTCCACATTTAATTGCTGAAAATCCAACTAAAAAATGGATACTAAAAGAAGTATGGAACCAACAAGTATGGGGTAGTCCTGATTTAAATGAAGTACAAATTCAACCTTCCTTAAATATATTTCTCATGAAATGCCAATCAAGAAATATCAAAGTAGGACTATCATCATGGTTTAGAGAAGACATCGACAATACAAGAATGAAAATCACATCCCCCGATAAATTGGCAGATTGTTGGATAAAAACATTACAATCAATAGAATGTAACGGGCTATTAGATACTATTTTATACGTAGACCTATGTAATGAGTGGCCTGGATATTTATGGGCACCATTTTTCACATCACAATATTCCTCAATTAAATGGGGTCAATGGTATAAAGAAGAATCATTATTATGGATAAAGAATGCATTAGAAAAGATAAAAAATAAATATCCTCAAATTCCATTTACATTTTCCTTTGATAATAAAGATATTGACAAATATGAAGAAATAGACACTGACTTCTTAGATTTATACGAACATCATATTTGGATGGTACAGCAAAACAACAATGAATTTTATAAACTTGTTGGATACAAAAATGGACAATTTTCACCAGATGCATACAAAAAAGTAGTGTCAAATGCCGAAAAATTGTACAGAGACAAACCTTCATATTGGCAAAAATTACTAACTGATAACATTCAACTAATAGCAAAAACTGCAAAAAAAAACAAAAGACCACTTATAACTACAGAATGTTGGGGTATTGTTGATTACAAAGATTGGCCTCTACTCTCATGGGATTGGGTTAAAGAGTTGTGTACATTAGGAACTGTGACAGCAGCTCAAACTGGAATGTGGGCAGGAATAGCCACCAGTAATTTTTGTGGACCTCAATTTACTGGAATGTGGAGGGATATAAATTGGCATCAAAACCTAACGAAATTAATCAAATCTTCCTCATTAGATGAATGCATTATTAATAAAAATGATGTAGCTGACAAACTATTAAAACGACTTTAAAACATAACTTTTTGAGTATATAAATATAAAAAACAATAAGAATATGAAACAGTATTTATCTCATTTATTGATAGGGTTACTATTAATTACATGTACCCCTAAAAAAAAACAAGAAATAAAGATTTATCCCATTCCACAAAGTATTCAATATAGTGGTGATTGCATAAATATACCTATGGACGGTTATCGACTGGAAGGAATCGCCTCCCCAGATTCTGATGCGATCAACTTACTAAAGCAATTATTTCCAATAACAGAACAAGCAAAACAAACTATTATCATCCAACAATTAGAAAAGACGGATAGTGAAATGCAACGTTCTGGAGCCTATACATTAGTAATAACAAAACAAGGCATCAATATCTACATTTATGACGACCGTTCTCTCTTTTATGCCGCACAAACATTGTCCCAGTTAATCAAAGACGAAAAGAAGCTCCCCGTTTGTACGATATGGGATTATCCGGACATTGTTTTCAGAGGTGTTGTCGAAGGTTTTTATGGTACTCCGTGGTCTTTTGAGAACCGGGTGGAACAGATGCGTTTTTATGGACGGATGAAGATGAATACCTACATTTTCGGACCTAAGGACGATCCCTACCATCGTTCACCCTATTGGCGTATCCCCTATCCGGAAGATCAGGCAAAGAATATTCGCGAGTTATTGGCTGAAGCTAAAAGGAATAAGGTCGATTTTGTTTGGGCATTGCATCCCGGCATGGATATCCGATGGAATAATGCGGACCGGCAAGCTGCGATAAAGAAGCTGGAGAGTATGTATGACCTGGGAGTCCGGGCATTTGCCGTCTTTTTCGATGATATCGAAGGCGACGGAACGGATGCAGCCAGGCAGGCCGCCTTTATGAATTATCTGAAACAGGAATTTGTCGACAGGAAAGGAGATATCCGGCAACTGATACTCTGCCCGACCGAATATAATAAAGACTGGGCAAAGACGGATTACCTGGATATACTGGGGGAACAGCTAGACCCTTTTATCCATATCATGTGGACCGGCGACAAAGTGGTAAGCGATATTACGCATGAAGGACTCGAATGGGTAAACAAGCGGATCAAACGGCCTTGCTATGTCTGGTGGAACTTCCCGGTAAATGATTATTGCCTGGCTCATTTATTGATGGGACCTGTGTATGGACTGGATAAAAACACGGCTTCCGATATGTATGCATTCGTATCGAACCCGATGGAGTTTGCCAAAGCAAGCAAAGTCGCTCTTTGGAGCGTTTCCCAATTTACCTGGAATATGGATCGGTTCGATCCGAAACAGAGCTGGAATACGGCGTGTGAGTCTCTCGTACCTGAAGCACCCGATGCATTCCGTCTTTTCTGTGAGCACAATGCGGATATCGGTCCCAACACATGGATGTTTTTCAGGGAAGAATCTTTCAATTCGAGCGATCTGATCAGCCGGTTCGAACAATCGTTATCTGCCGGAAAATACCTGAAAAAAGAGGCTTTCGAGATTACAGACTTGTTTATGCAGATAAAAAAAGCTCCGGGTATCATCAAAAGCAGTGCAACGAATAAGCAACTGATAAAAGAAATCGATCCCTGGCTGACACAAACGGGCAATGTCGGAGTGGCCGGCATAGCGACAATGAAAATGTTGGATTTAGCAGACAAGCACGATACGGAAGGATGTCGGAAAGCGTATAAAGAGGTAAAAGAAGCCTTGAATACGATTGCTGTATTCAGCCGGCCTTATCGCCGGGGAGAGCAGGATGGCATCAGAAGCGGTTCGCAGGTTTTATTACCTTTTATCCGTCAGATGCTGCAATATGTAGAAAACTCATTGTTGACAGACGAAAAACCGAAAGAGGTGCCTGAAGTTCTGGCCGGTTCAAAAGAGATGGGCGAATTATCCTGTTATTGCGAAGACGATGTAGTGGGTTTAACCCCTCATTTTCCATTGGTGACAATAGCTCCCGGGGAATACTTCGGCTTCCGGGTAGAGAAAAGCAAGCAACCGGTTGCATTGGTCTATGATTTACGTAAAAGTAAATCCAAAGGACGTGCTTTCCAGGGTTCTATCGATGGAAAGGTGTGGTTCACATTCCTGAAAGCAGGGGCAGACCGGATGGATACTATTCCTATCCATGAGCCACGCATCCGTTATATTCGCTGCCTCAATCAATCACAGTCGGATATGTCGGTAGGAATCGGCAGGTTTGCTGTATTGACAAAATCCGATACACTCAGTCACAAGCAAGAATAACGTTTTACTAAATAACTAATTACGATATGAAAAAGATATTCTGTACACTATTATGCATGGGAGGTTTCTGTGCCTCTCTATTAATTCCCGAAGGTCTGAACGCTCAGGAAAAGAACGCCATAGAAAAGAGTGTCTTTTGGGGTAATTCGGAAGTATATCTGAATAAACAGGCCTTCCGGATGTTCGATCTGATCGATCAGGCATTAACGGAAAATCCTCCGGTGCCGGGTGCTCCGATGATTAGAAAACTGGCTCTTTATAATCTGGATGCCATGCTTCATGAGACCAGATATGACGATAGCGAACCACTCTATAGTTTCATCGACTCACGGATTAATAAGGTCATTGCTGATCTTTCCAATCCGGTAAAGCAAGGGATGAAAGTTTATAAAATCTATAATGACGGCTTTGTTGCCCGTACCGGTTCGGTCACCCTGGCATTTGATGTTGTCAGGGGAGCCTGCAAAGGAAAGAATCTGATCTCTGACGCATTGATTCAGCAAATTGTCGACCATTGCGATGTTTTGTTCCTTACTCATAATCATGGCGATCATGTCGACCCGGTAGTCGTCGAAATGTTCCTGAAAGCAGGAAAACCGGTTGTCGCACCGACAAATATATTACCGGATAAGAAGGGTATACAACATGAACGTTCCGACAAAATGATCGATAAGAAGATGAAACTGGATAAAAACAAAAATATCCGGGTGAAAATATTCCCCGGTTACCAGGATAAGTTGATGAACAATATTTATGTGGTAACGACGGATGAAAAGAAGACAGTCGCCCATATCGGGGATCAATATAATAAGGAGGATATGGAATGGATTGTCAACATTAAAAAGGATATTCCTCAACCGGATATATTGATCGTAAACTGCTGGACGCATCGGATGAGCGATTTGGTCGACGGATTCAATCCCAGGTTGGTCGTTACCGGACATGAAAATGAGATGGGACATACGATCGACCATCGGGAAGCTTTTTGGCTGACCTTCCAGAAAATGGAACAGATCAGCAAAGATTATCTGGTCATGGGTTGGGGCGAGTGGTTTCAATGCCATTGACAAGAGAGAATGATCAATCAGAGATAAAAATAATCATAACTATATCGTATGACGAAAATAAAAATGAAACTAATAGGTTTTACGGCAGCAGCTATGGTTGCTTCTGTTTCCGTTAGTGCCAAGGTTCCCAAATTGAAAGTAAACAATATCGACGCGGTTATCAAAGCGATGACCATCGAAGAGAAAGCAGACCTGATCGTCGGAGCCCGTATGTATCATCAGGATGAAAATGCGGCACCTCATATTAAAGAGTCCTGGAAAGTAGTACCCGGTGCTGCCGGACGCATTAACCCGGTTCCCCGTGTCGGAATCCCTTGTGTGGTTCTTTCGGACGGACCAGCCGGTTGTGGCATTTTGCCGGTCGAAGGGGAGGAAAATTATTTCTGTACCCACTTCCCTATCGAGACTTTACTGTCTTCAACCTGGGATGTCGACCTGGTCAGGAATGTAGGGGAAGTGATCGGCAACGAAGCGAAGGAATATGGGGTAGACGTGCTGTTGGCTCCTGCCATCAACATTCATCGCCATCCGTTGTGCGGTCGTAACTTCGAATATTTCAGTGAAGATCCATTGCTGGCGGGAAAGATGGCTGTAGCCTATGTAGACGGGGTACAAAGCAACGACATAGGAACTTCTGTAAAACATTTTGCTGTCAATAACCAGGAAACCAACCGTATGAACAACAATGCTATCGTCTCACCCCGGGCACTGCGTGAGATCTATCTGAAAGCCTTCGAGATCGTAGTCAAGGAGAGCCAGCCCTGGACCATCATGAGTTCGTATAATCGTATCAACGATGTATATGCCTCGGAAAGCCCGGAGTTGATCACAACTATACTTCGTGACGAATGGGGATATAAAGGTACGGTGATGACCGACTGGTGGGGAGGAGCCGACGGAGCAGCCCAGATGATTGCCGGAAACGATATGATCGAACCGGGCACAAAAGAACAGGCAGCCCACATCATAGAAGGAGTAAAAAACGGTACGCTCGATGAAGCCGTAGTCGACCGCAATGTCAGGCGCATCCTGGAGTTGGTGGTCAGAACTCCCCGTTTCAAAGGTTATAAATATTCCAATAATCCCGACATGAAAGCTCATGCCACCGTTACCCGGCAGTCGGCCACCGAGGGTATGGTTCTTTTGAAGAATGAAAAGCAGGCTCTTCCCTTGTCTCCGAAAGATAAGAACATTGCATTGTTCGGCGCTGTTTCTTATAATTTTTTCTCAGGCGGTACGGGTTCGGGTGATATCAATCGTCCTTATGTAGTGTCGCTGCTAGACGGATTGAAAAATCAACAGATCGTTGTCGACGATAATATCAAAGCGATCTATCAGGCTTACAACAGACCTCAAGAGCAAGGGGAACAAATGCGTATCAACGAGATGCCGATGGATACAGCTATCATCAAGTATGCCGCAAAGAACAATGACATGGCTATCATCACATTCGGCCGTATCTCCGGCGAATATATCGATCGTGTTTCTTCCGACTTCTTCTTGTCGGACACTGAACGGGAATTAGTGAAAAATGTTACCCGTATCTTCCACGAGGCCAATAAGAAGGTCGCTGTCGTACTCAATGTTGGCGGTGTGATCGAGACTCAAAGCTGGAAAGAGATGCCCGACGCAATCCTGCTGTCATGGCAGGCCGGACAGGAAGGTGGAAACTCCGTTGCCGATATCCTTACCGGCCACGCCAATCCTTCCGGTAAGCTTCCTATGACCTTCCCGGTAACTTTGAGTGACCACTGGAGCTCGTTGAATTTCCCGATCGACCAGAAGATCGACCGCCGCTGGTCGGTTAAGACGGGACTAACCCACGAAACCAAAAATGTAGACTATACCATCTACGACGAAGGTATCTATGTCGGTTACCGCTGGTTCGACACTCGGAACCTGCAAGTGAGCTATCCTTTCGGCTACGGTTTGAGCTACACGACTTTTGAATATGGTAAGCCTTCGGTGAAACAGGACAATGGAAAAGTAATCGTTGAAGTAACGGTAAAGAACACAGGGAAAGTTGCCGGAAAAGAAGCGGTTCAACTCTATGTAGAGGCTCCCGCCGGAAAATTGGACAAACCTGTTCACGAGCTCAAAGCATTCGGTAAAACCAAGATGTTACAACCCGGAGAAAGTCAGGTAATAACACTCGCTGTCCATACAGACGACCTGGCTTCGTTCGACGAAGATGCCTGCGCCTGGGTAACCGATGGCGGTAGATATAAGTTTGTCGTAGCTGCCTCGTCACGCGATCCACGCGGCGATGTGATGGTCGATGTCAGTCCTTCGACACGCAAGGTTAACAATGTACTCAATCTACCTGCTGCATTTAAAAAGTGATCAGTTCAATCAACAGGCAACACACAACAAAAAAAGGAAGCTCGATGAGCTTCCTTTTTTTACATGACCAAATAACCACAGATTGTTTATTTGGCAAACAACTCCTTATTAATAAATTCCAAATATCGGTTTTATAGGATACCTTGAGCCATCATTGCTTTTGCAACCTTCATGAAGCCGGCAACGTTTGCACCCTTCACATAGTTTACAGTACCGTCGGCCTGTGTTCCGTATTTCACACACTGTTCGTGGATAGACTTCATGATACCTTTCAGTTTTTCGTCTACTTCTTCTCTTGTCCAGCTCAGTTTCATGGCATTCTGAGTCATTTCCAGACCCGATACAGAAACACCACCGGCATTAGCAGCCTTACCCGGAGCATACAGGATCTTAGATTCCAGGAATGCATCGATCGCTTCCGGAGTAGAAGGCATGTTTGCTCCTTCCGATACAGCGAAACATCCGTTTGCCAGTAAAGTCTTGGCATCGTCACCATTCAATTCGTTCTGAGTAGCACTCGGCATGGCAATATCGCATTTTTCACCCCAAGGACGGCCACCCTGTACATATTTACAACCATATTTTTCTGCATATTCACGAATACGTCCGCGGTACAGATTCTTCAGTTCCATGATATAATCCAGTTTTTCACGGTCGATGCCGTCCGGATCATAGATGTAACCGTCGGAGTCAGACATTGTAACCGGCTTAGCTCCCAGTTCGATCAGCTTTTCAACTGTATACTGAGCAACATTACCTGAACCAGACACGGCTACCACTTTACCTTTGATATCGATATTACGAGTATTCAGCATTTCCAGCAGGAAGTAAACGTTACCGTAACCAGTTGCTTCCGGACGGATCAGTGAACCACCAAATTCGATACCTTTACCAGTGAATGTACCTGTGTTTTCGCGAGCCAGCTTTTTGTACATACCATACATATAAGCCACTTCACGTCCGCCAACACCGATATCACCGGCAGGAACATCTGTGTCAGGACCAATATGGCGCCACAATTCCATTACGAATGCCTGGCAGAAACGCATGATCTCAGCGTTTGACTTGCCGCGCGGGCTGAAGTCGGCACCACCTTTACCACCACCCATCGGCAGTGTAGTCAGAGAGTTCTTGAAAGTCTGTTCGAAAGCCAGAAACTTAAGGATAGACTGATTTACCGAAGCATGGAAACGGATACCGCCTTTGTACGGACCGATCACGTTGTTATGCTGGATACGATACCCCATGTTTGTCTGTACCTGTCCTTTATCGTCCACCCATGTTACACGGAATGAGAAAATACGATCAGGAATACAGAGGCGCTCGATCAGGTTGCTTTTTTCAAATTCAGGATGTTCGTTATAGGCCTCTTCAATGGTGCCTAAAACTTCAGCAACTGCCTGATGATACTCGGGTTCGTTAGGAAATCTTCTTTTTAAGTTGTCTAAAACTTCATTTGCCTTCATAAGAACTGTTTATTTAGAATGTTATACCAATTTGCTATTTAACGTCCTTCATTCAAGAACGTCGCAAAGGTAAGCCATTTTTTCAAACCAGCAAATATTTGAAAGAAAAAATGATAAAAAAATATCATTTAGACATTTTAAAGAAGCAATTACGACGAAATGTCATTCATTTCTACGTTTTATATTTTTATAGACAGGAACGAACACAATGATAGCGGATGCTACCAAAGCAAAAATCACATCAAATGTGATCTCTTCACTGTAAACTAGCAGCATGTAGGCCAAGACACCCCATAAAAGGGTGAGACATACCGCCTGACTATTTGTTATCTTTCTACGGGCCATTAGTTACATTTGTTTAGTTAGACGAAAGTTGTGATCCCAAAAAGATCAATAATACCAAAAATACAGCTATAACACCAAATAAGATGACAATTTGCTTTTCCAGCGTGTAATTACGTAGAAAAGGGATATGACGAGCCCAACCGGCGACGACCTGTATCTGCTCTGCTTCTTCATCTTCCTCCGGGATATCATACCCACCGGCTTTCATAACCTCCAAAGCTTCAGGCACATCGCTTTCCAGTATCTCCACACGGGCACCACCGACATCCACATAGCAGGCATATAACTGACTCGTGTATTCGTTTCGCAGATAACACTCGATCCCTTCCGATTTGAGCAACGCTATCAACGTTTGTGCCTCGGCCGGGTATTGAAACCGTGCAATCTCGACCATCTTATCCATATCATCCATGAGCTTGTCTTTTTGCAAAGAAAGTGAATTTGACTTACATGAGCAAGTTTTCCGCGATACCTGTTGCCTGCCGGATGCGATCCGCCATACCGATACCGCCTTTGATATTGCCTGCCAGGATCAAGCCGGGATAGCGTGTTTGCAACTTATCGATCGTGGCAAAACGTTCACCACTACTTAATTCATATTGCGGAATGGCATGTGCATGACGGAAAATACGGATCATATCCGGTTGCATCCCGATCGGAAACTTCAACATGGCATGAAATTCGTGTGTAACGAGCCCTTTCAACTCGTCATCGGTCAAACCGGTCAGCTCTGATCGTTTAACACCGCCGATAAAGAAAGAGAAGAGAGCCCCTTCTTTCGGTGCACGGTTATCAAAACAAGCTGCCGGGAAAAGAATCCCCAGCACATCCCGCTTCTCACAGGAGGGAACCAGCCCTCCGAAAGCATTAAAATGCAACTGTCCCGTATTGCGAACACCGACACTGACCTGCACAACCGGAGCATACTGCAGGTTACTGATCTTATCCATATCTTCCCGGGGAACAAACGGCAATAGCTCTGGTAATGTATAAGCACCACAGGTCGTTACCACCTTATTGGCATGGAGGGTCTGCTCTCCTTCCGAAGTCCTGTAAGTAGCCTGCCAGCCATTCTCCGACGGACGAATCGTAACACCGGAAGCCGATACCGTGATATTCCGGCGGCCGATGGATTCTTCCATTGCCTTTACCAGATTCTCCAAACCACCGACTGCCGAAAAGACCTTTTTCGTAGCCAACCGGTCGCGGTCCGTTTTAGGTTGCCGGGCTTTGGCAATCGTTCCTTTGATAAATCCTCCGTATTGTTGTTCCAGATTGTATAATTTAGGCAAAGCATAACGGGTTACCAGCTTCAGCGGATCCCCGGCATACACTCCGGATAAGAACGGATCGACCGCATAGTTCAGGAAAGACTTCCCCAAACGCCGGGCAGCCAACTCCCCTACCGACTCGTCCGGATTCGTACCTTTGGCACGAAACGGTTCTCCCAGGATACGGAACTTGTCGCCCAACGTAAATAAAGGAGTCGTCACGGCACTGAACAAGCCTGAAGGTAAAGCACGAAAAGAATCTCCTTTCCAGATCAGGCGACGCTTGGCTTCCTCGTGTGCCGTCTCCAGCTCACAGGTCGGAGACAGAGCAGAAAACAACTCCGCCACCTCCGGATAAGAAACGACTCCCGTATTAGGACCGCTTTCAAAAATAAAACCGTCTTCCCGAAACGTATGTATCTGTCCTCCTATCCGGTCGTTGCACTCCAAAATATGTACTTGTTTTCCACCCCGTACCAGATGAAAGGCAGTAGTCAGACCGGTCAGGCCGGCTCCGATGATCAGAATATCCGTAGTATGCTGTTCCATATCAGACTGGTTTAGAAAATGATTTATTAGAATGAAGCATCAGTTTATCCAACGATGCCGCCACGTTACGAACAAAAAGAGCGCCTTCGGAAGTCATGCGGATATGATCATCGTCATATTCGATCAAACCGTCCCCGGCAAACTCCCGCATACGTTTTTCATCATAAGCTGTTGCCGCTTTTACCTCATCAACAGGGCAAGACAGGCGGGTAGCCACATCCTGCCAGTTCAATGTATAGTTACACATCAGCGTTTCGATCGCTTCGCGGGTGATCTGTTCGTCGCGGCTTAATGTATATCCTTTTGCTATGGCAAACGAACCGTCTTCGATCTGTTCGATATATCGGTGAATATCTTTACTGTTCTGCGTATAAGCGGAACTCAGCTGGCTTATGCCCGTCACACCGAAAGCATACACCTGCCCTGTCGTACGACGGGTACAATAGCCCTGAAAGTTACGGTGCAGCTGTCCGTTTTGCCGGGCGGTATACAATTCGTCGTCTTCAAGTACAAAATGATCCAGACCGATGGTTTTATAACCGGTACCGCCCAATATTTCTTTCGCAGCTTCAAACATACGGCTCTTTTCCTCACTGGCGGGAAGGCCGGCTTTTTCCAGGATCAGCTGTTGCCGGTTGACCCAGGGGACATGCGCATAAGAAAAAGTAACCAAACGATCCGGCTGTAAAACGGCTGCCCGGGTAATGGTTTCGGAAAAGCTTTCGGCTGTCTGGAAAGGCAATCCGTAAATAAAATCCATATTGATACGTGCTCCTTTGCTGCGAAGGATCCGGAAGATCATTTCAACCGGCAGTAAAGCCGGACGACGGTTTACTGTCTTCAATACCTTTTCATTGAAATCCTGAACACCCAGGCTAAAGCGGTTGAAACCGGCTTCGGTCAGGTATTGCCAATATTCTTCATCCAGGTATCCGGGATGGCATTCCACGGCTATTTCCGGCTGATCGATCGTTTCAAAACCGGCCAACAGATGGTCGTTCAGTTCTTTCAAAACATATACCGGCATGGCCGTAGGGCTTCCTCCGCCATAATGTATCTGGGATATTTTTCGTCCCGGAGCCAGCCGTTCTTTCACTTTATCGATCTCCACATGTAGGGCTTCTATATAACGTTCCACCACACTCCGGTTCATCATTGCAAACGAATTGCATCCGCAATAATGACAAAGATGACGGCAGAAAGGAATATGTACATAGAAAGAGATATGTCCGGGACTGGCAGTATTGGAGGCTTCTATGGCAGCTTCATAATCTGTATTTGTAAATGTATCCGTAAAATAATTGGCCGGCGGATAGCTGGTATACCTCGGAACCGGCACATTGTATTTTTGTAATAAGTTTTGTATCATAACTATGCTGTTTCTTTCTCTTTTCTAAACACGATCAATATATAAACAAGTGACAAAAGGGCCAGGCTGACTTCAAAGAAAAACAGTCCGTGATAGCCGGTATGATCGGCTATTTTCCCGCTCAAGATGGCCATCAGCATTCCGCTCAGATGGGTGATCACAGTCTGTACCGTAAAGTCAGTACCTTCCCGTCCGGGGCGCACGCAATCCATAGCGGTAGTATATACCACAATGGTAGCCATCCCGTAGCTTCCCCAAAGCAAGGCAATCCCCATGTACAACATTCCGAGCGTCGGAGTCACATAAGAAAGCCCCAGGAAGTAGAGTGTGGCAAGCAATACAAAGACGGAAAACAGGATACGCGCCCAATGCCGTCCGATCCGGCGTACAATAAAACCTCCGATAAAAGAAAATACAAAACCGAAGGAGGTACCGATCACCCCGCTCATCACCCCGATCTCTTTCATCGAATATCCCAGGTCGACCAAATAAGGCTTCAACATCGCCAGCGTGCCGATCAGTCCTGAATAATAAAGGAACAGGAAACCGATCTGTTTCCATATATTCTTTTGGGCGAAGAAATAGAAGACATCCGCTTTCTTCGCCCGTTCGTGTGTATCTTTGGGGGCAATCTCCAGACCTCGATTGAACAGCAACGGGAGTAAAGCCACTATCACGAACAGGGCCACACACGGCAACAGGCTATTCCATCCCAATTGTTTGAACAAGAGCAGTAACACACCGCCACCGATCATCGAACCACCAAAACTGCCCATCGACTGCATACTGTTCACCAGGCTTTTATCCTTCCGGCTAAAAGAAAGAACCGCCAGCGCATCGGTCGCTATATCCTGTGTGGCTGAAGCGATAAACGACACGATAATCAAGGCGATAATCGTATAAAAGTCTGTCTTGAAATCAAGAAAGGCAACAGCAAAGATCAGGACGGCATAGATCAGTTCGGAAGAGAAAATCCACCGTTTATAATCGCCCGTTGTCCGGGCATGACGGTCTACCATCGGCGACCACAGGAATTTCAATATCCAGGGCAGCTTGATCAGTTGTAATAGCCCGATGGCGGACAAGGAAAAATTCTCCTGCCGCATCATGACCGGGATGACGGTGGAGAAGAAACTCATCGGAATGGTCTGCGCAATATACAGGCAGAAAAAGGTTCCGAGGTTGAACGCTTTATTTTTTTGTATCATATCAAAGTGCTATTGCCACACTACCGCCAATCGTAAACGGACGTCCCGACTGTGCCAGTCCTTTTCCTCCCGATTCAAAATAAAATGCGGTATATTGTGTATTGGTGATATTCTTAGCCCAAATTGCAAAGGTAGCGAATCCTTTGGTTATTGACACCTTTCCGTTCAATTGTCCGTAAAAAGATTGAGTAACTTTATTATCTTCTTTCCAATGGATCTCTCCCACACCGGTAAAATTTGTACTGATCATGATACGGTCGATATGGGAACAAGGTGTCGGAATCGTATAATCGGCACCGACTGCAAATGTATGCGACGGCACCATCGGGAGATAGTTGCCCGAATAATCGATCTTCTTCTTCTCGTCGACATAGTCTTTAAAAGTAGCATGGGTAAAACCATAATTCACCTGCACCATCAACCCGTTCACCGGATTCCCCTGCAGGCTGACCTCTACCCCTTTGCTCTCACTCCGACCGGCATTGGTCAACATGGAACCGCGACCGAAAGGAAGTGTCTGACTGATCTGCTGATTCTTCCAGTCGATCCAAAAGAAGGCGATATCGGCACGCAGCCGGTTATCCAAAAAAGGATGCTTGCCGCCCACCTCATAGTTCCAGCTCGTTTCCGGTCGGAAAGAACGATCCTCCTCACGCTCGAAAGAGGTATTGAACCCACCGGTTTTATACCCTTTCGTCACTGTGGCATAGAGGATCCCCGAAGACGGGAACAGGTACTGTAACGCAAACTTAGGTGTCACCTGGCTGAATTTCAGTTTACTGTAAAAGGCATCCAATTGTTCTGTTTTCTCTTCAGTTTCTTTAAAACCGATAAAATCGGTAGATGCACGTTCGTAATCATACCGTATACCGAAAGTAGCAGAGAGACCGTCGAACAGGAGATCATCGAAAGTGGACTGATGGTACAGGGCAAAGCCGTAAGTCGGCGTATCATAGATTTTGCGGGTCGTGTATTTCTGTGCCAGATAATCCAGTATCACGGTATTGTCAATACCCTGCCAAAAACCGAAAGCTCCAAACAACCACTTATACCGGTGGGTCGTTGTCGATTTCAGATTGAATTCCTCTGAAAACATCTTCTGCTTCTGGTCCTGCTTAGCAAAATAAACGCTTGCCGGAGAGAAGTCCTGGTCGATACCCTGATGGTCCGACAGATACTGAAAGGCAGTTTTGCTGCTCAGGCTATAGCCGGTTCCTTTATACTCAGCAGTCAGACCGGTTGTCGACATGGCCCGTTTATAAAAGCTATAGTCGTTATAATTCACATCACCGGGCCGATGTGTCAGCGAATCGCAGACAGCATACGGATACCCTCCCTGTTTGGAATAATCGTAAGAACTCATCAAGCCAAGCGACCACTGCTCCGTCGGTTGCCATTCCAGCCGGATACGTCCGGAACCGCTTTTCTGGTCGTCTGCTCTTTTGTCGGTAAACAAATTCGTGAAATAGCCGTCACTCCTGTTATAATTGGCAGAAAGGGAATAACCGAATTTCTCTCCTATCTTCGCATAACGGGAAAGAGCATAATCGCGGGCACCGTACGTACCGTTAGAGACAGAGGCATTCATCCCCTGATATTTCAAGGGAGATTTGGTATATACATTAATAATCCCTCCCATGGTATTACGTCCGTACAGGGTTCCCTGCGGGCCGCGCAATACTTCTACGCGGTCTATTTCAGCAAAGTCAAAATCGAATGCCGACTTTTCAAAATAAGGGATACCATCCACATAAAGTCCGACGGAAGGCGCATTAATCTTCGAACCGATCCCCCGAATATAAACAGGAGAAGTCAGTTTTGAACCGTAATCAGGCATAAACAGGTTGGGAATGAATGAGCTGAACTCCTTGATACCTGTGATATTCTTATTCTGTATAGCCGTACCGGTAACAGACGAGGCCGACAGCGGCTCCAAACGTAAGTCTCTGCTTTGTTTAAATGACCGGACTATCACCTCGTTCAGATCGACCTGACGGACTTTCGTTGTATCCTGGTCGTCTGCTTGTACAGATAGAACAGAAAGAGACAAACAACAGAATAAAAGTAATATTTTCATATAAATTATTTTTAGATTCCCCAAAAACTCATTTAAAACGAACCCTCACTTCGTTTAAAACGAGATTTTTTTCGTTTTAAACGGACTATAAGCTCGTTTTAAACAAGTTTTCACTCGTTTTAAACGAGATTTGGGCTCTTTGGTCGACTACATCATACAAGTTATTGATAATAAACAAATTAACAACAATACAGTATAAAAGTTGAACTATATATCCAGTTTGTATTAAGGAACGCAGATGACGCAGACTAGCGCAGATAAACGCAGATAATATACTTTTTAAAGAAAATAAAAAGTCTGCGAGCATCTGCGTATTCTGCGTCATCTGCATCCCCTAATATGATCTGAATAGGTTCAATTCTGATAAATTTTGAATCATAGTATCCATTTAGAAAGTTACTGCAACCTCTGCCCCGATCTGGAACGGTTTGCCTTTTTGTATGAATGAATTGTTGAATGATTCGAAATAAAATGCTTGATAATCCGTATTTGTTATATTACGACTCCATACATTCAGATTGACTGCCCCTTTACGTACACCAGCCTTGGCGTTCAACACGGCATAAAAGTCCTGGCTGATATCATTCTTTTCCGTCCAAAAAATCTTCCCGGCTCCGGCGCACTGTGCAGAAACAGTAAACTGATCCAACCAGCAATTACGTAACAACTTCGTATATTGTAATCCCAGGCTTACGGTATGACGCGGAGTATAAGGGACAAAGTTATCCTTGTAATTTACCTCCAGCTTGCTTTCCCTGTCGATAGCCAGATAATCACGGAATGTAGCACGGGTAAAACCATAATTCAGATCGGCAGTCAATCCCTCGGCAATCAGGCTGCGAAGGCTTACTTCCACACCATAGCTGTCCGCTTTTCCTCCGTTGGTGATCATACGGCCACTGCCATTCTCCGCAAAGGTTGTCAACTGGATATCCTGTATATCCATATAGAAAAATGTCAACTCTGCATTCAGCCGGTTTTTAATCAATTCGCTGCGGACGCCTAATTCGTAGTTCCAGCTATGTTCAGGTTTATAGGAAGCTACCGACTCTACATCCGACGGTTTATTTTTTTCTGCTTCAGCAGGCATGAACTTCTTCATCAGGTCATATTTTGCATATTCCTGCACCAGGTCACCGAACATTTGCACATTATAGCCGCCCGTTTTGTACCCTTTTGCTACAGACACGTAAGTAAAAGTTCCCGGGCTGCACTGGTAACGCAAGGAGACCTTCGGCAAAACCTGTAAAAAGTCCTGTGATGTCTTATCTTTCAAATGTGCTTCCATCGGATAAGTCCCCAGCGGCCTCCCCATCATCGACACCCCAATCTTCATACTGTCGACAGCCGAATCATAATCCAGCTTCGCTTTTTCATAATCCAAACGGATACCAGCTGTAATAGAAAGTCCGTCTACGAACAAGTTATTATAAGTAGACTGATGAAAAGCGGCAAAGCCGAATGTAGGCGTTTTAAAATAACCGGGGAAATAGATTTGATTCTTATCGTCTCCATACACAGTCAATTTAGGAGCATTCGGGTTATTACCGATCATCTTGTCAAATGCATCCTGCAAGATATCCTTTAAGCCATCCTCCTTAAAGATAACCGGCCCGTCCGTATTCAGACTATTATAAAAGCCATACGCCCCGAAACTCCACTGATAGTTCTTCTTATGGTTGGAACGGATCGCCACTTCTTCACTCCAGGCATATTGTTTCTGCTTTTGGTTCAGTGTGAAGACCGACTTCTCTGTATAGTCCTGGTCCATCTTCATATCATCCTTCAGATACTGGTAGGCAGTAGTAGAAGAAAGTAGGATATTATCCGTTTTCCATTCCAGATAAAGACTATTATTCAGCATATTCCGTTCATAAGAACTGGGATCGTTGATGCGGATCGGAGCAACCGTCCCCGTTGCCTTATCATATAATCCGTAAGGAAACGCCCGCTGATTGACATAGTCGTAATTGAATGTATATTGCGCTTTCAGGTTCGGTTTGATCAACCAGTCCAGCTTGAAACGACCGCCTGCCGATTCTTCTTTATCGGCCCGTGTATCACTATATTCATTGACGAAGAATCCGTCATTCCGATCGTAATAACCACTAAGGGAAATGCCTACATTGTCGCTCAACTTCCGGTAATGGGCTCCCTTTGCCTTGAATGCGCCATAATTTCCACCGGACAAGGACAGTTTCGTCCCCTGGTAATTTAAAGGTGAAAGCGTATAGATATTCACGATTCCTCCCATCGCATTACGTCCGTACAATGTTCCCTGCGGACCACGCAACACCTCCATACGCTGGATATCGTTCAGTTCGAAATCAAATGTGCTCTTATCGAGATACGGCACATTATCCACATAAAGTCCGATCGATTGTCCGCTGCTTCGTGCACCGATACCACGGATATAAATAGCCGAAGTCATCTTCGAACCGTAATCCGGCATATACAGGTTAGGGACAAAGGAACTGATATCTTTCAACGCATCGATCTGCCGTCCGGAAATAGCCTGGGGGGAAATGATGGAAACAGAACTGGGCAATAAGCGTAAATCATTCGTTTCTTTCGTGGAAGAAGTCACCACCACCTCATCGATATTATACGTTTTGATGGTATCGTTTTCATTGACATTCACTTTTATTTCATCAGCCTTCATAGCTTGTAAACCAAAAAGAGAGCTGACAACCAGCACACACAGACAGCGTTGTTTCATTGTACTCGAACTATTAGTATTTTTCAATTGCAAAGAAACAGGAAAGATAGAAGACAATCAATCACTACATGTAGTGATTTTAACACTACCATGCCAAACAATTCAGCACTATAATGCTATTCTACAATTCTATATCATCCCCTGAGATGATCCCATTCATGATGGCATAAAAAGTCAGGCCGGAAACGGTTTTGATACCTAATTTAGTAGTGATATTCTTTCGGTGAGTGAGGACCGTGTTCAAGCTGATGCTTAATTTATCCGCTATTTCCTTGTTGGTGATACCTTTTACGATCAATTGGAGGACATCGGTTTCACGGGTAGAAAGGTCTTTGTTCGTATCTCCAGATAGATTGGCGGAGTTATCGTTGGCTAGCAATTGCTGTAACTGCTCGATGATTATCTCCTGGGAGGCTTTTACCGTGATATGGTTCGTGGTAGAGATACCACCGTCACCTTCTCCCCCATTGATTAACACAACCGTTTTACTACGGCGAGGCAGGAAAAAATCACCATTCATTACCTGTGTTTCAGGTGAGGTAAAATAGTAATCGAACGTATCGTTGCAACCGTCAACATTGAAAGCATCGAACGTAGGAAACCAACACACTTCCACAGGAGGGAAATAGTCGGTAAGCAAGCTCTGAAGACCAATGCTCTGCAAAGTATCGGATAAAATGATTGCTATTTGCTTGGTTCTATGCATCAATACGGATTATTTACACAGTTTCTCCATGGCTGATACCATCGGAGTCAGAATACGGTAACGGATACGATTATGTTGTTTGATGTCTTTTTCAAGGCTGCTGATGCCGAAGATCACGGCATAACATAAATTCTCATTGTAATCACCCGACAGGTGTTTAACCATTATGCCTTTCAGATCGGACAACAACGCCTCGATAGGATCTTCCAGCCGCTGCTCACCGCCAAGTTGAAGCACTCCCGTTTCGCCGGAAGCCTGACAACCGTTGATCTTCTCACTTAATGCCTGGCAATAAGGGAACCAAACCGTGTCGTCTTTCTCGATACGCGCCGTCAACTCTTCCTTAAAAGAAGAGAAGAATTTGCCGATCAGATTCAACGTATTGTTTCCCGGGGTACTCATAGAGATAAAAGAAGTCAGATGCCGCTCTATGTTCGGCAGTTGATAACGTAAATAATATTGGTTGGTCTTGGTCAGGTAATCGATGATCTGCGAAGTATGGAAGGTCTGCAACTTCCTTTCCGGGAAATATTCCTCGTTCAGGAACGTGTTTATTACCGTCAGCAGGAAATCCGTATCCAGCTGATATTCTTCACAGATCGTTTTCACCGATTTATCCCCCAATCCGAGGCGGATACCAAACCGGTTGATTACAGGAATGAGTGAGGGATGTTCCTCCACCACCTCACTCATTTGCATATTTGGATATACTAAAGGCATAGTTTATGCTTCTTCCCATTGTTTGCGCAAGAGTTCTACTGCGGCAGGGACAACAATGTTGCGATCACCCTGGCATCCGCATTCGAAACTTACGTATTTATCATAACCTAACATCTTCAAACCTTTGAAGCCGTCTACATAATTATCCGCCTCACCGTCTTCACCCGGCATGCTGCGACGTTTGCGGCTTGCCACGTGCACGTGCTGCAGATAGTCACCCGCTGAAAGGAACGCTCCCATATCGGACGTTTCCTCCCAGGTCATATGCCAGAAGTCCCCCATGCAACGTACACCCGGATTGTTGATATCACGGCATATGGAAGCTGCATCGGCCACCTGACGCATATAGAAACATTCTTTGCGGTTCAGAGGTTCAAAAATCACGGTCGTTCCGTTCTGTGCAGCATGATTACCCATCTCCGTAAACTGTTCGCACAGGAAGTCACGGGTTTCCTGGTTATGAGGAAGCGCGGGGACCTGCCCGTTGAACGCCGGAACGATGATAACACCTGTCGACCCCAGCTCGCCGGCTGCGGTGATGATCTCCTTCATTGTATCCATACATTTCTTACGAATAGCAGGATCGGTAGAAAGGATAAATCCTTCAAAACCGGCACAAATAGCACTGACCTTGATATCACGACCGTTCAGAGCCTCTTTGATCTCTTTCACCCGGTCTTTCAGTCCGCGTCCGCCCGGTTCGAAACCGACCACACCCAGCTTCTCCATATAGTCCAGCTTCTGGTTCAGGTTTTCACCCGGTGCAGTACCTTCCTGGAAAGAGATGTTCAGTTTTGCTTTTGTGTTGCAGCAGGACTTTGTCTCCGGACATTGTTCATCCGAAGAAGCCTTACCGGCACAAGAAGCCAACGCACCGGTACTGACAGCAGCTACTGCAGCACCGGATAATGTTGTTTTTAAAAAGTTTCTTCTATTCAATGACATATCGTTACTTATTTTGTATCACGAGGTTTACCCGGTACCGGAACTGTGAATGAACTCATATCCATCTTACCCAAATTGAGGTCTTTCGGAGTATAATCCAGCGGAGAAGCAGTCATGGCATCCCATGTCGTTTCAGCTCCCGTATAAGCAGATTCACGTCCCATAATAGCAGCCATGTTCGATACGGCTGTTTCAGTAGCCTGCTGAAGCGGTTTGTTGCCACGGATGCTGTTGATCCAGTTTACGTGTTCCAGTGTATACGGGTCGTTCTGCTTGAAGTTGGCTTTCTCTGCTTCGTAGTCATATTTCCAAATCACATTGCCGGCAAGGTCTTTGATCTCCATCGTTGCACTGTTCCATGAGCCTTTCGTTCCTTGGATAAATTCGCTGACATTGTTGGCACAACCGTCTACTTGGCGACACATACTGTGCAGGTGGATACCGTTCTCCATCGTGAAATCGATGCTGAAGTTATCATACTGATCACCGGTAATACGACGCTGACGAGAACCGAAGCCGACAGCTTTTACCGGCTTCAAGCCACTGAACCAGGTAAATACATCGATATTATGTACATGCTGTTCTACGATATGGTCACCGGATAACCATTTCCAGTTCACCCAGTCCTTGATCATATATTCGCAATCGTTCCATTCTTTTTGACGCTCGCGGAACCACAACATATTCTGATTCCAGTAAACCGTACCGCCTGTGATCTCACCGATCATACCTTCCATGATCTTCTTGTAAGACTCTACATAAGGACGCTGGTGATGACGCTGTGTACCAGTGATCACGCGAAGATTCTTAGCTTCCGCCTGTTTGGCAGTAGCCATGATCGTACGATAACCAACCGGATCCACACAGATCGGTTTTTCCAGGAATGAATGTTTTCCCTTTTCTGTCGCATACTGGAAATGTACCGGGCGGAATACAGGAGGAGTTGCAATGATCACCACATCTACCCCACTGTCTATTACCTGCTTATAAGCATCCAGACCGACAAAACGCTTGTCTTCCGGAATATCTATATTCTTATCTTTTTTCAGTTTATCAGCCAGTCCGTCGATTCTTTCTTTGAATGTATCGCCCAACGCAACGATAGTTACGCCATTCGCAGCATTCAGGAAATTGAAAGCAGCACCGGAACCACGTCCGCCGCAACCGATAACACCGGCTTTCAGTTCTTGTCCGTCTGTTGCCAGGTCGGGCAGTTCCGGGATATAATAAGTACCCGGTTCTTTCAGCGGTTTCAAAGCATTTGCTTTTTCTCCACTGCTACATGAGGTTAAAACCACACCTGCTGCGCCACCTGTTCCAATTGCACCCAGTGCACCGGCCATAGCGGAGCTCTTTAAAAATGATCTTCTACTGATACTGTTTTCCTTTTTCATGATATAGCAAAATTTAAAGAATTGATATTATTTACACTAGTCTACTTCATTGATGAATCCGGCTCGCAAACCACGCGGAAACCAATACCACGTATATCAGAGTACCACCAGATACTTTTAGGTTGCTGCGGGTCGGTCTTTAACCACGCTTCATGTTTGGTATAGTCGCGGGCTGCCGAACGCAAGTCTGCAGCATCGGATGTATAGTTACCTCCGCGTACTACCCACTCTGTTCCTTCGGTTACCAACGGATCTGTTACAGATTCGCCCCCTTTGCCATAAGCTTCAGGATCATACTTGTCTGCACAATATTCCATGACATTACCCAACATATTCTTTAATCCGAACGGATTGGCTTTCACCAGTTCCGGTTCCTGTGTCTTGTTCTTACTGTTCTTACTGTAGATAACGAACGAGCTGATGCTGTCGGTCTTTGCATCAAAGAACTTACGCCAGAATCCCTGGTCGGAGAAGTCCTTCGGGCTACCGCTGAAGAAGTAAGGAGTTTCCGTACCGCCACGAGCTGCATATTCCCACTCAGCTTCGGTCGGCAGACGATATTTCTTGCCGGTCTTCTTCGACAACCACTGGCAGAATGTTTCTGCTGCATAATGTGTCATCGTAATAGCCGGACGGTCGCCACCACCCCATCCCTGATCGGGGAATCCGAACGGTGGTGTAGGACCGGAAATAGCATCCACATCCGGATTGCTGTTGTTTGCATATACAGTTTCGGGAGGAGTACGTCCTTCACTCATCGTATTACCATAGAACGACCAGTACTGGTCCCAGGTAACTTCCACCTCAGCCATAAAGAACGGGCTGACTGTCACCGTACGGACAGGAGCCTCGTCCGGTTCATGGAACGGTTCCTTGCTGGTACTACCCATTTTGAACGAACCGCCCGGAACAGCAACCATCTTGAATGATACCGGAGTTCCGGGTATCTGTTCTACATAGTCCGTGAAGCTTGTAACCTGTGTCGGTTCTTTAAAATACAGACTGGTATCGATAGCAGCAGAGCCGGCCAGTCCAGGTATACCTGTCAACTTCGAATGGTTGTAATTCGGGTTGTAGTGTCCGGCATCCAGGTGACAGCTGATACACTGCAGGTCCAGTTTCTTTTCATTCTCATCATAATAAAGGTGTGCAGTGATACCATCGTTTGTGATTCCTTCCGGAAACAAGTTCTGGTGACACTCTTTACATGATTCGTTCGGGATATACTTAACGGCATGTTCCAATTCCGACTTTACGTTCCAGTCAAAATCGGCGCTGTCTTTCGTCATAAAAGACCAGACATCTTTCAGGCCCAGCTTAGCTTTTGCCGTATAATGATTCCAGGTATCGTGTTTAGGCGGAAGATGGCAGTCCACACAATGAACTTTCACACCGCTTCCGTTATTTACGTGCTTGGATAATTTCCAACTACTTTCCACATGCGGATGCACATGGCACATCATACACGACTCGTCTGAAGAGAAATAGACGGACGTATTATAAGCCAGGATCATTACCCCGGCACCACATATCCCCCCTAGAAGAAGCATAAAGGTCTTTCCTTTAAAAAAACTCTTCTTCTTTTGGTCTGATGAATATCGATTAGAATTTTTGTTAGTAGCCATCTGTTTTTATGGTATTCTAAATTACACTTAGTCTAAGAATTAGATTTAAAAATCGGCAATAAAAGTAGCATTTTACTTAATATAAAGAAAGCATAACCAGTTGATTTAACGTAATAAGTAAACTGATTATGCTTTTTTTAATTATTTTCAGACTCCTAGAGATTGGATTGAACAGGTGTCATAATGAAAGTAAATTCATAATCACCATAAGGTAAACGATATTTCTCCAGTGGCAATGTACCCCAACTGTTCACACAACCTAATCCCATTTGCGCTTTATCTATACAAAGATTTGTATAGTCTACTTTCGGGACCAGCTCTGAATGTCTCTGATCTTTCTGTACACCGTCGTCCAGCGATTCGATCGAATAATTCAATGCGGAAGCAGAGAACGGAGCCTCGGCAACGAACATCAAACCATTACCTCCCTTATTCGTCTGTTTCCACCAGCGGATATCTGTCTTTGTACCGGTTTCCTGCGGACGGATATAAGAATAGAACTGTTCATCGACTGTCTGGCAGAATTTACCCAGGTCAGTTACGTTGTTACGGTCTGAATAATTCTCCCACGGACCACGTCCATAGTACTTGATCAGCGACATCTCTTCCGGCATCTGCATCTGCATACCGAAACGGAACATATCGGAAATCTTGGCTGACTTGTCGGCCACCATCTTCTGTGATACTTTTACCGCACCTTCATTATTTATAGTATAGGATATAGACAATTTAGCCGATACGGCTTCCATCGTATATTCAGCATTTACTACAGCCTGACCGTTCTCGATCTTATTCGTCAGTGAAGTCAGCTTCAGACCCGGTTCTTTCCAGGCAGCATATTTTTTCTGCAAACCGGCACCCATATCGTTATCGGTCGGTGCACGCCAGAAGTTCGGTGTCAGCTTTCCGCCTTCATCGATCAAAGCCAGTCCTTTCACATCGTATTTGCAAAGGAATCCGTCATGCTTATTAAATTCGATCAGGAAGTTCTCGCCGGAAACGATCAGGTAATTATAATCGTTCTCTTTGATTGTCGGAATGACAGTGGCAATATTGGTCTTCTCCACATTAGCCAGTTTCAATTCAGGAGCTTTGTACGGACGAACCACCAGCTGATTCTTGGCAACCGTATGTCCGGCAGGAAGCATCGTTTCCGCTTTCTTCAGTTTGAAAGCCACATTCAGCAGTAATTCCTTACATTTACATATACCTTCCGTGCTATAATTCAACTTTACAGATTTAGTCTGCTGTGGAGCGACATCCAAATCCTTGATCATACCGGTCTGTATCACTTCACCCTCAGCCAACAGTTCCCATTCAGCATAATAACCGTCGAGATTACGGAAGAAGTTCTCATTATACACATTCACGACACCGTTTGCCAGGTCGGAAGGAGTTACCCAAATAGACTGATAGATATAGCCTACTTCATGCATATGCGGATTCGGTTTACGATCCGGACTGATCAAACCATTATCGAGGAAGTTGTTATCGGTTGCATCATAACGGTTAAAGTCACCGCCATAACCATAAAATTCAACACCTTTGTCATTCTTCCAACGCAAAGACTGATCCACAAAGTCCCAAATGAAACCACCCTGATACTTCGGGTACTTACGGACAAGATCCCAATATTCTTTAAATCCACCCTGTGAATTACCCATTGCATGTGCATATTCACACTGGATAAGCGGTTTATCGACATTACCGTTACAATAGTCTTCACATCCTTTATAATCCAGATACATCGGGCAGTAGATATCGGTAAATTCATTCGTTCCGGCCTGTTCGTACTGAACGGCACGGCTCTTGTCTTCATTCTTGATCCAGGTGTAGCATGCTTCGAAGTTCGGTCCGAAACCAGCTTCATTACCTAACGACCAAAAGATGATGGACGGATGGTTGAAACCACGCTGTACATTACGCTGGTTACGCTCCATATGTGCTTTAGCATATAACGGATTCTTAGCCAGTGTTTCTTCGCCATATCCCATACCGTGAGATTCCACATTCGCTTCGGCAACGACATAGATACCGTATTCGTCGCACAGGTCATACCACAAATTCGCATCCGGATAGTGACAGGTACGAACCGCATTGAGGTTGTACTCTTTCATTATTCTGATATCCTGCAGCATACGTTCGCGGGATACGACATAACCTCCGTCCGGATCCATTTCATGACGGTCTGCTCCTTTGAACAATACCGGCTGACCGTTTACCAGTATCTGACTGTTCTTCAGTTCGATCTTACGGAAACCGACCTTTACCGGAATAACTTCCAGTTCCTTATTACCATCTTTCAAAGTGGCAACCAATGTATAGAGGTTCGGTGTTTCAGCCGTCCATTTTAACGGATTGGCAACAGCGATGTCTGTCGATACTTTACCCGATCCCTTTAAGGAAGCCGTAGCAACCGGATTGCCTTGTTTGTCCAACAATTTCAAGTCTACCGCCCCGCTACCTTTCAGGTTCAGGCTCACATTCAATGTCGCATCCTTATACTGGGCATCCAGATCCGGAGTCACACGGATATCCTGAATATATTTAGGATTGCGTGCATACAGATAGCAGTCGCGACCGACACCCGACAAACGCAGGAAATCCTGGTCTTCCAGATACGTGCCGTCACACCAGCGGAAAGTCTGGAACGCGATCAGGTTCTTGCCCGGTTTCAGGTATTTTGTCAAATCGAACTCAGCTTCGAGTTTGCTGTCTTCGCTGTAACCGACATACTGACCGTTCACCCAAAGATACATATTGGAAGTCACCGAACCGAAATGAGCAAAAATCTCCTTGCCTTTCCAGTCTGCCGGAATAACTATTTCTTTACGATAAGAACCGACATGATTGTTTTCTACAGGTATTTCAGGTGGGTTATTCTTGAACTGGTTCCGCCAGGCATATCCTACATTCACATAAATAGGATCGCCGAAACCATTCAGTTCCCAAATACCGGGTACAGGCATATTCGCCCATCCTTTGTCATTGAAACCGACCTGGTAAAAATCAGTAGGACGTGCATCGGCATCTTTCACCCAGTTAAATTTCCAGGTTCCGTTCAAAGTCATAAAATTGGCTGATGATTCTTTACATCCCTTTAACGCTGCATCTGCTGTTTCGAACGCAAAGTAGTTCGCATGCATCGGGGCACGGTTCACCGCATTCACGTTCGGATCTCTCCACTCATTCTTTTGAGCGAATGCTGTCATTCCGATCAGGGAACAACAGCAAACTAACATTTTTAATTTCATTTCTATCTTTGATTTACTAATGTGCGGTAATCAATCTACCCACTTCTGCCATTTCACATTTTCATTGTATCCGGCTTCCACCATCGTTTCAATGAATTGCATTCCTCTCACGCCGTCATAAACAGTCGGAAAGTCCAGGCATTCCTCACAGGGAGTTTCACCTTTCTTGACACTCATTACGGTATGGGCAAAATTCCGGTAAATATTGGCAAAAGCTTCGATAAAGCCTTCCGGATGACCTCCCGGAGTACGGGTATTCATCTTAGCCGTATCACCGATGAAACCGTTGTTTCCCATACGGATCACTTCGGTCGGTTTATTCGACCATTTTGCATATAAAGTATTCGGTTCCTGCTGCTGCCATTCCAAACCGCCTTTATCACCGTAAATGCGGATACGGATGTTGTTTTCTTCTCCGGCAGCAATCTGTGAGGCGGTAAGCGTTCCGACTACCCCGTTTTCATAACGAAGGAAAGCGGCACCGTCGTCATCGATCGGACGACCGGGAACAAACGCATTCAGGTCGGCACAAACTTCCTGTACTTTCAGACCGGTTATATATTCACTCAGATGCCAGGCGTGCGTACCTATATCACCGATACAGCCTGCTTTCCCTGAGCGTTTCGGGTCTGTACGCCATCCGGCATTATTTCCGCCCTGCAGTTCGATACGGTCGGAAAGCCACCCCTGCAGATATTCCACATACACACGGCGAAGCGTACCCAAATCCCCTCGGGCAATACGGGCTTTTGCTTCTTTTACTGCCGGATAAGCGGAGTACACATGCGTAAGCGCCAGGATCAGCCCAGTCTCTTCCACCTTTTTCTGAAGTTGTTTGGCTTCTTCCAATGAGAAGGTCATCGGTTTATCCACTACCACATGGAATCCTCTTTCCAAAGCCATCATAGCAGGTTCGAAATGCCAACGGTTAGGTGTTACGATCGTAACAAAATCCATCCGTTCACCTTCCGGCAAAGTCATTTCGTGTTCGAACATTTCCTGATAAGTACTGTAAATACGGTCTTCCGGCAAGAAATAAGAAAGTCCGGAACTTTTGGAGATTTCAGGGTCTACACTGAAACATCCGCAAACTAATTCAATCTGATTGTCCATAAAGGCGGCACGACGATGGATCGCACCGATAAAAGCGTCACTTCCGCCGCCTACCATGCCCATTCTTAATTTTCTGTTTTTCATGATAATATTAATTTTACAATTACGAATTGAGACCCTAAAGATAGGATTTATTTCGTTACTTCACAGGCTTTAGTCCCATCTTTTCTGCCCGCTGCAACATAAACTGATAGGCGGCTTCGTGCTCATTAGGAATCACTCCATCCAGGATGGCATTCTTTATGGCTTCTTTCAACACTCCTACGGGTTGTGAAGGAGGAAGGGCAAATGTCTCCATGATTTCCTCACCGGAAACAGGGGGTTGGAAATTACGAACCCGGTCTTTCTCCTCGATATCAGCCAACTTTTCACGGACCAGACGGAAGTTATTCAGGAAGCGGCGGACTTTTTCCGGATTCTTACTAGTGATATCTGCCTCACAGAGCTTCATCAGATCGTCGATATCGTCACCGGCATCGAATAGTAAACGACGGATGGCCGAGTCGGTCACTTCGTCGTCTGCTAGGGCGATCGGACGCATGTGGAGTGTCACCATCTTCTGTACGTACTTCATCTTTTCGTTCATCGGCAACTTCATGCGACGGAAAATTCCCGGCAGCATACGCTCACCGATAAAGTTATGGTTGTGGAATGTCCAACCCAAACGAGGGTCGAAACGCTTGGTTGCGGGTTTACCGATATCATGGAAAATGGCACTCCAACGGAGCCACAGATTATCCGTCGTCTTACTCAGACGGTCCAATACCATCAATGTATGGGCAAAGTTATCCTTATGACCGATGCCTTCTTTTGTCTCGGCACCTTTCAGTGCGCAGAGTTCCGGGAAAATAAGAGGCAGTAAACCGCTTTTATCCAACAACTCAAAACCGATGGAAGGTTTTGGGGAAAGGACGATCTTATTCAGTTCATCCACAATCCGCTCCTTAGAAATGATGGAGATCCGCTCCTTGTTACGCTCGATCGCATCGAACGTGTCGGGATGGATAAAGAAGCCTAGTTGGGATGCAAAACGGACTGCACGCATCATACGCAACGGATCGTCGCTGAAGGTTATATCCGGATCGAGAGGCGTACGGATAATCAGATTATCCATATCGTCCAAACCGCCGAAAGGATCGACCAATTCTCCATAACGGTCCTTGTTCAGACACAGTGCCAAGGCATTGATCGTAAAGTCGCGCCGGTTCTGATCGTCTTCCAGCGTACCGTCTTCCACGATCGGTTTCCGGCTGTCATGGCTGTACGATTCTTTCCGTGCACCGACAAACTCAATCTCCAGGTCACCGGATTTTACCTGTGCCGTCCCGAAGTTCTTAAACACGGACAGATGTGTCTTTTTACCTAACTTGTTAGCTACTGCTTTTGCTAATTCTATTCCGCAGCCTACTGCAACGACATCAATATCTTTTGAAGGACGGTATAAAAAAATATCCCTGACGTAACCGCCAATCACGTAAGCTTCAACACCTAATTCGTCTGCAGCCTCAGATATGATGCGGAACGGCTTTGCCGATATATGATTTAAAATATCTTCCTGATCTATATACATTCGCTTTATTTATCTCGCTCGTTGAGACTGCAAAGATAAAAAATATATCTTTGCAGACAGAACGAATAAGATAAACAACATGAAGAAGTCAGCAATATGTATTGCACTTGCCGCCGTAACACTGGCAGCCTGCAACAATGCGGAAAAGGAAGCACGGGCTCGGTTGAGCAATGCTCAAAGCATGTATGAACGGAATGAGCTCTTCGCGGCAAAGAGTGAAATAGACAGTATCCGCGCACTCTATCCGAAAGAATTCAAAGTCTTAAAAGAGGGGCTTTCGCTTATACGGCTTGTGGAGGTAAAAGAAGCGGAAAGGAATATCGCTTTTTGCGACAGCCTGATCCCTATCAAAGCGGAAGAGGCAGAAGGTCTGAAAAAAGGATTCGTTTTTGAAAAAGACAGTGTCTATGAAGAGATAGGTAATTATATCTGGAAACAACAAACGGTGGAACGGAACGTACAGCGTTGTTATATCCGTAGCGGGGTGAATGAAAAAGGTGAGATTTATCTTGCCAGCGTTTTCTATGGCGGTGCGCCAATCAATCATACCGGCATCAAAGTCAGCACCAAAGACGGTCAGTTTGCCGAAACTGCTTCTATCCCGTATGACGGCGGAGTGAATTATCGCTTTAAAGACCTGGGGAAAACAACAGAGGTTGTGACTTACAAAGGTGAAAAAGGTATTGATGCCGCCAAGTTTATTTCAACCAATATAAAAGAACGTATCAAAGTAGACTATACAGGAGGCAAGCCTTATACAATCTATATTGCAGACGGAGACAAAAAGGCTATTGCCGCTACTTTCGAACTGGCTACGGTGTTAAGCGACCTGGAAAATCTTCAGAAAGAAAAAGAGAAGTCAACCAAACGGATCGCTTATTTGAAAAGTAAACTGGAGAGTAAGACGGAAGAATAAAAACATATTCTTTTTCTTTGCACCATAAAAAAACGGTTCCCACAATAGTGAGAACCGTTTTTTTATTTGATATCTATCTTTCGATTTTCTTACTTCACAATCACTTTATAAGCTTTGTCACCTTCTACTGAAACAATCACAACACCTCTGGCTGTCTGAACTGATTCATTGTCAGATGAGATAAAGCGAGAACCGATTGTCTGTCCCAAAATGTTAGACAAGGTTACTTTCTTACCACCAGCATTACGGATCTGGAATTCACCATTACCACCGATCACTTTGATAGTAGTCGGAGCTTCAATGGATTCGTTGGCTACAGGAGATGGAGCATCTGCTAAAGAGAACTCAATACCTTTATTTGACATTACAACAACGTTGTTGACAATTCCAACATACAAAGTGTTGGTTTCATCCGTCTTTTCCTGTTGGTTTTCTAACTTATAGTTACCACTTTCCTCTACTTTCAATGCCCACAATGCTGGATTTTTTGTGCTTTCCTTCATTGTTTCAATGGTATCGTTTGCAATAAAGTGTACACGAGGTGTTGTTGTTCCTTCACCCATATACAATGCAGAGTCACGACCTGAAACCATGTAATAACGTGTCTGTACTGCATCAGCCTTAGCTACTTCATTAGCCATTACAGTTGTAATGAAATACAACGGTCTATCTACAGTTGATGCTTCCGACTTGATTAACTTCAAGCTAAAGTTATCTTTTTCATAAGTAGACTTCAAAATATCTTGTCCTTCTACCTTCAATTCTGCAAACATATTCAGCGTATTCATCGTCAACGATTTCGCATCTGAAGTGAAACGTTTGTGACCAGTTTCGAATGTAGCATATTCCGGTGCTTCCACTTCTTCCAAATTAAAGAATCCATGGCTACGAGCAAGGATCATATTACCAGTAGTAATATCTGAAGATACATAAAGCAAATGTTCACCATCTTTATCAACAGCAGACATATAATATTTATCTTCTGTTGCATGTCTTACAAATTGGAATGTCAAAGGTTTTGTTTCCAACATTTTCAAAACTTTTTCTGATTCTACAGCATCAGAAGAAACCTTTTTCTCTCCAAAACGTTCTTTCAACTGATAAGAAACAGCATACACTGTATCACCTAAAGACTGTGCACCACCAACTGCTAACGTATCAACAGCAATCAATTTAAATACTTCTGCATTTTCGTCATCCGACTTAACCTGAAGAACATCGTCAGAAACTGAAGCATACAAATCTGCTGTCCCGGTAAATTGTTTCAATACATACCCTTTATTTTCCAGATCACCTTTCTTAAAGTTGATAGATCCCAAGAACTTATTATCAAAATCAACCTTCTGCGATTCAATAGTAATTGTATCGGTATTACCTCCAAATGTATAAGTATTTTCCATACCCTGAACAGCAAATATTTCACTCTTCGGCAGCAAAGTAGTATTCTTATAACGGCTTACAATAGTATACATACCGTTTTCTTCTTTTATATACCATTGTCCTTTAACTGCATTTACAGATGGTTTTCCAGTCATAAATACGATCCCGTTATTCTCAACGTGGGATATATATTTACCTCCGTCTCCTGTTTTGCTTCCGCTCTTCAAGAAATAAACTCCTGTACCAGTTTCGATTGTAGCAGGAATACCACGATTAGCAGTAATACATGGATAAAACACATTAACACCTGTACTATTAATAGTCAGAACTTTTTTGTTACCTAACCGAGCATAGCCTACCTTAACCTCTGTATTACCATCTGTCACAACTTTCGCATTTTCCGTAGACGGAACATTCTTTACATACATAGTCAATGAATCGTTCTTTAAATCGGTTGTAAATCTAAAGAGTTTTGCATCCATATTCGGTTTAATTGTTGTACGTATAGAATCTAATGAGAAACTATTGCTAGCTCCTTCTATTTTCAATGTATCGATTCCTAAATATTTCTTAGTCTTATTATCAGGATATACTTCATTGCCTTTCTCTTGCAAGAGAAAATACCCATCATTATCAACAGCTTGTCCATCAATTTTCGTTACAGCGATCAAATCCTTTCCACTGAAAATATCACCTTCAATATCTTCACCAAAAGAAAGCCTGAATGTACTTATACCATTACCCAAGTCTGTTGCTACCAACGGGAAACTATCATTAGGTCTCATAACCTTAAATGCAGCTTTCTCCCCTCCAGTAAAAACGACTTTATTTTTTAATTTAGAATCTAGATTATTAACATCAACATTCAACGCCATAACTTTATCATTGTCCAATTGTGATTTAATCACATAACCACTATTGTCTGCTTCTTTTGCCAATGACCATAAAGACACACCTTCAGGGCTTAACATAGGATCAGCTGTTAAGTCTTTATCAAAAGACAGCACAGCCTTTGTCTTTTTATTTTTCAGTTGATAAGAGATACCTGCAGCTTCTGTCTTTACAACGGTAATTTCCCACAATGCAAAATCACGGCTTTCTTTAGTACCTATACCTGCAGCAGGCAATGTTTTTACTATCACAGAGTCTGTTACTGTTTCATCTAAAGATAAATACAATGGACTTCCATCTTTTTGAACTTCAGTTTTCAAAAAATAATAATTACCAGCTGTCCAATATTCAGAATCAACTTCATTACTAGGAGTGGGTTCTGCAGCACTTACCGTCAACGAACTTACCGCCATCAAAACAGCGGCCAATAGAGTAGATTTTTTATTCATATATTATTCCTTTTTGGTTTATACATATAATTAATACTAGCTACAAAGATATGTTTTTTTCAATTTGTAAGAGTTATAACAAACACTAAAGATACTTATATTCACGTATATTGTACAAAACTACCTGTTTTAATGCCAACATGTTTCAATCGCTATTAAAGCGCCGTTTATACGAACACAAAGAGAAAAGACAACCTTTTTATGGCTAAAGCATAAACTTAGTCAACCACCTTTATATAATAGACTCCCAACAGTCAACCCAAAACTGTCTTTCGTAGACATGGTTAACTCAAAAGTGTTTCACCTAGGAGAAACACTTGTTTCATCAGGAAGAAACATTTGTTTCATTAGGGTGAAACACTTTTAACTACCTTAAAAAGCGAACAAAGGTTTCCTTTCCCCAATAAAAAGGCTTACCTTAGTGCCGTAATTCAAAAAATATGGTAACAGAAGAATTAAACAGACTCTACTACGAATACACCGGTTCGCAGGCCGAAGATATTACCGAACTTCCTTCATCCGGCTCTAACCGCCGGTATTTCAGAATATCAGGTCCGAAAACATTGATCGGAGTCAGTGGCTCTTCTCAGGAAGAGAACAAGGCTTTTATTTATATGTCGGGATTTTTCAAAGGAAAAGGCATTAACGTACCGGAAGTTCATTTCCATTCGGACGATTATTCCTTCTACCTGCAAGAAGATCTAGGTGACACCATGCTTTTCAACGCCATAGAAAAAGGTCGCAAAAGCTGTGTATTTGATGAAGAAGAACGTCGTTTGCTGCATAAGACAATCACGCAGCTTCCTTCTATCCAGTATGCCGGAGCCGATGGATTCGACTACAGCATTTGTTACCCGCAGCCGGAATTCAACGAGCGTTCCATCCTTTGGGATTTGAATTACTTTAAATACTGTTTCCTGAAAGCGACGGGCATGGAGTTTCAGGAAGACCGCCTGGAAGATGATTTTCTGAAAATGAGCGATGTCTTATTGCAGGACACCTCTCCCACTTTCCTTTACCGGGATTTCCAGTCGCGTAACGTCATGATCAAAGACGGTGAACCCTGGTTTATCGATTTCCAGGGAGGACGGAAAGGACCCGTTTACTACGATGTCGCCTCTTTCCTCTGGCAGGCTAAAGCCAATTATCCGGAAGATTTGAGAAACGAACTGCTTGCCGATTATTTGCAGGCATTACAAAAATATACCGACGTGGACGAAGAACATTTCTTCCGTCAGCTACGTCATTTTGTGTTATTCCGTACCTTGCAGGTTTTAGGTGCTTACGGCTTCAGAGGATACTTTGAAAAGAAACCGCATTTTATCCAGAGTGTACCGTTTGCCATCAATAACCTGCGGCAGTTGCTGAAGAACGACTATCCGGAATATCCATATCTGTGCTCCGTCCTGAGAGAACTGACCGGACTGACACAATTCAGGGACGATATACAAAAGCGGATGCTGGAAGTCAAGATCGTCAGCTTCGCCTATAAAAAAGGTATACCGAACGATCCGAGCGGAAACGGCGGTGGCTTCGTATTCGACTGCCGGGCGATCAATAACCCCGGTAAATATGAACGATATAATCATTTTACAGGACTGGACGAGCCGGTGATCCGTTTTCTGGAAGAAGACGGAGAGATCACGCAGTTCCTCGAACACGTATACACCATTGTCGATGCTTCGGTGAAGCGTTATCTGGACCGTGGTTTCACGAACCTGATGATCGCCTTTGGTTGTACCGGCGGACAGCACCGTTCCGTCTATTCGGCACAACACCTGGCAGAGCATCTGCATGCCCAGTTCGGAGTAAAAGTAGACCTGACCCACAGGGAACAAAATATAGAACAAATCTTTGACGCAATATTATGAAAGCTATGATTTTTGCAGCCGGTATGGGGTCCCGCCTCAAACCGATGACTGACAATACACCAAAAGCATTGATACCAATAAATGGAAGACCAATGTTGGAGCATGTGATCCTGAGACTGAAGGATGCAGGGTTTCATCAAATCGTTATCAACGTCCACCACCTGGGAGACCAGATCATCGACTTCCTCGCCGCAAATAATAATTTCGGCGTTCAGATCCATATTTCTGATGAACGGGATTATCTGCTCGACACCGGAGGCGGAATAAAAAAGGCTGCCAAATTCCTTCAGGGAAATGAACCTTTCCTGGTACACAACGTGGATATAATGTCGAACGTCGACTTGAAAAAGTTATACGATTGCCATTTGGAAACCAACCCGCTTGCCACCCTGCTGGTCAGCAAGCGCAATACATCGCGTTATCTCCTGTTCAATAAAGAGAACCGGTTATGCGGCTGGCGTAACCACGAAACCGGCGAAGTTAAATCTTACTATCCCGATTTCGACCCTAATCAATATAATGAATATGCTTTCAGCGGTATCCACGTGCTATCGCCTCAGATATTCGACTGGATGGAAGAATGGACAGGTAAATTTCCGATCATTAATTTCTATCTTTCGATCTGTGCCAAGACCAATATCCATGCATATGCAGCTGAGAACCTGCGGTTATTGGACATAGGGAAACCTGATGCGCTGGCTAAAGCGGAAGAATGGATGAAAAATTTATAAGGAAAGGGTGGCTTTAGACGGAAAAGTTGTCAGACAATTCTGACTAAGGCCATCAATAACGGCAGATAGTCTTTCAGTTCGACACGGAGAAGTTTCAGGGCTTGCTGAATGCGGTAATCGACTGTTTTAGAAGAGACATTCAGTTTTTCTGCAATCTCATTATACGTCAGATTCTGAAACCGGTTCATTTCAAACGCTTCCCGATAGCTTTCCGGCAAACGGGACAAAGCAGCTTCAATATTCCTCGCGAGTTCTTCCACTACGTAAAAATCGGGATCTTCATACTGAGCCTGCATATTCACGGACAGGGTTTCGACTATCCGCTGTTTCAGTTCGTTCCGGTTGATCAATGTCAGGCATCTGTTCTTTACTGCTTTGAACAAATAGTTTTTGGGTGACGTTTCTATCACCTGCATAGAGCTGTTCTCCCAAAACCAAACCATTACATCCTGCACGATCTCCTGCCCGTCATCAAAATCGACAAACCGTTTGGCATACGCACATAATAAAGGATAGTAACGCATAAACAATACATCAAAAGCCTTCACATCACCCGCCTGGATTCTTTGAAAAAGAACCTCGTCATTTGTATTATCCGTGAGTGTTGAAAGCATATAATGGTATGTTAATTCCTGTAAGACTTATGTATGTATCCGTGCAAAAATAGTATTTTTAAACCTATTGACCTATTACAACCCGATTAAGTTTTCAGTAAGATCGAACAAATAGAAAAATTTATTATAAAAAAGTGCATTTTCGTTTAGGAGGTTTCCCGACTCGTTAGTCTTAATTATAAAAGAGACAAAATGGATACACAAAAACATATAGATGAACAACTTCTTTTGGACTATTTTTCCGGAACACTCGCACCTGCCCAAAAGCAAGAAGTCGAGTCCTGGATACAAGAATCAGAGGAAAATAAAAAGATGGCACGGGATATCGAGTATATCTATTTTGCCACGGATACACTCAATACGATTAAATCAGTGGACTCTACCCTGGCATTGGGAGAAGTGAAGGAGAGGATTAACAGAAAAGGGAATAATAAGCATTCGTTCATTTTCTGGCTGCAACGGATCGCCGCTATTCTCGTTATACCTTTATTGATCAGCACGCTCTACTTTGCAACTAAACAAGATCCGGTCGAATTTATCGAAATCAGAACAAATCCGGGTATGGTTGCAGCCGTTAATCTTCCTGACGGCAGCAAAGTGTGGCTAAACTCCCGCTCTTATCTGAGGCATCCGCAAAAGTTCACAGGAGATACACGAAGCGTTGAACTGGAAGGGGAAGCTTATTTCTCCATACAAAAAGATAAGTCGAAGCGATTCATCGTCAACACACCATTTAACCTGAAAGCCGAGGTTTTAGGTACTGAGTTCAATATGGAGGCTTACAAAGAAAGCAACAAGGTGATCACCACTTTAGTCTCCGGTTCCGTCAGACTCTCATTCCCCAATAAGGATAACACGGAAGAGACGCTGATCATGAAACCCAATGAAGAAATCTCCTATAATTCGAAAACAAAAGGCATTAGCCAGAACAAACCTTATCTTCCCACGCTAACAGCCTGGAAAGACGGCTTGGTTATCTTCAGGAACACGACTTTTATTGAATAAACGATTTAATACCGAGTTCATCGTAAAAAATGACCTACTGTATGAAAACTCGTTTACCGGAACTTTTGACGGACAACATCTTCATCTTATACTCGAACATTTCCGTTTATCATCGGGTATTCAATATAAGTTTGTCGACCCTGAAACAGGAACAGATAAAATATCAGAAAAAACTATTGTTGAACTCTATTAAAATCACAGAAGTATGAACAACCTAAATTCAAGTACTAAAATGAAAACATTCGAACCTCCCTAAACAAAACATACGGGAAAATATTGGCGTATTTCCCCGTATGAAAACCTACTGTTAGCTTGTTTGGCGACAAGCTGCCAGCAAATGAATTTTTTTAACTCTAAAATCACTTACAAATCTATGACAAATTATTTTAGCATCCAACACTTCAGGATGGTGAATTCATCGTTTATTATCCTGAAAAAAATACCATTATGTATGAGACTCACCGCAATAATGTTATTTGTATGCATCGGACTGGCATATGCCTCCGACAGTTACAGTCAATCTGCGACATTAACTCTGAACGTTAATAACAAGACAGTACAAGAGGTCTTGGACGAAATTGAAAAACAATCTGAATTCCATTTCTTCTACAACAACAAACAGGTAAATACCAACCGTGTCGTTTCCATTAAAAGTAACAAGAAGAATGTCTTCAATGTATTGGAACAATTATTCAACGGAACGGATATCAGTTATAAAGTTTTGGAGAAAAGTATTATCCTATCTCACAAAGAAGTGCTTAGTGAAGCAACCATACAACAATCGATTAAAAATATCTCAGGGACAATAACTGATTCTAAAGGAGAACCGATCATCGGGGCTAATGTGATAGAGAAAGGGTCTACCAACGGAACTATCACGGATATAGACGGAAAATTCAGTTTGTCTGTACCCAATAAAGCTATATTAGTCATTTCCTATATCGGATACGTCACCAAAGATATACAGGTAGGAAGTAACTCTGTTTTCAATATTCAGCTTGAAGAAGATTCACAGAACCTACAGGAAATAGTTGTTACGGCTTTAGGTATCAAACGAGAAGAAAAGGCATTAGGATATGCCGTGCAGAAAGTCAGCGGAGAAAGTCTGAATACAGTAAAATCAGTTGATGTAGGAACTGCTTTAACCGGAAGGATCGCAGGTCTGAATGTACAAAACAGTACAGAATTCAATCAAGCACCCAAACTTCTTTTAAGAGGTGAAGAGCCTTTATTAGTAATCGATGGAGTGCCTTATAACAATATGGAATTAAGTGATATCGCTTCTGACGATATTGAATCGGTGGACGTATTGAAAGGAGCCACAGCTTCAGCCCTCTATGGAGCCAGAGGCGGACACGGTGCAGTGATGGTCACAACTAAAAGAGGAAAAGAAGAAGGATTAAATATCAGTGTCAACAGTAACACAATGTTCAATGCCGGTTATTTAAAATTACCGAAAGTACAGACATCTTATAGCTCCGGAGGTGGTAGTACCTATGGTGTAGGCGATTACGTATGGGGAGATAAACTGGATATAGGACGTACGGCAGAACAATATAATCCTTATACTTACCAATGGGAAGAGCAGCCGCTTGTCTCAAAAGGGAAAAATAATCTGAAGAACTTCACCGAATTGAGTTTAGTGACAAACAACAATATCAGCATTACCCAAAAAGGAAAATACGGAAGTGTCAGAGCCTCTTTTACCCATGTATACAACAAAGGTCAGTATCCGAACTCTAAAATGAATAAGATCACTTATTCCGTTGCAGGAGATATGAAATGGAATGATTTTTCATTCGAAGGAGGAATTACCTATAACAAACGTCTGGTTCCGACAGATATGGGTGCCGGCTATGGCGGAGGTGGCTTTCTTTATAATCTATTGGTTTGGTCGGGGGCAGAATACGACATCCGGGATTATAAGAACTATTGGGTAAAAAAAGATGTACAACAAAACTGGATGGATAAGAATTGGTATGACAATCCTTATTTTATCGCCAACGAAATCACGCAATCCAGTTACTATGACATTGTTAATGGCTTTATGTCTGCCACATACGATTTCACCTCCTGGTTAAAATTATCTATTCGGTCCGGTATCGACTCTTATTCAGAAAAGAAAGAGTGGCAAAATCCAATCAGCGCTCTAGGAGGATGGAGCAAGAAAGGATATTACGGATTAAAAAGATTGGGAGGTTTCAGTATAAACAATGACGCTATATTATCAGCCAATCATACTTTCGGAGATTTTGCTGTAGATGGTTTCGTCGGTGGAACAATCTATTATCTTCAAAATGATAATGTATTGAATGAAACACAGAACGGACTGACAATTCCAGGTTTTTACTCATTAAAGGCAAGTGTAGATCCGATCAAGGTGAGTAGCGAATATAAGAGAAAACAAGTAAACAGTATTTATGGAAAAGCATCTGCATCCTGGAAAAGTACGGTATTCGTCGACGTGACAGCCCGTAACGACTGGTCGTCGACCCTGAATAAAGATACACGTTCTTATTTCTATCCGTCCGTATCAGGAAGTGTCGTATTATCACAATTCATTCCTATGCCGGAACAGATCAATTTCTGGAAAGTAAGAGGATCGTGGACACAAACCAAAAAAGACCTGGATATTTATGATACAAACAATACCTACACTGTCGAAACAAATGTATGGGACGGATTAAATTCCGCTTATTATCCGGAAATGTTGAGAGGAACAACAGTGAAACCCTCTGCTTCCCGTTCTTACGAAATCGGTACAGCTTTCAGCTTATTCCAAAACAGGTTAAGAGTAGATGCAACCTATTATAATACATTATACTATAACCTGACAAGCGAAGCCAAGATCAGTCCGACCAGCGGATTTGAAAAAACATTGATCAATATTGAAGAAGAGCAAGTCAGAAAAGGCGGGGAAATCACTCTATCGGGTGACATCATCAAAACAAAAGATTTTGAATGGAACTCAACATTCAACTGGTCTATGGACCGATACTATTATGCCAAAGTGGATCCGGTATATTCTTCTCAGTACCCGTGGGTAAAAGCCGGAGAACGCTGGGACTGGATAGATGATGTATACGATTATGAACGCGATCCGCAGGGAAATATCATTCACGAAGCCGGATACCCGGTACTGAGCAAATACAAATCAGTTGTAGGCTATTCAAATCCGGACTGGATATGGGGCTTTTCCAATACAGTACACTACAAAGGATTCACGCTGAATGTGACCTTCGACGGACGTGTCGGCGGCAAGGCTCACTCTGTTACCGACCAGGCACTTTGGAATTCAGGAGCACATATTAAGTCTGACAACAAATGGCGTTACGACGAGGTGGTAAACGGTAAGAAAAATTATATCGGTCCTGGTGTAATGATCGTATCCGGAAGTGTTGATTATGACTCTAATGGTAACATCACCCGCGACGACCGCGTATTTGCCCCTAATAACAAAGAGGTATCATACGAAACCTATACATTAAATTATAACCCGTATATCGGTTCGCTAAGAACTCAGAATATCTTTGATCAGACATTCTTTAAACTGCGTAACTTATCGCTTTCATACACTTTACCCAAAAATATCTGCGGAAAAGCCGGAATGAAAGGAGCTACTATCGGATTCGTAGGACAGAACCTCTTCCTTTGGACGAAAGAGTTTAAATACTCTGACCCCGACAGAGGAGAAGAAAAACTGAACTCCCCCTCTATGCGTTATCTTGGATTCAATGTTAAATTAGACTTTTAAAAAAGATTGAAAATGAAAAAATTAAATCAATATATTATCTGTTTATTTTTACTCCATGTCTTTCTGACATCCTGTAACAATTTTGACGATATCAACACCAATCCGAATGCTGCAAATAATGCGACACCGGCACTGTTGGCAACCAAGTTATTGCTCAATATCACTAAAACAGGAGGAAGTAAAAACTTTGTATACGATAATTTCCTCAGCAAACAACTGGCTTGGGGCGAAGGGATGGAAAGTTATCAGTATAACTGGTTCGAACGCACTGATTTTACCGATTACAAAGTGCTGACAAACTGCGCTAAAATGGTCGAACAGGCATCCGATGATCAAAAAGATGCTTATCAGGGACTTGCCTATTTCATGAAAGCATACAAGCTGTTTTACTTCTCACTGGAAGTAGGAGATATTCCTTACTCGGAAGCATTGCAGGGCGAAGTAGATAACATCAAACCCAAATATGACACTCAGAAAGAGGTGATGCTATCTATCCTTGACGACTTGGATAAAGCCTACGAATCGTTCTCCCTGGCAAATAATTTCGAGGGAGATCCTATCCTGAAAGGGAACACAGACAAGTGGAAAAAAACGATCACCGCTTTCCGCCTGAAAGTACTGATCAATTTATCCAAAAAGGAATCTGATCCCGACCTGAAAGTGAAAGAACGCTTTGCCCGCCTTGTTTCATCAGCTACATTGATGGAGTCGAATGATGACAATTTCCAGTTGGTTTATGCCGATAAAGCAAATCAAGTATATCCATTCCATAACACACAAACCAAACATGCCGGCTATTCCATTATGTCCAGCACAATCATCGATGTGTTTAAAGAATATAAAGATTACCGCCTGTTCTATTATGCAAAACCAGCCAAAGTAAAAACAGACGAGGGTATCGATGCTTCCGAGTGGGATGCTTACATCGGTATCAATCCCGCCCTGCCGTTCGAAAACATTAAAAGCGATTATTCCAAAGGTAAATTTTCCGGATTAAATGCTCGCTATACCGACCTTCCTAGTGGAGAACCTCTCATCAGAATCGGATACGCGGAACAAAATTTCAATCTGGCAGAAGCTGCTTTACGCGGATGGATTTCCGGAGATGCCTCTGTTTATTATAAAAAAGGTATTGAAGCCAGCATGAACTTCATAGTCGACAAAACTCCGGACGATGTAAAATACCATTATGGCAGAAAGCTGACTCCTGAAGTAATAAGCGACTATCTGCAATCGCCTGCTATTCAGCTAGGAAGTGATAAAGAGGATAACATCAAAAAAGTATTGACCCAGAAATACCTGGCTTCCTTCCTCCAGCATCCGTATGATGCGTACTACGACTACCGCCGTACCGGTTATCCGGTATTACCGATAGATCCGAATACGAATCTGAATACAAACAAGAACACGATTCCTTTGCGTTGGATGTATCCGATGACAGAATACAGCTTTAACAAAGAGAATGTTGATGAAGCCGTAAAGCGTCAGTTTAACGGTGTGGACGATATAAATAAAGCGATGTGGATTCTACAATAATTGAAGAAACGGAATGAATATAAGATACTATTTATTAACATTGATCCTGTTCACCTTTACCATAAGCTCTTATGGTAAAGGGAGACAGATCTCTGTCCTGCAAATGAATATCTGGCAGGAAGGGACCATGGTACAGGGCGGATTCGATGCCATCGCCAACGAGGTGGTCCGCCTTAAACCCGATATTGTACTACTCAGTGAAGTGAGAAACTATGACGGGAAACAATTTATCCCCCGCATCCTTCAAGCGATCAAGGAAAGAGGTGAAGAATATTATGGAGAAAGCAGCACACTGGATGTCGGCATACTTTCTAAATATAAGATTACAGACCAACATCCGAATTATCCGTTAAAGAACGATGCCGGTTCGGTACTGAAAGCGACAATAGAGATCGGAAATAAGACAGTTGTCGTCTATTCGGCCCATCTGGATTATACCCATTATGCCTGTTACCTGCCGAGAGGTTATAGCGGAACAACCTGGAAGAAACTCGACAAACCTATTCTTAATAACGATGAAATTCAAAAAGCGAATAAAGAATCGTTGCGAGATGAGGCAATCGAAGGGGTAATCGTTGATGCGATGAAAGAAAAGGCGAAAGGCAACCTCGTTCTTTTAGGAGGTGACTTCAATGAACCGTCGCACCTGGACTGGATGGAAAACACAAAGGATATACGGGACCATAACGGAACTGTGATCCGTTGGGATTGTTCCGTTCTATTAACAGAGAACGGTTTTAAAGATGCTTTCCGTGAGATTTATCCCGACCCTGTCACCCATCCGGGATTCACATTTCCCTCTGACAATACAGGAGTTGGAACTGAGAAATTATCGTGGGCTCCGGATGCCGACGAAAGGGACAGGATCGATTTCATCTATTTCATTCCTGACAAACGATTAAAAGTGAAAGGAGCTTCGATCGTCGGTCCCTCCAAATCTATTTTGCGGGGAAAACGTGTGGAAGAGGATAGTAAAGACAAATTCATCCTCCCGGCAGGAATATGGCCTACTGACCACAAAGCGGTACTGGTCACATTCGACTTAAAATAAACGACACGAACTATATTAACCTTATATTATAAAATATTATTAAGGGATGGGAGAAATCCCATCCCTTTTTCACACAAAACAGTTACCTTTGAGGGTATAAAACACATTATTCTAAGTATCATGAAATATTTATTTATCCTATTCTTCCTTTATTCTACATGGATCACATCTGTTGCACAATCTACTCCCCGTAATCTAGCCCTTCACCTGGATGGAAAAGACAATAACGTCCGTACCGGCATCGGTTTCCTGACTGGCTCATGGACCCTTGAAGCGTGGATCAAAGGTGATGATAATTCCTGGAAAGACCTGGAAGTCATTTTTGGAGGTGGCGAATATAGCCTGACAAACAGGGCGGATTATCTGCCGTTGGTCATTGAGAAAGGAAGGCTTCATAGCACTTGGCCCGATCTATGGTCGGAAGAGGTATTGGATAATCAATGGCACCATGTAGCAGTAAGCTGCGACGGCGTTACCACCCGCCTTTTTCTGGACGGAAAAATTGTCGACAGTAAAACAACAGCCATGTCGGTTCTACCCGGAGCATTGGGAGTAAATGAAGATGAACCGACCACTTTCGGAGGACTACTGGATGAAGTTCGTATCTGGAACTCAGCCATACCGACAGAAACACTGAAAGAATGGATGGGCAAACCCTTAGAACCTAATCATCCTCAATTTAAAACACTGGTTGCATATTACAACTTTGACGATGGTATAGAAGATGTTTCAACCAACTGGGTGGGTAAAGGAGACCAGGCATACCATATCCGAAACGGAAGAAATCAATATAAAGGATCCAGTCCCATGGCATATACGGTGGTCAATGACAATCCCAAATTCATTCAACCCGTTAAGCAACAAGAATTATTCAATGCTGTTGTGATAGACAGCGAATGGGATGTGGATCAGGGAAGTTTTGATGACCAGATTCTTAAACTTAGAATTGCCGTAACCGGAGATCAAAAACCATTACGCTTGACTGAGCTAGAACTTGATTTGTCCGATGTAACCGCATTATCGGACTTATCTCAGATACATATTTATCATACGGGGAAAACAGCCCGGTCAGGTATTAAAACAGAGCTATTCGGCCAGGGAGAAACCCCTAAAAAGAGAATGGTATTCAAAGATGAGCAAGGTGCTTTGACATTGACACCCGGCATCAATTACCTGTTAGTTACAGCAGACATAACGGAAAAGGCCCATGTCGGCAATAAGATCAAAATATCCGTTCCTTCTTTCAAGCTGGGAGAAACAACTTATATACCGGAAACAAGCGAAAGAAACATTGATAAAAGGATCAGTGAAAGTAGTAAAAACAACCCCGGTATTATAAAAGTCCTGCAATGGAATATCTGGCATGGAGGCAATCATGTCGGAGATGACGGTCAGGCACGCATCATCGATCTTGTGAAAGCGACAAATGCTGATATCATCACTATGCAAGAGGGGTATGGCAGTCAGAAACGTATTCAGGATTCATTGGGATATTATATGCAGACACCGTCACTACAAGACAATCTCGTTCTTTTCAGCCGATATCCTATAACAGAGATACCGACAAAAAAAACATTCAATTCCAATCCTGTTAAATTAACACTGCCCGGAAACCGTCCATTGTTAGTCAATGCCTGCTGGCTGCGTTATGCTTATCAACCGGAATATTCCTGTAACTATCCTTGTATCGGACATAATACCTCAACATGGGTTGCAGAAGATGCCGCCCGGGGATTGGAGGACATGAAATACATTTTGGAAAAAGATACAAAGCCCTACCTGACAGAAGATGATATGCCTATTATCATAGGAGGCGATTTCAATTCCTGCAGCCATCTGGACTGGACCCAAAAGGCAGCCCCTATCCATTTTGGCTACGGTCCTGTTCCTTTTCCTATCTCCTTATATATGCAGGACGAAGGGTATAAGGACAGCTTCAGAGAAATAAACCCGGATGAAGTGACTCGTCCGGAAGGGACCTTTGCTGTTATTTACGGTCATCTGCAAGTTAGTCGGATCGACTTCCTTTATTATAAAGGGAACAATATCCGCGCAGTCTCTTCCAAAATCATAAAAACAACACCGGAGATAGACGACGTATGGGCTTCCGACCATGCAGCAGTCCTGACTACATTTGAACTGACGCCTCCTTCCGACAAATAATACATTAAACTAAATACACATGAAAAAAAGATTATTCTTATCCGTCATCGCCTTACTGAATCTGATGACAATGAATGCACAGGTACAGCCTGTACAACCTAAATTAACGGACGACCAGTCATTCTCCATGATCTTGTTGCCCGATCCCCAAAGCTACATCAAGTTCGATGTCAACCAGCCGTTGTTCGAACTGATGACCGCATGGACAGCCAACAACAAAGAAAGACTAAATATCGAAGCCGTCCTATGTACCGGCGACCTGGTTGAACAGAACGAAATCCGTATACCGGACGGCGTGAACGGCAACCAGACCAGCGAAGAACAATGGAAAGCGGCCTCGCAGGCTTTTGCCCGGTTGGATAATAAATTGCCTTACGTTATCTGTACCGGCAATCATGACTACGGATACGAAAAGTCGGAAAACCGTTTATGCCGTTTCCCCGCCTATTTTCCTTCGGAAAGAAACTCCTGCTGGAGAAAATCACTGGTAGAAGTGGGAAACAACTATCAGGATATCCCTACACTTGAAAATGCAGCATACGAATTTGACACGAAGACCTGGGGCAAAATACTGGTTATCTCCCTGGAGTTCGCACCACGTGACGAAGCCATCGAATGGGCAAAGACTATCACCGAAAAGCCGAAGTATAAAGATCACAAAGTTATTCTCCTAACCCACTCTTATCTCGCCTGGAACGGCAAACGCCACATAAAAGAGAACTACAAAGTATCTCCGGCTAATTACGGGGAAGCCATTTGGCAGAAACTCGTATATCCCTCTTCCAACATCTGTATGGTGATCTGCGGCCATGAATGCGAGATAGCTCCTTTCAAGGACAATGTTTCTTTCCGTGTGGATAAAAATGCAGCCGGTAAAGAGATTCCACAGATGATGTTCAACGCCCAAACGGCCGACGGTTTCTGGCATGGCAACGGTGGCGACGGCTGGTTGCGTATCATGGAATTTATGCCGGATGGTCAGACAATTAAGATAAAAACGTTCTCCCCACTTTTCGCTATTTCGCCGACAACAGCCGATAAATCCTGGAGAACCGAGTCGTACGACCAATTCGATATTACTATAAAATAATGATAAAAGAAGCTATGATAATTAGATATTCGTACCTATTTTACATACCTTTGATGTACTAATACAAAATTAAACACATATCATGAAAAAAAGAAACTTATTACTTTTTATGGTTTTAACCATTTTCACCGTTAGTTCGGCTTTTGCCGCCAAACCAAAAGCAAAACACGTAGTCTGGATCGGCCTCGACGGCTGGGGAGCTTACAGTGTAGAAAAAGCGGAGATGCCCGTCACTAAACAATTTATGAAAGACGGTTCTTATACGTTGAAGAAACGTTCCGTACTGCCATCTTCCAGTGCTGTGAACTGGGCCTCTATGTTCATGGGTGCGGGTCCAGAGATCCACGGATACACAGAATGGGGATCAAAAACACCAGAACTGCCTTCACGCGAACTAAATAAACACGGCATTTTCCCGACAGTTTTCCAATTGCTTCGCGATGCTCAGCCGGATGCGGAGATCGGTTGTCTTTACGACTGGGATGGCATCAAATATCTTGTCGATACCCTGTCTATGAGCTATCATGCACAAGGTCCCGACTATAACAAACAGCCGACCGTATTATGCGAAATGGCCGTTAAATACATCACCGAGAAAAAGCCGACCCTTACAATGATCGCTTTTGATAATCCGGACCATGTAGGACATGCCGACGGACACGACACTCCCGCTTACTATGCTAAAATCAAAGAGTTGGACGGTTATATCGGCCAGATTGTCGACGCAGTAAAGAAAGCCGGCATGTACGATGATACGATTTTCATCATCACAGCCGATCACGGTGGCATCAACAAAGGACATGGCGGCAAGACTATGCAGGAAATGGAGACTCCTTTTATCATCGCCGGTAAAAATATCAAAAAAGGATATTGCTTCGATGACATCAGCATGATGCAGTTCGACTGCGCTTCTACCGTTGCTGAAATCTTCAACCTGAAACAACCGCAAGTTTGGATCGGACGTCCGATGCCGGTATTTAAATAAATAAATGATGAAACAGATATTATTTAGCATGTTATTCCTGTTGGGCGGCTTACTGAACGGTAACGCCCAGCAACCGTCACTGAAATTCAATAAAGACGGAAGATTCAAGATCGTACAATTTACGGACGTACATTATATCCATAACAATCCGAAATCGGCAATCTCTGTTGAAAGAATTAATGAGGTATTGGATGCAGAAAAGCCGGATCTGGTACTCTTCACCGGTGATGTTATCTACGGAAAACCTGCCGAAGAAGGTATGCGCACCATACTTAACCTGGCAGCCCAACGCAAAATACCTTTCGGTATGACATTCGGTAACCATGATAACGAGCAAGGACTGACACGTACGCAGCTGTTCAATATTATCCGGACAATCCCTTATAACCTGACAGACTCAGTAAAAGGTGTATCCGGAGCCAGCAACTACATCCTGCCGATCAAATCGTCGAATGGAAATAAAGATGCAGCCATAATTTATTGTATGGACTCTCATTCGTATTCACAGATCGAAGGGATCGGCGGATACGATTACATCAAGTTCGACCAGATTCAATGGTATCGCGACAACAGCACTAAATTCACAAAGCAAAACGGTGGAACGCCGGTTCCTTCATTGGCATTCTTCCACATCGCTTTACCGGAATACAATCAGGCTGCATCTGACGAAACTGCTATAATGGTAGGAACACGTAAGGAAAAGGCTTGTGCACCGCAACTAAACTCCGGCCTGTTTGCTTCCATGAAAGAAATGGGAGACATCGAAGGCGTATTTGTCGGTCACGACCATGATGACGATTATGCTGTCTACTGGAAAGGTATCTTATTGGCTTACGGCCGTTATACCGGTGGCGACACGGTTTATAACAACCTAACCAACGGTGCCCGCGTGATCGAAATGACAGAAGGAGAAAAAGGTTTCAAGACCTGGATCCGGCTGAAAGATAACGAGATCATCAACAAGGTGAATTATCCTTCGGACTTTATCAAGAAGAAAGACTGATACGCCATTGCGTCATAAAACAAAAAAGTCCTCTCTGCTTGATGCATGAGAGGACTTTTTTGTTATATACTATCTTATTCCGGCTTCAGCACCACACCCAGGCTCTTCTTTCCATCCATCTTTATGACGATCGGCTTGTCGAAACGAACATGGCGCAGATACTCCGTATCCTCGACAGCCGGTAAAGCATTCAAATACGCTTCATCGAACCAGCCGTCGCCTTTGAAAGGATTGATTGTGAAGTAACCGACACCGAAAGAAGTCAGGTTCTGGAAGAAATGCGTTCCCTGGCTCGGATCGACACGATAGTTCTCCAAACCACATTCCACTATCACACGGGCATTGCTGATATGCGGCCATTTTACCGGAATACCCAGCCAGGAGTCGCTGCTGCCCCAACGTCCGGGACCAACCAAGACATAATTCTTCTCCTCTTCCGTGAAACGACGGTTCAGCTTCTCTATCTCATAAGCAATCAACTGATTGTTTGAAGAATTGAATGCACCGCTCTTCACATAGATAATATCCTGTACATCCGTCACGATGCCATGCCCCAACACGCTGGTTGAAGAAAGAATCGTTTCCTCATTTTCAACCTCCGTCAAGTCTTCATCCATGATCTCTTTGTTATCGACGATCGGGCGGATCTGAAGCAGATAGAAAGTAGCCTTGTCGTGATTGGCAGGATCGACATTTACGGCAAACTCTATCTCGACCGGACGACCCATCTCTTCCTGACCGATACGAAGCAACTCATCCAGCGTCCTAGCCAGCGGGAATACATCGTGCTGCAGAATATTGACAAAAGACAATATCTTCCGTCCTCCGGGATAATAACCGTCACGGATAATCTGATCATACGGGTCGTAGGTTGATACGATATATTTTAAAGAGCCGTCCGCATCCGCATCTTTCAGGCTCAGACGCAGGAGGTTAAAAGAATCGTCGATAGAGAACTGCTGTGCCAGGTTCTCCAGATCGAGCGCATAGAAGCGGGTTTGCGTCTCACGAAGCGCGAAATCCATCGAACTCATCTGCAGGATACTGTGCGGATGGCGCGGAGAGAAACGCAATGTCTGACCGCCGTCCACAATATATTTACCCAAGCCCAAAGCGATATTGGCAATACCGTCTTCCGCCGTCTCGTTGCCGATCGGGTAGAAATTAAGTGAACGCGCCACACCGGAAATGGTCGGATAGAAATGATCGTTGTAACGGTTGCCGACTACTTCCTGCAGAACGATCGCCATCTTCTCCTGGTCGATCAGGTTGGACGTGGCAGTCATATACGCCTTGCTGTCCCTGTAAAAGACAGAAGCATACACCGCCTTGATCGCATCGCTCAACAGGCGAAGCATTTCATATTTATCTTCCAGCCGCGGAACCATATAGGTAGAATAAATTCCGGCGAACGGCTGGTAATGCGAATCCTCCAGCAGACTGGACGAACGGACGGCTATCGGGCTTTTCACCACATCGAAGAAAGCCATCAGGTCATCGATCAGACTGGCGGGCAGACTGGCACGAAGGAAGTATTTCAGAATCGTATCGTCATCCGCATCGCCCAGCGCAACAGGCAGAAGCTCGTTCGTCTCCATAAACTCATCGAAGATATCGGTACAGATCACCACTGTCTTCGGGATATTCGTATTGAAGTTCTCCGTCTCCAACTTCGGATAGCGTTTGACCATCGCCCCCATAAAGGCAAGACCTCTACCCTTTCCTCCCAGCGAACCGTCGCCGATACGGGCAAAGTTACTGTACTCGTCGAAACGATCCTTCTGATAGATAGCCACCACTCCGGAGTTCTTCATCCGACGATACTGCACGATCAGGTCGAAAATCAGTTTACGAGCCTCATCCATATCTTTATAATCGCTCACATCGACTCGCTTCAGAATCTCAGCCGGCGGGAACATGGCACGCGAATAGAAGAAACGGGAGAAATGATTACGCGAAAGATGATAAACCAGTGAATCGTCCGGAATCTGATACACTTTCCTCTGCAAGTCCTTCAAATCCTTGATACGCATAATCTCTTCCTTCGTCTGCGGATTAAGTATCACGAAATCGCCGAAACCAAAACGCTGCATAATCTTCTTACGCAGGTCCTGTGGGTAACTCTTGGAGTTCTTGTCGATAAACGACGCTCCCAGCTCCTTCGCATATACCTTATTACTCGATTCAGAAGACTCAAGCACGAAAGGAATAATCAGCCCTGTCTTACGAACATACTGCCCGAACTTATACCCGGCATAAGGATCTTTCACCCCATTGTGCATAAAACTCATATCCGACACAATACCAAGCATATTGTCCCGATACTGGTCAAAAATACGAACGGCCTCTTCATAAGTTCGCGCCAGCTTGATTTTTGGACGACCACGCATACGGAGCGTCTGCTGGTGACCGTTCAACGCCTCTTTAGCAAACATCTGGCTCTGCTCCAGTACAAACTTATATAAATGTGGCAAAGCAGAAGAATAGAAGCGTATGGAGTCTTCCACCAGCAAGATAATCTGTACGCCGACACTTGCCGTATCATCCGGTGCATTCCACTTGTCTTCAATCAGTTTAATAATAGCCAGCAACAGTTCGGCATTGCCCAGCCAGCTGAACACGTAGTCGATCGCGCTCAAATCTTCATTGGCGATACGCTTGGAAACCTCCTTCGAAAAAGGAGTCAGCACCACGATAGGGATATTCGGATAATGTATCTTGATTTCCTTTGCCGCCGCAAAAATATCACGGTTATCCATATTCGGCATACAGATGATCAACTCAAAATTACGATCTTTCAATTCGGCAAGCGCCTCCTCTTCCGTCGTCACCTGGGTAAAACGGGGAGGATAACGAAGACTGAGTGAAGTATATTCATTAAATATCTGTTCATCCACCCGTCCGTCGTCCTCCAACATGAAGGCATCGTATTTCGTGGCAATAAGCAGTACATTATATATACGCTTATTCATTAGATTGGCGAATGATGTGTCTTTAAACACAAGGTTCTGAAAGTCCGGTATTCCGCTCATAACGATTTCATAGAATTATTGCGCCCAAATGTAAGGAAAAAATCACTTGGGATGCCGCCTATTGGCATTTTTCTCCCTATATTCTATCATTTTCCTGCTTACATTTTAATATTTAACTCCCTTACTTTTATACTTTCCGGCAAGCTTGAAATTAATTTGAGGCTAGCTCAAAATTAATTTCGTCCATGCTAAAAATTAAATTCGAGCATGCTCAAAAGTAAAAAAAGTCATGATTCGAATATTAAAATATGCTTATCCGCACACTAGAATGTAAGCACATGAACATTAGTCGGAAAGCACAAAAGAAATACCAGTCCGAATACATGCATCAAAAACATATAATTCACTATCAAAAAGAAAGCAAAACCCTTGGTCAGTCCATAGAATTCGCTACATTTGCCTACACATTGTTATTCCTAAAAAAGCAAGAAACGCTATGAAGACAGAAGTTATTTTATCTGCACTGGAAGCAAAGCACCCGGGCGAAAAAGAGTACTTGCAAGCCGTGAAAGAAGTTCTTTTATCAATAGAAGAAGTTTATAACCAGCATCCGGAATTCGAGAAAGCCAAGATCATCGAACGGCTGGTAGAACCGGAACGTATTTTTACTTTCCGTGTACCCTGGGTAGACGACAAAGGTGAAGTACAAGTCAATTTAGGATACCGCGTACAATTTAATAATGCGATCGGCCCGTATAAAGGAGGAATCCGTTTCCATCCGTCTGTAAACCTTTCTATCCTTAAGTTCCTGGGATTTGAACAAACATTCAAAAATGCACTGACAACCCTGCCGATGGGTGGCGGTAAAGGCGGTTCAGACTTTGCTCCCCGTGGAAAGAGCGATGCAGAGATCATGCGTTTCTGCCAGGCTTTCATTATGGAACTGTGGCGTAACCTGGGTCCGGATCGTGACGTTCCGGCAGGTGATATCGGCGTAGGTGGACGCGAGGTAGGTTATATGTATGGAATGTACAAGAAACTGGCTCGTGAAAACACTGGTACTTTCACCGGTAAAGGCATGGAGTTCGGAGGTTCTATCCTTCGTCCGGAAGCTACCGGCTATGGTGCTCTCTATTTCGTACATCAGATGCTCGAAACACATGGAATCGATATAAAAGGAAAAACAGTAGCCGTTTCCGGTTTTGGAAATGTGGCTTGGGGAGCGACAAAGAAAGCTACCGAACTGGGTGCTAAAGTCGTAACGATCTCCGGTCCGGACGGATATGTGTATGATCCGGACGGTATCTCAGGCGATAAGATCGAGTACATGCTGGAATTGCGTAACAGCGGTAACGATATCGTGGCACCTTATGCCGACGAATATCCTAACGCAACTTTCTATCCCGGCAAGAAGCCTTGGGAACAGAAAGTGGATATTGCCCTTCCTTGCGCTACCCAGAATGAGCTGGATGCCGACGATGCCCGCAAGCTGATCGAGAACAAGACCTTATGCGTTGCAGAAGTCTCCAACATGGGATGTACGGCGGAAGCAGTCGATCTGTTCATCGAACACAAACAGTTGTTTGCTCCGGGTAAAGCCGTTAACGCAGGCGGTGTAGCTACTTCCGGACTTGAAATGACGCAGAATGCCATGCATATCTCCTGGACTGCCGAAGAAGTGGATGCCAGACTGCATCAGATCATGGGTGCTATCCACGAGCAATGCCTTGCTCACGGTAAGGACGGCAATTATGTGAACTATGTGAAAGGTGCCAACATTGCCGGCTTCATGAAAGTTGCCAAAGCTATGATGGCGCAAGGTATTGTATAATAAAGTATGGCACACTTTTTGTAATTACTTTTATACAAATACAACTCAATAAAAGTAAACATTATGATCTTAAGTAGGAACTTATCAAAAGCTTTCAATGAACAGGTAGAAGCAGAAATGTGGTCTTCAAACCTGTACCTGTCAATGTCAATCTATTTCCAAAAAGCAGGCTTGAACGGCTGTGCGCACTGGATGAGAAAACAGGCAGAAGAAGAAATGGAACATGCCCACAAGATGATCGATTTCGCTATCGACCGCGGGGGTGACATCACTATAAATCAGATTAATGTCGTTCCGACTGCATGGGGTACTCCGCTGGAAGTATTCGAACATGTCTACAAACACGAAGTGCATGTATCAGAGTTGATCGACAAGATGGTTGACATCGCCGAAGCCGACAACGATCATGCTGCCAAAGACTTCTTATATGGTTTCGTTCGCGAACAGGTAGAAGAAGAATCATCGGCAAAGGCTATTGTAGACCAACTGAAAATGTATGGAGAACATCATGCAATTCTTTTGGATCATAAGCTTGGCAAAAGATAATTTCTTTCCATAATAAAGAAACTCCGATCCTTGGTTTAACAGGGACCGGAGTTTTTTATTTCCTCACCTTACCGGGATTCTTTGCCATAAAGTCTTTCCAGCCGGTATACTTCTTCTCCGAGATAGGATTATTCGTCTGGAAATAATGACATACAGCGGCTGCCAATCCGTCGGTCGCATCCAATTGGGGTAACATCGACTCTTCGGGAATATGCAGGAAACGTTGTAGCATTCCTGCCACTTGTTCTTTCGCTGCATTCCCGTTACCGGTAATAGACATTTTGATCTTCAACGGTGCGTATTCGAAGATCGGGATTTCCCGTTCCAAAGCTGCCGCCATGGCAACGCCTTGTGCTCTTCCCAGCTTCAGCATACTCTGCACATTCTTTCCGAAGAACGGCGCCTCGATTGCCAATTCGTCAGGATGATATTGGTCGATAAGCGCCAGTACACGTTCGAATATCTTCTTTAAGCGCAGGTAATGATCTTCGTACTTGTTCAGTTGCAGTACGCCCATAGCCTCAAGTTTAGGTTTATTCCCTTCGATCTTCAGGACACCGTATCCCATCACGATCGTTCCGGGGTCTATACCTAATATAACACGGTCTTTAATCATTCTCCCAGTCTATTTCTTCCAGTAAGGTACTGAACCCAACGATCTTGGTTCCGAAACGTGTAATCAACTCCTGTTGCAGGGCACGGCCTTCCGATTGCATCCAGTATTCCAGTGTCTCCGGATTCTTTACATGGAACTGCACCGAGTAACTGCTCGCATCCTCAGTCTCATCCTGTAAGATACGGCGTAAGTAAGGTGTTCTTAAAAATCCGCTGGCTGCAGCACGAGGTATATAACTCTTTTTCAGATATTCTATGCACTCAGTAAGGATATCATTCTCTATATTGAATGTTGTATTATAAACGATCATATTCTTTTTCTCCAAATTTCTTACACAAAGATAGCGAATATATCAGGAAAACCTCTATATTTGCACTCGAAAACCAACCCCGGGGCATTAGCTCATCTGGCTAGAGCGTCAGACTGGCAGTCTGAAGGTGATCGGTTCGAGTCCGATATGCTCCACGGAAAAGCACACACGCAGAGGTTCACTGATAAAGTGAGCCTCTTTTTTTGTATTTAATCTGATAATAGATAAGAAAACAAAAAGAGGATGCCCACTCAGGGACATCCTCTCACATTTATTTTACAGTTATAAAATCAGCTCTTCTTTGCCAGTTCTGATTCGATCGGGTCGTCGTACTGTTTCTGCAGCTTGTGAAGTTCGTCCATCAACTGCTTGGTTACTTCTTCCGTACCCGGTTTGTTATAGAGGTTATTCATCTCCATCGGGTCGTTTTGCAGATCATACAATTCCCATACATCGATATCGTCGTAGAAATGCATTAACTTATAACGATCCGTACGTACTCCGTAATGACGTTTCACCATATGTTCCGCAGGGAATTCATAATAATGGTAATACAAAGAGGTACGCCAGTCTTTCGGATGTTCGCCTTTCAGCAACGGCAGATAAGAATCGCCCTGAATGTCTTCCGGTATCGGAGCACCGGCCAGTTCCAGGAAAGTAGCAGCATGGTCGATATTCTGAACCATTTCAGGTATATCACCCTTTATTCCACCCGGATAACGAACCAGCATCGGTGTACGGAAAGATTCTTCATACATGAAACGTTTGTCGAACCAGCCATGTTCACCCATATAGAAGCCCTGATCTGAAGTATAAACAATGATCGTATTATCCAGCATGTCGTTCTTTTCCAGGTAATCCAGTACGCGGCCCACATTGCGATCTACAGAATGGATCACACGAATATAGTCGAGCATATACTGCTGGTATTTCCACTCTGCCAACGCTTTACCGGAAAGTTTCTTTTCCTTGAACTCCTTGATGATAGGATCGTAATGTTTATCCCAGGCAGCCTTTTGTTCAGCATTGAGCTTGTTGTACATTGCACGGCCGGCCTTTTCCAGTCCCGGATTAGAATGGATCTCATTCTCTTTGTCGGCCAGCTTCAAGTCATAGACAAGGTCCATATCCTTGATGATGCTCATTTCCTGTTGGGAAGCAGCGATTCTACCTTCATACTTGTCATAGAATGTTTCCGGAATAGGGAAAACAACGTCCTTATACAACTCCAGGTCGCAAGTATCGGGCATCCAGGTACGGTGCGGAGCCTTGTGATGCAGGAGCAGGCAGAACGGTTTCTCCTTATCCCTCTTTTGATCCAGCCAATCGATTGCCAGATCGGTCGTTATATTGGTGGCGTATCCTTCAATTTGTTTCTTCTCACCGTTGTCGATGAAATACGGATTGTAATAGTCTCCCTGTCCGGTCAGGATATTCCAATAGTCAAATCCGGTCGGATCGGAAGTAAGATGCCATTTACCTACGACAGCAGTCTGGTAACCAGCTTGCTTCAATAATTTAGGGAACGTCTGCTGTGCACCGTCGAAAGTATGTGTGTTGTCGGTAAAGCCATTTTTATGGCTATGCTTACCGGTCAGCAAACAAGCACGGCTCGGGCCGCTTAACGAGTTGGCAACAAAGCTGTTGGTAAAACGGACCCCTTCTTTGGCGATACGGTCAATATTAGGTGTCTCGATGAACCGGTTATCGTACGCACTAATCGTTTGGTACGAATGGTCATCACACATGATGTAGAGGATGTTCATCGGCTTTTTGTTCTCCTCTTTCTCCTTGCAGGAGGGCAGCGATGCCAACATCGCTGCTCCTGTTAAAGAAAATAATACTGTAGATCTAACGTTTTTCATATATCTTGCTTATATAAATGAGTTTACCACCCTGGGTTCTGTTCCCATTTACCTCCTGTCAGCGACAGCATACGAGGTTGAATAGGTAACAGATAGTCGCGACCGACATTAAACTTCCATCCTTGCTCGTAACCGGCCGGATTGCTGGGCACTACATAACGTAAAGCATCACCCGGCTTTCCTGTCAGATAAAGATTATTTCCGGAAGGCTGGTCATACACCAGCTTACCATCAAACTCCGGATGATTCTGCAAGTTGCTTCCTACAAAAAGAGCACCTTTCGCCCACTTACCGACAATCAGTTCATCGGCAGCAGCCCAACGCAGGATATCTTCCAGACGACGGCCTTCACAAGCTTTTTCAATACGGCGTTCACGGCGCACAGCCTGAATATATTTATTCAAATGACGGAAAGGATAATCGGATTCCTGATTATATTCCCGATCAAAGTCAACGGCAGGCATACCAACACGGTCACGCAACGGTTGCAAAGCTACGATAATATTTTGAGAATTGGCAGCTCCATCCAATTCAGCCATCGCTTCTGCGTAATTTAACAGGATATCGGCATAACGGAACTGAATAGCAGGTGTTGCCCCCTTAAATTCTGCATCCAGACTACCGGTATAATCGATCTGCACATGCTTCAATAAAGAATAACCGGTCATGTTCTGGTTATAGGCAGAGGAACCGATCAGCGGCGGAACCACGTAATATGGAGGTGCATCGTCCGGACGAAGTTGCTGTCCCGGTGCACAAATGGTTTGTACCAGACGCGGGTCGCGAACGGTTGGCAATAGTTCGTTTCCGAATACCTTCTTAGATTCTATCAGTGCATTACCCACAAAAGGCTTTCCGTCGATAGTCAGGTAATCGTCTACCAATGAAGCTGTCACGCCGACACCTCCGCCACCCTGGTTCAGGTAACGGTTCACGTTGTTTCCGATCTGGTCGCCGTCATACATCTTAAACCAGAGGACTTCCGGGTTACCGGATAAATCTGTTGTCTGGAACATCTGACGGTAATCGTTCGTCGTATTTCCGGTTGTATAAATCTTCCATACACCACGATCCATCACCTCTTTGGCAGCAGCTATGGCTTGTGTGAAATAACTCTTTATCTTTTCGTCCGTTACCGAAGGATCATAAAACTTATCCCCCTTTGCTTTGTGATATTTCTCCCAGGTTCCTTCAAACAAGGCGACTTCGCTCTTCAGGGCACGGGCTACGTCTCTGTGCACACGCATCGAGCCACTGTTATTCTGTTCGTTCAGATAAAAGATCGCCTTATCCAGATCCGCCAGGATACTGTCGGCTACGACCGTACGACTGTCGCGGGGAAGTTGCATGGCACCTTCGTCCGGATCGAGCGGCGTGCTGACCCATGTCAGGGGACCATAATTCACAAACATCTGATAATAATACCAGGCACGGAAATAGTAGGCTTCACCTACATACTGGTTATACTCCGAGGTTCCCTCTTCTGCGCAGTTACCTAAGTTATTAAGTAAAAAGTTCAGATTACGGATACCTGTATAGTTCGACAACTTGGAAGCTCCGCTCAATGTGGTCTCCCCGGCCAGACGGGAACTTACCGAGCTGGACGACATATTATCACTGTGTGTATCATACCCGGCAATATTACCACCTCCACCGGCACCGAAATCCTGTGCACGCAGGCCGCTACCATAAGCTGCACCTGTCTGGTAGAACTGATCCAGGTAGTTTCTCATTTCGCCGGTACTGTTGAAAGGCTGTGCAGTAGAAAGCACACCTTCCGGCATTTTATCTAAATCAAAGCAAGATGTAAGGCTGAAAGCCAGGATCAAGCCTAAAAATATATTTCTTTTTTTCATAAGATCTCTAAATTATAAGTTAACAACTAAACCCACAGATATTACCCGGTTCATCGGATAGTTCTTACCACCTTCACTGGTATAATCATTCTTTGTATAGATCGCTTCCGGGTCATACATGCCTTTCAACTTTGTAAAAGTCAATAAGTTCTCACCGGAGAAGAATACCTGTGCCTTCTGCAAACCGATTTTGTTCGTCCAGATTGCAGGAAGGTCATAACTTACTGTCAGGTTTTTCAGACGGCAATACGCACCGCTCTGAATATACCGGTCGCTGGTCGTCATCGTTTTATCACGGAACGGAACAACACCACCTGCCGTATGGATATAGGGTTTCGGATAGTAAGCACCCGGATTCGATTCACTCCAGTAATCCAGATGTTCCTTGAACACAGTTACCTGTGCATACGGACCGCTTCCCCAGAAATAAGCACCTGTTCCCGGATTCCAGTCACGTTTGCCTACACCCTGGAACATCATGCTCAGGCTTATGCCCTTCCAACTGATAGAACCGTTCACTGTATATTGATAACGCGGGGTCGTATTACCGATCACCGTCATATCGCCCATATCATCCAATGTGTTGGTTCCTTTGTTAACTTTATTGTCGCCATTCAGGTCGCGATACTTCACATCGCCCGGAGTCCAGGGACGTCCGCTGATAAACGACATATCATATTTTTCATTATAAGCGTCAGCTTCTTCCTGTGTCTGTATCAGACCGTCGGCACGATAACCCCAGATTTCACCCACTTTCTTACCTGTATACCAATTGTCATTCGGGTTCGTTCCGGTCGGGTTGGCATATTCGGTCACTTCTGAAGTGGCATCGGAGATTGAACCGCCGATAGTATATTGAATATCACCGTTGATTTGTCCGCGATAATTCAAAGCCAACTCCCACCCCCGGTTACGCATACGTGCATTATTTGTTTTAGGAGCATCGGCTCCGAAGAAATCAGGGAAGTCGACACCAGGGCCTAACATATCTTTCGTATCGCGCTGGAAAATGTCGAACGTACCGGTCAAAGAGTTCCCTAAGAAACCGAAATCGATACCGATATTCTTACTTTCCACTTTCTCCCAGGTTGTATTCGGATTTACTACACCCGGCGCTTTTGTAAAGATATGGCGTCCGTCGGAGAAGATATAATTACCTAAACCGTTGTTCAAAGACATGGTTGCCGCAAAAGTATAGAGGGCGGCACCTGCCTGATTACCCAGCAAACCATAAGAACCACGTAGCTTCAGGTTAGACAACACATCTGTAACAGAGCTCATAAACTCTTCACGCGTGATATTCCATCCCAGCGATACGGAAGGGAAGAATCCCCAGCGGTTGCCGGAAGCGAAACGGGAAGAACCGTCGTAACGACCGTTCACTTCAACCAGGTAACGACCATCGTAATCATAATTGATACGTCCGAAGAAACCACGGGTAGCCCAGCCGTTACGAGTATCGACAACGGTCTTGTCGCCTGTTCCCATTCCCACGTTCGGGTTGCTGGTTGAATATAATCCTGTAATGGAGTTCTTCATCAGGCTATAGTCATAATCTTCTTCCTGGAAACCAGCCATTACAGTAAAGTTATGCTTTTCAGCAATGCTGAAAAGGTAATTTGTGTACAAATTGATCGACTGATAACGTGAGCGGTCATAGCTGCGGGTAAATTTACCATCAGGCGACATACCTAACTCCGAGCGTACCCCTTTAGAAGTACTCACACCGTCGGCTCCATAAATAAGCGGGCTGACGTTCAGGGCTTCATATTCCTTGTTACCCATTTTATACGTATAGTCGAAGAAGATAAACCAGTTCTTCATCGGCTGGATTTCCAGACCGGCGGTAAGGTTCATATTATCACGCTGTGTATTCGTATAAGTACCGCTCTGCAAGTACGGGATCATTGTCAGCTCCGTAAAGTTTCCGTTCGGGTCGATCGGCGAAACCGTCGGGCGGAAACGTGCCAGCGAATGATAGAAACCTTCGCTGATACCGCCGTCACCGAACGGGGTATTCTGGTCGGAGTGCATGAATTTGGAATTTACTTTCAACTTCATCCAGCTGGTCAGCTGTGAAGTGATATTAGCCGCAAAATTATAACGTTTATAATCCATATCGGCATAACGAAGGATACCGTCTTCCGAATAATATCCTCCCGAGATATAATATTGTGCCGCTTTACCGCCACCGCTCAGGCTGATGTTATGATTCTGCTTGAAAGCCCAGTTCTTATAATGCAGATCAAAATAGTTCACATTACCTACTCCTGACTCCGAGTTTTCGAAAGCCGGGTTCATATTAGCATTGGCAGGCAGTTCAAACCACGGATTTACGCTGCTCGGATCATTAATATACTGTTGCAGCAAAGCCAGCTTTTCGTCACTGTACAAACGCGGTGAGCCGGCATTCGTAACACCCGCATTCCAGTATTGAGCAAAGTCGTACGAATTAACCATATCCGGCAATACTGTCGGCGAACTCCAACCTACCGTTCCCTGGTAATTGATACGCATTTTACCTTCTTCCCCTTTCTTGGTAGTCACCAGGATCACCCCGTAAGCTGCACGCGCACCGTAGATAGCACAAGCCGCCGCATCCTTCAATACCGATATGTTTTCAATATCGCTGGGGTTCACATCCGAAAGGCTCATTTCCACACCGTCCACCAAGATATAAGGTGCAGCGTTATTGTCAAGGTTTCCTTGTCCACGCAATGTCAAAGTACCGGTACCTCCGGGACGGCCGCCGCTGGAATTGCTAACCAGCAACCCCGGCACCATTCCCTGCAGACTCTGCACAGCATCAGCTACCGGACGAAGCTCCAGCGCCTCGCCTTTCACCGAAGAAACCGAACCGGTCAGATTCACTTTCTTCTGTACACCATAGCCTACCACTACTACTTCGTTTATATCCACTGCGTCACTAAGCATTTTAATAGTTAAACTAGTCATATTTCCTTTCACCAGAATTTCCTGGGGAATCATACCGATATAGGATATCAGTAACGTTTGTCCGGGCGATACAGAAAGCGTGAAGCGACCTTCCGCATCTGCAATCGTACCACTCTGTGAATCTTTCACCTGAATGGCGGCCCCGGCCAAGGGTTCCGATGTTGCCTCTTCGATAACAACACCACTCACATTTTGCTGCGCATAAACTGCACAACAGAATAACATCAGTAACAATGTTACAAGGGATTTTTTCATAAAATCTAATTTTAAATGATAATAAAATAAAGTTCTCAAGACAAATAAAGAATAGTGGTCATTCCACTCCAAAAATAACTCAACTCATAACTCACTCCATTAGCGGTCTTCATTAGTTAATAATTGCAAAGGCAAAGTTGCATTTTCCGTCCTGCTCCGGTGTCAACAAATGTACTTTTCATGTCAAAAACCATCCTAAAGTTCTGATTATGCCGAATACTTTCATCTTTGGACATGTTTTAGTACATTTGCGGATATTAGAATGGAATACGATGGGAAACAACTCTATTTTTAGGATATTATACATTTTGTTCTTGTTTTTCACCTGCATCGGTTATGGACGGGGGGCCAATCCCAGCTACTATTTCCAGCAGTTGGGTCTCGACAAAGGACTGTCGCAAACTACCGTCCATTGTATCCTGGCTGATAACAAAGGATTAATATGGATCGGCACTGCTTCCGGTCTGAACTGTTTCGACCGGTATGATATGAAAAGTTATTACCATGAAAAAGACAATCCAAACTCTCTACCCGGAAATACCATCTATTTCATTGCAGAAGATTCTGTCAACAATATATGGATTTCGACCAATAACGGATTGACCCTATACGATAAAAGCAGTGACTCGTTTCGCCCCCTATTATTCGAAGGCAAACCAATCCTGTCGAACTCATTTTATCCGCTTTCCGGCTCCATCCTGTTTACAGCCAACGACGGACTATTCTCCTATGATTATAAAAAGAAGACATTCAGTAAAAGACAGATTCTATCGAAAGATTCCTCCAATTTTTCTCCCCATTATATAAAACGCTGGGATAAAGAAGAATTACTCCTTATTTCCATCAGTAAAGGAGTCCTCAGATATAATCCGGTTTCCGGACAGATATCCGACACAAACTATCCGGTTCAGAAAAATTTGAACGCCGCTTACCTCGACAGCAAGAAAAGACTTTATCTCTCTACCTATAACAAAGGTTTTGTCTGCTACGCCCCAAACGGAGAAAAACTTTACGATATCCATGCGGAAAACTCCAAACTAAACACGAACCTGGTCCTCGATTTCATGGAGATAAACAATAAACTTTGGATCACGACCGACGGAGGAGGCATCAATATCATGGATATGGATCATCCTTCCGATATTACCGCTATCATGCATACGCCGGGAGACATGAGTACTCTGCCGGTAAACTCCGTCAAATGTATTTATAAAGACAAACAGGAAAATATCTGGGTAGGTACCGTACGGGGCGGCATGATCGGCATCAAGGAGGTTTTCATGAAAACATATAAAGATGTACCCCGTAACAACACCAACGGACTGAGTGATATATCGGTCAGCAGTATCCACGAAGACAAGAAAGGACGTTTATGGCTGGGTACGGACGGAGGAGGTATTAACCAGTACAATCCCTACACCGATACGTTCAAACACTATCCGGCTACTTACGGGGATAAAATCGTATCCATTACCGATTATTCCGATTCCGAATTACTTGTATCACTCTATACAAAAGGTCTTTACCTATTCAACAAAGAAACAGGACGCTATAGCCGTCCTTTCTATGTCATCGATGAAGCTACCACAATCGACCAGTTCCATAGCGGCAATGCTTCGATGGCTTACCGGATCACAGACGAGTGGTCTTACTATCTCGGTAAAAACGCCGTCACCCATAATCACCGGACAGGCAAATACTCGTTCCTCAAAATCGACGGAGGCAGGTTAGCCACCGGGCCGATGAAGATGGTTTGTACCGACGACCAATCGGCTTTTATCATTCAAAGCAATAAACTGTATGAGGCTCACCATGGCAACGATACCTTATATACGCTTCTCAGCATAGGGGAACATGAAGCCATCAAGGCGGTTGCCCGCGATAAAAACGGTATCTTCTGGATCGGAACGGAATATGGCTTCGGCTATTTCGATTCAAAGACCAGGGTATTCACCAAGATCGAGACCAAACTCTTCAACAGTGTCTCTACCTTGCTGTTGGACGATCAGGACAGACTTTGGATCGGTGCGCGTAATATGTTATTCTCGTACGACTTGAAAAAGAAACGGTTTGCATCCTGGGGAGAGTCGGACGGCTATACCACGAATGAGTTTATTTATAAATATCAAGTCTCTTCCATTTCCGACTACATCTATTTGGGAGGAGCTTCCGGATTGCTTCGTATCAATAAAAACATATCTACCAAAGAAGAACCTTTACCGGAAATAAGGCTGATGGATGTCCTGCTGAACGGTAATTCATGTATCGACCAGTTGGAATCCAGTGGAAATAACCGGATAACCATTCCTCATACACACAGCTCGATAGAAATAAAAGTAATCTCTATGGAGAAAGATGTGTTCAGGAACAAACTATACCGTTACATGATCAACGGTACGGATAATCAATATACTGAAACATACAATCATATCCTTTCCCTACGCATGCTGGCACCCGGTGATTACTCCATCCTGGTTTCCTGTAACTCAAAAAGCGGGGAATGGAGTGAACCGACCGAAGTGCTTCATATCACAGTCACTCCACCCTGGTATCAGCGTCCTTATGTTTTTGTCCTTTTTATTATTCTGCTGACCCTGATGCTCTTCTGGTTTGACCACGTATCACGCCGGCGCAGAAACAGAAAAATGCAGTGGCAAATGAAAGAACATGCCAACAGGATCAATGAAGAGAAAGTGCACTTCCTTATTAATATAAGCCATGAACTTCGCACGCCGCTCACGCTGATCTATGCCCCGTTGAAAAGAATACTCGACAAAAAAGGGTGGAACGATCCGGAAAACATGAAAGGACAATTGTCCGGCATATACAAACAAGTGCTGGATATGCGAAATACCATCAATATGGTACTGGACATGAATAGCCTGAAAGAGACAAAGACAGCTTTGCACAAGACACCTCACCAACTCAACGAATGGATCATTTCCGTTGCGAAAGATTTTGAAAGCGAACTGGAAGCACGCCATATCCGAATAGAATACCGACTGGACGAGAATATTCATCAGGTCACATTCGACGGAGCCAAATGTACCACCGTCTTATCCAATCTTCTGATGAATGCCTTGAAGTTCAGTTCGCCCGATACGACAATCACGATTACCAGCAAACTGGAAGACGGCAAAGCCCGTATCAGTGTGGCCGACCAGGGTATCGGTCTGGGTAACCTGGATGCGAACAAACTTTTCACACGCTACTATCAGGGGAATCATGAGCAATCAGGAAGCGGTATCGGTCTCTCTTTTGCCAAGCTATTGATAGAGAAGCATAACGGAAGCATCGGAGCAATGAACAATGCCGACGGAGGTGCGACTTTCTTCTTTGAACTTCCGATAGACGGAACTAGCGAGGAACAGACAGACGAAGAGAGCCTTCAGGATATATGGTCCCCCGCTGAAACATCATCCGAGTCCGAAACGTTCTCTACCAATAATTATTCCATCATCATCGTAGAGGACAAAAAGGAATTAAGTTCTTTCCTGAAAGAAGCATTGCTCGATTCTTTCAAAAACATCTATGTAGCCGGCGATGGAGAGGATGCGCTCGAAATAATCAACCAGAAGCATCCGGATATCATCGTCAGCGACATCATGATGCCGAAGATGAACGGATATGAGTTATGCAAAAGGATCAAGGAAGACATGGCGACCAGCCATATTCCGGTGATACTGCTCACGGCAAGAGGTGACCTCGACAGTACGACGCTGGGATACAAACTCGGGGCTGATGCTTACCTTTCCAAGCCGTTCGATATGGAACTGTTGCTGGCTATTATCGTCAACCAGCTAAAGAACAGGGAGGCGATCAAACAGAAATACAAAGAGAGCCATCTGCATTTGGCGGAAGCGATCCCGGCACAGACCAATAACCTGGATGAAGAATTCATGCTGAAACTGAATAAGCTGATCCATGACAATATATCTTCCCGCGAACTGGATGTCAAGTTCCTGACTACTCAAATGGGAATGAGCCGCACGCCGCTTTATGCCAAACTAAAGGCGCTGACCAATATGGGAGTAAATGATTATATCAATATGATCCGTATTGAAAAGGCTTCACTGTTATTGCTCCATTCAACGATGAATATCACAGAAATATCCGAAGCCGTAGGATTTGAATATCCCCGTCATTTCAGCACGATGTTCAAACAGATCAAAGGAATGCCCCCATCGCAATACCGAAATAATGCAGAGGCAGGAAAAGGGTAGATTCAATATTTATCAAATTTGAACCTATTCAGATCGTATTAGGGAACGCAGATGACACAGAATACGCAGATGCTCGCAGACTTTTTATTTTCTTTAAAACAATATATTATCTGCGTTTATCTGCGCTCGTCTGCGTCATCTGTGTTCCTTAATACAAACTGGATAGATAGCTCATATCTTGCTAAATTCATTTCCAATACGGCAACGTATAAGGATTGCGATACTGGTACCAGTATAAACGGTGTGCTGCAGCTTCTTTATCGTCGACGAAGCTTAATGTGGCAGGATTCCATTTCACCGGACGATTCAGTTCGCGGGAAATATTCGCCAGACAGCACAAGGTATTGGTACTACAGCCCACTTCCACCGGTGCAATCGGATTCTCACGTGAACGGACGCAATCGATAAAGTTCTGCATATGAGGAGAGCTCACTTCATATTCTCCCTTGCCCACTTCTTTCTTTTTAGTCTTCAGCAGCGACGGATCAGAGCATTCGATATAACCGCGTGCCACTTTCAGCCAACCCTTATCACCGATAAATTGCAATCCTTGCGCGTTCTCGTTATCCTCGCGATAAGGTTGTTCGGTCATTACAATGCCATTCGCATATTTCATTGAAGCATACTTCTGTCCGTTATAGCCAGCCGGCGCGAACTCAACCGGCCCGGAACCATCCATACCGATAGCCGCCTGGGCAATATCGAACATATGAGCACCCCAGTCCGCCGTATAGCCGTTACCCGTCTCCTGATACCAGCGCCACGCACCCCATAACTGTTCGTTCTGTTCCGGATCAAGCGAGATAGGAGGACAAAGGTCGGGATGATAATGAACTTTCGGATCGTTCAACGGTCCCATCCACTGATTGAAATTCAGATTGCCGGGAACAGGCATTTCCGGCAAATCCAATGGTTTGGGAGGCGCACCGACACGGGCGTATATTCTCTCGATATGACCGATTGCGCCATTGCGGACCAGTTCGATCGCTTTCTGAAATTCTTCACTCGAACGCTGCTGGCTGCCCACCTGCAACACCCGTTTGTTGTCACGAACGGCTTTCACCATCGCCAGTCCTTCCGCAATGGTATAAGCCAACGGCTTTTGGCAATACACATCTTTTCCTGCCTGGCAGGCATGGATCGTTGTCAGCGCATGCCAGTGGTCGGGGGTTGCCACCTCGATAGCATCGATATCCTTGCGTTCCAGCATATCTTCATAAAATTCATAACTATCGCAACGCTGCGCTACACCCTGTTTCTTCTGCCATGCCATGATCCTGCGGGCAAAACGTTCACGCTTCATGGAATCTACATCGCAACCGGCAGCTACCTGCACGCCTGGACAATTGGAAAAACTGGTAAAATCGGATAGTCCCTGCTGACCCAATCCGATAAAACCGAGTACAACACGGTCGCTTGGCGCAATACGAATGCCGTTGATCGACCAGCTGGGAAGGATTGTAAAACTGGCTAGTCCCAATGCGGACAAACCGAGGAACTCTCTACGGGAGATTCCTTTCTTCTCATTTTCTTTCATGGTATTAAATTAAATTGGTCTTAAAATCTAATACCGCAAATGTATGGAATTTATTATAAATCATAAAAAAAAGCGGGAATATTCGATCAAATATTCCCGCCTCTATGATAGTGTATTCTATTAGAATGCATAACCAAAACCTACATTCAAATAGATAGGATACATGGCAAAAGTAATCGTATCGAAATCTTTCTTGAAAATATCATTTATACCCCAGGTCAGATCGGCATATACATTCAGATGCTTGAATGCTTTCCACTCCCCTCCCAACTGCATACCCCACTGGAAACGGCGCAGGTCTTTGGAAAAATCGTAAGGAGCACTTTTACCATTATCGAATATAACCTTGTTGCCCGTCGGATCGAGTTCACGCAGATAACCGTCGTATACATCACCCGTGAAATCCCCCTCCATACGGTAAGACACGTACGGCCCTACATTTAATTTCCAACGCGGGGAAACTTTCCAGGCAGCCAGAACAGGAACAGTCAGATAAGAGTTATTCACTTTCGTCTTCACCTGTCCCGTCCAAAATCCTTTCATACGCTCGCCGGCATCACCGATGATCTCCATGCTGTAATTCTTTACGCGGGCATCCGTTTTCATACCTTTGGTTTCCAGACGCAAGGCAAGCATCAGCCCCCAGGTACGCGCCGGGTTAAGCCATTTCGTCACATTCCCCTCGATAGCGATCTGCAATCCCGGTTTGTAACTGTCGATTGAACGTATCTCCTTCGGCAATGGCAGCGGGGCTGTACCACCGATACCCAAGCCTGCCTTTACTTCATATTCCAATCCAACCAAATAAGAATTAACGATCCCGGCATTCCGGTCTTTCTGGGCAAACAGACTGTTCGAAGTCAGGAGTAATAAACCCAGGATGCTTATGATTAATTGTTTTTTCATACTGCTTTCTATTTATTCTTCCAAAGAATGGATCAGTTCAACTTCATCTATATATAATGTACTGCCGACTGCTCCATTAAACAAGTCGCCTTCCACGCTGGAAGAAAATACAATAGCTACGTTATACTTTCCGGCTTTCAGTTTTTCTCTGTCGATCGTTTTACCCGGCTGGGTCTTGAACGGCAGATAGAACTGTGTCCATTCATCCGTCTCTTTCGGGTCTTCGATACGTGCGATGGAGATCAGGTTCGGATGGGTGAACTTATTGGTTCCGTCCAGCATCTTCACATTATCAGTTGTTTCGTAGAAGATGGCATAGATATCGAACATATCCTTTTTACCGGAAACGATCTTTCCCGATTCGGAGAACTCCGGACCTGCCTTATATTTATAATAGCCGGTCAAATAAGTCGGAACATATTCGAACGGCATACCGAACTTGGTAGCCTTCAAGGCATTTGTTACAGCACTAAGGATATCGAATGTTCCCATAAACAAGTTACCGGCAGCAATAGGCATTCCCAATCGTGATCCAAAATCACCTGTCGAACGAGTTACCAACTTCACACAATTACCTTTATATCCATTAGAGGATGAAAGTGTCGGGAAGGTATCACGTTTGGCATTCATATCTGTCAGAGCAAACCCCGGATTACCGCTTGCCCAGTCCATGATGGTATTACCGTTCTTGTCCGTTTCATAAAAGACATCATAACCGGCAGTACCTGCATGTTTTACATTTTCAAAATTATATTCAGTACCGATACCTGTCACGATATAAGTTACTTCGTAACGCTTCTTCCAGTTTCCATCTTCTGATGTGACCGTATAATATTGTGGTTCGCTGAAATCACGGGTTGTCCCGCTTGCCGGCGAGATCGTTGCACCCGGTGTCAATGTAAACTCTGGGGATTGTTTGGACAAATCGGTATCTGCCTTAACCATTAATGTTACCTTATCATTTGTAATAATAGGATCGCGACGTAATATATCGGCAGGGACTATGCAATCTTCAATATCCGCTTCCGCATTCTGCGCTTCATCCTGGATACATGACATCCCTATTATACATAAAAATAGACAGCTTAATAAACGCGTCAGTTTCATTTTGTTCCTTTTTGGGTGAATAATCTTTACTTTTCTCATACTCAAAAACAGATGCAAATTTACTTTCCTTTTTTGGAATAGTGCTCAATATTATATTTTTATAACAAAAAAGGCAGGTCCAAAAACCGGACCTGCCTCTTCTATACGTTCATTTACTTATCGACCTGTGTCGTTACTGATGTTCAGGACGTAAGAGGTCGTTAACAGTCTTTACCGGGTTGAAAGTCTCGATAGGAACTTCTACAAACACCGTATTCCAATCGCTCATTGCGCCATTCCACAAACCGGGAAGCTCCAAGGCTTTTAGTTCGCGTCCGTCCTTACTCTTGTAAGAGATAAAGCCAGTATTTTTATCCACATAATCAGGCAGATTATATTTTTCGCCTTTATGGTTCTTCAATGCACAAACCAAATCAACCGGATTGAAGTGTGTACCCTGTTCGAACATCGCTTTCTTTGCCGGATCTTTCAGGTCGATCTGTGAGCTTTCCAGGATCTGCAAAGAGACCGTTCCGTCCGGATTCTGAGCCAGGAACGGACCGCCGCCCGGTTCACCGACATTCTTCACCATACCGCATACGCGCAACGGGCGCAGCAATTTATTCTTAATATAAAGGATCAGTTCGGCATCTTCCAACAGCTTGGTGTCCGGATTCTTGATGCACAGGTCGTCCTGCAGGAAATGAATCATTTCTTCTACCTGATCGTGTGTATACTTGCCAGTTTCGATCAGATTCAGATAATTAAAGATACGATCCTGTAAAGTAACCAATACACCGGCTATCACCTTTTTGAAAATAACCGTCGAACATTTGAAACTGTCGGGAACGACATTGTCGATATTCTTCACGAATACCACATCGGCATCCACATCATTCAGGTTCTCGATCAACGCACCATGACCGCCGGGACGGAACAACAGTTTATCGTTCTTGTCACGGAAAGGATTATTCTCCATATCGGCAGCAACCGTATCGGTACTCGGTTTCTGAACACTGAAAGAGATATCGTAGCCGACAGAGAATTTCTCTTCATACGCCGGTTTCTTTTCCAATACCAGCTTTTCAAACAAAGCCTTGTGCTCCGGAGAGACAGTAAAATGAATATTGACCTCGCCGGCATTGTTCTTGGCATACATGGCACCTTCAGCCAAATGTTCTTCCATCGCCGTACGTACACAATCGCCGGCACGGTGGAACTGCAGCAAGCCTTTAGGCAATTGCCCGTAGTTCAAGCCTTTTTCTTCCAGCAGGTTGGCAACGACAGCCTTGTAATTGCCGGCAGCGACCAGAGCAGGGATGTCTTTGTCTTCGTTTGCCAGGCAAACAGCATTCAATGCATCATAAAAGGCGAAGTGCGTTATCTCATTGAAAAACTTCTTTTCAAAATCGTTGGCCGGCACATCGTACGGAGCCGACAAGAACTCATAGAGATTCTTAAACATACGGCTGGCAGCACCCGAGGCGGGAACGAACTTCAAGATCCGTTTATTTTTAGCCAGGTAAGTATCCCATGCCCCCATATAGGTTGCCTGGTCTTCCTGCGATATAACCCTGATTCCTTTTTCTACTGATGCTGAAGCTGCTATTTCCAGATAAGGAAAGCCTTTGACGAAACAAGCCAGTTGTTCTTCAATCTGTTGTTCGCTGATACCTTTGTCAGCCAGTTGTTTTAAGTCGTTTGCGTTTAACATAGTATATCTTTTAAAATTAGTATTCTTTGTCTTGTAACATAGCACTTTCTGCGTATGCTTCTCGCAAATGTATAAAAATACCATTAGAATCGTATTGATATTCCAAGAAAAAAGATACTTTTACGGTAAGTTTTACGGCCTGTCCTAAAATGGGCAGTAAAAAGAAGACGCAACTATGGATATACAACCTTTCTTTACAGAAGAAGAGAGAAAAGATTTCTTTTCGAAATACAGACAATTAGTACGCAGCCTCTACTCCTTTTTGCAGAAAGAGGACATACGGAAAATGAGAGAATTGATGCAACGCGTTGTCGCACTCGACTGTTACGGGAGAGACAAGAATGGCATCAACGGACTGATCCGTAATATAAACACCGCTCTGATAGCTACCACGGAAATCGGCTTGAAACGGACTTCCGTCATTGCCCTCCTGCTCTATCGTCCGGTTCTGAAAAAAGCGATCACCATGGAAGAGGTGGAAAAGACATTCGACGCAGACGTAACCCTGATCATCCACCGCCTGCTGAAAACGTCCGACCTCTATGCACGCAATACGGCTGTCAATTCCGAAAACTTCCACCATCTGCTCTTCTCGTTCGCAGAAGATGTAAGAGTCATCCTGATCATGATTGCCGACCGTCTCTGTCTGATGCGCCTGGGTAAACAACTGAAGGAAGACGACCGCCTGCGGTTGGCGACGGAAGCCTCTTACCTGTATGCACCGCTCGCCCACCGGCTCGGTTTGTATAAGATCAAGAGCGAACTGGAAGACTTGTCCTTGAAATATACTGACCGAAAACAATATGATTTCATCAAGCGGAAGCTGAACGAGACAAAACGTTCGCGCGACCTTTATATCGCCCAATTTATTGCGCCTATCGAAAAGAAGCTGAAGGAAGCCGGGCTGCATTTCGATATCAAAGGACGTACCAAGTCGATCCATTCCATTAATAATAAGCTGAAGAAGCAGAAGATCGAGTTCGAAGGCATATACGACTTGTTCGCCATCCGTGTCGTACTGGATACGCCGCTGGAAAAAGAACGCTCGGAATGCTGGCAGGTCTACTCGATCATCACCGATATGTACCAGCCGAATCCCAACCGTATGAAAGACTGGATATCCATTCCGAAAACGAACGGATACGAGAGTCTGCATATCACGGTCATGGGGCCGCAGAACAAATGGGTAGAAGTGCAGATCCGTACCCGCCGGATGGACGAGATAGCCGAACGCGGTCTTGCCGCCCACTGGAAATACAAAGGCGTAAAGGCAGAAAGCGGACTGGACGAATTTCTGAATACCGTCCGTGCCGCCCTCGAAGAGAAGGAAAAGAATCCGATGGACCTGATGCAGGACTTCAAGATGGACCTGTATAAAGATGAGATATATGTCTTCACCCCTACCGGCGAACTGATCAAACTAGCCAAAGGAGCTACTGTGCTCGACTTTGCCTTTGCCATCCACTCGAAGCTGGGCAGCAAATGCGTGTCGGCCAAAGTAAACGAGAAGAACGTACCTATTAAATATGTACTTCATAACGGAGACACGGTTTCGATCGTCACCTCTCCTTCGCAGAGCCCCAAGCGTGACTGGCTGAATATTGTCGTTACTTCCAAGGCCCGTGTAAAGATCAAGCAGGCATTGCGCGAAGAGACGGCAAAGGCTGTCGACTTTGCCAAAGAGATGCTCCAGCGCCGCTTCAAAAACCGGAAGATCGAGATGGAGGAAGCGCACCTGATGCGTTACATCAAAAAGAAAGGATTCAAAACCGTTACCGACTTCTACATAGAGCTGGCGGAAGAGCGTCTCGACCCGAACAACGTAATCGACGAATATCAGGAATATGTCCGGAAAGAGACCGAAGCCAACGAGCGCTCGGAAGTACGCAGTGCGGGGGAATATATCACGACGACCGAAGTAGAAGAAATCTCTACCAACAAGGACGTGCTCGTTATCGATAAAAACCTGACCGGTATAGAATATAAACTGGCGAAATGCTGTAACCCGATCTACGGAGACGATGTGTTCGGTTTCGTATCCACGCAAGGAATCAAGATACACCGTCTGGATTGTCCGAACGCACAGGAGATGTTCAGCCGCTTCGGTTACCGCATCATCCGTGCCAAATGGAGCGGAAAGGGAGATAACGGCTATGTCGTTACCCTGCGGGTGATCGGGCGCGACGATATTACGATCGTTACCAATATTACGTCCGTTATCGGGAAAGAAAGCAACGTGACGCTTCGCTCCTTGAATATCGATTCGGTGGACGGGATATTCCAGGGAAATTTCGCGGTACTCGTCAGGGATACCAATTCACTGAACCAGCTGGTCAAAAAGATCAAGGCTGTAAAAGGTGTCAAGACGGTAGACCGTCTCAATTCATAAGAAAAAAGGCTCGCCATTAACGACGAGCCTTTTTCATTGTTTATAATCAATAAATTAATACTAAAGTAATGAAATAAAGTTCTTACTATTTTTACCTTAAAAACATTCTCTGTTGTTTCTTTTTTTCAAATTGATAGACAAAGATAAATCTTTTTATCCAACTTTTTAACTGTTTATCATCCGGCAGACGAACCCTGTCAGTTATTGAACAAAAAGATTTATTTTAAGGACAAAATCAGTCTTTAGCCTGATGCACCGTAAGTTGCGGGAACGGGAATCCAATCCCCTGGGCATTGAATGTGGCATAGATAGCCTTATTCGTATCGAAGTAAACGCCCCAGTAGTCCGGACTTTTCACCCATGCACGAACGACTACATTGACACTGCTGTCTGCCAAAGCACTCAGGGCAATGAAAGGAGCCGGTTCATTCAGAATGCGTGCATCCTGTGCCAAAACGGATTCAATGACTCTTTTCACATGTTCATAATCGCTGCCGTATTCCACACCGAACGTCCACTCCACACGGCGTGTCGGTTCTCTCCCGATATTCGTAACGACTCCGCTGCTCAGGGAACCGTTCGGGATATAAATATTTTTATTGTCAGCCGTAAGCAGGATAGTATGGAATATCTGAATTTCCCGTACCGTACCACCGACACCCTGCGACTCGATATAGTCGCCTACTTTATAAGGCTTGAACAACAGGATGATCAAACCACCGGCGAAGTTCGACAGGTTTCCGCTCAATGCCATACCGACAGCCACACCGGCAGAGGCAAGCAATGCTGCAAACGATGTGGTCTGTACGCCCAGTGCTCCCACAACGGAGATGATCAACAGGATCATCAAAGTGACATTCACCAGACTTCCCACAAATGTTTTCACCGAAGGATCAAAATCACGCTTTGTCAATATACGGCGAACCAGCTTGTTAATCATTTGGATAACGAACCGTCCCACAATAAATACAAGGATCGCCTTAATAATCGTCCAGCCTAAATGGCTCCCCTGCTCGACCAGGGAATTGATCATTTTTTCCAGTCGCGGACTGGAAGCCAACACATCTAATAATATCATAAATCTATCATTTTAAGTTAAACACTTTTATCTTATAACAACCAAAGCCGCTAAAAGTATTATAAAGTGTGGCAAAGGTATAAAGTTTTTTTAATCCGTCGGCGAAAGAAGATATTTGCGTAGCTTTGCGGCGATCAAATAACAGATAAAAACAACAGAATGAGATTACTACTGATATTCATCACTTTCATGCTGGCAACAGCCCCTATTTTCGCTCAGTCATATGAAGAATTGATCGACAAAAGTTACGATTTCCTGGAAAAGAAAGACCTGGTGTCGGCCGAAGAAAGTTTGCGGTCAGCCATGCGCAAGGAGCCGGGTAACCCGATGAATTATGCGTTGCTTACCAACCTGGGCAGCATACAACGCCGCCAGGGGAAACTGGAAGATGCCCTGCTGTCTTATACGGCTGCACTTAGCGGGCGCCCCAACAACCCGACGATCCTGGAAAACCGGGCTTCCCTCTATTCCGAACTGGGTGAAACGGAGAAAGCACTGAACGACTACAATGCGTTGCTGATCGTTGAACCGACAAACGAAGAGGCTCTTTACTGCCGCGGACTGATCTATATCCAAAAAAAGAACTATATGTGGGCGGAACAGGATTTCGACAAGATCATGGAGATCAACGAAAAGTCGGTACGCGCCCGTTTGGGACATGCCATCCTCGAAAAGATGCGTGGCAACTACGAAGAAAGCGAAAAGATTTTCAATTACCTGATCAGCCAGATGCCGCGCGACTGGGTTTTGTACGAAGGCCGTGCCGACGTTTACTTTATGATGGGTAAGAATGCCCGCGCTATGGCGGATATCAACAAGGTTTTTGTAGAAAGTACGCCTAGTGCTTCCTTATATATATTGCGCGGCAAAGTGAAGCTCGCCCAATACGAAAAGGAATCTGCCGCACAGGATTTCCTGAAAGCGCAGGAAATGGGATACGACCAGGCTGTTGTCGACGAGTTGATGAAGATGACGAAATAAACAAACCGTTTCTTAAGAAACTGTTTTGAATTTATCACTAAAGTTTCCCCCCCCTCTTTAAACGATATTTGAAGAGGGGTGTACTCCTTCAACACCGGCTCGCCCCGACGGGGCTCCTGGTTGCTATAATTATCCCATACTAGCAAATTTGAGCAATATACCTTTCAACCATTCACCTTTTACAGTCGCCCCTTGATTATTGACGGCTTACAGGTGAACAGTTGGGTGAACGGTTTCGTAAAAGGGTGAACGGTTGCCTCTAAACCGTTCACCTTCTTATAAAATAGTTGTCCTATCCGGCAGCCCAAAACTATCTTTGCACACGGTATCTTTTAGCATCAAACCTACTACCAACTAACCCGGTAGTTACGACTTACAAATCCTTACACCACCATCGTCAAGCTTTGCGACCAAGGTCGTTAAGGTTTGCGCCGTCGCTCAACAAGCTTAACGACGGAGGTCGCTAAGCTAAAAGATTATGACATCCGGCTTAGTCAGTCCGGACTTTCCACGTAGTGATCAATAACATACATGCTAAACATAAAGAGCCTTAAAAAGGCAGAGGTGAATGGTTTATGCCAACCGTTCACCTTTTTACGAAACCGTTCACCCCGACCATTCACCCATCATCCTTTAATTATCAAAGGAAATCACACAAAAGGTGAACGATGAACGGTTAAATGCCGTTTTACTAAGAGCCTGTTTATAGTAGAAAGTAATTGGCTTGCTAAAGGTGTAACGCAGACAAACCAATATCATGAAGAAAATAAACACGCTTAATGTAAAACAACTCCACACCGAAGAAGACTTTGGCTTCCTCCAACAAGTCAGTGCTGAAACTGCATATCTTCCCGGAGAAGAAAGGGAAGACGACAGGCCGGTGATTGAATGATCATCGCCCGGAAAAGTCAAAAGCCGGAATTAAAGAACGCGTAACCTGCATTCCTTAATTCCGGCTTTTTATATCAGCTTCAATTGGTTACGACCTATATCTTCACGATATATTCAGCCACCCGGCATATATACATTGTGTATATGATGTATATTTTATACCTTTGTGGAAAATACGAAAGATTATGGCAACAATGGCAATTGAAAAGAAAAGGAAAAATATAGATTTATCTGTGGACACTTTGAAAAAGCTGTCCATTATGGCTGCTTCACAGGGTAAAAGCGTAAAGGCTTTCATAGAAAACATTTTGGAAACCAAAGCAAATTCCCTGAGTGTAGAAGTTTCAACCAATCCGAGTCCAAGCGGTGACCCGTGGTTTGATGATCCTGAGAATATGGCCGAAGTGGAAAAACGGGTAAAAGCGCACAAAGAGGGAAAAGTTAAATCTACCGTAGTTTTACAATCTACAGAAGATATTACAAACTTCATAAACAGTCTATGAAATGGCATATATTATCGCATTTGAACCAAAAGCCATACAAGACATAGCTGAACTAAAAAAATCAGGGAATAAGGCTGTAATAACCAAAATTGAAAGATTGCTCCTAGAATTAAGAGAACACCCCACCACAGGAACGGGACAGGTTGAAGCTCTAAAAGGTAATCTGTCCGGTTTTTGGAGCAGAAGGATTGACAAATTTAATCGTTTGATCTATACCATAGAAGAAGAAAAAATAACTGTTACAGTTGTTTCAGCAAAAAATCATTATGGAGATAAATAAAGATGCGGCATAAGGTAACTGAAACCTGGAGCAATAAAAGCATACCAAACGAAACATCCGATGGAACGAAAGATGTTTTGCCCCACCGGATGTTGTAATCAGTTATTTCCTGGCGATATAGTCAGCAATCCAATCCCCTACTTCACTTGTCTTATAGGCTTTACCGTTTTCTGCGATATCTTCCGTTACCACGTTTGCTTCCATAGAGGCGGCAACAGCTTCACGGATCAAAGCACCTTCTTCCATCAGGTTGAAAGCATATTCGAACATCAGGGCGGCACTCAGGATAGTAGCCAACGGGTTTGCGATATTCTTTCCGGCAGCTTGCGGATAAGAACCGTGGATCGGTTCGAATACAGAAGTATGTACACCGATAGAGGCCGAAGGCAACATTCCGAGTGAACCTGTAATCACAGACGCTTCATCTGTCAGGATATCACCGAACATGTTTTCCGTCACCATCACATCGAAGCTCTTCGGCCACTGAACCAGGCGCATCGCCGCATTGTCCACGAACATATATTCGGTTTCCACATCCGGATATTCTTTTTCAATTTCCTGTGCAACCTGACGCCATAGGCGGGAAGTTGCCAATACGTTCGCCTTATCGACAACGGTTACTTTCTTGCGGCGTTTTTGTGCATACTGGTAAGCCAGGCGAACGATACGTTCGATCTCCTCGCGGGTATAAACACAAGTATCGTAAGCCGTGTTGCCATCTTCGCTTCTACCTTGCGGACGACCGAAATACATACCTCCTGTCAATTCGCGGATACACATAAAGTCTGCTCCTTCGATCAATTCGGCACGAAGTGGCGACTTATGCAATAACGAAGGGAATGTCGTCACCGGACGGATATTGGCAAAAAGTCCCAGCTTCTTACGCATACCCAGCAATCCCTGTTCGGGACGAACCTTGGCAGACGGGTTATTATCGTATTTCGGAGAACCGATCGCACCAAAATAAACGGCGTCGCTCTGCATACAGAGTTCGTGCGTTTCGTCCGGATACGGGTTGCCTGTTTCATCGATGGCAACGGCTCCTACTAAAGCATGTTTGTAACTTAATTCATGGCCATATTTCTCACATATAGCTTTTACGGCTTTCATGCCTTGTTCTACAATCTCGGGACCGATACCGTCGCCGGGAAGGACTGCGATGTTTAATTTCATATAAATAATTGTTCTTTTAGTCTCTTTTAAATAGCACATATTTGGGTTCCGTGGGGACATAACTGTCGTCATCCCACAGAGTGCTCGTAATCATCAGGTCTGCACTGTAACGGTTACAAGCGATGGGCACGTTATGAACACGGCACTGGCGAAGCAACATCTGGATGTCGGCTTCGTGAGGCTGCGGATTCAGGTCGTCGATCAGAAAGATCGCCAGATCCACTTCCTTGCGTACTACCATTGCTGCTATTTCGGCATCTCCGCCCAACGGACCGGAATGCATACAAGTAATTTCAGCACCTACGCCTTTCTCGTCGAAAGCGTTGCGTATCAGTCCACCGGTCGTTCCGGTACATACCAAATGATGATGAGAAAGGAATTCTGCATTGTGCACAGCCCATTCTACCATGTCTGCCTTACGGTTATCGTGCGCTACCAGCGCAATGGTCAATCTTTTGTTCATAACTAATACCTCCTATAATTATTGTTCGATCTTATTCAGCATCTTCAACGTTGCCTTGATGGCAGCTTCTGTCTGGTCGGCATCAAGGCCGCGGGTCTTGAAATCTACTCCGGCATAATTCCAACTGATGATCGTCTGCACGAATGCATCAGTACGACCGCCGGGAGGAATGGATACGGAATAGTTCGTCAACATCGGGAACGGGCGGCCGAGGTCTGAATAGATTCGGCGAAGGGCACGTACAAAAGCGTCGTACTGGCCGTCGCCGGAAGCTGATTCTTCGTAGGCTTCACCGTCGATCTCGATTTTCAGCGTAGCTACAGGCCTCAGTCCCTGTGCCAAAGATAAGGAATAATTTAATATACGGATACGTTGGTCTGTCATCGTATCATGGTGAAGGACATCACTGATGATATAAGGCAGATCTTCTGTTGTTACCATTTCTTTCTTATCACCTAACTCGATGATGCGCTCGGTGATCTTACGCATGGATTCATCGTCGACGTCTATTCCGAGCGATTCCAGGTTCATACGGATATTGGCTTTACCGGATGTTTTTCCGAGTGCATATTCGCGTACACGTCCGAAACGTTCGGGGATCAGGTCGTTGCAATACAGATTATTTTTGCTGTCGCCATCGGCATGTACACCGGCGCATTGTGTAAAGACATGCTCTCCGATGATCGGACGGTTCGGGGCAATATGAATACCGGAATAGGTTTCTACCAGACGGCTCGCGGCATTGATTTTTTCTTCTCTGACAGGAGTTTCCCCTCCCAGTTGATCTTTTATTACAGCGATCACACTGCTGAGCGGTGCGTTTCCTGCCCGTTCCCCCAAGCCGTTGATAGTGGTATGTATACCGTGTATTCCCGCCCGCACAGCCGAGTAGACATTAGCCACAGCCAGGTCGTAATCGTTATGGGCATGGAAATCAAAATGCAGGTCAGGATAACGATCCACCATCTGCTTACAGAAATCGTATGTATTTCCGGGATTCAGAATACCCAATGTATCAGGCAGCATAAAACGGCGGATGGGAAGGTCTTTCAACGCATCGACCAAGAGGAATACATAATCGGGAGAATTCTTGATCCCGTTCGACCAGTCTTCCAGATAAATATTTACATCAATACCTTTTTCGGTAGCCAGCGATACAACAGAACGGATATCTGCAATATGCTGTTCAGGCAATTTGCGGAGTTGTTCGGTTACGTGTTTATACGAACCTTTACAGAGTAGGTTTACCACACGGCAACCGGCCGATTCGATCCAGTTGAGCGAGGCGTCGCCATCTACAAAACCCAAGACTTCGAGCTTATGCAGATTTCCGGTACGTTCGGCCCAGGCAGCCACACGCTTCACGGCTTCGAACTCTCCGTCCGATACACGTGCCGAGGCTACCTCTACACGGTTCACTCCCAAATCGCTCAACAACATTTGTGCGATGCTGAGTTTTTCATGAGCCGCAAAGGAGACGCCCGATGTCTGTTCCCCGTCCCGAAGGGTTGTATCCATTATTTCTACCATAATATCATAGTTTCTATTAAGGAACGCAGACTACGCTGAAAACGCAGACTTACGCAGATTATTTATTTTTAAAGACTTTACGTTTTACTTGAGCATGTTCTCCAAAATTAAGCAGTAACCCTACTTCAATCCTTGTTGCTTTTAAATAGTTTATCAACTGGAATTCATGAGCCTGAGACAAAGTCTCCACACTTTTCAGTTCCAGTATTAAATGATTATTTATCAACATATCCGCCACATATTCTCCAACAATATGTCCCTCATAATAAACTTGTATAGGATATTGAACCTTACAATCCAATCCCAACCTCATCAGTTCATAATAAAGAGCATTCTGATAAACTCGTTCAAGAAACCCATATCCTAATGTACGGTAAACCTTATAAAACGCACCTATTATCTTATCAGTTTCCTCTTTAAATAAAAAATCTGCGTCAGTCTGCGTATTCTGCGTCATCTGCGTTCCCTATCTGTTATTACTTATCGCGAAGCCTCGTAGGTTTCTATTTTGGACTTATTAGCCAAGAGGTAATCGATATCGTCAAGACCGTTTACCAGACAGTCTTTCTTATATGCGTTGATGTCAAAGGATTCGCTTTTACCGGTTGCGTTGTTGGTTATCGTCTGCGAAGGGAGATCGATCGTCAGCGTCACCTTCGGATCAGCCTCGACAGATGCGAATATCTCTGCCAGGAACTCTGGAGAAACAACAACCGGAACAAGCCCGTTGTTCATCGAGTTGTTCTTGAAAATATCGGCGAAGAAACTGCTGACAACCGCACGGAAACCATATCCCGCAATCGCCCAGGCTGCGTGCTCACGGCTCGAACCGCTACCGAAGTTCTTTCCGGCTACCAGGATCTCGCCTTTATACGTATTCTGATTCAGTACAAAGTCCGGATTAGGGTTGCCCGCCTTGTCATAACGCCAGTCGCGGAAAAGATTATCGCCGAAGCCCTCGCGTGTGGTAGCTTTCAGGAAGCGGGCCGGGATGATCTGGTCTGTGTCTACATTTTCCAAAGGAAGAGGTACACAGGTGGATGTTACTATCGTGAATTTTTCTTTCATTTCGTTCTTTTGATTTTTCAGTTCGTAATCTTATTACATTAAATCTCTCGGATCGGTGATCTTTCCCGTTACTGCGGCAGCCGCTGCAACCAACGGACCGGCCAGGATGGTACGTGCACCTGGTCCCTGACGACCTTCGAAGTTACGGTTGGAAGTAGATACGGCATATTTACCGGCCGGAACCTTGTCTTCATTCATGGCCAGACAAGCAGAACAGCCCGGCTGACGCAATTCAAAACCGGCTTCTGTCAGAACCTTATCGATACCTTCCGCACGAATCTGACGTTCTACCTGCCAGCTACCGGGAACCAGCCATACAATCACATCGTCGGCCTTCTTCTTCCCTTTCACCAAAGAGGCGAAAGCACGGAAATCCTCGATACGTCCATTCGTACAACTTCCCAAGAATACGTAATCTATTTTCTTGCCTAATACAGGTTCACCGGCAGTAAAGCCCATATAGTCAAGCGATTTTTTATAAGAGATGCGACCAGCCTCGTCTACGCTTTCCATAGTCGGGATGCTTTCGCGGATACCCATGCCCATGCCCGGATTGGTTCCGTAAGTCACCATCGGATCGATGTCTTCAGCATGGAACACGATCTCTTTATCGAACTGAGCATCCGGATCGCTGTATAATTCACGCCATTCAGCCAGTTTCTTTTCCCACGCTTCGGCACGGGGAGCAAATTCACGGTCTTTCAGATAATCGAAAGTGACTTGGTCCGGAGCAATCATACCGCCACGGGCACCCATTTCAATAGACAGGTTACAGATGGTTAGACGCTCTTCCATCGTTGTATTGCGGATGGCTTCGCCGGCATATTCAACGAAATAACCCGTTGCACCTCCTGTTGTCATTTTACTGATGATATAAAGAGCAAAATCCTTTGCCGTCACGCCCGGTTTACGTTTTCCGTCGATGGTGATGCGCATCGTTTTCGGCTTACGCTGCATAATACACTGAGTAGCCAATGTCATTTCCACCTCGCTGGTACCGATACCGAAAGCGATGGCACCCATAGCGCCGTGGGTAGAAGTGTGGGAGTCGCCACAAACAATCGTCATGCCCGGCTGTGTCAGACCTGTTTCCGGACCTACCACATGGATGATACCGTTCTTCGGATGTTGTAATCCGTAATAAGTCAGATTGAAATCCTTAGCATTCTTTTCCAACGTATCTACCTGGTTCTTAGACACAGGGTCTTCGATCGGTTTCTCCTGATGCAATGTCGGAATATTATGGTCCGGCATACAAGTAATCTGTTCCGGACGGAATGGTTTCAGACCACGGGCACGTAACCCCGCAAATGCCTGCGGACTGGTTACTTCATGGCAGAACAGACGGTCGATATAAAACTGGATCGTTCCGTCGGGCAGTGTGTCCACCACATGTTTCTCCCAAATCTTCTCAAATAATGTCTTGCTCATTGCTAATTATGTATTATGTTATTTTACGAACTTATTGATTGCGTCGATAAAGGCTTCTACCGAAGCTGCGATAATATCGGTGTTGGCTGCAAAACCGTAATAGTTATTTCCATCGTATTCCACCTGCATGTGTACCTTACCCATGTCGTCGCTACCTTTATTAATAGCCTGAATGAGAAACTCCTGGATGGTCATCGTGCGATGGATAATAGATTTGACCGCTTTGATAGCAGCGTCTACCGGACCGTTACCGGAAGCGGCTGCCTCGAATTTTTCGCCTGCGATGTCCAGACACACGCTGGCAACAGACTGTAAACCGACACCGGAAGTCACTTGCAGGTAATCCAGTTTGATGCGATGTGTAGCTGTACGGTCTTTTCCTGCCAGCATCAATACATCGTCGTCGTTAATATCTTTCTTACGGTCGGCCAGTTTCAGGAACTCTCCATATACCTTATCCAGCTTTTCCTGGCTCAGTTCCACACCTAATACACTCAGACGATGTTTCAGGGCAGCACGTCCGCTACGGGCAGTCAGCACGATGGCGTTATCGTCGATGCCGACATCTTTCGGGTCGATGATTTCATAGCTTTCACGGTTCTTCAATACACCGTCCTGGTGGATACCGGAAGAGTGAGCGAACGCATTGCGTCCGACGATGGCTTTATTCGGCTGGATCGGCATATTCATCAGGCTGGAAACCGTACGGCTGATACCGTAGATTTTTGTGGTATTGATATTAGTTTCGATTCCACGTTCTTTGTGGCTGCGGAAGATCATGGCTACTTCTTCCAGGGAAGTATTTCCGGCACGTTCACCGATACCATTGATAGTAACTTCCACCTGGCGTGCTCCGTTCAGGACACCCTGCACGGTATTGGCAGTTGCCATACCCAGGTCATTATGACAGTGTGTAGAGATAATCGCATTCTGTATGCCGTCCACATGTTCCATCAGATATTTGATCTTCGCTCCGTATTCGTCCGGCAGGCAATAACCGGTTGTATCAGGGATATTGACCACTGTCGCTCCGGCTTTGATTACGGCTTCAACCACACGCGCCAAATAGGCGTTATCAGTACGTCCGGCATCTTCACAATAAAACTCGATATCTTCTACATATCTCTTTGCATATTTAGTAGCAGCGATGGCACGCTCCAGGATCTCGTCTTGATTAGAGTTAAATTTATAACGGATATGATAATCGGAAGTTCCGATACCTGTATGGATACGTCCGCGTTTAGCGAACTTCAATGCTTCGGCGGCAACATCGATATCTTTCTCGACAGCACGGGTCAACGCACAGATAGTTGGCCAGGTGACAGCTTTCGATATCTCAACAACACTATTGAAGTCCCCCGGGCTCGATACCGGAAATCCTGCTTCAATCACATCCACACCAAGTTCTTCTAATGCTCTGGCTACCTGAATCTTTTCAATACTGTTTAACTGGCAACCCGGAACTTGTTCACCATCTCTCAACGTGGTGTCGAAAATAAATAATCTGTCTGACATAATCTTATACTCTTAAATTTGTTTATATTCTTGTTTGTATCCATAAAAAAAGCCCTTCTCACAAGGAAGTGAGAAAGGCTCTTTAATATCTTCATGCATCAGAAAAGCACGTACAGTCTCACTTCCTATCCCGTTCCCAGAGTAGAATAATGTTTAGAGAAATAATGAGACTATTTGCTATGTTCTGTTTCATTGTCTTTTCTTATTTAACGCTGCAAAGATACAGCCTTTTTCCAAACCACCAAATATAAAACGATATTTTTTATACGCTTTTTCTTATAAACTGAAAGAGGAAATACAATTGAATCTATAATTCATTAGTTCAAGAATGATAAAATGTACCGTCATTTGGCTATCGTCAGCTTGTCGATCTCCTTCCCTTCCGTATCCAGTATTTTTATGTTCAACGCCCTGGAATCAGCTTCCGCCTTCAATACGGTATTATTGGAATTTACAATAATTGGAAACCGAACGCCCTCTTTCGCATCATTCCGTATATAACGGTGAAGATGAGCACAAAGCATAATATCGACACCTGCATTATTCAGTAATGGCATAAACTTTTCAGCCACTTCCTCATTGCCATGCCATCCGCCAAAAGGAGGAATATGACAAACAACCACTTTGAATGGTGCTTCCTTATATTCTTTGCTTTCAAGTACGCCTTTCAGCCATTCAGCCTGTTCCGTACGATATTGGTCATAGACAGTTATTCCGGCATACTCCAAGTCCGAATCCGGCTTATCTTCACCACTATCCAAAATAACGAAACAGACAGGTCCCTGGCGAAACATATAATAGATATGTTCCTGCTTGGGAGAAAAATAATCCTGGAAAGCCGTAGCGAAAGATCCGCGTGTTTCATGATTACCACGGGTATAATACATCGGTATTTCAGAAGCAAAAAGCTCCGTTGCCTTATCCATAAAGCCTTCGAATATTTCTTTTTCACTATTGAAGATAGATACCATATCTCCATTGAACAGGAACATATCGGTTGTTTTCAGGTCACAATGTGATACAAGCTTTTCCAAAAGATCACTCTTGCCGTGAATATCATTGACCATCGCAAAGTTCACCGCTTGCCTGCCATGATCACTGGTTTGAAACTCTAATGGTTGTTTCCCGTAAACAGAGGTGGCAGCCACATTCCCATATATCACCCGCCAACCGACATGGCTCAGGACTTCCTGTGAATATACCCGATACCGATAACATGTACCCGCCTTCAATCCTTTCAGATGAACCGCATGAACGGTAGATGTCTGCTTTATTCCGTTCTTTGCATTGAAGAACTTCGGACGCTCCGTCTGATAAAAATGTGTCCCGTCATCCGGTGCCAGTTCCACCCAACCTACCGATGGTTTATTGACCGTCCAAACGATTGTCACTTCATTCTCACCCAAATTTTGCAGATAAGGAGCATGGGTGATTTGGATGTCATCCTGTGAAAAGGCAGGAAGAGTAGTCAATAATAAAAAGAGAAAGAAAAGATTGATCTTGTTCATGGTATTATTTTAAGTTATTAATGATTTGAATTTTACAAAGATATTCAGTTCATCGCTCCTTTACAAGAAAATAAGTAGTATAAAAAAAGAGGCATATCCATCGCGGACACGCCTCTCGTCTTTACTTACTATAATTTACAAATTAATTTCCCTTGAACGGATTCTGTTCAGATTCACTGATAACAGTATTCTGTGTAAATTCCAATTGTGGAATCTGATACAGGAAGCGGTAATCATTAGACGGCAAATAACCGTAAGGAGCTTTATCGGTCGGATTATAGTTATCCAGGAAATTCAAGCCCAAAGAGAAATGGCCTGCCGGATCTTCCGTGGTTGCAGCATAACGATAAAGCGGTTTCTGCAAACGCATCAAATCATACATACCTGTTACACCTTCTCCTAATAATTCCTTACGACGTTCTACATAAATAGCTTCCAAAAGTGCATCTTTATCAGCTGCCGTGGTCGGTTTAGCCACTTCACGAGCGTTTTGCAACGTATTCAGATGAGACAAAGCTGCTCCCAGGTTGTTCAGGTTAGCTTCAGCTTCCGCCATGATCAATAACATTTCAGCACTACGCATGTAGCAAAATTCAGGATAGGTATGTCCCTGAGGAGAACCATTGGCATCACCATAATATTTGAATTTGTTATATGCCCATTTAGCCCTTGTTTCCTCATTACCATTAGCAGTACGATGCCAGAACATAACGGGTTTCACATCAGCATCTGTCACACCTTCTGTTTTAGTACATTTACTGCCACGGAAATCAGTATCGTCAAACAATTGTACATACCTGGAATCAACAAATAAGTTGATGAAGCTATAAATCGGACCATCGGTCATACCTTCACCATAACTCGGATCCTGATTATACCAATAGTTAAACTCTGTATTGGAACTAATATTAGATAAGTTTGTAAACTTAATTCCCCAGATAACTTCCTTACATCCGTCTGAGATTAGATTATCAAATCCACTGCACCATTCTGTTTTGGTCATCAATGAAGAATGATTGTCATACAACTTCTTTGCCTCCGTCAGTGCATTATTCCAGTCACCCATCACCTGATATACACGAGCCAGATAACCGGCAGCAACTTCAGCATTCACACGCCATTCTTCAATACGTTCAAAAGAAGCCAGCAGAGATTCTGCTTCTTTAAGATCCTTGATCACCTGCTGATAACCTTGCTCTACAGTAGAAAAAGGCATGGAATCAGGATCCTCAGAAGACAAACGAAGAATAACACCACGTTTATCTTTAGCAATAGCATAAGTCTGCTGGTAATTCAAAAGCAGATTGAAATAAGCGATACCACGCATAGCCAGGCACTGTCCTTTCAATTCAGCTTTCTCCTCTTCAGTACCTGTTGCTTCGGGAAGTGCATCAATAATGACATTTACCTGGTTGATAATCTTATACATATTTGTCCAGATACGTTTTGCATAGTCACCCGCAGATTGTGTACGACCTTCGCTAAAACGATAGTGATCTTCTACCGAACCACCGTAATTCTTTGTACTCAGGATATCTGCACCCAGCAAATCATATCCCATGCACAGCCCGGTAACACCGGCATAACAAGCATCGTTCTGACTGCCGGCACCTGATTCACCTAATAATAAATATTTATAAGTACCGGTCAACGACATATTCAATCCCGTCGTACTGGACAGGATGGTCGATTCATCTACATCCGTTGATGAATTGGTAGTCAACTCCCCCGTACAATTGCTCAGAGAGATCGCCAATAAAGCAATTGCTGTAAATTTAAATGTTCTATATAATCTTTTCATACTTCGACTTAATTAAAATGTTACCTGAATACCTGCCATATAAACTCTTCTTGATCCCTGAACACCATTATCGGTTTCGGTATTACCATTGTAGTTGTTACCTAACACACCGGTTTCCGGTTCGCTGTGACGTTTAGCAGCCGGTCCGAATGTACACAGATTGTCACCTGTCAGGTAAACACGGGCATTGGCAATACCCAGTTTCTGAGTCAACATTTTCGGAATCGTATAGCCCAATGTAACGTTTCTCAAACGCAGGAAGTCGTTATTGAACAAGAAGAAATCCGTACGTTTCACATTCAAGCTGGCATTTGCGGAAGACAGACGGGAGAACTCAGCCTGATCACCCGGTTTTTCCCAACGTTTTCCTTCCACCAGGTCCTGAATCATACCTACACCATCCAAACCTGCTGTACGTTCCAACCAGGTATAATCGTACATAGTAGCTCCAAACGAAGCATAGAACATGAATGACAAGTCAAATCCTTTATAATTAAATGTATTGGTAATAGATCCGAAAGCAGTCGGGATAGCTGATCCGCACCATTGGTAATCATTCATGGTCACATCCGAATAGTTTTCAGTTGTTTTCCATCCGCCATTACCATCCTTGATCAGATAAAGACGATTACCATTGTCCGGATTTACGCCGGCATGTTTCGGCATGTAGAATTCATACAATGAATGTCCTTCTTCCAGTTTATAGGTTGCACCACGGTTTGCATAAGTGTAAGCACCGCCAGGCAAATAAGTTACTTCATTGTCCAAAGTAGAGAAGTTTAAGTCGATATTCCACTGGAACTCCTTATTCTTAATAGCGGCAGCACTTAAAGTAATTTCAAAACCACTGTTACGGACATTACCTAAGTTCGTATTGTAACCGGCAGCATCCCCAACCTGTGCTGACAACGGCAGGTCACGATAATACAACAAATCTTTTGAACTGCGTGAATAATATTCGATTGTTCCACTCAGACGATTCAGGAAAGAAAAGTCTACTGCAATGTTATATTGTTCGTTTCGTTCCCACTTCAGGTTTGGAGTGGCAATAGTCATCGGCTTGTAACCAGCTGCACCAAACAGATTTTCTTTTGTATAATAAGCCTGGTAAGCATACAGTATTTCATCTCCAGCCTGTCCGTTACCTGCATTACGAGGATATAACTTATCATTACCCGACGTACCATAGCTACCACGAAGAGAGAGGTTATCCAGCCAACTGCTTGTATTTTCCATAAATTCTTCTTTAGAGATTCTCCAGGATGCACCTACAGAGAAGAAGTTACCCCAGCGGCTCTCTTTGCTGAAACGGGAAGATCCGTCACGACGGAAAGAAGCCGACAAGTAATATTTGTTCTGGAAATTATAATCCGCCTTACCAAAGAACGACAGCAAAGAATAACGATTGCGCCAGGAGTTAATTTCCCAGTTGCTAGTTGTTGAAGCCGTTTCAAATTGACCTATCTGCATGATGCCTTCACCATAACTATAGTCATACTGTTGGTTATAGTGATAAAACTCATGACCTAACATAAGATCCAGATTATGTTCACCAAAAGATTTATTCCAGGTCAGCAAGTTATTCCAGGTTACAGACTGAGTCTTGTAATTAGTACGGGAAGCCCAACCTCCATTTGTAAGCACCGTAACACCGTACGGCTGCTGTTGTCCTTGTCCGTGAACAGCCGAACCATATTGATATTGCGTTTCCGTAATATCATCCAGGTTTACATTCGTCTTGAATTTTATATCGAAGGGCAGATTCAGACCTGCAAAATAGTGGGCTGTCAACATGCCACCTTCTTTATTATTGAAATCATCATCGTTGGGATTATTCCAATAGTCACCAGAATTAGCCAAACAATGGATTCCAAAGAAATTCATTGAATTTTCACCAAAATCATAGATACGCTTTCCGGTCTTCTGAGAAGTATACCAAGCCGTATTATCTTCGTTACGCAACCAAGGAGAGTTCAATGTGTTAGAATACACCGTAGCACGAGTCGCACCGGAGATATTCTGACGTGAATAGCTATAAGCCAGGCTTCCACCCATATTCAACCAGTTTGTCAGCTCGGTAGTGACACTGGCACGGAATGAATAACGTTTATAATATTGGTTATTAGCATACCCCTTATCATTCAAATAAGATAAAGAAGTGAAATAATTGGTTTTGCCATCTTGTGTAGCACCACTGACATCAATACCGTAATCCTGACGCAATTTTCGTGAGAACAAAGCACCATACCAGTCATAATCGCTTTCATCCCACACCATTTCCAGGTCCGGATTAGTCCAGCAATTACCTTCACCGTCATGTAAAACATAATTGGAAGCATCGCCTGTCCATTTAAACGGAGTGACATATACAGTTTCTCCCTTTGAGTTTACACGCGGATTGACAGCACGTGACAATAGATTAGCAGAAGCATAATCACCGGCCGTCTTTGAATCCAGACCTTCTACATAGTGTTTGTCATTATAAATACCACGCCACAAATTGGTTAATTGCTGGTAGGGATCTGCCTTTTTAGGATTTGCTACCGCATTGTCGGAAGTACCCCAGGCTCCACGGAAATTTATAACCGGCTTACCGACTTTACCCTTTTTAGTTGTAATAACCACGACTCCGTTTGCTGCACGTGAACCGTACAGTGAAGAAGCGGCAGCATCCTTCAAAACAGTCATTGACTCAATGTCTGAAGGTGAAATAGAATTTATACTACCGTCATAAGGCATACCATCCACCACATATAACGGAGTTGTCTTACCTGACATAGAACTGATACCACGGATTTGGATACGAGTTTCGCCACCCGGGTTACCCTCATTATTAGAAACATTTACACCGGCACTCATACCTTGCAAAGCTTCTGTAAAACTAGTTGCAGAAATCTTTTCCAATTGATCAGACTTAACAACAGATGCAGAACCTGTAAAAGAAGACTTCTTCGTCGTACCATACGCAACAACTACAACCTCATCAAGATCCTGTGTGTCGCTAAGCAATTTTACTTTTATCGAACTTTGTCCGTTCCATGTAATTTCCTGTGTCTGTAATCCGACAAATGAAATGACAAGAACATTCCCTTTTTGTACACCGTCCAACTCAAATTTACCATCCATATCGGTAATAGTACCGTTGGAAGTCCCCTTAATAGAGATAGAAGCACCTGCTACCGGTCCCATTTCGTCTTCAACAAAACCTGCAACTTTGCTCTTCTGTTGTGTGATCGTAGCACCTAGTGAGGTCGGAATCACTGATGCCTCAATAGTCCCCACTGTACCAAATACAGTAGCCAGCACTAAGGTCTTAACCAGTTTCGAATTTGTCAACATAAGCTAAATTTTACAATTAAATAATTAAGTCTTTCTAACCACAAGAAAAATACACTTCAAATAGTATTTATCAGATGCATTTAAACATTGTCACATTGAATATTTTGACCATACCAAAAGTTTATCGAAACTAGAATTTAGTTTTGTTCTTTTTTTATGTAATGCCATAGTCTCTATAGAACTCACTACTTATTTCTCTGATATTGATTTTGCCTCGTTAAATTCCTTGTTTTTGAAGGGGACTATAAAAAAGTTTTTTAGACGACTTGGGGTATATGTATCTGAAAATAAGAATTATAGGCTTTGTTTACTAAATACTCCTTTTTTCAATCTATTGATCTAATATTTGTAAACGATAACATTTTAACAGTATATTTAAATCCAAATTAAATAATATTACTATATTTGACCGCGAAATAACAAGAGTTCTATAGAGACTATGGTATTTTCAACACAAAAAAAGGAGCTCCTAAAAGCTCCTTCTATTATAATATGAATGAATTTTTACTGCCCGCTCCAAGGATTCTGATCAGCCTCTGAGATTGCATCATTATTAAGGATTTCCATTTGAGGAATTTGGCAGAAGAAACGGTAATCATTCGATTCAAGAATTCCCACAGGTTGAGGATCGCTGACATTATATCCATTCAGATATTGCATACCCCACACATAATGTCCGGCAGGATTTGTTGCCGTTTCGCCATAACGAATCAATCGCTTCTGCAAACGAACCAGATCATAAAAACCAGCCTGTCCTTCACAGATCAGCTCTTTACGCCGTTCTTTGTAGATATCTTCCAATAATGCATCCCCACCTCCGTTGGTTGTCGGAGTCGCATTACGTGCTACCTGCAAACGATTCAATAAAGTCAGAGCCTCTCCTGTACTTCCTTTCTGAGCTGCAGCCTCCGCCATAATCAACAGCATTTCAGCACCACGCATCAGGCACACTTCAGGACGGGTAGCACTTTGGATCACACTCCCACCATCTTCTCCGTAATGTTTATACTTGTCGAAAGCCCATTTTGTATTGATTTCCTTGTTCGCATTCCTTGTACGTTTCCAAAACTGATACCGGTCTTCTTTTTCCTCAAACAGTTTTACAAACTGCTCATCCACAAAGTAATCCAGGAAAGAATAGATCGGACCATCCGCATAGCCTTCGCCATAACTTTCATCTTGATTATACCAAAAGTTAAACTGCGTACTACCACCCAGGTTGTTATCGGCTGTATACTTCATCGCCCAAACCACTTCCGGATAATTGCCGCTGATCATATCGTCGAATCCCGAACGGTACTGTTCGCGCGTCATCAACTGGCTATGGTTGTCATAAACGATCTTCGCTTCGTTGTAAGCCCCTTCCCAGTTCTGCATCACCAGATATACACGGGCCAGGATACCGGAACAAATCTCCGAATTAATTAACCATAAGTCTGTCGGATGATAATCAGCGAGCAACGACTTTGCAGTGGTAAGGTCGGATACAATCTGCGTATATATTTCCTCCACCGTTGAAAAGCCTTTATGAGCTTCATCGTTGGAAGAGGTACGCAAAATCACACCCCGTTTATTTTTTGCAATAACATACGTTTGCTGATAATTCTGTATCAGATGGAAGTATTGAATTCCACGCATAGCCAATGCCTGCCCTTTGATATGTTTCTTTTGCGTTTCATCTCCGCTGGCATTATCCACATTGGTCAGGATAATGTTGGCACGGTTGATCACGTTATAGCACATCGACCATATCTTGGATGCATTTCCATCCGCCTGCGTCTTTGAGTTCGAATACTGATAAGCCGTTACCTGGTCGCCACCCATATTGGTATGGCTCACGATATCCGCACCGCCTGCATCGACATACATTTGGAAGCCCGGCAGCCCGGCATACACACGATCGCCTTTATCCGTATTAAAATACAACTGTTTATAAGCCGAAGTCAAGACTTTTTCCAGCTGGGATATATTTTCGAGCACATCCGTATCATTCACTTTCACATACGAACTGGTTGTCAGATCGTCATCACATCCTGTTAGAATAAAACCTACAAGAGCGAGGGACAGGAAGGATATGTTTATAAATAATCTTTTCATAAATATCTTTTTTGCATTTATAATGTGATTTGAATACCGACCATATACAGTCTTCTCGAACCCTGAATACCGTTATCCGTTTCAGCGTTACCGTTATAACTGTTACCCATGACACCTGTTTCGGGATCTGTAAAGCGTTTCTTTGCCGGTCCGAAAGTCAACAGGTTATTACCTGTCACATACACACGCAGATTTTCCACCAATGCCTTACGGCTGATATTCTTTGGTAAAGTATAGCCTAAAGTAAGGTTTCTCAGACGCCAGTAATGATTGTCGAATACAAAGTTGTCGGCATATTTAACCGTTGCACCATACTGAGTATACGACCAACGGGGAATAAGCGTTCCCGCATCACCCGGCTGTCTCCAACGGTCTTCTACCAATTCCTGTACGACACCCACACCCGGACGGTTCATGATACGTTCTTTGTAAGTATAGTCGGAAATCTTCGATCCATAAGAATAATAGAACATAAACGACAGGTCGATCCCTTTAAACTGGAAGTTGTTGGTGATAGAACCGAATACTTTAGGAATGGCAGAACCACAGTATACGAAATCATCGGTAGTTACTTTCGCCTGGTCTTCCGTACGTACCCAACCTCCGTTACCGTCGCGGATCAACCAACCGGGCAGACCTGTTTCAGGATTCACACCGTCATATTGAGGGGCGATAAACTCGTAGATAGACTTACCTTCTTCCATTTTATAGGTACAAGCCGTACCGGCATAGGTATAAGCACCTGTCGGCAGATAAGTAACCTCATTCTTCAGTGTACTCATATTGGCGTCGATATCCCATCTGAAATCTTTTGAAGTAAAGATGTTGGCATTGATCGTTATTTCAACACCGCTATTACGAAGGTCACCGATATTCATATTATATCCGGAAGCAGCACCAACCTGGGCCGACAGAGGCAATTCCTTATAATACAACAGGTCATTGGACGTACGGGAGTAATATTCCACCGTACCGCTCAGACGGCTGAGGAAAGAAAAGTCCAAACCAATATTCCATTGTTTATTGCTCTCCCATTTCAAATCCGGAGTCGGAGTAGTAGAAGGCTTCAGACCAGACTTCAGATAGAGGTCATCACTTTCATAAGTTCCCTGATAACCGTATAGTACTTCGTCCCCAGCTTTACCGTTACTGGCATTACGTACAATCAACTTATCATTACCGGTCGTACCGTAACTGGCACGAAGCACCAGATTGTCAATCCATTTCGTATCTTCCAAGAAGCCTTCTTTCGATATTCTCCAAGAAGCACCGGCCGACCAGAATGTACCCCAACGGTTATCGGAGCTGAAGCGGGAAGAACCGTCCTCACGAATCGAGGCAGAGAGATAGTACTTATTCAGGAAATTATAATCCAGTTTTCCGAAGAATGACAACAGAGAATATTTATCACGGCCTCCCCATACACCAAAATTTTTGGTCGTATTCGATAACTCATATTTACCTAATTCCATGATTCCTTCACCCCAACCTTGCTCATAGTGAGAATCCCAGGTATACCACTCGTGACCAGCCATAGCGGAAATATTATGATCGCCGATCGACCAGTCGCCCGACAACACATTATTCCAGGTGGTAGAGCGCTTATTGAAATCATAACGGCTGGCATAACCTCCATCCGCCAGGATAGAAATACCGTAAGGAGCAGTCTGGCCACTACCATGTACAGCTGATGTATACACCATCGAACGACTCCAATAATCGTCGATATTCAAAGCTGAACGGAACTTCAGGTTATACGGCAACTTAAACTCTGTATTAAACTGAGCCGAGAGAATATGCCCCATATTATTATCGAAACTATCATCATTCTCATTATCCCAATAATCACCCGAGTTGTTCAGGACATGTGCTCCGAAGAAGTTATTGGTGTATTTGCCATAGTCGTACATTCTTTTTCCGGTCTTTTCCGAAACCACCCATCCCGTATTATCCTCGTTACGCAACCAGGGAGACGACAGCGTTGTCGTAAAGTTGGCAGCACGGCTGGCACCTCCCGATACATTTTGGCGATGACGGGAATAGGACAAGCTACCTGCCACCTTCCACCAGTCGAACAGTTCCGTACTTAAATTCGTACGGAAAGAATACCGTTTGTAATACTGGCGATTTCCATATCCCTGATCATCCAGGTAACCACCGGAGAAGAAATATGAAGTCTTACCATTTCCGGTCTGTCCGCTTATATCCACACTATAATCCTGACGTAGTTTTCGGGAGAAGATGGCTTTATAAACATCCCAGTCGTCTTCCTCCCATACATATTCCAGATTAGGATTCATGTAAGGATTGCCGTTACCGTCATGCAAAACATAATCTTCGTTGATGTATCTAAACGGGGTTACATAAATAGTTTCTCCCTTTGAATTTCTTGTTGCTTTCACCTGTTTGGTCAATGCCTGGGAAGATGCATAATCGCCGGCAGCCTTGGCATCCATGCCGTCGTAAAGCAATGCATCGTAATACAATGCATACCAGGTATTTTCCAACTGTTGATAAGGGTTCGCCTTTTTAGGGTTCTTTACCGCATTGTCCGAAGTACCCCATGCCCCACGGAAATTAATCTGAGGCTTAGCTGATTTACCTCTCTTGGTAGTAATCATCACAACCCCATTCGCAGCACGCGAACCATACAAAGAGGTTGCCGCAGCATCCTTCAAGACCGTCATCGATTCGATATCCGTCGGATTGATCTGATTCAGACCGCCATCGTAAGGCATACCGTCAACAATATACAAAGGATCAGCCTTTCCGGACATAGAAGAAATACCACGAATTTCGACACGGGCTTCGGCACCGGGATTACCTTGTACGTTTACCACATTCACACCGGCCGACATACCTTGCAATGCTTCCGTAAAACCGGTACCCATCACCTTTTCCAGTTTCTCTGCTTTCACAACAGAGGCCGATCCGGTAAAGGTCGATTTCTTAGCCGTACCATAAGCTACAACTACAACTTCATCCAAATCTTGTGTCGCATCGCTCAACTTAACATGTAAGTTGGCTTGCCCATTCCAGGTAATCTCCTGCGTAGCCAGGCCGACAAAAGATATTACAATAACCGATCCCCGCCGGACATTATCCAGGCTAAATCGGCCGTCGGTATCGGTAATCGTACCGACAGAAGTTCCTTTTACTACGACAGAAGCACCGGCTACGGGCCCCATATCGTCAGAGACAAGGCCTGAGACCTTATTTCCCTGTTGCACTACCATCGTTTCGGGACTTGTTGGAATAGCTGCAACTACAGTTCCCGCAGCTCCAAACAATACAGAAAACATTAGTGATTTAATTAGTTTTGAGTCTGTCCACATAGTTAAATTCAAGACTTTAATTAAATAATTTTAATCATAATAGCGTTCATTTCATTAGAGGTTGCGCTTCTCTCCTCAAAAAAGCGCCTAGGTCCATACGTTCTAAAATAAAGTTCACAAAATTAAGACACACAACTTCTTACACACAACATTTCGATCTACTTATCTTGATTACACACACAATACTTTCTTCAACAAATATAATCTATCATTAATAACTACAAGCATAAAAATATATATTTAATACTTTATTCCTCACTATTTAACATTCATGAATTAAGAAAAGTAATCCGGTAAAAACTCCTAACCGATCAAATACAATAAGCATAAGAGATCGATAAACCAATTTCGCCGATAACGGGTTTTAACATATAACACGGTGATGTTTCATACCGGTGACAGATGACAGATAAGGTTGCAGATAAAAACAACTATCTGCAACCATTTATAGCCTAATAGCCAAACAAATACAGGTAATTGTTGCAGATGACAGATAAATTCGGAAAACTTTATGATAGAAAACTTACTTAGCTAAAAGCAGTCACACAGGTAGCCACTATATCCCTTTCCGGCACCTTTTATTATATAGCCAGGGAGTTTCTAAATCAAAAGCCCCTACTTATTATTACCCTGTACAGGGTAGCCGGACAGGGTGTACAGGATGGATAGCCAAGGTGTACAGGGTAATCAGGCAAGGTGTACAGGGTAGCTTTAATAAGTAAGGACTTTTGTATTAATAAGTCATGAGGTAAGACTTAATTAGTCAGAGATTTATGCTTAACCGGTAACGGGATAGAAAAAGCGGCAACCCGGAACATACCGGATTACCGCTTTATATCACAAAAATGTTTAGCTTACTTATCGCACCAACTATTAGTTGTTTTCAGGACGAAGTTTACGAACAACAGCACCTGCACGCCACATTTCGCTGTCGCGAAGAGCAGCCAGTTCTTTTTCAAGACCTTCACGGTAGTCTGGCTTACTGTTTGTATCGATAGAACGCTGTGCTTCGTTACCACAGGCAACTTCGCTATACAGTTTCTGGAATACCGGTTTTGTAGCATCGTGGAACGGGCCCATCCAGTCCAAAGCACCACGCTGTGCTGTAGTCGAACAGTTTGCATACATCCAGTCCATACCGTTTTCTGCGAACAACGGCATCAACGACTGAGTAAGTTCTTCTACTGTTTCATTGAATGCTTCAGAAGGTTCGTGACCGTTTTCACGCAGTGTTTCGTACTGAGCAAGCAGTAATCCCTGGATTGCACCCATCAAAGTACCACGTTCGCCAGTCAGGTCGGAATATACTTCTTTCTTGAAAGTTGTTTCGAACAGGTAACCTGAACCGACACCAATACCCAGTGCGATTACACGATCCCATGCCTTGCCTGTTGCATCCTGGAAGATAGCGTAGCTTGAGTTCAAGCCACGGCCTTGCAGGAACATACGACGAAGTGAAGTACCCGATCCTTTCGGAGCAACCAGGATTACGTCTACATCAGCAGGAGGGATGATGTTTGTACGTTCTTTATAAGTAATACCGAAACCGTGAGAGAAATACAAAGCCTTACCCGGAGTCAGGTATTTTTTGATACGCGGCCATACTTCAATCTGTGCGGCATCTGAAAGCAGATACTGTATGATTGTTGCTTTTTCGCAAGCTTCTTCGATATCGAACAGTGTTTCGCCCGGCACCCAACCGTCAGCAACGGCTTTTTCCCAAGTCTTACCACCTTTACGTTGTCCTACAATTACGTTAAAACCGTTGTCGCGCAAGTTCAGGCTCTGGCCGGGACCTTGTACGCCATAACCTATCACGGCGATAGTTTCATCTTTCAATACTTCTCTTGCCTTTTCCAACGGAAATTCTTCGCGGGTTACTACGTTTTCATCAACACCGCCAAAATTCATTACTGCCATTTTCTTTTTACTATTAAAATGTATATAAAATAATTTGTTTCTATATAAGTCTCACTATGGCACGCAGATGACGCAGATTAGACAGATTTACGCAGATAATAATTTATTCACACAATATAAATCTGTGCCCATCTGTTCAATCTGCGTCATCTGTGTGCCATTTTGCATCTATGTCCAGGTGACAGCGGCGCGGCATATTGCTTTGCCATCGTTACATATTGCCATATTATATTTGCCTTCGGATACTTCTTGGTTATGGAGCGTCAACTCCATGCCGTATTTACCTTCAGACTGATAAGCTATTTCGAAACGGCTTATCTCTTTTTCACGAAACATACTGATATCGAACAGGTCGAGCAGGTGTTCCATGTATTTGATACTGTTCAAATGTCCATTCACATCGAGGTCGCTGTATTTCACACGATAGGGCTCACCGGGCACCTTGTTTTCTACCGGGGAGATCTTACCGGGTTTCTCGATCGGACAGGGACGGTCGGTGACATAAGCACTCAGCCCTTCTACATCGAGCAAAGTCGGACGACGGGTTTCCACATCGATAGCCGCCCAGATGGAACGGGCAAAGCCGAATGTTTTACCTTCGCCATTCACCAGTTCGAAACAACGGCTGGTAAATAACTTTCCGACTTCATCGACCCAGGTATATAAGGTTACGGACTCGGACATAGCCGGATAGGAAGTCATTTCGATTGCCAGACGGGAAAGCACCCATGCGGTATGCCTTTCGGTCATGTCGTTATAACCGAAGCCACGGTCGGCGGCATGACAGGAAGCGGCGTGCAGCAAATAAGTTCCGATCATCGGAATAGTGATGCGACCCCGAAAGTCCATCAGATAAGACTCGGTTACGAAATGAAATTCTCCTACTTTGTTCTTCTCCATACTCTTCTTTTTATAAGGGACGAAGTCCTTCTGTTTGTATTAATGTTTATCCTGCAACTTCTTTTCCATCGAGGACAGCATATCGCTCAGGCGCTCTACCTTACTCTTCGTAATCGCAACACGGCCGGAACGGATGAATTGCAACACGCCGATCGTCTCACTCAGTTCTTTGAACAAGGCTTGCGTTTCATCATAATGACCACTCTTTTCGAGTACGACACAGCTCTCGTTCATTTCGAGGATGCGGGCATTATACTTACGGATCAGATCTTCTACCGTACCCATCTTGATAAAGAGTTCGGTACTCAGTTTGTAAAGAGCTATTTCTTGGTAAACCAGGTCTTCATCCGTATTATAATAGGCTTTCAGAATATCCACACGCTTGTCGATCTGTTTAACGACCTTATCGATCATATCCTCATCGGCAAAGGTAGTAATTGTGAACTTATGTATTCCCTTTATGGCGGAAGGAGAAACAGAAAGCGTCTCAATGTTCAGTTGCCGGCGCGTAAAGATAACGGTTATCTGGTTCAGAAGACCTACTGTGTTTTCTGAAAAGATAATAACGGTATATAATTTTTTCGTATTCATAATTGTTCCTCCTTACTTAGCACCTAAAATCATATTCGTAACGCTTCCTCCGGCCGGAACCATCGGATATACCATTCCACAGGTTTCCACGTTGGCAACCAACAGGTAAGCGCCGTCATGGTTAAGCATTTCTTCTATTACACCGTCCAGTTCTTCACGGCTGTCAACAGCGCGTGAAGCAATACCGAAAGCCTTGGCTATCGCGACAAAGTCCGGATTTTTCATGATGGTGTTCGAATAACGTTCCTGGAAGAACAATTCCTGCCACTGGCGTACCATACCGAGGAAATTATTATTAAGAACGATGATCTTCACATTCAGTTCTTCCTGCATGATGGTTCCCAGTTCCTGGATAGTCATTTGGATACCACCGTCGCCGGTAAAGAAACAAACCGTACGGTCGGGAGCACCCAGTTTGGCTCCGATAGCAGCAGGAAGACCGAAGCCCATCGTACCCAGACCTCCTGAAGTGACCACACTACGGGTTTGCTTATATTTGAAGTAACGGACACCCATCATTTGGTTTTGACCTACATCGGTAACCAGGATAGCATCATTGCCGGTTGCTTCGGATACTTTACGTACTACTTCTCCCATCTTCAACTGCCCTTCGGTAGGGAAAAGTTCCTTACGGATCACTTTTTCTTCTTCTTCCCTTTCATCCGGCTCGAACTCGGCATTCCATTCGGGACGCTTCCGTTCTTCCAGCAAAGAGGTGATCATCGGAATGGTATGTTTTGCATTCCCCAATACCTTTATATCAACAGGTACATTCTTTCCGATTTCCGAGTTGTCGATATCCAAATGGATAATTTTTGCCTGCTTGGCGTAGGTCTTCAAATCGCCGGTCACACGGTCATCGAAACGCATACCGATAGCGATCAGCACATCACATTCGTTTGTCTTCCGGTTAGGTCCTACATTTCCATGCATACCAAGCATACCTTTATGTAAGGGGAAGTCGGAAGGAAGTGCCGACAATCCTAACACGGTCGAACCGGCAGGTATATCGTTTTTCTCCAAGAAGGCTTTCAATTCCTCTTCTGCCCCACCCAGGATAACCCCCTGGCCTACCAGACAGAACGGTTTCTTTGCACTATTGATCAGAGCGGCAGCGGCTTCAATACGTTCTTGTTTGATATCCGGCTCCGGCTGATAGCTGCGTATATAATTTACCTTTTCGTATTCATAATCCACCAAACCTACTTGTGCATCTTTGGCCAGGTCAAGTACTACCGGACCGGGACGTCCCGTCGATGCGATATAGAAAGCACGGGATACGGCCCAGGCTATTTCTTCCGGCTTACGAATCTGATAGGCCCATTTAGTTATTGGTTGTGTAATACCGATTACGTCGACTTCCTGAAAAGCATCGGTACCCAGCAGTGGAGACGGAACTTGTCCGGCAATTACAACCATCGGCGTACTGTCCATCAATGCATCGGCAATACCGGTAATGGTATTTGTTGCTCCTGGTCCGGAAGTAACCAACGTTACCCCCACTTTACCGGAAACGCGGGCATATCCCTGAGCCGCATGTGTCGCACCTTGTTCGTGGCGTACCAGAACATGTTTCAATTGATCTTTATAGTCGTATAAACTATCGTATATAGGAATTGCCTGCCCGCCCGGATAACCGAAGATAGTATCTACTCCTTCAGCGATCAGCGCTTTCAGCAAAGCTTCCGAACCGGTTATCTTTTGTTTATCCATCTCTTTTCTAATTGACAATTGACAATTGAGAATTGACAATTGAATGTTATTATTAATGTTTCCTGCTTATTATGTCTTTTACTTTTCATAATTGTCAATTGTCCACTGTCAATTGTCAATTACTCTAACGCCGCCTTTATCGGCCGAAGCAACCATCTTGGCGTATGCCTTCAGTGCTTTCGATACCGTACGCTGGCGGAAAGGAGGTGTAAAGGCTTTCGGTCCGCGGGCTTCTTCTGCCTGGCGGCGTTCTGCCAGTTCGGCATCGCTTACCTTTACGTTTATGGTTCTCTCGGGAATATTAATTTCAATAATATCGCCGTCTTTCACTAAGCCAATCGCTCCGCCTGCAGCAGCTTCGGGAGAGATATGTCCGATTGACAAACCTGATGTTCCACCGCTGAAGCGTCCGTCCGTGATCAATGCACATTCTTTTCCCAGGTGTTTACTCTTTATATAAGAGGTCGGATACAACATTTCCTGCATACCCGGTCCACCTTTCGGACCTTCATAGGTGATAACGACGACATCGCCGGAGACGACTTTGTCTTTAAGGATGCCCTCGCAAGCGGCATCCTGCGAATCGAAAACTTTTGCCGGACCTGCAAAACGGAAGATACTTTCATCTACCCCTGCTGTCTTGACAACACAACCATCCTGCGCTATATTTCCGTAGAGAACAGCCAGACCACCGTCTTTTACATAAGCATGTTCCACATCACGGATGCAACCGTTTGCACGATCCGTATCGAGTTCCTTATAATAGCTTTCCTGTGAACCGAGCACCAGATTGAAACGGTGTGCCGGAGCACTTTTATAAATATTGATTGCTTCTTCCGTAACATTTACGGATGTGATACAATATTGGTCGATCGCCTGCCCCAGGGTCAGTCCGTCCACACGCTTCACCGAATCATCCACCAGGCCGGCTTTTACCAACTCATTCATGATACCCATGATACCTCCTGCACGGTTCACATCTTCCACATGATAGGAACAGCTTGGAGCCACTTTACAGATAACAGGAGTTTTACGTGAAAGCATATCGATATCTTTCATGGTGAAGTCAGCTTCCGCTTCATGAGCAACAGCCAATAAGTGAAGGACTGTATTGGTAGATCCTCCCATTGCAATATCGAGTGACATCGCATTCAGGAATGCCTGACGGGTGGCAATACTACGGGGCAATACAGAATCATCGCCGTCACGATAATATTTGAACGCATTATCCACGATCATTTGGGCAGCCTTCTTAGACAGGCGCGTACGGTTGACATGCGTTGCCACTACTGTACCGTTACCGGGAAGAGCCAGACCGATCGCTTCATTCAGACAGTTCATCGAGTTAGCAGTAAACATACCGGAACAACATCCGCAGGTCGGACAAGCCGAACGTTCAACCATCTCAACCTGTTCATCGCTTACAGAATCATCGGCAGCTTCGATCATCGCATCGATCAGGTCGAGTGCGCGTCCGTCCAGATTTCCGGCTTCCATTGGTCCCCCGGAAACAAAGATTGTCGGGATATTCAAACGCATCGCAGCCATCAGCATACCCGGAGTGATCTTGTCGCAGTTGCTGATACAAACCATAGCGTCAGCCTTATGGGCATTTACCATGTATTCAACGCTGTCTGCAATAATGTCGCGGGAAGGAAGGGAATAAAGCATTCCGTCGTGTCCCATGGCGATACCGTCATCGATAGCGATCGTATTAAATTCTGCGGCAAAGCAACCGAGTTTTTCAATCTCCGCTTTCACTTGTTGTCCGATCTCGTGCAAATGCACATGTCCCGGGACAAACTGAGTAAATGAATTCACAATGGCTATAATCGGTTTGCCGAACTGTTCTTCTTTCATGCCGTTGGCACGCCACAAAGCACGGGCTCCCGCCATGCGTCTGCCCTCTGTGCTATATGAACTTCTTAACGGATTCTTCATCATATCTGTTTTTTTATGTATGGGCGATTCGCGAATCGCCCGTACCACGGTAAATAAAAAAGCCCTTCTCTATATGGAGAAAGGCTTAAGAAATATCATTTACGACTTCACAACTTCTTACACACCTTTCTCCTTACCTACTAATGACTAGAAGGACCACCACGAGAATAATATGTAATACATTGTTCATCATCTTTTCTTATCGTCTTTAATTTGTTTGACGCTGCAAATGTAGAACAATAATTTATATGAGCAAAGGATTTAAAAGAAAAATCTTACTTTTTCTTTCATTTATCAAGAAAAGAGATGGTTCATCTTGCATTTTAACAGAGAACCATCCCTCAAGCGGTTGAATTCTTATTCCTGAACACCTGTTTACTTTAGATCTGAAACCTCCCGGTTATCAATCCTTGCTAATTCGATTGTTCAATTCCTTCAACAAAGCTGCCGACTTCGGCGAAATCGTGCCGTCCTGATAAATACGTACATTAATCATCGGAAGATTCTTCCGCTTGTTGGATTCTTTCACTACTTGTGTCAATTCTTCGATGGAAAGAACAGGATCACCGATAATAGAATCTTTATAAATATGAGTCCAATCGCCCGGTTCCAATGTACCGGAAAAAGTGGCTTGCAAACCATCCTGAGGTCCGCCATGAAACAAACCGTCTCCATCTTCAGGAAGATAAGGATCGTTTACCCCGGCACTGGCTAAAGACAACCCTAACTCCCCGGCATAATAATCCTGAAACTCTGTCAACTTCGGTAATATCCAGGGATTGAAACAAATAACCAAATCTTTATTTCCACTTTTTGCGGCTTTAGCGATCTTTTCAAAGGATGCGCCATTCGGATAATAACCAATACCGTCATCCATCCACAAACCAGCCAAACGATTGCCATAACGTTGGCTGATCTCACCGACGATCTTTTCCACATTTGTAAACAGCTCTCCGGTATTATTGCGTGTATAGTGTTGTTTGTCCCACCATTCTTTATCTCCATGCCCTACATGATAATACAAGATCAAACGGATATCATACTTTCCTAATGCTTCTGACAGATCAGCAACAAGATCTCTTTTTGTGGTCCGCCCCGGTAATATCGAATCAATAGTTTGTATCGGAGCCGGGAAATAATATTCAGCCCACGAAGTCGTAAAGAAAACCAACTTTCCTCCACACTCATGAACAGTCCGGGCAAAACGTTCTACATCAAATTGATTTACAGCATCCTCATAAGCTAACGGCTCGCCTGCCTGCGGCATGCTTTTCGAATTCCAATGAAAGAAGAACCCGTAAGGCAAATCAGCCATCCACGACGTATTACTGCGTAATGAAGCCGCTTCAGCCTGCAATCTTTTATAAGTCTCCGGCTTAACGACTTCCAGGGAATAGAGATACACATTAAAATCATCCTTTTTCCCCGGCTTGCTGATTTTTAATGACAATTCAGAAGTGCCTTTATTAAAATGTAAAGGTCGTGAAAAACTGCAACGCTGCCATCCGGTCGTCCCTATCCGGCAAACGACACTATCCGTTCCGTTAGAAAGCGTCAATACAGCTTCCTCTCCTTTTTCAAGATGATTGACGGAAACCAGCATAGCTGCCTGATACTCTTCACCGCCGGTATTCACTTTCCATACGATCGACTGTTCTGGAGTATTCCAGTTCTCAGCCCAAAAAGCTTTATAAGGTTCCTCCGGATAAAGCTGCCGTACGCCATTATTCAACTCTCCCCGAAAAGGGATCAAACGGTTAATCTCCGAAGGGTTCAGTTCTAAAGCGTTCGGATCGACCGGATTACTGCAAGCCAGTAAACAGGCTGTACATACAAACAAAAAATAAATAAACTGCTTTTTCATTCTCGCTATATGGATATAAGAAGGGCCAATCCATAAAATATATCAGACCGGCCCTTCATGTATTCTACATTAATTATCTGTAATCCGGATTCTGAGGAATATTATTGTTCAGAATTTCCGTGTCAGGTATTAACCAGGTATTGTTGTAAGCACCGATGGGAACATTCATTTTATCGCCACGTGCTTTTTGCACCTTATCAAAAGTCTGGGTACGCTTCATATCGAACCAGGCAAAACCTTCTTCATACAATTCGTGCTGACGTTCGAGCAAAACAGCTTCCCGGAACTGATCCTGACTAAGTCCGCTTAAATCCGGTACATTTGTCGGATCATTCTGATCGACACGGGCACGTTTACGAATAGCGTTAATATACTGATAAGCATCCGCCGGTCCGTTCATTTCATTTTCAGCCTCAGCTGCGATCAGGTACATTTCTGCCAAACGGATCAATTGCGTCTGCCATGTCAGGATACTTGTATTTGAAGCCGGAAGTTCCTGTTCCAGATATTCTTCATTAATATACTTATTATAATAAGTACGACTGATCACCTTAGTCCCTTTAGCATTTACATATTCAGGCTTAATTCCCCACTCTTTACGCATATCCCCTTTATCAAAACCGGCAATAAAAGCATCCGTCGGCAAATACAAGGCAGTCTGGCTTCCAATCGGTGAAGATTCTTTATGCATGCCGCTATAACTGTCAGGAGCAGAAAACAACTGTGCCCAAATAGTTTCAGCCGTGTAACGTTCGGTTTTGAATACCTTATCGAATGTCGGCATCAAAGAATATTTACCGCTGTTGATTACTTCCAACGCTTTTGCCTTCGCTTTTGCATAATTCTCTTTTTGATTCATCGGAAAACCGGCCGAAGTCAGATACATACGAGCCATCATAGCTTTCACCACAAACTTATCGACACGCCCCATTTCCTGTGCTTCTTCCGGCACCTTTTGTTCGGCATCCAGAATATCATCAAAGATAAATTTATAAATATCTGCCTGAGGCGTACGGTCTATTGCAATATCCGCATCACTGGTAACGACTTTATCACGTAAAGGCACATCTCCGAAGAACTGGACCAATGTAAAATAAGACCAGGCACGCAAACATTTAGCCTCACCGATAATACGATTCTTGGTTTCCTCTGCAAAGTCTTTATCGACTATCGACTCCAATATCATATTCGTATTTTTAATCGTACCATAAGGTCCCGACCACGCATTTCTGAATGCATAAAAACCATATCCCGGATTATTCGCCCAAATATCTCCGACCTGTTCTGCCGATTCCGGTTTATCATTATAATCGGCAAAAACTTCCGTCAGATTCAGATTTTGTCCCTGGGGATACAAACCTTTCAATGCACCGTCAAAATCTTCCACTGTCTTATAGAAAGAAGAAGGAGCAATAAATGTTTTCGGTTCTTCTTCCAGCCAACTGGAACAAGAAGTAGATAAAATAACCGGCACAGCCAGTAATATATTTTTAATCAGTGTTTTCATACTTATAATACGTATTAAAATTTAACCTGTAAACCCAAAGTAAATGATTTCGAAGACGGATAAACGCCTCTATCCCATCCGTTCACGGCAGAAGACATCCACGATGCTTCCGGGTCATAATGTGAATAGCTTGTAATCGTAATCAGATTCTGTCCGCTCACATACAACGAAATATTCGGTTTATGTGTACCGGAAAACCACTGTGTCGGTAATGTATATGCCAGTTTAATATCTTTGAATCGCAGATACGAACCATTTTCCACCCAAATAGAGTTAGGATCGCCAAAAGCCAAATAATCTTTTGTAGAAGCAGAAGCACGTGCATATTTAGCATTCGGATGTTCCGGCGTCCAGTGATTTTCCCATACGTCTTTACGTATATTCCATGTTCCACCAATATTTGTGATACTCTTGTTAAATTCGTTTACGATATCTCCACCTATACTACCGATCATCAGGAAAGAAAACTCAAAATTATTCCAATTGATCGTATTGGTCAAACCAAAAGTAAACTTAGGTTGTGTGTTAGCAATAATGGTTTTATCACCTGTTGTAATACCGGCCTTCCCATCGGTATCTTTATATCGGTAATCGCCGGCCTTCTTGGTAGCCTCTCCATTCAGACGAGCTTCTTCGTCAGTTTGATAAATACCTTCAATCTCATATCCATACAACTGGAACGGGGCTTTCCCGACAAACAAAGGGAACCAGTTTCCTCCACTGATAGGAGCATCGATTCGTTGAATTTTGTTTCCATATACATCCGTACCCAAATCTTTTACAATCGATTTATTAGATGTAATGTTCAAATTAGTGGTCCAGTTTACTTTTCCCTTCATATTAATCGTATTGATCGAAATTTCAAATCCCTTATTATCAATACGTCCTAAATTCCTCAACATAGAAGAATAACCGGAAGAAGGAGGCAACGTTGCTTTATACAACAAGTCACGTGTCTGTTTCCAATAATAGTCAAATCCGATATTCAAACGGTTAGAGAAAAATCCAAAATCAACCCCGATATCAGTTTGTGTGGTAGTTTCCCATTTCAGATTATCATTTGCCATGGAAGACAAATTAAAACCTATATCCTTGCCATTTCCAAAAATAGGTGCAGATGTCCCCAACTGGGCAAAAGTCTGATAAGGATCGATAGATTGGTTACCGGTTTGTCCGATACTGCCACGCAACTTCAGGTTGCTCAGCCAATCGATCTCTTTCATGAACTCTTCTTCCGAAACACGCCAGGCTAATGCAGCAGAAGGGAAAAAGGCAAATTTATGATTCTTACTGAATTTGGAAGAACCGTCATAACGAGCCGTTACAGTCAACAGATATTTTTCCATCAGATTATAATTGGCACGTCCTAAGAAAGAAACCATCCGGTAATCTTTAAAACCGGAAGAAGGTGTTCCGGGAGTTGAAGCAACCCCTAAATTATTGGTTTCATATACATCACGCAGAAAACCGGTTCCCGATCCTGTCAACTTATCATATTGATATGTCTGGAAAGTGATACCTCCCATCAGGTTCAAAGCATGATTCTTATTAAACTTCTTATCGTAAGTCAGAATATTCTCATTGATAATAGTGTAATAATTCGCTTTCTCTTTAGAAGCATCTCCATCCAATTTGCCTCCAGCGGACAAACCGATCGGAATATATCGGTCGATACCTTCGGAATTCACTTCTGCACCGGCATTCACACGAAAGGTCAATCCATCGATAATATTATAAGTAAGCGCCATATTAGCTAACAGACGGGAGTTGACAATTTCCCTTTTATACAATTCAGACATACCTACCGGGTTAGTTCCTCCCCAGGGAGTTCCCGTAAAATTAGTATATTTTCCATCAGCATCTTTAACCTCCTGTATCGGAGGCATCACCATAGCAGTATAAGCTATAGCACCACCGCCATCGGCATTACTGTTTGCCGTGTTCTGAGTTCCGTATGAATAAGCGATACTTGCACTTAACGACAATTTCTTCGATAATTTCTGATCACCATTGATACGCAATGCAAAACGATTGTAATTAGAACCTTTTATAATACCTTCCTGGTTCATATAATTCAAAGAAGAGTAGACCTTTGTCTGTTCGGTACCACCTGAGACAGAGACCTGATGACTGTGTGTCAGAGCTGTCTGATACACCAAATCCTGCCAATCATTATTAGCCAGCGAGGCTGCTTCGTCCGGAGTAATAGCAATACCTTTTCCATCGTTTTGAGAAACTTCGTTCACCATTGCGATATAATCGTCTTTACCCAGCAAATCCAGTTTCTTTCTCAACATGGAAACACCGACATATCCGTTATAGTCGATTGTCGTTGCTCCTGTATTACCTCTTTTAGTTGTAATCATAACAACTCCATTTGCTCCACGCGAACCATAAATAGCTGTAGAAGAAGCATCTTTCAACACTTCCATAGATAAGATATCTTCCGGATTAATATCTGAATTCATCTTTTCTACCGGCATGCCGTCGATAACATAAAGCGGCTCATTACCACCTGCCAAAGAGTTGCTACCACGAACACGGATCATCATCGCTTCACCCGGCTGACCAGTCCTGGCATTTACCTGCACACCGGCAATCTGCCCTTGCAAAGCACGGTCGGCACTGGTAATGCCCACCTGACTCACATCTTTCATCTGTACAGAACCGACAGCTCCTGTCAAATCGCTTTTCTTTACCGTACCATAACCGATCACCACGACCTCATCCAGTGCTTCGGAATCTTCCCTGAGAGATATATTTACGACATTTACACTCCCGACTTTCACTTCCTGGGTGTTATAGCCGATGTAGGATATTTGCAACACCCCACCAACCGGAACTTCCAGAGTGTATTTTCCGTCCATATCCGTAACAGTTCCGTTTGTGGTTCCTTTCACCACGACATTCGCTCCTATAACAGGTTCTCCCCGTTCATCTTTTACAATACCTGAGATCTTTTTAGTTTCAGATACTGCTTTAGCTTGTTTTGTAATAATAATATGTCCGTTACTAAACGCTATCGAACAGCCGGTTCCTTCCAGCAATTGTTCCATAACCTCTTTCACGCTACTGTTCTTTGGTAATTTTGAAATGAGACGGGAATCATTTACTTCCTGAGTATTATAGTCTACAAACAATTTTGTTTGTTGCTCTATCTGTTTGAAGGCAGTCTTCAATGTTACATTATTCCCTGTCAGGCGCACCTGTTGTTGCTGTGCATAGCCCCAAAAACTGCAAGAAGATAAAGCTGTTACCAATAACAGCTTAGATATACTTTTTCTGTTATTTATAGGTATTAGATTAGTTAATTTCATATATTTGTACATTTGAAAATTGAATATTAATAAAACCAGACGATTTACTCGTCAATCCAATGATGTTCAAGATTCGATTTCGAATTCCGGAAAGAGGGATTTTCGCACTTTCTGTCTTTCCGGTTTTCTTTTGTTCATATCTGTATCCTCCTCTATTTTAGTTTATAAATACCACTTTCCCTTTCACCGTATAACGTATGCCAACCAATTGCCGCAGCACATTCAGCACATCGTCCAGATTCTCATTCGGAGAGAATTTCACATTATAACATTCACCGGCATACTTCTGTGAATTATAATGGATCGTCACGTTAAACTTACGCTCCAAAGAAGCCATCAGACGATTGAACGGAATATTTTCGAAAATCAGGTAACCATCCCTTTCCATATGATACATGGATGCATCGACAGCATGAACTGTTACGGTATGAGCCGTATGGGAATAGATCAATTGCTGATCCGGATTTAACAAAGTAGGTTCTATGCCTTCATCATTGACTGAAACAAGCACACTCCCTTCTTCCAACGTAGTCATCGAGCAGGAATCGCTCGGATAAGCTTCTACAGTAAAGACAGTTCCCAGTGCCTGCACATCCAGATAAGTTGTTTTCACTATAAATGGTTGTGCCGGATTCTTTTGAACGGAAAATGCTGCTTCGCCCGTAAGATAAACCGTACGTGTATCAGTATCCGTAAAATCTTTCGGATAGACCAGCAAAGAACCGGCATCGACCCACACTTTTGAGCCATCAGGCAATAAAACCTCTTTACTTTCCCCGTAAGGAACAAATATCTGAGCCATTTCTACATGACGGACAGGCTTAAAACGATCGGTCGCCCAATAAGTCGTACCGGCAGTCATCAACATCAGTACAATAACAGCTGCATATTTAAACACCTGACGGTACAAAGGGATTGTACGTTTTTGAGCCGGTTCTGTCAACAACTGTTTTTGCAAAGCCATCCAGTCACGATGCGTAGATTCTGTCGCTTCCGCATCTGTTTCCTTCCAGATATCCTGCAACGCCTCCAACTTTTGCGATCTTTCATCATCCGCTTTCAGCCAACGCCCAAACAAGATACGTCCGTATCGGGAAAAATGTTTTCCGAAATATAGTCGCATGAGTTGTTTTGTCTTGTTGTTTTCTTCCATAAAATATCCGTCTTTATATTGAAGTAGGTTAACGGCAACGACACACACAATCAACAATGAACTTTTTTTGAAAATATTTTGATTCCGGAACTAACGGGTAGCATCGTTGAAAGTGTTTCACCCTAATGGAACAAGTGTTTCTTCGTAATGAAACAACTGTTTCACTAGGGTGAAACAGTTTTAGGGTCGTAGTCTCTTAACTCAAATAAGTAAGAAAAAAAAGATAAAGAACCTTGCGAAGAATGGCAAGGGCTGCTGTCAGATGGTTTTCCACAGTACGTTTACTGATCCCCAAATGAGAAGCAATCTCATCATTCGACAAACCTTGTTCACGGCTCATCTGATAGATCCGTTTCCGCTGGGGAGACATTTGTTCGACAGTCCGGTTGATAATATTTTGTAGTTCATGTGCAAAGATAGCTTCCTCGTCCGATTGAGAAATGGAAGCTTCTAATAAAAATTCATTCGTATACTTCTCCGATACAGCCAAACGGTCAAAATAGTCATACACTGTAAAACGAGCCATCTGAAAAAGATAAGAGGAAAAGGAGTTTACCTCCTTCAGTTTTTCACGGTCTTTCCATAATGAAAGAAACAAATCCTGGGCAATATCACGACTGACCTCCTTATCGTGTGTCAGACCGACAAGGAAGTTCACCAACCTGGGCTGATGACAGAAAAAAAGTCGTTCGAAAGCATTTACGTTTCCTTCAGCGATCTCCTCTAAAATATGTCTCTCCTCTGGTAATTCCATAACTAATGCGAAGTAGCGAAAAATATCAGAAATATCAAAATAAAAAACCACAAACCAATCAGTTCCGTACAAGAGATAATGCCAATTGTCCGCTTGCAAAAAGCTGAAAAAGAGCTGTGGATGTTTTTTTGATGTTTTTGCATATATAATTATTATCTTTGCCCCCGATCAATCGACAAAAACTGAACTAATATAAAATGAAACAATACAACTTCGATGAAGTAATTGAACGCCGCGGCACCAATTGCGTCAAATACGACGGCCTGAAAGAGCGGTATGGTAAGGAGGATCTTCTTCCTCTATGGGTTGCCGATATGGATTTCCGGACCCCGGACTTCATTGTCGACGCAATCAAGAAACGCCTGGAGCACGAGATATTCGGTTACACTTTCGGCTCAGATTCTTACTACAACAGTATTATTGAATGGGTAGATTATAAACAAAAATGGAAGATCAAACGGGAATGGCTCAGCTATATTCCGGGAATCGTCAAAGGAATCGGTTTTGTTATTCAATGTTTTACCAAACCCGGTGACAAAGTAATCATTCAACCTCCCGTATATCACCCTTTCCGTATCGTACCGGAAAGCATGAAACGTGAAGTGGTCAACAATCCGCTCAAACTCGTGAACGGCGCTTACGAAATGGATTTCGAACAACTCGAATCCGTGATCGATGAACATTGTAAAGTCCTTATCCTCTGCAACCCGCATAATCCGGGCGGCATCGTCTGGAAGAAAGACACCTTAGTTAAACTGGCTGATATTTGTGCCAAACATAATCTATTGGTGATTTCAGACGAGATACATGCGGAAATGGCTTATCCGCAATTCACACATCATCCTTTTGCCACTGTTTCAGAAGCTGCGGCCAATTGCAGCATCACTTTTATGGCTCCCAGCAAGACTTTCAATATTGCAGGGATCGTCACCTCCTACTCGATTGTACCTAACGATAAAATCCGGAAAGAGTTTTATGAATTCCTGGAAGCTGGGGAATTAGGCGACGGTACAATCTTTGCTTACACAGCAACCGAAGCGGCTTATACCTACGGAGCCGAATGGCTGCAACAAATGCGCATGTATGTAATGGAGAATGTCCGCTTCGTAGACGAATTCTTTAAAACGAAGTTGCCGAAGATAAAGGTATATCCTCCGCAAGCTTCATTTCTTGTCTGGCTGGATTGCCGCGACTTGAAACTGAGCCAAGAACAACTGGTCAGCCTGTTTCAGGATAAAGCCGGTCTATTATTAAATGACGGAAGTATGTTCGGACCGGGCGGTGAAGGGCATATGCGCCTAAATGTAGGTTGTCCGCGTTCCGTTCTCGAAACAGCACTGAATGCATTGAAGAAAGCGGTCGATAAAAAATAAAAAAGAAAGGTAGATATTCTATGAAGAAAACCCTGTTTTAGCATGTATAAAACAGGGTTTTTCATATATCTGTAGATAGATCATTCTTTCACATTCAGCTTCCGTCCCAAGTAGTCATAGCGGATAATCAAATCTGAAATCTCCCAGGCTTTTTTAGCCATGCGAACTTCTTCATCCGGGATGCCCGCCGTATCTCCTACTATATTCAACTGAGAGTCGACATCGAAATCCGGTTTCTGCGGATTAAAGATACTCTCGCCGAGTCCTTTCCACCAATAATCGTTCAATCCCAATAAATCAAGCAATGTCGGATAGACATCTATCTGTCCCATCACTTTTCCGTAATACATATTAGACGGCGCATTCAAAATGATAAGCGGAACAAAAGCCTTATCCGACAGGATATTCTTTCCCACCGGATCACTGCACAGTTCTTTCCGAACCGTACCCAAAGCTTCATGGTCTCCCATGATCACAACTAACGTATTTTCAAAACGCTTATCAGATTTGAGCCTGGATATAAACTCTCCTATAGCACGGTCTGTATAATTGGCCATCGTCATATAGCGATTCAATACATCGGGTACATCCTCAGAAAAAAAGACTTTCTTCAACGAATCCGGCAAAATAAAAGGATTATGACCGGAATAGGTTACGCATTGAACCAGTGTATTCCCGGAATCGCTCCAAACTTCATTTTTCTTCATTTTACTCAGACACTGACGCAGGAAAGCACGGTCGCCTACCTGTCTACGCGAACCGACAGGCTCTTCCTGTATAAAACTGCTTTTCGAAACCAGGCTATCATACCCCAACACCGGAGCGATTATACATTGGTTCCAAACCATGGGCTTATCCACCGTCAAACTGTATGCCCGGGCATTCTTATGTTTCTCTTTAAAGGCTTTTACGAGGGAAGGATAATATGATTCCGGAAACTTAATGCTATAAGGGCCGGAATTAATAGGCAAAAGTCCTGTACACATCAATAGCTGGGCATCAATAGAACGACCTCCTTTTACCTGTGATAAAACATGAGGTGCATAAATAACCGACGAATCTCGCAGTATCCTGTTCAGGTTCGGCGTGATCTCCTGTCCTTCGACAGTCTTATTCAACACCCAGCTTTCCAGCGATTCCGCCAGGATAATAACACAATTATCTTTCGCATACACGTGGGGCAAGACGGATTTGCAATCCGTCTTCCTGGCTAGCCAGGAGTCGATATCATTTTTGATATCTTCCGTATAAACGATCTGATCGCAGGTATAATCATAATAAAGAGAGCCGAATATCGTATACATCGGTACATTACAGGTATGCAAATAAGCATCCTGCAATCTTTCATAAGCAGCCTTAAATCCGTTCTGACTCCAAAGACGAATAGCCGGAATCAATGCTACCAAAAGAATCAGGAGTACGTAACGGGCAATCGAATATCTCTTTCGCTCCTTTCTAACCTGTTTATCCTCCGGCTTCCGGAAATTACGCCACCACAAAATACCGGCGGCAATCGTCGACAAAGGGAAGAACAAATCAACCACTCTGCAGGAATCAATAACACTACTGGAGAAATCAGACAAGTTACCGGCCAAAAGGTAACTATCCAGGGGTATTGCTGTAAAATAAGTACGAAAATACATCAGGTTTGCAACAAACAAACCATCCAGTAAAACGAATATGACCAACGTTGTCTTTACCGCACGAAAGCAAATCAAGGGTAACAGTAAAATCAAAGAGACCAGTATAGTATCCAGATAAGTTTCTATTTTAGAAAATGGAGTAAATGTAGACAGCATGCACCAAAGCAAATTAAGCCACATAAACTTCAGAAACAAAAAAACAAAAAACAAACCTATCAATTTCCTGCTCTCCGATCCGTCAGGAAAGAAATAGTTAGTCAATTTAGAAAACCACATTTAGTAAACACTTTTATTTATCTATCGGCAAACACTGTCACATATAGAAGTAAGTACAACATCTTTTATTTCATGGGACAAAGATAGTTATATTCTCTCTGAAAACATTACATACCTTTATTTTTAAAAGAATAACCTGATAAACTCGGAAATTATACGTAAATTTGTCTCGTTTTATTTATTACAAATACAATATAAAAATGAAAATTACAGCAAATAAATTCGTTGCGGTTACATACGACCTGAACGTAGGAGAAGGTGAAGAGCGCGAGTTGATGGAAAAAGCAGTTGCAGAAGCTCCCTTAAAATTCATCTTTGGAACAGGCGCCATGCTTCCTGCTTTCGAAGATGCTTTGAAAGGTCTTGAAGTAGGTGACAAGTTCGACTTCTCTATCGCTCCTGCCGACGCATACGGAGAATATGTGGAAGATCATGTTTTGGATCTGCCGAAAAATATCTTTGAAGTAGAAGGTAAATTCGATTCAGAGGTTATTAAGGAAGGTAACACCGTTCCTATGATGGATTCAAACGGCAACCGCCTGAACGGTTCTGTTCTAGAAGTAAAAGACGATGTTGTTGTGATGGACTTCAACCATCCGTTGGCAGGCGAAACCTTACACTTCAGCGGTGAAGTTATTGACGTTCACGAACCGACAGCAGAAGAAATTGCAGCTTTGTCAGCTCCCGTTGGCGGATGCGGTTGCGGATGCGACGACTGTGGAAGCGATTGCGGTGATCACAATCACGAAGGTGGTTGCGGATGTGGTAGCTGCCACTAAATAATTGAAAATTGATAATTGAAAATGGAAAATTATCTGTGATATGATACTTTTCCATTTTTTGTGTTATCAATTTGGCTTCTTTATATTTTTCAATTTTCCACTTTCAATTTTCAATTACTAAGGTGAATACATTCGGAAATATATACAGATTAACCTCGTTCGGCGAGTCACATGGTCCGGGTATCGGAGGTGTTATAGATGGATGTCCGGCTGGTATCGAACTGGATACAGACTTTATCCAGCAAGAGTTGAATCGTCGTAAACCAGGCCAGTCAAGGATCACAACCCCGCGTAAGGAAGACGACGAAGTACAATTCCTATCCGGTGTTTATGAAGGAAAAACTACCGGAACACCGATCGGATTCATTATCTGGAATAAAAACCAGCATTCGTCTGATTACGACAATATGAAAACGGTTTATCGCCCTTCACATGCAGACTATACTTATCAGATGAAGTATGGTATCCGTGATCCTAAAGGAGGCGGACGTTCGTCGGCTCGTGAAACGATAGCCCGATGTGTTGCCGGAGCAATTGCCAAGCTTGCACTACGCCAGACAGGTATAAATATACAGGCATTCACCTCACAGGTCGGCCCTATCAAACTGGATGGTACTTATAAAGATTATGATCTGAATCTGACAGAAGAAAATGCAGTAAGATGTCCCGATCCGGAGAAAGCAGCCGAAATGGAAAAGCTGATTGCAGAAGTGAAGTCGAAAGGCGACACGATCGGTGGTGTAATTACTTGTGTGGTAAAAGGTACGCCTGTCGGACTGGGAGAACCTGTATTTGGTAAGCTGCATGCGGCTTTAGGACACGCCATGCTAACAATCAATGCAGTGAAAGGGTTCGAATACGGTGACGGATTTAATGCAGCTCTTTACCGCGGTTCCGAACGTAACGACCGTTTCTTTAATGACAACGGACATATCAATACCCGTACAAATAATTCAGGAGGTATACAGGGGGGTATTTCCAACGGTCAGGATATTTATTTCCGCGTTGCATTCAAATCGGTAGCAACCATCCTTATGGAACAGGAAACCGTTAATATGGATGGTGAAGATACTATCCTGAAAGCTCGCGGACGTCATGACCCATGCGTTCTGCCTCGCGCCGTTCCCATTGTGGAATCGATGACGGCAATGACGCTATTAGATTATCTGTTGCTCCAAAAAACAAGAGAGTAAGACAGTTGACAAGTGACAATTGACAGTTTGAAACTCGAATACGAAATTTATCTGTCAACTGTCACTTGTCAACTATTCATGATGGTAAGGCTCATTATTCAAGATTGTCATTGCCCGGTAAATCTGTTCTACAAAGATTAAACGGATCATCTGATGCGAGAAGGTCATTTTGCTTAATGAAATCTTTTCTGAAGCGGCTTTATAAACAGCCTCACTGAATCCATAAGGGCCGCCGACAACAAAGACCAGGCGCTTCGAAACCGTATGCATCTTCCTTTCAATATAAGCAGAGAATTGCATCGAAGTAAACTCTTTACCCTTATCATCCAGCAAAACCAACTGATCGCCAGCCTGTAATGCCTTTAAAATCAGTTCTCCTTCCTTTTCTTTTTGCTGTGATTCCGACAAATTCTTCACGTTCTTTATATCCGGAATAACCTCCATCTCAAATGGGATGTAATGGACTAAACGGTTTTTGTATTCATTGATTGCCTCCACAAAATAGCCGGCATCCGTTTTACCTATTACGACCAGTGCAATTTTCATTCGTTTACATTATTAGTATTGAAGGCGCTAATTTACAGGAAAAATACATACCTTTGCATCAGAAAACTCATAAAAAGAGGAGATAGCTTATGAAACGATTATTACTTACATTGGCATTGATACTCTCATTTTTGAGCGTCATGGCAGCCGATATTACTCCTATATCAAATGCCTTCAAAGGAGGAAATGCCTCTTCACTGACAGGAGCGATGGACCAGGAAGTAGACATAGCCTTGCCCGGCTCTTCCAAGAAATGCAACGGAAGCGAAGCTGTTAAGATGCTTTCTACGTTCTTTGGTAGCAATAAACCTACAGGTTTTTCCGTAGTTCATCACGCAGATAAAAAAGATGCCGGGTTCTTTGTCGGCAAACTTCCGACCGCCTCGGGCGAATATCGTGTAAACATTACGTACCGTGCCGACGGCGACAAAGCGATTATACAATCAATCAGAATAGAATAACAAATGGATCAATTAATCGACGACTTAATTAAATTAGCGTTTGCCGAAGATATCGGCGACGGCGATCATACAACTTTATGCTGTATTCCCGAAACAGCTATGGGAAAGAGCCAGCTTATCATTAAAGAAGATGGCGTATTGGCCGGCGTTGAAATGGCAAAACGCATCTTCCATGACTTCGACCCGGAACTAAAAATGACTATCTTTATTAATGACGGTGCAGAAGTAAAGAAAGGTGATATCGCTTTTACTGTAGAAGGAAAAACGCAGTCGCTGTTGCAGACAGAACGCCTGATGCTGAACGTTATGCAGCGTATGAGCGGTATTGCAACGACAACCCGCAAATATGTAAAAGCACTGGAAGGTACTAAAACCCGCGTATTGGATACTCGTAAAACGACTCCGGGTATGCGTATGATGGAGAAAGATGCCGTTAAGATCGGCGGCGGCGTTAATCACCGTATCGGGCTATTCGATATGATCCTACTGAAAGACAATCACGTAGACTTTGCCGGCGGCATCGAACAGGCCATCACCCGCGCACAGAACTACTTGAAAGAAAAAGGCAAAAACCTGAAGATTGAAATAGAAGTACGTAACTTCGACGAATTGCAGCAAGCAATGAACGTTGGAGGTATCGACCGCATCATGCTGGACAACTTCAATATCGAAGACACCAAAAAGGCAGTCGAAATGATCGGCGGACGCTACGAGACAGAATCATCCGGCGGTATCACATTCGATACACTGCGTGACTATGCTGAATGCGGTGTCGACTTTATCTCTGTCGGAGCGTTGACCCATTCAGTCAAGAGTCTCGACATGAGTTTAAAGGCTTGCTAAGAGATTTTTTATAAGGCGGATGATGATTATCCGCCTTTCTTTTTATATATTTGCCAAAGTATTAACAAAACAACTATCAACTATGAAAAATGTTACAACAATTCATCGGCGGAAGATGCCTAACACATCCGGTTTACTTCCCAAAGTAAACAAAAAGACCCAAAAAGCGATCTATTTGGAAGCTAGCAAATACATTAGCGACCTCACCAAGTTGATATTCGGAGGTATCATTTTAACGAATGTATTAAGTTTTAATATTGATAAAATGATTATCTTTGTATTCGGATTATTTGCAGTTATAGTTCTTACAAGTCTTAGTCTATTATTATTTTTAAAAGGAAAGGAGTAAATTATGGGATTTGTCTATTTATGTATTACACTAACTGTTCCATGTATAATTTTCTTTATTTGGCTATTGACACCTAAAGGCCAAAGATGGTTGCATGAGAAATAATGATTTACAAGAAATAAGATATAGAAAAGGCGGAATCTCTTTCGCCTTTTTCATTTTTACTTGATACGAATTACCTGATTATCCTTCAACTGATACTTCTCCCCGCTTTCCGGACAGACAGCAAAGCCATCTCCGTCAAAATACAGTCGATGACCATACTCACTCACCCAGCCTATCTGTTTGGATGGATTACCAACAACCAGGGCATAAGGCGGAATTTCCTTAGTCACAACCGCTCCTGCACCAATCAAAGCATACGCCCCTATATTATGTCCGCAGACAATCGTAGCATTCGCCCCGATAGTCGCCCCTTTACCGACATGCGTTTTCATATACCGGTCTTTCCGGCTGACGGCACTTCGGGGATTGATAACGTTCGTAAAGACGCAGCTGGGACCTAAGAAAACATCATCCTCACAAGTCACCCCTGTATAAACAGACACATTGTTCTGCACCTTCACGTTATTTCCCAAAACAACTTCCGGTGAGATAACAACATTCTGTCCGATATTACACCGTTCGCCGATCGTACAACCCGACATGATATGTGAGAAATGCCAGATACGGGTATCATCCCCGATCGTACAGCCGGGATCGATCACTGCTGTCTCGTGTGCCTGATAAGTTGCCATAAGAGATTATTTATAGATTAAGAAAATAGTCGGTTTTTTACTCAGGTCGGGTACTTTCCCTGCCCAATCTTTTACCGGACGCGTATGAATGTATTCATCTTCACACGTGATATCCGAAGCGATGCACAGCTTGGTAGACGGACGGCAGGTACGGATCAGCTCCTCAGCCAGCTTGTTATTGCGATAAGGCGTCTCGATAAAAAGTTGTGTCTGATTTTCCGAATAGATGCGCCCCTCCAGCTTCTTGATCGTATTGGTACGCTCCGACGCATCGATAGGCAGATACCCGTGAAAAGCGAAACTCTGCCCGTTGAAACCGGAAGCCATTACCGACATCAGAATGGAAGACGGTCCCACCAACGGCACGACCGGATAATTCTTCCGCTGCGCAATCGCTACCACATCCGCTCCCGGATCGGCAACTGCCGGACAACCCGCCTCCGAAATAACCCCCACATGTTCACCTTTCGCCAAAGGAGCCAGATAACCCGCCACATCTTCCGGAGAAGTGTGCTTATTCAACTCATAAAAAGTCAGGTCATCAATGACAATGGAAGGCTCCGTCTTTTTCAGAAAACGACGTGCAGTACGTATATTTTCAACAATAAAATGTCTGATCTGAAGGATTATTTCACGATTATATTCCGGCAGGACCCGACGATGCTCGGTATCCCCCAATGTAACCGGTATAAGGAAAAGCGATGCTTGCATACTGTTAGTTTTCTGCAAAGTTAGTACTTTTGCACCAAACAAACAGAATAAGATGGCACTTCCTATCGAATTTATCGCACGCACCCGTGCTTTACTAGGCGAAGAATATGACAAACTGGAAGCCGCATTGCAAGCGGACGTTCCCGTCAGTATCCGTATCAATCAGCGCAAAGGGACTGGGGCACCCGCAACCCCACCGGTTGCCTGGAGCGAAACCGGCTATTACCTGCCCCAACGTCTTTCGTTTACGTTCGACCCGCTGTTTCATGCCGGAGCCTATTATGTGCAGGAAGCATCATCGATGTTCCTGGAGCAAGCCATCCGTACGTTTGTCAGCGAACCGGTCAAATGCCTGGACCTCTGTGCTGCACCGGGCGGTAAATCCACCCATCTGCTGAGTCTTTTACCCGAAGGAAGCCTGCTGGTCAGCAACGAAGTGATCCGTACACGCAGTAATATCCTGGCAGAAAATATCACCAAGTGGGGTAATCCGAACAGCATCGTTACCAACAACGACCCGGAAGAGATAGGCCGTCTGACACATCTCTTCGATGTCATCGTCACCGACGTGCCCTGTTCCGGCGAAGGCATGTTCCGCAAAGATACCGACAGCACCGGCGAGTGGAGTGTGGCAAACGTAAACCTGTGTGCCGCCCGCCAGCGCCGCATCATCCACGATATCTGGAATGCACTCAAACCCGGCGGACTGCTCATTTACAGTACCTGTACGTACAACACCGAGGAAGACGAGGACAATATACATTACATACAGGAAGAATTGGGAGCGGAAGCCCTGACTATTCCGGTCAAAGAAGAATGGCAGATCACCGGTCCTCTGCATTACGACCACCCGGTTTACCGCTTCTTCCCGCACAAAACAAAAGGGGAAGGTTTCTTCCTCGCCGTTTTGCGCAAAGCCCCCGGTGAGATAGAAGAAATTCGTCTGAAAGGAAAAAGCAAGAAAGAGAAAGGGAAAGCAGCTCCTGCCGTCCCGCCTCAGGTAAGCCACTGGATACAGAATCCGGAGACGTTCCGGATAGAAGTGTCGGGCGACATCCTGCAAGCCCTGCCTGCCGCCCATCATGACACCTGGCAAATCCTGTCCGGTCAGTTACGTATCGTATCTGCCGGCATACGCGTAGGCGAACTGAAAGGGAAAGACATCTTACCGGCTCACTCACTGGCATTGAGCACGGCACTGGACAAAACGGCTTTTACCTGTGTAGAGATCAGTTGGGAAGAAGCCGTCAAATACCTGAAAAAAGAAGCATTGGTTCTTCCTCCGGAGATAGAGAAAGGATATGTATTAGTCTGTTACAAAGGCTTCCCGCTCGGTTTTGTCAAACATCTGGGAAACCGTGCAAACAACCTTTATCCGCAGGAATGGAGGATTCGCAGCAGTTACCTTCCTGAACAGGTACTGCTATTTCCATAACCTCTTTGCCTGCTCACGCAAAGACCCTTTGCCCGGTAAGGCAAAATACCTTTGCATGGGCAGGCAAAACGATCACTTCACCATCGGACGTACCGTATGAAGCGCCGCCTCTATCTTACGTATATAATTCCGTTTGTTTGTTTCCGGAGCAAAAACAAGCCCTTCGGTAACAATCACACGCTGTTTCTTCGTATCCAGGAAAGCATGACTGACAAAGGGTCCTCCCATTTTATCGCCTACCATCTTCCACAGGCCACGTAACACACCGCAATATTTTTCATTCAGCATGATCGGTTCATAAGTCAGTCCGGCACGCGTTTCTGTAGCCATATACGAATTAGGGAAAGCACCGGGCAGGTTGCATTTCAGAACCGAGTCGCGTTTAGCCACCAAATACTCTTCCGTAAATGTATTTTCATCCGTATACGGAAAAGAATACACCAACAGATCGACACGTCCCGTATTGGCATTGTTCGATACCCACAGGAAATCGGTGGTATCCTTGTAGTAAGTCATATCTTCCGGAGCATGGAGTCTGATATTAAATTTCTCCTGCACCTTATCCATTGCCAGCTTGCTGTAATGTTCTTTCAGAATAGCCACACGACGTTCCTTTTCTATGCTGCAAAAATGATTCACCAGATCGGAGTCATGCAGCGTCAGATACGTCACCAGTTCCTGTATCGACGGAGCATTGAGCTTTATTACTTCCTGATTCTTAGCCCATTCATCCTTATACCCGTTCAATGCCACCATCGTATATTTCGTCGGATCGATATCTACAATAAGAATATTACGGACATATCTCAACAGACCATCGAAGGTCTCGTTGGGAACGAAAGTAACCCGCATGGAGGGTTCAGGTTGCGGAAGCCCTGCCACCGAAGAGTTCAGCTGCTCTTTTACCAATTCACCGACCTCGCTCTCTCCTACTTCTTTGCTCATAACAACCAAAATTTCATAAGGCAGACCGGTCGCACGCTTCTCCACTACGGAGCTATTGCAACTCATTAAAGTAAGCAAACCTAACAGGTAAACGATACATAGACATTGTGTTCTCATAAGCATTATTCTTTATTCTATTTCAGAGTTAATTGTTTATGGCAGCAAAGATAGAATACAAAAAGAATGGGAAGAAAGAAGCATACCGGACAAATACACACAGGCATAACTAACTATACAACAGCCTCATAACCCCGTTTATAATCCATTAAACTACCATTTAACAGGACAATTCCCATCTCAGGGATACGAGTGTTGCGTGATTATTTACTTCTCCTTACCACCTTTTTTCAACGATACTATAGCCTTTTTTCACTGGAGTACTTACTTTTTGTTGCCAGGATGCCCGTCTCCCCCCTTTTCACACCCGGATCTTGACGATGCTCACACCCGGATGTAAACCTCATTCAGACCCGGATGTCAGACAACATATATCACTACTCCACTGATTTTAAGTCATATACTTACTCAAATTATATAGTAATCCGGCAATCTTCAAGACAAGGCAATGATAGTTGTGTGATAGATAAATGATAGATCAAAACAAGAACTATCATAAACTAAAGTACTAATATTCAAGGAGTACATTGCAAAAATGATAGTATGATAGTTCTTTTGATTTTTTCTCTTTAGTAAAGCCGGATAAACTGATCCAAATCCGTCTTCTCGTCCAGCTGCAACCGTTTCTTCAGACGGCTCTTCGACTTGGTCAGAGCATCGGTGGTATTATTGAAGACAGCCATTTGATCCTTACGGGGAAAGTTCCATTTGATCAGGCAACAGATTTCTTCCTCATGACGGGTAATACCTGACTTCTCCTTCAGTTCCGTCAGGAAATTGTTGAAAAGAAGATCGGTGATACGGAGCAACTCCGCCCACTCCGGTTTGGTCAGATTCGTACGGACAGGGTCCTGCTTGAGCTGGATCAATAAAGAAAAGGCATCGGCCGACAACTCGATCGTCTCTTCCGATGCAGCAGAAAGGCGTTCGATGATCTGTTCGCTTTCACGGACCTTCCGCTGGTAATAGTCCAGATCGGCGACACGCTCTTTATAGAGTTCCGATTCTTCCGCCAGGTTGTGCAAATCGGCCTCCAGGCGGTTTATCTGTTCGATGTAATCGTATTTCTCTTTCTGATAATGATAAATGGCAACCTTATTCTTCCTGATCTTTTCCTTGACAAGCCGGTGGCGTTCTTTGCTGCGTGCCATACGGATACCGATAATATATCCCAATACGGCACCGGCTATCAGCGCCACCCAGCAGAAACAGAACAAGAAAAAGGTCAGTGAAGAAGGATTGTCCATACCGATTCATTCATGATTTATTTTTCAGATACTCATAGATAGCCAGTTGCGAACGAACCTTCACCGGATCGTCGTTATGCTTGAAGTTGTTACGTAACTGTCCGTCGATCAGACAGGCTTTCACATTATCGCGCATCTGTATCTTCAGTATATCGATCACTTCCTGCTTGATCTCCGGCACCAGTATCGGGAAAGCTGTCTCGATACGACGGTTCAGATTACGACGCATCCAGTCTGCCGATGTCAGAAAGACATCTTCCCGGCCGTCATTATAGAAATACCAGATACGGGAATGCTCCAGGAACATATCCACAATACGCGTCACCCGGATATTGGCACTGTAAGGCTGACCGGGAACCAGGCAGCAGATGCCCCGTACGATCAGGTCTATCTCCACCCCGTTCTCGCTGGCATGATACAGCTCATTGATCATATTCTGGTCGTGCAGTCCGTTCATCTTCAAAACGATCCGTCCTTTACGCCCCTGTTTTACATGTTCGATCTCCCGATGGATCATACGGGTCAGTTCGGGAACCATATTGAAACGCGCCACCAGCAAATGGCGGAAAGTCGGCTCCGACATCTTCCCCTCCAGAACGGCAAACACCTTATTTATATCCGTAATGATCTCGTCATTACAGGTTAGCAACGCCATGTCCGAATAGATACGGGCGGTCTTCTCATTGAAGTTTCCGGTACTGAGATAAGCAAAGTCACGCCGTTTGTTGCCGTCCTCCGAATCTTTCCGGATGATAACCGCAACCTTGGCATGTACCTTCAATCCGGGAATACTATAAATAATACGTATGCCGGCTTTCTCCATCCGTTCAGCCGTACTCATATTGTTCTCCTCGTCGAAACGGGCTTTCAGCTCGACGAAAACCGTCACTTTCTTTCCGTTCTGCGCAGCACTCACCAGCGTATTGATGACAGCCGAGTTCTCCGCCACCCGGTATTGGGTAATCTTTATCTCGTCCACCTTCGGATCGAAAGCCGCCTCCATCAGAAAACGGATCAGGTAATCGAACGACTGGTAAGGGAAATGCAACATAATATCTTTCTTCTTCACCGCCCGGAACACAGACCCTTTCTCATCCAAATAAGGAACCCGCATCGGTGTCGGAATCTTCTGCTCCAGCTCCTTCCCTTTCGGATTGGGCAGCTTGGCAAGGTCCTGCAAATTCAGGTAACGACCACCTACCACCAGGTCGTCGCGGGTAATACCGAAAGCATCGCATATGAAAGAAAGGAAGTCCTCCGGCATCGCCCGGTCGTACATGAAACGGCTCAGCGCGCCGATCTTCCGTTTCTTCACTTTCTTGCGGATACTTTCCACGATATTTCCTTTCTCATCCTCCAGGTAGATATCGGCATCGCGGGATATCTTGATACTGTAACAGCTGTCTATCTCATATCCTGGAAATACATTCGCCAGGTTCGCCCGGATAATATCATCGATAAACATGATGTAAAACTTCCCTTCGTGCGCTGGCAACTCGATGAAACGGGGCACTTTGGCATAGGGTATTTTCATCAGGGCATAATGATATTCGGGAACCGTATCGCCCTCCGGCTTCCGCTTGCTCTTCTTTACCATACGGATCACCAGGTATAAACGGCGGTCACGGATAAAGGTACGGATATCGCCCGCCTGTATCATGACAGGCGAAAGGAACGGAAAGACCTCTTCATTAAAGAAGTTATGCACGAACTCTTCATGGAAAGGTTCGGGTTCGCTTCCCTGATACAGGTAAATGTTCTGACGATTCAGCTCCGGCAATATCTTTTCCGAAAAGATACGGTAATATTCCCGTTGCTGGCGGTTCACTTCATTGGTTATCTCGGTCAACACTTCTTCGGCTTCGGCACCGCTTTCTTCGGTGAAGTTCTTCTTCATGATCACTCCACGGTGTTCCGCCACACGTATTTCGTAAAATTCTTCCAGGTTGGAAGAATAGATAGACAAGAATTTAATCCGCTCATAGATAGGCAGTGCGTCGTCTTCCGCCTCCAGTAAAACCCGGTAGTTGAAAGAGAGCCAACTAACGTCGCGCTTAAAGTATTTATATGAATTCTCCATCGTATTCTATTCTTAGCTGCGTAAATATAGATACTTTTGTAGAATAAAAGAAATTGTTATGATTAAAGTTGGACTTCTCTCGGATACTCACGCCTGGTGGGATGATAAATATGCGGAATACTTCGCAGAATGTGATGAAATATGGCATGCAGGCGATATCGGTTCGGACGGACTGGCAGCACGGCTGGCAGCATTGAAACCCTTCCGGGCTGTATACGGAAATATAGACGGGCAATCACTCCGGCTGGAATATCCCGAAGTGGCTCATTTCAAAGCAGAAGAAGTAAATGTGATGATGACGCATATAGGCGGTTATCCGGGCCGTTACAACCCGTCTATCCGCAAAGAATTGTACGATACCCGCCCGAACTTGTTCATAGCGGGTCATTCGCACATTCTTAAAGTTGCATTTGATAAGTACCTGAATTGTTTGTATATCAATCCGGGCGCTGCCGGCAAAAGCGGTTTCCACCAGGTTCGTACCCTGGTCCGCTTCGTCATCGACGGCAAAAATATAAAAGATCTCGAAGTGATCGAACTGGGTATCCGATAGAATACCCGGTTACTTACCACAGCAGAAGTTCTCTGCCAACAAGATCGTATTCTGAAGATAAGAGAACTCCTGCTCGAAGTATTCGCTGAATACGCCGGATTGCAGGTTCTCTTCTATTTGCTTGGCAGTCCAGAGCTTTCCGCCTGCCCGCTTGCATTGACTCAGCTGCTCTTCCGTACGAAGACAGATCACGTAAAGCGATACCAAATGTTTCACCTTCTCGTTCTCAAACGTATAACGTATCAGGAAACGAGGATTCACATCCTGCTGTTCAGCAAGTTCACCTACCGATTCACGCACCGTACTTTCGATACTGTGCCTGAACAGTACATAACTATGGAAAGGATAATCGATCGTATCCGGTGATACGAATGCATCTTTACTCCTTTTCATCAAATAAAGCATTCCATTATGGATAACGGCTATTCGGACGATCGGATGATAGTATTTTTTCGGTAACGAACGGCTGACCGAACGCGCAATACAACCGATAACTTTCCCTCCGTCATTTAATACCGGCAACCACATTTCTTTCTGTAAACTACCTTGCATCAACGATAAGCGTATTTGCTCATAAAGAATGATCAGCACCCCGATCAATACCCCCAGTTCCCTGTAAAGGAACCGCTCCGTATGCACATTCTGCATCGTATCCGGCAGGATACTATACACCAAAATGGCAAACAGATGTAATGTATACAAATTCTGAACCAGCTGGGCAATGAAATAAAATTCATTCAACGTCGTACGCATCAATGTCCGTTTATAAGTCGGGTGTTTCGATGTTCTTATCTTTTTCAGTACAGAGCGCCGGCTAAAACCGATAAACGCAAGTACCACCACCAATAACACCTCCGTAATCAACGGAGAATAAATGAATAACACGGGTTCCAGTTTCAAGCAGAGAAAGATAGAATACAACACCAGCGTAATCGCTGAAGGTAACAATAAAAATTGATACACTTTATCCTTACTCAATACCTGATAAAGAAAAATACATACAAAACAAAAGGTAACTCCGATAATGAAAGACAACAGATAAGAAAAATAATTATCCAGGAACATAAAAAGCAACAATGGCAATAAGCCAATGGCTTGGTTGTCCAATCCTTTCTTAACTTTGTTCATACCCTTTCCCCCTTTCTTCGCACTTTAAATATATAACAACCCAATGTGTTAAAAGTTTTCGTAATTAAACATGCTTTTCAGCGTGATAGGAGGAACGGACCAGCGGAGCGCTCTCTACCATACGGAATCCTTTTTTCAAAGCGATTGATTTATAGACATTAAACTGCTCAGGGGTGACATACTCAGTTACTTGAATATTTTTTCTGGAAGGTTGTAAATATTGACCAATTGTTAATACGGAAACACCTGCCGCCAGCACATCGTCCATCAGGCAGCAGACCTCTTCGGGTGTTTCTCCCAAGCCGACCATGATGCCTGTCTTTGCCGTCGCACCTTGTTCTGCAATGCGGGACAAGACGGACAGGCTGACATCGTATTTAGCAGCACTGCGAACCTGCGGACTGATACGCCGCACAGTTTCCATATTATGCGATATGATTTCGGGAGCAGCAGCCACCACTTGATCGACCAGATCAAGACGTCCCTGGAAGTCAGGGATCAGGACCTCTACCGTCGTATCCGGGTTTACTTCTTTGATTGTCCGGATCGTATCAACCCAATGCCGGGCTCCCAGGTCAGGCAGATCGTCACGATCGACCGACGTTATCACTGCGTGTTTTAAGTTCATCAGGCGAATACTTTCCGCTACATTGGCCGGTTCTTTCGGATCCAGCGGCAACGGCTTGCCTGTTAACGTATTACAAAAGCGGCAGGAACGGGTACATATCTCACCCGCTATCATGAACGTGGCCGTTCCCCGGCTCCAGCATTCTCCCATATTCGGGCATTTGCCGCTCGTACAAATGGTGTGCAGACAATGAGACTCAACAATGCTTTTCGTCTTTGTAAACTGCTCGTTCCCACCCAGCCGGATCTTTAACCAATCCGGCTTTCTCACATGTTCTGACATTATAAGTTATCAAATAAGAAGTTAGACATCCTGGTATACAGATGATAACGGGTATTTCCTCCGTAAATACTGTGATTACGGTCTTTGTAGACCTGCATATCGAACTGTTTACCGGCTTGTACCAATGCTTCTGCATAATCCATCGTCTGCTGGAAGTGTACATTATCGTCAGCAGTTCCGTGCACCAGCAACAGCTTACCTTGTAAGTCTTTTGCCAGCCGGATCGGTGAAGTTGCAGCATAGCCCGAGAAGTTTTCCTTTGGCGTACGCATAAAACGTTCGGTATATACCGAATCATAATATTTCCAGTCTGTCGGAGGAGCGACAGCGATACCGGCCTTGAATGTGCCGTTACCCACGCTCATCGACATCAATGTATTATATCCGCCAAAGCTCCAGCCCCAGATGGCAATGCGTTTTGCATCGATATACGGCAGTTTGCCTAAAGCCTGTGCGGCTTCCACCTGGTCTCTGGATTCCAAATCGCCCATCCGCAGGTATGTACATTTGCGGAAGGCTTCACCACGCGCACCGGTTCCCCGGCCATCCACACTGACCACGATGATTCCGTTCGCAGCCAGGTAATGTTCCCAGTCAAAACCATATTTGTCCAGTACTTGTTGCGAATTCGGTCCACTATATTGAACCATCAGTACCGGATATTTCTTCGATTCATCGAAGTTTACCGGTTTTACGATCCAGGCATTCAGCTCTATATCAGAGGCTGTATGTACTTTGAAAAATTCTTTTTTAGAGAAAGATGTACTTGCCAGCTTTTCGCGCAAGGCAGCATTATCCTGCAGCACGCGCAATACTTTCTTCGACTTCGTTTCATTTACGGTGATAACGGCCGGTGTATTGGCATTCGAATAGTTATTCACGAAATAGGCATAGTTCGCACTAAAGTCGGCACTGTTCGTTCCTTCGTTTTCCGACAGCTTTGTCTTCACACCTTTCTGGTCTATTTTATAGACAGAACGGCGCAACGGGCTTTCCTCTGCCGATTCATAATAGACAACCTTAGCTGCATCGTCATAACCGATCAGGCGGGTTACGTCCCAGTTACCTTTTGTCACCTGACGCTGCATGACCCCTGTCGGCGAATACAGGTAGATGTGTGAATAGCCATCCTGCTCGCTCACATAGGTAAACCCATTCGGATTGAAATGGATGGAAGTCAGCCATTCGGAATCTACATAGCATTTGTTTTCATCACGAAGGATCAGGCGGGATACACCGCTCTTCGGATTCACATAATACATATTGAAAAGATTCTGCTGACGGTTCAAAGTCATGACAGCCAGCTGATCGGAATTAGTCGTGAAAGTGATCCGGGGAATATAGCTGTCCGCATCCACCGGCATTTTCAATTCTTTGATATCTTTCGTTGCGACACTATACGAATGAACGCTTACCTTTGAGTTATTCTCTCCGGCTTTCGGATATTTGAAATTATAATATCCCGGATATAAACCGGTGCCATACATCTGCATGGAATATTCCGGCACTTCGCTTTCATCGAAACGGACATACGCCAGGTATTCACTGTCCGGAGACCATGCCATCAGGTTTGTAACGGCAAACTCTTCTTCATACACCCAATCAGTGATACCGTTCAGAATCTTGTTCAGTTCGCCGTCTTTAGTCACCTGCACTTCCGTATCATAGTCGAACTTGCGGATCCAGATATTGTTATCCACTACATAGGCACACATACGTCCGTCGGGCGAATAGGTCGGGATCATCTGTTTGTTCTTTGAGTCGGAAACAGGTTTGACATAGTTACGACGTACATCATAATCGTACACCATCGCTTTGAAAGAGCGGCGGTAGATGGGTTCGGTCTCTCTCCAAACCAAAATATGATGGCCGGTACTGCTGATATCATAGCCGTCGAAATCATCAAACGTACATTCACGGGCTGTCCGGGCATTGAACAAGGTGTCCACCGGATTTCCTGTACGATAGGAGTATTTAATGATCATACTACGGTCTTTATTCATTGCCGTATAATGTTCGCCATCCGGTAACGACCGCATTTCACCAATAGCGGTTACCTGACGGAACTTACCATCTGTAATTTCTTTTAAATCGACACGTTTGCTCCCACTCTGAGCAGATACGCTTCCAATTATCGCCAATGAAAGCAAGAAACCAACACCCAATCGTTTCATGAATACTATTATTTTATTTTGAACAGGCTGCAAAGGTAGTATTTTATCATGGTAAACCCTTAGCCGTTAAAGGTAAATTATGTACCCGACCGGAGTTTACCGGGTATTTTATCGTTAAATTAACCACCGGACATTGACCATTAACCATTATAAATTACCTTTGTCGTCATGGAAAACGTAAAACCTTATAACGATTTCGGAGATTTCCTACGGAAACTATTCCCTTATAAAGTACAGAAAATCTCCATAAATGCCGGCTTTACCTGTCCCAATCGCGACGGTTCGAAGGGATGGGGAGGTTGTACTTACTGCAATAACCAAACATTCAGTCCGGAATATTGCCATACAGAGAAGAGTGTGACCGAACAATTGGAAGAAGGTATCCGTTTCTTTTCCCGCAAATATCCGGAGATGAAGTATCTGGCCTATTTCCAGGCGTATACCAACACATATGATAAATTAAGTTCGCTGAAAGCGAAATACGAGGAAGCGTTATCTTATCCCGGTGTGGTAGGACTGATTGTTGGGACACGTCCGGACTGCATGCCGGAAGCTTTGCTGGATTATTTTACAGTCTTATCCAAAGAGAAGTTCGTAATGATAGAATACGGGCTGGAAAGTACATTGGATAAAACATTGATCCGTATCAATCGCGGACATACTTACGAAGAATCGGAAACTGCCATCCGCCGGACAGCAGAGAGAAGTATTTATACAGGGGCCCATCTGATCCTCGGGTTGCCGGGAGAAAGCCGGGAAGAAATACTGCATCATGCCGACCGGCTATCGGCATTGCCGGTCACAACCCTGAAACTGCATCAGTTGCAACTGATCCGCAACACCCGTATGGCAAAGGAATATGCCGAACATCCGGAAGAGTTCCATCTGTACACTGCCGACGAATATATCGACCTCGTGATCGACTTCATAGAAAAATTAAACCCCTCTATTGTAGTAGAGAGGTTTGTATCGCAATCCCCCAAAGAGCTTCTGATCGCTCCCGACTGGGGACTTAAAAACTTCGAATTCACAGCGAAAGTCAATAAGCGTATTGCCGAAAGAAATGCACGGCAAGGGCGGTTATTTATTCCTTTTTCTCAAGAGCCAGTTCCCCATAGAATGTGATGTTCTGTTTATTGACAGGTGTCACATTGATTGTCGCGGAGCCATTTGAAAATACCTGCACACTGAATGCAAATGTATCATCATCGCTTCGGGTACGAAACTGTATTTGAGCGGTTCCTTTCTTATTAAAAGAACATTGATAATCGGTAATTGATCCTTCGAAACGTAACCCGTCACCGCCACCATAAGGAGCCGAATATGCTCTTCCGAAATAAGGAAGATAGGAAATAACCGAGTCACCGCGCATTTCCAAAGAGTAGGGAGAAGTCAGGTTGACCGACCGTCCTCCCATGGGTATCGCACGGTCTACATCTACCGTAAACCGTTTACTATCTATTAATTCTTTTACTTCATTCGCCTTCTGCTCTTTCTTTTCTTTTTTACTTTGAGCATAAAGGGATTGCCCCGCTAACAGAAGGACAATCCCCACTAACCAAAATAACCTAACATTCTTCATAACCTTAAATACTAACACACAATTCTCCTTTATATATAAGACAATTACGAAAGCCAAAAGTTTATCCCAAACCCGTTAATTTAACACAACAAATAGTTAACAAACCATTACCTGGTGACATTTCAAAGGATCTGGTACATAAATTAATAAATCCTACTATCAATTAAAAACCAAAGCACTTGCGTATGTCCTGCAACTTTACGTAATTTGTTGACTCATTTTTTGAATCAGATTAAACAAATTTATGGAGAAAAAACATCAGTATCAGGGATTAACCAAACAAGAAGTTGAAGAAAGCAGGCGCCTTCATGGCGAAAACATCCTCACTCCTCCAGAGAAAGCCTCTCTCTGGAGCCAGTTCCTCGAAAAGTTTAATGATCCGATCATTAAGATTCTGCTGGTAGCGTGGCTGCTATCCATGATTATTGCCGGCGTACATTGTTGGGGACCGGAAGCGAAAGGTTTTACAGCCTTCCTCGAACCGATCGGCATCTTCTTTGCCATTATGCTGGCATCCTGTGTCGGTTTCTTCTTTGAAATGAAAGCCAACAAAGCATTCGACGTATTGAATACCGTAAACGACGATACGCTCGTCAAAGTAATCCGCGAAGGAAATATTTGCCAGGTGACTAAAAAAGAAGTCGTTGTCGGTGATATTGTCGTACTGGAAACCGGGGAGGAAGTTCCTGCCGACGGCTATCTGCTGGAAGCTATCTCCCTACAGATCAACGAATCGACATTGACCGGAGAACCGATCATCAGCAAGACGACCAACGAAGCCGAGTTCGATCACGAAGCTACCTATCCTTCTAACAGGGTGATGCGCGGCACAACGGTTGTCGACGGACATGGGGTAATGAAAGTCGAGCTGGTGGGCGATGCTACCGGCTACGGGAAAGTATATGAAGGCTCGCAGATAGAAAGCGATGTGGAAACGCCGCTACAAATACAGCTCAAAGGGCTTGCCGGTGTCATCAGTAAAGGGGGCTATACAGTTGCCGGACTTACTTTTGTCGCCTTACTGGCTAAATTATTGATGACTTCCGGTGATATGCCGGTGATGGATCTGATCTCACATATACTGAATATCTTTATGGTAGCAGTAACGCTGATCGTCGTATCCGTACCTGAAGGTCTGCCGATGAGTGTAACGCTAAGCCTTGCCCTAAGCATGAACCGCATGCTCAAGACAAACAACCTGGTTCGTAAGATGCATGCTTGCGAAACAATGGGGGCTACAACGGTTATTTGTACGGATAAAACAGGTACGCTGACACAAAACCAGATGCAGGTTTACCGGACAAACTTCTACAACCTCAAAGACCAGAAACTGGGAGACGACGAGTTGAGCAATCTGATCAAAGAAGGCATTTCCGTTAACTCGACTGCCTATCTCGACTTCTCGGAAGAAAAGGTGAAAACACTGGGTAACCCGACCGAAGCAGCCTTATTGCTCTGGCTGAACAGCCAAAATCAGAACTATCTGACATTACGGGAAGAAGCTCCGGTGCTGGCACAGCTTACGTTCTCTACCGAACGGAAATACATGGCCACTGTGGTGCAGTCTCCCCTGTTAGGTAAAAAAGTATTATATGTAAAAGGTGCTCCCGAAATCGTTCTAGCCAACAGCCAGCGGGTAGCAGCCGACGGTACATACAAAACGGTTGAATCTTGTAAAGCTGATATCGAGAAACAATTACTGGACTATCAGAACCAGGCGATGCGTACACTGGGCTTTGCCTACCAGATTATCGAAGACGGGAAGGATGATGCTTATTTCGTCAATGGACGTTTGTATGGGACCGACCTGACCTATTTAGGAATCGTAGCCATCTCCGATCCTGTCCGCGCAGATGTTCCGGCAGCCGTACAAAGTTGCTTGAATGCCGGTATCGATGTCAAAATCGTCACAGGCGATACACCGGGAACTGCCCGCGAAATAGGCCGTCAGATCGGTACATGGAAACCGGAAGATACCGACCGTAACATCATTACCGGTCCGGGATTCGAAGCATTGACGGACGAAGAAGCACTCGACCGCGTTCTCGATCTGAAGATCATGTGCCGCGCCCGTCCGACCGACAAACAGCGCCTGGTACAATTACTACAGAAGAAAGGTGCTGTCGTTGCAGTAACCGGCGACGGAACGAATGATGCCCCGGCATTGAAAGCCGCCCAGGTAGGTTTGTCTATGGGTGACGGTACCTCTGTTGCCAAAGAAGCCAGCGATATAACAATCCTGGACAATTCATTCGGCAGTATTACCCGTGCTGTCATGTGGGGACGTTCCCTGTATCGCAACATACAAAAGTTCCTTCTATTCCAGCTTACCATCAACGTGGCGGCCTGCCTGATCGTATTGCTAGGCTCTCTGTTCGGGACCGAATCACCGCTTACCATCACACAGATGTTATGGGTAAACCTGATCATGGATACATTTGCCGCCGGAGCATTGGCTTCATTACCTCCCAACGAACGGGTGATGAAAGATAAACCCCGACGTAGCGGTAAAGATGGCGACTTTATCATTACCCGCCCGATGGCTTACAATATCTTCGGAGTCGGTATAGCTTTCGTTGTAATTCTGATGGGGGTATTATATTACTTCCATGCCCAGACCGGATTAACGCCGCACGACTTGTCCTGGTTCTTCAGCTTCTTCGTAATGCTTCAGTTCTGGAATATGTTCAATGCGAAAGCGTTCATGGAAGGCCGTTCCGCTTTTGCCAACCTGAAAGAGAGCAAAAGCTTCCTGTTTGTCGCCCTGTTGATCATTATCGGTCAGTATCTGATCGTTACGTTCGGCGGAGAGATGTTTAGCGTAGTACCTTTGTCTTTCAAAGACTGGGGTATCATTATCGGTTCCAGTTCATTAGTGCTTTGGGTGGGCGAGATAGCAAGAGGCATCAGCCGACTGATTAAGAAATAGTTCATATTTTATCAGAGTTGAATGTTACTTTTCTCTTGAAAGAAAAGTAACCAAAAGTTCAAGGCTGCACCTGCCTCGCTACTCCGCATCCTACGTTCGCTGTCGCCTCCGAAACTCGCTACGCTCAAACAGCGGATGCTCCGGGCGCTCACTACGGCTGCTGCGCTTTACGCTCGCCAGCTGAGGCCTTTCATAGAACGCAAAGCGTTCTCCTGGGATGGCCGATACTGCCTGTTAAAACCGAAAGCACCTGTTATTATATTAGGTGTCGGTATCGGCAATCTTTAAAGGAAGCGGAGCTTCCTGGGAAAGGCCTAAGCGGGTGAACGTCCGCGGAGGGGAAAGACGAAGCGGTTAAAAAAATCCGTTGTCTGAGCGCAGCGAGTTTCGGATTTTTCAGCGTAGTCTTTCACCAAAGCAGTGAAGCCGGTTAAGCCTTGATCTTTTGCCTACTTTTGGATCAAGCCAAAAGTAGGTTCAATATTTCCTAATCTTTAACTCAATTAATCCCACCGACTACTATTTCTGCTACGCTTCATACAAAAGCCCTAAATAACTTGTCCAACTAAATGATTATCTATACTTTTGTTGTAATAGAAATCAGAACAAAACAATATATGAAGATCACAGTAAAAAACGGAAACGAAACGATCATCGGTCTTTCCGGCCAGTTAGATACGCTTACTTCTGCTGATTTTGAAAAAGAGATCACAAAAATACTTGCAGAGGATGTACATACGGTAGTACTCGACGGAACGGAACTCACTTATATCAGTAGCGCCGGACTTCGTTTATTGCTGACCTTACAAAAAGGGATGAAAGCGAAAAACGGAACTTTCCGGCTAAGAAACCTAAAACAGGACATTATAGAAATCCTGAATATCACCGGCTTCTCTTCTTTCCTGACCATCGAATCCTAAGCGCCCCGTACCGGCAGATGATAAACACGTTACACATAAAGAACGAACTGGAACAGCTCACCCGTTTGTACGAGTTTCTGGACCTGCAAGCATCTACTTACGGGTTGGAAGAACAATTGTCGATGCAAATCAAACTGGCTCTCGAAGAAGTTGTGACCAACGTCATATTATACGCCTACCCGGATAAAAAAGATCAGGATATACGCATTGATATGAACTACAGGAACGAACTATTGACCATCGTCATTACTGACAACGGCACAGCTTTCAACCCGTTGGAAATGAAAGAGCCTGACATTAGCCTTCCTCCGGAAGAACGTCCTATCGGCGGTCTCGGTATCTATCTGGTCAAACAACTGATGACAGAAGTCATTTATACCCGTTCATCAGGAAAAAATATACTCACAATGACAAAAGACATTCACTGATATGGCAGACTTCGACATCAAAGAGATAAGCGCGCTCAAACTGAAATTACGGATCATTGAGAAAGCGACACTGGCGGGATGGATCATAATCATCCTGGGGCTTTATTATGACTGGGAGACAATTCCCGGTCTCGCGGTTGTAACAATTATCATCCTCTATATCATTAAAGGACGGTTTCGCAAACAATTGAAGCAAAAAGAATATCTAGCAAAGATCGTGGAAGAACGGACCATCGAACTCCGCATCCAGCGCGACCAGGTATTAAACGAATCCAAGAAACTTTCCGATGCCCTGGATGCATTGGCTAAAGCACAGGACGAACTTGTCCGCAAGGAAAAGCTCGCTACCGTCGGACAATTGACACAAGGACTGGTCGACCGTATCCTGAACCCGATCAATTACATCAATAACTTCGCCGGACTTTCCGCCAATCTGATCAAAGACCTGAAAGAAAACATCATGGAGGAACAGACAGTCATGTCGAAAGAAAATTATGCCGACAGCATCGAAATACTCGACATGATCAACAGTAACCTGCAAAAGATCAACGAACATGGCTGTAACACCGTGCGGATCGTGAAGGCCATGGAGGAACTGTTGAAAGACCGGAACGGCAATGTCACTTCGACCGATATCTGCGAACTCTGTAAAGTGAACGTAGACGTGATCCGCAAAGCGTTCAAAGAAGAAATTGAAAGTAAACAGATACAGATCGATATCCTGTGCCCGGCAGAACCTGCTATGGCAGAAATCGATATCGAACAGATGAACAAGGTGATGCTCAGCCTACTGAAAAACTGTATCTATGCATTGCTTAAAAAGTTACAGAAAGTAGAATTCTCCCCGGTTATCACGATCCAGGTGGAGAAAAGGCTGAACGGAACGATTTATCTCAGTATCCGTGACAATGGTATCGGCATCGAAGACAATATCAAGAATAAGATATTCGAACCGTTCTTCACTACGAAACCCACCGCCGAAGCAGCTGGTGTCGGTTTGTACCTCTGCCGGGAAGTTATCCTGAACCACCGCGGTTCCATCATCGTAAAGAGTGAGAAGGACAACTTCACTGAGTTCATGATTACTATTCCTATTTATCAAAAGAGCAACAATGAGTGATAACAGCAAACAAGAAATTGAACGTCTGAGAAAACAAGTCAGCCAACAGGAAAAGATGGCTTCACTCGGACTGTTAAGCGCAGGTATTGCACACGAGATACAAAACCCGCTCAACTTCGTAATCAACTTCAGTAAACTATCATGCAAGTTGCTGCAGGATATGGAAGAAGTGCTGGACGAGCTGAACGACAAGCTGCCCGCAGATGCCGACGAAGAACTCCGGGAGATCATGGAGGATCTGAAAGGCAATATGATCAAGATTGAAGAGAACGGCAACCGGGCATCCAGCGTGATCCGGGGTATCTTACTCTACTCCCGCGGAAAGGATGATGAATATATCCCAACCAACCTTTGTCAGCTCACGAAAGAATATGTATGGCTTTCCTACCATGCGGTGCGGGCAAACAATAAGAGTTTCAATGTTGCCATTGAAGAAGAATACGACGAAACACTCCAATTGGTCAAGGTGATCCCGCAGGATTTCAGCCGTGCAGTACTCAATCTGATGAACAATGCCTGTTACGCCGTATTCAACAAATCAAAAGGGGCGACCGAAACGCCTTACAGACCGACTATCAAAGTAAGCCTGAAAAAAGACGGGGATAAAGCCTGTCTTACCATCGAAGATAACGGCTCCGGCATCACAGAAGAAGTAAAAAAGAAACTCTATACTCCGTTCTTCACCACCAAACCATTGGGCGAAGGAACTGGTCTGGGTCTCTCCATCACTAAATCGATCATCGAACAAAAACATAACGGAACGATAGAAATGGAATCACAACCTAACGAGTTTACCCGTTTTACTATCACTATTCCGATTCAATAATTACAGAAACAATGCTGCTATGGCTATAAAAATATTAAGTGTAGACGACGAACTGGACCTGGAAATACTGTTAACCCAATATTTCCGCCGCAAGATAAAGAAAGGCGAATATGAATTCTCGTTCGCACATAACGGACTGGAAGCACTTCAGATGTTGCTTGCCAAACCGGACTTCGATGTGATTCTGAGCGATATCAATATGCCGGAAATGGACGGGTTGACCTTACTCACCAAGATCAACGAGATGCGTAACCCGGCACTCAAATGTATTATGGTATCGGCTTACGGCGATATGGAAAATATCCGAAGCGCCATGAACCAGGGTGCGTTCGACTTCACAACGAAACCGATCAACCTGGAGGATCTGGAACGGACCATCGAGAAAGCAGCCGAACAAATCGCTTTCATCAAACAGGCCCAAAAGGAACATACACAACTGGAATCCATCCAGAACGATCTGCATGTGGCACAGGAAATACAACAAACTATTCTTCCAAAGACATTTCCTCCGTTCCCGGACCTGAAATCGTTCGACCTGTATGCCTATATGAGTGCCGCCAAATATGTGGGAGGCGATTTCTATGATTTCTTCCGCATAGGAGAAGACCGTTTGGGGTTCGTGATCGCAGATGTATCAGGCAAAGGAGTATCGGCAGCCATATTTATGGCAATCAGTCGTACGGTGATACGTGCCATTGCACTCACTGAGAACTCCGCCGCTTTGTGTATGCAACGTTCCAACAGCATTCTCTGCCAGGAAAGTGTGAATGATATGTTCGTCACTGTCTTTTACGGCATTCTGAATATCCGCACGGGAGTTGTTACTTATTGCAATGCCGGACATAATCCGCCCATCCTGATGCAGAAAGACGGTTCGGTTTCAAAAGTCCCGACTACGAACGACATGATATTGGGTGCCATGAGCAATGCCACCTATCACGAGAAAGAGTTGAAACTTGCTCCCGGTGATAATCTGTTCCTTTACACGGACGGAGTGACAGAGGCTATGAACAGAAAACATGAACTATACAGCGAACGCCGGCTACTCGATAACTGCCGGGAACTGGCGGGAAAAGAACCGAAAGAGGTAGTAGATAAGATTACCGAAACAGTAGGCGAATTTGTTGTAGACGCCGTACAATCAGATGATATAACATTACTCTCGATCTCATACAAAGGATAACAATAAAAAAGGCTGTCTTCCGACAGCCTTTTTCTATACATTATATTATATACAACTTATTTCAGCAATGAATCGCGGATAGCAGTGATGTCTGCATTGGCAGCTCTTGCATCCTGAATAGTTGCAACCTTCGTTTTCAACGGAGAAATAGTTTCACCCAGTTGTTTCAGGTCCGGATAGTAATTAGCCAGGTCGGCAACCACTTCTTCCAGCATGCTGACACGTTTTTCCATATTGGCAGAAAGACCGGCAGATGTAGCATCACCTTTTACTACCAATGTCGGATTAGCGATCAGACAGGCATATTCAGCAGAAGCAGCACCTAACATTTCAACTTCAACGTCAATTTTGTCTTCTGCAGCCATCTTTTCAATAATCTTATCTTCCTGAGATTGCAGGAATGCCTGTACCTGTTCTTTTGTTGCATCTTTCGGAGCCTGTTCTTTCAAAATATCCAGAACGAAAGAGATATTCAGGTCGGTAGCCAGTTTAGCAATTACAGCTTCAACTTCAGCAGTAGGTTGTCCCATTCCTTTCAACACGTTATAGTCAGCCATATACATACCCAATGCACGGGCTTTCTGTGTCGGTGTACTCAGTTCAGCAGCCTTGGCTGTCGGCAACATATATTTTACATCACCTACGTTTACTTTTACATCACCGCTGGTCAGACGATAAGGGATTTCAGAATCCGGCATGTCTTTCAGCAAATTGATTGTTTCTTGTTTCAACTCCTCGGTTAACAGATCTTTAGGAGCCTGACCTGCTATAACAGCAGCTTCTTCAGTTTCTTGGGCTTGTTCGTTTGATTTTTTGGCTCCGTTGCAGGAAGTCATTCCAAACACTAATGCTGCTACGGCGAGCATGCTTAATACACTCTTTTTCATATTGTATAATTTAATAATTTATTATTTTAAACCTCATCCTTCGTCCTGTTTAAAGAAACGTCCGGGAAACTCTGCGAATATAGCGATAATCGCTAATAATGCAAAGAAACCTATAACCAATAAATTAAATTTATAGGTAGAAAAATAAAATCCGCCCCAGTTTTTCTCATGACTATAGAAGGCGGCACGTCCCCAGTAGTTGTCGGGTTCCACATAAATAGTACCGACAAGCGGGTAAATACGGTTGTTCGTTTCTTTATACATGCGACGGTTTCCTGTCCCCATTACCAGGTCTTCTATCGCCATATTATGGTGCGCCTTTTTCTGTGCAGTCAGCCATTCAGAACCATTTTCACGGCTTTGTTCCCGTTGTACCTGATCCAGATAGGCCGTAAAATTATGTGCACGCTGATGCAATGCTGCCGCCGCCTTATCCAAATATGCAGAATAGTTTTCCCCTTCCGTATGTGGTTCGATACGGGCAGCACGGGCAAGCACAGCCAACTCATTTTCAACTGTTTTTCGTTTTACAGGATCATCACTGGTTGCAAGCTGTTCCGCCAGCGTCCGGACTTCCGGCAAATGTACATTCTCATAATATTGAGCCAGATACTTTTCTTTCTCGATCGGGAAATAGGTCCGGTTGTAAGCATTATCACAAAACTGTTCGACCATCAAAGCCTCGAAAGCCCAGCGCGAAGGGATCAGTTCTCCGATCAACGGCACAATGTTCTCATCGGAAGCACGGGTATTCAGATCGTCGAACTTGATCACCAAGCCACAAAGCAATATCTGAGGAATCAGCAAAAGCGGAATCGTAATATAGATGGCAACTACTGAACTCATGGTTTGCGACAGAATCAGACCTGTAAGGTTCGCCAGGAAAGAAGTAGCCCACAGGATACTCCACCAGATGAAAAACATCTCTCCCCCGACCCCAATGATTACATTTCCAACAGCTATGAATAACAAGGACTGAAGTCCGGAAACGAACAGCAGATAGATCATCTTGGAAGTCAGATAACTACTACGGCTCAACCGGAGGAAATGTTCCCGCTTCAGGATCGTCCGGTCTTTTATTATCTCTTCGGCACTGATACTCAGCCCCATGAAAGTCACTACGATCACAGCCATAAAGATATAGGATACAAAATTCTTATTGGTAAGCAACTCATATTCGCCATCATCCACATAACGCGTCAGAAGTGCCACGATCAGCGCCAGCAACGGAGCCTCCAGCAAAGTGATGGCCAGGTATTGCTTGTTAGCCAGCTTCGTTTGGATATTTCTTTCCAGGAAAATCATGAATTGCCTGAACCAGGATGGTTTCTTCTGCAGATTCTCCGGCAACTCTTCTTCGCTTACCGGAGAAAAAGACGAACGTGAACGAAGATATTCTTCATGCCATTCTTCCGGAGTAAACTTACGGATATCAGTCTGGTTACCCGAATCGTCGATCTTCTTGGAATCGATGATATTCAGGATCAACTCTGGATTTACATTTCCACAGGCACTACACACACTAATATCCGGATCCGTATATTTTGCCGCTTGCTTAAAATAGGTAATAGCCTCTATCGGATTCCCGTCGTAAATGGGATACCCCCCTTTATCCAACAACCATAAACGGTCGAACAACTTGTAAATTTCAGAAGAAGGCTGATGGATATTCACTACCACGAGCTTACCACGGTGTGTCTGTTCTTTCAGAAGCATGATCACTTTCTCCGAATCCGATGATGAAAGTCCGGAAGTTGGCTCATCCAAATACAGGATAGCCGGTTCACGGATCAGTTCGAGAGCGATATTGAGACGTTTCCGTTGTCCCCCGCTGATCGTTTTACGGATAGGGGAACCGACTTCCAGGTCCTTTATTTCCTCCAGCCCCAACTCTTTCAATACGGTATCCACCCGTTCTCCGATCTCCTGATCGGAAAGACAGGCAAAACAAAGACGGGCTGTATACAGAAGATTCTGATAAACGGTCAGTTCCTCGATCAGCAAATCATCCTGCGGAACAAAACCAATCAGCCGGCGTGCTTCGGGAGAATCGAGCAGATGCCCGTTCACAGTAATTGTTCCCTGGTCCGGACGGATATTCCCATTCATAATGCCCAACAACGTAGACTTACCGACTCCGCTTCCTCCCATAATGGCAACCAGCTGCCCGGATTCCAGATTAAAAGAGAAATTATGTAGTCCGTTACGGCTGTTCTTAAAAGTAAAATCAATATCCCGTCCCGCCAGACGAACGATTTCTTTCTGCTCATTCTTGTTGAAAACAGTAAGCAGGTCGCTATAATAAACAGGCAGGAACAATGGCCCCTTGAGTACACTGCTATGCTGCCAGGCATAAAACATATCCGGTGAAAGGGGAATATCGTTCATAAAGACCTGCCCGCTTCCATGATATGTAAATATCTGCTTATCAAACCGGCGGATAAAGAACACACGGATCATTCCCTCCATGCCTTTCCGCCTGATATGGTTACCGTCAGTTTCCTCTTCACCGCTGATCGTCAATAACGACGACGATGGCTTGCCTGTGATAAAGGCCAGCGAATCATCAAATTCCTCCTGTGAAATAGCAAAGATATCCGCTACCAGACGGAAAAGAGCCATATGCTCATCCGCTTCCTTGCTGTTCGTATAGGCAAATTCAACAAAGCGGATCAACAGAAGCAACTGTTCCTCTGCCCGCAACTTCACCTTCATTTGTTCGCAGATATTCCGCACGATCTGTTCCTTGTCGAGCACAAAGAGAGAATCGTCGTACATATCGCGCAACGCATTATAAAGTTCGATATATTCTTTATGGGATCGTACCCCGAAATGACTGGACAAATACGAATGAACGGCACGACTGGCCTGCTCCCTTTCAATACGCACGGAAGAAGCAAAGATGGCAAATAGATTCAATAGTCCGTTCAGTATGGTTTCATTCATTTGCTTGGCTGTTATTTGTCTGTATAATGATAAATAAAGTTACAAATATAACAAGAATCGATAGGTTTGGCGAAAGATTCGAACAAAACATTCCAATTAAGAGTATAAAAAGAATACTCACCAGGCAAGAACATCCACCTCATCAAAAAACAAAAAGCAGCCATCCCCAAAGACAGCTGCTTTTATTTTATTGAGCCGAAAGCCGGACTTGAACCGGCGACCTACGCATTACGAATGCGTTGCTCTACCAGCTGAGCTATTTCGGCAACAAACTATATTGCTATTGTTACTTGTTTTTCAATCCGGGCACAAAGATAAAAACTCTATTCGACATCTGAAAGAAGTTTTGTCAAAAAATCATCTAAATCTGCATCCAAATCTTTCAACAACGGATCATCCGCCCGTAAAAGCTCGTCGTCAATGAAGAGAAGCTCCTCTATTACAACAAAATCCTCATCCGTCAAGCTGACAGAGAAAGGTTTCATTATATGAGGGCTGTCAAAAGCATTTTTCGCAACCAAAAGAGTCAGCACAGATTTTACGGTGTTGGCTACCTGCTTATTGAATTGTTCTTCTTCACAGGGACAACCTACCCAATCAAAAACAATTACTTTATCCAGTAATCGTTCCTCTTCGTCGTAGATTTGCAATTCCCCGCTTTCAGGATCAGCCTGGACATATAAATCGCTATAATAGCCGGTAGAATCTTCTGCAGTCAATTTGTTAATGGCAGAAGTAAATGTTGTCTCCAGGACAGACTGAATCTTTGCATTATTTGCACTCATAACTCTTTTTTTATTCTTTTTTCGAATCGTCTGTCAAAAGTAATAATAATTCGGAGAATATATGATATTATTCTCCAAATTGCATGTTAAGTTTTTTATCTGAACGTACCCGGTTACGTAACACCTCTACATAAAGCGCTAAAAGTTTGGTATTCTTGCCGTCCTCGCCTTCTCCTTTTTTAAATAACTCAGCCGATTTATTCGCCCATTCATAGGCTTCATCCAGTTTTGTTTTCATTTCATAGCCCAAAGCGATATTGGATGCAGCCTTTGCTTTTGCCTTCCAACCGCCTGACTTTTCATATAAATGCTCCCAATACTCAACCGCCTTATCCCATTTCTCGGACTGGGCATAAGCCGAAGCTTCTTTCCATTTCGTTCCCATGCCGGTATAAAACCACCGTGTCTCATTATTCCAGTGAGGGACAAAATTCGGACTGGTTTTCATTCCTATATATTCCGCAGACGCACGCAACGCGTTTTCTGAAGAAGGCAGGAACTTATCAAGAAGAATCAGATTAGGGGCCTCTTCATTAAAAAAGACACTATCGGCCACATAGACTGTAGCCAGAGGATTCGGTCTGCCGGGAAGATAACCGCGCACGACTCCCGATATCTTTACCTGAATCTCACCTCCCACATAACCTTCCGCATAAGCCATGATATTTTTCTTCGATTCGAATAACAAACGGTCGATGGAAACCACCGCGTCTGTCCCGGTTTCGTCGCACAATTCCTGCACCTGATCCTGCGTCAGTTTCTTGTCTTCATAGTAGACATCATCTTTACGAACAGCATCATGATAGAGAAGCACATCATTAAAGAAAGAGATATCAGCCATTGCTTTCCCTAAACCACTACAAGCATAGAACAAAGCACTGTCAGCCTTCACCCTGCAAGTATCCACCTTATCACCAAATAACGTGAACTCACACCCGACATCATCCGGCTGATGGACAGCATTGTTCACTACCAGGATCTTACCGACATTACCAGGAAAGGTAATCTCGGCAGGATTGTAAGTCTCTATACCCACATAATTCACTGAACTACAGGAGGCTAAAAAGCAAACACTTAACAAACAACAGGCAACTCTCATCACTCTTACTATTAAAGGAGGCGCACTGATTTGCGCCCCTAATTATACAATATCACTCACAGCCTTGAAATAGCCGATCGATTCAGCTATACCAAGGAAAGGATCTTTCATATCCTTTTCATATTCAAGACTACACATTCCGGTATAGTTCACTTCACGCATCATCTTCATCAATGCCGGGAAGTCTATTTTACCCCGTCCGATTTCGATACCGACACCCGCTTTCGAAGCATCCGTCACATCTTTGATATGCATGTCAAACACACGAGTATGATACTTCTTCAAATCCGTCACCGGATTGCATCCGTTACGCAGGTCGTGACCGATATCCAGGCACATTCCGATACGCGGATCCAGATCTTTCGTATGTTCCCAGACATCTGTCGCATCCGGATACGTTTTAATATCGGGACCATGCAGATGGATCGCATAATTAAAGTCGTATTCCTTTACTTTCTTGTCCACATAAGGAAGCAATTCGTAATTGGGAACGCCCACAATCAGTTTTACACCTACGCGTTTCGCATACTCGAAAGCACGGTCTATTTCCGCTTCACTCTTCATATATATAGGACCAACGGCATAACCTGTTACCTTATGGGCAGCGCATTTATCATGAAATGCTTTAATCTGTTCATCGGTGCTATCCATCGGCAAGTGGAAATCCTTGATGCAAAGATAATGAATATCGAGTCTCTGCAATGTCTTCAAAGTGGTATCCAGGTCAAAATTAACAAATGTATAGCCTGCCATACCCAAACGCCAAGGATTAATCGACTTTGCCGCTTTAGGAATGATCCGGTCCGGCAAACCGGCTTTTACTACACCTGCCGATCCTAACAATAAAGCGCCGGCAAGCCCTTGTCTAAAAAATTTTCTTCTAGAATTCTCCATGGTATATAATAATGTATATAAAATATGTTACGGTTTCTTCAAGGGCAGCACTACAATAAAGGTAGATCCCTCACCAAACCGGGAAGAAACGCTGATTGTTCCTCCCATCTGAGAAATAAGTCCTTTACAAATTGCTAACCCCAGTCCTACCCCTTTGCTCCAGTCATTCAGCTGGACGAAACGGCTGAATATCTTTTCCAACTTATCTTCGGGAATACCTTCACCCGAATCTTCCACAGAAAAGACGACATCCGTCTCCGTCACCTCATAACCCAAACGGATAAAACCTTTTTCCGTATGCTTGATTGCATTGGTCAGCAAGTTAGTAAGAATTTGCGTAAGACGGTTACGATCGGTATAAAAAAGTTGTTGGGGACTATTACTTAGTTGTAGTTCCACTCCTTCCGGTATGCGTAGCAGGATGACATTGTAAATTTCTTTCATCAAGACAGAAAGCTCACAATCAGCGTAATGAAGCGCCATTGTATTCGATTCGATCTTTGACAGATCCAGTACATCCGTGATCAGCCGTTGGAGCAATTCATTATTACTTTGAATAATATTGGCATATTCCTGGCGGGTTTCGACATCCTCCTCATCGACCAGCACCTGGGAAAAACCGACAATAGCATTCAGCGGTGTCCGTATCTCATGATTCATGTTCGCCAGGAAAGCCGACTTCAAATGATCCGCTTCTTCAGCCTTCTCCTTAGCCAGTTTCAGTTGCTGTCCATACCGGTGACGGCTATAAGAAATATATCCCAACAAACAACACAAAACGAACAAAAATATAACTCCTCCTCCCATTAATAACAAATGGGAATGTGTCTGCGAAACCTCCAGGTCCATTTGCTTATTCTTCAACTCCAGCTTGTCCACTTCATGCTGTGTTTTCATTTCTGCCAGCTCATTGTAAAAATGAACTTTCGACAAAGAATCATTCAGAGCAGCATACTCTTTATAAGCCAACGAAGCACTCTTGTTTCTTCCGGCATCCAACAGGACATCTGCCTTATCTTTTAACATTTCAAGATAAAGAGACATTGAGTTTCTCATGCGCCAGACAGGCAATAACGAATCGTAAATGGCTAAAGCTTTATCATATTCTTTATTCTGTTTATAATAAGCCGCATAAATTGTCTTCAATTCGCTCCCGTAGTTATACATTTCATATTTATTCAGAAGAGCCTGAGCTTTTTGCAGATGCACCAAAGCTTCCCGAAACTCTTTCCTGTCTATATAGGCTAAAGCATAATGCCTGTGTACCACATACTCCAGGTAGTAAATTGGCATCTCTTCGTCCAGCCAGGTTATCTTCCTGTCCTTGCATATCTTTACATAATCATCCAAACGCCTGGTGTATTTCATTTTCAAGTCCGAAGTATGCGCCTTGTTCATCAACTGCCGGATAATATTAATACGTTTAATCAAAGGAGCATTCCTCATCTCCATGCTTTTCAGGACTTCCTCATATAAAGCGACGCCCTCTTCACCTAAGTTATTGGATAAATAAAAGTCAGCCAGTGCCTGATTTGCCATCTCCAGTCCTTCCGGAAATTTTAAGTTCTCAGCTTCCTGCTTCAAACCGGTAACATATTTCAGTGCTTCTTCATTCTTTTTTGAACGGGTCAGCACATAAATGTACCATGCCTTCATCCGGAAATACTCGACATACCGCTTTTGTTCATTAAAAAGAGGCAATGCCTTTTGCATCCAGAAATACATACTATCCGGATTTTTAGAGAAATAATACCGAACATAACAGAACATGGCACTTGCTTCATGATAACGATCCTTCTCATTCCGTGATCGTTCCAGCAACTGCGTAGTATAGTCAAAACCTTTTTGTTGCTGCACATGTGCCTGTGCCAGAATAAACAGCGAATCCAACGACAATGTCGTATCCTTGCTTTCGGTACCATATAAAGTTAAAGGGAGACCCAGTCCCCACAATAAACAAGAAAAGATCAGCAACCAACTTTTCACTTCCCCCATTTTTTATAGCTCTTGCATATATTTCAATGGCTGCAAGTTAGCAAAAAAAGAACTCTGTTGTTCTTTTACGTCACAAAATAAAACAAAAACATCCATATTTGTCCAAACAGAGACAAACATGGATGTTTTTTATGTGTAAAGGTACCTTCCTTATTTCGTCAATGCAGCAATGCTCTCCTCTATCGATTTGATCTTGCTTTCGGCATCGGCTTGTTTCTTACGTTCCATATCGATTACCTTAGCCGGGGCTTTGCTTACAAAGCTTTCGTTGCTCAGTTTCTTTATAACGGAAGCGAGGAAGCCCTGCTGATATTTCAGTTCTTCACGCAATTTAGCCAACTCTTCTTCCACATTGATCATACTGCCCAGAGGAACAGCATATTCCGTGGTACGAACCAGGAAGGATACAGCACCGGCAGCCTTATCGTCAGTCTTTGTTATCTCTGACAGGTTACACATCTTAGCGATTACCGGATTGAAAGCATCGTTATGATCGCCCAATACCTGTAAAGTCAATTCTTCCTTATTCGGAATATTCTTCTGCAGACGGATCGTACGGACACCGCTCACAATCTCTTTCACGATCTCGAATGATTCCAGATAAGCAGCATCTACCGGTGTAATTTCAGGCATTAATGCAACCATCAGACTTTCACCTTCCTTACGCGGTTCGAGAGCCTGCCATAATTCTTCCGTAATAAACGGCATGAACGGATGGAGCAAACGAAGCAACGCGTCGAAGAAACCGAGTGTTGCCTGATAAGTCACCTTATCGATCGGCAGTTGATAGCCCGGCTTGATCATTTCCAGATACCAGGAAGAGAATTCATCCCAGAACAGTTTATAGATAACCATCATCGCTTCGCTCAGACGGTATTTGCTGAACAGATCGTCTACCTCAGCAATCGTCTTATCCAACTGCATCTTGAACCATTTGACAGCAGTAGCCGATGCTTCCGGCTGCGCAATCGTATCGTCGACCGTCCAACCTTTGATCAAACGGAAGGCATTCCATATCTTGTTATTGAAATTACGTCCCTGTTCGCACAAAGCTTCGTCGAAAGGAATATCGTTTCCGGCAGGTGCTGCCATCATCAATCCCATACGAACGCCGTCGGCTCCGTACTGTTCGATCAGCAATAACGGGTCGGGAGAGTTTCCTAATGACTTCGACATCTTACGTCCGAGTTTATCGCGAACGATACCGGTAAAGTAAACATTCTTGAACGGCATATCGCCTCTGTATTCGTAACCTGCCATAATCATACGGGCTACCCAGAAGAAGATGATATCCGGTCCTGTTACCAGGTCGCTGGTCGGATAGTAATAGTTGATCTCTTCGTTATCCGGGTTATTGATGCCGTCGAATAGAGAGATCGGCCATAACCAGGAAGAGAACCAGGTATCCAGACAGTCGTCGTCCTGACGAAGATCGGCCATTGTCAGTGCCGGATTCTTTTGTTTCGCCAGTTCCAATGCCTTTTCAGGTGTTTCGGCTACCACATAACCGCCTTCCGGCAGATAATAAGCCGGGATACGATGTCCCCACCACAACTGACGGCTGATGCACCAGTCCTTGATGTTCTCCATCCAGTGGCGGTATGTATTCTTGAACTTAGGCGGATAGAACTTCAGGTCGTCATTCATAACCGGAGTCAAAGCGATCTGTGCCAGGTGTTCCATCTTCAGGAACCATTGCATAGACAATTTCGGTTCGATAGGCACATTGGTACGTTCCGAATAACCTACCTTATTTTCGTATGCTTCTACCTTTTCCAACAGGCCGGCAGCTTCCAGGTCTTTTTCGATCTGTGTACGAACATCGAAACGATCCATACCGATATACAAGCCGGCGGCTTCGCTCAGTGTTCCGTTATCGTTGAAGATATCGATGGAAGGCAAGTTATATTTCTCGCCCAGCATATAGTCGTTTACGTCATGGGCCGGAGTTACTTTCAGGCAACCTGTACCGAATTCGATATCTACATAATCGTCCTCGATAACCGGGATCACACGGTTTACCAGCGGAACGATCACTTTCTTACCTTTCAGGTGCTGGTTCTTCGGGTCGTTCGGATTGATACACATAGCGGTATCGCCCATGATCGTTTCCGGACGGGTAGTTGCAACAACAGCGTAACCGTCTTCCCCTTCGATTTTATACCGGAGGTAAAACAGTTTGCTATGTTCTTCTTTATAAATTACTTCTTCATCGGAAAGAGCAGTCAGGGCCTTCGGGTCCCAGTTTACCATACGCACGCCACGATAGATCAGGCCTTTGTCGAACAGGTCGACAAAAACTTTCAATACGCTTTCCGAACGTTTTTCGTCCATCGTAAAAGCCGTACGATCCCAATCGCAGGATGCACCCAGTTTACGTAACTGTTTCAGGATGATACCTCCGTGTTCTTCTTTCCATTCCCAGGCATGTTTCAGGAATTCATCGCGGGTCAGGTCGGTCTTTTTGATTCCCTGCTGTGCCAGTCTGTTCACCACCTTTGCCTCGGTAGCGATAGATGCGTGGTCGGTACCCGGTACCCAGCAAGCATTCTTACCCAACATACGGGCACGACGGATCAGGATATCCTGAATGGTATTGTTAAGCATGTGTCCCATGTGAAGTACGCCGGTGACGTTAGGAGGCGGAATGACGATTGTAT